>NZ_JBWKSZ010000003.1:0-564398 GCF_059420045.1 Frondihabitans sp. GW821-FHT04F02 | reverse complement strand
GGAAGCTAAGACTCTCAGCGCCGATGGTACTGCAAGGGGGACCTTGTGGGAGAGTAGGACACCGCCGGACTCAACTTCGCAACACCAGGAAAGCCACCCTTCGGGGTGGCTTTTCTGCGTTTAACCCTCGCGGCGAACAACCCCAGTTCAGAGGCCGAATGCGACGGTAGGATTGACGTCGATGTCTGCCTCCTTCACCACTGCTGCCGGCGCCGATGTGCGCGTCCGCTTCTGCCCGTCGCCCACCGGTACGCCGCACGTCGGGCTCATCCGCACGGCCTTGTTCAACTGGGCCTACGCGCGTCACACCGGCGGCAAGCTCGTCTTCCGCATCGAAGACACCGACGCGGCACGTGACAGCGAAGAGAGCTACGCGCAGATCATCGACGCGCTGCGGTGGCTCAAGCTCGACTGGGATGAAGGCGTCGAGGTCGGCGGCCCCCACGGGCCCTACCGGCAGTCCCTGCGCCATGACATCTACCAGGACGTCATCGCCCAGCTCAAGGAGAAGGGGCTGCTGTACGAGAGCTTCGTCACCCCCGACGAGATGGAGGCCCGGAATGTGGCCAACGGTCGCGATCCGAAGCAGGGCTACGACAACCACGAGCGGGAGCTGTCTGACGCGCAGAGGGAGGCATTCACGGCGGAGGGTCGAGTTCCTGCGCTGCGTCTTCGCGTCCCCGATCGAGATCTGAGCTTCGACGACCTCGTGCGCGGCGAGATCACGTTCCCGGCCGGCTCGTTCTCGGACTTCGTCGTGGTGCGGCCGAACGGCATCCCGCTCTACACGTTCGTGAACCCCGTCGACGACGCGTATATGGGCATCACGCACGTGCTGCGCGGCGAGGACATCCTCTCGTCGACGCCCCGGCAGATCGCGCTGTACGAGGCGCTGTACGAGATCGGCATCGCGAAGTTCATCCCGCGCTTCGGGCACTTGCCCTACGTGATGGGCGAGGGCAGCAAGAAGCTCTCGAAGCGCGACCCTGAGGCGAACCTCTTCCACCACCGCGACAACGGATTCATCCCCGAAGGGCTCGTCAACTACCTGGCGCTGCTGGGCTGGTCGCTGTCGCACGATCGCGACGTCTTCTCTCTCGACGAGATGGTCGCGGCGTTCGACGTCGAAGACGTCAACCCCAACCCCGCGCGGTTCGACCACAAGAAGGCGGAGTCGATCAACGGCGACCACATCCGTCTTCTCGACGCGCGGGATTTCGCAGCACGGCTCGTGCCGTACCTCTCGGGCGTGCTCTCCGACCCGCCCACCCAGGCGGAGCTGGCCGTGCTCGAGCAGGCGGCGCCTCTCGTCCAGGAGCGCATGCAGCTGCTCGGTGAAGCTCCCGGGCTGTTGAGCTTCCTCTATACCGCCGACGACGCGATCACGTACGACGCCGACGCCATGAAGGGGATCGGCGACGGTGCCGGCGATGTTCTCCGCGCCTCCGTCGAGACGCTCTCTGCGGTCGCCGAGTGGACGCACGAGTCGCTCGAGGCGGCGCTGCGCATCACGCTCGTCGACGGTCTCGGTCTCAAGCCGCGGAACGCCTTCGGGCCCCTCCGCACGGCTCTGTCAGGCCGTCGAATCAGCCCACCCCTGTTCGAGTCGATGGAGATCCTCGGCCGCGAGTCGACGATCTCCCGCCTCGAGAAGCTGGCCGCCTCGCTGTGACAAGCGAAGCTCCCGAGACCGTCTACGACGTCGCCGTCATCGGGGGAGGGCCCGCCGGGCTGAGCGCGGCGCTCAACCTCGTGCGTGCGCGTCGACGGGTGCTGCTGATCGACAGCAATCGCCCGCGCAACTCGGCGACGCTTCTCTCGCACGGCTTCCTGACGCGCGACGGCATCTCGCCGCTCGAGCTGCGACGCCTGGGGCGCGAGGAGTTCCTCGGGTACGAAGGTGCCGAGCACCGCATGACGATGGTGCAGAGCGTGACTGCTGGGCCCGATGGATTCGTTCTGGACTGCGAGCTGCGGAAGAAGACCAGTCGCGCGGTCGCCCGCACTGTCATCGCCGCGACGGGGCTGCAGGAGACGCTTCCCGACATCGCCGGCCTCCGCGCGTTCTACGGGACGAGCTACCACAGCTGCATCGAGTGCGACGGCTATGACAAGCGCGACCAGCCCATCGCCGTTATCGGAGAGCACGCCGACCTCACCCAGCGGGCGCTCCTCCTGTCGCAGTGGAGCGACGATCTCCTGGTGTGCACCAACGGCGCCGACGTCGTGACGTCGCTCGACGAGGAGATGCTCGACAGTCGCGGTATCGCGGTCGAGCGCCGCGTGATCGCCGAGATCGAGGGCGGCCGTGAGGGCGCGACGGGCATCCGCTTTGACGACGGCACCGTCGTCGAGCGCTCCGGCGGGTTCGTGCGGCCCAGCTGGTCGAGCGAGCTCGGCTACCTCGCGCCCCTCGGCGCAGACCTCGACGCCGACGAGCTCCTCGTGGTCGACGCACACGGCCGCACCAGCGTCCCCTCGCTCTATGCGGCCGGCGAGACGACCGGGCCCGGCCCGCAGCAGCTCATCGTCGCCGCGGGAATCGGGGCTGCCGTCGCCGCCACGATCAACCGCGACCTCGTCGGCGGTTTGAGTGACCTCTCGGATGCTGTAGAGTAGGTTCTCGGTTCCGAAAGGGGCCATGTAGCTTTCATTCTCCGTCGTATGTCACCGTTCGCGGAGTGTGAAATGTTGTGGGGTATGGTGTAATTGGCAACACGACTGATTCTGGTTCAGTTGTTCTTGGTTCGAGTCCAGGTACCCCAGCAATTTCGTTCCCCGTGCTTGACCGCTTAGCGGTCTTCGCGGGGAATTGTTATTGCGCCTGACTAGAAGGCCTTGCCGGGGTTCAGGGTGGCCTGCGGGTCGAGGGCGTTCTTCACCGCGGCGTGCATCGCGAGGACGCGCTCGCCCAGCTCGGCCCGGAGCCCGGGGAGCTTCAGCAGGCCGACGCCGTGCTCGCCGGTGACCGTGCCGCCGAGGTCGAGGCAGTCCGCGACGATGGTGTCGAACGCCTGCTTCGCGCGGGCCTTGGCGACCTCGTCGCCGACGGGGGTGATGATGAGCGGGTGCAGATTGCCGTCGCCGGCGTGCGCGATGTTGGCGATGGTGACGTCATGCCGGCGAGCCGTCTCCTGAATCCGCGCCAGCATCGTCGGCACCGCCTTGCGCGGTACGCAGATGTCTTCGGTGAGCACCGGCCCGAGCCGCTCCAGGGCAGGATAGGCGAGTCGCCGGGCCAGGAACAGGCGAGTGATCTCGTCCGGGTCGGTCGCTCGCTCGACGTCGGTTCCTCCGGCCGCCGTGAAAATGCTCTCGACGCGGTCGGCGAGCTCGTCACCGGCGGCCCCGCGTTCGTCGATGCGGCAGAGGAGGAGGGTGTCGACGTCATCGGGCAGGCCCAGGTGCTGCCACTCGTCGACAGCGACCAGACAGGTGTGGTCGATGAGCTCGAGGGCGGCGGGGATGATGCCTGCGCGCGAGATCTCGGCGACGGCAGTTCCTGCGGCCTCGAGTGACGGGAAGAAGCCGATCACAGCGCGTTCGTCGCGCCCGGAGAGCGGCAGCAGCTTGACGGTCACCTCGGTGATGACGCCGAGCGTTCCCTCGGAGCCGACCAGCAGGCCCGTCAGGTCGTAGCCGGCGACGCCTTTGGCCGTCTTGCGGCCGAGCGTCACGACCTCGCCGTCGGCCAGGACGACTGTCAGGCCGAGCACGTAGTCGCGGGTGACGCCGTACTTGACGCAGCAGATGCCGCCGGCGTTGGTGGCCGCGTTGCCCCCGATCGTCGAGATCGCCGAGCTGGCGGGATCGGGCGGGTACCAGAGGCCGCTCTTCGCGACCTCGGCGCGAAGCGCGTCGTTGATGACGCCGGCCTGCGTCACGGCGTAGCGCTCGTCGGTGTTGACCTCGAGCACGCGGTTCATGCGCTCGAGGGAGACGACGACCGAACCGGGGAGGGCGTTCGCTCCGCCCGAGAGGCCGGTTCCTGCGCCCCGAGGCACCACGCGCACCCCGTGCTCGCCTGCCCAGCGCACGACTCTCGCCACGTCGTCGGTCGACTGGGCGAGCACGACGGCCAGCGGTGCGGTGTACTCGGCCCACTCCGCGTCGTCATGGCTGTAGCGCTCGAGGCTGCCGGCGTCGGTCAGGATCTGGTCGGCAGGGAAGACCCGGTGAAGGGTGCGGACTGCTGTGTCGGTGTCGGTCGTTGTCGTCACGCCGCCACGCTAGACCGGTTTCTTCGACCCGAGCCGGGACGGCACCGCCTGCGGGAGGGCAGGCGAGCCGACGCGGTGCCCGCTAGGCGGCGAGTGCCAGGCCGGAAGGGTTCTCGGCGGGTGTGCCGTCGGGGGTCGTGCCGGTATCGGGGTCGACCTCGACGGGGTGGGGGACGGATGTGGGCTTGGGGTCGCTCACTCGGGCTCACCGCCCGACGTGGTGTCGCTGTCCTGCTCGGGATCCTCCGTGGCGTTGCCCGTGGGCGAGCCGTCGCCCAGCTCGTCGGTGTGCTTCTTCTGGTCGTCGTCGGGAGTCGTGGAGCCGTCTGCTGGAGTCATTGGGGTGACGCTACGCCGGTCGGGGATCTGCCCGAAGGGGTTGACAGCGCTTCCGGGCTGCTACGCCCAGCCTCCGAGGTAGGCGGCCAGCCGGGGCTCGCCGGTCAGGGGCTCTGCCCAGTCCCCGGGCTCGGTCCGGGTGACGAACAGGGGCTGGCCGGGCCAGCGCCCGTGGCGGAGGCGAGCCCGTCGACTGTCGACCCGGATCACGACGGTGCCATCGCCCCTCGCGAAGTGCACGCTGCCGAGCTCGCCGGTGCCCACCGTCTCCACCGCATCGATCAGGGCGGTCGCGTCGTGGATGCGGACGGGGGAATCGAGGGAGATCTCGACTCGGGCCTCCGACGCGTTCGTCGACACTCGCGGGTCGGCTCCGAACAGCCCGGCGTGCTCGGCCGGCACGACGACGTGCGCCCGCGGCAGCGCCGTCAGCACGCTGTCGACGCAGACGAAGGCGCGGGCGGGCGACGAAGCGGAGGCGAGGGTCACGACGACGTCCGGTCGCGGGCCGATCACGGCGAACCCCGCCGAGCCACGTACCGGGACGGTCGACGCGAGCGTCAGGGTCTCGGCGTTCTTCTCCCGGAGGCGGTCGGCCGAATCGCGCCCCGCCCAGTCGGCCCCGTCGTGCCACGCCACGGCGTCCGGCTCATGGGCGAAGAGAGCGCCGGCGTTCCAGGCGCGATGCGCCCACTCCCAGTCCTCCCCGCCGTACTCCGTGAAGCTCTCGTCGTAGCCGCCCACCTGCTCGAAGAACCAGCGGCTGCAGGCGGTGACGGCCCCGATGACGAAGCGGTACGAGCGGGAGTCGGAGTCGAGCAGGTCGCGGCAGCCGACGTAGGCCGCTCGCAGCCACTCGGGCTCCGGCAGGGCAGCCGCGGGGCCCGCCGCCTCGATCGGCTCGCCGACCGGTGTCGACGAGAAGTCGGCGTGACGGCGACGGCCGACCGCGACGGTCTCGGGAGCGAGGGCCACCAGCCGCGTCAGCCGGGCTACGTACTCCGGCTCGGGCGAGGTGTCGGCGTCGAGGAAGCAGAGGATGTCGCCGCGCGAGGACCGCACGCCGAGGTTCCGGGCGGCCGCCAGACGGAAGCCGTCATCCTCCTGCCGCACGACCCGGACCCCGTCGGCGACCACGGGCGCCTCGGGAGACCCGTCGTCCACGACTACCACGTCGAGCAGCTCGGCGGGGTAGGTCTGGCGCGCCAGAGCGGCGAGGGTCCGGTCGAGCTCGGCCTGCTGCCGGTAGTAGGGCACGACGACCGACACCGACGGGAGCACGGCGGGTCGCTCGCCGGCCAGGAGGTCCCACCGGTTGCCCGGGAGACCGCGGCCGAACGGCGCGGGGGCGGTCACCGGCTGAGGCCCGCGAGGCTGCGGGCGCCTGTGAACCGCTGGGCGTCGTCGAGCTGCTGGGCGTCCCCGGGCTGCTCGGTGCTGTCGAACGGCTCGGTGCTGTCGAACCGCTCGGGGTCGTCGAACCAGCGCAGGTACGACGTCGCCGTGTCGGCGAGGTGGGGTCGCGTGACGGCCGCCTCGTCGAGCCACGTCGAGGCGGGGTCCTCGAGTGCGCGTCCGATGGCGTCCGCCCACCCGCGGTCGGGGTCGACGAGCGTCAGGGTGCCGGGGCGGAGCGCGTCCATTTCGCGCGAGTAGCGCGTCGCCGGCACGAGGGGGCGTCGACCTGCGGCGATCCAGGTGGCGAGGGACCCCGACGCTGAGACATGCCGGTGGGCCGCCACCGGCACGGATGCCCGACGGCACCGCTCGCGCAGTGCCTCGTCGTCGAGCCAGCCGCTCAGCTCGAACGGCACGCCCCGATCCCTAGCCGACGCGACGAGCTCCTCGAGCTCGCGTTCGTGGCCGGCGGAGGCGCGTCCGAGCATGCCTACCGTGACGGGCCGGCCGAGGTCGGGGGCCGTGACGCCCCGGCCGAGCTCGGCGACCGCGTCGACCATCTCGGCGTGGCCCTTGCCCGGGTAGAAGAACCCGACGATCGCGACGCTGCCGTCAGGCTCGGGGCGCGGCCGCGGGTCGACGCCCCTCGACAGCACCGGGAGGGGGATCACCCCGACGGGAGTTCGCGAGCCGCCCGAGTGCTCCTCGAGCAGGGCGGCCTCGTGCCGGCTGTTGACGACGACCGCCTCGGATGCGGCGACGACCCGCGCGTAGCAGGCGGCCCGGCGTGCGAGGTTGCGGGGGCCGTCCGATGGCTGGGGGAGGTCGTGGAGAGTCACGGTCACCGCGGTCCGCCGGGCCAGCTCGGCGATCCGCTCGGCTGCGGCCTCAGGAGAGCTGCCCCAGAGGCGGTCGGTGAAGTGCAGGTGCGCGCGAGCCGGCGGAGTCGGCCCGTCGAGACCGTCCACGCCGATCGAGGGGTCCGCCCCGACCAGCCTCGCGATGTCTGCGGCGACCTGGCGCGCGTAGAGGGCGACGCCGTGATGCGCCTCGGGTGTGACCACGAGCGCAGGAACTGCCCCGACGCCGACCTTCCCCGCCGTCACGCCAGCCCCAGTACGCCGAGTGCCTCGCCGTGCCGAGCGAGGCCGGCCTCGACGACATCGGGATTGTCGGCGTACCACCGCAGGTGCGCCTCCCGGACCTCGGTGCCGTCGACGGAGCGGCCGCCGACGACCCAGTCGTCGGTCGGCTCGTCGTCGAGGCCCCACGCCTCGATGACCGCGGCCTCGCGGGGAGCGTGGATCGAGGTCAGGACGGGGCGCCCGGGGTCGCCGGCCGGGCCGGGCAGGCCGATCGCCTCGCGGACTCGCTGGGCGACGGCGGTCCAGACGGGGTTGCCGGGATGGTTGAGGGTGCGCATCTGCGCGAACGACGGGCGCTCGAAGAGGTCGGAGACGGGCACCGTCGCATGGGCGGCCTCCCGCCGGCGGAGCTCGCCGAGGGAGAGCTCGGCGATCGCCCGGGTCGCGACGGCGTCGACTGCGGGAGCAGTGCTCAGCCCGGCAGCCTCGGCGAGGATCCGGAGGTCGTGGTACTCGACCAGCGGCGGGGTGAGCGACGGATTCGTCGGGGGCCGGACGATGGCGTGCGCCGGGTAGAGCCCGGCGAACCTGATCACCGGCACCCTCACGACCATGGCTCCGGCCGGAAGGCGACCGGACAGCTGCGCCGACCCGAGGGGGAGGCCGTGGTAGCCGTCGCGGATCGGCTGGGTGATGAGGACCGAGGCGCGGGAGAGCCAGCGCTCGAGGTGCGGGAGATCGGCGGCGACGAGCTCGTGGACGGCGGGCATGCGGACGGAGCGCAGCCCCTCGCCGAGGAAGAGCCGGAGCGACTCGGCCTGGCAGTTGCCGACGACGAGGGCGACCGGGGCGTCGCCGGGGAGGTCGGTGATCCCGTAGAAGTCGCCGTAGTGCAGGGTCCGCGGGTCTGCTGCGTCGACGACTGTCACGGTTGCTCCTCGGGTGGCCGCGTCGCGCGCGGGTCGATCCATCATGGCCGGTCCGCTGCTCGACGCGCCCGGCGGGCGACCGAACCGGGGTACAACGGGCCGCTCGACAGCCCCCGGGGGCTAGCTTGAGCACAGGCCGCCCCCATCGGCCCATCCTTCCCATCGACGCAGGCCGTCACGAGGGCCCGTCGAGTCGCCCCGGCTCACCGCATCACCGCCGAGGAGGCGACCCATGAAGACAGCGACCGCGCTTGCCGCACCACCGGAGCGCATCCGCGTTCTCTCCGTGCCCGCGGGCCATCCATACGTCCGCCATCTCTCCGCCGAGCAGCGTGACGACGCCGTCGCCCGCCTCGTCGATCCGGTCCGCGAGGGCGCGGCGCCGGGTCAGTGGTGGCCGCCGGTTGCCTTCGACCCGTCCTGGCTGCGCGCGCACGCCGACGAGTACGACCTCGTGCACCTGCACTTCGGCCTCGAGTCGTTCTCCCTCGCGGAGCTGGACGGTGTCGTCGCGGCGCTCCGCGATCTCGGGAAGCCGCTCGTCTACACGGTCCACGACCTCGAGAACCCGCAGCTCGTCGACCAGTCCCATCATCTCGCCCAGATCGGGAAGCTCGTCACGGCGGCGGACGTGCTCGTCACGCTCACGCCGGGCGCCGCCGATGAGATCGAGTCGCGATGGGGCCGCCGGCCGCTCACCGTCCCGCACCCGAACGTGTTCCCCCTCGATGGCGAGATCCCGGTCGGTGCGCCGTCCGTTCCGGTCGTGCTCGGCATGCACCTGCGCGACATCCGCCCGAACATCGACGCCGTGGTCGCGGTCGAGACGCTGCTCGCGGCGCTCGTGCGGCTGCGCGTGCGCGGAATCGACGCCGTCGCCCGAGTCTTCGTCAACGACCGCGTCCGCGACTCCCGCTCCCGCGACCGCGTGGTCGCTCTCGTCGCCGGCCATCCGGGTGCGACGCTCCTCGAAGGGCCGCGTCTGTCGGACGACGAGCTCGCGGACTCCCTCGCCGATCTCGACGTCGCCGTCCTGCCCTACGGTCACGGCACGCACTCCGGCTGGGTCGAGCTCTGCTTCGACCTCGGAGTCTCGGTCGCAGGCCCGCCGGTCGGGCACCTCCGCGACCAGCACCCCGAGTCGTTCGCCGAGTTCGCGCGCGATGACGCCGCGGCACTCGCCGACGCCGTCGAGCGTCTCCTCGCGGACGGAGCCACGCGCCCCGGGTCGGCGTCCCGCCGCGCGCTGGTCGCACGGAGACGCGAGGATCGCGGGCGACAGCGCATCGACATCCAGCTCGCCCACCGGGCGGCCTACGAGTCGGCCGGGGCCAGCGCGTGACCCGCCCCCGGCTCCGTATCGCCGTGATGGCGCCCATCCGCTACCCGATCTCGCAGCCCCACGCCGGAGGCCTCGAGTCGTCCGTGTGGAACGAGGTGCGGATCCTCCGCGCCCGCGGACACGAGGTGATCCTCTGCGCAGTCGAAGGCTCGGACTTCCTCGAGCAGTCCCCGAGCGAGTTCGTCCTGCCCGCCCTCCACTGGGACGACCCGAGCGAAGCCACCGACACCACCTATCCGGCCGGGTACCTGGAGCGCGCCCTCCCCGCCGTGGGTCGAGCGCTCGAGTACGTCCAGCGCACTCCCGGCCGCTTCGACCTGGTCGTCAACCACTGCCTGCACGGTCTGCCGCTCGAGTGGGCCGATCGCCTCGGCGTCCCGATGGTGTCGACCCTGCACACCCCGACCCTCCCGTCGCTGCTCGAGGCGAACGCCTCGTGCTCCGAGCCGCGAAGCGCGTTCCTCGCTGTCAGCGACCACACCGCCGCCGAATGGCGGGCGGAGGGCATCGAGGCGACCGTCGTGCCGAACGGCGTCGACACCGACGTCTGGCGCCTCGGCTCAGGCGGCGGCGACTTCGTCTGGACCGGCCGCATCGTCCCCGAGAAGGGCACCCACCTCGCCCTCGAGGCCGCTCGCATCGCTGGCCGCCGTATCGTGCTCGCCGGTCGCATCGGCGACAGCGACTACTTCGAGCGTCTCGTCGAGCCGCAGCTCGGTGCCGACGCGGTCTACGCCGGAGTGCTCGGGGCGCAGGAACTGGCAGCCCTCGTCGGCCGAAGCGCCTGCGCGCTCGTCACCCCCGTCTGGCAGGAGCCGTTCGGCCTGGTCATCGCCGAAGCGCTCAGCGCCGGCACCCCCGTCGCCGCCTTCCGCACCGGCGGCATCCCCGAGGTCGTCGGGTCCATCCCCGGCACCGCCCTCGTCGACATGGGCGACGCGTCGGCGCTCGCCGCGGCGGCGACCGCGCTCGCCGACGCCACCGCGGCTCGACCCGGCGTGCGCGCGAGCATCCGGGCCGCGGCCGAGGCCCGCTTCTCGCTCCACCACCGGGTCGAGCGTCTCGAAGGCATCTACGGCGACCTCATCCACGACTTCGACCGGGCGGCGGTCCTCGCGTGACGGTCGTGGGCTGGTACGTCCACCATCACGGGGCCGGGCACCTCACCCGCTTCCTCGCCGTCCGGCCGCACCTCGACGCCGAGATCGCGGTGCTGAGCTCCCTGCCGGCACCGGCGGTCCTGCCTCCCCGGACCACGTGGACCGTCCTCCCGCGCGACGACGAGCCCAGCGTGCGTCCTGACGGAACCGTGCGGCTGCCCCAGGACTCCTCGCCGACGGCCAGCGGGCTCCTGCACTGGGCGCCGCTTCGCCACGCCGGCCACACGGCGCGTCTCGCGGCCATCGCGCAGTGCATCGCCGAGCGCGACCCCAGCGCCTTCGTCGTCGACGTCTCGGCTGAGGTCACGCTCTTCGTGCGCCTCCTGGGTGTGCCCATCGTCCTGATGACCCAGCCGGGCGAGCGGAGCGACGAGCCGCATGCGCTGGCCTTCCGGGCCGCGGAGCGCATCGTGGCGCCGTGGCCCGACGGCGTGCACCCCGCGGGGCCGCTCGACGCGGTGCGGGGGGCAGTCCGCTGGGTCGGCGGCGTGTCCCGGTACGACGGCCGCGGAGACAGCGACGTCGAGCCCGGACACGTGGTGGTTCTCGGAGCTGCCTCGGCAGGGCAGGTCGCCGCTGCGGCGGCGGCGACCCCGACGGCCCGGTGGACGACGCTCGGCGGCCCCGGCGGCGTGTGGGCGGACGAGCCGTGGGACTTCCTGCGCCGGGCGGAGATCGTGGTGTCGGCGGCCGGACAGAACAGCGTGGCCGATCTGGCTGCCGTCGGCGCCCGGGCCGTGATCGTCGCGCAGGATCGGCCCTTCGGCGAGCAGGCCGCCACCGCGCGCGCCCTCGCCTCGGCGGGGCTGGCCATCGTCGTCGACGCGTGGCCCGAGGCCGAGGACTGGCCCGCCCTGCTCGAGCGGGCCCGAGAGCTCCGGCCGGAGTGGGAGCGGTGGCAGACGGCCGGCGCCGCCCGTCGCGCGGCCGACGTCATCGCCGAGGTGGCCGAGTGAGCGCGCCGTCGCTCGACGCTCAGGCAGTCGTCGTCGTGACGATGTGCTCGGAGGCGCGGCTGCGACACGTCCGAGCGCAGCAGCGGCTGCTCGAGGAGTGGGCGCCGGAGGCCGGCCGTGTCGTGGTGTGGCTGGACGATGCCGAGGCTCCTCCCTTCGACGGCGCCATCGTCGTGCGGGTGCCCCCGGGCCAGCACGGCCTCCGTCTGGCGGCCGGTCGCAACGCCGGCGCCCGAGCGGCGATCGAGGCGGGTGGACGCGTGCTCGTGTTTCTCGACGCCGACTGCGTTCCCGGCCGATCGCTCGTGGGCTCGTACGCCGAGGCGGCCGCTCGACTGCCGGAGGCGCTCCTGGTCGGCGCCGTGACGTATCTCGCCGAGGGGGTCGGGGTCGGCGACGGCTCACGACTCGACGAGCTCACGAGGCCGCACCCGGCGCGACCGGCTCCGGCACCCGGGACGCTGTCGCGCTCCGGCGAGTACTCGCTCTTCTGGTCGCTCTCGTTCGCCGTCACCGCCGCGACCTGGGAACGCGTCGGCGGGTTCGACGAGGCGTACGAGGGCTACGGCGGAGAGGACACCGACTTCGCCTACGGCGCGAGGGACCTCGGCGTTCCGCTCGTCTGGGTGGGCGGCGCCGACGCGTACCACCAGCATCACCCGACCTCGTCGCCGCCGTGGCAGCACCTCGACGACATCCTCCGCAACGGCCGCATCTTCGCCCAGCGGTGGGGTGCCTGGCCCATGGGCGGCTGGATCGACGCGTTCGCCGACGCGGGGGCCATCGTGCCGTCGGCGTCGCGGGGCTGGGTGCGGGCCGCCGGCTGACCCTCGGTCAGAACGACTGCCGTTCGCGCTCCTGGGCGACGACGGCCTCCCGGTCGGCCAGTCCGCGGAGCCCCGCGAGCGGCTGGGCCATGCGGTGGTTGCCGGCGAGGTGGCCCTCGTTGCGGTCGAGGAAGGCCCAGTAGCCCGCGGTGTAGGGGCAGGCGTCCGGGCCGAGCCGCTTCGACGGCGTGAACCGGCAGCCGCCGCAGAAGTCGGTCATGCGGTTGATGTACGCGCCACCCGAGGCGTAGGGCTTGGTCGCGACGATCCCGCCGTCGGCGTGCTGCGACATCCCGACGACGTTCGCCGGCATCACCCACGGCGTGCCGTCGACGAACATGTCGATGAACCACCGGTTCAGCTCGGCCGGGTCGTAGCCGCGCTGGAGCGCCCAGTTGCCCAGGACCATCAGCCGCTGGATGTGATGCGCCCAGCCGTGGTGCCGGACGCCGTCGACCGCGTGGTGCAGGCAGTTCTCCTCGATCGCGTCGGGTGCCAGCTGCCAGAACGCCTCCGGCAGCGGAGTCGTCGCGTCGAGGGCGTTGCGCGTGACGGCGTAGTCCTCGCCGAGGTACCAGTAGAGATGCCACACCCAGTCGCGCCAGCCGGTGATCTGCCGGACGAATCCCTCGACGCTCGCGAGGGGAGCCGTGCCGCGGGTGTGCTCCGCGGCGACCCGCTCGACCACGGCCATCGGGTCGAGCAGACCGAGATTGAGGGGTGCGCTCAGGAGGGAGTGCGCCATGGTCCAGTCGCCGGTGAGAGTGGCGTCCTCGAACGGGCCGAAGTCGCCCAGCCGGACGTCGATGAAGTCGTCGAGCGCGGCCTCGGCCTCGGCGGCCGTGACCGCGAACCGGCGAGGGCCGTCGTCGCCGACGAGCTGCACGCTGCCATCGGCCTGCCAGGCGTCGAGATCGCGGCGAACCTCGTCGTCGATGTCGTCCTCGGTCGGCCACCACGGCTCGGGAAGCCCCAGCGTGACCGCGCCCTTCGGCGGTGCCGCTCGGTTGTCGTGGTCGTAGTTCCAGCGCCCGCCCGCCGGCTGGTCGCCCTC
This sequence comes from Frondihabitans sp. GW821-FHT04F02, assembly GCF_059420045.1. Classification (NCBI taxonomy): domain Bacteria; kingdom Bacillati; phylum Actinomycetota; class Actinomycetes; order Micrococcales; family Microbacteriaceae; genus Frondihabitans; species Frondihabitans sp. GW821-FHT04F02. Next base: position 551,088 of record NZ_JBWKSZ010000003.1, on the reverse strand, counting down.
CATCAGCAGTCCGGTGCGCTCGCGGACGGTCCGGTAGAAGTCGTCGAGCAGGAGCCGCTTCCCGGCGCGGGCGTCGGCCCACTCGCGGAAGACCGCCTCGGAGGTGACGAACCCCCTCGACTCGAGCACGCGCGCCCCCGTCGACCGGACGAACTGCCGAGCCGCCCAGGACGGCGGGTCGACGACCTCCAGGTCGGAGCGATCGTGCAGGCCGCCCGTGGCGATCAGGGCCTCGTCGTAGTCGTCGACCCGGTGGTACTCGCAGCGGTCGCCGAGCTCGCGCGCGCGGTGCCGCAGGGCGCTGAGGAGCAGGTGGGCCTTGGCGCGATGGATGGGCCTGCCCGCGATGAGCGACTTCGCCTCGATGAGCAGGATCCTGCCGCCGTCGTCGAAGAGGGGGCCGAGCTGGCCCGAGAAGAGCCACCTCGTCATGGTGTCGTCGGGTTCCTGGGAGCGGGATGCCATGGCGTGTACGGTATGCGCTCTCTGCTGAGCGGCACGGGGTACGCGCTTCTGCCAACTGACCGGGTAACCAGGCCAGTCCGGGCGGCGATGGCCGGCGCGACCTACCGTCGACCCCACGCGGACACCCCGTGCGTGCGAACACCCAGCAGAGGAGCACCCCATGGCCCAGGCCATCGAAACCGTCGACGTGAACGTCCCCGTGTCCGTCGCCTACAACCAGTGGACCCAGTTCACCGAGTTCCCGAAGTTCCTCGACGAGGTCGAGTCGATCGACCAGGTCACCGACACCCTCACCGTCTGGCGGGTCAAGGTCGGGCCCGTCGAGAAGCAGTTCGAGGCCGAGATCACCGAGCAGCACCCCGACGAGCGCGTCGCCTGGAACTCCACCGGCGGCGAGGTCGACCACGCCGGCGTCGTCACGTTCCACAAGCTCAGCGACACCGAGACGCGCCTCACGGTGCAGATCGACTGGGAGCCCACCGGATTCCTCGAGAAGGTCGGGTCGACCCTCGGCGCGGACAACCACGCCATCAAGAAGGACCTCCAGAACTTCAAGGAGTACATCGAGTCGAAGGGCTCGGAAGACGGCGGCTGGCGCGGCGACGTCGAGGCCTGACCCCGCGCGATAGCGTGGCGGCGTGGCCTCCTTCGTCGTCCTGGTGAACGGGGTGCCCGGCGCCGGCAAGACGACGCTCTCGGCCGAGCTCGGTCGCGTGCTGGCGGTACCCGTCGTGTCGAAGGACGCCGTCAAGGAGGCGCTGGCTGACGCGGTGGACGCCGTCTTGCCGACCAGCCCCCTCGGCGCCGTCGCGTCAGACGCCATGTGGTCGATCGCGGCCCTGGTCGACGGAGCGGTCGTCATCGAGTCGTTCTGGTTCGCCGGGCGCGACGACGCGTTCCTGGCCGCAGGCCTGCGTACGGCAGGTGCCATCCGCGGCGTCGAGGTGTGGTGCGAGGCCCCGGTCGACGTGATGCGGATGCGGTTCCGGACGCGGGCCCGTCACGCCGCCCACGACGACGCCGCGCGGACTGCCGAGTGGGAGGTCTTCGCGCAGGCGGCGGCACCGCTCTCGGGCTTCCCGGTCGTCCGGGTGGCGACCGACGGGCCCGTCGACGTGGCCGCGCTTGCGGCAGCGATCGACAGCGTGAGGGGCCGGAGCGACGGCTAGACACCCTCGTCCGGCCCCTTCGCCGGCACGCGGGGTTCAGCGGCCCAGGTGCGGCTATGGCACCAGCACCCAGGCCGTCGCGTCCTGCGCCAGCGTCGGCCCGGCCGTGCCATCGCTCGACACGAGGATCTCGCCGTCGACGCCTATGGGCGACGTCCCGAAGTTCGAGACCACGCGCACCGAGCCGTTCGTGAACCCGAATCCGTCGGCGTCCCACGCGAGCGATCCCGAGCCGAGGCCGTACCGGGCTCGCAGCTCGAGGGCCGTCCGGTAGAGGGAGTACGTCGAGGAGGGGTCGTCGACCTGCTGGTCGGCGGCGAGCGGTCCGTACGAGTCGGGCTGGGGCAGCCAGACGTCGGCGCTCGGGCCGAAGCCGAACGCGGGGGCGTCCTTCACCCACGGCAGCGGGATCCGGCAGCCGTCGCGGCCTGCCTCGGCGCCGCCGGTGCGGGCGAACGTCGGGTCCTGTCGCACATCGCCGGGCAGCTGAGTGGCTTCGGGCAGGCCGAGCTCCTCGCCCTGGTAGACGTAGGCCGAGCCGGGCAGGGCGAGCATCATCAGCGTGGCGGCGCGGGCGCGGCGCAGGCCGAGGGCGGCGTCGGGCTGCTCGTCGTCGGGTGCGATGCCGTTGGGCCACGAGGTCGGGTCGGCGAGGCCGAAGCGCGACGCGTGCCGCACGACGTCGTGGTTCGAGAGCACCCAGGTCGTCGGAGCCCCGACCGACTCGTTGGCCTCGATCGACTGGTCGATCACGGCGCGGAGGCGCGCGGCATCCCAGCCGGCGACCATGTACGGGAAGTTGAAGGCCTGGTGCATCTCGTCGGGGCGCACGTAGCGGGCGAGCCGCTCGGGCGGCGACACCCAGGCCTCCGCGACGAGCAGCCGGTCGCCGTCGTACTCGTCGAGCACGGCATGCCAGCGCCGATAGACGTCGTGCACGCCCTCCTGGTCCCACATCGGGCCGGTGTCGCCGGCCGGGACCTTCTCGCGGTCGTCGATGTCGGGCAGGTTCTCGGCCTTGATCAGCGCGTGCGCGACATCGACCCGGAACCCGTCGACGCCGCGGTCGAGCCAGAAGCGCAGCACGTCGTCGAAGAAGTCGGCGACCTCGGGGTTGGTCCAGTCGAAGTCGGGCTGCTTCGTGTCGAACAGGTGGAGGTACCACGAGCCGTCGGCGATGCGCGTCCACGCCGGGCCGCCGAAGTTCGACTGCCAGTTGTTCGGCGGAAGCTCGCCCTGCGCGCCGCGGCCCTCGCGGAACACGTAGCGCGCGCGTTCCTGCGAGCCCCGCTCCGCCGCGAGTGCGGCCCTGAACCAGGCGTGCTCATCAGACGAGTGGTTCGGCACGAGGTCGACGACCACCCGGATTCCCACTTCGTGGGCAGTGCGCAGGAACTCGTCGAAGTCGTCGAGCCCGCCGAACAGGGGGTTCACGTCGCAGTAGTCGGCCACGTCGTAGCCGGCATCGGCCTGCGGAGAGACGTAGAACGGCGAGAGCCACACGGCGTCGACGCCGAGCTGCCTGAGGTAGGGGATCTTGGACGTGTAGCCCGGGAAGTCGCCGATCCCGTCGCCGTTCGAGTCGGCGAACGAGCGCGGGTAGATCTGGTAGATGACGGCGTCGCGCCACCATTCGCGAGCCGTCTGGAGCTCGGTGGCGGTGTCGGCCAGGGGGAGGGTGCTCATCGTCGAGGGTCCTTCTGTGTCGGTCAGCCTCCGACACTAGTGAGAGACAACCGGTTGCTGCAACCGGTTGCACGCCTTAACCCAATCGGGTTACATTGACCTGGCACCAAGCACAGAAGCAGATGCGATCTCAATGAGGAGAAGGTATGAAAACCAGGCGATTTGCCGCCGTGGCCGGAATCGCGGTCATCGGATTGGCGCTGGCAGGCTGTTCCGGAGGGTCTTCGGGCGGTAGCGGCGGCGGGGGAGACGCGGCGGCGGGGCAGGACAGCAGGGGCCCCATCACGTTCGTCCAGGGCAAGGACAACAGCAACATCGTGCGCCCGACCATCGCACGATGGAACAAGGCTCACCCTGATGAGAAGGTCACCTTCAAGGAGCAGTCCGATCAGGCGGACCAGCAGCACGACGACCTCGTGCAGCACTTCCAGGCGAAGGACTCCGGCTACGACGTCGTCGACGTCGACGTCGTGTGGACGGCAGAGTTCGCGGCCAAGGGCTGGCTGACACCGCTCACCGGCAAGATGAAGGTCGACACGAGCGACCTCCTGCCCTCGACCGTCGCCACTGCGACCTACAACAAGGTGCTGTACGCGGCACCGCAGTCGTCGGACGGCGGTCTGCTCTACTACCGCAGCGACCTCGTGAAGACCCCGCCGAAGACGTGGTCCGAGATGATGGGCATGTGCACCATCGCCAAGGCGAAGGACATGGGCTGCTACGCGGGCCAGTTCGCCAAGTACGAGGGCCTGACCGTCAACACGGCCGAGGCCGTCAACGGTGCCGGCGGATCGATCCTGGCCTCGGACGGCTCGACCCCCACGGTCGACACCGCCAAGGCGAAGGCCGGCCTCCAGAACCTGGTCGACGCCTTCAAAGACGGCAACATCCCCGCCGAGGCCATCACGTACCAGGAGGAGCAGGGTCGTCAGGCGTTCGAGGCCGGCAAGCTGCTGTTCCTGCGCAACTGGCCCTACGTCTACTCGCTCGCCAAGACCGACGGCTCGTCCAAGGTGAAGAACGACTTCAAGGTCGCCCCGCTTCCCGGCGTCGACGGAACCGGCGCCTCGTCGCTGGGCGGCCACAACGCCGCGATCAGCGTCTACTCGAAGCACAAGGCGACGGCGCACGACTTCCTCGAGTTCCTGGAGTCGGAGCAGACGCAGAAGTTCTTCGCCACGAAGGGCTCGCTGGCTCCGGTCATCGCGAGCCTCTACACCGATCCGACGCTCGTGAAGCAGCTGCCGTACCTCCCGACGCTGCTCACCTCGATCCAGAACGCCGTGCCCCGCCCGGTCACGCCGTTCTACCCGGCCGTGACGGCCGCCATTCAGGACAACTCCTATGCGGCCCTGAAGGGATCGAAGACGGTCGACCAGGCGATGACCGACATGCAGGCCGCCATCAAGGCAGCCGGCTGATCTCCTGATCCAGTGACGGGGCGGGAGAGTCCGACTCTCCCGCCCCGTCCCCTCCCTCTCACCTGATCCCGAAGCACCGCACTCGGCAAGGAGGCCCCGTGTCCGCTCTCACCGATCTTCCGAGCGATCTCGCTCGACCCCGCTCCACCCCGCCCCGCAAGAAGGGCGGTCTCAACGAGGCCCACGGCCGCTGGGCGTTCTACCTCATCGTCCCCACGGCGATCCTGCTGCTGATCGTGATCGGCTACCCGGTCGTCTCGGCCGTCGTCATGTCGTTCAAGAAGGACGCCGGTCTCGACGCCGCGACAGGGCTGTTCGTCTCGGGCGGGTTCGCCGGTCTCGCGAACTACGCGCACTGGCTGTTCCAGCAGTGCACCACCGCGGCCGGGACCGGAGCGTGCCCTCCCGGCACGATCGGCGCCGTCTTCTGGGAGGCCGTCGGCAACACGTTCTTCTTCACGGTCGTCACGGTCGTGCTCGAGACCGTCATCGGCGTGTGGATGGCCATCATCATGAACCGCAACTTCCGGGGCCGCGCCCTGGTGCGCGCGGCGATCCTGGTGCCGTGGGCGATCCCGACGGCGGTCACCGCGAAGCTCTGGTACTTCATCTTCGCCTACGACGGAATCCTCAACAACGTGCTCGGGACCCACATCCTGTGGACGTCGAGCGAGTGGGCGTCGAAGTTCGCCATCATCATCGCCGACACCTGGAAGACCACGCCGTTCATGGCGCTGCTCATCCTCGCCGGCCTGCAGCTCATCCCGGAGGACGTCTACGAGGCGGCCTCCATGGACGGCGCATCCACGCTGCAGCGCTTCTTCCGCATCACGCTCCCGCTGGTCCGTCCGGCGCTCATGGTCGCCGTGCTGTTCCGCGTGCTCGACGCGCTGCGCATGTACGACCTCCCGGCCATCCTCACCGGCGGAGGCGGTGGCGGCGGCAACGCGACCACGACCCTGTCGATCCTCGTCGTGCAGCAGATCCGAATAGGTTTCAACTCGGCATCAGCCCTCTCGACGATCACGTTCCTCATCGTCTTCCTCGTCGCCTTCCTGTTCGTGCGCTTCCTCGGCGCGAACGTGGTGCAGACGCAGGCGGCCCAGCAGAAGGGTGAGCTCAAATGAGCGTCGCCGTCGACCGACCCCGCAGCACCACCCGCGACCGCTCGCGCGACAACGACGTCGTCGCCGTCCGTGTGCGGAAGCACCGCGGTCCGCGGGCACGGACCCTCATCCAGGCCGCGATCATCACGATCTGGTGCCTGCTGCCGTTCTACTGGATGATCGTCACCGCCTTCCGCGACGTGGGCTACACGTTCGACACGAACCCGCTGCCGAGCCACGTCACCCTCGACAACTTCAAGACGGCCTTCTCGACCGAGCTGGGCAACCACCTCGGCCGGGCCCTCCTGAACAGCCTGTTCATCGGCGTCTGCGTCACGGCGATCGCCCTCCTGGTCGGCATCAGCGCCGCATACGCGCTGGCCCGCCTGGACTTCAAGGGCAAGTCGTTCATCGCCGGCGGCATCCTCGCCGCGTCGATGTTCCCCGGCGTCGCCCTGATCTCGCCCCTCTTCCAGCTGTTCACCGACATCCACTGGTTCGGGTCGTACCAGGCGCTCATCCTGCCGAGCATCTCGTTCGTGCTGCCGCTGACGGTCTACACGCTCACCTCGTTCTTCCGCGAGATGCCGTGGGACCTCGAGGAGGCCGCCCGGATCGACGGCTGCACGCGGATCCAGGCGTTCCGACGGATCATCCTGCCGCTCGCGGCACCGGCCGTGTTCACGACCGCGATCCTGGCGTTCATCTCGTCGTGGAACGAGTACCTGATCTCGAACCAGCTCTCGAGCGCGGCGACGCAGCCGGTCACGGTCGCCATCGCGCAGTTCGCGGGCAGCCAGCCGCACCAGGAGCCGTATACCGCCGTCATGGCGGCCGGCACCATCGTGACGATCCCGCTCGTGATCCTGGTGCTGGTCTTCCAGCGCCGCATCGTCGCCGGCCTCACCGCCGGCGGAGTGAAGGGGTAGCCATGGCACGCATGTCCCCGGCGAAGCCGACCGACGGCATCGACGGCCTCATCGGGTTCCTCGGCTTCTTCGGGGTCGTGCTGCTGGTCGCCACGGTCGTCTGCGAGCTCACGGGCAGGCCCGCCCTCGGCTGGGCCCTCGCCCTGCTCGCGGCGGTCGTCTGCATCCTCGTCGCCGTGCGGCGTCGAGCCGCTCTGCTCCGTCGTCCCGTGCGCGAGACGGCGGATCAGCTCGATCAGCAGTGACCGCTAGATTCATACCGTGAGCGGCATCCAGGAGATCGCGAGGGCGACGGGGCTGTCGAAGTCGACGGTGTCGAGAGCCCTCCGCAATCTCCCGAGCGTCGCCCCCGCGACCATCATGACCGTCCGGCGGGCGGCCGACGAGCTGGGCTACGTCCCTTCGTTGGCCGCCTCCGGCCTGGCCACCGGTCGCAACCACGCCGTCGGCGTCGTCGTGCCGGTCATCGACCGCTGGTTCTACATCCAGACGATCGAGGGCATCGACGCCGAGCTGCGGCGCGAGGGCTACGACCTCATCCTCTTCAACCTCGCGGGCCGCACCGGCAACCGCGAGCGGGTGTTCCACCGGTCGATCCTGCGCAAGCGGGTCGACGCGCTCGTGCTCCTCTCGCTCGTGTTCGACGACTCGGAGCGCGAGCAGCTCGAGCTCAGCGAGTACCCGACCGTCGTCATCGGCGGGCGTGCGCCAGGGGTGCGGCACATCGGGATCGACGACTTCGACGTGGCACAGAGGGCGACCCGGTACCTCCTCGGCCTCGGCCACCGGCGCATCGCTCACATCGGCGGTCTGGACGAGGCGGGAATGAACTTCCTGGTGCCGGGCGAGCGCCACGACGGCTACACCGAGGCGCTGAAGTCGGCGGGCCTGCCCCTCGTGACCGACTGGAGCCGCAACGGCGCGTACACCTTCGCCGGCGGGCACTCGTCGATGCGGAGCATCCTCGCCTCGGGTGACGTCCCGACCGCGGTGTTCTGCGCCTCCGACGAGATGGCCTTCGGTGCGATGCAGGCGATCCGCGAGGCCGGCCTGAGCGTGCCCGGCGACATCAGCGTCATCGGGATCGACGGCCACGTCTACGGTGAGACCCTCGGCTTGACCACCTTCGCGCAGGACCCCCGGGCCCAGGGCACCCGGGCCACCCGCGTGCTGCTGGGCGAGCTCGCCGGGCAGCCTCCTCAGCCGTGGTTCGAGCCGGAGCCCGTCACCTTCATCGATCGCGGCTCGGCCGGCCCCGTCGCCTCCTGAGAGGCCGCGGGCGCAGGAACTGCGAGACCCCGCCTAGCTCCGAGCCCCGGCCGCGTACCACGCCGCCAGCCGCGCGAACCCGTCGTCCAGTGACACCTCGGGCGTCCACTCCAGGTCGCGCCTCACCCGCCGCTGGTCGAACCAGTGCGCCGTCGAGAGCTGCTCGGCCAGGAACCGCGTCATCGGCGGCTCGTCAGCGCCGGGCCGCAGGCGCCAGGCCCGCTCGATCAGGGAGCCCGCCGCGAGGGCGACGCCCGCCGGCACGCTGCGGGTCGGCGCCGGGACGCCGGCCGCGCGGCAGATGCCGGCGAGGAGCTCCGCCACGGGCCGAGGCTCGCCGTTGGTCAGCACGTACGCGTTGCCGTGGACGGCGTCGACACGGGCGAGCGCTTGCGCGATGCCGGTGGCGGCGTTGTCGATGTAGAGCGTGTCGATGAGGGCCGTGCCGTGGTCGAGCAGCGGCAGCCGCCCGACACGGGAGCGCTCGACGATGCGGCCCACGAGCTGGGTGTCGCCGGGGCCCCAGACGAGGTGCGGGCGCACCGCGACGACGCGGAGCTCGGCGGAGTCGGCCCCGAGGGCGAGCAGCTCGGCAGCGGCCTTGGTGCGGGCGTACTCGCCGCGGGCGGCGCCGGGGTCGGCGGGCTCGGCGTCGACGCCGACGAGGGAGGAGCCGGCGTGGGCGACGGAGGGCGACGACACGAAGACGAAGCGACCGACGGCCGCGCGGCGGGCCCCCTCGACCAGAAGCCGCGTGCCGCCGACGTTGACCGTGTCGAACTCGGCGGGGTCGCCGGCCAGCGACACCTTCGCGGCGAGGTGCACGACGGCGTCGACACCGGCGAGGGCGCGCGCGACGGTCGCGGGGTCGGTGATCGTGCCCGCGAGTTCCTGCGCACCGTCGATGCCGGCCGGTCGACGCTGGAGCGTGCGCACCTCGTCGCCCCGGCGGAGGAGCTCGGTCGCCACTGATCGCCCGAGCAGGCCGGACGCCCCCGTGACGAGGACCCTCATCGGCCGCCCGCGAGCACCTCGCCCGCCCACTCGCCGAGGGCGGTCCGGTCGATCTTGGAGTTGTGGCGCACGTCGGTCGGCAGCTCCGGCACGGTCAGCACGGCGGCGACCGAGACGCCCGCGGCGCTCCGGACGACCGACGAGATCGCGGGCCCGGCGAGCCCGGCACGGGCCGCACGCGGCGTGGTCTCGACGACGGCGACCACCTGCTGCGTGCCCTGCGGGCCGGTTCCGACGACGGCGGCGCGCACGACGGCCGGCACCGACTCGATGCGCTGCTCGGCGGCGACCGGGGTGAGAGCGCCTTCGGGCGTGGTGATGACGTGGGGGAGCCTCCCCTCGACCCAGAGGCGACCCGAGGCGTCGAGGTGGCCGACATCTCCGGTGCGGTGCCAGCGCTCGCCGGCCGTGACCCCGCGACGCGAGGCCCGGTCGGTCAGCCAGAGCCGGTCGTAGTGGTCGAACAGGTGCGGCGCCGAGACGACGATCTCGCCGGTCACGCCCGCCTCGTCGGATGGCGTGCCCGTCGCGGTGCCGTCGGCGTCGAGGGCGCTGATGCGAACGCGGACGCCCGACGTCGGGGTTCCGACGCAGACGCCGTTGCCCGGCTCGAGCCCGTCGAGGCTCACGTCGGTGAGCAGCAGGCACTCCGTCATCCCGTAGGGGGTGTGCGCGCTCGCCGCGGGCATGAGCCGCTGCGCCTTCTCGAGCAGGGCGGCCGAGACCGGGGCCCCGGCCGAGAGGAAGGTCTGCACGCGGTCGAGCGCCTGCCGCCGCCCGGGCGACAGGCCGTCGGAGGTCGCGACGACGTTGGCCAGCGCCGCCGGCGAGAGGAACACCACGGTGGCGTCGATCTCGGCTGCCGCGGCGGCGACCGCGTCGGCGGTCAGCGTCTTCGGGTTCGTGACGTCCATGTCGGGCGTCACCGAGCGGGCGCCGAGCGCGGGCCCGAGCAGGGCGAACGGGGCGAACCCGGCGACGATGCCGGTCTCGGAGCCGACGTCGTACGTGTCGGCGAGCACGGAGCAGACGGCGGCGAGCTGTGCGTGGGTGTACGCGACGCCCTTCGCCGGGCCGGTCGAGCCGGAGGTGAACAGGATCGCCGCGGGGTCGCTCGCCGCCGGCATCGAGGGCATCGGGCCCGCGTCGGCCGCCCCGATCGACTGCAGCTCGGGCAGCGAGTGCTTGACGTCGAGAGCGGCGGCGGCTGCGGCAGGCAGCGCCTCGGTCGAGATCTTCTGGCCCGGCCAGCCGAACGCGCGCGCCGCCGACAGCCCCGGGAGCGCGCCGATCAGGTGCTGCGGATAGGCGCCGCGGACCGCGCGGGTCAGTCCCTTGGCCCCGAGCCCCGCATCGGCGACGACGACCACCGCGCCGATGCGCAGGCAGGCGTAGAGCACCGCCGTCAGGTCGGCGCCCGGAGGCACTAGCAGCGACACCCGGTCACCCGGGTTCACACCGGCGAGCACGAGGCCCTTGGCGAGGCGTTCCACGCGCCGGTTCAGCGAGCGCCACGACACGGTCGCGCGGGGAGGCCGGTCGGCGGCGGCCATCTCGACGACGGCCGTGGCGTCGGAGGTGCGGCGGGCGTCGAGCGGCGCGAAGAGGGTGGTGGGGGCGGCGGGGGCGAGTTCCTGCGCTTCAGGCCTCTCGGCCGTGCCGGCGAAGCGGTCGTCGAGCCAGGTGAGAGCGGCGGCGGCGAAGTCGACGTCTTCGGCGATCAGGTGGCCCGCGCCCTCGAAGCGGTGCACGTCGGCGTGCGGCAGCCGGTGCACGAGGTCGTCCAGGTAGCGGTCGCTGAAGATCGGGTCGCGGGGGCCCCAGAGCATCAGCGCAGGAACTCGCAGCCCCGCGACGGCCTCGGCGATCCGTCGGCGCTCCGGCTCGCTGACGTGGCCCGCGTCGGCGGGGATGTCGGCGACGAATCCGCCGATGCCGCCTCGGCGCCGCGCTCCGCGGTACGGCGCCCGGAAGGCGTCCTTGACGTCGACGTCGAGTGCCGGATGCGCCAGCGCGAGGGTGGTCTCGAGGAACGCCGACGTGGTCACCGTCGCGCGGCCGAGCACACCGCGACCGAGCGCGAAGCGCAGGGGCGCTGGGATCTTCGACGACTCCGGCTGGTGGATCGCCGTGTTGAGCAGCATCGATGCGGCGAGCAGGTCGGGGTGGTCGACGGCCCAGCCGAGCGAGATGATGCCGCCCCAGTCGTGGCCGAACGTCACCACGGGGCCGGAGAGGCCGAGCTCGTCGGTCAGGTCGCCGAGGTCGCCGACGCGGCGGGTGAGGTCGCGCTCGACGCCGGTGCGCTCCGAGAAGCCCATGTCGAGCTGGTCGACCGCGATGACGCGCCAGGCCGTGCCGCCGGCCAGCGCCTGGTCGGCGGCCTGGGCGACGAGGGAGCGCCAGAGGTACGACCAGGTGGGGTTGCCGTGCACGCAGAGCACCGTGCCGACCGGCTCGATGCCGTTCGCCGCGAGAACCGGCCCGCTGTCGAGGACGTGCCACGTGCGCGACGCGGCCGTCACGAGCCGAGAGAACTCCGACCGCATCCCGGGCAGGCCCGGCGGCGGCAGCTGGGCGGGAGCACTCGTCCTGGCCGCGCCCGGGAGCCGGGAGGTCACCAGGCGAGCTCGGTCATGGCCGTGTTGATGCCGGACCCGACGCCCATCAGCAGCACGCGGTCGCCGCGGTTCAGCGACTTCTGCTCGTGCGCGAGGGTGATCGGGATGGACGCCGAGCCCACGTTGCCGAGGGTCGGGTACGTGAGCGGCACGCGGTCGCGGTCGATGCCCGCCGACTTCACGAGGTCGGCGGTGTGGATGTCGGAGACCTGGTGCATGACGTAGCGGTCCATGTGCGACCAGTTCCACTCGGTCGACGCGTCGCGCCAGGCCTGCACCACGAGCTCCATGCCGTGCTTGAGCAGGCCCTTGGCGTCGGTGAACATGCCGTTGACCGTGCCGACGCAGAGGTCGTTGTACTGGCTGGCCGAGCGGGTGATCCCGCCGAGGATCCGATGGCCCTCGGGGTGCCTGTCGGCCCGGCCGAGCACCGCCGCCGCGGCGCCGCTGCCGAGGGTGAGCGACGCGAACTCGCTCATGAAGTCCTTGCGCGCGATGTCGCCGTTAAGGAGTCGGTCGACGGTGTTCGACTGCACGTCGTCGAAGTCCTCGCCATCGATGACGATTGCGTACTCGACCTGGCCGGCGTCTATCAACGTCGCGGCGAGGTTCATGCCGTTGACGAAGCCGAGGCACGCGTTGGCGATGTCGAAGTTGGTGGCGGCCGATCCGAGTCCGAGACCGTCATGCAGGTGCACGGCGACCGATGGCTCGAGGTTGCGGCGGGTGATCGACGTGTTGATCAGGAGCCCGACCTGGTCGGCGCGGATGCCGGCCTCGTCGAGGGCGCGCTTGCCGGCGATGATCGCCGCCTTCTCGAACGTCTGCGTCTCGCCCCAGTTGCGGCGCTCGAGAACCCCCGCGACCCGCTGGAGGAGACCCCTCGGAAGCTTCAGGCGCTTGAGGACCGGCTGCAGGCGGCGGTCGAGCTCATCGGACGTCGTCACGCGGTCGGCCAGTTCGCTCGTCACGGAGAGAAGAGCGACGTTCTTGTGCCGCGTGTTTGCATTTCCGTCCAACGGAACTCCCTATCCAGTTGTCGCAGGCGCTTTTGTACCCGTTCGAGTGTACGACCGCGTCGACTGGATGGATGCCGGGTGTCCCCCGGGGAGATATTCCGTTACGGGAATACTATTTCTTGGTCGTCGTCTTCTTGGGCGGCGTGAACTCGAAGTGCCAGGCCTCTCCGAAGCTGTTGCCGACCGGGTACCAGCCGTACGAGGGGCCGTACTTGTCGGCCCAGCGCTTCTGGATGCTGCCCGACTCGTTGACGTGCGAGTTGAGGTCGACCGCCAGGCCCCAGCCGTGGATGCTCGTGCCGGGCACTGCGGCGACCGAGACGTTCTTCTTCTTCGTCCAGTACTTGCCCTTGTACTCGATGCTGTTCTTGACCTTCTTCGAGTGCGCCACGTAGCGGGCGTTCCAGATCTTCACCTGCGTGCCGTAGGAGCGGTACGCCTCGGTGATCCCGAGCTCGTAGCCGAAGCGCTTCTTGAAGGCCGCGTTCATGGAGCCGTAGCCGGCCGCCGCATCGATTCGCAGGTGGCCGTTCGGAACCGCGATCATCTTCGAGAGCGGGATGTTGCCGTTGGAGTAGCCGCCCCAGGCGCCGTTGGCGTGAGCAGGAGTCGCGGACTGGCCCAGGACGATGCCGAAGGCGAGCAGGAGGCCGAGCACGATGATGACGAGCCGACGCCGCGACGAGGAGAGTGTGATCGTCGAAAAAGTCATGCCTCGAGGCTCGCATCATCCTTCAGGATGATCTCCCCCCAGAGCGGGCGGCCCCAGTACAGGGGGAGCGACGGCGTGGCGCCTTGAATCGTGGGGCCGACTGCGGGACTTGAACCCGCAACCTGCTGTTTACAAGACAGCTGCGCTACCAATTGCGCCAAGTCGGCAAGTGCCGCAAGTCTAAACGACGCCGGCGGGCCCTCGCGATGCGAGCGGCCCGCCGGAGGGCTTACGCTAGAGGCAGTTCGAAGCCTGAGGAGCCCCGTTTGTCTAACATCGTCATCGCCGTTGTCGCCATCGCGCTGTTCATCTTCGGCATCTTCTGCTTCGGCCTCGCGTTCCAGGTGCCCGAGGCGTGGCGCATGCTCACGTTCTTCGGCGGCATCATCGCCTGCACCGTCGCGCTCTTCATCCCGATGACGTTCGTCGGTCGCAGCAACCGCTCCTGGTAGGCATCGGGCCCGTGCTCGTCAGAGCCCGCCGATGAAGTCGGCCGCGTCGATCAGCTTCCGCGGCTTGCGGTCTGCCTCGTTGGAGCCGCCCACGTAGAGCCAGCCCAGCAGCTTCTCGTTCTTCGAGAGCTTGTGCGCCTTCGCGACCTTCTTGTCGCGGGTGTGCGACCCGGTGCGCCAGAACACGCCCCACCCGGCCTCGTCGAGCAGCAGGCTCAGGAGATGCGCGACGCCGGACGTGACGGACTCCTGCTCCCACTCGGGCACCTTGCTGCTTGAGCGCGGCGACGACACGACGGCGATCACGAGTGGCGCGCGCAGCAGACGCCTCGCGCCGCGGTCAGCCTTGTCGCCCCTCGCGCCGCCGGCCTTGGCCAGTGCACGGCCAACCGTCAGGCGGTCGTCGCCGCGGAGCTCGATCAGCCGCCAGGGACGAAGACCCGAGTGGTCGGCCACGGTGCCCGCCGCGGTCACGAGCTCGAGAAGCTCGGCCCGCGTCGGCGACTCGTCGTTGACGCGCGACCGCGAGCGGCGCCGCAGCGCCGCCTCGCGGACGGGCGCCGCGGTCGCTGAAGCGTGGCTCACGCCTCGTCGGCCTGGAAGTTCAGCGAGATGCTGTTCATGCAGTAGCGGTCGCCGGTCGGCGTGCCGAAGCCGTCGTCGAAGACGTGGCCCAGGTGCGACCCGCAGTTCGCGCAGCGGACCTCGGTGCGGACCATGCCGAGCGACTTGTCCTCGATGAGCTGGACCGCCTCGGGGCGGATCGACTCGTAGAACGACGGCCAGCCGCAGCCGGAGTCGAACTTCGTGCCGGCCTTGAACAGCTCGGCGTTGCAGGCGGCACAGGTGTACAGGCCGGCGCGGCTCTCGTCGAGCAGCTCGCCCGTCCAGGGGCGCTCCGTCGCAGCCTGGCGCAGCACGGCGAACTCGTCGGCGCTGAGCTCCTCGCGCCATTCGGCGTCCGACTTGGCGACCGCGTAGTTGGTGGTCTCGGCGTCCATGGGGATGCTCCTTCGTCTCGGGGCCGGCGTCTCCCGTGGCTCGGGAGTTTTCGGCCTCCCCATTCAACACTGAATGCCCGCCGATGATTCCGTGAGTCGGCCCGGCGTCGGCTGAGTGGCCCGTACGGTGTGGGGGTGAGTCTTGCCCAGCGGTTCCTGTCGTTCGCCGAGGCGTCCGAGGCGTCGGGTTCGCCCCTGTACGCGGAGTGGGCCCGCGGCGTCGCCTCCGATCCGGAGCTCCTGGCCGTCGTCGAGCGGGCACCGGCGGCCAAGCGGCAGCCGGCCCTCGTCTTCGCTGCGACGAGGTACCTGGGCGGTCCGGTCGACGCGTTCCCGGTCGTCCGGGCCTGGATGCTCCGGAATGCCGTCGCGATCGTGGCCGAGCTCGAGATCCGCTTCACGCAGACCAACGACGTCCGGCGCACCGGCCCCGTCGCGGCAGCCCTGGCGCTCGCCGGGGTCGACGGCCCGGTCACGCTCCTCGAGGTCGGAGCCTCCGCCGGACTCGGCCTCTACCCCGACCGCTACGACATCCGCGTGGGCGCCGCCCGGCTCGGCGACCCCGAGAGCCGAGTGCACGTCGCGGTCGACGTCCTCCCCGGGGCGCGGGAACCCGCCCTCCCCGCCCTCCCGCCCATCGCCGCGCGCTTCGGCCTCGACCTCGCCCCCGTCGACCCGAGGCGCCCGGGGGAGCTCCACTGGCTCGAGATGCTCCTCCCGCCCGAGCGCACCGACCGGGTCGAGCTGCTCCGCGACGCCGTCGACGTGCTCCTCGACGACCCGGCCCCGGTGATCGCAGGCGATGCGGTGCAGGAACTCCCCGACCTCGTCGCCCTCGCCCCTCCGGGCACCACGCCCGTCGTCGTCACCTCGGGCACCCTCGTCTACCTGCCCGGCGCGCGGCGGCAGGCCTTCGTCGACCTGGTCGCCGGGCTCGGCGTGCGGTGGGTGTCGTACGAGAGGTCGGGCCTCTTGACGGGGGTGGCCTCGACGGTGCCCGTTCCTGCGCCCTCTGCTTCTGACCCCGACGCGTTCGCGACCCTCGCGCTCGACGGGACGGCACTCGCCGTCGGCGACGCCCACGGCACCCGCCTGCGGTGGCTCCCTTCTGCGTCGCCCGACGCGTGTCGCCACGGTGGCGGAGCCCGGCCGACCTAGGATGTGCGGGACCGAAGGGTGAGACGATGCAGCAGGGCGAGGCACGATCGGCCGGTCTGAGCGACCGCGACCGGCGGATCCTCGACTTCGAGCAGCACGCGCCCGTCTCGCCCCCGCGCAAGGCCGCCGCGATCCGCTCGGAGCTGGGGCTCACGGCACCGCGGTACCAGCAGCTGCTCGGCTCACTCATAGAAAAACCGGGTGCACTGGCCTACGCGCCGATGCTGGTCGGGCGGCTGCTCCGTCTCCGCGACGCCCGGGACCACGCGCGCAGCACCCGGACCTTCGGGCGCTGACTTCGAACGGCACCTGCCCGAACCACGAAAAGACCTGACACGCATGGCCAAGTTCCCGACCGACCGCTTCGACGGCGTGCCCGACTCCCTGCTGCGCGTCGGCGCCCACCGCACCGGTGCGAAGCGCCACACCGGCCTCATCGTCTTCGCCTGGGCGGCCCTCGCCACCGGGATCCTGGTCGGCGCCGGCATCATCACGCTGACCGCCTTCAACGGCAGCTTCCAGTTCACCAGCGGATCGTCGAGCGCCTCGTCGGCTACGACGACGGCCACGGCGACCGCGACGTCGACTCCCAGCCCGACGGCCTCGGCGCTGACCGACCCGTCGAAGGTCGACCCCGCGAAGACCACGATCACGATCCTCAACGCGACCACCACCCCGGGGCTCGCCTCGGGCGCCGGCACGACGCTGAAGAACGCCGGCTGGACGGTCGGCAACGAGGGCAACGCGTCGTCGCAGGTGTCGACCTCGGTCGTGTACTACGACGACTCCGCGGCCGACAACGAGTCGATCGCCCTCGGCGTCGCGAAGAGCCTCGGCATCGACACCGTGCAGGCATCGACGGCCTTCCCGGGTGCGACCATCACGGTCGTGCTGGGAGCGGACTTCACCGCCTCGTCGTAGCGTCAGCACCGGGCTGTACCCCTCGATTGCGCCGCTTGTATGACGCGAAATGACGGGTGTGGTTACGTCCGTGTAAACAACCCTCGTCGGGGTACGTGAACGGCTCTCGTCTTTCATTACTATCTGGAACCAATCGGCACCCCGCGCCTGGGCTCGTGCCGTCTGCCAGACAGCTAGGGAGTACGAAAATGGCCAACGGAACCGTCAAGTGGTTTAACGCCGAGAAGGGCTACGGGTTCATCACCGTCGAGGGGGACGGACAGGATGTCTTCGTCCACTACTCGGCCATCGACATGAGCGGATACAAGGTTCTCGAAGAGGGTCAGGCCGTCGTGTTCGAGGTCGGCACCGGCAACAAGGGTCCTCAGGCGGAGGCAGTGCGCCTCGCCTGACCCGCGGAACCCTCGAGACGGCGTCGCTCCCCACCGGGAGCGGCGCCTTTTCGCTTGCTGTCGACGCGCGCGGATTCGCTTGCACTCGATAGGTGAGAGTGCCAGAATCAATTGGCACTCGTGATTATCGAGTGCCAATGGCTCACCTGTTTCACGGCACCAGCCGGGGCTACCTGCCCCACGACGTCCGGGAGGGACGAAAAACCACATGGCTAAGATCATTGCTTTTGACGAAGAGGCCCGACGCGGCCTCGAGCGCGGCCTGAACATTCTCGCCGACGCTGTGAAGGTCACGCTCGGCCCGCGCGGTCGCAACGTCGTCCTCGAGAAGAAGTGGGGCGCCCCCACGATCACGAACGACGGTGTCTCGATCGCCAAGGAGATCGAGCTCGACGACCCGTATGAGAAGATCGGCGCCGAGCTGGTCAAGGAGGTCGCCAAGAAGACCGACGACGTCGCCGGTGACGGCACGACGACGGCCACCGTCCTCGCCCAGGCTCTCGTCCGTGAGGGCCTCCGCAACGTCGCCGCCGGCGCCGACCCGATCAGCCTCAAGCGCGGCATCGAGAAGGCCGTCGCGGCCGTCTCGGCCCAGCTGCTCGAGAACGCCAAGGAGATCGAGACCAAGGACGAGATCGCTGCGACCGCGTCCATCTCGGCCGCCGACCCCACCATCGGCGCGCTCATCGCCGAGGCGATCGACAAGGTCGGCAAGGAGGGCGTCGTCACCGTCGAGGAGTCGAACACCTTCGGCACCGA
The DNA here is from genome assembly GCF_059420045.1 of Frondihabitans sp. GW821-FHT04F02. Classification (NCBI taxonomy): domain Bacteria; kingdom Bacillati; phylum Actinomycetota; class Actinomycetes; order Micrococcales; family Microbacteriaceae; genus Frondihabitans; species Frondihabitans sp. GW821-FHT04F02. Next base: position 532,994 of record NZ_JBWKSZ010000003.1, on the reverse strand, counting down.
GCTCGAGCTCACCGAGGGCATGCGCTTCGACAAGGGCTACCTGTCGCAGTACTTCGTCACCGACCCCGAGCGCCAGGAAGCCGTCTTCGAAGACGCCTACATCCTGATCGTCAACTCGAAGATCTCGAACATCAAGGATCTCCTTCCTGTCGTCGACAAGGTCATCCAGTCGGGCAAGCAGCTCCTCATCATCGCCGAGGACGTCGACGGAGAGGCTCTCGCGACCCTCGTCGTCAACAAGATCCGCGGCATCTTCAAGTCGGTCGCCGTCAAGGCCCCCGGCTTCGGCGACCGTCGCAAGGCGCAGCTGCAGGACATCGCGATCCTCACCGGCGGCCAGGTCATCTCGGAAGAGGTCGGCCTCAAGCTCGAGAACGCCACGCTCGACCTGCTGGGCAAGGCCCGCAAGGTCATCATCACCAAGGACGAGACGACCATCGTCGAGGGTGCTGGCGACGAAGAGATGATCGCCGGCCGCGTCAAGCAGATCCGCGCCGAGATCGAGAACACCGACAGCGACTACGACCGCGAGAAGCTCCAGGAGCGCCTCGCCAAGCTCGCCGGCGGCGTCGCTGTCATCAAGGCCGGAGCCGCCACCGAGGTGGAGCTCAAGGAGCGCAAGCACCGCATCGAAGACGCAGTGCGCAACGCGAAGGCCGCCGTCGAAGAGGGCATCGTCGCCGGTGGTGGCGTCGCCCTCATCCAGGCCGGCAAGACCGCGCTCGAGACCCTCGTGCTCGAGGGCGACGAGGCGACCGGCGCGAACATCGTCAAGGTCGCCATCGACGCTCCGCTCAAGCAGATCGCCTTCAACGCGGGCATGGAGCCCGGCGTCGTGGCCGACAAGGTCCGCAACCTGCCCGTCGGCTGGGGCCTCAACGCCGCCACCGGCGAGTACGTCGACATGCTGGCCGCCGGCATCATCGACCCCGCCAAGGTGACGCGCTCCGCTCTGCAGAACGCCGCTTCGATCGCCGGCCTCTTCCTCACCACCGAGGTCGTCGTCGCCGACAAGCCCGAGAAGGTCTCGGCTCCGGCCGGCGACCCCACGGGTGGCATGGACTTCTAAGTCCGACTGCGTCGAAGGCCGGTTCCCCCTCGGGGGAGCCGGCCTTTGTCGTTGGCGCGGGTCGGCGTCGTCGCCCAGGCAAGGATTCGCGGGGTAGACGTCCTTGTGGCGGGCGCAGGAACTAGCCGTTCTCCTTGTGGGGCGTACAGACGCGGGGAACGATCCTGTCCTACGAGCACAGCGTCCTTCGCAGAGGACCGCGCGCGCGGCTACGCGGCGGGGGCGGCGGGGAGCAGGGGCAGCGAGACGCGGAAGGTGGCGCCGCCGCCGGGGGTGTCGAACACGTCCACCTCGCCGTGGTGCGCGGCGACGATTCCCGAGACGATGGCCAGGCCGAGGCCCGAGCCGCCCGTGTCGCGGGTGCGCGACGAGTCGGCGCGCCAGAAGCGCTGGAAGATCTTCTCGCGGATCTGCGGGGGGATCCCCTCGCCGTGGTCGATGACGTCGATCGTCGCCATGCCTCGCCCGGGGTCGGCCTGCACGGCCAGCTCGATGGGCGCATCGTGGTCCGTGAACCGCATCGCGTTGCCCATGAGGTTGGTGACGACCTGGCGGATCTTGTTTTCCTCGCCGAGCACGACGGGGTTCACGACGGGGCGGCGCTCGAGGCTGAGGCGGGGACCTCTGAGCCCCGGACGGCCGGGCTCGGGAGCTGTCTCGGCGCCCGCCTCGGTGGCGCGGGCTCTGCGGCTGCGAAGGCGCGCGAGAGTGGCGCCGGCGAAGGCGATGGGGCCGGTCGCGCCGGGAGGCGACGCCGGGAAGGACGCGTCGGACCCGAACACGTACTCCTCGCCGATGGCTCCGCCGCCCGGCATCACGGGCTCGCGCACGATGACGCGGATCTCGCGGTCGGTGTTCGAGGCCATGGTGTCGAGCGCGGAGTCGCGGGCGATCGTGACCAGGTCGACGGGGCCGAGCTCGAGCGGCTTCGACTCGTCGAGGCGTGCGAGCTGCAGGAGGTCTTGCACGAGGCCGCCCATGCGGATGGCCTCCTTCTCGATGCGGTCCATCGCCTGGGCCACGTCTTCGGGCTTCGTCAGCGCGCCCATGCGGTAGAGCTCGGCGTAGCCGCGGAGCGAGACGAGGGGGGTGCGCAGCTCGTGGCTGGCATCGCCGACGAAGCGCCGCATCTGGTCGATGGTCTTCGCGCGGTCGTCGAACGAGCGGTCGATCCGCGCGAGCATCGTGTTGAGCGACCGGTTGAGACGGCCGACCTCGGTGTGGGGCGAGGTCGTGTCGAGCCGTTGGCTGAAGTCGCCGTCGGCGAAGCGCGCTGCGGTGTCTTCGACGTCGCGCAGCGGCGCGAAGGTCGACGTCACCAGGAGCCGCGTGATCGCGGCGCCGAGCACGACGACCGACAGGCCGAAGCCCAGGAAGATGTAGGTGAACCGCGAGATGGTCGAGTTGGTCGTCGCGAGGTTCTGGCCGGTGATGATCGTGGCGGAGATGGTGCCGTTCGTCGCCTGGTTCTGGAGATCGGGGTGCGACGCCGCGTACAGGCGCCACTCCTGCGTGCCGCTCTTGTTGTAGCCGTTGAAGGCAGCGTCGTGAGTCGCCGCGACCTTGCCAGTGAAGTCGGGAAGGTACGGCGCGGAGCCGAGAGGGACGAGGTCTTTGGCGTTGTCGCAGATCAGTGTTCCGTCATCAGCGACGAGCGCGATGTAGCTGGTCTTGTAGCTGCCGAACTCGGCGGTGCAGTAAGCGCTGTCCTCGCCCGTCCAGGTCGAGTAGCCGGTCGCGGCGGCCTTCAGGTCGCGATCCACCTGCCCGTAGAGATAGGTGCTCAGCACGGTCATCGTGCCGAGACCCGCGACGAGCAGCCCGAGGGTCACCAAGCAGACCGTGATCCCGGTGATCTTCGTGCGGATGGAGATCTCGCTCCACCACTGCGACAGGCGTGAGTGCATAGACGGACGAGATTAGGCGATGAGCCTGGGATTTCGGCTCAGCACGCGTCAGGCCTTGGCGGCCTTCAGCATGTAGCCGAAGCCGCGCTTCGTCTGAATGATCGGCTCGGCCGAGAACTGGTCGAGCTTGCGGCGCAGGTACGAGATGTAGCTCTCGACGATGCCGGCGTCGCCGTTGAAGTCGTACTCCCACACGTGGTCGAGGATCTGCGCCTTCGACAGCACGCGGTTGGGATTGAGCATGAGGTAGCGCAGCAGCTTGAACTCGGTGGGGCTGAGCTCGATTGCCGTGTCGCCGATGGTGACCTCGTGGGTGTCCTGGTCCATCGTGAGCTCGCCGGCGCGGATGATCGCGTCTTCGTCCTCGTTCATGGTGCGGCGCAGGATCGCCTTGATGCGCGCGACGATCTCGTCGAGGCTGAACGGCTTGGTGACGTAGTCGTCGCCGCCGACGGTGAGGCCGGTGATCTTGTCCTCGGTGTCATCCTTGGCGGTGAGGAACAGGATCGGCGACGTGTAGCCCGACGAGCGGAGGCGCTTCGTGACGCCGAAGCCGTTCATGTCGGGGAGCATGACGTCGAGGATGATCAGGTCGGGCTCTTCTTCGAGAACGGCCGAGATCGCCTGGGCTCCGTTGCCGACGGCACGGACCGCGAAGCCGGCGAAGCGCAGGCTCGTGGTCAGCAGGTCGCGGATGTTGGGCTCGTCGTCAACGATAAGGATCTTGGGGCCGTCGCTCATGCCTCTTAGTATCTGCGCGGCGCCTAAGCGTTTGCTGGGAGGGGGTGGGGCGGGGGGTGGTAGCGCGCTGGCGGCTGGCCGGGGCGACGGGTGTCGCAGTTCCTGCGCCCGCCGTGTCGGAGCCGGGCTGGACGGCTCGGGCTCAGGCGGCGAGCAGGGGGCTGTCGAGGATCGTGTAGCTGTAGCCCTGCTCGGCGAGGAAGCGCTGACGGTTCTGGGCGAAGTCCTGGTCGACGGTGTCGCGGCTCACGAGCGTGTAGAAGCTGGCGGGGATGCCCGACTTCTTGGGTCGGAGCAGACGGCCGAGGCGCTGCGCCTCTTCTTGGCGGGAGCCGTACGAGCCGGAGACCTGGATCGCGACCGTCGCCTCGGGGAGGTCGACCGAGAAGTTGGCGACCTTCGACACGACGAGCACCTTCACCTCGCCGTCGCGGAACGCCTGGAAGAGCCGCTGACGCTCGTCGACCGGGGTCGCGCCGGTGAGCTTCGGGGCGTCGAGGGTCTCGGCCAGCTCGTCGATCTGGTCGAGGTACTGGCCGATCACGAGGATCTGCTCGCCCTCGTGCCGCTTCACGAGCTCCTTGACGACGTCGAGCTTGATCGGCGCCGTCGCCGCGAGGCGGTAGCGCTCGTCGTCGGCCGAGGCCGCGTACTCGAGCCGGGCCTCCTGGGGCAGGTCGACGCGCACCTCGTAGCAGCTGGCGGGGGAGATGTAGCCCTGGGCCTCGATCTCCTTCCACGGGGCGTCGAAGCGCTTCGGTCCGATGAGGCTGAACACGTCGCCCTCGCGGCCGTCCTCGCGCACGAGCGTTGCGGTGAGGCCGAGGCGACGGCGGGCCTGGAGCTCGGCGGTCAGCTTGAACACGGGCGCGGGCAGCAGGTGCACCTCGTCGTAGACGACGAGGCCCCAGTCGTTGGCGTCGAGGAGGGAGAGGTGGGTGTACTTGCCGGCCCGTCGCGCGGTGAGGATCTGGTAGGTCGCGATGGTGACCGGCTTGATCTCCTTCACGGCGCCGGAATACTCGCCGATCTCGTCTTCGGTGAGCGTGGTGCGCTTGAGCAGCTCGTCGCGCCACTGCCGGGCGCTGACGGTGTTCGTCACCAGGATCAGCGTGTTCGTCTTGGCCTGCGCCATGGCACCCGCGCCGACGAGGGTCTTGCCGGCGCCGCAGGGGAGCACGACGACGCCCGAGCCGCCCTCGAAGAAGTTGTCGACGGCCTTCTGCTGGTAGTCGCGGAGGTTCCAGTCGGCGGTGTCGAGGTCGATCGCGTGCGGCGTGCCCGGGGTGTAGCCCGCGTGATCTTCGGCCGGCCAGCCGAGCTTGATGAGCTGCTGCTTGACCTCGCCGCGTGCCCAGGGCAGGAGCTCCCACAAGTCGTCGGCCCGCTTGACGCCGAGCAGCTCGCCGATCTTCTTGGAGCGGGTGACCTCGTTGAGCACGGCCTTGTCGGTGCCGCGCAGGAGCAGCTGGTCGCCGTCGCGCTCGATCACGATGCGGCCGTAGCGACCCACCGTCTCGGAGATGTCGACCGTGACGCTCTGCGGCACCGGGAACTTCGAGTACCGGTTGAGCGTCTCGAGCATGTCGTCGGACGAGTGGCCGGCGGCCCGGGCGTTCCACAGGCCGAGGCGCGTGATCCGGTACGTGTGCACGTGCTCGGGGGCGCGCTCGAGCTCGGCGAAGACGGAGAGGTCGTGCCGGGCGTCCTCGGCATCGGGGTGAGCGACTTCGAGGAGCACGGTGCGGTCGCTCTGGACGATGAGGGGGCCTGTCACAAAGAATCAGTCTATGCAGGGCTGCTCCGCGCCAGCCGGGTGGGGGTACGTGTTCGCGGTGGGCGTCTCTGTGGCCCGCTCGGGCTCGCCCCGGGCCCGCCGCTAGTCGTGATCGGGCGTGGCGACGCCGACGATGCTCGACAGCGGCAGCGTCCGCTCGATGTCCGACTTGCGGTCGCGCCCCCGGAGGCGTCCGCCGCCGACGCCGGTCGGCTCGATCTGCAGGTCGGTGGTCGTGCCGTCGGGCATCGCGACCGACACGACGACGGTCATGCGGCTCTTCACGGCGGCGTCGAGCTGCCGGGCGATCCAGGCGCGCTCGGTGTCGTCGTCTGTGGCCGTCGCGGTCACGCGCTCGACCAGGCCGTCCAGAGGATCCGGCGACGGAGCCGACGCAGGTCGACGACCACGTCGCCGAGCCGGGGGCCGGACGGGATCGCCCGCCGCATCCTCGATCAGCACGGGGTACCGCTCGTCGCTCAGGGCCCAGTACACGGTCTCGGCGCTGAACCGGCACAGCATGCGGTGCGCGTCGACACGGATGAGCCCGAGCGGGTGCAGCGCCTGGTCGACCGAGACGGTGTCGAGCAGGGCGGCGTCGTCGCTCCGGAGCCGGCTCACGGCGCCGATGCGCCGGGCCACCTCGTCGAGCTCGGACGGCTCGAGGTCGTGCGCCCGGTACCGGCCGTGTCGCTGCGCGGTCTCGGTGATGAGGTAGTCGACCGGCTGCGGCATCCCCGTCGAAGACAGGGAGCGCAGGAACTCGCGCACCCCGTCGGCCGACTCGCCCTCCGTGAGCGCCTGCCGGATCCGCGCCTCGCTGATCCGGTACGTCGCCGCGAGCCCGGCGCTCTCGACGTCGGCGATCGTGCGGAGCCGCGCGTCGAGCGCGGGCGCCAGCGGGCCCGGCGCGACGACCGTGAGATCGTGCTGGAGGTAGACGTTCTCGATCGGCTCGGGCAGGAGCGCGCGCACGACGTCGGTCGCCGCCTCGAGGCCGTCGCCGAGGAGTGCGACCGCGGCGCTCGTCGGGCGCGAGTCGACGGTGAGCCCGAACAGCGCCGCCGAGCGCGCGAACGCCTCGAGCCGCTCGGTCACCCAGGCGCCGCCCGCCGGGAAGTACCAGGCGCTGAACGTGCGGAGCGGCTCGCCCCACGACGTCGAGCTGCGCTGGTCGAGCACGGTGCGGATCTCGCCCGGCAGCGCGCCCAGCCACGCGGCCACGAGCGCCGCCCAGCGGTCGGCCCACTCGGCGAGCAGCCAGTCGTCGGCGCGGGAGGTGGGGGCCCAGCCGTCCGGCCCCACGTCGACCAGGCCGGCGGAGCGCGCGGCGTCGAGGAGAGGGGCGACGTCGTCGACGTCGATGCGGGCGGCCTCGGCCAGGCGCCGCGTCTCCGGCAGCGCCAGACCGCCGCGCGCCAGCTGGCGCGCCGGGCTCTCGGACACCGCGCGCACGATCTCGGCGACCTCGACGACCACGGCGAAGAGGCGCTCGGCGCTCGCTGCGTCCTGCGCCGACCGGTCGACGTCGTCGACGGCCTCGAGGACGACCGGGGGAAGCGTCTCGGCCAGGGCCGGGAGCGACAGCGCGGGGTCGTCGTCGAGCGCCTCGATGACGGGCTCGTACGTGGTGATGACGCCGTCGCGGTCGAGCACGAGGAAGAGCCGCGTGAGCCGCTCGAGGGCGCGCTCGACGTCGGGCGGCGCCGTGGTGAAGGCGGGGTGGGCGGTGGCGGGGAGTTCCTGCGCCCGAGTGGGATGGGCGGCCGCGCGGAGCACCAGGAGCGCGACGCGGTCGAGCCGGGTGACGACCTCGCGCACCGACGGGCGGTCGAGCAGGACGTCGGCGAGATCGAACGCGTCTTTCACTGCGTTGGGGCGTGAGACCTGTCGCTCGCTCAGGCGCTCGGCGAGCTCGGAGCTCGGAAGGCGGCGGAGCTCGCCCGCGAGGTCGAGGGCGCTAGCCACGAGGCGCCTCTGCCTCGCCGTGGCGGCCGCGGATCAGCGTGAGGTCTCTCGGTTCTCTCGGCTGCGGCGCACCAGGCTGACGATGACGTACGAGATCAGCAGGAGCACTGCGATGGGGAACGCGAGGGCGGGGAGCACGGTGACCGTGGGCCAGATGCCGCTGTCGCGGTTGCCGATGCCGGCGGCGGCGCCGATCAGGATGATGGCGATGCAGACGACGCCCAGGCCGGCCACCGAGATGGCGGCGTACGACAGCACGCGCTCGACGCGGCGGATGCCGGTCGCAGCGTCGGCGGAGAGAGTCTTGGTAGCCACAGGCCCCAGCGTAGTCGGGGCGGCCCTGGCTGTGGCCCCGTATGCTGTAGGTCGCCCGCAAGGGCGCCCCGCAACCAAGGAGTTCAGTCATGCCCACCGGCAAGGTCAAGTTCTACGACGACGAGAAAGGCTTCGGCTTCATCTCCGGCGATGACGGCCAAGAGGTCTTCCTCCACGCGTCGGCCCTGCCCGCAGGCACGACCGGGGTGAAGGCCGGAGCCCGCCTCGAGTACGGCATCGCCGACGGCAAGAAGGGCGCGCAGGCGCTCTCGGTCCACGTGCTCGAGAAGGCCCCGAGCCTCGTCGAGCGCAACCGCCGCTCGGCCGAAGACATGGCGGTCATCGTCGAGGACCTCGTGAAGATGCTCGACGGCGTCGGCAACCGACTCCGCCGCGGCCGCTATCCCGAGAACGGCCCGCAGGTCGCCGCCGTGCTCCGCAAGATCGCGGACCAGCTCGATGCCTGAGGCGTTCGACTCGGCACGGGCCGACGACTACTACTCGCTCGCCCGCACGGCGCTGCTCGAGATCACGCGCGACGACACGATCGGCGAGCCGTTCGAGATCGTCGACGAGGGCGAGGGCGTCTCGACGGTCCGCTTCGAGAACACACTCCCCGGCTACCCGGGCTGGCTCTGGACCGTCAGCATCGCCGAGCTCGACGGCGAGGCGCCGAACGTGCTCGAGACCGAGCTGATTCCGACTGGCGACGCGCTCCTCGCACCCGACTGGGTGCCGTGGGTGGAGCGCCTCGCCGAGTACGAGGCCTCGCAGGAGGCTGCGGCCCACGCCGACGAGTCAGGTGAGGACGGCTCCGACGACTCCGACGACGACGACTCCGACGAGTCGGATGACTCAGGCGACGACGACGATCCCGACGACGATGACTTCGACGACGAAGACGACGACGAGTCGGACGACGAGGACGAGTCGGACGACGAGGACGAGTCGGACGACGAAGAAGAGAACGAGGACGGCGATGACCTCGCCCCTCGCGAGGAGTTCGACGGCATCGACGTCGAGGAGGCGGCTGAGGCCGCCGGCTTCGACCCGGCTGCGACCTCCGACGAGAAGTAGCCCCGACTCGGCGCATTCCCGAGGAGATCGGCGCGCCGACGGCGCCGGATCGGCATGCGCTGGCGGGATCCCGCGCCGGGCTCCTCGAGATCGGGAGGAGCCCGGGGCGGAGCACGCCTCGTGACGGCTAGAGCGCGCCGACCACGAACTCGATCGACTTGATCAGCTGACGCACGTCGTCGGGCTCGATGGCCGTGAACGTCGCTACGCGGAGCTGGTTGCGGCCGAGCTTGCGGTACGGCTCGGTGTCGACGATGCCGTTGGCGCGCAGTGCCGTGGCGACGGCGGCTGCGTCGATCGCGTCGTCGAAGTCGATCGTCGCGACGACCTGCGAGCGGTGGTCGGGGTCGACGACGAACGGCGTCGCGTAGTCGGAGGCGGTCGCCCAGTCGTACAGCGCCCCGGAGGACTCCCTGGTGCGGGCGTCGGCCCAGGCGAGCCCGCCGTTCTCGAGGATCCACCGCGTCTGGTCTTCGAGGAGGAGCAGGGTCGCGAGCGCCGGGGTGTTGAGGGTCTGGTTGAGACGCGAGTTGTCGACCGCGTTCTTCAGGCTCAGGAACTCGGGGATGTAGCGGTCGGTCGCGGCGATGCGCTCGATGCGCTCGATTGCCGCCGGCGACATGAGGGCGAACCACAGCCCGCCATCGGAGGCGAAGTTCTTCTGCGGCGCGAAGTAGTAGACGTCGGCTTCGGCCGCGTCGAACGCCGCTCCGCCCGCCGCACTGGTCGCGTCGATGACCGTGAGCGCCCCGGCGTCGCCGGCCACGCGCGTGACGGGAGCCATGACGCCGGTGGAGGTCTCGTTGTGCGGCCAGGCGTAGACGTCGACGCCCTCGACGACCTCGACCTCGGCGCGCGAGCCGCCGGCCGCGGTGATCACGTGCGGGGCCTCGAGCCAGGGGGCGCCGGCCGCCTTGGCGAACTTGGAGCCGAACTCCCCGAACGAGAGGTTCTCGGCGCGCTTCTCGATCAGGCCGAACGACGCGGCGTCCCAGAAGGCGGTCGAGCCGCCGTCGCCGAGGACGACCTCGTAGCCGTCCGGCAGGTCGAACAGGGTGCCGAGGTCGGCGCGGACGCGGCCGACGAGGTCTTTCACGGGAGCCTGGCGGTGCGAGGTGCCCAGGATCGACGCCCCGGAGGTCACGAGGTGCTCGAGCTGGGCTCCGCGGATCTTCGAGGGGCCGCAGCCGAATCGGCCGTCGGTGGGAAGGAGGTCGCGAGGAATCTGGATGTCCGCCATGCGAACGATGGTATCGATCGCAGGGTACCGGTCGGCCACCCTCAGACGACCCCCAGGTGATCCGGCCCTAAGGCGGGGGCCGGTAGGATCGGGTCCACGCGCGCGGACACCGGGGGCCCGGTGCCAGCAACGACCAGGAGGCACCGTTGACCGATCTCGTCGACACCACTGAGATGTACCTTCGCACGATCCTGGATCTCGAAGAGGAGAACATCGTGCCTCTTCGCGCCCGGATCTCGGAGAGGCTCGGTCACTCCGGCCCCACCGTCTCGCAGACCGTCGCCCGCATGGAGCGCGACGGCCTCGTCATCGTCTCGGGCGACCGCCACCTCGAGCTGACCACTGCCGGTCGCACGAAGGCGACCCATGTGATCCGCAAGCACCGCCTCGCCGAGCGCCTGCTCGCCGACGTGATCGGACTCGACTGGGCTCTCGTCCACGAAGAGGCCTGCCGGTGGGAGCACGTGATGAGCGAGCAGGTGGAGCGCCGTCTGCTCGACATGCTCGACCACCCGACCGAGTCGCCCTACGGCAACCCGATCCCGGGCCTCGACGAGCTCGGCGACTCGCCCGCCGGCCGCTTCATGGACGGCGTGATCTCGATCGTCGACGTGGCCTCGCAGAATCCCAGCGGAAAGTCAGGAACGATTCGTCGCCTTGCCGAGCCCGTGCAGTTCGAGCCGGACTTCCTCCAGCAGCTCCACGACAACGGGGTACAACCTGGCAAGACCGCCACGGTGTCGCAGGCAGGCACGTATGTGCGGGTTCAGGTGGAGGGGTACGACGACGCCATCGAGCTGTCCAGCGACGTCGCGGCGCACATCTACCTGGCTATCTGAAATCCACAAGGTCCCTTTACCTTTTCGTTACAAATGTCCTCCTTCAGGATGACACGGAGGTCGTACTCGGGTACGCTCGCCAAGTCCAAACAACCAGGAAGCCGGTTGCCGGGCCCGTGGCGAGACGTCTCGATTCCCATCTCTCGCCGTGAGTCGTTGATCCAACGAACGGATGGGTCGTGAGGCCCGGTCGCAGCTACAGCTGTGGCCGATTCACGTCGAGGCGCAGGAGATTCCCCCTCTTGAGCACTGGCATCACTACGACACCGCGCACGACGAGCTTCGTCGCCAGCCGGTCGACCCCTCGCACCGACCCGATCCGCACCGGCCCCGTCACGACGGTCACGGCGGACGCAGTCGTGGCTCCGGTCACCCGCCGCGCCGCTCGCGCCGCCGACAAGGCCCAGGCCAAGGCCGCCGCGTCGAGGCACTCCGTGAAGCGCACCGTCGCCAGCGTCGGCGCCCTGACCCTCGTCGCCGGTCTTCTGGGCACGATGGCGCTTCCCGCCTTCGCTCACACCCCCGGCGACAGCGACTCCTCGTCGGCCAGCACCGCGGCTGTCAACGCCGTGCGCGCCAACGGCTCGCAGTCCGTCTCCGTCGCCTCCGGCGTCAAGAACGCCAGCCTCTCGCGCGACGGCTACACGACCACCGTCCCGGTCGCTCCCGTCGTGCAGACGACCACGACTACGACGGCGACCACCCTCTCGACCACCGAGACCGCCGCCTCGACGGCCCAGCGCGCCTCGTTCGCCGCCAGCACCGCCTACACCGGCAAGACGGCCGCCGACTACCTGGCCTCGCCGTCGCACCCCGCGTTCTCGCTCGCCGCCGTCTACCAGACCGCGCTGCAGTACCAGGGCACCCCCTACGTCTTCGGCGGTGCGACGCCCTCCGGCTTCGACTGCTCCGGCTTCGTCATGTACGTCTACGCCCAGTACGGCATCTCGCTGGCCCACTCGGTGCCCGCGCAGTCTGCGGCTGGCACGATCATCTCCGAGGCCGATGCCGAGCCCGGCGACGTCGTCGTGCTCAACAACGGCAGCCACGACGGCTTCTACGCCGGCAACGGCATGATCCTCGACGCCCCCAAGCCCGGCGGTGTGGTGAGTGTCCGCCCGCTGTGGACCACCGACGTCCACTTCGTGCGATTCGGCATCAAGTAGGTCTTGCCGCATCGGCCCCTCTCCCGCGGGAGAGGGGCCGTTCGCGGTTAACACCCTGTAAACCGTTCTCGCCAGTGCTTTGCACCCGGCGGGACGTGTCGTAATGTGAGCGCAACGCAGATCGACGATCCACCAGGAGAGACCGCATGTCGCACCGAGCAGCCACTCGCACCATGGGTGCGCTGCTCAGCTGTGCCATACGGACCACGCGCCGAGGCCTGCACCATTCCGGTGTGCGCTTCGGCGCCCACGACTGAGCACCGCCACTGTGTGGCGGTGCTTTTTTCGTGGGCACCCCTGATGAATCGCTGAACCGCGCGAGATCGAATGCCTGGAAGCCGTCCAGGCCGTTTCGAAAGGGAACCAATGCGCACTCTTGTCCTGAACGCCGGTTACGAGCCTCTCGCTGTCGTGTCGTTCCGACGGGCCCTCGTGCTCGTCATGAGTCACAAGGCCACTGTCCTGGCCGCCGATGCCGATAATCCCGTGCACGGCGCCCGGTTCGAGTACGACCGGCCCTCCGTCATCGTCCTGACGCGGTACGTGCGCCTGCCGCACACGCGGCTCATCCCGGTCTCGCGTCGCGGCGTCCTCCGCCGTGACGCGCACCGCTGCGCCTACTGCGGCAAGGCGGCGACGACGATCGACCACGTGCAGCCCCGTTCGCGCGGCGGCGTCGACTCGTGGGAGAACCTCGTCGCCTGCTGCCTGCGCTGCAACAACCTCAAGAGCAACCGCACCCCGCTCGAGATGGGCTGGAGCCTGCGGTTCGTGCCGAAGGCGCCGCACGGCGTCGGCTGGGTGGTGCGCGGGGTAGAGCAGCCCCAGGCCGTCTGGGACGAGTACCTGACGGCGGCTTAGCCCTGCGGGGTGTCGACGCGGGTCAGGCGGCGGGCGGGCCCAGCGGGGCGGGGCCGAGCTCGTCGAGCAGACGCTGCATCGCGACGTAGGCCTTGTTGCGGTAGGCGACGAGTTCCTGCGCCCCGTCTTCGGTGTTGTCGAAGTAGCCGCCGCCCGATTTCGTGCCGAACCGGCCCTGCTCGACGAGCGCGTCGAGCCGCGGGGGAGTGGCGAAGCGCTCGGGGAAGTCGGTCTGCATCGACTCGTAGCAGAAGCGGTAGACGTCGAGTCCGGCCATGTCGGCGATGGCGAACGGCCCGAAGAACGGCAGCCGGAAGCCGAACGTGGTGCGCACGACGGTGTCGATGTCTTCGGCCGAGGCCACGCCTTCTTCGACGAGCTGGTTCGCTTCGCTGAACAGGGCGTACTGCAGGCGGTTGAGCACGAAGCCGGTGCGGTCGCCGATGCGGGCGGTCTGCTTGCCGGTGGCGCGCACGATGGTCTCAGCGGTGGCGATCGCCTGCTCGGTCGTCGTCGGGTGCGCGATCAGCTCGACGCCGGGGATGAACGGCGCCGGGTTCGAGAAGTGGATCCCGAGAAAGCGCTCCGGGTTGGTGACATGACCCGCGAGCTCGGTGATCGAGATCGTCGACGTGTTGCTGCCGATCAGTGCATCGGGTCGCGCGGCTGCGCTGATCCGGGCGAGCGTCGCACCCTTCAGCTCGATCTTCTCGGGCACGGCTTCTTCGATGAAGTCGGCGTCTGCGACGGCCTCCTCGATGCTCGCAGCGGCCCTCAGTCTCGGGCGCAGGAACTCGACGGCCCCGTCGCGCATCAACCCGTCGCGCTCGAAGTCGCCGGCCTCCCGCAGCAGCCGCTCGAGGTTGGACTCGGCGATCTCGGCTGACACGTCGGCGAGCACCACGTTCGCGCCGCTCAAGGCGAGCACCTGCGCGATGCCGCCGCCCATGTATCCGGATCCCACCACTGCGTACTCGGTCATCGGTTCTCCTTCTTCAGGGCCTTGAGCAGGCCTCGCAGGTACTTCTCGTTGGTTGCGCTGACGCTCAGGCCGTCTCCGCCGTAGTGCTCGCAGCAGAATGCGCCCGTGTAGCCGGAGGCCAGTGCGATCTTGATTGCCTCGCGGTAGCTGATGATGCCGAACTCCATCGGCGCAGGGCTGGCCACGTAGATCTCGTTCGCGCGGTCTTCGTCGCGGTAGTAGTTCTTGACGTGCCAGTAGTTCGCGTGGGGGAGCGTCTTCTCCAGGGCCTCGCGCCAGTCCTCGATCGGGCGGTGCAGGCGCACGAGGTTGCCGAGGTCGGGGTTGAGGCCGCAGTTCGGGCGGTCGATGTCGGTCTTGAGCCGGACCGCGGAGTCGGCGGTGCCGAGGTACGTGTCCTCGTACATCTCGAGAGAGAGCTCGATGTTCAGGTCTGCGGCGTGGTCGGCGAGTTCCTGAATCCGGGTCACTGCTTTGCGCCAGGTGTCGGCGTCGTCAGGGTCTTTGTGGCCGTCGACGGTCCAGAACCAGAGCTGCTGCTTCTGCGCCTCGGTGAGCGCCTGGTGAAGGCCGATGCTGACGGTGCCGACACCGAGGGCCGCGGCCGCATCGATGGTGCGGTGGGTGAAGGCGAGATTGTCTTGCCAGTTCTCGGCGTCGATGACACTGCGGCGGACCAGGCTGATCGCCGGCGTCGCAAGACCTGCGCTGGCCGCCTCGTGCTTCAGTGCGTCGAGCTGCTCGGCGCTCAGGTCGCCGACGCGGAGCCAGCCGTCGGTCAGGTCGACTGCCGTGAAGCCGGCCGCGCGCACCTCGTCGAACACCTCCCGCCAGGCTTCCGGCGGGTCGTCTTGAACGGTGGTGCCGTCGCGCTTCTGGTTGGGGAACTGCAGGAGCATCGCGGCGATGGGCCAGGTCTCGGCGGTGAGAGGCATGGGTGCACGCTATTCCCCTGCGGGTGTGCGCGCTCACATGTGACGGCTCTGTAGCCGGGCGTGACGTTCGGTAGGCTTGACGGGTCAGCCTCTGTAGCTCAATGGAAGAGCAGTTCCGTCCTAAGGAAAGGGTTGGGGGTTCGAGTCCCTCCAGGGGCACTGTCTTACGGGCGCGCGTCTCGATCGCTCAGTCGTCGGGGTGAAGGCTCGTGTCTGCCGGCCCGGTCTGCCAACTGGTGAAATGGACAGTGAAGCCGGCTCGCGTCGGAGCGCAGCACATCGGCCCCGCGGTGACAGCGGCCTTAGGATCCAGAGGTGCCACGCGCACGAGCCGCCACGGCTCCTCGTCCGCACGGGCACGGATCGTCAGAGCGTCGCCGGAACGGCTGGCGCGGATGGTGACGAGCTTGCCCTGCCAGCCGGGCACCGTGGAGAGCGACCAGTCGGAGACACCGCGCGTCACGACCGCACCGAGGCTGTTCTGACCGTCGCTTCGTTCCACGCCGGCCTTGATCCAGGAAGTGTCGTCGACCTTGACGAAGACGCCGGCCTGGTCGAACTGGGCCGAGAAGTC
Organism: Frondihabitans sp. GW821-FHT04F02; assembly: GCF_059420045.1. Taxonomy (NCBI): domain Bacteria; kingdom Bacillati; phylum Actinomycetota; class Actinomycetes; order Micrococcales; family Microbacteriaceae; genus Frondihabitans; species Frondihabitans sp. GW821-FHT04F02. Next base: position 517,543 of record NZ_JBWKSZ010000003.1, on the reverse strand, counting down.
GAGGCGGAACGACACCTCCATCGCGGTGCCCGGGGCGAACGGGGCGAGCAGGGCGTGCTCGGTGTCGTGCACGAACCCGTAGGACGTGATGCGCCAGGCATCACTCTCCTCGACGGCGGTCACGCGCATCCCGTCGCCAGTGATCTCCACGTTCACGGGCGAATTCGTCCAGGTACCCGAGGTCCAGTCGATGACGTTCATGGCACTGACTTTAGGGTGCGTGGGACGACCGGCGCTCCCGGTGCGGCGGTGCGAGCGTCTCGAGCGCAGACGCAGAACCGACGCGGCAGGAAGGACCGCGGCAAGCATCGCGGGGTAGCCGCTGACAGCCCCGTACCCGACTGACGCGAATGGGTCGAGCCGCTGCGACGCAGACGACCAGCTGATCTGCTGCAGCACCGCGAACAGCAGAGTCGCGCTGGATTTGAGGCCGGGCGCTGAGTAGCGTCAGTTCTGAGATGAGTGGAGTCCGGGAAGCGAAGAAGGCCGAGCGACGGCGCGAGATCCTCGAGTCCGCGGCGGAGGCCTTCACCGAGATGGGCTACCGGGGCACGACGATCGCGGGCATTGCCGACCGCATGGGTGCCCCGAAGTCGGCGATCGGCTATCACCACTTCGAGAGCAAGCACGAGATCGCAGTCGAGATCGTCGAGTACGCCCGATCCCGGTGGTGGTCTCTCATCGAGGTCGTCTCCGCTGGATCCGGGACGGGCCTCGAAAAGCTCTTGACGCTCCTCCTGTCGGCGGCCGTCGATGCTCGGAACAACGTTCTCGCTTCTGCGGCCGTCCGCCTCGCGGCCGACCAGCGGGTCAACGGATTCGCGCTGCCGCCGTCGGAGTTCAGCTGGAGGGGCATCGCCCACGACTTCGTCTGGCAAAGCCTGGAGTCCGGCGAGCTGCCCCGTGAGCACCCCGTCGAGAAGGTCGTCAGCGTCGTGCTGACGGGCAGCTACGGGGTGTTCGTGTCTGAGAATCAGGGCTTCGAGGACGTGCGTACCGACGAGCACCTGCGAGAGGTGTGGAGAACGATCCTTCCGTCTCTCGGGGTCAGAGACGCCGACAGCCTCGTCGATGGGCTCCAAGTGATCGCCATTGCGGAGTCGGCGCCCGGCGTCGCTCAATCGAAGCCGCGCACTGGCGGCGAGCAGGCCTCCTCGGAGGCATGAGACTCTCTCGGTACCACTCCGGCAGTCGATGGCGTCGCGCGCCTCAGGCCGTCTCGAGAGTGGCCCCCGGGGCGTCCCGGGGACCACGACCGCGACGACCGCCATCGGATCAGTGACACCGGTCGCCGCGGGTCCGCCCGGGAACCACCCTGGGCGCACTCACGGTAGTTCACGCGGCCCCTCGCGCGCTAGATTCGAAAGACGATCGTCTTATGAATTTCACGTCCCTCCGTCTGCGGCCCGCTGGCTTCCCGCTGGTTCGGCGGGCGCGTGCGGTCCTCTACGCTTTCCACCGTGACGACTGACGCGCAGACTCGTGACGCCCGATCGTCGAGGGCGGCGGTGGTCTTCAATCCTGCCAAAGTCAACACGCAGCGGCTTCGCGACCAGGTCGCTGCGCGCGAGAAGAGCCTGGGGTGGGGGCCGTCGACGTGGCACGAGACCTCGGCCGCGGATGACGGGCGCGGGGCGGCGCAGGACGCAGCCGCGCACCACCCCGACGTGGTCCTGGTCGCCGGCGGTGACGGTACCCTCCGTGTCGCGGCGGAGGAACTCGCACCCACGGGTATTCCGATTGCGCTGATCCCGGTCGGCACAGGCAACCTGTTCGCCCGGAACCTGCATCTGCCCTTGAACAACCTGCCGCTGGCGGTCCGGACCGCTTTCGAGGGAACAGACCGACGGGTCGACATCGGTGAGGCGACCCTGACGCTGGAGGACGGCGGCGTGCAGATCCATGCGTTCCTGGTGATGGCAGGGGTCGGGTTGGATGCCAATATGGCCGCCAACACGAACGCGCGGGTGAAGAAGCGGCTCGGGTGGGTGGCGTACTCGGACCCGATCGCGCGGTCGGTGTTCGGCAACCACCAGTTCACCCTGCGCTATCGCCTCGATGACCAGCCGGAGCAGGAGATGAAGGCGCACACCGTCATCGTCGGCAACTGCGGCACCCTGACAGCGGGACTGCTGCTGCTTCCGGACGCCGTCATAGACGACGGGATCTTGAACGCCGTCGCATTCCGACCCAAGGGCGGCGCCGGCTGGACCAAGATCGGCTACGGACTCGCGCTCAACAGGTTCTTCCACCGCACGCGCTTCGGACGGGTGCTCGATCTCTTCTTGCCGACGTCACGGACCCTCCGGTACACGTCGGGGCGGCGTCTGACGGTGAGGTTCGACGTTCCCGAGCAGATCCAGCTGGACGGCGACCCGTTCGGAAAGGTGAGCGGGGCCGTTCTCGAGGTCCGCCACCGGGGCCTCGCGATCCGCACCCCGTAGTCGGGCAGCGCATGACGCGCCGACGGGGTGCGGATCGCAGTGCGCCTTACTTCGCCGGCGCGGTGTCGATGCCGTAGACGGCGAACTCGTTGATCGAATAGCCGTGGTTCGACGACGCCGTGTCGCCGACGACACGGACGTACCGCGCCGTCGCCCCGACGGGGATCGACTGGTTGCGCTTGGTGACGTCGGTGTTCTGATAGATCTCGGTCCAGGTGGCGTTGTTCGTCGAGATCTGCACGCGCTCCGACTTCGCGTAGTCGTAGGCCCAGCGCAGCTCGACGCGGTCGAGGGAGTACTTCTTGCCCAGGTCGATCTTTATCCACTGCTTCGTGGGCGTCGGCTGGCTCCACCAGCTCGTGCCGAGCTTCCCGTCATTGACGAAATGCGCGGCCATCGTGGCATTCAGCTCGGACGACGCCGTCGCCGTCTTGTTCAGCGAGAGGCGGACGGGTGCCGGGGCGGCAGTTGCGGGTAGCGCGGCCCCGATCGTTGCGAGAGCGAGCCCGGCGAGGGCTGCGGTGGCGAGGGCGGTGCGGTGGCGGTTGAGCATGTCACTCCTAGTGGTTCGGTTGTGCTCAGCCTAGGAAGACCCTCTGACGTCAGCGTCCGCCTGCCGATGTATCCCCAGGAACACCCGTGAGCCCCCGGCCTCGTCCTTTTCATCCTCGCGATGTAATAACGCAGGAACTGCCTCGCCCCGCTGACGCCGGCGCACGTGCTTGCGATCGAGAGCCACCAGACGCTCTCGCGTCGCCGAAGCCGACGGCGGAACGAGACCCCCGTTGCGACAAGCACCGCCAGGTCGACGAGCCCCTCCACGATCGCTGTGACGTTGACGTATGAGTAGTCGCAGACGTTCGGATCGGAGGTGCGGATAACGCAGATGTTGAGCAGAGAGAAGGCCGCGCCCAGAGTGTCTGTCGTCAGGAAGAGCAAGACCAGACTCACGGTGACGGTCACCCCAGAGCCCACGGCGAAGATCAGCCAGGAGACCCAGCGGGTCGTGACTCTCGCCGCCGCGGGCGAGACGCGCCGCAAGACTGACTGGGATCTGCGCCCCGGTCCTAGCGGATCACGACCTGCCAAGCGCTGTCCTGATTTGCATCAAAGGCGTTGAATGTCACCTTCTCGACCTGGGTGCGCCCCGCCCGGGAGAGGTGAAGACGCTGCAACCCTTCGGCGCAGGAGAGTGACGAATAGACCTTGTTGGTGCTGAGGCTGCCGGCGACGGTCGTCAGCGTTCCGCTCATGGTGCCGCTGCCAAAGCAGGAGAAGTCGAAGCCGCCAATGTCGGTCGGTGTGGCATAGGTGATCGTGATCCCCTCATCCGTACCGGGTTCTGGATCCTGGGTCGTGATACCTGCAGACAGAGCACCGAGGCTCCCCCCGCCCCGAGCGACGGCCTCCTGCTGCGCGGTCCATTTGTCGAGGGCGGCTTGGTCGAGAGCGGGTTCTGCCGAGCACCCCGCCAGGAGGAGAACGCACGCTGCGGCAGAAATAAGCAGAGGGCAGGAAAAACGCACGGGCCCACTTTAGATGTCGGCACAGCTCGGCAAGGCGGCGACATTGGCGCACGTCGATTCGCTCCAGCCTCCGGGGCCGAAGGAGTCGTACGCGGTGGTCGATGCGACATCGACGCCCGAACGCGTCGCTCGAGCAAAAGTCGGGATCGGGTCGCCCTCGGTCGTGCGCGCGATCCACGTCAGGAAAGCCGCATCGCCCGCCCTCCTCGCGTCGGCCAGGCACTCGAGATTCTTCTCGGGAAGCGTGCGCCTCGAATCCAGTTCGGCCTCGCCGCAATCGATCCCGGTCGGTGTCCTGACCCACGCGGGGGCACCGGAGAGCTGGCGTGCCGATGCGACGGGGTCTGCGGGTTCGCGGCTGCACGCTGAGAGAATGGGCAAAATCGCGAGCGCGACTACAGCAGTGGCGGCGGTGAGGTGCTTCTTCACGAAGCAAGCATGGTTGAGACGCTCTCCGTCCGAGGTCTCGTTCGCGTAACACCTGATTCGGGCGGGCTCCTCGACAGGAGTTCCGGAAAGCGGGATCGGCGTTGCGCGCGGAGTACCGTGACCGAATGCGCATCTTCCTCACTTTCGCCGCTGCCGGCGTGGTACTAGCGGCTGGCCTGGTTCTTCAGTTCGCCATGGGAGGCGGTCCCGGTGTTCAGATCGTGGGCCAGGTGATGTTCTTCGTCGGGCTCGGAATCGCACTCTGGGGTGTGGACCTCATCCGGCGCTCGCGGCAGCGTTCCTGAGCGGGTCGTTCAGGGCAGGGTCTGTCGCTTGAGTGATCGGGATGACTTCCGGTAGTTGACGAGCGAGTACCCGAGGACGATGCCTCCGATGACGGCCACGACGAGTCCGATAATCGTCTGTCCGGAGCCTCCGGCGATCACACAGACGATGCAGGATCTGCGCCGCTGAACGGAGCACCCGCCTACCCTGGATCACATGACACCGACCCGCCGACGAGGCCTCTCGTACGAGTTCGTCGGAGACCTCTGGCGCTGGGAGGCTCGACGTGAGCTCTGGACGTTCGTGTCGCTCCCGCTCGATGCGAGTGACGAGATCGCGGCGATCGCCGGCGATCAGGCTGGCGGTTGGGGATCGCTCCGGGTCGACGCGCGCGTCGGTGCCACCGATTTCCGGACCTCGATCTTTCCGGGCGGTGAGGGCAGCGGCTACATGCTGCCCGTCAAGCGCGCTGTGCGGGAGGCCGAAGCGCTCGAGCTGGGCGCGCCCGTCTCGGCCACGGTCACGCTGATCGACTTCTAGGCCGCGATTCGACGGCCACCGACGGGCACGAGCGTCCCGACGCGAACCCGCTCGAGCATCGCGATCCCGACGGCAAGCAACGGTCCTAGCGAGCCGCCCCGAGGCCGGCGCCGCGACCGTTGCCAAGCCGTTACCCGGCCGATCGCGAGATCATGGTTAGCTCTCGACTCGAGGGGGGCGTCATGGGGTTCATTGCACGCACGATCTTCGTCATGGGAGCGACCATCGCGGTGGTCGTGACGGCCGGGTGCGGCGTTGTGACGAGCAGCGGCGCTGGATCGTGCGCGGCGAAGAAGATCGTTCTCGGTGACACCTCGCCGCACCCCGGCGCACGGCTGAGCGTCCGCGTCGACTGGATGACCGAGACGTGCGAAGACACCGGCGGCGTCAATCGCTCCGCGCGAGACATGCGCGTCACCATCACGCCGTCGAGCGGCAGTGATTACGCCCTCGGGACGATCGCGTCGACTTCAGGGCCGCGCTTCACAGCCGAGGGCGATTACGTGCTGCCCGATGACTTTCCTCTCGGCACGGCGACTCTAACCGTGGCGTCTCCCGTCGGGGACGAAGCCACCGCCACACGCGAAGTCGTCGTCACCGCCGAGTGACGTGGCTCCGCGTGAAGGCTAGGCGCCCGCCCCGCTCAGCTCCGCCCGCACGACGCCCGCCCCCGCCGCCAGCGCACTCATCTTCTCGAGCGAGACATCGCGCGCGAACGGGGCCATGCCGCAGTTCGTGCTGGGAATCAGCTTGTCGGCATCGACGAACTGCAGCGCTCGCCGCAGGGTGTCGGCCACCTCTTCAGGCGTCTCGACCTGGTCGCTCGCGACGTCGATCGCCCCGAGCATGACCTTCTTGCCGCGCAGCAGCTCGATCAGGTCCATGGGCACGTGCGAGTGGTGGCTCTCGAGCGAGACGACGTCGATCGAGGACTGCTGCAGCAGCGGGAACGACGTCTCGTACTGCCGCCACTCCGGCCCGAGGGTCGACTTCCAGTCGTTGTTCGCCTTGATCCCGTAGCCGTAGCAGATGTGGACGACCGTCTCGGCCTTCAACCCCTCGGCTGCCCGCTCGAGCGCCGCGATGCCCCAGTCGTGCACCTCATCGTGGAACACGTTGAACGCCGGCTCGTCGAACTGGATGACGTCGACCCCAGCCGCCTCGAGTTCCTGCGCTTCCTGATTGAGGATCGTCGCGAACTCCCACGCCAGCTTCTCGCGGCTCTTGTAGTGGCGGTCGTAGAGGGTGTCGATCATCGTCATCGGTCCCGGCAGCGCCCACTTGATCGGCTGATCCGTCTGCTGGCGCAGGAACTTCGCATCGTCGACGAACACGCCCTTCTCGCGACTCACCTCTCCGACGACGGTCGGAACGCTCGCGTCGTAGCGGTCGCGGATCCGCACGGTCTCGCGCTGCTCGAAGTCGACGCCGCTGAGGTGCTCGATGAAGGTGGTGACGAAGTGCTGGCGAGTCTGCTCGCCGTCGCTGATGATGTCGATGCCGCGGCGCAGCTGCTCGTGCGCGGCGATGCGGAGCGCGTCGAGCTTGCCCTCGGCCAGCGCGCTGCCCTCGAGGTTCCAGGGCGACCAGAGCTTCTCGGGCTCCGAGAGCCACGACGGCTTCGGGAGGCTGCCGACAAGGGCGGTGGGGAGCAGGGTGTTCACGTTCGGCGATCCTTCGGTGGGCAGGGCGGTCATCGGGCGGGGGTGGAGAAGTCGGCGGCCCAGCGCTCCAGCACGTCGCTGTGCGGCTTCACGAAGTGCTCTTCGGTGAACCTGCCCTGCGTGACCGCGAGCTGGTTGCGCTCGACGCGGTCGTACGAGATCTCGGTGCGCGAGTAGTCCTGCTGCTCAAGGCTCGGCCGGTAGACGGCAGGGGCAGCCGAGTTCGCGTTGTAGATCTCGGGCCGGTAGATCTTCTGGAACGTCTCCATCGTGCTGATCGTGCCGACGAGCTGCAGGGTGGAGAAGTCGTTCAGCAGATCGCCGCGGTGGTAGAACGCCAGCGGCGCGACTGCTCCCGGGGGCATGAAGTACCGCACGTTCAGGCCCATCCGGCCGAAGTACTCGTCGGTCATGGAGTAGTCGTCCTGGCGGTACTCGACGCCGAGCACCGGGTGCGAGTTCGCGGTGCGGGTGTAGGTCTTGCTCGTCGAGACGCTGATGCAGATGACCGGCGTCATCGGGTAGCGCTCCCGGTACACGGGGGAGTCGAGGAAGTGCTGGAACAGCTTGCCGTGCAGCACGCCGAAGTCGTCGGGGACGGTGAACTCGGTCGCACTCTTGTTGACAGCCGGGAGCCGAACGCTGAAGTCGAAGTCGCGGACGAACGACGAGAAGTTGTTGCCGACGATGCCCTGGTGGCGCACTCCGGTCTGCCGGTCGACGATGTGGATGTCGAGCACCTCGAGCAGCGGGAACACCTGGTCCTCGCCGGCGGCGGCGAACTGGAGCTCGACCGACACGATGTCGAGCTCGACGGTGTAGCGGTCGCCGGAGGGGTTGTCCCAGTGCGCGAGGTCGTTGAAGCGGCGGTCGATCATCGTCAGAGCGTTGCGGAGGTTCTGCTGACGGTGCTCGCCGCGGGCCAGGTTAGCGAAGTTCGTCGTGGCCCGCGAGCTCTCGGACGGCGCGTAGTCGTCGTCGAAGCGGGTGGTGGTGATGCTGAAGGTGAACTCGTTCGCCATGAGCGGCCAATCCGGAAGCTGTCGGCCGGGGGTGGCCTCGTGAATGTCGGTAGACCCATGGTGCAGGCATTCGTCGGGTATCAGGTAATTCGGCGCCGCTATGGTTTGCTATAGCCTTTGCCTATGGCAAGGCGTACGAGCGGCATCACCCTGCAGCAGCTCCAGTACTTCATCGAGGTCGCGTCAGAGGAATCGATCACAGCGGCGGCCGACGTCCTGTACGTCGCCCAGCCGACCATGTCGGCGGCGATGAAAGATCTCGAGGCGCGGGTGGGCCGGGCCCTTCTGGTGCGGAGCGCGCGCGGCGTAACTCTGACGACCGATGGGGCGGAGTTCCTGGGCTATGCCAGACAGGTCGTCGAGCAGGTCGCTCTGCTCGAGCAGCGCTATCTGGGCAGGCCGCCGCAGCGCCGCCTGCTCGGGGTGTCGGCCCAGCACTACTCGTTCGCCGTCGACGCGTTCGTGCAGATGGTCAAGGGCACCGAGGCTCCCGAGTACGAGTTCTCGCTCCGAGAGACCCGAACGTTCGACATCATCGAAGACGTGCGGACGCTCCGCAGCGAGCTCGGGATCCTCTATCGCAACGACTTCAACCGCAACGTCATCGACAAGCTGCTGCGCGACTCGGGGCTGGTCTTCCACCCGCTGTTCGCCGCCGAGCCGCACATCTTCGTCTCGCGCAAGAACCCGCTGGCATCGCAGGATCGCGCGACCCTCGCCGACCTCGCCGATCTGCCGCGCCTGACCTTCGACCAGGGCTCGAACAACTCCTTCTACTTCGCCGAGGAGATCCTGTCGACGCTGTCGAGCAAGCGCGAGATCCGGGTCTCCGACCGCGCGACGATCTTCAACCTCATGATCGGCCTCAACGGCTACACGATCTCGACCGGCATCGTCAGCGACGACCTCGACCCCGAGATCGTGGCCGTGCCGCTCGACGTCGACGAGCGCATCGTGATCGGGTGGATCGGGCACTCCGCGATCCCGCTGACCGAGCTGGCGCTGCGGTACCTCGTGGAGGTGCGGGCCGTCGTCGCGGGGTTCGGGGTGGCGCTGCTGGGGTAGGGCGTCGTCCTTAACAAAGGACACCCCTTCGCTAGTCAAGGATCGGGCGCAGGAATTGCGTCGCGCAATAGGAGAACCACCTCTTCGGCGCACCCCCACAAGGACGACCCCGCCCCGAGTCCTTGCGAACCCGCGTAGTCGATGGTCCGCAGTCGTCCGAGCCGCGCTGCTTGCGTCGGCGGATCGCGGGCCGTTCGACTGAAGACGACCACTGGTCGAGCCTTCGTCGTGGCCTCTCGCGATCCTGCAACGGCCGATAAAGCCTGTCGGGCGCTATCGAGTCGCGAGCCGCACCTCCGTGTCGGTTGACCGAGCTGGCGCTGCGGTACCTCGCGGAGGTGCGAACCGCCGCAGGCGCCGCCGCCGACATGTACGGCCCCTACACGAACGAGCGGCTGCTCGGCCGCGCGCTGCAGGGCAAGCGCGACGGCGTCGTCGTGGCGACGAAGTTCGGCAACGTGACCGACCCCGAGGTCCGCAAGAACCGGCCCATCGACGGGAGGCCCGACTACGTGAAGAAGTCGGTCGAGGGGTCGCTCGAGCGCCTCGGAATCGACTACATCGACCTCTACTACCAGCACCGCGTCGACACCCGCGTGCCGATCGAGGACACCGTCGGCGCCATGGCCGAGCTCGTCGCGGAAGGCAAGGTGCGTCACCTGGGACTCTCCGAGGCGGCGCCGGCGACGATCCGACGCGCTCACGCGGTGCACCCGATCACGGCGCTGCAGACCGAGTACTCCCTGTGGTCGCGCGAGCCCGAGGACGAGATCCTGCCCACGGTCCGCGAGCTCGGAATCGGCTTCGTGCCGTACTCGCCGCTCGGCCGGGGCTTCCTGACGGGGCGCATCCGCACCGTCGACGACCTCGACGACGACGACTTCCGCCGCTTCAACCCGCGCTTCCAGGGCGACAACCTGCAGGGCAGCATCGCCATCGTCGAGGCCGTCGACACGATCGCGCAGGATCACGGGGCCGCCCCGGGCCAGATCGCCCTCGCGCGGCTCCTCTCGAAGGGCACCGACATCGCCCCCATCCCCGGCACGAAGCGCCTGCCCTACCACCTTCGGGCGGTGAGGGGTCGCTGGTTGCTCAGGGCGGTCTCCGCGACGACAACCAGCGACCCCTCACCGGTTGTGGGGGCGGGGGGCGCACGCCTGGGGTCGAGCTAGGCGAGAGGGCTGGACCGCGAATCAGGTGCGGTCCAGCCCCGCCTACGCGAGGTTGACGGGGTCTGGGCCAACGACTCGTCCGACGCGGATGGCATCGGGAGACACCGATCAGATTACGTCGAGGATTTCCGACTCGTCCAGCGTCCATAAGGGCGCTATGCGTTTTCCGGCCAGGCGGCGGGGCTCCTGAACTCCCAGGCGATTAACCGGAGGAGGGCTACCACTTCCCCAAGCGGAGGATTACTATCGTTTATGTCGCCGCAATCGAGTGGCGGCGATCGACGAAAGGAATCCGCATGCAGAAGCGCACCCTCGGCACCCAGGGGCTCGAGGCCGCCGCCATCGGCTACGGCGCGATGGGAATCACCTCCGCTTACGGGGCCGCCGACGAGGCTGGCGGCATCGCAGCGATTCGCCGAGCTCACGACCTGGGCGTCACGATGTTCGACACTGCGGAGCTCTACGGCATGGGCACCGGCTCGAACGAGGAGATCGTCGGCCGCGCCATCGCGCCGTTCCGCGACGAGGTCGTCGTCGCCACCAAGTTCGGCTGGGTCATGCCGCTCAACCCGGAGAAGCTCTACGACAGCCGCCCCGCGAACATCCGGAAGGTCGCCGAGAACAGCCTGAAGTACCTCGGAGTGGACGTGCTCGACGTCTTCTACCAGCACCGCGTCGACCCCGACGTGCCGATCGAGGACGTCGCGGGAACCGTCGCCGAGCTCGTCGCGGAGGGCAAGGTGAAGTACTTCGGCCTCTCGGAGGCTGCTCCCGACACCATCCGACGCGCGCACGCCGTGCACCCGGTCTCGGTGCTCCAGAGCGAGTTCTCGATCTTCGAGCGCGCCACGGCGGCCGAGGTGCTGCCCACGGTGCGAGAGCTCGGCATCGGTTTCGTGGCGTACTCGCCGCTCGGCCGCGGGTTCCTGACCGGCGACGTGCGCCCCGCGTCGGAGTACGCCGCCGACGACATGCGCAGCACCGATCCGCGCTGGCAGCCCGGCGACTACGAGAAGAACCTCGCCGCGATCGACGCTCTTCGCGACCTCGCCTCGTCGAAGGACGCCACCGTCACGCAGCTCGCGCTCGCGTGGCTGCTCGCCCAGGGCGACGACATCGTGCCGATCCCGGGAACGCGGAGCGTCGCGCGCGTCGAGGAGAACTCCGCCGCGGCCGACCTCGCACTCACCCAGGCCGACCTCGCTCGAATCGACGAGATCGTCCCCGACGGCGCCTTCGGGGCGCGCTACGTCGACTTCGTGATGCCGGTCGGCTGAGGCTCTGCTCGCTCGCCCTACTCTGAGAGGGTGACCATCGCCGAGCTCGAGCAGTTCCGCGCACCGCGGCCCCGACGGGCCGACGGCGCGCGGAACTTCGACGCCATCGTGCTGGCCGCCCGGGCCGCGTTCCGCCGCGACGGCGCCGACGTCGCGCTCGAGGCGATCGCGGATGCCGCCGGGGTGGGGATCGCCACGCTGTACCGCAACTTCCCGACCCGCGAGTCGCTGATCCAGCACCTCTACATCGACGAGATCGAGTCGATCGTGGCCGACGCCCAGGCGGTCGAGGGACTCGAGCCGTGGCCCGCGCTCCTGGCCTGGATGCATCGCTTCGCCGACCGCATCGGCGCCAAGAACGCGCTGGCGACGACCCTCGACCCGAGCGGCGACGTGTACGAGGCCTGCACTCGCACGATCATCGCGACCGCCCTGCCGATCGTCGAGCGGGCCCGGGCGGCCGGCGAGCTCGACCCGGGCATCAGCGAATCCGACCTCACCCGCGGTGTCTACGGCATCGCGACGATGCCCGTCGACAGCGAGACGCAGCGGCACCGAGTGCTCGACGCGCTGATGGCGGGCATGCGGCGGGGCTGACGTATCCGGCTGACGAACCCGAAAGTGAGTACCGTCGAACATCCTGCCGTTCGAAGGAGAGCTCATGAAAGTCGTCATCACCGGATCCCGTGGCAAAGTCGGCCGAGCGACGGTGGAAGCATTCGTCGCGGCAGGCCATGACGTGCTGGGCGTCGACCTCGTCCGCCCCGTCTTCGACGCCGGCGTGGTCGTGCCGGGGCGCTATGTGATGGCCGACCTCACCGACGCCGGCGCGGCCTACTCCGTCGTGGCCGGGGCCGACGTCGTCGTGCACGTCGCCGCCATCCCGCAGCCGACGGCGCACCCGCCGCACGTGGTGCTCCAGACCAACGTGATGTCGACCTTCAACCTCGTCGAGGCGGCCGTCCGCTTCGGGGTGAAGCGGTTCGTCAACGTCTCCAGCGAGAGCATCGTCGGCAACTTCTTCCCCGAGCGTCCGTTCCTCCCCGACTACGTGCCGGTCGACGAGGAGCACCCGCTCTACCCGCAGGACCCCTACGCGCTCTCCAAGCTGTTCGGCGAGCAGATGATGGACGCCGCCGTCCGCCGCTCCGATCTGCGAGCGATCTCGATCCGTCCGAGCACGGTGCACAACGCCGACAACTACGAGTCGAACCTCGGACCACAGGTCCGCGAGGCGTCGAGCACGAGCGCCAACTTCGGCAGCTACATCGACGCCGACGACCTCGCCGACGCCCTGCTGCTGGCGGCCGAGTCGGAGCTTCCCGGGCACGAGGTGTTCTACATCGCGGCGCCCGACAACGCGGGTGGTCACGACTTCGCGCAGTTCCTGCGCCAGAACCACGGCGAGAGCATCGAACTGCGGTCGCTCTCTCGAGTGGACGCCTCGGGGATCGACACGTCGAAGGCGCGACGCCTGCTGGGCTGGGAGGCGAAGAGGTCGTGGCGGGACTACCTCAACGCCGACGGGCGCTCTCTCGAGAAGGCGCCTGCGTCGGACTAGCCTGCATCGGACTAGCCAGGGACCCGCATCGACCGGTGCACCGCCTCGAGGTGGCTGCGCATGGCCAGCTCGGCCGCGTCGGCGTCGTGATCGGAGACGGCGCGGACGATCGCTGCGTGGCCGCGGATGCACTCGGCTCGCGTCTCGACCGTCGTGTGGGCGAGCAGGCGAGTCTCGCGCGTGCGCTCGGAGGCGAGGCCGCTGATGCCGACCATGAAGTTGTTCCGGGTGACACGGGCGAGCGTGTAGTGGAAGTCGACGTCGAGATCGAGTGACGCCTCGGGGGCGAGGTGCTCGCTGCTGCGGCCGAGGATCGACTCGAGCTGGAGCACGTCGGCCGCGGTCGCCCGCTCGGCTGCGAGACGCGCGACGCCGGGCTCGACGAGGTTCTCGACCTCGATGACGTGCTGGATCCGGTCTTCGATCGGGTGCAGGCGCTCCTGGACGGCCAGCGACTCCATGTCGAGGGGCAGGACGCGCGACGCCTTGCCGTGGTGGCGCTCGATGAGGTGCTTGCCCTCGAGCTCCTGAAGCGCGTCGCGCAGAGAGGTTCGGGAGACGCCCAGCGACACCGCCATCTCGCGCTCGGCCGGCAGGACCGAGCCCGGGGGGTAGGTGTCGTTGAGGATCTGCTGCTCGAGGTGCGCGGCGAGCTCGGAGCCGAGCGGCCGCGATCGACGCCGGAACTCGACGAGCTCATCGTTACTCATGCCGAACGCGCCTCTCCGTGGTTGCCGACAACTCTATGGGGCCGAGCGTACAACCCGGGTGGACGCGCAACTGGTTTGTTTCGGGCATGTTAGGGGTGCGTGAAAACCGCGAGAAATGGCGGTTTTAACCGTCGAATCCTCATTACAGTCGCAACACGTCCACTGGTCCAACCAGTTGAGCCAGGTGAATTCGGACGACACCCCGACAGAGGATCGACATGGTTGCTCTTGCTCCTCCCCGCTCCCGCCCCGCACCCGGGCGCGCCATCCGCCTCGGCCGCGCCGTCCGCGGCCCCGTGCTCCGCATCATCGGGGCGTTCGTCGTGATCGTCGCGATCGTGTCGATCACGTTCCTGGTGTCACGCGTCTTCACGGCGGATCCGATCAACCTGTTCGTCGGCGACTCGGCCACCGAGGCCACCCGTCAGCAGGCTCGCGCTCAGCTCGGCCTCGATGCCCCGCTGATCGTGCAGTACCTCCGCTTCCTCGGCGGTCTCGCCACCGGCAACTTCGGCACGTCGTACCTCTCGGGTGAGGCTGTCGGCCCGGAGCTCTTCGGCCGGCTTCCCGCGACGGTCGAGCTCGGCCTCTACGCCGTGATCGTCGGCCTCGTGTTCGGCATCATCGTCGGGGTCGCCGCGGCCGTCTTCCGCGGGACCGTCCTCGACGCCGTGCTCCGCTTCTTCACGACCGGCACTCTCGCCCTCCCGCAGTTCTGGATCGGCCTCATGCTGCTCTGGATCTTCTTCGTCAACCTGCACCTGCTGCCCGGGCCGACCGGCCGCCTGCCGATCGGCATGGAGTCGCCGCCGACGATCACCGGCCTCTACGTTCCCGATGCGCTCCTGCGCGGCGACTTCGCGACGGCGATGGCCGCGGTCAAGCAGCTCGTCCTGCCCGTGATCACCCTCTCGGTCGGCAGCTTCGGCCCGGTCGCCCGGCAGGTCCGGTCGGCGATGGTCGAGTCGCTCGACTCCGAGTACGTGCGCACGGCCAAGGCCATGGGCATCTCGCGGCCGCGCATCTGGTTCGGCTACGCGCTCAAGCCCGGACTCCTCTCCGTGCTGACGATCGGCGCCGGCCTCATCGGCTGGACGCTCGCCGGATCGGTCCTGGTCGAGGGCATCTTCGGCTGGCCCGGAATCGGGCAGCTCGCCATCACGGCCATCCAGTCGTCCGACTACCCCGTCATCCAGGGCTTCGTGCTCTACGTGGCGACCCTGTACGTCGTGATCTGGGCACTGCTCGAACTCGTCTACGTCCGTGTCGACCCCCGGAGGAGCGCATGACCGCCCCGACCATCGGCCTCCCACGGCTGATCAGACCCTCGCGAACCCGCCTCGGCGCCGCCGGCAGATCGTGGGCCCTGTGGACCGGTGCCTCGCTCCTGGCCCTGCTGATCCTGACCGCCATCGTGGCGACCTTCTGGACGCCCTACCCGCCCACCGCCTCGGGCGTCGGCCTCCTCCAGGACGCCCCGAGCCTCGCCCACCCGTTCGGCACCGACGGCCTCGGCAGCGACGTGCTCTCGCGCACCATGGCCGCCGCCAAGACTGACGTCAGCATCACCGTGCTCGTCGTGCTCATGGCCCTCGTCGTCGGCACCGTCTGGGGCAGCCTCGCCGGCTTCTTCGGCGGCGCGTTCGACTACATCACCATGCGGATCCTCGAGCTGCTCAACTCGTTCCCGTCGCTCCTGCTGGCGGTCCTGGTGATCGCGGTCGCAGGATCCGGCATCGCCAACGTCATCTTCGTCGTCGCCGTGCTGCCCCTGCCCGACTACGTCCGCCTCGCCCGCGCCGAGATCCGCTCGAAGAAGGAGTACCAGTTCGCCGAGGCCGCCCGCCTCGTCGGGCGCGGTCCGTTCGGAGTCCTCTTCGCCCACCTCGTGCCGAACAGCCTCCGGCCGCTCCTCACCTACGCGTCGGTCAACGCCTCCTACGTCGCCTCGACGGTCGGCGCGCTGGGCTTCCTCGGCCTGGGCATCCAGCCGGGCTCGGCCGAGTGGGGCTCGATGATCGCCCAGGGGCAGGATGCCATCCTCTCCGGCCAGTGGTGGATCTCGGGGTTCCCGGGCCTCGCGATCTTCCTGCTCGCGGCCGCCTTCCATCTCATCTCGGACGCCATCGCCGATCTCCGCGACCAGGGGAGCGCCGCATGAGCGCCGCACTGCTCGAGGTCGACGGCTTCACCGGCGGGTTTGAGAACCAGCCCGGCCGCATCGACCCGGTGCTCCACGGCGTCAGCTTCTCGGTGCCGGCGGGGTCGTCCACGGCGATCGTGGGGGAATCAGGATCCGGCAAGTCCATCACCGCCCTGTCGATCATGGGCCTCGCACCCGGTCGCTTCCGCCGCACCGCAGGATCCATCCGCTACGCCGGACAGGACCTCACCGCCATGACCGAGCCCGAGCTCCGCAGCATCCGCGGCCGCGAGATCAGCATCGTCTTCCAGGATGCCCGCAGCTCGCTCAACCCGGTCTTCACCGTCGGCACGCAGATCGCCGACGTCTGCCGGACCAACCGAGGGGTCACCCGCCGCGAGGCTCGGAAGCTCACGCTCGAGATGCTCGACCTGGTGCGCGTGCCGGAGTCGCGGCGCCGCATGGACCAGTACCCGCACGAGTTCTCGGGCGGAATGGCCCAGCGCGCGATGCTCGCCATGGCGCTCATCAGCCAGCCGAAGCTGCTGATCCTCGACGAGCCGACCACCGGCCTCGACGTGACGATCCAGGCCGACGTGCTCGACCTCATCGTCGACATCAAGGCCGAGACCGGCATGACGACCTGCCTCATCACCCACGATCTTGGTGTCGTCGCCGAGACGTGCGACCGCGTCGTCGTCATGCGCGGCGGCGAGGTCAAGGAGATCGGCTCGTGCGAGCAGATCATCAACGCCCCGACCGACCCCTACACGCAGCAGCTCGTCGCCGACAGCAGGATGGTGGAGAACCGATGACGCCCACGAAGCAGGCCCCCTCGGCCGAGCGGGCGCCCATCGCGCTCGATGTCTCATCGCTCCGCAAGGAGTACCGCGTCCGCGGGGCCGGCCGCCACGTCACCCTGACCGCCGTCGACGACGTCAGCTTCCAGATCCGCCCCGGCGAGACCCTCGCGCTCGTGGGCGAGTCGGGATCGGGCAAGTCGACGATCGCTCGCTGCGTGACCCGCCTCGTCGAGCCGACCGCCGGATCCGTCCACATCGACGGCAAGCCGATCATCGGGATCTCCGCGCGTCAGCTGTCGGCCTCGTACTCCGACCTGCAGATGGTGTTCCAGGATCCGACCTCGTCGCTCGACCCGCGCATGACGGTCGCCGCCACCCTCGACGAGCCCCTCCGGCTCCACACCCGCCTCGACAAGGAGGGGCGTCGCGCTCGCGTCGCGCAGCTCCTCGCCGACGTCGAGCTCGACGAGTCGTACCTCGACCGCCGCCCGCGCCAGCTCAGCGGCGGGCAGCGCCAGCGCCTCTCGATCGCCCGGGCCCTCGCCGCCGAGCCCAAGGTGATCCTGCTCGACGAGCCGACGGCGTCGCTCGACGTGTCGGTGCGGGGCCAGATCATCCGGCTCCTGAAGCGGCTTCAGCAGGAGCACGGCCTGGCCTACCTCTTCATCAGCCACGATCTCGGTGTCGTCCGCCAGATGTCCGACCGCGTCATGGTCATGTACCTCGGCGGCATCGTGGAGCAGGGGTCGACCGAGGAGGTCTTCGAGAACCCGGTCCACCCGTACACGAAGGCGCTGCTCTCGGCCGCACCCGTCGTCGAGTACGGCCGCGAGCACGATCGCCTGCGGCTCACCGGCGAGATCCCCAGCCCGATGAAGGTGCCCGCAGGATGCCGCCTCGTCGGACGCTGCCCGATCGCCGAGGCGGCCTGCGCGCTCAAGCGGCCCGACCTCATGCTCGTGACCGAGACGCACGCCGTCGCGTGCCCGGTGTCCGCGCCGGACGCCGCTCCGGTGCTCGCCGTCCCGGTCCCCTGATCCTTCCCTCTCCCCTCGCACCATCCCTTCGCACCCTCCCACCGAAAGGAACACCCGTGTCCGCACCCCGACCGCGCAAGCGACTCCTGGCCGCTGCCAGCGTCGTCGCCGCAGCCGCTCTCGCCCTCACCGGCTGCAGCGCCTCGTCGTCCTCCTCGAACACCTCCTCCTCGACCAGCACGGGCATCACCACCGCCTGGCCCGCCGACCTCACGTCGCTCTACCCGATGAACCTGTCGAACAGCGAAGATGCCGAAGTCGCCAACAACGTCTACGAGGGCCTCGCCGCCTACACGTTCACGACGGCCGCCGACGGCTCCCACGTCTGGCAGGGCTCGAAGGTCTCGCCCGCCCTCGCGAAGAGCTGGGACATCGGCACGAACTCGATCACCTTCCACCTCGACCCCGACCGGAAGTTCTACCCGTCGGGCAACCCGGTCACCGCCGACGACGTGAAGTGGAGCTTCGACGGAGCCCTGCACAGCCTGAACGCGCAGGACCTCACGTCGAATGGTCTCCAGAAGGCCTCCGACATCCACGTGATCGACGAGAACACCGTGAAGATCGACTTCACCGACGCCGACGGCAAGCCGATCGAGGTCGGCACCGCGCAGCTGGCGATGTTCGTCAACACCAACGAGCGGATCATCGACTCGGTCGCCGCCAAGAAGCACGCGACCTCGTCCGACCCCTACGCGGCCAAGTGGCTCCGCGACAACGTCGTGGGAACCGGCCCGTACTACGTCGCCAGCTGGAAGAAGGGCCAGGAGGTCGTCCTCAAGGCGAACCCCGACTACCCGAACCCGCCTGCCTACAAGACGGTGACCGCGCGCATCGTGAACGATGCCAACGTCGCCTCGCTCGTGAAGAGCGGCTCGATCAACTTCGCCGAGTTCGACATGTCGCAGACCGACATCACGTCTCTCAAGAGCGCCGGCTTCACCGTGGCGTCGCAGGCGACCCCGACCCTCACGTACCTCACGATGGCGTCCGACACGGGTGCCTTCGCCGACGAGAAGGTGCGACAGGCCGTCGCCACCGCGATCCCCTACGAGAAGATCGTCTCGACCGTCTACGCGGGCCGTGCCGAGCGCGCGCTCAGCATCGTGAACAAGAACTCCTCGAGCTACGACCCGGCGTGGGGCGAGTACGAGACCGACCTCACCAAGGCCAAGGAGCTCATGAAGGAGGCCGGCAACCCGTCGATCTCGGTGCCGCTGCACTACGACACCTCCGACTCGTCGCAGGAGAACATCGCGCTGCTCATCCAGGAGAACCTGAAGCAGATCGGCATCACCGTGAAGCTGACGCCCCAGACGAACAACCAGCAGTGGGACATCATCAACGGCCGCTCGCGTAAGCCGTCCAACCCCGGCGCCGCTGACATGGTGCTCTTCAACTGGGGCCCCTGGACCGACGACCCGAAGATCCCGATCGGCTACGCCACCACCAAGGGCGGCGTGAACAACTACGCGCTCTGGAGCGACAGCACCGTCGACCAGATCAACTCGACCTGGGAGCTGAAGGCCGACTCGACCGAGCGCGAGGACGCCTACAAGAAGGCCCAGGGCATCATCGCCGACGCGGCGCCCGTCATCCCGATCACGTACGCAGACCGCCAGTCGGTCATGGCCAAGGGCATGACCGGAGCGACGTTCGAGCAGTTCGCCGGCACGCGCTACTACCTGATCAAGCCGAGCAAGTGATCACGAGAGAGAGATTGAGCATGATCCAGACGAAGACCGCTGAACGGCTTCTCGACGGCTTCGAGCCGAGCTTCGAAGTCGACTACGCCAAAGCCATCCCCGAGTCCGAGTTCGCGGACCGCATCGCTCGGCTGCGCCGCGCCGCCGCGGTCGCCGAGAACGAGGTGACGCTCATCCACGCCGACGGGCTCACCGGCTTCCAGACCTCGAACACCTACCTGAAGTGGCTGTGCGACTGGTCGCGCGAGGGCATCCTCGTCGTGCCGACCGACGCCTCGAAGGGCATCCACCTCTTCACCTTCTACACCGAGTCGGTCATCATGCCGCCGCAGGGCGAGGCCGTCGGCGTCGAGGAGGTCTGGCAGATCAGCCCCTTCAGCATCGAGTACGGCGGTCGCGCGGGCGACCCGATCCGCAAGACCATCGAGGCGACCGTGAAGCGCCTCGCCGAGCTCGGCTACACCCGCTCGAGCATCGGCCTCGTGGGCGACCGCCTGTCGGCCGACTTCTGGCGCGTCCTCGCGGACGAGCTGCCGAAGGCCCGCTTCTCGGACCGCACCGAGACCCTGAACGACATGACCAAGCTGCTCTCGGAGAACGAGCGCGACCAGGTCCGCACCGCGGCGCAGCTCGCCGATGTCGCCTACGAGGCGGCCTGCCACGTCACGAAGCCGGGCGTCACCGACTTCGAGATCTACGCGGCGTTCACCTTCGCGCAGCTGTCGCGCGGCGGAGAGACCGGCGACGGCTACCAGATCGGCGTCAACCAGTGGGGCACCGCCTGCGGCAAGCCCTACGGCCACGTGATCCGCGGCGGCGACCTGCTCAACCTCTACGTCTCGAACGTCAAGTACCACGGCTACACCGCGCAGATCGCCCGGATGATCGCGATCGGGAGCATCACCGAGAAGCAGGAGACCACGCTGGCCATGTGCGCCGACGCGGTCCGCCGTGCCGAGGCGCGCATCCGACCCGGCGCCCCGATCCACGAGCTGCACGACGCTGCCTTCAGCGCCTACACCGACCGGGGCTACCTCACGGCCGAGCAGACCGACACCGCGAAGATGCCCTACAACTGGGAGTCCGAGAAAGACGGCGGCGCTCGCAAGGTGCCGAAGCAGTACGTGCCCGACGTCGACTACGAGGCCACCGGCCGTCGCCTCGAGCGCGTCTACCCGGCGACCTTCGGCCCGCACAACCCGAACCTCGGCCACAGCGTCGGCAACATGGGCGGCCCGAAGTTCAACGTGACGAGCCACAACACCGAGCTGCTCCAGCCGGGCATGGCGATGGTGCTCCACGCGCAGTGGCTCGACCCGCTGAGCGACGGCGCCAACATCGGCGACATGTTCCTGGTCACGGAGGACGGCTACGAGAACCTCAGCCGCCACACGTCGGTCGACGCCTTCCGCGTCGAGGCCTGATCGGTACCGCGCCCGTTCCGGCTTCGGCCGGGGCGGGCGGGGTGCGTCGGCGGCTCAGGCGTCGTGAAGCGACCGCACCATGCTCTGCAGGATGCGGAACGCCCGGGATTGCTCGTCGGCCGTCATGCCGCTCAGCATCCGCAGCTCGACGGAGCGGACCGCCGCGGTCGCCGACGCCAGGCTCTGCTGGCCCGCAGGCGTCAACCGGGTCGGCAGCGCTTTGCCGATCGGCGCCTCCGTCGGCCGGGTGACGTAGCCGTCGCGCTCCAGCGCCTGCAGCAGCACGTTCATCGACTGCCGGGTGACGAAGGTGCCTCGCGCGAGCTCGGAGTTCGACAGGCCCGGGCGCTGCGAGAGCAGCTCCAGGCACGAGTAGTGCGTCACCGTCATGCCGAGCGGCTTGAGGACGGCCTCCATCGCCGCACGCAGCGCACTCGACGCCTCTTTCAGCAGGTAGCCCAGGGACGTCTCGAGATCGACGCCGGCATCGTCTTGACTCATGTCAGTATTCTGACATAGCCTGGTGTGTGTCAGAAAACTGACACATGACCAAGGAGCACACCATGCCAGTCACCGGCCCCGACTTCATCTCGCTGCAGACCCGAGACCTCGACGCCTCGCAGGCGTTCTACGAGCAGTATCTCGGCCTCGTCCGCTCGCAGGCCGGCCCGCCGCACGCCGTCGTCTTCGAGACGAAGCCCGTCGCGTTCGCGCTGCGCGACCTGGTTCCCGGCACCGACCTCGACGCCGTCGCGCAGCCGGGAATCGGCGCCGCCATCTGGTTGCACGCCACCGACGTCCAGGCCATCCACGACGCCCTGGCCGCCGACGGGCACGCGATCGTCGCCGCGCCCATCGACGGCCCGTTCGGCCGCACGTTCACGTTCGCCGACCCCGACGGCTACAACATCACTCTGCACGACCGCGCCTGACGTCGGGGTCCGGTCAGGCCGCCCGCTGCAGCGCCCGCATCGCCCGGATATCGCTCTCCTGCGTCACGATCATGCTCCGCGCGAGCGCCGTCACCTGCGGGTTCGTCGAGCGGTCGAGCACGGCCTGGGCCATCTCGATGCCGCCCCGGTGGTGCGCGATCATGAGGCGCAGGTACAACCGGTCTTCGGCGGTGCCGGACAGCCTCGCCAGGCGCGCGAGGTCGTCGGCTGACGCGAAGCCCGGCATGACAGCAGGAACTGCGCCGCCCCCTCCGTGATCCATCGCCATGCCGCCCCCGGCCAGCGCCGGCCGGCTCATCCACGTCATCGCGGGCTCGGCCGGTGCCTGCGGAAGCCCCCAGACCTCGAGCCACCCGAACATCTGGCCGGCCTGCTGCTGCTGCGACCGCGCGATGTCGTACGCCAGTGTCCTGACGGCGTCGCTCTCACCGCGGTCGCGCACCGTGAACGACATGTCGACGGCCTGGTTGTGGTGCACCTGCATGTCGCGGGCGAAGCCGGCCTCGGCGCTGGTGGTCGCCGGTGGAGCCTCGCCCCGGACCGTCCGGGCGCCGAGGAAGACCCCGGCGACGAGGATCAGCGCCGCGGCGAGGAGGGCGGCGGCCGTGAGGCGGATCCTGCTTCGGGTCACGCGATCTTTCCGGGGCCGTCCACGCCGCCGGTGCAGGGCGCACCCGGCTCGGGTGCCGTCGAGGCCTGCCAGTACTTCGTGATGAACTGCTCGACGCGCGGGTCGTCGGCCTTCGAGAAGCCGAGCTGCGCGCCCCAGGCCGAGATGTACATCGGCTTGTCGAGGCCCGCGTAGGGCGAGAGGACGGCGTAGGTGGTCGGGACGACCTTGCGCAGGGCAGTGACCTCGGCGTCGCTCACCTGATCGGGGTCGTAGGTGATCCAGACGGCACCGTGCTCGAGGTCGTGCACCGCGTTCTCGCTGGGCACCTCCTCGCTGTAGACGCCGCAGTTCAGCCAGACCTGGTTGTGGTCGCCGCCCGCCGGCGGAGTCTGCGCGTAGTCGACGGTGCCGGCGACGTGGTTGCTGGTCAGGCCGTCGTAGGTCTTCACTCCGGAGATCGACGAGGCCGTCGGCGCGGTCGACGAGCCGCTCGTGACGACGAACACGATCACGAGAGTCACCGCGGCGACCGCCGCCGTGCCGCCCACGATCAGGCCGACGAGGCGGTTGCGCTTGGTGCGGGCCTGCTGGCGCTTGAGCTCTGCGAGCTTCTCCTGCCGGGCGGCGAGCCGCTCCTGCTTCGTCGACGGGGTCTTCGGGGTGCCGCTGGTGGGGGTGCGAGCCACGGGGGTCCTCTGTGATCGGGGATCGTGTTGACGTGTCACCGAAGAAGGTAGGGAACCCGGCTGGAGGAGTGCCGAGAGGGCAGTGTCAGCGCGGCGTGGCCCTGAGCTCCTCGTCGTCGAGCTCGGCCTCGGCGGCATCGAGCTCGGCTTCCGGCGCGGCTTCGGCCTCGGGCGCGACCCGCGGCTTCCACGTCAGCGCCATCGAGGTCAGGGCGAGCAGGGCTCCGAGCACCCCGACGGCGATGAGCAGACCGCCGATTGTACTGCCCGACTGCGTCGCGAACAGCTTCGGGTAGTCGGCGGTGCCGGCCGTGTAGATCGCGGCCTCTCTCGTGTTCGAGATCGTCAGGAGCAGGTAACCGCCGACGGCGACGACCAGCGACGCCAGCCACAGGATCATGCGGGGCAGGTTGATTCGCGACAGGCGGGGTGCAGGGGTCGAGGGCATGGCGGCTTTCCGTGGGGGAGTGATCCGGGTCGGATCACGGCCACGCTAAAGAGGCCGCCTATCCGTCGGGTAAGTGCCGGCCCTCCGGAGCCTCTGCGTCGGCGGGGCCAGCCGCAGCCCCGACGCTCAGATGCCGGAGACGAGCCTGACGCCCGCGGCGATCTTCGCGACGAGGTAGGAGGGAAGGTGCCCGACCGGATACGGGTCGAGGAACCCGCGGCTGACGGGCCCGATCTGCGTCACGACAGCGACGGAGTCCTTGTCGAGACCCGACGCGTCGAGGGGGACGAGCACGTTGCCCGGGAATGACTCGAGGGCGACGTTCGACGTGAGCGGCACCACCAGGACCGTGTTGATGTCGGTCGCCAGCACCCAGTTCTCCTGCGTGACGATGGCCGGCCGGATCTTCGCGGGCTCAGAGCCGCGAGGCGATCCGAAGTCGACCCACACCACGTCTCCGTGGGCGATCACCACTCCGTGCTGCGCAGAGTGGTGCGTGCTGTCTCGCGCAGGAACTCGCCCTCGCCCGACGGCTGACCGGCGCGGGCGATCGCGGCGTTGGCGAGAGCGGTCAACTCGCCCTCGCCCTCGAGCTCGCGCGCCAGCTTGTCGGCAGCAAGTCGGTAGAACTCCGACCGGTTCATGCCGTTGCGCGCGGCCACCCGCTCGAAGCGCGCGAAGTCGCCGTCGGGAAGCGAGATGGCTGTTCTCATTCAGTCAGTATAACAAGTTATACCGATCCGGGCCGAGGCGGTGGTGTCGACCGAGCACGGCGGGGTACAGGCTCCACGCGGCCTCAGAGTGCGGGCGTACCTTCAGCCGCGTCCACGCATCTGACCCCGAAAGCGAGACCACAATGCCGTTCCTCACCGTTCCCCAGCTGTCCGCCCCCGACGTCGAGCTCCACTACGACGACTTCGGCACCGGCAGCCCCGTCGTCCTCGTTCACGGCTGGCCCCTCAGCGGCCGCTCGTGGGAGGGCCAGGTCCCGGCCCTCGTCGAGGCCGGCCACCGTGTCATCACCTACGACCGCCGCGGATTCGGCCAGTCGTCGCAGCCGTGGGACGGCTACGACTACGACACCTTCGCCGCCGACCTGAAGGCGCTGCTCGACCACCTCGACCTCACCGGCGTCACCCTCATCGGCTTCTCGATGGGCGGCGGCGAGCTGGCCCGGTACGTCGCCCAGTACGGCACCGAGCGCATCGCGAAGCTCGTGTTCGCCAGCGCGGTGCCGCCGTACCTCTACAAGGCGTCCGACAACCCCGAGGGCGGGGTCGACGACGACCTGGCGGCCTGGTTCCACGACGGGATCGTCGGCGACCGGCCCAAGTTCCTGCGCGAGTTCATCACCATGTTCTTCACGGCGGGCAAGCCCTCGCTGATCAACAGGCCGCTGGTGAGCGACGAGCAGGCCGCGTACAACCTGGCCATCGCCGAGCTGGCCTCGCCGAAGGGCACGCTCGACTGCACGGTCGCGTTCGCGACGACCGACTTCCGCGACGACCTGACGAAGATCGACGTGCCGACGCTGGTGATCCACGGCGACTCCGACTCGATCGTGCCGTTCGAGGTGAGTGGCAAGCGGACCCACGAGGCCGTCGCGAACTCCGAGCTCGTGCTGATCGAGGGTGCACCGCACGGCGTCACGGTCACCCACAAGGACGAGTGGAACCAGCACGTCCTCGCCTTCCTCTCGAAGTGACCGCCGGCCCGATCGTCAGCCCGCTGGGGTACTCGCACGTCCGGCTCACCGTCACCGACATCCACCGGAGCAAGGCGTTCTACACGGCGCTCTTCGGCATGGGGCCGGGCAGCGACTTCAGCGACCAGATCGACGACCCGACGATCCACGACGACCCCGCCCGCACCTACGGCGGGTGCTCGTTCCGGTTTCACGGACAGACGCTCGGGCTGCGGCCGGTCGCCCCGGTCGGCGACACGTTCGACCCGAACCGGGTGGGGCTCGACCACCTGAGCCTGCGCGTCGGCTCGGTCGACGAGCTGCACTCGGCGGCTGAACGGCTGTCCGAGGCGGGTGTCGTGCACGGCGAGGTCACCGAGCTGCCGGCGTTCGGGCTCGTGATCCTCTCGTTGCAGGACCCGGACGACATCAACCTGGAGCTCGCCGCGGCGCTCGGCTGAGGTGCCCTGGGCTCACGCCCCCCCGCCGAATCGGCACGCCCCCTCCGTCTCGACGGAGGGGGCGTGCCGCTGTGGCGGGGTTGGAGCTGCTCGGCGGGTGGCGGCGGGGGCTCGGCGGGGGCGGCCCCCTAGCCGGCCAGTGCCCCGAACCGGGCGCGGATCTCGCCCAGCACCGTCTGCACGGTGCGCCGCTGGAGGGCCTCGGGCCGAGCGAGCGCGTCGATGCGGCGCGTCACCGAGAAGCCCCGCGTCGGGCGGAGGTCGATGCCGGGCGGGCGAGAGTCGGCGGCGAGGTGGCGGGGCAGGAGCACGACGCAGTCGGTCGCGGCCACGACGGACGCCGCCACCGCGAAGTCGTTGACGCGGTGGCGCACGTCGGCGTCGATGCCGGCGAGCGTGGAGAGCGTCTCGATGGCGCCTTCGAGCGGGAAGCCGTCGTGCACCGCGACCCATTCGGCGGTGCGCAGCTGGTCGGCTCCGACGGCGTCGAACCGCGACAGCGGGTGGCCCTGGCGCAGGGCGATGTCGAGGGGCTCCTCGAGCAGGGGGACCACCGCGACCGACGACGGCCACGGCGGGCTGTTGCGCAGGCGGTGCGCCACGACGAGGTCGTGGTCGAGGGCGAGCGACGGGAAGGCGTCCTGCTGCACGTCGTGGTCGCTGACCGAGACGGCGACGGTCGAGCGCGAGGGGGCGGCGAGCAGCGGGCCGAACAGGGCGAGAGCGGCACTCGTGAAGGCGGCGACCGTGACGTCGCCGACGGGCTCGGCGTGGAAGCGCCCGACCGACTCGTCGGCCTTCGCCAGGGCGATCTCGACGTCGACGACGGCGGCCGAGAGTGCGCGACCTGCGGCGGTGAGGGTGGTGCGGCGGCCGATCCTCTCGGTGAGCGGCACGTCGACGCCACGCTGGAGGGCGGCGAGCTGCTGCGACACCGACGACGGCGTGACCCGCATCGCTGCCGCGACGGCGGCGATGCTGCCGCGATCGCCGAGCTCGCGGAGGGCGCGGAGCTGAGCGAGTTCCATTAGCCGAGACTAATGCTTCACCCAATCAAGCGGTGGCTTGTGCGACTGTCCGCGCGGCGGGACGATCGACCCGTGCTCGCTCGCCTGCTCGGACTCCGCGTCGACGGACTCCTCCTGCTCGTCGCCCTGGTCTGGGGCTCGACCTACCTCGTCGCCAAGGAGCTCGTCGGCCCCGACACCGTCCTGGCCCTGCTCGCCGTGCGCATGCTCGTCGCGACGCCGCTCATGGTCGGCGCCGTCGTGATGCTCGGTCGGCGCAGCCTGCCGACGCGCGCCGAATGGGGAGTCGGGGTCGTGCTCGGCGCCCTGCTGTCGGCGGTCTTCCTGCTCGAGACGTTCGGCATCGCCCACACCTCGGCGACGAATGCGGGCGTCATCATCAGCCTGACGATCGTGTTCACGCCGCTGCTCGAGTCCGCCGTCGCGCGGGTCGCCCTGCCGAGGCGGTTCTCTCTCGCAGCGCTCGGGGCCCTGGCCGGCGTGGTGCTCCTCACGAGCGGGGGAGCCCTGTCGCGGCCCTCCCTCGGCGACGGCCTCGTGCTCGGTGCGGCCGTCGTTCGCGCCGTCCACGTGACGACCATGCACCGGCTGACCCGGCGATCCGCGCGGCGGCTCGACTCGGCGACCCTCACCGCCGTGCAGCTCGCGACCTGCGCCGCCGTCTTCGCGGCCGCCTCGGCGCTCGTCGGGCAGCCCGTGGCGACCTACGTCGGGAGTCTCACGACGAGCGCCGTCGCGCTGCTGCTGTACCTCGCCGTCGTCTGCACCGTGTTCGCGTTCTTCGTGCAGATGTGGGCCGTGCGCCGCACGTCGCCGACGCGGGTCAGCCTGCTGCTCGGCACCGAGCCGGTGTGGGCGGCGCTGATCGGCGCGTTCGTGGCGCGCGACGCGCTCGGGCCGGTGGGGTGGGCCGGCGTCGTCGTGATCCTGGTGGCGACGGCGTGGGGGCGGCGGGTGGAGGGGCGACGGGTGCTGGCGGCGGCGGGCGTGAACCCGCCGGACCGGCCCGTGCCCGCCGTCTGACCGGCGGGGGTGTGCCGATCCGGCGGGTGGGCCGGGCCGGGCCGGCGGGGGTGTGCCGGTTCGGCGGGTGGAGGGGGCGGCGAGTAGCGACGGCGGAGGCGCGGTGAGCGTCAACCCGCCGGATCGGCCCGTGCCCGCCGTTTGACCGGCGGGGGTGTGCCGGTCCGGCGGGTGGCGGGCGCGGCGGGTGGAGGCGGCGGCGGCAGGACGGCGGCGGCGAGCGGCGCCGGGAGTCGCGGCCCGGCGGCGGGCCGCGAGTTCCTGCGCCCGGGTCAGGCCATCGACCCGACGACGCCGAGCAGCTGCAGCCTGTCGTAGGTCTCGGAGCCCGGCTCGGCCGTGTACACGAGGAGGAAGTGCGACTGCTCCGGGTCGATCAGCGTCTGGCAGGCCAGGTCGAGCGCGCCGAGCTGCGGGTGCACGAAGCGCTTGAGGGGCTGCGGGCGGAGGCCGATCTCGCCGAGGTCCCAGAGCTCACGGAACTCGGCGCTGCGCTCGGACAGGTCTGCGACGTAGGCCGCCGCGCGTGAGGCCGGGCCCCGGCGGGCGGCGACGTCGCGCAGGCCGGAGACCCAGAGGCGCGACAGGAAGGCGTGGTCTTCGTCGGCGTAGAGGCGGCGGCTGCCCGCATCGGTGAACCAGCGGTAGCCGATGCTGCGCGCGGGCCCGGTGAAGTGCGCGGTATCGCCGGTCAGCGCGACGCCGAGAGGTGTCTGCCTCAGCGTCTCGCCGAGCTCCGACACGATCTCGGCCGGGGTGTCGTCGAGCCGGTCGAGGATGCGGAGCAGACCCGGTGCGACGTGATCACCCGACGGCCCCGGGGTCGGCGGGTGGTGCCCGGCCAGATGGAACAGGTGGTCGCGCTCGGCCACCGACAGGTGCAGGCCCTGCGCGATGGAGGCGATCATCTGCTCGGACGGCTGCGGCCCGGTGCCGCGCTCGAGGCGCGCATAGTAGTCGGGCGACATGTGGCTGAGCCCCGCGACCTCCTCGCGGCGCAGCCCGGCGGTCCGCCGACGCTGCCCGCGGGGGAGCCCGACGTCTTCGGGCTGGAGCGCCGTGCGCCGGCGGAGCAGGAAGGCTCCGAGCTGATCTCTGTCCACGTTCCAGTTCTAGTGCCCCGGCGCGGATCCGCGTAGCCGCCAGCCAGGACTTCACGAGTCCTGGTCAGACGCCGCCGCACGGGTCAGAGTCGGAGGACCCCACCGACAGGAGCAGCCATGCCGCGCAGCATCAGCGAGATCAGCCTTTCCGACCTGACCGGACAGCGCGCCGTCGTCACGGGCGGCAGCGACGGAATCGGACGCAGGATCGCGACCCGCCTCGCGGCCGCCGGCGCCGAGGTCGTGCTCCCGGTGCGGAACCCGGCCAAGGGCGCGGCGACCGTCGAGACGATCCGCGCGGCCGTGCCATCGGCCGCCGTGACCCTCCGGCAGCTCGACCTGTCGTCGCTCGAGTCGGTCGCGGCTCTCGCCGACACCCTCGCAGGCGAGGGCGATCCGATCCGCATCCTCGTGAACAACGCCGGGATCATGACGCCGCCGAGCCGCCAGGTGACGGTCGACGGCTTCGAGTCGCAGTTCGGCACCAACCACCTGGGCCACTTCGCGCTCGTCGCCCGGCTGCTGCCGCAGCTCACCGCCGGCAGCGCCCGGGTCACGTCGCAGATCAGCGTCTCGGCGAACAACGGCGCCATCAACTGGGACGACCTCGGCTGGGAGCGCAGCTACGCCGGCGGCCGCGCCTACAGCCAGTCGAAGATCGCGCTCGGGCTGTTCGGCCTCGAGCTGGATCGGCGCAGCCGGGCCGGAGGCTGGGGAATCACCAGCACCCTGGCTCACCCCGGCGTCGCTCCCACGAGCCTGCTCGCCGCTCGGCCCGAGATGGGTCGGGCAGCCGACACGGCGGGCGTGCGGCTGATCCGCTGGCTCTCGGCTCGCGGCATCCTGCTCGGCACGCCCGAGTCGGCGGCCCTGCCGGCGCTGCTCGCCGCGGCCTCGACGGCCTCGGAGGGCGGCCGCTTCTACGGTCCGAGCGGCGCCGGGCACCTGGGGGGCCCGCCCGCCGAGCAGAAGCTGTACTCGCGCCTGGGCAGCGAGGAGGACGCCCGCCGCATCTGGACCGTGTCGGAGCACTTGACCGGAGTCGCGTTCCCGGCGGTCTGAGTGCTCACGGCGTCGGAGGTGTCGTCCCGCTGAAGTCGACCTTCTGAGTGCTCGCGTTCCAGGTGAGCGTCGCCGTGGTGCGGCCCGTCGGGTCGGCGTTCGAGTCGCTGCCCTCGGCGTACCGGTAGGTGACCGACAGGCGGTCGTCGGCCTCCCTCGCGACGTCGGGAGAAAAGGCGTAGGAGGTGGAGGTGGCCGTCCCGAGATACGAGCCGTCATGGAAGAGCAGGATCGCGTACGGCGAGCTGGACGTGGCTCGGGCGAACGTGGCCACCGACCACGACAGGGCGGCGCACGCATCGTAGCCGCTGTAGTCGGCCCCGGAGGCGTCCCACTTCTCGCCGCTCAGGCCCTCGGGGACGGGCAGGGCCGCGATCGGCGCAGCCGCCGCATCGCGCGCGTCGGATGGGCCGCAGGTGCTGGTCGCGGTCCCTTCCGTCGGCGGGGGTGGGGTGGCGGTCGTCGTCACCGTGGCGGTCGGCGCCGACCCGGGCGTGGTCGACGTGCACCCCGAGAGTGCGGCGACCAGCCCGGCGCCGGCAAGGAGCAGGGCGGGGGCGGTGGTGGAACGCATGACTCCACCGTGCTCGCTCCCGCCTCCGAGAACCGTGAATGCGCCGGGGGAGCGTGGGCAGGAGGGGAGCGCCGGCGCGAGGGGAGCACTGCCAGGGCACCCCGCTCGCAGGCGCAGGCGTCTACCGTTCACGGCGACCGAACAGGAGACAGCACATGACAACCATGGCAATCATCGGCGCCGGGCCCGGCCTCGGCCTCACCGTCGCCCGCCGCTTCGGGCGCGAGGGATTCTCGATCGCGCTCATCTCTCGCCACCAGGGTCGGCTCGACGAGCTCGCCGCGACCCTCGAGGACGAGGGGATCACCGCGCGCGGCTTCACGGCGAACGTGCGCGACCAGGAGTCGCTGCAGGGGGCTCTCGAGGCGGCGGCCGAGCAGCTCGGACCCATCGAGATCCTGCAGTACAGCCCTCTGCCCGCCAAGGAGTTCATGCGGCCCGTGCTCGAGACGGTCGCCGACGACCTGCGCGGCCCCGTTGAGTTCTCGATCTACGGGGCAGTCACGGCGGCTCGCCAGGTGATCCCGGGCATGCGCGCCCTGAAACGAGGCACGCTGCTCTTCGTCAACGGCGGAAGCGCCGTGCGCCCCGGCCCGGCGGTGACCGGCACGTCGGTGGCCTTCGCCGGTGAGAGCGCCTACGCGCAGCTGCTCCACGACGCCGTGAAGGAGCAGAACATCCACGTCGGGCAGCTCATCATCCCGTTCGGCATCGACGACGGAACCGACGAGCACTCGGCCGCATCCGTCGCGGAGCGGCTCTGGACCATGCACGCCGAGCGCGGCGACTTCCGCGTCTACGCGGAGCCGCTGCCGTAGGGCGGCGCTACTCCGACGGCGGCCGCTGACGGTTGCGCTTGGTGGCCGAGCGCTCCGACTTCGCGTCGAGGCGCCGGCGGTCCGAACCGCGCGTGCGCCGGGTCGGCCGCCGTGGGGCCGCCTCGGGCGCGAGCCCCGCGGCGATGACCGCGGCGAGCTTGGCGAGGGCGCTCTCGCGGTTCTGCAGCTGCGACCGCTGCTCCGACGACACGGCCCTGACCTCGCCGCCGACGAGCCGACCCGCGAGGCGCGCGAACAGCAGCGCCCGCTGGTCGTCGGTCAGCACGGCCGATGCCGCCGGACTCCACGACACCTGAGCGCGCGTGTCGGACGTATTGACGTGCTGCCCGCCCGGCCCCGACGACCGCGAGAACTGCCACCGGAGCTCGCCGGCGGGGATCGTCAGCTCGGGCGTCACCTCCAGGTCCATGCGACAAGGGTGGCACGTCGGCCCGCGCCCGCGCCGCCGGTGCTACTGCTCGATGTCGCTGAACAGGCCCGTGAACGTCGTGCCGAGGCCGATGACCTCCTGGAAGAACGCTCCGCCGGGCTCGTCGGCGACGGCCGCAGACGCCGCCTCGTACGACTCGAAGTAGAGGTCGAGGGTGCGGTAGGCGGGGGTCGGGGTGCCGTCCTCCTTCGGCCAGACCTTCGCCGACTCGACGCGCTGCAGGCCGGTGAGCTGGGAGGCGAGCTCGAGGACGCGCGGGTAGGCGGCGTCGAATGCCGCGGTGTCGGCGGGGTTGTCGATGACGAGGGTGATCTTGGTTCCCATGGTGTGCCTTTCGTGAGGGGGTGCCGGTGCTCGGGGCGATAGCCGAGGTCAGGGAGAAGATACCGCCGCGCCTCCCCTGCCGGGCCAGACCTCACGGCAGAGGAGGGCCGCGTTTGCCGGGCGTTCAGCCGCGATCGCTAGACACGGGGCATGGACACCATGCCGATCGGCGACCTGCGCGAGTACATCGAGGAGCTCCGGGCTCAGGGGTACTCCGTCGGCAACGCCCACACCGCCGACCCCGACCTGATCGACCCCGAGGGCAACCCGATCTACACCTGGCAGGAGGACTACCCGTACGACGAGCGCATGAGCCGCGAGGAGTACGAGTTCGAGAAGTACCGCCTGCAGGTCGAGCTGCTCAAGTTCCAGTACTGGCTCGAAGACACCGGCAAGCGCGCCATCATCCTGTTCGAGGGGCGCGACGCGGCGGGCAAGGGCGGCACGATCAAGCGCTTCACCGAGCACCTCAACCCCCGCATGTCGCGGGTGGTGGCCCTGTCGAAGCCGAGCGAGCGCGAGTCGGGGCAGTGGTACTTCCAGCGGTACGTCGAGCACCTGCCGACGGCCGGCGAGATCGTGCTGTTCGACCGATCCTGGTACAACCGGGCCGGCGTCGAGCGGGTGATGGGCTTCGCCTCCGACGAGGAGTACGAGACGTTCATGGCGCAGGCGCCGTCGTTCGAGAAGATGCTGATCGACTCGGGTATCCACGTGACCAAGTTCTGGTTCTCGGTGACGCGCAAGGAGCAGCGCACGCGCTTCGCGATCCGGCAGCTCGACCCGGTGCGCCGCTGGAAGCTCTCGCCGATGGACATCGCCTCGCTCGGCCTGTGGGACAAGTACACGGCCGCCAAGGAGGAGATGTTCCGCCGTACCGACAAGCGGATCGCCCCGTGGACGATCGTCCGGTCGAACGACAAGAAGCGCGCCCGCATCAACGCCATGCGCTACTTCCTGTCGCAGTTCGAGTACGAGGACAAAGACCGCCGTGTCGCGGTCGCGCCGGACCCGCTGCTCGTGATGCGCGGCAAGTCCCTGCAGCTCGAGGAGTAGCTCGAGAGCGCCGGACGCTCCTCCTTCGCCGCCGCCGCCCGAACGGGTGCCCACCGAAGGGGGACTCGTGGCAGCGCGGGCCTCTGCCTAGCGTGGAGGCATGAGTTCTCCGCGCCACCGCGATGCTCCGCCGTCGCGCGGACGACACTCGCGCCCCGCCTCCTCCGCCTCGCAGTGGAGCGGCAAGCGCGTCGTGCTCTCGGCCTCGGCGGTCCTGGCGATCGGCGGGCTGTCGTTGACGGCGCTGATGCCGGCGTTCGCCGTGACCGGGCCGGCGGAGGCTCCGTCTGCCGCGAGTCGGTCCGCCGCGAGTCAGCCGGCCGCCAGCCGGTCCGCTGCGGGCACACCTGCGTCCCTGCCCGATCAGCAGTCGTACACCGTGGCCGACACGGTCGACGTCGAGCCGTCCGTGGCGCGCGACGGCTACACCGCGACCTCGCCGCAGGTGCTCCAGGCGCGCATCGACGCCGCCCTCGCCCTGAAGACCAGCGCCGGCAAGAAGGCCGCCGCCATCCGCTCCATCCTGAAGACGCCGGTCACCGTCGTCTCCGTCAATGCGGCCGCGCTGAGCGACACCACCCCCGCCGACGACGTCGTCAACACCGCGACCGCCGACGAGAGCGTCACGACGACGACGGTCGGCACGGTCTCCGACGTCGTCTCCGAATCCACCCTCGATTCGGCGTCGGCGACCCAGAACCGCCTCGTCGCCGCGGCCACGAAGTACGTCGGAGTCGTGCCGTACGTCCACGGCGGCGCGACCCCCGAGCAGGGCTTCGACTGCTCCGGGCTGGTGAAGTACGTCTACGCGGAGTTCGGCGTCGACCTGATCCACGACGTCGACGCGCAGGCCGCGGCGGGCACCGAGATCCCGGCCTCGAAGCTCCAGCCCGGCGACCTCGTCGTCTACCCGCACCAGCACATCGGCATCTACATCGGCGACGGCTACATGGTCGACGCCCCCAACGTCGGCCGCGACGTCGAGGTGCAGTCGGTCTGGGGCGATCCGGTCTACGTGCACATCAAGGTCTCCTGACAGGCGCCGGGCGCAGGAACTCGCAGCCCGCCGCCGGGCTGCGAGTTCCTGCGCCCGTGCTCGCGGGGTGGTCCTCGCGGGGTGTCCCGCGCCGGGGAGGTGAGACGATGGCCTCATGCCTCTCGGGTCGCGACGCCGTGCTCTGCCCGTCAGGCGCATCGAGCGCAACGATGCGGAGCCGCCGAAGGAGCCGGAGTGGCCGCTGACGCTGGAGCCGGTCCGCGCTCTTCTCGACGACGGGCTGGACCTCGGCGCGGTGACCGTGCTCGTGGGCGACAACGGCGCTGGCAAGTCGACCGTCGTCGAAGCCGTGGCGGACGCCTTCGGACTCAACCTCGAGGGCGGCTCGACCGGCGCGCGGAATCGGACTTTCGGCAGCGAGTCGGCCCTCGGGGAGCGGCTCACGCTCGTTCGCGACGTCGGGGCCTCCCGCAAGGGGTTCTTTCTTCGCGCGGAGACCATGCACGGCTTCTACACGTATCTCGACGAGGTGAACGACGCCGGCGGGTACCACTTGAAGAGCCACGGGGAGTCGTTCATCGACCTCGTGATGGACCGCAGCCTGATCCGCGGCCTCTGGCTGTTCGACGAGCCGGAGTCGGCGTTGTCGCTCCCCGGATGCCTCGCACTGCTCGGTCTGATGCGCGGCCTCGTCGAGAACGGGTCGCAGATCGTCCTGTCGACGCACTCGCCCGTCCTCGCCGCGTACCCGGGGGCCTTGCTCTACGAGCTCGGCGACTGGGGCATTCGGGCCTGCGACTACGACGACCTCGACCTCGTCCGGAACTGGCGCGGGTTTATGGCCGACCCTGCGCGCTACCTGCGGCACCTGGGGTAGCGGCCCCGGTCCGGAACGTGACCCGAGCGGCGCGAGATGGCCCGCGCCGTCGGGCCGCGGGCTCGCACCCGACGCGGAGGGCCACCTCGCGGCGGCGACCATCGGGCGCGAGGGCCGGGCGCCCCTAGCTCTCTGTGCCCCGCTGCTCGGCCTGGATCTTCGCATCTTCAGCGGCGAGGATGCGGTCGGCCTCGGCGTTCACCTGCTGGGCGTCGTAGTCCGCGATGAACTTGTCGGCGTTCTCGCGTGTGACGCCGTAGGCCGTGCCGCAGTACGCGCACGACACCGTGTACGAGCCATGGCCGAACGGGAAGATCGGCGCGAAGAACAGCGTGAACCAGGTGCGCCGTCGCACCAGGCGCTGCGCCGCCTCGTGGTGGCAGGTGGCGCAGACGAAGATGAGCATCGCAACGACCTTGGAGCTCGTGCGCGAACCGAAGATGATCATGTGTGTTCCCCCTTTTCGTGGTCGAACATACTCTCGTCCGGTTCGCGCACGGTGCGGCGCGGTCAACCGTCCACGACCTGGGCCGCTCACGCCGCGCAACTTGTATAGTCAAGTTGTGCCCGCGCCCATCCATGAACTGATCGCCGAGCAGCTCCGCGGCCGGATCCGATCGGGCGAGCTCGCTCCCGGCGCGTCGATCCCGTCGGAGTCGCAGCTCTGCGCCGAATGGCAGTCGTCACGCGGACCCGTGCGCCAGGCGCTCGCCACCCTCCGCGCCGAAGGCCTGCTCGCCGGCGGCCAGGGGCGTCGCGCGGTCGTCAGCACCCCCGCCCTGGCGCAGCCGTTCGACACGCTCCTCTCGTACTCCGCGTGGGCGACCTCGATCGGCCGCACCCCGGGTCAGAAGACGCTGGAACTCGCACGGCGCCCGGCGAGCCCCCTCGCCCGCGAGCGACTCGGCCTCGAGACCGGCGAGGACCACGTCGTCGAAGAGCTCCGCCTCCGCCTCCTCGACGGCGACCCGGCCATGCTCGAGCGCACCACGTACGCCCTGCGCGTCGGCACGCTCCTGCTCGACTTCGACACCGACTCGGGCTCCGAGTGGAGCTACCTCGAGTCGCACGGCGTGGCCTTCGCCGCCGCCAGCCACGTCATCGACGCTGTGGCCGCCGACGCGGTCGACGCCGCCCACCTCGGCGTCGTCGAGGGCTCCCCGCTGCTGCGCCAGCGGCGCTGGGTGCGCGACGCCGACGGCGCGGTCATCGAGTACGACGACGACCGGTACCTGCCCGGCCTCGTCAACTTCAGTCTCGAGAACGGCCCGGCGCTGACGCATGTCTCCTGACCTCCTCCTGCTATTGCTCTGCGGGGGAGTGGTCGCGGGCGTCATCGGCACGGCCGGTGGGGTCACCTCGCTCGTGGCGTACCCGCTGCTGCTCGCCGTCGGGATCCCGCCGCTCACCGCCAATGTCACCGGAGCCGTCGCGATGCTCGGCTCGGGCGTCGGGTCGACCCTGCGCGCCGGCCCCGACCTCGTGGGCCATCGCGCCACCCTGCGGCGCTGGATGCCCGTCGCCGTGACGGGGTCGCTGCTCGGAGCCGTGCTGCTGCTGGTGACGCCGCCCGACCTGTTCGGGCGGATCGTGCCGTTCCTGGTGGCGGCGGGTGCGCTGCTACTGCTCGTGCAGCCGACGATCACCGGCTGGAACGAGCGTCGGCGCGGGGCGGTGGGAACCGGGGTGACGGCCTCGGCGATGACCGGCGTCACGATCTACAACGGGTACTTCGGCGCCGGGTCGGGCGTGCTCATGATCGGCGTGCTGCTGCTGACGCTCGAGCCGCAGATCCTGCGGGCCAACGCGCTCAAGAACGTGCTGCTGGTCGGGGCCGACCTCCTGCCGGCCGTGCTGTTCGCCGTGTTCGGGCACGTGGTGTGGCTCGCGGCGCTCGCCCTCGGCGTCGGGACGCTCGCCGGCGGGCTGCTCGGGCCGAGCGTCGCCCGCCGGGTGCCCCGCACCGCGCTGCGCCTCGCTGTGGCCGCGTCGGGCTTCGCCCTAGCCGCCTGGCTCTTCGCCCACCCCTGACGCCGCCGCCCGCCCCGCCCCGCCGCCCGCCCCCGCCCCCGCCCCCCGCCGCCGCCGCCCCCCGCGCCGTCGAGACTCCAGCGTTGGCCCCGGTTCCGCCGCAGAAAAGGGCCAATTCTGGAGTCTCGATGCCACGGGGCTGGGCGGGGCGCCGGCGCCCCGTCCGGCAGTGACCCGCCGAGTCAGCGCAGCAGCGCCGTGACGACGTCGCCCACCGGCCCCGACAGATCGGCCGCCGACGCCGACGCCAGCGGGCCGAGCTCGGTCGACGCCCGCCAGAGCACGATTCCGAACCCCGTGGCCATCGCGATCTGGGCCCGCAGCAGCAGCGCCTCGGTCGCGGGGTCGTCGCGCTTCCAGCCGGCGATCGCCGCCATGCTCTCGGTGTAGCGGGTGAGGGTGGCACGGCGGATCTCGTCGGCCTTCTCGTCACCCGACGACCGAATGAGAAGCAGCAACTCGAGCGGCTTGACGCCGCCCGACTGGTCGGCGACGCGCGCGACGAGGCTGGCGACCATCTGGTCGAACGTCGTCTGCGACTCGGCCGGTGGCTCCATCTGCTCGACGGTGCGGTTCAGGCAGGCGGCGAACAGCCCCTCCTTGCTGCCGAAGTAGCGGTTGATCAGGGCGACGTTGACGCCGGCGTCGGTCGCGATGTCGCGGACGGTGGTGGCCGCGTACCCGTCATGCGCGAAGCGGCTGCGCGCCGACTCGAGGAGCGCCTGGCGCGTCTTCTCGGCGTCGCGGCTGCGCGATGCGACGGGGCTGTCGGTGGTCATGGTGCTCATCCTCCCAAGTCCCGCAACCGTACCGGCCCGTCTCGTCGATGTAAACAAAAGTTGACATTGCTCGGCGAATCACTAGTCTTCACAAGTCAGCAATTGTTTACACGACTCCGGAGACCGATGTCAGACACCCTTCAGGAGCCCACCACGGGCTCCATCGCCGCTGCCGAGCACAGCGAGCACAAGCCGAACCTCACCCTCGTCATCGTGTACCTGGCCCTCGGTGGCCTGGCCTACGCGGTCCTCCAGTCGCTGGTCGCCCCGGCCCTCTCGACCATCGGCGAAGACCTGAACGCCTCGACGTCGAACGTCAGCTGGGTCATCACCGCCTACCTGCTCTCGGCGTCGGTGCTCACGCCGATCCTCGGCCGCCTCGGCGACATGCTGGGCAAGCGCCGCATCCTGATCGTCGTGATGTCGCTCCTCCTGATCGGCACGCTGGTGGCCGCGCTCGCCACGAGCCTCGGCGTCCTCATCGTCGCGCGGATCCTGCAGGGTGCCGCCGGCGCCGTTCTGCCGCTGTCGATCGGCATCGTCCGCGACGAGTTCCCGAAGGAGCGCGTCAGCACGATGATCGGCCTCCTCTCGGGCATCTTCGGAATCGGCGCCGGCATCGGCATCGTCGCCGCGGGCCCGATCGTGCAGCACCTCAACTACCACTTCCTGTTCTGGCTGCCGCTGATCCTCGTGGTCATCGCGCTCGCCGGCATCATCTTCGGCATGCCCGAGTCGCCGATCCGCAAGCCCGGCCGCCTCGACCTCGTCGGCACCGTCATCCTGACGGTCTCGCTCGTCTCGCTGCTGCTGGCCGTCTCCGAGGGCGAGACCTGGGGCTGGGGCGACTTCAAGACGATCGGCCTCCTCGCGGTCGGCGCACTCGCGATGGTGGCGTTCGTGCTGATCGAGCTCCGCGTCGCAGAGCCGCTGATCGACGTCCGACTCTTTAAAATCCGCGGCGTCTGGACCGCCCACGCTGTCGCGCTCGTCTTCGGCTTCGCGATGTACGGCACCTTCGTGCTCGTCCCGACCCTGCTCCAGCTGCCGGCCTTCACCGGATACGGCTTCGGCAAGGACGCCTCGCAGTCCGGCCTCTTCCTGCTGCCGACCGTCCTGATGATGATCGTCGTCTCGCCGATCTCCGGCGCCCTGGTGCGCAGGCTCGGCGCGA
The DNA here is from genome assembly GCF_059420045.1 of Frondihabitans sp. GW821-FHT04F02. NCBI lineage: Bacteria > Bacillati > Actinomycetota > Actinomycetes > Micrococcales > Microbacteriaceae > Frondihabitans > Frondihabitans sp. GW821-FHT04F02. Next base: position 478,593 of record NZ_JBWKSZ010000003.1, on the reverse strand, counting down.
AGCCGCCTCTGGTCATCGGCGGCATCCTGCTCACGGCGGCGTTCGTCCTGCCGGCGCTCACCCACGAGCACACCTGGCAGATCCTCCTCTCGGGCATCCTCACCGGCGCGGGCATCGGCTTCGGCCTGGCGGCGGCGTCCAATGCCATCATCGAGAGCGTCCCGAAGGCGCAGACCGGCGAGGCCATCAGCGCCAACACCGTCGTCCGCACCATCGGCTCGAGCGTCGGAACCGCCGTCATCGCAGCCCTCATCTCGTCGCACTCGAAGGTCTTCACGACGCCGGCGGGCTCGATCGCGCTCCCGTCGGGCGACACCTTCACGATCGGGTTCTGGGCGTGCGCCGGCGTCGGAGCCCTCGCCATCGTCGCGGCCCTCGCGGCGCCCGGCCTGCGCAAGCGCCACGACGACGCGGTCGCCGCGGGCGTGGACGACGTCGACGACCTGCTCGCCCAGTAGGGCGCAGGAACTCCCCGCCGCCGCCGGGGTCAGACCTCGGCGGCGGCTGTGCGAGTTCCTGCGCCCCGTGTCGTCAGCAAGTCAGATCGGGCGAACCCGCACCATCTACGGCAGATTCGCCCGATCTCACAGGGGAAGGCTCCGACAGCGACCGGCCCCTCGACGCGACCCGATGTGGGGGAGGCGCCGACGCACGGCCCTTCCTAGGCTGGTCGCATGGGGGATGCAGCGCCGCAGTGCACCGGAGAGGGCTTCGACGATACGGCGCCGACCCCACGGCAGCGGGCCAAGGGCGCGCTGGCCGTGGTCGCGATGATCGGGCTGCTGCTGGTCGTGCAGCCGGTGATCCGCGACGCGGTCACCGAGCATCCGATCATCAACGGCCTGCGCATCGGGGTGCCGGTCGCCGCGCTCGTAGTCGGCAGCGCGGCCACGCTCGTCCGCAGCCGCATCGTCGCGTGCCGCGTGGGTCGCATCGAGCGGCTGCGTCCCGACGCCGTCGTGTTCGTGGCCCCGCGCACGCCACTGGTCCGCACGGCGCTCGCCGCCGTCCGCCCCGGGATCGGCCTGCCTGCGCGCTTCCTGGTCTCGGCCGGCTGGCAGGGCGTCGAGCTGTGGGCTCAGTCGACCGACGAGGCGCCGACCGTCACGTTCTCGTGGCGCGAGGTCGACGGAGTCGCCGCCGCCTTCCAGCGCGTCGGCGCGGGCACGTACGCCCCCGACGCTCGAACCGTGCGGGTCCGCATCGGGGCGGGCGGCCACGACTCCGTCGACCTCCCGCTGTCGATCTACACGCCGAACCTCCTCGGCTTCGCCCGAGCGCGCCGAGCCAACGAGGTGCTCGCCGGCTTCACCAGCTGGGCACCGTATCGCACGGCCACGACCCCCTAGGGCGCAGGAACTCCGTCCCCGCCGCCCTGCCCGCCGATCGCCGCGCGCGCCACGTCGATCACGTGCATGACTCCGACGATGTCGTCGTGCGTGTGCACGGGTGACTCGGCGAGGCCCTCGCCGATGTACGACGCCACGGCCGTCGCCTGGTAGCCGAGGCCCTCGTGCACGGCCTCGAAGCGGTCGTCGATCCAGGTCGCCGTCTCGTCGGAGCCCATGCCGCCGCGGGTCCAGGTGATGCCACTGGGGCCGAAGAACGGGCTGGGCAGGTCGATGCGGCCCTCGGAGCCGATCACCGACGCGACGACGGGAAGGGCGGTCACGAGCGAGGTGGACGCGAAGGCGCGGGCACCCGACGCGTACGAGAGGAGGAGGTCGGCGCGGGCGTCGACGTCGCCGGGGCCGAGGTCGCCCCGGGTCACGATGTCGGTCGGGGTGCCGAGCACCGAGGCCGCGAACGAGATCGGGTAGACGCCGGCGTCGAGGAGGGCCCCGCCGCCGAGCTCCGTGTTCCAGAGGCGGTGCGACGGGTCGAACGGCATGGTGAAGCCGAAGTCGGCCGTGACGAGGCGGACCTCGCCGATGGCTCCGTCGGCGAGGAGCAGGCGGAGGATCTCGGTCTGCGGGAGGTAGCGGGTCCACATCGCCTCGGTGACGAACACGCCCGCGGTGCGGCCGGCGTCGGTGATCTCGCGGGCCTCGTCGGCCGACATCGCGATCGGCTTCTCGATGAGCACGTGCTTGCCGGCGGCGATGGCGGCCAGAGCCTGCTCGCGGTGCAGGGGGTGCGGGGTCGCGATGTAGACGACGTCGACCTCGGAGTCGTTCACGAGTGCGTCGACCGACTCGGCCACGCGCGGGATGCCGTGCCGCGCGGCGAACGCGGCGGTCTTCTCGGCGTCGCGCGCCGTCACGGCGACGACGCGCTGCGCCGTGTGGGCGTGCAGGGCGAGCACGAAGCGGTCGGCGATGCCCGTGCCGATGACGCCCCAGTGGAGGGCGGGGACGGCGGCGGGATCGGGGAGGACCGGGGTGGGCAGGGTGAGGGACATCGTCGGCCTTTCAGTGCTTGGCTCGTGCTAACCACGTTACATCCACTCTACCGGCCCGGTTTCGGCAGTGTTTCGCGCTCGCGCCGGGTCTGTAACAGCTCTCGGCGTCCTCTAGCCGCAGCGCTCGGGCACGGCCAGACTGTGCTTCGGATCGACCGACCTGGACGATCGACCGAGAGGGATGCCATGGCACAGCGACGACCACTCGCCGAGACGCGGCAGCTGCTCGTCGACGCGGCGATCCGGGTCATCGCGCGGCAGGGCGTCGCCTCGGCGTCGACCCGGGCGATCACGGCCGAGGCCCGGGTGCCCCTGTCGGCGTTCCACTACGCGTTCGACTCGTACGACCACCTCATCGACCGCGTCATCGAGTCGGTGACCGAGGGCGAGCGGGCCATCGCCGTCGCGGCCGTCGAGATCGACTCCGACGTCGACGCCGACCTCGAGACCGTCGTGCTCCGGGCCCTCGACCTGTATCTCGACGTCCTGGCCGCCCACCCCGACCAGCAGCAGGCCCTCCTCGAGCTGATGGCCTACGCCCAGCGCACGCCGGGCCTCGAAGGCCGTGCCCGCGACTACTACGCGAGCTCGTTCGCGCTCGCCGAGGGCGCGCTGGCCACTCGGGCCGGCGTCGAGTGGACGGTGCCGCCGGCCGAGATCGCCCGGCTCGCGATCGTGCTGCTCGACGGCCTCACGACGACCTGGCTCGCCGACCGCGACACCGAGGCGGCCCGGCGCACCGCCCGGCTCGCCGCGGCGAGCCTGGCCGGCTGCGCCGCGCAGCGGGTGCGGGTGTGAGCGCCGACGAGGTCACCGTCGAGGCGACGGCCGCCGCCCTCCGCGCTCCGGTCGGCCGCCGCTGGATCCAGCTCTTCTCGCTCGCCTGGTTCGGCATCTGGATCGCGCAGCTCACCCCCATCCAGCTCCTGCTGCCCGAGCAGGTCGCCGCCGTCCTGAATCTCGACCCGGCCGACTGGGTGGCCAACGTCGTCGCGTTCGGCGTGGTGTCGGCGATCGCCGGCGTCTTCGCGCTCGTGGCGTACCCGCTCACCGGTGCGCTGTCCGACCGCACCCTGTCGCCGTTCGGCCGGCGTCGGCCGTGGATCGCCGCGGGAGCGGTGCTCTTCGCCATCGGACTCGTGCTGCTCGGCGTGCAGTCGTCCATCGTCGGGGTCACCGTGTTCTGGGTGGTGACGCTCGTCGGCTTCTGCGTGCTGACGGCGGCCCTGACGGCCGTGATCTCGGACCAGGTGCCGGTCGGCCAGCGCGGCACGATCTCGGGATGGATGGCGGCGCCGCAGCCGGTCGGCGCGCTGGTGGGGCTGCTCGCGGTGCTCGCGCTCGGGCTGTCGCTCTTCGCCGGCTACGCGCTCGTGGCCGTGCTGCTCGTCGTGTGCGTGGCGGCGTTCGCGGTGCGGATGCCCGACCGGGTGCTGGCCCGGAGCGAGCGGCCGCGGCTGGGGGTGGCCGAGTTCCTGCGCGGATTCTGGATCGACCCGAGGAACCACCCGGATTTCGGCTGGACGCTGCTGAGCCGCGTGCTCGTCAACTGGGCGAACGCGCTCACGACGACGCTGCTGCTGTACTTCCTGATGTTCGGGCTGACGCTGCCCGAGGGCGACGCCGAGACGGTCCTGCTCGTGACGACGGTGATCTACAGCGTGTTCTCGGTGATCGCGTCGCTGTGGTTCGGCGGGCTGTCCGACCGGCTGGGCCGCCGCAAGATGTTCGTCGTCATCACGGCCGTGATGCAGGCGGCCGCGGGGATCCTGCTCATCGCCGCTCCCTCCGAGCCCATGGTCTATGTGGCCGGGGCGCTGTCGGGCTTCGGGTTCGGCGCGTTCCTCGCAGTCGACCAGGCCCTCGCCACCGAGGTGCTCCCGTCGGCCGTCGACCGCGGCAAAGACCTGGGCATCATGAACATCGCCTACGCGATCCCGCAGGCCCTGGCACCGCTCGCCGGCGCCGGTCTCGTGGTCGCGGTCGGCGGCTTCTGGCTGCTCTTCGTGGCCGTCGGCGTCTTCGGCATCGCCGGCGCCGCGGCCCTCGCTCCCGTGAAAGGGGTCCGCTGATGCTGACGACGATCGACGACCGCGCTCTGGCGTTCGTCAACCTGCACGGGGTGCTCGGAGCACTCGGCGAGCTCTGCGCCCGAGTGCCCGAGGCCCGCGCCCTGGTCGAGAGAAACGATCGGCCGACGTCGATCGGATTCGCCGTGCGCGGGGGGCCGCGAGCCGCCCTGCGCTTCGCCGACGGCGGGGTGACCGTCGACCCCGCGACCGGCCGGGGCACGATCACGCTCCCGTTCGCGGGGCCCCGCGCCTTCAACAAGGTGGTCGCAGGAACCGCGACACCCATCCCGGTCACGGGTCTCCACCGCATCCCCTTCCTCACCGGGGTCTTCGCGCCCCTGGCCGAGCTCCTCACGAGATACCTCCGGCCCTCCGCCGACGACCTCGCCGACGAGGCCTTCCGCGACACGAGCACGGTCCTCACCCTCGTCGTCGCCCTGGGCGCGGTCGCCGAGCTCGCGACGCACGACCGCAGCGGACGAGCCAGCGCGAGCCTCATGCCCGACGGCGATCTGTCGGTGCGCATCGGCGACGCCGTCTCGTACACGCTGCGCGTCGCCGACCACCGCCTGACGTTCGTCGCCGCCGAGTCGCCGTCGCCCCGCGCGATCCTCGCGTTCGCCGACATGGAGGTCGCCCGAGGCATCCTCGCGGGCGACCTCAGCGCGCTCGCCTGCGTCTGCGACGGACGCCTCGCCATGAGCGGCTACGTGCCGATGGTCGACAACGTCAGCCGCATCCTCGACCGCGCCGGTCAGTACCTCTCGTAAAGGACAACGCATGAGCATCTCGACCCCCGCCAAGCCGTTCACCACGGAGCCCTACAAGTACCCGAAGAGCCGCGCCGCCTTCGCCCGCGCCACCGCCGTGATCCCATCCGGCATCTACGGCCACCAGGGGCCGTCGGAGGGCTGCTACATCCCCGAGGACGCCTTTCCGCGGTTCTCGTCGCGCGCCGAGGGCACCCGCTTCTGGGACCTCGACGACAACGAGTACATCGACTACATGTGCGGCTACGGCCCCAACGTGCTCGGCTACAACGACCCCGACGTCGTCGCCGCGGCCGAGGCGCAGCAGCGTCAGGAGGACGTCGTCACGATCCCCTCGTCGATCATGGTCGACTTCGCCGAGCTGCTCGTCGACACCGTCGCCAGCGCCGACTGGGCGTTCTTCGCCAAGAACGGCGGCGACGTCACGACCCTCGCCGTGATGACGGCCCGGGCCGCGACGCACCGCAAGAAGATCGTCTTCGTCAAGGGCTACTACCACGGCGTCGCACCCTGGACGCAGAAGCTCGACTACCCCGGGGTGCTCGAAGAGGACGTCGCGAACAACCTCACGGTGCCGTTCAACGACCTGGCCGCTCTCGAGACGACCCTGCGGGAGCACCGCGGCGAGATCGCCGGACTCATCGCCCAGCCGTACATGCACGGCAACTTCGTCGACAACGAGCTGCCCGCCGACGGCTACTGGCAGGCGGTGCGCCGCCTCTGCGACGAGCACGGCGTCGTGCTCATCGTCGACGACGTGCGTGCCGGGTTCCGGCTCGACCTCGCCGGCTCCGACCACTTCTACGGCTTCCGTGCCGACCTGATCTGCTTCTGCAAAGCGCTCGCGAACGGCTACAACGTGTCGGCGCTCTGCGGCCGCGACTCCCTGAAGGACGCCGTCAGCAGCATCACCTACACCGGCAGCTACTGGATGAGCGCCGTGCCGTTCGCGGCGGGCATCGCGTGTCTCACGAAGCTCCGGGAGCTCGACGCGCCCACGCTGTTCCGGTCGCTCGGCGAGCGGCTGACCTCCGGCCTGGTCGCGGGTGCCGCCGACCACGGGCTCACCCTGGCGACCTCCGGCGAGCCGGCACTGTTCTATCTGCGGCTGGCCGACGACGACTCGCTGATGCTGCACCAGCAGTGGGTCGCCGAGTGCGTGCAGCGCGGGATGTTCATCACATCGCACCACAACCACTTCATCAACGCGGCGCTCACCGAGGCGGACGTCGACCGCTCGCTCGAGATCGCGCACGAGGCGTTCGGGATCGTGGCCGCACGGCGCTAGGCGGTGGTGCGGGCGCCGGTCAGTGGACGATTCCGCGCTCCAGGCGCCCGGCGAGGTGGTCGACGATCGCGAAGGCGATCGGCTCGACGAGCGGGCCGGGCCGGTGCTGCGAGGCGTTGACGTCGAAGCGCTCGCGGAAGCCGGTCGTCCACGGCTGGTCGACGATGGGGCCGGCGCTGTGACGGCCGTCGGCGGGAGCCGACCAGCGCCACAGGAGCTGCCCGCGACGGTTGACCTCGACGTCGCCCGGCCCGGGCCCGACGACGATCGGGGTCGGGCGAACGCAGATGACCGGGGCGTCCGGCCGCGGGGGAGGGTCGATGCCGAAGGCGGAGCCGGTGAGCATCGTGTAGGGCAGGGCCACGCCCCGCGTCGTCAGGGCGAACAGCTCCAGCGGCCAGCACGCCGCGACGGCCTTGTACACGCCCGCGCGGGCCTCCATGACGGTCGGGACCGGCTCGATCCCGCGCCTCCGCAGCGCGATGGCCGTCTCGGCGAGGAGCAGCTCGAGGGCCCACGAACCCGCCTGCTCATCGGTCTCCTCGGGCACGGCGACGACGTTCCGCCGCGGCCGCGCGAAGCGCTCGATGGCCTCGTCGAGTTCGGTCATGGTGCTCCTCTCGCGGGCCACCACGCTATCGGGCGGAGCCGGGCGCGAGAAGAGGCTCGGCGGCGGGGCGCCAGTTCCTGCGCCCGGAGCGGGACGGGGGCAGGGCTACGCTGAGCCTGTGACGACAACGGCGGCGCCCACCACGGACTACCCCGACCGTCTCCGGTACGGAGCCATCGCGGCGCTCGCCGGCACCGGCTTCGTCTACTTCACCGCCGAGACCCTGCCGGTCGGGCTGCTGCCGCAGATCGCGTCGGGGCTGCAGGTGACTCCCGCGCAGGTCGGGCTGCTCGTCACCGTCTACGCCGCTTTCGCGGCGGCCGGGGCGATCCCGCTGACCAGCCTCACTCTCAAGGTGCCGCGGCACGTGCTCATCGCCTGCCTCGTCGCCGCGTACGTCGTGTCGCAGACGGCCGCCGCCCTGGCGCCGACCTTCCTGGTGCTGGTGATCGCGCGGATCCTGACCGCGCTGGCGCACGGGGTGTTCTGGTCGGTGATGGCCCCGGTCGCCCAGCGGCTCGGGCCCCGCGGGCAGGGCGGCAAGGCGGCGTCGCTGGTCATGGCCGGGACGACCGTCGGAATGGTGCTGGGCGTGCCCATCACCACGCTGCTCGGCCAGGCCGTCGGCTGGCGCGCCGCGTACGGGGTGCTCGCCGGGGCCGGGACCGTGGCGCTCGTCGGCGTGATCGTCTTCCTTCCGAAGACCCCGGTCACCCGCGCTCAGGCCGCCTCGAGCATGCGGTCGCAGTTCTCCGCCGTGCGCCGGCTGCTCGGCTCGCGCGCCATCACGCTCGTCTGCGCGGTCACGACGCTCGGGTGCCTCGGCCACTACGCCGCCTACACGTTCACCGCGCCCATCGTGGAGCGGAGCGGGCACATCAGCGGATCGGGCCTCAGCCTGCTGCTGCTCGGCTACGGCGCGATGGGGCTCGCGGCCACAGTCGTCGTCGGGCGGATGGTCGATCGGCGCCCCGGTGCGGCGCTGATCGGCTGCTTCACGGCCGTCGTGCTCGCCCTGGTCACGCTCTCGATCACCCGCAGCACCGTCGTGACGGTCATCGCCGTGCTGGTGTGGGGCGCCGGATTCTCGTCGGTGCCGCTCATCGTGCAGCAGACCGCGATGCGCGTGGCGCCGCAGGCCCGCGACTCGGCGTCGGCGATCCGGCAGAGTGCCGCGCAGATCGGCATCTCGAGCGGCTCGCTGGTCGGCGGGGCCATCCTCGCGGCCGGCGACGTGCGCTTCCTCGCCCCGTTCGGCGCCGTCGTGATCGGCGTGTTCACCATCGTCGTGATCGCCAACCGGTGGCTGTTCCCGCTCAAGCAGGACCCGTCGCTTGCGCCCGTCACCGGCGAGATCGGGATCATCGGGGCGCCGCACGACGCCTAGGGCGACGCCCGCTGCCCGCCTGCGGGCGGGCCTTGGCTCGCACCACGATCGGGACTCCGCACCGCAGAGAGTCGTGGTGCCGAGTCCCGATCGTGGTGCGGGGAGTCCGCGCACGGTGAGGCCCACGATCGGGACTCCGCACCGCAGAAAGTCGTGGTGCCGAGTCCCCGATCGTGGTGTGCTGCGAAGCCCGCGTGGTGCCGAGTCCTGATCGTGGTGCAGCACGACGCGCACGCGCTACGCCACGGGGCCTAGGCCCGCGCGCGACGCCGCGGCGACGTCACGACGAGCAGCACCAGAGCGACGAGCACCCCGATGACCGTCTCGACGAGCCGGTCGGCGATGAGCGTCCCGAGCGGGGCGGGCGACGCCAGGTGCACCATGATCAGGGCGAGAGGCGTGACGGCCATGGTCGCCAGCGCGTAGTTGCGGAGCACGAACAGCTCGGCGAGCAGCTGGGCCACGCCGACGGCGGCGATCAGGACGCCCAGCGGCGGGTCGGCTCCGATGAGCGCGGCTGCGAGCAGCACGCCGACGACGGTTCCGACGAGGCGCTGCGTGCCGCGGCCGAACTTCGCGCCGAGGGTGGCCCCGGTGAGCGGGACGGTCGCAGCGACGGCCGCCCAGTACGGGTGTCCGATACCGACGCCCGTGGCGATGGCTCCGGCGACGAGGGGGCCGACGACGTACCGCACCATCTCGAGCCGAGCGCCCGGTGCCGCGAGCACGGCGCGCAGGGGCACGATCTCGCGACGGGGGTGCTTGGTGGCGCGAGACGGGGGCAGGATCCGGCCGACCTGCCCGACCACGATCGCCAGCGCCGCGGCCCCGAGCGGCAGGGCGGCCGCCAGCACGAGGTCGGCCGGCGCGTGGCGGAACGACGACGTGCTCCCCGCCGCGAAGACGAGGAACAGCGACGGCACCGGGAGCAGGCCGACGCGCTTCGAGACGAGGAGGCCGACGAGCGAGAGGGCGGCGATCGCGCCGACGGCCAGGAACGAACCCGGTGCGACGACCCCGACCGCCGTGCCGACGAAGACGGCCAGCGAGAGGCTGAGGCCGGCGACCGCCTGCTGGTAGAGGCGTGCGGAGTAGGTCGCGTGGCGGCCGAAGACGCCGGCCATGGCGCCGAACGTGGCGTAGAGCGTCAGGTCGGCGTGCCCGGTGAGGGCGAGGGTCGCGATCGGGATCGTGATGACGATCGCCGCGCGCACGGCACCCCAGTGCGCGCGGTTGTGCGGGAGGACCGACAGGAGCTCGCGCCGCCACTCGGAGACTGCTCCGCCTGGTGCTGTGCTCGAGCTCACCCGCTCCCCGCCTCTCGATCAGTTATAAGAACATAATCATCCTACGCCCGGAGAGGCTGATCGACAACGGCGAGATGGCCCTCGCCGTCGGTCCGGGCACGCCGGGCCGACGGCGAGGGCCATCTCGCGAGAAGGAGCGCCTAGCTCTCGCCGCCGACAGCGGGCTCGCCCACGAACGAGTGCGACTCGCCCGCGAGCTCCGGCCACAGCTCGACGTCGGCGATCGAGACCCAGCCGGCTCCGTCGGCGTGCGCCTTCGCGACGCCGCGGGCGACGAGGTCGTCGCTGCGGTCGGCCGGGAGCTTGATGACGATCGAGTCGCCTTCGAGGTAGAGGAAGAGCGTGCCGCGGGCCAGAAGCCCGTCGTCGGTCACGGTGACATCGTCGTCCTCGTCCTGGCTGAGGTCGAGGACGAGCTCGTCGTAGGCGTCGGAGATGTCTGACATGAGGGGCTCCTGAGGTGTGAGGCGGACCTCGCCAGTATGGCGCGATCGGGTCGCGGCCGCCTGCTCACGCCACAGGGGTCCGCGACCTCCTCGCGCGCACGACGCCGCTGACGACGATCGGCAGGACCGAGACCGCCACCACCAGGATCGACAGCACGTCGATGTGCGTGCGGACGAACGGGATCCGACCGAGGATCACGCCGAGGATTGAGACGCTGGCCGTCCAGATCGAGGAGCCCGCGAGGTTCCAGACTGAGAAGCGGCTGTACCGGTACCGGCTCGTGCCTGCGGCCAGCGGCACGTAGGTGCGCACCACCGGCACGAATCGGCCCAGGATCAGCGCCGCGCCGCCGTACCGCGCGAAGAAGGCCTCGGCCTCCTCGAGGTGCTTCGTCTTCAGGAGGCGGGCGTCGGGCCTGAACAGGCGGCGCCCGAAACGGTGTCCGAGCCAGTAGCCGACCTGGTCGCCGAGGGCGGCTGCGACGAAGGCCACGACGATGACGAGCCACACGGGCACGCCGATCACGCCGCTCGCGGCCAGCAGCCCGGCGGTGAACAGCAGCGAGTCGCCGGGAAGGAAGGGGAACAGCAGCCCCGACTCGATGAACACCATCACGCCGAGGCCGATGAGCACGGCGGGGCCGAGCGAGGTCAGGAAGGACTGCGGGTCGAAGATCACGGCCTGATCCTGAATCGGCGGCTCTCAGAAACGGTGAAGAATCGGCCGCGTGAAACACTGTGGCCATGCCCGAGACCTCCCGCCCCCGCGTCACCATGGACGACGTCGCCGCGGCCGCCGGGGTGTCGCGCTCGCTCGTCAGCATCGCGTACCGCGGTGTCGCGGGTGTCAGCGACGAGACCCGCGAGCACATCCTCGCCGCGGGCCGAGCGCTCCGGTACCGCCCGAACACGGTGGCCTCGCGCCTGGCGAGCCGCACCGGGAGGTCGCTGGGGCTCTTCCTTCTCGATCTGCGCAACCCCGTCTTCGCCGACATCTTCGACGGCGTCAGTGCCGTGACCGAAGAAGCGCGTGCCCACCTCGTGCTCGGCGTCGGCGACACCGCGGGCACCCGCGACCGCCCGGCGCTCGAGACGCTCCTCGGCGCGCGGGCCGACGTCGTCCTCGCGGCCGGCGCGGTGCTCTCCGACCGCGAGCTGATCGCGCTCGTCGGCGCCGACCGCCTCGTCAGCGTCGCTCGTCGAGTGCCCGGCGTCGACAGCGTCTACGCCGACGACCTGGCGGGCGCCCGCCTCGTCGTCGACCACCTCTACTCCCTGGGCCACCGCAGGATCGCCCACCTCGCCGTCCCGCCCACCGACGGCCGCACCGACCGCCGCGCCGGCTACGAGGCGCGGATGCACGAGCTCGGGCTGACGCCGCAGGTCGTCACGGCGGTGCCGACACTGGAGGCCGCGCTCGCGGTGGCGACCCCGCTGCTGGGCGGGCCGGGGCGCCCCACGGCGGTGTTCGCGAACAACGACCTGGCAGCCCTCGGCGTCGTCGAGGCAGCCGGGCGTCTCGGCCTGCGGGTGCCCGACGACCTCTCGGTGGTGGGCTACGACGACAGCCCGCTCTCGGGGCTGCGGGCGGTGGGCCTGACGTCGGTCGACCAGCACGCGCTCGAGCTCGGGAGGCGGAGCGCGGAGGCCGCCCTGTGGCGGCTCGAGAATCCGGCCGGGGAGGTCGTCGACGTGTCGCTCTCGCCGCGGCTCGTGGTGCGGTCGTCGGCGACCGCCCCGAGTTCCTAAGCCGTGTTTGTCATGACATGAGCGGCCTGGTATTGTCAAACTAGAGCGCTCTAGTCGTGCTCGCCGCGAACGGCGGCCTGAATCGAAGGAGCTTCAATGGCGCAGGAACTCGGCATCGGACTCATCAGCGTGGGCTGGATGGGCCGCCTCCACTCGCGGGCCTACCGCGCCCTCCCGGACCACTTCCCCGAGCTCGACGTGTCGCCCCGCTTCGTCGTCGCAGCCGATCCGGTGCCTCAGGCCGCCGCCGAGGCCGTGTCGCGCCTCGGCTACGAGCGCTCGGTGAGCGACTACCGCGAGGTGCTCGCCGACCCCGCCGTCGACGTCGTGTCGATCTGCTCGCCGAACTTCCTGCACCGCGAGATGGCCGTCGCCGCCGCCGCCGCGGGCAAGCCGTTCTGGATCGAGAAGCCGATGGGGCGCTACGCATCCGACTCGCGCCAGATCGCCGATGCGGTCGCGAGCGCCGGCGTCATCACCTGCGTCGGCTTCAACTACCGTCACGCCCCGGCGATCGAGCACATGAAGAAGCTCGTGAGCGACGGCCGCCTCGGGCGCATCACCAACGTGCGCGGCACCCTGCTCGCCGACTACTCGTCGAACCCGCTGGCGCCGCTGACCTGGCGCTTCGAGCGCGAGCAAGCGGGCTCCGGAGTGCTCGGCGACCTGCTGTCGCACGGCCTCGACCTCGCGCAGTACGTCGTCGGCCGGATCGCGAGCGTCTCGGCGATGGCCGAGACGTTCATCACGGAGCGCCCCGTCCCGGCGGCGGGCGTCGTCGACCGGTCGGCCGCCGGATCGGGCGAGCTCAAGCGGGTCGAGAACGACGACTACGCGGCGCTGCTGATGCGGTTCGAGAACGGCGCCGTCGGCACGATGGACTCCAGCCGGATCATGCGGGGCCCGCGCGCCGAGTACGCGCTCGAGGTCTACGGCACGCTGGGGTCGGTGCGGTGGGACTTCCAGCGGCTGAACGAGCTCGAGGTGTGCCTGCCCGACGACTCCGAGGCCGGCGAGTACGGCTACTCGACCGTGTACATGTCGCCCGGGCACGGCGAGTTCGGGCGCTTCCAGCCGGGCGGCGGAACGGGCATGGGCTTCGACGACCTCAAGACGATCGAGGCGGCGCAGTTCGTGGCGTCGGTGCTCTCCGGCACGCAGATCGCGCCCTCGGTCGCCGACGGGCTCGCGGCGGCCGCCATCGTCGAGGCCGCCGAGAAATCCCTCGCCGACGGCGCCTGGCACGACGTGCCGTCCGTCGACGGGCCGCTCACGTACGCCGCGCCGGCCCCCGCCCTCTGACCGGGCTGCCCTGGCGAGGGCCGGTCAGGCGTAGATCTGCGACCACTCGTCACGCTGGCGCAGGAACTCCCGGGCGGCGTCCTGCGCGGCCTCCAGCGAGTGGTTCGAGCCCCAGCCGCACTGCGTCTCGTTCGCGGCCGGAACCTCCGTCGCCGCGAGGATGTCGGTCAGCGTCTGCTCGATGAGCGTGTAGACGTCGTCGACCTCGGGCGTGCCCTCGAGCAGCAGGTAGAAGCCGGTCTGGCAGCCCATCGGCGAGAAGTCGATCACCTTCGACGAGTGGTTGCGCGAGTGCTCGGCGAACAGGTGCTCGAGCGAGTGCACGGCCTTCATGTCGAGCCGCGAGACGTTCGGCTGGGCGAAACGGAGGTCGTACTTCGAGAGCGTGTCGCCGCCCGGCAGGTCTTTGTGATCGGCGAGCCGGACGAACGGCGCCTTCACGATGCGGTGGTCGAGGTTGAACGACTCGACGTTCATGCGCTTTTCTTCCATGGGACGAGCCTACGCACCGTCGGTGTGCGCGGGAACGACGATGCGCTCGATCAGGGCGAGAATGCGCGGGATGTCGATCCGGTCGTCGAGCAGCCACTGCACCTGCAGGCCGTCCGACGCGGCCATGATCAGCGACGCGAGGTCGTCGAGGTCGACGCCGGGGGCGATGCCGCGCTCGGCCAGGTCGTGCTCGAGAGCCGCTCGCGTGGACTCGCGTCCCCTCTCGAATCGGTCGGTGAAGAACTCGGTCGCGACCTCGTGACCCGGCTCGACGGCGGACGCCATCATCACCGTGTGCAGGCCGACCAGCCCCGGCACGTTCTTGTTGTGCTCGGCGATGACCGTGGTCCGCTCGAGCACGCCGTCGATGTCGGCGATGGCTTCGGCGCCCTGGAGGTCGCGCTCGCGCAGCACCTCGACGAGCAGAGCCTCCCGCGACTCGAAGTAGTGCGACAAGGCCGCGTGCGAGACGCCGATCGCCTCGCCGATGGCCCGCAGGGAGGTGCTCTCGAAGCCCTTCTCGGCGAACACCTCGAGGGCTCGGTCGAGGATCTCGCGTCGGCGCTGGACGCCCTTCGGGTATGGGCCTCGGGTGGTCATGTCCCGAGAGTAGCCGTTCAGCGCGGTCCCCTCGCAGAAAAACATCCACGTGGAGGTTTTCGGTGCTACGGTCGTCGCGACGGCCACAGGCGCGCGTCCCGGGCGAAGACGCCCGGCTCACTCTGGGAGAACCGATGGACATCTCGCTCCAGCTCTACACAGTCAATTCCGCCCTCGAGTCCGATCTCGACGGCGGCCTCGCCCGCCTCGCCGAGATCGGCTTCACGACGGTCGAGGCCTTCGACTTCGTGCGACGCGCGCCGCAGCTCGCGAAGGCGTTCGGCGCCCACGGCATCACCGCGGCGACCGGCCACGCCTTCCTGGTGCAGTCCGAGATCCCGCTGCCCGACGGCACGACGATGACGGCCCCCAGCCGCGCCGAGACATTCGGAGCCGCGGCCGAGCTCGGCATGACGACCGTCATCGACCCGTTCGTCGGAGTCGACGAGTGGTCGACCCTCGACGGCGTGAAGCGCATCGCCGACGCTCTCAACGCGGCGTCGATCGACGCGGCGAAGGAGGGGCTCCTCGTCGGGTACCACAACCACGACCACGAGCTCCGGTCGATCATCGAGGGCAAGCCAGCCCTGGCCGTGCTCGCCGAGCTCATCGATCCTGCCGTGAAGCTCGAGGTCGACCTCTACTGGGCGACCGCCGCGCACGTCGACATCGCCGAGTTCGTCTCCGGGCTGGGCGAGCAGGTGCTCGCCGTCCACGTGAAGGACGGCCCGATGGACCGCGAGATCACGACGGCGAACGTCCCGACCGACCAGGTCTCGGCCGGCCGGGGCGACGTGCCGCTGGCCGCCGCGCTGGCCTCGAACCCGCACCTGAAGTACGCCGTCATCGAGTTCGACGGGTTCCAGGGCGATATCTTCGACGGAGTCCAGGGCAGCTTCGACTGGCTGACCGCGACGATCGCCGAGATCGACGCCGCCGGCACGAAGGCGAGCGCCTGATGCCCGGCACCGGCAGGGTCGGAGTCGGCTTCATCGGAGCCGGCATGATCAGCGACGCCTACCTCGCCAACCTCACGCGCTTCCCCGATGTCGAGGTGCTGGTGATCGGCGACATCGACGCCGAGCGCGCGGCCGCGCAGGCCGCCAAATGGGGCGTGCCCCGCTCGGGCACGGCCGACGACGTGCTCGCCGACCCCGACGTCGAGATCGTCGTCAACCTGACCATCCCGGCGGCCCACGTGGCCGTGTCGACGAGTGCACTCGAGGCCGGGAAGCACGTCTGGAGCGAGAAGCCGATCGGCGTCGACCGCGCCACGGCGAAGGGGCTCGTCGAGCTCGCCGCGAGTTCCGGCCTCCGTCTCGGCATCGCACCGGACACCGTGCTCGGCGCCGGCTGGCAGGCCGCCAAGCGCGCGATCGAAGGCGGCATCATCGGCACGCCGCTGACCGCCGTGACGAGCATGCAGTGGCAGGGGCCCGACCTCATGCACCCCAACGCCGACTTCCTGTTCGCGAAGGGCGCCGGCCCGCTGTTCGACATGGGCCCGTACTACTTCACGGCGCTCGTGCACCTGTTCGGTCCGATCGAGTCGGTCGCGGCTTTCGGCACGAAGGCGCAGGCCACCCGCACGATCAAGGAGGGCCCCCGCACCGGCGAGGTGTTCCCCGTCGAGGTGCCGACCCATCTCAGCGTGCTGTCGTCGTTCGAGGGCGGGGGAGCGGCGCAGAGCCTGCTCAGCAACGACACCGCGCTGTTCCGCCACGGGGTCTTCGAGGTCAACGGCACCGAGGGCACGATCGTGCTGCCCGACCCGAACACCTTCGGCGACACCCCGATCAAGGTCGTGCGCCCGCTGACCGGGATCACCGGGTTCCCGATCGAGCAGGACTGGGAGACCCTGCCCGACGTCGGCGAGGTCTTCGGCCGCGGACTCGGCGTGCTCGACATCGCCCGGGCCATCCGCGGCGGCGGAGTCCACGTCGCCACCGGCGAGGTCGGCTACCACGTGCTCGACACCATGGTCGCCGTCGAGGAGAGCGTTGCCCGCCGTGAGTACGTCGACGTCGAGAGCACCGTCGGCCCCGTGCCGTCGCTGCCCGAGTCGTTCGATCCGCTCGCGGCCACCCTGTAGCGCCGCGCCCGCGGCGCGGTGCCCGCGGCCCTGCCCGCGCGGCCCCGCGCTTTTGGGGCTCCGGCCCGCTGAATCGGCTCGCCCCCTCCGCTCTTCCGGAGGGATCGAGCCGTTTCTGCATCGTCTGCGGGCGATGCGATCATTCCTTGAAATCCCGACTTCTCATCCAGTATGTTGAATGAAAATGAGAGTGAGGCTTCAATGAAGAGACACCTGTTCTTAGGCATCATCACCGTTGCAGTGATCGCCGCCACGTCCGTTCCCGGGGCCGCTTACGCGTCCGCCTCGCCGTCGGCGACCGACGCCGTGGCCCGCGCCGAGGGCATGATGGGCCTCGATGACGACATAGACCCCGCAAAGCCGCTGGTGGCGGTGCCAGGCGAACGGGTCGCCGTTGGCGATTCCGCGGCCGGAGTTGCCGTAGCAACCGACGCCAGGGCGGCATCAAGCAGCGCTCCTGCGTACACAGTCGATCGCTTGGATCCTGAGACGACGCGACTTGCAGCAGTGCTCACGACGGCGGGGCAAACCGCGAGCTGGGATTTCGGTCCTGACACGGAGCTGTTCGTCCTGGCCGACGGTCGCGTGAGCGTCAGCGACGAAGACGGTGAGTTCCTGGCCGGGATCGCGGCACCGTGGGCAGTGGACTCGCATGGGGTCAGGCTGGCGACTCGGTATGTCGTAGACGGGTCCAGGCTCGTTCAAGAAGTAACGACTCGTCGGGACACCGTCTACCCGGTGGTCGCCGATCCGACGATCAAGACGTACGTCGGCTACTACCAGATCACGTTCACCAAGAGCGAGAGCTTTACGGTCGTCGGCACGGTCGGCAGTTGCACCGCGCTGCTTGCCAAGGCTCCACATCCCGCAATGCGCGCCCTCATGGTCGGGTGCGGAGTCTTCGCTGCCTTCAGCGCCGCCCAGCTCTCCGGCGGGAAGTGCATCCGAGCCCACATCGTCGGATTCCCGCCGACCATCGGCACGTGGTGGCCGACTTTCCCGAAGTGCTGACGGTGACCAGTTCAGTCGCCTTCGGCCTCGCGCTCGGGTGTGCTCTTGGAATCGCCCTGCTGCGACTCGGTCGTGTCGGGGGTGCACTCGTGGCAGTCTCTCCGGTCGTGGCGTGGACGGTGATCGGAGTCGTCCGGCCGGCTCCCATCGACGAGCCAGCGCTCGGGTGGTGGCTACCCGGGTACTTACTAGGCCTCGTGGGCATGAGCTTGCTGGTCCGACATCGACGCAGAAGCCACGGCGACTAGGGGCGCAGGAACTCGCCCCCGCCGCCGAGCCGAACCCGGCGCGGCTACAGCAGCACGGTCCCGGCGATCGCCGTCGTGCTCTCGCCGCCGACCCAGACCGCGTCGTCGACGACCGTGATGCGCACGACGCCGTCGCGGCCGAGGCGCGTGCCCTGGCCGTTCGTGTAGGCGGCGGACGTCCGGCCCTCGCGGTGCAGCCACTGGGCGAGCGACGCGTTGAGGCTGCCGGTCACCGGGTCTTCGGGCACGCCGATGATCGGCACGAAGCCGCGCACCTCGTGGGCGTGCTCGTGGCCCTCGGGGTAGGCGCCGAAGACGCCCGTGTTCAGGTCGGGGATGATCGACAGGTCGGGCTCGAGGCCGAGCACCCTCTCGGCCGACGCGAGCTCGACGGCCAGCCACGGCGGGCCGTTGACGATCCACTGGTGGCTGAGGATCTCGGAGCGCTCGACTCCCAGCCCTCGGGCGATGCGCTCGACGGTCTCCTCGTCGACCGGGCCGGAGCGCGTGGTCGGGGGAGCGGCGAAGGCCAGGGTGGCGCCGTCGCGGCGGATGTCGATCAGGCCCGCGATGCACTCCTGCACGATCAGGTCGCCGCGGGCGGGGACGCCGCCGGCCTCGAGCCAGGCGTGCGCCGAGCCGAGCGTCGGGTGGCCGGCGAACGGGAGCTCGCCGCCCGGCGTGAAGATGCGGAGGCGGTAGTCGGCGTCGGGCGTGGTCGGAGGCAGCACGAACGTGGTCTCGGAGAGGTTCGTCCAGCGCGCGAACGCGGCCATGGCCTCGTCGGTCACTCCGTCGGCGTCGAGCACGACAGCGACCGGGTTGCCGAGGTAGGGCACCGACGAGAAGACGTCGACCTGAGAGAAGGGGCGCTTGATCATGCGGCAACGCTAGGGGTGGTCAGGGGCCGCCGAAAGGGCCAATCGGCGGCCCCTGGCCCGCTAGGGCCTGCTGATGAAGCCTTCCTTCACCATCCAGTCGAATGCGACGTCGGCGGGCTCTTCGCCGTCGACATCGACCTTCAGGTTGAGCTTGCGCATCTGGGTGTCGGTCAGCTTCGGCGAGATCTGGTCGAAGACGCCCTTCAGCTGCGGGTACTCCTTCAGCGTGGCGGAGGCGAAGACCGGCGCGACGTTGTAGGCGGGGAAGAACCCCTCGTCGTCGTCGAGCACCGTCAGGTCGAGCGAGTTGATCCGGCCGTCGGTCGTGAACACCTCTCCGAAGTTGCATTTGCCGCGGTCGGTCGCCGTGTACACGGTGCCGGTGTCGAGGATGCTGACATTCGACGACGGCACGCCGTCCTCTCCCGACGAGCCGAGCTTCAGCCCGTACTTCGCGAGCATCGGCCTGAACCCGTCGGCGCGCGAGTTGAACTCCGACTCGACGCAGAAGGTCCGTTCCGAGACCGGCAGGTCTTTGATCTGCGACAGCGACGAGATGCCGTCGAGGTCTTTCACGGCCTCCGACCGCACGGCCATCGCGTACGTGTTGTTGAGCGGCGCGGGCGTCAGCCAGTCGAGGCCGTTCGCAGCGTCGGCGTCGCGGACCGCCGCGTACTGCTTCTGCTTGTCGGGGATGCCCTTCGTGTTGCCGAGGTAGGTCAGCCACGCTGTACCCGTGTACTCGTACGTCATGTCGGCGCCGCCGGTCAGCATCAGCTGGCGCACCGCGACGCTGCCGGGCGTGTTCGTCATGTCGGTCACATCGAAGCCCGCGGTCTGCGCCGCCAGCACGGCGATCTTGCCGAGGATCAGCTGCTCGGTGAAGTTCTTCGTCGTCACGGTGAGGTGCGCGTCGTCGGGGAGGCCGGCGATCGGCTTGATGGTGCCCGGAGCGGTGGCCGGGACGAAGGCCGTCGCGGGCTGGAGCCCGCAGCCGGTGAGGAGGAGGGCGGAGGCGGCAGTTCCTGCGACCAGTGCGGAGCTCAGGATCGGGCGGCGGCGGGTCATCGGAGTCCCTTCGGTCGGGCGACGTGCTCGACCATGCGGCCGAGCCAGTCGATCAGGAGGGCGAGCAGGGCGATGAGAAGGGCGCCCGAGACGAGCACCTTCGGCAGGAAGAGCGTCACGCCGGTCGTGATGAGCAGCCCGAGTCCGCCGGCGCCGATGAAGGTCGCGAGGGCGGCCGAGCCGACCAGGAGCACGAGGGCCGTGCGGATGCCCGAGAGCATCACGGGCACCGCCAGGGGCAGCTCGACCTTCATCAGCACGGAGAACGCCGACATGCCCATGCCGCGGCCCGCCTCGACGAGCCGGGCGTCGACGCTCTGGATGCCGATCATCGTGTTGCGCAGCACCGGCAGGATCGCGTAGGCCACGAGCGCGACGACCGCAGCCCAGAACGAGAAGCCCAGCCAGAAGGCGAGGAGCACGACGAGGCCGATGGCGGGTGCCGCCTGGCCGACGTTGCTGACGGCCAGGATCACGCCGCTGGCGCGGTTCAGCGGCGGACGGGTCAGGAGCACACCGAGCGGGATCGCGATGACGAGCACGATGACGGCCGACACGAAGGTGAGCGCCAGGTGCTGGCCCGTGTAGTCGAGCAGATCGGCCGGGTTGAGGGTCGAGCGCTCCGACGCCGAGAGGTCGGCCGTGTTCAGCCAGACGACGAAGCCGGCGAGCACCACGAGCACGGCGATCGGCTGTGCGGCGAGGCCGCGCCAGGGGTGCGTGCTCGCCGGCGCGCGGGCGGTGACGACGTCGCTCATGCCGGGGCCTCGGAGGCGAGCGCAGGATCCACGACGACGTCGAACGTGCCGGTGTTCGTGCCGACCGGCTTCTCGGCGCTCTCCGCCGCCAGCCGGCGGGAGCGCGTGATCGCCTCCATGACCACCTCGACGGTGATCACGCCGACGAACCGGTCGCGCGGCCCCGTCACCAGGGCGGCCCCCGCGCTCGACACGAGCATGGTGTCGAGGGCGTCGTTCAGCGTCGCGCCCTGTCCGACGACCGGGAGGTTCGGGTCGACGTCGGACGGCACGGTCTCCATGCGGCCGAGCTGGCGCTTCGAGGGCCAGCGGATCGGGCGCTCGCGGGAGTCGACGATCACGGCGTGGCCGTGACCGGCCGCCTCGATGCGCGCGAGCACCGCGGCGGCGGATTCGCCCGCCTGGACGACGACCGCGTCGGCGAGCTCGACGTCGCGCACGCGGTTGAGCGTGAGCTGCTTGAGGCCTGCGCCGGCGCCGATGAAGTTCTCGACGAACTCGTTGGCGGGCTCGGCGAGGATCCGCTCGGGGGTGTCGTACTGCACGATGTGCGCCCCCTCCGAGAAGACGACGATCCAGTCGCCGAGCTTCACGGCCTCGTCGAAGTCGTGGGTGACGATCACGATGGTCTTGTGCAGCTCGTGCTGGATGTTGATCAGCTCGTCCTGCAGGCGCTGGCGCGTGATCGGATCGACGGCGCCGAAGGGCTCGTCCATCAGCAGCACGGGCGGGTCGGCGGCGAGGGCGCGGGCGACTCCGACGCGCTGCTGCTGTCCGCCCGAGAGCTCCTTGGGGAAGCGGTCGCGGTAGACCTCGGGGTCGAGCGACACGAGCTCGAGGAGCTCGTCGACGCGGGCGGCGATCCGGTCTTTCGACCAGCCCAGCATCTTCGGCACGACGCCGATGTTGGTTGCGACCGTCATGTGCGGGAAGAGCCCGCCGGCCTGGATGACGTAGCCGATCTGGCGGCGCAGCTCGTCGCCGTCGATGCCGGTCACGTCGTCGTCGCCGAGGACGATGCGGCCCTCGGTCGGCTCGATGAGCCGGTTGATCATCTTGAGCGTCGTGGTCTTGCCGCAGCCCGAGGGGCCGACGAGCATGACGATCTTGCCGGCGGGGATCTCGAGCGTGATGCCGTCGACGGCGGGCTTCGCCTGGCCGGGGTAGCGCTTGGTGACCTGGTCGAGCAGGATGCTGCGACCGGAGTCGGTGGTGGTGGTGGTGGTGGTGGTGGTGGTGGTGGTGGGGTCAGCGTGCGACACGGATACCTCGCGAGATGGTCAGTCGGCCGAGGCCGAGAAGAAGGAGGTCGAGGACGAAGGCGAGGACGACGACGCCCACCACCCCGACCACGACGGACTGCAGGGAGTTGGCGCCGCCGAGGCGGGACAGACCCGAGAAGACGAAGCCGCCGAGACCGGGGCCGAGGCCGTAGGCCGTCACGGCCGCCACGCCCATGACCATCTGCGCCGAGATGCGCACGCCGGTCAGGATGATGGGCCAGGCCAGAGGGAGCTCGACGGTGGCGAAGGTGCGGAACCGGCTCATGCCGATGCCGCGCGCCGACTCGACCACCCCCTCATCGACCTCCGAGAGGCCGACGACGGCGTTGCGCAGGATCGGCAGCGCGGCGAAGAAGGTCACCACGACGACCGACGGCACGACGCCGAAGCCGAGCGGCGCGATCAGGAGCCCGATCAGGGCGAAGGACGGGATCGTGAGCCCCACGGCGGAGACGCCGTTGGCGATCCCGCTCCAGGTCCGGCTCCGGTAGACGAGGGCGGCGATCACCAGCGCGATCACCACGGCGAGCACGAGGCACTGGATCACCAGCGACAGATGCTGCCAGGACGAGAACCAGATCTGGTCCCATCGGTCGACGAGAAATTTCCACAGCATCAGTCGTATACGTTCCGTTCACATCAGTAAGCACGAGGTCACGGCTCGTCTGGGCGACACCCGTCGCGAGCAAATGCCGACCAGCCTAGTGACGTTTCGCGTTTCCCTCGAATCAGACGGATGGCAGACGTTCGACCAGGGAGTAACTAAGTTCGGTCGATCCGCGTAGAGTCGGGCCCCATCGACCTCGAGAGGACCTCGTGAATCCCGCCTCGGACAGCAGTCGCCCCGACGGGCGTCGGCTGCGGAGTGCCGCGTCGCGGGTGGAGATCCTCGACGCCGCCGAGCGGGCTCTGGCCGAGGGCGGCTATGCCGAGACGTCGATCCGACGGGTGTCGGTCGCGGCCGGGATGAGCGCTCCGGGTGTGGCCCGCCACTTCGCCACGAAGCAGGCTCTGTTCGTCGCCCTGCTCGAGCGCATCCAGGACCGCAACCTGGCCGCCCTCACCGGCTCCGAGCTCGGCCGGCTCGACGCGGCCGAGCGGATCGTGCTCCAGGCCGAGCAGCTCGCCTCGCGGCGCCGGGAGACGGAGCTGTATACGGTGATGCTCGGTGAGGCGCGGACGCCGGAGCACCTCGGGCACGACTGGATCATCGGCCAGATGAACGGCGTCCACGCCAGGCTGGTCGGCGAGTTCGGCTCGGTCGGTCCGGCCCTGCACGCCGCCTGGGACGGCCTCCGCCTCCTCGGGCTGTACCTGCCCGGGCGGGTCGACGCCGCGCAGTCGCTCGCCTACCGGCTGCGGACGGGCGCGACGACGGAGACCCCGGCGGCGCCCCGGGGAGAGCCCGCCGCCGCGTCGGACGCGCCTCGCGGTGACGACGACGCGGTCGAGGCGCGGATCCTGCGCTCCGCCATCCGGGTCTTCGCCTCCTCGGGCTACCGGGACGCGAGGATCCGCGAGATCGCCGCGGACGCCGGCATCGCCCACAGCACGCTGCTCTACCACTACCCCACCAAGCAGGCGCTGCTGCAGGGCGTCTTCGACTCGGACGGGACGGAGCTGGCCACGCGGATTCCGCGGGGGATCGCTCGCGACGGGGGCGAGTTCCTGCGCCTGGTGCACGAGGTCGCCCGGAGCACCACCCGCGAGAACGAGGCGGACATCGAGCGCGTGCGGTCGGCGCTGGCGTTCGAGGCGATCGAGCCCCAGCATCCGGCGAACGGCTACTTCGTCACTCGGTTCGGCGGTCAGCTCGACCGCCTGGTGGGGGTCTTCCGCGATGTCGAGGCTGCGGGCGAGCTGGCGCCGGGTGTCGAACCGGTGGCGGAGGCGACGTGGACGCTGGCGCTCTGGGAGGGTCTGCGGATCCAGACGTTCTACCTGCCGATGGAGGGCGCCGCCGAACTGATTCGTACCGAGATCAACCGGGCGCTGGTGCCGTCGCGGCACCTCACCTGACCACGAGACAACATTTTCTCGACCAGGTATTAACTTTGTGGTCGAACCTTGCTACATTCACGAGGCAAGCTCGATTAGACGGGGTGTAGGGGCCGCGGAGATCGAGTGACGGCCGATTCGGGTTCGGCCGTCGCACCCGCACAACTGCAAGGCCCGCCGTCCAGTTCGGGGACGACGGGCCTTCTGCGTGCGAGGCCGGTTCGGCGTCAGTCGGCGTTGCCGACGGCCTCGGCCTCGGCGAGGTGCTCCTCTTCGGCGGTGGCGGGCAGCGCCTCCTCGCCGCGGTCGGCTGCGGTGAGCGCCTTGTGCGCCGTGCTCAGGACGATCGCCGCGGCCACCAGGGTCGCCGTGCCCAGCAGGAAGGGGACGTGCTCGCTGAACGCGGCAGCCAGGATGCCGGCGACGAACGGCGCCATGCCGCCGCCGATGAATCGGACGAAGCCGTAGGTCGCGCTCGCGACCGGGCGCTCGACCGGCGAGATGCTCATCACGGCCGTGGTCACGAGCGTGTTGTTCACGCCGATGAACGCGCCGGCGATGATCACGCAGACGATGACCGCGACGTGGTTCGACGGGACGATGCCGATGACCGCGAGGTCGACGGCCATCAGCACGAAGTTGACGTAGAGCGTCTTCGGGGTGCCGAACCGGCGCTGCAGCCAGGGCGCGCCCCAGACGGCGAAGACGGCGACGAGGATGCCCCAGCCGCAGAAGACGAAGCCGAGCTTGATCGGGCTGTCGATGCCCATCAGGAAGGGCGAGTAGCCGAGCAGCGTGAAGAAAGCCCAGTTGTAGAGGAAGCCCACGATGCTCGTGGTGCGCAGGGCCTTGTGCTTGAGAGCCGTGAGCGGCTCGGAGAGCTTCTGCTTGCGCGCCGGTCTCGGGAGCGGCGGCAGGAGGAAGACCGTCGCGAGGAGGGCGATGAACATCAGGGCCGAGACCCCGAAGAACGGCCCGCGCCAGCTGATCGAGCCGAGCACGCCGCCGATCAGCGGGCCGAGCGCGATGCCGACGCCGAGGGCGCTCTCGTAGAGGACGATCGCTCCGGCGAAGCCGCCGCTCGCCGAGCCGACGATGACCGACAGCGAGGTCGCGATGAAGAGCGCGTTGCCGAGGCCCCAGCCGGCTCGGAAGCCGACGATCTCGCCGATCGAGCCGCTGGCTCCGGCGAGGGCGGCGAAGACGACGATGATCGAGAGGCCGCCGATGAGGGTGCGCTTCGCGCCTATGCGGCTCGAGATCCAGCCGGTGCCGAGCATGCAGACGGCAGTGACGACGAGGTAGCTGGTGAAGAGCAGCTCGACCTGCGACGGGGTCGCGCTCAGCTGGCCGGCGAGGGTCTTGAGGATGGGGTCGACGAGGCCGATTCCCATGAACGAGACCACGCAGGCGAACGCGACGGCCCACACCGCTCGCGGCTGCTTGAAGGGGCTCGGCGCCTTCTCGTGGGGGCCGGCGGGGGAGTGGTGCGACATGTGATCAGTCCTGTTCTGTGACGAATCGGCGCAGGGCGTCGGTTGCCTGGGTGAGTGCGAGCCGCGACTCGGGGTCGAGGCGCTCGAGTCGCGCCGCGATCGTGGCGGTCCGCGAGACGCGGTACTCGGTCAGCCGCGCGACGCCGGCTCCGGTCAGAGCGACGAGCACAGCCCGGCCGTCGTCGGGGTCCGAGAGGCGCTCGGCGAGACCCTGACCGACGATTCGATTGACGAGCGTGGTCATGCCCGGCTGCGTGAGGCCCTCGCGCACGGCGAGGTCCGTGATGCGAAGCGGGCCGAGCGCGTCGAGGCGCGCCAGGACGCTGAGGGCGCTCTTCGACATGTCGGCGGGCTCGCGCGAGTCGCGGAGCCAGGTGATGACCGCCTCGAGGGCGTGCGCCGTGTCCTGGGTGGTGACGGAGCTGGGCATAAGCCAACTATATAACTGGACTATGCAAAGCGTCCAGCCTCATGCGATGGATCACGGTTGGATAACCGGTTCGCCAATTTGTGCGAAAACCTATGTACCGCTCGGTTTTTGTGTTAGCTTCCTCGATCAGAGTCGCTCCAACGGTGGAACGACCCGACCAGCGAGGATCAAAGATGTTCCGATGGAAGACGCTGACGGCGATCGCCGTTGTCGCCGGGCTGGCCCTGACGGGCTGCTCGTCGAACTCAGGCAGCACTGACAGCAGCAACTCCGGCAGCGGCACTCTCACGCTCGGCGTTCTCGCCCCGGCGACGAGCTTCGCCGCCCAGAGCATGAGCTGGGCGAACGAGTCGCCCTACGGCCAGGCCGTCTACGACGGACTCGTCCACGCCGACCCCGACGGCACGGTCGTGCCGTGGCTGGCGACCAAGTGGAGCTACGACTCCTCCAAGACCAAGCTCACGATGGACCTCCGTACCGACGTGAAGTTCTCGGACGGCACCAAGTTCGACGCCTCTGCCGCCGCGCAGAACGTGCTTCGGTTCCGTGACGGCGACTCGGCGAACAAGTCGCTCCTGGCGCTCGTGAAAGACGCGAAGGCGGTCGACTCCTCGACCCTCGAGATCGACCTCACGGCTCCCGATCCGGCTCTGCTCACGTCGCTGACGCAGAACGCCGGCCAGATCGAGTCGCCCGCGGCCTTCACGAGCTCGACGCTCAAGACCGTCCCGGTGGGCTCGGGCCCCTACACGATGGACGTGAAGAACACCGTCGTCGGCTCCAGCTACGCGTTCACGAAGAACCCCGACTACTGGGCTCCCCAGGACCAGCACTACGCCAAGCTCGTGCTGAAGTACTTCGCGACGCCGACCGCCCTGCTCAACGCCATCCGCGGTGGCCAGGTCAACGGCGCCAACGTCTCGGACATCACCACCGTCGACCAGATCAAGGCGGCCGGCTGGACGCTGAACGACCAGGAGTACAACTGGGCCGGTCTGATCCTGTTCGACCGCGGCGGCACCGTCGACAAGCCCCTCGGAAACGTCAAGGTCCGTCAGGCGATCAACTACGCGTTCGACACCAAGGCGCTCCTCAAGACGGTCGGCTACGGCTACGGCACGACGACGACTCAGATCTTCCCGACCTCGTCGCCCGGATACGACAAGTCGCTCGACTCCGCCTACGCGTACAACCCCACGAAGGCCAAGGAGCTCATGAAGGAGGCCGGTTACGCCGACGGCTTCACGCTCTCGCAGCCGAGCTCGGCGCTCCTCGGAACGGCCACCTACACGCTGCTCGCGCAGCAGCTCAAGGCCATCGGCATCACCGTGAAGTTCACCGACCCTGGCAACAACTTCATCGCCGACGTTCTCGCCCCGAAGTACACGTCCTCCTACTTCCAGCTGCAGCAGGATCCCACGGCGTGGCAGATCCTGAACTTCGAGCTGCTTCCGACCGCCACGTTCAACCCCTACAAGTACAACGACCCCAAGGTCGTCGCGTGGGGCAAGACCATCCAGAGCGGATCCGAGTCCGAGGCCGCCGCGGCCACCAAGGAGCTGAACGCCTACATCGTCCAGCAGGCCTGGTTCGCTCCCTGGTTCCGCCCGAAGGGCGAGTACGTCACCGACGCCAAGACGAGCGCGATCGTCCAGGTCGGAAACGCGTACCCGTACCTCTACAACATCACGCCGAAGTCCTAGCGGGCCGACGCCGCACCGCACCTCGGCGAGCCGGCGGGACTCCCCGCCGGCTCGCCACCCCCTCCGCACTTTCTCGAGTCACAAGGGAACCAACGATGCTGACCTTCATCATCCGGCGTCTTCTCGCCGGCGCCGTCCTGGTCGTGGTGATCACGACGGTGGCCTTCTTCCTCCTCTATGCCGGCAGCGGCAACGTGGCCAGGAAGATCCTCGGCAACAGCGCCACACAGGCGGGCGTCGCTGAGAAGAACCACCAGCTCGGCCTGGACCGGCCGATCCTCGTCCAGTTCGGCGACTGGCTGGCCAATGCGCTCCACGGCAGCTTCGGCGACTCGTGGTTCACCGGCCAGCCCGTCAACGACGCCATCGCCAGCCGCCTCGGCGTGACGCTCACCCTCGTCATCGGCGCCACCGTCATCACTGCGGTGTTCGCCGTGGTCCTCGGCGTCTGGGCGGCCACGCGCCGCGGCTGGGTGGACCGCATCGTGCAGTTCCTCTCCGTCCTCGGGTTCGGCATCCCCGGCTTCCTCATCGCGCTGGCGCTCGTCCTGGTGCTCGCGATCAACCTCAAGCTCTTCGCTCCGACGGGATACACCTCGTTCTCGGACTCCCCGTCCGAGTGGATCAAGACCGTGACCCTGCCGGTCATCGCCCTCGCGATCGGCGGCGTGGCGGGCGTCACGCAGCAGGTGCGCGGCTCGGTGATCGACGCCCTGCGTCAGGACTACGTCCGCACGCTCCGCTCGCGCGGCCTCTCCACCACGAGCGTCGTCTTCAAGCACGTCCTCAGGAACGCCGGCGCTCCAGCCCTCGCGGTCCTGGCAGTGCAGTTCGTCGGCCTCCTCGGCGGCGCGGTCATCGTCGAGCAGGTCTTCGCCATCCCCGGCGTCGGGCAGGTGGCGGTCACCGCCACCAGCCAGGGCGACATCCCCCTGGTGATGGGCCTCGTCCTCGCCACCGCAGTCATCGTCGTCATCGTGAACCTGGTCATCGACCTGGCTCAGGGCGCTATCAACCCGAAGGTGCGTCTGTCGTGATCGAGCTTCCCACCGTCCTCGCCGACGAGGCCCCCAAGGCCACCGGCACATCGCTCTTCCGTCGCCTCACGAAGAACCCGGTCGGCCTCGGCTCGCTGATCTGGCTGGCACTCCTCGTCCTGACGGCGATCCTCGCGAACGTCATCGCGCCCATGGACCCGAATGCGGCCGACATCAACGCCGTGCTCGCGAAGCCGGGCGGCGCCCACCCGCTGGGTGCGGACAGCGCCGGGCAGGACGTGCTGTCGCGCCTGTTCTTCGCCAGCCGCTACAGCCTCCTCGGCGCCATGCTGGCCCTCGCCGTGGCCGCGGTGTTCGGAATCATCGGCGGCCTCATCGCCGGCTACTACGGCAAGTGGTTCAACGCCGTGTCGTCCTGGCTCACCGGCCTGCTGATGGCCCTCCCCGGCATCGTCGTCCTGCTCGCAGCCCGGTCCGTCCTCGGCCCGTCGCTCTGGGGCTCGATGGCCATCTTCGGCGTGCTTCTCAGCCCGGCCTTCTTCCGCCTCGTGTTCGCCGCGGTCTCGGCCGTGCGAAACGAGCTCTACGTCGACGCGGCACGCGTCTCCGGTCTGTCGGACGCCCGCATCATCGGCCGCCACATCCTGACCGTCGTCCGGGCGCCCGTCATCATCCAGGCCGCCATGATCACCGGAATCGCGATCGCCATCCAGGCGGGCCTCGACTTCCTCGGCCTCGGCGACACCTCGATCCCCACCTGGGGCTCGATGCTGTCGGACGGCTTCCAGCAGATCTACTCGAACCCGCTGCTCATGATCTGGCCCAGCCTCGCGATCGCACTCACGTGCGTCGCCCTCACGCTGCTCGCCAACGCGATGCGCGACGAGCTAGAGCGCTCGGGCGGCAGGAAGCGCCGTCGTCGCGGCGCCGTGGAGCTCTCCCCGGCCGAGGCCGAGCCGATCATCGTCCACGACGAGATCCCCGACACCGAGGGTCGCTTCGGCGAGGAGCTCCTCCGCGTCGACCGGCTCGCAGTCGGCTACGACCAGCCCGACGGGTCGGTCAAGCGCGTGGTCCACGACGTGTCGCTGGTCGTCAAGCGCGGCGAGGTCCACGGCCTGATCGGCGAGTCCGGATCCGGCAAGACACAGACGGCCTGGTCCGTCCTGCGCCTGCTCCCCGAGGGCGGCCGTGTCGTCGGCGGCGCCATCTCGTTCGAGGGCGTCGACCTCGCCGATGCCAGCGAGAGGAAGCTCCTCGGGATCCGCGGAAAGAAGATCGCGTACATCCCGCAGGAGCCCATGTCGAACCTCGACCCGTCGTTCACGATCGGGTACCAGCTCGTCGAGCCGATCCGCAACAGCCTCGGCCTGTCGAAAGACGAGGCGAAGGCCAAGGCGATCGGCCTCCTCACCCGGGTCGGGATCCCCAACCCGGAGCGCACTTTCACGGCGTACCCGCACGAGGTGTCGGGCGGCATGGCCCAGCGGGTCCTCATCGCGGGAGCGATCTCATGCGATCCCGACCTCCTGATCGCCGACGAGCCGACCACGGCTCTCGACGTGACGGTGCAGGCCGAGGTGCTCGACCTCCTGCGCGACCTGCAGCGGGAGCTCCAGATGGGCGTCATCCTGGTCACGCACAACTTCGGCGTCGTCGCCGACCTGTGCGACCGCGTCTCGGTGATGCGGAACGGCCGGATCGTCGAGACCGGGCCCGTCCGCTCTCTGTTCGCGAACCCGCAGCACGAGTACACCCGGGCCCTGTTCGATGCGATCCTCGAGGAGGGACCGCCCCGAGGTGAGCTCAAGGAGCCCGACCTCGTTCCGATCATGACCGAATCGGTCTTCCTGCCGTCGAACATCAACAAAGGAGTCGTCCTGTGAGCACCTCAGCCGTGTCGGAGAGGCCCCTCGTCTCCACCCTGCTCGACGTCAAGGACGTCACGGTCGACTACCCGATCAAGGGCTTCCGCAAGGAGCCGTTCCGGGCGCTGAAGGGCGTGTCGCTCGACATCCGCCCCGGTGAGACCGTCGGTCTCGTCGGCGAGTCGGGCTCGGGCAAGACCACCCTGGGTCGCGCTGTGCTCGGGCTCGCCCCGGTCACCGGCGGCAGCATCACCTACCGCTCGCAGGAGATCTCGCAGCTCGGCCGCAAGGCCCGTCGCGCTCTCTCGAGCGAGATCCAGGTCGTCTTCCAGGATCCGTACACCTCGCTCAACCCGTCGCTGACGATCGAGCAGATCCTCGCCGAGCCGCTCACCGTGCGGAACGTCCCGGCCAAGGAGGCCGGGAAGCGTGTCCGCGAACTGCTCGACCAGGTCGGCCTGCCGAGCGGCTCCGTCGACCGCCTTCCCCGCGAGTTCTCGGGCGGTCAGCGCCAGCGCATCGCGATCGCCCGCGCTCTCGCCCTCGACCCGCGCCTCATCGTCTGCGACGAGCCCGTCTCGGCGCTCGACCTGTCGACCCAGGCCCGCGTGCTCGAGCTGTTCAAGGAGATCCAGGAACGCACCGGCGTCGCCTACCTCTTCGTCTCGCACGACCTCGAGGTCGTGCGTCACCTGAGCCACCGCGTCGCGGTCATGTACCACGGCGAGATCGTGGAATGGGGCGACGGCGATCAGGTCACAGCCCGCCCGGAGCACCCCTACACGCAGCGCCTCTTCCTCGCGGCACCCGTGCCGGACCCCGTGCGACAGGAGCAGCGCCGCGCCGAGCGACGACGGCTCGTGCTGGAGCAGCGCGAGGCCGACCTGCAGGCCGGCGCCGTGGCGTAGCCGTTCCCCTCACCTCGCCTCGCCTCACCTCACCTCTTCCCGAACACCACCAGAACGGCTCAACGATGACGGACACCCTGGCGACCATCGACGCACGGCTCCAGCCCCTGCTCGATTCGCTCACCCTCGAAGAGAAGGTCCAGCTCCTCACGGGGCGCGACTTCTGGACCACCTGGCCGATCCAGAAGATCGGGCTGCGTCGCCTGCTCATGTCGGACGGCCCGTCGGGCGTCCGCGGCGAGGTGTGGGACGAGCGCTCGCCGTCGCTGAACCTGCCGTCGGCCACCGTGGTCTCGTCGTCGTGGGACACCGCGATCGCCGCGCGCTACGGTGCCGCCGCCGCCGTCGAGGCCCGCCGCAAGGGCGTCGACGTGGTGCTCGGACCCACCATCAACCTGCACCGCTCGCCCCTCGGCGGCCGGCACTTCGAGGCGTTCTCGGAAGACCCGGTGCTGACGGCCGAGCTCGCCGCCTCGTACGTCGACGGCATGCAGGAGAACGGCGTCGCCGCGACCCCCAAGCACTACGTCGCCAACGACTCCGAGACCGACCGCTTCACCGTCGATGTGAACGTCGCCGAGCGTCCGCTCCGCGAGCTCTACCTGCTCGCCTTCGAGAAGGCCGTCACCGAGTCGAAGACCTGGGCGATCATGAGCGCCTACAACTCGATCAACGGAGTCACCGCCACCGAGAACGAGCTGCTCGAGACCCCGCTCGCCACCGAGTGGGGCTTCGATGGAGCGGTCATCAGCGACTGGACCGCCGTGCGCAGCCTCGAGAGCGCGAAGGCGTCGCAGGACATCGTCATGCCCGGGCCCGACGGCCCGTGGGGCGAAGCGCTGGTCGCCGCGGTCCGAGCCGGCGAGATCGCTGAGGAGGCGGTGGATCGCAAGGTCCTGCGGATCCTGCGCCTCGCCCAGCGGGTCGGCGCCCTCGAGGGCTTCGACCCGGCGGTGGCCGAGCCCGCCCTCGTCGAAGACGGCATCGCCTTCGCCCGCGAGGCAGCGGCGGCCGGCAGCGTGCTGCTCGTCAACCGCGACGAGCTGCCCTGGGCCGACGCGGTCCCCGCCAGCATCGCCGTCATCGGCCACAACGCCGAGTTCGCCCGGAGCCAGGGCGGCGGCAGCGCGACCGTGCTGCCCGAGCACGTGGTGTCGCCGCTCGAGGGGCTCCGGAGCCGCTTCGGCGCCGACCGCATCACCTACTCCGTCGGCGCGGTCGTGCAGGAGGGCATCGCCGAGCTCGCCCGCGAGACCATCGCCAACCCCGTCTCGGGTGGTCCGGGCCTCCGTGCGGCCTTCCTCGACGCCGACGACGTCGAGCTCTTCGGCGAGGACCGCCTGGCGACGGCGCTGGTCTGGTTCGGCGGCGACGCCCCGATCTCGGAGTCGTCCACGCTCCAGCTGTCGACGGTCTACACGCCGACCGCCACCGGCACCATCAAGCTCGGCTTCGCCGCGGCCGGCACCGCCACGATCGTCGTCGACGGCGTCGAGGTGCTCCACGCCACCGTCGTGCCCGAGGGCACCGACCTGGGCGCGGCCTTCCTGTCGCCGCCGACGCGCTCGGTGCCCGTCGCGGTCACCGAGGGCGAGAGCATCGCCGTCACGATTCGCGTCGACCTGACCCAGCGCGACGCCGGCGCCCTCGGCAACGCCATGTCGTTCGCCTTCGGCATCGAGCCGAACGACGACGACCCCGAGGCCCTGATCGCCGAGGCAGCGGAAGCGGCCGCCGCGGCCGAGGTCGCCGTGGTCGTCGTCGGCACCAACTCGCGCGTGGAGTCCGAGGGTTACGACCGGTCGAACCTCGACCTGCCGGGCCGTCAGGACGACCTCGTCCGCGCCGTCGTCGCGGCGAACCCGCGCACCGTCGTGGTCGTGAACTCGGGCGCCCCGGTGCTCCTGCCGTGGCGCGACGAGGTCGCCGCCGTCGTGATCGGCTACTTCGGCGGCCAGGAGATCGGCAACGCCCTGGCCGACGTGCTCTCGGGCGACTCCGAGCCCGGCGGTCGCCTCCCCACCACCTGGCCGGCCGCGCTCGCGGACGTCCCCGTGCTCGACGTCACCCCCGAGGCCGGCGCGCTCCACTACGACGAGGGCATTCACATCGGCTACCGCGCATGGCTCCGCGCCGGCACGGAGCCCGCCTTCCCGTTCGGGTTCGGCCTCGGCTACACGACGTTCGAGCTCTCGAATGCGGCAGCCACCTCGACCGCTGCCGTCGGCGACACCGTCACGGTCACCGTCGACGTCGCGAACACGGGGGAGCGCCGCGGCAAGCAGGTCGTCCAGGTCTACGCCTCGAAGACCGATTCGGCGATCGAGCGCCCGGTGCGCTGGCTCGTCGGCTTCGCTCCCGTCGTCGTCGACGCGGGCGCCACCGAGACGGCCACGGTCGAGTTCCCGGTACGCCTCCTCGCCGACTGGCAGGGCGGCTGGCACCAGGAGTCCGGCGAGTTCGAGCTGCACGTGGGCGCGTCGGTCGTC
Source organism: Frondihabitans sp. GW821-FHT04F02 (assembly GCF_059420045.1). Taxonomy (NCBI): domain Bacteria; kingdom Bacillati; phylum Actinomycetota; class Actinomycetes; order Micrococcales; family Microbacteriaceae; genus Frondihabitans; species Frondihabitans sp. GW821-FHT04F02. The sequence continues at coordinate 444,938 of NZ_JBWKSZ010000003.1, read as the reverse complement.
GACCTGCCCCTGACGCAGACGCTCGTCATCTCCTCCTGAGACACCGCTCCGGACGCGCCGATCGGCCGTCCGGGGCGGTGGGCCCCCTCTCTTCTCGCATAGGATCACGACATGTCCGTCCCCGGGGCGCAGCGCGGCGCATACGCGAAGACGGCCCAGCGTCGCCGAGAGATCCTGATGGCAGGATTCGCGGTGTTCGCGAGCTCCGGCTACCGCTCCGGCTCCATCCGCGAGATCTCCGACCGGGTCGGCATGAGCCAGGCTGGCCTGCTCCACCACTTCCCCTCGAAGAGCGACCTGCTCGCCGGTGTCCTCGAGCTCCGAGACGAGGACGCCCGGAGTCGCGTGCCGCTCGACGTCGACGCCGGGATCGAGACGATCCGCGGCCTCGCCGAGCTGACCGACTACAACGCCACGATCCGGGGCCTCGTCGAGCTGCACTGCGTGCTGTCGGCGGAGGCGACCTCCGCCGAGCATCCCGCGCACGCGTACTTCGTGAACCGCTATCAGTGGAGCGTCGGCATGGTCACGACCTCCCTCGAAGTCATGCAGCGCACCGGGCAGCTCGTCGACGGCGTCGACCCTGCGGGGTCGGCTCGTGCGCTCATCGCCCTGATGGACGGCCTCCAGGTGCAGTGGCTGCTCGACTCGGACTCGGTCGACATGGGCGTCGAGGTGCGCCGCTACCTGCAGTCGCTCATGACCGTGCCGCTGGAGCCGTAGCCCTACGCCGTGCTGTCCCGCACCACCAGCTCCGGCTGGAACACGATCGCCTGCCGGTCGGCCGGGTCGCCTGACGCCGCCTCGGCGAGCACCAGGTCGATGGCGGTGCGGCCGATGAGCGCGCTCGGCTGGCTGATCGACGACAGCGGCACGACGGCCGTCGCGGCGAAGCCGATGTCGTCGTAGCCGATCACGGCGATGTCACGCGGCACAGCCACCCCGGCGGCGAAGAACGTCTGCAGAAGGCCGATGGCCACGAGGTCGTTGGCGGCGAAGACCGCGTCGGGGCGCCGGGCCGGCTCGCGGACGAGGAGCTCCGACGCGACGCGGCGCCCCTCCGGGATCGACAGCGCGTCGGTGGCGATGATCTCGAGGGGGACGCCGAGTTCCTGCGCCACAGTCGAGGCGCCGGCCGCACGGTCGGAGACCTGCCGGATGCCGAAGGGCCCGCCGACGAAGACCACCCGGCTCGCACCCTGCTCGATGAGGTGCCGCACCGCGAGGCGGCCCCCGGCGACGTCGTCGACCGACACGGAGCTCGCCACGGCGTCGGGGATGATCCGGTCGACGAGGACGGCCGGGATGCCCCGCGACCGCAGCCGCTCGAGCCGGGACGTCACCTCGCCGACGGGGGAGAGGAGCACGCCCAGCACCCGCTGCTCTTCGAAGAGGTCGAGGTACGAGCGCTCGAGGTCGGGCTTCTCGTCGCTGGAGCCGAGGATCACGGACTTGCCGAACGAGGCGGCGTGCTGCTGGGCACCGCGGGCGACGTCGGTGAAGAACGGGTTGGTGACGTCGAGGATCACGAGGCCGATCGCGTTGCTGTGGCCGGCGCGGAGCTGGCGCGCGGCGTCGTTGCGGATGAAGCCGAGCTCGCGGATCGCGCTCTGCACTCGGGACACCGTGGTCTCGGACACCTTCTCGGGGTGGTTGAGCACGTTCGAGACCGTGCCGACGGAGACCTGCGCGAGCGCGGCCACGTCGCGGACGCTCGCGGACTCCATCATGGCTGTGAGCGTAGGGCACGATTCGCGATTGCGGCGAACCCTGTCGGCCGCTATGGTTATGAAACGATTCAACTGTCGTCGTGAACGGCAGCGGATCGAACCCGAGCTCCCGGGGCGACCGCCCCGGGCCACAACCCGTGAACTGTCAACGACGATGGACGGAGGGGCCGATGACGGTCCGAATCGGAAGCACCAGTACCACCGGCTGGAAGGCGACCGTCTCGGTCGCCATGTCGAACTACATCGAGTCGGGGTCGATCATCGCGATCGCCACCAGCCTCGCGCTCTGGCAGGCGCAGTTCCACATCGGCGATCTCGCGGTCGGCCTGCTCGCGAGCCTCAGCGCCAACGCGTTCGGCGCGGCCGCCGGCGCCATCATCGGCGGGCCGCTCTGCGACCGCTACGGCCGCAAGTTCATCTACACCTACGACCTGCTGCTCTACATGCTCGGCATCGTGCTGGCCGTCTTCGCCGGCAGCTACGCCATGCTGCTGATCGGCTTCATCCTCACCGGCATCGCCGTCGGCGCTGGTGTCCCGGCGTCATGGACCTACATCGCCGAGCAGGCCCCTCCCGGCAAGCGCGCCGCCCACGTCGGCACCGCCCAGCTCGCCTGGTCGGTCGGCCCGATGGTCGGCTTCGCCCTCGCCATCGCGGCGGCGCCCCTCGGCCTCCTCGGCAGCCGCCTGATCTTCGCGCACCTCTTCGTCGTCGCGGCCGTCGTCTGGTGGCTGCGACGAGGCCTCCCCGAGTCGACCCTCTGGAAGGAGGAGCGAGCGAAGACGACCGCCGCCGCCCCCTTCTTCAGCGGGTTCAAGCTGCTCTTCACCAACAGGAGGAATCTCACGGCGCTCCTCTTCCTCTTCGGCGTCTACGCGCTCTGGAACACCGTGGCGGGCCAGGCGGGCATCTTCCAGCCCCGCGTCTACAGCGCCACCGGCGTCACGAGCGTGACCGAGCAGTACCTCCTGCAGATCCTCGTCTGGGCGTGCACGGTCGCCGTCACCTACTTCGGCTTCATGCGGTACGCCGACCGGATGAGCCGCCGGGTGCTCTTCGCCATCGGAGCCGCTCTCGCGATCATCGCCTGGGCCGCCCTCATCTACGCACCCGCGAACCTCGGCACGCTCCTCTTCTTCGCCATCGCCTGGGGCATCTCGTCGGGCATCGGCGCGCAGGCCTTCTACGGTCTCTGGACGAGCGAGCTCTTCGCCACCCGCTACCGCGCCAGCGCCCAGGGCGTGCTGTTCCTCGCCGCCCGCGTCGCCGTGGGCCTGCTCAGCATCTGGTTCCCGCTGCTGCTCGCCGACATCGGCCTCCAGGCGCTCGGCGGCCTCATCATCGGCCTGCTCGCCGTGTCGTTCCTCGTCGGCACGATCTGGGCGCCGGACACCCGCGGCAAGACGCTGGACGAGATCGAGGCCGAGCGCTACGGCACGGCGACCACCGAGACCGGCACCGTCCGCCCGATCCGCGACCGCGCCGGGAGCCGACGATGACCCGCGTGTGCTTCCGGCTGCGGGTGGCACCCGAGCGCATCCCCGAGTACCGCGCTCGGCACGAGGCGGTGTGGCCCGACATGCTCCGTGAGATCGAGCGTGCCGGCCGCCGCAACTACTCGCTCTTCCTCGACCCGGACGGCCTGCTCGTCGGCTACTACGAGGTCGACTCGGTGCTCGAGGCCGACCGCTACCTCGCGCACTCCGAGGTCGCCGCGACCTGGGAGCGCCACATGGGCGACCTCTTCGACGGCCTCGACGGCCGTGCCGACCAGACCGCCACCGAACTCGCCGAGGTCTTCCACCTCGAAGACCAGCTCGCCGCACTCATCCCATCCACCCCGTCTTCGCACCAAGGAGAAAGCGCATGACAACCTTCGCTGACATCACCTCCACCCTCGAGCGGCAGGCCATCGAGCTGCCGTCCTGGGCGTTCGGCAACTCGGGCACGCGCTTCAAGGTCTTCGGCACGCCGGGCACCCCGCGCAGCCCCGAGGAGAAGATCGCCGACGCCGCCACCGTGAACGAGCTCACCGGCCTCGCGCCGAGCGTGGCGCTGCACATCCCGTGGGACCTCGTCGACGACTGGTCGGCACTCAAGGCGCACGCCGAGTCGCTGGGCGTCAGCCTCGGCACGGTCAACTCGAACACCTTCCAAGACGAGGAGTACAAGTTCGGCTCCCTCGCGCACTCCGACCCGGCAGTCCGCCGCCGTGCGATCGACCACCACCTCCGCTGCCTCGAGATCATGACCGAGACAGGATCGCGCGACCTGAAGATCTGGCTGGCCGACGGCACCAACTACCCCGGCCAGGACAGCCTCCGCACCCGCCAGGACAACCTCGCCGCAAGCCTCGCCGAGATCTACTCGCAGCTCGGCGACGAGCAGCGCCTCGTGCTCGAGTACAAGTTCTTCGAGCCGGCGTTCTATCACACCGACGTTCCCGACTGGGGCACCAGCTTCGCCCAGGTGAGCGCCCTCGGCCCGAAGGCCTACACCTGCCTCGACACGGGCCACCACGCGCCCGGTACCAACATCGAGTTCATCGTCATGCAGCTGCTGCGCCTCGGCAAGCTCGGCTCGTTCGACTTCAACTCGCGCTTCTACGCCGACGACGACCTGATCGTGGGCGCCGCCGACCCGTTCCAGCTCTTCCGGATCCTGTTCGAGGTGATCCAGGGCGGCGGCCTCGAGCCCGACTCGCCCGTCGCGTTCATGCTCGACCAGTGCCACAACGTCGAAGACAAGATCCCCGGCCAGATGCGCTCCGTGCTCAACGTCCAGGAGATGACGGCCCGCGCCCTGCTCGTCGACCGCGTCGCCCTCGCCGCAGCGCAGGCATCGCACGACGTGCTCGGCGCCAACGGCATCCTGATGGACGCCTTCTACACCGACGTCCGCCCGGCACTCGCCGAGTGGCGCGAATCGCGGGGCCTGCCCGCCGACCCGATGAGGGCGTACGCCGAGTCCGGCCACGCCGAGAAGATCGCCGCCGAGCGCGTCGGCGGCAAGCAGCTGAGCTGGAGCGCCTGAGGCCATGACGACGACCACACCCGACAGCACGACGGGCACCACCACGACCGCCGCCGACCTGATCGCGCGCTCCAACCGCCTGGGCTCCGACCCGGCGAACACCAACTACGCCGGCGGCAACACCTCTGCCAAGGGCACGGCCGTCGACCCGGTCACGGGCGAGCCGGTCGAGCTGCTCTGGGTGAAGGGCTCGGGCGGCGACCTCGGCACCCTCGCCGAGAAGGGCCTGGCGGTGCTCCGGCTCGACCGGCTGCGCTCGCTCCGCTCCGTCTATCGAGGCGTGGACTCCGAAGACGACATGGTCGCCGCCTTCGACTACGCCCTCCATGGCAAGGGCGGCGCGGCGCCGTCGATCGACACGGCCATGCACGGCCTGGTCGACGCGGCGCACGTCGACCACCTCCACCCCGACTCGGGGATCGCCATCGCGACCTCCGCCGACGGCGAGGCGCTCACGAAGCAGATCTTCGGCGACCGGGTCGTCTGGGTGCCGTGGCGTCGGCCGGGGTGGCAGCTCGGCGAAGACATCGCCGCCATCAAGGAGGCCAACCCGCAGGCGATCGGCACGATCCTCGGCGGCCACGGCATCACGGCCTGGGCCGACACCTCCGACGAGGCCGAGGCGAACTCGCTCTGGATCATCGAGACCGCCGCCGCCTACATCGCCGAGCACGGACGCCCCGAGCCGTTCGGCCCCGAGCTCGACGGCTACGCCGATCTGGCGCAGGAACTCCGCCGAACCCGTGCGGCCGCCCTCGCGCCGGCCCTCCGCGGTCTCGTCTCAACCGACCACCCGCAGGTCGGCCACTTCACCGACGCTCCGGAGGTGCTCGAGTTCCTGCGCTCCTCGGAGCACCCGCGTCTCGCCGCCCTCGGCACGTCGTGCCCCGACCACTTCCTCCGCACCAAGGTCAAGCCGCTCGTGCTCGACCTCCCGGCGTCCGCGACGCTCGACGAGTCGTTCGCGCGCCTGAAGGAGCTGCATGCCGAGTACCGCGCCGACTACCAGGCCTACTACGACCGTCACGCGACGCCGGACTCGCCGGCGATCCGCGGGCAGGATCCTGCGATCGTCCTGATCCCGGGCGTCGGGATGTTCTCGTACGGCGCCGACAAGCAGACCGCCCGCGTAGCGGGGGAGTTCTACCTCAACGCGATCAACGTGATGCGCGGAGCCGAGGCGATCTCGACGTACGCCCCGATCGACGAGTCCGAGAAGTTCCGGATCGAGTACTGGGCTCTGGAAGAGGCGAAGCTGCAGCGCCGCCCGGCGCCCAAGCCGCTGGCCACCCGTATCGCGCTGGTCACCGGCGCGGCGTCCGGCATCGGCAAGGCGATCGCGACCCGACTGGCCGAGGAGGGCGCCTGCGTCGTCATCGCCGACCTCGACCTCGCCAAGGCCCAGGCCGCGGCCGCCGAGCTCGGATCGACCGACGTCGCGATCGGAGTCCAGGCGAACGTGACCTCCGAGCACGACATCGCGGCCGGCATCCAGGAGGTCCTCCTGGCCTTCGGCGGCCTCGACCTCGTCGTCAACAACGCCGGCCTCTCGCTGTCGAAGTCGCTGCTCGAGACGACGGTCGCCGACTGGGACCTCCAGCACGACGTGATGGCGAAGGGGTCGTTCCTCGTCTCCCGGGCGGCGGCGAAGGTGCTGATCGACCAGGAGCTCGGCGGCGACATCATCTACATCTCGTCGAAGAACTCGGTGTTCGCCGGCCCGAACAACATCGCGTACTCCGCGACGAAGGCCGACCAGGCGCATCAGGTGCGCCTGCTCGCGGCCGAGCTCGGCGAGTACGGGGTCAAGGTCAACGGCATCAACCCCGACGGCGTCGTCCGCGGCTCGGGCATCTTCGCCGGCGGCTGGGGCGCCAAGCGCGCAGCGGTCTACGGCGTGCCCGAAGAGGAGCTCGGCGCCTACTACGCGCAGCGCACCCTGCTGAAGCGCGAGGTCCTGCCCGAGCACGTCGCCAACGCCGTGTTCGTGCTCACCGCCGGCGACCTGTCGCACACGACCGGCCTGCACATCCCGGTCGACGCCGGGGTGGCCGCAGCCTTCCTGAGATGACGACGCGGTCGGGGATGACGACCCCCTCGGGCGGCTCGGTGGCCGCGGTCGACCTCGGTGCGACCAGCGGCCGGGTCATCCTCGGGCACATCGGGGCGCACGGGCTGCGGCTGCAGCACGTCGCGCGCTTCCCCAACCGCCCGGTGCGCCTCACCGAAGGCCCCGGCGCGGCGTCGCTCCACTGGGATGTGCTCGGGCTGTGGGCGGCCATCGAGGAGGGGCTCGCGAAGGCGGTGGCCGGAGTTCCTGCGCTCGCCTCCATCGGGGTGGACTCGTGGGCGGTCGACTACGGCCTGCAGCGCTGGGGACGCCTGCTGGGCGTGCCGTACCACTACCGCGACGCGCGCTCGGAAGCGGGCGTCGCGGCGGTGCACCGGGCCGTGCCGGCCGACGAGCTGTACCGGCGGACGGGCCTCGCGCACCTTCCGTTCAACACGGTCTTCCAGCTGGCGGCAGACCGGGAGGCAGGGGTGCTGCCGCTCGCCGATCGGGCGCTGCTGGTGCCCGACCTGATCGGGCACTGGCTGACCGGCGTCGACGTGACCGAGCGCACCAACGCGTCGACGACGGGGCTCCTCGCCGCCGAGACCGGCGAGTGGGATGCCGGGCTGTTCGACACGCTGGGGCTGCCGACGTCGCTGTTCGCGCCGCTGGTCGACCCGGGCACGGCGATCGGCGCCCTCACACCGGAGCTCGCGGCGTCGATGGCCGGCGGCCGGGAGATCCCGGTCACAGCCGTCGGCTCGCACGACACCGCCTCGGCGGTCGTCGGGGTGCCGCTCGCCGACGAGCACGCGGCCTACATCTCGAGCGGCACCTGGTCGCTCGTCGGGCTGGAGCTCGAGCGGCCCGTCATCACGGAGGCCGCGCGTGCCGCGAACTTCACGAACGAGGGCGGCGCCTTCGGGCGGATCCGCTTCTTGAAGAACATCTCGGGGCTCTGGCTGCTGAGCGAGTCGATGCGCACCTGGGATGCCGCCGCGGGCACGGACGCCACGCGGTCGAGCGACCTCGCGTCGCTCCTCGCCGCCGCGGCCGAGGTCACCGGGCCGGTCGCCGTGTTCGACGCGTCGGACGACCGCTTCACCGCGCCCGGCGACATGCCGGCGCGGATCCGAGGCTGGTGCGAGGAGCACGGAATCGCGGCGCCGACCACGCGCGCCGAGGTGGTCCGCAGCATCCTCGAGTCGCTGGCGGCTGCGTATGCGGCGACGCTCGATGAGGCGGAACGGCTCTCGGGGCGCACCATCACGACGGTGCACGTCGTGGGCGGCGGCTCGCAGAACGAGCTGCTCTGCCGGCTGACCGCCGACCGCACCGGACGCACGGTACTCGCCGGGCCCGTCGAGGCCACCGCTATCGGCAACGTGCTGGTGCAGGCGCTGGCTGCCGGGCTGGTGCCGGCAGGGTCGTCGTTGGAGGCGCTGCGTGACCTCGTGCGGCAGGCGTTCCCGCCGGTGCGGTACGAGCCGTCGGCTGCGGCTGCTGCTGCTGCGGCTGCCCGCTGAAGCCTCTGGCGGCTGAACCCTCCGTGTCGGCCTATCCGTCAGTCCGCGGGCTGTCGGATAGGACGATCGCGGGGGTCGAGCCGGCGCCGCCCCGGCGTCAGCTGCGCGCGCGGGGCGCCAAGCGCTCGAGCTGCGTCACGTGCGCGGGCGTGAGCTCCTCGAGCGAGTGCGCCCCGAGCAGCTTCATCGTGCGGCGGATCTCGTCGGAGAGGATCTCGATCATGCGGTCGACCCCGGCGCGGCCGCCGGCCATGAGCCCGTAGAGGTAGGCGCGCCCGACGAGTGTGAAGCTGGCGCCGAGCGCGATCGACGCCACGATGTCGGCGCCGTTCATGATGCCGGTGTCGACGACGACCTCGACGTCGCTCCCGACCTCCTTCACGACCTCGGGCAGCAGGTGGAACGGGATCGGCGCGCGGTCGAGCTGACGCCCGCCGTGGTTGGACAGCACGATGCCGTCGACCCCGAAGTCGGCGAACTTCTTCGCGTCCTCCACGCTCTGCACGCCCTTGATCGCGAGCTTGCCCGGCCACATGTCGCGGATGATCTTGAGGTCGTCGAAGTCGATCGTGGGGTCCATCGCCGAGTCGAGCAGCTCGCCGACGGTGCCGCCGGTGGAGGCGAGCGAGGCGAACTCCAGCTTGGGCGTGGTCAGGAAGTCGAACCACCACCACGGGCGGGGGATCGCATTCAGGACGGTGCCGGGCGTGAGCTGGGGTGGGATCGAGAAGCCGTTGCGCTTGTCGCGGAGGCGGGCACCGGCCACGGGAGTGTCGACGGTGAAGAAGAGGGTGCCGAAGCCGGAGGCGGCGGCGCGCTCGACCAGGCCGTACGAGATCTCGCGCTGGCGCATCACGTAGAGCTGGAACCAGTTGGTGCCAGTCGGGTTGGCGGCCCTGACGTTCTCGATCGAGGTCGTGCCGAGGGTCGACAGGGTGAAGGGGATGCCGGCGGCACCCGCAGCCCCGGCCCCGGCGGTCTCGCCCTCGGTCTGCATCAGGCGGGTGAAGCCCGTCGGGGCGATGCCGAACGGCAGCGCGGAGGCGGCGCCGAAGGTGGTCGTCGTGGTGTCGACGTCGGCGACGTCGCGGAGCACCTGCGGGTGGAACTCCACGTCTTCGAACGCCTGCCGGGCGCGGCTGATCGAGATCTCGCCCTCGGCCGAGCCGTCGGTGTAGTCGAACGCCGCCTTCGGGGTGCGGCGCTTCGCGATCGTGCGGAGGTCGGCGATCGTCAGAGCCGACTGCAGGCGGCTGCGCTTGAAGTCGAGGTCGGGCTTCTTGAACTGCATGTACTCGAGGAGCTCTTTGGGCTTCGGAACTTGTCGCTGCGTCATTGCGGTGCCTCCAGGGTGCGGGTGGTGTCAGCGGGTGCGGTCGACGTGATCGATGAGGCGATCGCGCGAGGTCAGGATGTGCTCGCGCACGAGGCGGGAGGCGAGCTCGGGGTCGCCGGCCACGACGGCGTCGAGCACCCGGGCGTGCTGGGCCGCGATGTCGGCCGGGCGCCACAGGGAGTTCGCGGCGACCTGCCCGATGCAGAGCTCGATCTCGCCCATGAGGCTCTCGTGCATGCGGCTCAGTCGCGGGCTCGACTGTCCCGTGACGAGCGCCCGATGAAAGGCGATGTCGTCGGCGGCGAACGGCGCCTCGTCAGAAGCGTCCGCGAGGGCGCGGTTGTGGAAGACCGCATCGGCAGGAACTGCCCCACCCTCGGCGAGCGCCCGAAGAGCGGCGCCCTCCACGAGCGCGCGGTTGTCGTACAGGTCGACGATGTCGGCGCGGCTCAGTGCCGGCACGCGCGCGCCGCGGTTGGCCTCGCGCCGCAGCAGGCCCGCGTTCACGAGCTGGTCGATGGCCAGCCTCGCCGTGGGCCGCGAGACGTCGAACCGGCTCGCGACGGACGCCTCGGTCACGGCGTCGCCGGGTCGGATGCGCACGGCGAGCACTTCGGAGCGCAGCGACTCGGCCACCGAGGCCGGTACGCGCGCGATCGATACGTCTCTGTCCATTGCCAGGCAATCTAGCAGATTGCTAGACAATCTGCGGGCGGTGACCGCCTCGAGTTCCTGCGCCCTCGTGGCGAAGGGCCGGCTAGAAAGCGAGAGGCCGTCGAGGTGGTCTAGGGACTCGCCCGTCTTCTCGGACGCTGACGACCACTCGCGCCGCATCGGTTCAGTCGTGTTCATTCCGCGGGATCGTCGTCACGTATGCCAAGAACGGAGGCAAGATCAGCGATGGTTGGGTCAAGTGAGTCGAGGGCTGAGCACCTGCGTTCAGCTGTAGCCGGGAATGTGTCGCTCGCTGTCGAACTGGCGCTCGAGATGTCGCCGCGGGCCGTCGATGCAGCGATCACGGACGACTTCACTGACGACGAGGCCAATGCCCGTGCGACAGATGACTTCTTCCTGGGGTGGCTGGGCGCGCTTCCGGCCCTTGAGCGGCTGGCAGCCGCGCGGCAGATCTCAGGCCGGTACATGCTCGACCTCGCGTGGCTCCCGGGTTCGTATGACAAGTCCGTCGGCATCGAGTTGAGTGCCCTCGGAGCCGCCCTGGTGCACCTGGCGGATGACTTCGACTATCTGCGCGACGTGTCGGAGGGCCCGGACGCGACGTTCGGACTTCCGCTGGTCGAGCGGTACGAGCGGGTCGCCCTGCAGTTTCGGGCCGTTGCCGCAGCTGCCGCTACCGACGGCCGTGAGCTGATGGGCTGAGCCCCGCAGGATTTCAAGGCCGGGCGCACCAGCAAGCTGCTGGGCGATAACGAGGCTGCTGCGGTCATCGTGCGTGAGCAGCTCGTGCTCGGCAGCGACGGTCTCCCGCTCGAGGGCGACGGCTGGTTCCTGCGCCCGGGGCTCGAATGCCGAGGGCGCAGGAACTCGCAGACCGCCGTCAGGCCGCGGCGAGTGCGCGCTTCTTGCGCTCGTCGCGCGCGTGGTCGGGGAACTTCAGGACGCTGAGTCCGACGAATGCCAGGAGGTAGAGGGCGACGAAGGCCCAGACGACTCCGGTGGGTCCGCCCCACGGAAGGACGGCCGCGACGACGACGTTTCCGGCGAACACGGCGCCGCCCGCTGCGGTCGCGTACATCGACATGGCGGCTCCGCGGTTCTCAGGGGTGAGGGCCGGGACGATGGCGCCCATCGGCGTGAATCCGGCGAGCAGGATGCCGAAGGTCATGCCGGCGGCCGTCGTCACCCAGAAGCCCCAGTCGCTGCCGGCGGGCACGAGGTGCGCCACGTACCACCAGGCGAGCAGCCCGGCGGCCGAGGCCAGGATGCCGAAGTACTTGACCGTGCGGATCCAGCCGATGCGGTCGCCGATGGCGCCGAAGAACACGTTGAAGACGATGTTGCCCGCGTAGACCAGCACGGTCATCGTCAGCCAGCGGGTCTGACCCCAGCCGAGCTCGGTGGCGATGATCGCCGGCATGATCACGAACATGCCGAATTCGGGTGCGGTGTTGATGAGGCGGATGACCATGGCGGCGAGCAGCTTCGGCTCGCGGCCGACGGCTGCGAACCCCGACAGCAGCACCTTTCCGGCCGAGTGTGCGGCGGGCGCGATGCGGCCCAGGCCGGTCTTCTCCTTGGCGCCGAACTGCACGACGAGGAAGCCGGCGATCACGAGCACGCCCGAGAAGAGCATGGTGCGGCTTTCGCCGGAGGTTCCGCCGCCGAAGGCGGGGATGGCGAAGACGGCGACGAGCGAGCCGAGCGTCGGGAGGCCGCCGGTGAAGGCGACGTAGAACCAGCCGACGGCGGTCGCGTTGCGTGACGGCGGCACGATGTGGTTGATCCAGCACAGGAACGAGAACGCGAACAGCGGGAACGCGAAGCCGCGGCCGAAGTAGGTGACGGCGCTGAGCGGCTCGGACTGGATGGCGAGGCTGGCGAGGAACGCCGCCTCGAAGACGATCCAGAGCACGAAGCCGATCGTCATGACGCGCTTCGGGCCCCAGAGATCGGACAGGACTCCCGAGAGGTACGAGGCGATGAGCGATGAGACGCCGTAATAGGCGATGATCGAGGCCGCGGTCTCGGTGGCACTCTGTCCGCCTCCGAAGACGGCCGCGATGTGCGGGGAGATGAAGTTCGACTCCACGCCGTTCCCGGTCATGAAGAGCAGGACGCCGAGGAATCCCCAGCGGAGAGGGTGGGGGATCCCGATGCGTTCGAGGAGGCCGGGGCGGCCTTCGGGAGAGTGGGCCGGTGATGCTTCTGAAGTGGTCGTCCGAGTATCGGTTGCGGTCATTTCGAGCTGTTTTCCTTTGCGAATCGTCGAGGGCAGATCCGCTCAGGCGAACGGAACCTCGAGGCGCAAAACAACAACAGTCGTACATCAAGCCCCGAGAAAACCCTCGCTGGCTTTAGGCACAGCTGACGACGCTAATGGTGTTTCGCGTCGTTTGTCCGGACTCGTTACACCTTCGTTACTAACCGCTGGTCGGTTTGTAGGGCGGGCCGAGGGGTCGCTCCTTGCCCGATTCAGGGTCGCCCAAGACAACGAGCGACCCTTCGGCGGCGGCGGCGGCGGCGGTGGGGCGGGGCGGCCGGCCGGCAGCCGCCAGCGGGCGCGTCAGCCCCAGCGCAGGCTCGACCCGGCGAAGCTCGCCACGACGGCGCCCGACGAGCGGTCGACGACGAGGGTGGTCGCTCCCACCGGCGCCGGATCGATCGTGGAGCGGTCGGAGGCGGCGCTCGCGGGGGCGCTGACGACGGTGACGAACTGCCCGTTCGGCGACGACCCGAGCTGCGACAGCCGGGCGCCCTTCGTGGCCGTGTAGACGGTCCGCCCGCTCACGACGACGGAGCGCGAGTCGGCCGCCAGGCTCGGCGCGGCGCCCTGGCTCGCGTCGTCCGCGGGCAGCGTCGAGCCCGCGTAGGGCGCCGACGTGTGGACTCCGGTGAGCGAGATGGTGTACAGCTTCGTCGCTGTGCCCCGCGCCGTGAACCGGAACACGAGCACTCCCGTGGGCGCGTCGAGCGCGAATCCGGTGACCAGCCCCGGGCCGGGCAGCAGGAGGTCTTCGGTCGTCCCGTCGCTCGAGACGACGGTGATCCGCGACGTGCGGCGGTCGTCTGAGACGACGACCAGGTCGGAGCCGATCGGCGCGTACGCCTGGATCCGCCGCGCCTGGTAGACGACCGAGCGGCCGACGGCGTTCATGGAGGCACGGACGATGCGATCCTGCCCCGCCGGATTCCGGTCGAGTGTCAGCACCTGAGCCCTGCCGGTCGTGAACTCCGTCGAGATCGTCGCCGCGCGCGAGCCGAACACGCTCGTGACGCCGCGGATCGTCACCCGGTACCGGGTGTCGTAGTCCAACCGGTGCAGGAACTGCACGGCCACCACCGTGCCCTGCGTGGTCACGGCGAAGCGGGCCGCCGGCGACACGGCCACCTGCTCCGCCCTCACCGTCGCGACCGACTCGTCGAGGAAGACCCGTGCCTGCTGGTCGGCCCGCAGCGTGACGGCCCGGCCGTCGACGATCGTCTCGCTCAGCCTCGGCCCCTGGCTGTGCGCGACGGCGACGAGGCCCGCGCAGAGCAGGGCGAGCACGGCGATCGTGACCGCGAAGGTCCGCACGAACGAGCGGTTCGACGGAGCCTCGTCGGTGCGCGGCTCAGTAGAGGTACGGATCATGCGGCTGGTCGATCTTCGAGACGGCGCGCGGGACGAGCGCGATCGTGGCCGACGACGCGGCGCTCAGGTTCGTGGCAAACGCCCCCTGGATGCGCACCCACTGGTTGGCCTTGAGGGAGTCCTTCCAGCCCGGCGCGTACACGGGCACGCCGACCGGCTGCGCGTCGACGGCGCAGCAGGTGATGACGAAGCGGGTCACGTAGAAGGTGTCGTCGGGATCGTCGGGCGACGGGCTCACGAACCCGGTGACGTCGACGCTCTCGTTCTCGTACGACCCGATGTCGGTCGAGGCGCGGAGCTTCGACGCCCAGTCGAGCACGGTGTACTTCGCCGTGGCGCCGTCGGTGCGGATGCTTCCGGTCGTCGTGACGGCGGCGCCCAGGCCGCGGGTGGAGGCGGTGGCGCTGCTCAGGACGGCGGGCGGCAGGACCACGAGGGCGACGGCGATGAGGGTGACGACGAGGGCGGCGCCGAGTGCGACGGGGGAGGGGCGGCGGGATCTCGGGAGGTCGGCGGCGCCGGCCCCGCCGCCGTCGGCTGCGGCGTGCTCGTCCTGCTCGTCGGAGTCGCCGCTGCGGGCCAGCGCCACGAGGGCGAGCCCCATGCCGCAGAGCGTCATGACGACGGTGAAGACGACGTAGCGCGGGTGGATGTAGAGGACGAGCTGACCGGTGGCGGCGAGCCACAGGGTCGCAGTGCCGATCACGAGGGTGAGGGCGAGGCCGGGCCAGTTCCTGCGGCTACGCAATCTGGTTCACCACCAGGCCGAGCACCGCTGCCACGAGCCCCACGACCACGCCGATCTGCGCCAGCACCGCCGGGCGGTACGTGGTGCGCAGCAGCGTCAGCATCTTGATGTCGACGATCGGCCCGAACACCAGGAAGGCGACGATCGAGCCCGGCAGGAAGGTCGAGGCGAACGGCAGCACGAAGAAGGCGTCGACGTTCGAGCAGATCGAGATCACGAACGCGAGCGCCATCATCGCCAGGATCGACCACACCGGATTCGATCCGAGGGTCAGGAGGACGCTGCGAGGCACCAGGGTCTGCACGCCTCCGGCTACCGCCGCGCCGACGAGGAGCGCCGGCAGCATGGTCGTCATCTCGCGCCGGAACAGCCCCGCCGACGACCCCACCCGCGAGTGCGAGTGGCCGTCGTGGCTCCCGGCGGGCATCCGGCACTCGCGCGCGAACGCCGTCGTCAGCAGGGCGTCCTGGTCGCGGTGCTTCGAGTACAGCCAGCCGAGCAGGTTCGCGACCAGGAAGCCGCCGACGATGCGCGACACCAGGATCCCGTCGCTCCAGCCGAACGCCTGGTAGGTCGTCACGATGGTGATCGGGTTGACGATCGGAGCCGCGATCAAGAAGGTCATCGAATCGGACACCGAGAACCCGTTGGCGACCAGCCCCCTCGCCAGCGGCACGTTGCCGCACTCGCACACCGGCAGGAGCACGCCCAGCAGCGACACGACTGCCCGACGCGCCACCGGGTTGCGGGGCAGCCACGCGGCGAAGAACCCCGCCGGCAGCCACACCTGGACGACGATCGACAGCAGGATCCCGAGCACGACGAACGGCATCGACTCCACGACGACGCTCACCGTCAGCGTCACGAAGTCCTGCAGGCGGTCGGGCAGGATCCCGGCCGGAAGCGTCGCCGTCCCGATCCGCGCCAGCGCGATGACGACGATCGCGCCCACCCCCGCCACCAGCAGCCGACCGCCGCCCGCGCGGGTGCCGTGCGCGTGCTCGCGGTGCGCCTCGGTGGTGGTCACGCCCCGACGGTAGCCGTCAGCGCCGCTCGGCCCCGGTCGCAACACGCGGCTCACTTTCTCCTGGTGCGGTGCGGCGCGGTGGGGCGGGGCCGGGTCCGCACATGTGCGGACTCCCCTAGTGGGGATTGATCGACACCTGTCGTGGCGAGGACAGTGTGAACCGTGCAGTCGATCCTTCATCACGCGGTCCTCCCGTTCCTCCGCAGCCGCTACGGCGCCGTCGGCGGACGCCTCTCCATGCCGCGACCCGACGATGCGCCTCGCGCGCACGCCCCCGGAATCGACCCCGACCGCATCCTCGTCTTCGGCAACGGCGCCGCCGTCGGCTGGGGCGTCCGCAGCCACGACCTCGCGCTGCCCGGCCAGCTCGCGCGGAAGATCTCGGCGCACACCGGCCGCGGCGTCGACGTCGACGCGGTCGCCGACCCGAAGCTCACCATCGAGTCGGCGGCGTCGGCCCTCCCCGCCGAGCGCCTCGGAATCTACGATGCGATCGTCGTGATCCTCGGCGTGAGCGACGCCCTCCGCCTGATGTCGCCGACCCGCTGGAAGCGCGGCCTCGCCGAGCTGCTCGACACGATCCAGGCGCACGCCCACGAGAACGCCGAGATTCTCGTCGTCGGAATCCACCGCCCCAGCTCCATCCCCGCCTTCAGCGTCAGGGAGGGCGGCATCGTCGATCGTCACGCCGCGCAGCTCGACCGCGTGTCGCGCCACCTGTGCGAGGAGCGCGAGCGCATCCACTTCGTGGTGCCGCCTGAGCTGCCCGTGTTCGACGGGCCTGCGCAGGGCACCGGGGCCGGCAGTCGTGCCGCAGCCGGGTTCCGGCTGTGGGCCGCCGCGCACGCCGACCTGCTCGCGCCGCTCCTCGACCAGCACGTCGTGCGAGGCCGCACGGCTCGCGGCAACCGCAACCAGCCGCAGAGCGACGACCTGCGCCTCGCCGCGATCCGCTCGCTCGGAATCCTCGACACCCCGCCCGAGAAGCGCTTCGACGACATCACCGAGCGCGCCCGCATCCTGCTCGGAACGGCCGGAGCGGCGTTCTCGATCGTCGACGAGGACCGCCTCTTCAACAAGTCGTACTCGGGCGTCGGCATGACCGAGGTCCCGCTCCGCGGGGCCATGTGCGCCGTGACCATCACCAGCGGCGTGCCGTTCGTGGTGCCCGATGTCTGGCACGACGACCGCTTCGTCACGCACCCGGCCGTGCGCTTCTACGCGGGGCACCCCGTCGAGACTCCCGACGGCGTCCGCATCGGCGCCCTGTGCGTCACCGACCCGAACCCGCGCACCGCCGACAGCGTCGACCTCGTGCTGCTGCGCGAGCTCGCCCTGTCGGTGCAGCGTGAGCTGGCGATGCCGGAGCCCGTCGGGGTGTGAGCCGCGGGCGGGCCCGCGGCGAGATGGCCCAGGGCGTCGCGTCGGCGGCTCGGACCCGACGGCGCGGGCCACCTCGCGAGAGGTGCCGCCCGCGCCCGCACCGCCCCGACTCCACGAGATGGCCCGGGGCGTCGCGCCGGCGGCTCGGACCCGACGGCGCGGGCCACCTCGCGACTCGGGGCCCGGCGCGCGACCAGCGACCCCTACGAAGCCGCCGCCCGCTCCGCGATGATCGCCTTGAGCGCCACGTCGAGGTACGGGTACTCGAACCGGTACCCGGCCTGCTGAAGCCTCTCCGGGACGACCCACCGGCTCTTCAGCACGAGCTCCACCTCGGTGCGGATCGCGGCAGACCCGAGTTCCAGCATCCATCGCGTCGCCGGCAGGCCGAGGCGCACGCCCAGCGCGTGGCGGAGATCGCGCATCATCGAGCGGTTGTCGCTGGGGTTCGGCGACGACACGTTGACGACCCCGTCGATGTCGGCGTGGTCGCGAACGAAGTCGATGCTCCCGACGACGTCGTCGATGTGCACCCAGCTGAACTTCTGGCGGCCCCAGCTCGTGCCGAACGCGTGGTGGGTGCCGGCCTTCGTCCGCGCCGCCGACGCGGGCCAGCGGCCGTCGATCTGCGGGCCGCCGAGGCCGAACCGGGCGAGGTTGATCAGGGGCACGAGCGCGCTGCCGTTGCCGAGCACGATGGCCATGCGCAGGGCGACGCGTCTGGTGCCCGGCAGGTCGCCCGAGAAGAACGCGGACTCCCAGGTCGTGGCGATCGACACCGAGAAGCCTGATCCGATGTCTCCGGTCGCCTCGGTCATCGGGCGGTCTTCGGCATGGCGGTAGATCGTGGCGGTCGACGAGTTCAGCCAGAGGGGCGGAGGCGTGGCGGCGGCGCGGATTGCCTCAGCGAGCTCGAGGGTGGTGTCGATCCGCGACCGCAGGATCTCGCTCCGGTTCGCCTCGTCGTACCGGCAGTTGACGCTCCTGCCGGCCAGGTTGACGACGAGGTCGGCACCGTCGACGAGCCGCGTGATGGCCGCCGTGTCGCCCCAGCGCGCATCCGGACCGGATCGGCCGATCAGCTTCACGTCGGCGCCGCGGCTGCGGTACACCTCGGCGAGGTGCCGCCCGATGAAGCCCGACGCGCCCGCGATGACGATACGTTCTCGATATGTGCTCATGTAAATAGATCCCCCGTTGCTATGACGTTTCCGGTACCACGGCGTACTCGAAGTACCCGCTGTACTCGTAGATCTTTCCGATGATCGGCATAGTCAGCGCGATCGACACGTGCTGCTGCTCGCGGTCGTCGTCGAAGCGCTCGGTCAGCACCACCCTCGGTGCAAGAGGGCGCAGGAACTCGAGGCGCGCGCGCCCGCCTCCGACCCCCACGCCGACGCTCCGCATCGTCAGCGCGCCATCCCGCACGTCGGCCTCCAGGTCGGCACTCACCAGGCCGTGCGGGCCGAGGTGGTCGACGAGCCCACGCGCCTCGGCCATGATCGCGTCGACCATGCGCCGCGTGCGGCCGGGCAGGTGGAACGTCCGCACGGCAGCCACCCCGATCGTGCCGTCGGCCAGCCGGATCGGCCGGTTCTCGACGTCGAACGGGACGTCCGTCGCCCAGCCCGGGAACGCGACGCCCTCGAGGCCGAGCAGCGCCAGCACGGGCCACAGCCACCGCCGCGGCGTCCCGACGGCGTCGAACACCCCGTGGCCGCGCCCGACGGACCCGTCCGGGATCGCGCCGAAGTACGCCCGAAGCCGCGGGTGCAGCGCACCGAGCTCGGCTCCCAGGACCATCTCGTAGGGCGACGCCATGCCCCGACGGTAGCGCTGCGGGAGCTCGAGTGGCGCAGGCGTCCTTCGGCGTCGAGAGTCAGCGGTCAGAAGCCGCTCAGTTCGACCCGGTCTGGTCGTCGACGATGGCGTCGGCGGCCGCCCGGCGTACCGAGTCGATGCCGTTCTGAGCGCCGCCCTTCGTCGAGTACATCTCTGACGACGCGATGACCTCGCCGTTGGAGGCCACGAGGGTGAAGTGGAACGCGCCGGAGTCGGATCTGGTGAGGACGAACTTGCTGGCCATGGCGCACCTCTCGGACGATCTCACCGACCGCCGTGGCCGGCTGGCCTCAGCCTAGGGCCGGCGGGGGTGCATCGGAAGGAGCAGAACTACTCGGAGAGCAGGACGGCGAGAGCGCTCTTGAGAGTCTCGCGATCGCGGCGGAGCTTGGCGACCTCGGCCTCGAGCTCGGCCACCCGGGAGTCGGCAGCCGCGCTGGCCGGCGGACGGCCGCGGCGCACGGGCGCCTCGGGCGCGGCGACGGCTTCGGGAGCAGGCTCGTCGGCAGCGGCGGCCGCCTCCGGAGCAGCCTCGGGCTCCGGAGTCGTCAACTTCTCGTGGACCCGGATCCAGCCGCGGAGCGACTGCTCGCCGACCTCGAACTCCTCGGCGGTCTCGCGGATGATCGCGCGGTTGCCCGGCTCGGCCTCGCGGCGCTCGAGCACGCGGGCCAGCGAAGCCTCGCGCGTCTCCGGCGTGTACTTCTGTTCGAACGGCATGGGACTCCAAGTCATCTACATGTACGGGGCGAAGTCGGGTTTATATGCGCATATTAGCCTACGAATCGATATGTAAACGATCACCGTCGGGCGCTCGTCGGGCTCGGCCTGGCAGAAACCCGCCCGTCCTCCCGGCATTCCCCAGGGCGACGCCTTAAGGTCGAGGTGTGTGGCGTGCTGACAGTGAGCAGGATGGCGGCGACGGAGAAGAGTCCGGTGCGCCGTCCGCTGGTCCTGCCACGATGCCCCACACCCTGAGCCTCGGCGACCCGACGCTGTCGGTCGGCAATGTCGCCCAGCCCACGTGGGACTCCTGGCGGTCGCGCCTCGCCGACGTCGGCGGCGAGTCCACGCTCCTCCACTTCCGCGACGCCCCGCGCACCCGCATCGAGCTGAGCACGACGCACCCCGGCGGCCTCGCCCAGTTCATCACCGGCAAGAAGACCTTCCTGTCGAGCCTGATCCGCGACGACCTCGCGCTCCGCTCCGCCCGCGTCGCCGCCGGCGAGATCGCGGCGAAGGGGCTCGAGCTCTCCACCGTCCGCGGCATTGACTCGGTGCACCTCGCCATCGGCATCGCGCAGTGGGTGTTCGCGGGGGAGTCGTACCGGGCCCCGCTGCTCCTGCGTCCGCTCGCGATCCGCCGATCCGGCCGCGACTTCGAGGTCAAGCTGCTCGGCTCGCCCTTCCTCAACCCGGCGCTGGCCGACGCGCTCCACGACCAGTTCGGCATCTCGCTCGACGCCGGAGCGTTCGTCGCGCTCGCCGACCGCGAGGGCTCGTTCACGCCGAACCCGGTCATCGACCGCCTCCGAGGCCTCACCGCCCACATCGACGACTTCACCGTGCAGCCCCGCCTGGTCGTCTCGTCGTTCGCCGCCGTCGCCGACCTCATGGTCGAGGACGCCCGCGAGCTCAGCCACCCCGTGCTCGACGCGCTCGCCGGCAACCCGAGCGCGCAGCAGCAGATCCGCTCGTCGTACCGCCCCGTCTCGCCGACGCCGCAGGACGAACGCAGCCCCGAGACCGACACGCTCCTGCTCGACGCCGACCCCGAGCAGGAGAGCGTGGTCGCGCAGATCACCGCCGGCAACTCCGTCGTCGTGAAGACGCTACCCGGCACCGGCGGCACCCAGACCATCGTCAACACCATCGGCACGCTCGTCGCGCAGAACAAGCGCGTGCTCGTGGTCAGCGCCCGCCGCGCCACCCTGCGCGGCATCGGCTCGCGCCTCACCGAGATCGGCCTGCCGGGCGTCGCCGTGTCGCCGGCCACGCTCCGTCGCGACGTGATCCGCGCCATCGGCCGCAACGAGAAGGCGAAGCAGGCCGGCATGGCCGAGGTCGACGACGCCCTCGTGCGCCTTCGCCGCGTGCTCGTCGACTACCGCGGCGCCCTCTCGCGCCAGGACCCCGTGCTCGGCGTCTCGGTGCTGGACTGCCTCACGGAGCTCGCGCGCCTCGCGCTCCTGCCCGCGGCGCCGGCCACGACCGCGCGCCTGAGCCGTCACAGCGTGGAGTCGATGGTGGAGGGCCGAGGCCGGGTCGCCGAGACCATGGTGGGTGCGGCGAACCTCGGCGAGTTCCTGTACGGACCGGGCGACTCGCCCTGGTACGGCGCGCGCTTCGATGACGGCAGCTCCGGCGGAGTCACGGCCGGGCAGGCGCACCAGCTCGCCAAGAACCTCTACCACCGCGACGTGCCGCACCTGCTCGAGCGCGCCAACGAGGTCGTCGGGTCGACGCGGATGCGGCCCTACGTCAGCATCCACGAGCTCGGCATCTACCTGCGACTGCTGGCCGACGTGCGCGACACTCTCGACAAGTTCCTGCCCGTGGTCTTCGAGCGAAGCGTCACCGAGCTGATCGAGGCGACCAGCGGCCGCACGTCGTCCGACCGGATGTCGGGCGGCGATCGGCGACGCCTCAAGAAGCTCGCCCGCGAGTACGTCCGCCCGGGAATGCACGTGCCCGACCTCCACGAGGCCCTCCAGAAGGTGCAGCAGCAGCGGATCCTCTGGCAGCGCTACGTCGCCGCGGGCACGCCGCCCGAGGTGCCGACCGGCGTCACCGACACCATCGCGCTCTACAAGCACGTCGCCGACGATCTCGCCCAGCTCGACAAGCCGCTCGGCCTCTCCGGAGAGGACCTGCTCGAGGCCATCGGCATCGACGAGCTGCGTCAGAAGCTCGAGGTGCTCGCCGCCGACAGCGACGTTCTGAACAACCTGCAGGAGCGCACGGAGCTCATGACGACGCTCCGCGACCTGGAGCTCGCGCCGCTCGTCACCGACCTCGCCAACCGCCACGTGCCCGAGACGCAGGTCGCGGCCGAGCTCGAGCTCGCCTGGTGGCGCTCCGCCCTCGAGTCGCTGCTCGAGGCCGACCGGGCCCTGCTCGGCGCCAACACCGCGATGCTCGACCGCCTCGAGGCCGACTTCCGTCTGGTCGACGAGGCCCACGCCGCCGGCAGCGCGCAGCAGCTCGGGTGGCAGCTCGCCGAGAACTGGAAGCTCGGCCTGGTCGACTGGCCCGAGGAGGCCACCCAGCTCAAGCAGCTCCTGCGACACGACCACGTCACCAGCCGCCTGCTGCAGGACGCCGCGCCGCACCTCGCGCGCTCGGTCGCGCCGGTCTGGCTGGCGTCGCCGTACGAGGTGCACCGCATCGCCGACACGGTCCCGTTCGACACGGTGATCCTGGTCGACGCCGGAGCCACGACCCTGGCCGAGAACGTCGGGGCCATCCGCCGCGGCCGGCAGACGGTGGCCTTCGGCGACCCGGTGACCGAGACGCCCTCCGACTTCTCGATCGCGATCCCGCCGTTCGTCGACGAGGCTCCCGTGGCGCGCAAGCCGCACGCCGCCGACTCGGCCGACGACTTCGACGCCGTCGCCACCGCCGAGTCGCGACTCGAGCGCCTCCACGAAGAATCGGCGCTCGCCCGCCTCTCGACCCTGCTGCCCACGCTGTCGCTCACCCGCAGCTACCGCGCCGGCGGCGAAGACCTCGCCGAGCTCGTCAACCGCCGCTTCTACGGCGGACGCATCGAGTCGCTTCCCTGGGCCGGCAGCTTCCTCGGCCACGGCAGCATCTCGCTCGACTACGTCAGCGGCGGCACCGCCGTGCCCGACCCCGAGTCCGGAGCCGTCGAGAGCGTCGAAGCCGAGGTCGACCGCGTCGTCGCCCTCGTCGTCGATCACGCCCGCACGCGCCCTGCCGAGTCGCTCATGGTCATCACCGCCAGCGCCAAGCACGCCATCCGCGTGCAGCAGGCCGTGCTGTCGGCGATCTCGGGTCACAAAGACCTGACGGAGTTCGTCATCGGAGAGCGCCGCGAGCCGTTCACGATCGCGACCCTCGAGCAGAGCGTCGCCCAGAGCCGCGACCACGTGATCTTCTCGATCGGCTACGGCCGCACCCCGCACGGCCGCGTGCTCAGCGACTTCGGCTCGCTCGGCCAGCCCGGCGGCGAACGGCTCCTCGCCGTCGCCATGACGCGGGCCCGCCGGTCGATGGTCATCGTCACCTGCTTCCAGCCGAGCGACATCGATGCCGGGCGCATGGGCCACGGAACCGTCGCCCTCGCCGAGATCCTGACCGAGGTCCAGGTGCGCACGTCGGCCGAGCACGTGCCCGACGACTCCGACCCGATGCTCGTCGACCTGGCGCGCCGCCTCGAGGCCAAGGGCATCCCGGTCGCCCTCGGGCACCGTGGCAAGCTCGGCCTCGTCTGCGCCAACGACGGAGTCTGCGTCACCATCGAGACCGACTCCACCCTCGTCGAGTCGAGCCTCCGCGAGTCGCTGCGCGAGCGACCCGAGATCCTGCGCCGCCTCGGCTGGCACTACGTGCGCGTTCACGCCTTCCAGCTGTTCACCGATCCCGACGCGGTCGCCACGCGGATCGCGGACGTCCTCGGCATCGGCGCCACGCACACCCAGCCCGTCCCCGTCGTGTCGGCTCGCGGGCACGTCAACCACGCCTGAGCCCGTGTCACCCGACGAGAGGCCTGCCGAGGGCGATCGGGCGCAGGAACTCCCCGCCCCCGCCGTCCACGGCCTCCGCCGGCGCGGCCGCCGAGTCACGACCCAGCCCGCCCCGGGCACCGACCCCACGCCCGCGCCGTCCGACCGCCGCGTCGACAGCTCGGCCAACGACGAGCGCTTGAAGGCGAACAAGCCTCCCCACTGGTAGTCCTGGCGGCTGGCGCCGCGGGGTCGGCCTCAGTGCTTGCCGCTCATGAGATCTGTCCTGCGGACGGTCGCACCCACGGGGGACGCGGCGAGATGGCCCTCGGGGCATTTGGCGCGAAGGGGCGTGGCTATGCCGACGGCATCCCGGGGACTCCGGTGGTGCCGGTCGCCGTGGGCGGCGTCACCTCGGCGGCGTGCGTGCCGTGCGTGTCGCTGAGCGACGTGTTCTGCGCGCGGAGCAGGTCGCGGATCTCGCTGAGGATCTCGACGTCGGTCGGCGGGGTGTCCTGAGGCTTGCCCTCCTCCTGCTGCTGCTTCGCGAAGGCCCGCTTCAGAAGCGAGTTGACCGGCAGGACGAGGCAGAAGTAGACGACCGCCGCGATGATGATGAAGTTGATCGCCGAGCCGATGACCGCGCCGAACATCAGCGTCGCCGGCTTTCCGCCGGCGACGGTCGGGATGTCGACCTTGAGGGCCTCGTCGAGCATCGACGCATTGAAGAGCGCGCCGATCAGCGGGTTGAAGATGTTCGTCACGAGCGAGGTGACGATGGCGGTGAACGCAGCGCCGATGACCACGGCGACTGCCAGGTCGATGACGTTGCCGCGCAGGATGAACTCTTTGAAGCCCTTCACGGGTGCTCCTTCGGGTCGGGGATCAGGACGCGAATCTCCGTCGACTCAACCACGAGGAGCGTATCGGTGTCAGGACGACGAAGTCGAACCGCCGGAGGAGGAGGCCGAGCCCGACGGCTTGGAGGCCGGGGCGGCGGAGGTGCTCGAGGAGGAGCCGGACGTTCCTGCGCCCTTGGACTCGGAAGACGAGCCCGACGACGACGAACCGCCCGACGAGTTCGATGAGCCCGACGACTCCGACCCTCCCGCCGGCTTGGCGCGCGAGTCGGTGCGGTAGAAGCCGGAGCCGTTGAACGTCACGCCGACGGCCGAGAAGATCTTGCGCAGCTTGCCGCCGCAGACGGGGCACTCGGTCAGGGAGTCGTCGGAGAAGGACTGCTGGATGTCGAACGCGTTGCCGCACTCGGTGCAGCGGTAGCTATAGGTGGGCACAGGGTCCTCAGGGAGAGAAGGGGGTCAGAACCGGTGGACGGCCGAGGGGGTGACGACGCCGTCGACGGGCTGGTCGTGCCGCTCGCTGGGCACCGACTCGACGTACTCGGAGTCGAACACCACAGCATAAACCGGCGGGCGCCGGGCCATCGACCCGAGGGTCTTGTCGAAGTAGCCCTTTCCCCAGCCCATCCGCATGCCGGAGTGGTCGATCTGGGCGGCCGGCACGATGATGAGATCGACGTCGTTGATGGCCATGGGGCTCAGGATCTCGCCGACGGGCTCGGGCAGACCGAACAGCCCCTCCGTCTCGGACTCGAAGTCGGTCGAGACGGCCCAGTCGAGGAGTCCGTCGGCCCGGGTGATGGGGAAGAGCACGCGGATGCCCTGCTCGTTGGCCCAGTTCAGGAAGGGCCGGGTGTTCGGCTCGTTGATCGCCGAGAGGTAGGCGGCCATCGACGACACCCCCAGTTCGGAGGCCAAGCCGACCAGGTGCGTCGTGAGCGCCTCAGTTGCTGAGACCCCCTCGGATTCAGTCATTGCGCGGCGTCGGGAGCGTAATTCCTTGCGAAGCACGCGCTTGGCATCGCCTACGGGATCGGTCATGCCCGCAATCTTAACCGCCACGTAACGTGACGAATAGATACGCTGAGCGGCATGGGATTCACCATTTCAAAAGCCGTCATTCCCGCAGCAGGGCTGGGAACACGATTCCTTCCCGCAACCAAGGCCATCCCGAAGGAGATGCTCGCGGTCGTCGACAAGCCGGCCATCCAGTACGTGGTCGAGGAGGCCGTCGCGGCCGGACTCACCGACGTGCTCATGATCACGGGGCGTAACAAGAACGCACTCGAGAACCACTTCGACCACGTGTCCGAGCTCGAGGAGACCCTTCGCAAGAAGGGCGACCACGAGAAGCTCGCCAAGGTCAACCAGTCCACCGACCTCGCCGACATGCACTACGTGC
This sequence comes from Frondihabitans sp. GW821-FHT04F02, assembly GCF_059420045.1. NCBI lineage: Bacteria > Bacillati > Actinomycetota > Actinomycetes > Micrococcales > Microbacteriaceae > Frondihabitans > Frondihabitans sp. GW821-FHT04F02. The sequence goes on along the minus strand of NZ_JBWKSZ010000003.1, from coordinate 419,001 downwards.
GCCAGGGCGACCCGCTCGGCCTCGGCCACGCCGTGCTCCGCGCCTCCATGCACGTCGGCCGCGAGCCGTTCGCCGTGCTCCTCGGCGACGACATCATCGACGCCCGCGACCCGCTCCTCAGCCGCATGATCGAGGTGCAGGGCAAGAAGAACGCCTCCGTCGTCGCGCTGCTCGAGGTCCCCGACAACATGACCCACCTCTACGGCGTGGCCACGGTCGAGGCGACCGACGAGGACGACGTGGTGAAGATCACCGGGCTCGTCGAGAAGCCCCCGCAGGGCGAGGCCCCGTCGAACCTGGCCATCATCGGCCGCTACGTGCTGCGCCCCGAGGTCTTCGACGTGCTCGAGAAGCAGGCCCCCGGCAAGGGTGGCGAGATCCAGCTGACCGACGCCCTCGAGAAGATGGCGGCGGCCGACGAGTGGACCGGCGGCGTGTACGGAGTCGTCTTCCGTGGACGCCGATACGACACGGGTGACAAACTCGACTACATCAAGGCGATCATCCAGCTCGCCAGCGACCGCGAGGACCTCGGCGAAGACCTGAAGGCGTGGATCCTCGAGTTCGCCTCGGGCCTGGAGAAGTAGCCGTAGCGGCCCTGCGCGATCGCAGGGCCGTCCACCCTTCCTGAAGTTGGCAATCACAAGTGACCACCATCCCCACGCTGGTGTCGGGGCGGGTCGGCATCCGACCCCTGCGGCTGCGTGACACGCGCGATCTCGATCGTGCCCTCGCGGCCAACCGCTCCTGGCTCCGGCAGTGGGAGGCCACCAACCCCCACGGCTTCACCACGATCGACGTGAGATCGAGCATCCGCTCGCTGCAGACCAATGCGCGCGCGGGGCTCGGCCTCCCGTTCGCGATCGAGCTCGACCAGCAGTTCGTCGGGCAGCTGAACGTCTCGGGGATCACCTACGGGTCTCTCGCCTCGGCCACCATCGGCTACTGGGTCACCCAGCAGGCCGCCGGCAACGATGCGACCCCGACGGCCGTCGCCCTCGCGACCGACCACTGCTTCCAGCGCCTGGGTCTCCACCGCATGGAGATCTGCATCCGGCCTGAGAACCACCCCAGCCTCCGAGTCGTCGAGAAGCTCGGGTTCCGGTACGAGGGCCTCCGTCGCCGCTACATCCACATCAACGGCGACTGGCGCGACCACTTCTGCTTCGCGCTCGTGGCCGAGGAGGTGCCCGAGGGCGTCCTGCGCCGCTGGCACGAAGGCCGTGTGCCGCCCGGCCAGGGCAGCGTCCCGCCGTCCGCGCTCGAAGAAAGCCAACACACCCCGCGATAGCCGCGGGTCGGAGGCGAGTGGCTCCTACCCTGTCCCACATGGGAATCGGGTCATGGGGTGGAGGCATCGTCCTCGGGCTGGTCGCCGTGCTCTGGCTCGTCTACCTGATCCCGTCATGGGCCCGTCGTCAGCAGTACCTCGCGACCGAGCGCAACGCGATCCGCCTCCAGCAGACGCTCCGCATCCTCGCGCAGACCGCCGAGGTGCCCGAGGAGTTCCAGGTCGAGGCCAACGCGAAGTCCGTCGCCACGGCCCAGCGCATCCTCCGCACCGAGGAGGCCAAGCGCGAGGCTATCCGCCGTGCTCACGAGGCCGCCCGGCAGCGGGCCATCACCCGCGAGCTCGCCGCCACCGGTCCTGCCCTGCGCGCCGCCGACAGCGACCCCGCCCTGGCCGCGCGTCGGCTCCGGCGCACCCGTCTCGCCACCACCCTCCTGCTCGTGCTCGGCCTCGTAGCCGTCGTCGCGGGTGCGGTGCAGATCGCCTCGGCGTGGCCGCTGATGGTCGCAGGAACTCTGGCCACCGCCGGCTCCCTCCTCGTCCTCGGCCAGCTCGCCCAGGTCTCGCGGGCCCGCGCCCGCCGGACGATCGCCGCCCCGGGGGTCAGCGACGCGGCCCCTGTCGCCCAGCCCTTCCAGGACTTCGCGCCGCGGCAGACCGTCGAGGCTCCCGCCGCCGAGTCGCCGATCGCGGCTGAACGCGAGTGGACGCCCGTGCCGCTTCCGCGCCCGCTGTACATGCGCCGTGGCGCCGGTCGCGCGCTGGCACGCTCCTCCGCCGTCGCCGGGTCGCCGACGACGTCCGCCGATGCCGAGGCCCTTCGCGAGGCCGCCGCCGAGCAGGTCCGCCAGGGCCAGGAGGCCGCGCGCCTCGAGGCCCAGCGCGAGGCGCTCCGCGAGGTCGCCCGGGCCGAGGCGGCCCTGCAGAGCCACCGCGAGCCCGCTGCGCCGGCCGCTCCCGTCGTCCGGGCCGCCCCTGCGTCGGCCCCCGCGCCCGTGGAGCCGCCCGCCCCCGCGAGCCCCTTCGCCCGCATGGGCTACGTCGACGAAGAGGCTCTCGAAGAGCTCCGGCTCGATGAGGTGCTCCGGCGCCGTCGCGCCGTCTGACGACGACAGCCCGTGGTGTCACGAGCGATCCCGACGGTCTGATATCGTTGAAAAGCAGTTGGGGGCCTTGGCGCAGTTGGTAGCGCGTCTCGTTCGCAATGAGAAGGTCAGGGGTTCGAATCCCCTAGGCTCCACCCACAGAGGCCAGTCTCCGTAAGGGAACTGGCCTCTTGCCGTAGTCAGTCGTGTAGCCCAGAGTGTAGCCCGCCGCTTGTTTATTCAAGGAATGATCAGTTGTTGAATGTGAAGAAGCCCAAAGTCGCCATCGGTTTCGGAGTATTTTTCGTTCTCTTCGGAATCGCAGGTCTGATCTTCAGTTCGGGCGAGGGAGCAGGAAAATTGGTGTACCTCTTCGCCCTCGTTGTCCCAGGGGTGATCTTCATCATTGCCGGAGCACGAGCCCTGAGTCGCGGCAACGGGGCCTAACCCGCTGACTATGTCAAGTGGACTGCTGTCGGTCTAGTTGATTCGTCTTGTTTGGAGTTTTCAGGCCGCGTAAACGGCCTCTCATTAGATCCGGGCCTCGCAGGTGCTGAGCGGGCGGTCAATGCGCCGCACGTACCGTGCCGGCGTCATCCCAAGTTCCTTGATGATCGCGCCGTGCTTCCGAACACCCTGGAGGTCGCGGGTTTCGAGAGCGAGTAGGCGGCGGTCGTCGGGTGTCATGCCGACAAGTGTCTCGCTGGCCACTGACAGTCGTCGTCTAAGTCAGGAAACGGCGGGCATTGGCACTTTGCTAGAGTCCGATGCATGGCAGAGAAAGCACCCTCCCGAGGAACTGTTCAATTGACGTTCGGCGGCATTTGCGTGCTCATTGCGGTCGTCTACCTCATCCGCACCATCGGATCGCTTATCGATGGCGAGTCCACCGCCTTCATCGTCGGTAGCACGGTCGGCTTACTTGTCTTCGTATTGCTTGCCACCGGCCTCATGCGAACTGGACTGAAGCGGCGACGAGCCTTTATCGATCGCGCGTCCGAGTAGTTGACTGTCAGAGGCCCGTGAAAGCCTCTCCTGCATGGGAGTGAGCGCACCGTTTAAGGGCACGATCGAGGAGTGGCTCGAGACGAACGGCCTGGCCTTCGACGTCCTAGAAACCTCCGGCCGGTGGGAGCTGCGAGTCAGTAGCGGCCTCCGGCTCGTGACGATCGCCGCGGCCTCGAGCCCCATCAAGGGCGAGGCCAGCATCGAGCGCACACCAGAGGGCTGGAAGGTGCACGGCAACCAGACCGACATGCCCGCCCACGCCCCGTTCGAGGACCCGCGTCAGGCGTTTCATTGGTGGCTTGAGTTCGCCAACCAGTAGCGAAGAGGCGACCGGCCGTTGACGCATTACGGTCGATCGGCGTAGCCCTAAGCCTGCGGCGTAGTAGAAATAACCGTGGACAGCGATTACGACTTCGAGGGCCTTCCGCAGGCCCGCCCGCCGCGGCTGGTGAGCGACATTGTTGGCGGGCGTGTGCCGCGTCTATCGTCCGGGGGCCCGAGGATCCAGGTTGCCCCCTGGCGGCTGCCCGCGTACGTGTTGGAGTTCAACCCACCTTCGCCCCGGTGGCCACCAAGAGTCTTGGACTGTTCTCAAACCCAGACCCCGGCCCCATTGCGGCGGCCCTAGTATCTGAGCGTGGATTTCGATTTCTACGCCAGATGGTGCAAGGGCGAGTTCGTCTACGAGTTGAAAGACGACGGCTTTGCGTTGCGGCTGGTGGAGAACTTTCGCGGCGAAAACGTTGCAGTCACACTGTTCGGCAAGAACGACATCACATCGGTGAAAGTGAGCAGAGACGACAGGTGGGCTTACTTCTGCGTCGAGAGCACGAGACGGAATGTGGAGTTTCCCGCCATGGTGCCCACTTCGCAAGCAATCATGCACAGGCTGCGCAAACACGCGCAGACGAACGCACAATTTAGGGACTTCCCACACTCGCCATTCCTCTGAACGCATCGTGCCAAACCGGCCCTTAGTTGAGGCGGTCGTGCAGGCCTTGTCACACTATTGCCGTGGAAGGGGACAGCACCTACGAGCGGGAGCCTGGTGTGCCTCCGGCTAAAATCGGTGTCTACCCGAAGGCTCAGTTGACCGGCAGGACAAGGCGACGACCAGCAGAGATCGACATCAAGCCATACCTTCGCCGACCCAACGACGGACCCTCCTACGAAAAGTTGATCGAGCTTGCCGCACAAGCCTTGCAACAGGACGACCAGACCGGCTGAGCGAGGCGAGACCTATCAACCGAAGAATGCGTGCACCAGCATTGACCAGAGCGGGAGTCGGGAGTACTTTTTGCGTGCCGGCCGCGATCGCCCGGCGAGCACCCCGGCTGACGCGCCTTCCCCAGGTCCAGTAACAGCCGGGGTGTTCCCGTTCTCAAACCAAGCAGCGATTCGACGCCAGCTGCATGGACAAGTGAGGTGGTCGGCCAGGAGCCATTCCTCCTGGGCACAGCGGAACGGGTCCTCTTAGTCACAAGAGGTCATGAACCCACACTTCATTCGGGTCACTGTCAAACTCCCCTAGGTTTTCAAACCCCAGCTTGCCGAACAGTCCCTGACTAGCAAAGTTGTCACGATGGATTCGCGCAAACGCCCCACAGGCACTGTTGTTCTGATCTCGCACGTGCTGCAAGACCTTAATCAGGGTATGCAGTGCAGCGGACCCAACTCCCTGGTTTTTGAAATTGTTGTCGACCGCGAACGTAAGGATGGCTAGTTGCGGCTCTTCGCCGGGGTCTTCCGTCCAAGCTATGTGATTTACAGTCGCTAGAGCGTTGCCCATAAATCCAAGGAGCAGTTCCTCCGATTTTCCCATCGGAGGTGTCCGCGTTCGTATATCCGACTGAACAGCCAAGGCCCAGGGTTGCGGATGGGGACGCTCGACATGGCGTTTCTTGTCCCAAACTTTCCCAGGAGGCTCGGCACAAGCGAAATGCTGGAGGTGTTGTCTGTCTTCTCTCGTAGCAACCCGCCAACTGAGTTGGTCAGCGATTTCTGCGCTCTTCTAGGGCATGCAAGATGGCGTTGCGTGCTGAGGGAGAAAGGTGCCTGCTTCCTGCGCTAGCTCGGTGCTCGGCCGCGTAGAGGTTCCTCTCCTCATCGGTCAGTCCATCAGAACCAGTGACAGGTGCGTCGTTCACTTCTGGACGAGCGAGCGTCAGGAGGGGAGGCATGGAGTCAGACTAAACCCTCAACCCTGCAGCGGCGCGCATCCCAGAACGGGTGGCACGATCTAGCTGACCGCTTACACAAAAAAGCCCCGCCCGCTGACCGAAGTCAGGGGCGGGGCGTTTGTATGTCACTCGTCAATGCTGTCGATGGTCTCGTCTTCATCCCTGATGGACTGACGAATACTGTCCATCATTGCGGCGGTTTTGGTGTCGCCCTCGTCTTCCTCAAGCATCTTCTTGATGCGGGGGTCAAGTGGCGGGGTGTCTGGACCCAGCTTGCGGTGGGTAGCGAGGTAGAACTGACGGAATTCGGCAATGACGAGGGCGTACTTGTCGTACAGGGAGGCAAGAACGCGCTTGACGCCGCCGAGCTCGGTCCGTATCTGCTTCGTCTGCTCAGCCACCTCAACGGCAACCTGCTGGCGAATGTACTTCGTCAACTCAAACGACTGCGTGAAACCGGTCGATGCCTTGTCATCGCTTGATTTCCGCCGAGCAATGAAGATGCCGCCCAAGGTGGTGAGCGCCACGCCGAGGAGGGCTAGCAGTGCGACGGTGGTGTTTTCGGTCATTGCCAGCCGTTCTTCTTGCGGTCCCGGTAGATGTCCTGAACGCGCCACCAGGGAAGTTCAGTGAGGGCGAATAGGACAGCCCCAACACCGAGACGGCCGATGTCAGGAGACATGGTGCTGGCGGCGATGAGAGCGACGATGTACAGGAAAATCCACCCATTCAAGGCCATCGCCGCAATCGCTTCGACGCGCCACAGGTGTGCCGGATAGGCAAGCCCTAGGAGGCATGCCAACGCCGTAAGCGTGACCAGGAACGACCAGGCATGCGCGTACGGATCGCCGAATGTCTGGCGGAGTGCGGGTGTGCCTCCGAGTGCTCCGAAGAGGCCGAACACAGCAACGGCGATGTAGAACCTTGGGATTGATCGGCGGAGCAACCCGTCGACCCGAGCGTCAGCAGGTGACACTGCGCCCTGGCCCCAGATGGACGACCGCCAGAGGCGGCTGATGGTGCGTTTCATGGCTCCCCCTGAGAGCTCGAGGGTGGCCTAGGCGTCAGTGTCGTTGGCGGTGGCCGCCACCGCTTCTGCGGAAGCCGGAAGGGTGCTGATGTCGAAGACGTCGGCTGAGCTCACGCGGGCGACTGCGGGGTCGACGCGGATGGCGACGCCCAGCTCGGTGCCGATGGCCTTGATCACGCCGATGACGACGAGGAGGACCTCAGGTCCGCTGATGTGGCCGGCGATCGCGTACGGCAGCACGAGGGCGATCAGGGCGGTCAGCAGCTCGACGCCGGTCTTGAGCTTGCCGCGCCACTTTGTGCCGACCAGCGGCAGAAAGTAGGTCAGGCCGGAGCCCGCCGCGAGGGAGACGAGCTGCAGAATCACGACGAGGCTGAATGGCCCTGTCGCGGCGGCGGTCTGCACTGCGCCGATGACGAGCACGGCGAACGAGATGAGGGCGGGGGCGTACCGTTGTGCGACGGTCTGCAGGGTGTCGGTGGCTTCGTGGTCGGCCATGGGGGTCTCCTTCTACTTCTTCTTGGTCTTGGCGGCGGGGATGCCGAGCTTGGAGCCGATGAGGCGTAGCTGCCCCGAGAAGCTGTTGCCGTTCGTGAGGACGAAGGCAGCGATCGCACGGGGCAGGTCGGCGAGGGTCTTCTGGATGTCCTCGGCGCGCGAGGCAGCGTTCGAGGTCTGGTTGGTCAGCGTGTCCCAGGCCTGGCTCTTCAGGAGGCGCGAGAGCACCTCGTCGGCGGCGAGGGTCGCGATCTCTTCCTTCTCGGTCTTGGTCAGGGGCATGTCTTCCTCCAGGGGTGATGTGTCGAGGCCCGCCGCGGCGAGCACCGCGTCGAGGTCCGGGTTGTTGTCGGGGTCGTCCTCGAAGTGCCAGGCCTCGTTGCGAGACAAGCCGCGAGCAACGAACGTGTTGCCGGCGGCGACCAGGCCGAAGCGGCCGCAGTTCGCGTCGGCCCAGATCTTCTCGAGCGACCCGTACGTCTCGACTCCGGATCCGAAGTCGACGGCGCGGGCCCAACCGTGGATGGATGTGCCGGGGGTGGCGGCGAGGACGCCGGTGGTCTTCTCGTCGGCCTTGTAGAGGCCCTGCACGTAGATGCTGCGGAACATCTCGGAGACGTTCAGCGGCTTGTGGAAGTGAGCCTCGAACGCGGCCTGGAAGGCGGCGACCTTCTTGACGAACGAGGGCTTGCCCTGGTTCGACATGCGGGTAGCGCTCGAGTGCGTCCCGGGGATGGGGACGAAGTTCTTGCAAGGGCTGAGGTCCGCGTCGGTCATGCCGCCGTTGTCGAAACCGCCCCAGACGAGACTCATGACTCCTCGACCGGCTCGGCGGGTTCCGTGAGCTCGGCGATGCGTGCGTTCGCCTGCGCAAGTGCCGCCTTCGTCATCGCCAGCTCGTGATTGGCGTTCGCGAGCATCTGCGAGTACGCGTTCAGTGCCTGGCTGGGGTCGACGGCGATCTGCTGAAGGTTGTCCATGGTCAGCTGCTTTCTGTGGAGGGAGTGAGTGGTGTGCCGAGGCACCGGTCGCCGAGGTGGCGGCGGGCGAAGGTGCCTCGGCGGGTGTGGATGGTGCAGTCGGGCGAGGTGTTGCCGATGTCGACGAACCCGCACGGTTGCTTCTCGCAGGGGCAGTCGGTCTCGGTGTCGACGCCGGGGACTGCTTGGGCGACGTGGATGGCTGTCATGGGCTCGCCTTCAGCTCGTCGAGTTCGGCCTGCATTCGCTTCAGCCATGCCCATTCGATGGCGGGGACGCGGTCGTACCAGAGACCCTCGACGCGGTCGGTCATCTCGCCGTTCTCGTCGGCGCCGTAGTCCACGTACTCGTGGAGGCCGGCGTCGTGGAAACGCTCGGCGATGAATCCGCCTTGGCGCTGCGGAGTCTCGCGGAAGTCGCTGTCGACGAGGAACGTGCTCGGCGAGATCGACATGACGGCCTCGAGGAGATCGTCGGTCATAACGAGCTCCTCGACGTCGTACTTGTGCCGCTCCGTCGACGAGGCGTACCCGAGGGTGCCGTTTGAGTTGATGACGACGTTGCGGCCCGTCACAACCTGTGCATACGTCAGCGACGAGTTGATGAGTGCGTTGTCGACCTGCCAGTAGTTCGCGTTCAGCCACGCAGTGGGAACGATCGCTGAGGCTGAGGCTCCCGGCATCGTGAGCTGCACTGAAGAGGCGCCGGCCACAATGCGCGAGGGCACGCCCGCGGCGGTCGTGGTGCCGCCGTAGAGATTGCCCTGGTTGGAGGTGAGGGACAGGTAGCCACCGGTCCCGTTTGCGACCCCGGGGGCACCGGCTGCCAGCACGACGTTCGACGTGGTCGGCCTCTGGTTGGGCACAAAGTTGTCGGTCATGCCGGAGCCCATGCGCAGGAACGCCGCGTCGGAGTCGGAGTACCCGCCGAGGATGAGGACGTTCCCGCCGCCCATCTTGTTCGCTGCGGCGGCTCGCTGTCCTGTCCAGCCGAGGGTTACCGATGCCTGCGAATAGTTGCCCTGCGTCCCGGGCCCGTTCATGTCGAGGTTGGAGTCCGACAGGTACAGCGACGTCGCGCCGGCCGCGCGCACGCCACCGCCCTGAAGCATCGTCGAGGCCGTGTCGTTCAGCGCCATGCCGGAGAACGACGGGCCGGTCTTGCCGTTGTTGAGGTTCGGGGCGCCGAAGATCAGCCAGTAGTCCGTGTTCGATGCGACGTTCGCCGTGTTGAGGAACCACCCGATGCCTGGCGCTCCAAGCAGATGCACGGGGTTGGTACCGCCGTACACAGGCTGGGTGAAGACGATGCCGCCGCCGGTCCAGGTGGTGCCGTTGATGGTGACGGTTCCCGAGTTCTGCTGCGACATCCGGATGAGGCCGCCGCCGGATGTGTCGAGGCGGAAGAACTCGAGGTTGTTGGCCGCGGTGGTGCCGGCGAAGCCGAGCATCGTGGAGCCTGCGAGGGACAGACGAGGCGTCAGTGCTGCCGGGTCCGCCGTCTGGAAAGTCGCGCCCGTGATCGTCATGCCGTTGATCGCGTCGGCGCTCAGCAGTGCTGTGGTGATCGAAGCGGCCTTGATCTCTCGGGCCGTCACGGTGTTCGCGACTAGCTTGTCGCCAGTGATGGTCCCACCGGTGATGTTCAGTGCGACGACCGAGTTCGCGGCGAGCTTGCCCGCTGTGACCTCGCCGGCCTTGATGTTCCGCGCGAGGACGGCGTCAGCGGCCAGGGTCGCCGCGGTGATGCCGTCGGCGGCGATCTGCGAGGCGGTGATGGTGTTCGCCGCGATCTGCGCGGACGTGATCGTGCTCGCGGCGATGACGGCGGCCGTGACCGAGTTTGCCGCCAGATTCGCCGTCTTGATCGTGTTGGCAGCAATGAGGTCGCCTGTGATGGTGCCGGCGGCGATGCGCGCGGCCGAGATGTAACCGGCCGTGATCTTGCCCGCGTCTAGGCTCGCGATGACGGCAGACGCAAGAGTCCTCGCCATCCAGTTGCCGGCCGACGTCCACTCGAACTGGGCCGAGACGACGCCCGTGGTCGAGTTGCGCACGAACCACTGGTCGCCGACGGTGACACCCTGAGGCGTCCACGTACCGTCACCGTTATCGACGGGCGGGTTCGGTGAGTACTTCGTGGTCGTCTTACCGTTCGCGCTCGTGAGGGCAGCCTCCGCGGCTCCCTGCGCGGTACTCGCAGCGGTCGAGGCGTCCTGGGCGGCGTTGAGAGCGGCCTGCCCCTTGGTGACGGCGTCCTCGGCCGCTTCGACGGCGTCGGCGGCGTTCGCCAGCGCCTCGTCGGCCGCCTCCTGTGCCTCAGCTGCGGCCGCGAGACCGTCCTCGCCGGCCTGCGCCGCGGCCTCCGCTGCGGCGTCCGCTTGAGCGCCGGCCGCGGCGACATCGTCGGCTGCCGAGTCGAGGATGTCCTGCAGGCCACCGAAGGACGAAGCGACGTCGGCAGCATCCGCGACAGCGTCGGCGACCGAGACTGTGTCGTCGTCAGTGCCCACCGTGGAGTTCTCGAGCTGGACGGATCGCTCCATCGCAATGAGGCGCCGCCCGAGCTCGAAGATGGTGGATGCCTGGTCAACAGCGTCAGACGCCATGTGCCTACCCTCCGTAGTTAAATGAGTCGCTTCGCGCGAGCGAGAGCTTCGCCTTGTCCTCGTTGATGAGCGTCCAGGAGGTGATGCGATGCCAGATCTGCTGCTGTCCGAGCCAGGGCACGTCGAAGTCGACGAGGATGTCGTCGCCGACGACCCACGAGCCGATCTCCGCGTGAGGATGGTTCCGAACGGTGATCGAGTCGACGGTGAGCGTCTGGTGGTGCGCGGTCAGCTGCTTCCGGATCTGCGAGTCGAGAGTGGTCGTCTTCTTCACGGTCTTCGCCGTGTGGACGAGCACCCTGCGCAGGCGACCGTCGTCGACCGCCGTCGTCCGCCGGAGCGACCCCTTACCTTCGCCTGCACCGATTCCGATGACGCCGTTGACGTACGTGTCCCCGTTCGTGCCGGCCTGGACGACCTCGACGATGTTCTCGCCCTGCACAAACGTCAGGTCGTCTCGGCGCCGGCCAGCTCGCGGGTACCAGATGCGGATCTCGGTCTCGATGTCGTCGCCGGACCAGTAAGAGCGCTCGGTCCAGTCGAAGGGGGTCTCCGTGGCGAGGCTGTCGATCGAGTCGCCGCAGTCGGGCGCCTCCCACCAGGAGAGGCGGTAGGCGCCGCCGTCGTCCCTTGCTGCCTCCGCCGTCGAGACCTTCGTCTTGTAGGTCTTGTCTTTGACGGCCTTCGCGCTGGCGACGTTGTCGGCGTAGGAGTCCGCGAACGCGTCGAGCTGGTTGACGGTCGCCTTCTGCGCATCGGCGGAGGCCTTCGCGTCCGCGACGGCGGCCTTGGCCTGAGCGATCCGGGCTTGGTCCTTCGACTTGTTGGCCGCGGTCAGCTCCTTGTTCGCCGCCGTGCGCGTGGCGACGCGAGCCGAGTAGACCTTCCGCGCTGCCGACGTGGCCGCGCGGCGCCTGGCGAGCTCGGCCTGCGCCGCCTCGTAGTCCTTTTTCGCGGCGTTGTACGCGTTGAGAGCGGCTGTCGCGATCGAGGTCGAGCGGGTGCCCACGGTCTTCTTCGTTGAGCCGACGACCGTGACGTTGAGATTCGACGACCGAAAGCTCTGCAGGTGCTCCCAGAGCATACGGACGACGTCGGCGGGGTCGACGACCTCCCCGGTGTAGTCGCCCTGAAAGGGCAGGCCGTGCGGGAACGTCGAGATGCCGGCGGCCTCGATGGTCCAGTCGGGCCCGTTGAAGGTCGTCTTGGTGACGATCCCGCCCCAGCGGATCTCGCCATCGGCCTCCGCGTAAAGGAGAGTGCTCCACTCCTGGAGGAGCAGCTGGTCGTCGTTTGCCCGTAGGGCGCCCGTGTCAGGCGACACGGTGCCAACGAGCGACCCCACGGAGGAGAGGCTCCAGGTGGGGTCGCCGAACGAGTTGAAGGGCACGTCGTAGTCGAGAAACTCGCCAGTCGTGGCCCGACGGGCGATGAATCGCCAGGTCACACCGGCACCTCGTAGAACTCGACGTCGGCGATGTAGAACCCCTTGACGACGGTCCGGATGTTTCCGGTCCCGCCCGACCGCTTCGCCTGCATCTTGAGGGTCTGAGTCGTCCCGCGCTGGGCCGCGGCGACGCCGGCAGACCCGGCGACCGTGAACGTCATGCGCTGCGCGGTACCAGTCCCGTTGAGGCTGAAGTCCTGCACCTGCACCTGCTGGTCACCGAGCGTGATGCGGAACGTCCCGTCGATGTCGGTGTTGTCCATTGCACCAAAGACGTCCAACTTCACGACGATCTTTGTCGCCCACTCGGGCACGTCGATCGCGATGGTCTCCTGCGGCCAGTTCGTGTAGGCGGCCGTGTTGTTGTTGACGACCGCCGGCTCGATGTTGAACAGCTGCCGCTGGGAGCGGGGCTGGGCCACCTTGCGGAGGTCCGTGATCATCGCATTCGTGATCGCCGCGGTGGAGACCGGCACATCGACGCGCGCGAGGGCGATCGCCGAGTTCCCCTCGTAGCCGGGGACGTCCTGCAGCCGCTTGGTCCCTGCCGGCACATTCGGGATGACACGGGTGAATATGTACGGGCCCACGATCGGGTTCTCGGGGTCCTGCCACGGTTCCCCGGCCATGTTCGGGTCCTCGACGCGGGCGACGACCAGGTCAGACCGCTTGCCGCTCGCGTCCGTCGCCGCGATCTGCGGGTCATCGACGCTCGTCGCTCGGCCAGCATAGGTCTGACGCTCGCCGCCGACGGCGCGACTTCGGATCAGGCACGCGCCGGTTCCAACCGCCACCGACCCGCCGGGTACGTCGAGGGCTGTCACCTTGAGTGAGGCCGTGTCGATGACCCCCTCGGACCCGTTAGTTGACGCGTAGGCCAGAGTCCGCGCGACCTCGGGCGAGTGCTCGGCTCCGCCGCCGACAAACCATGGCACTGGATCCCACATGCGAATCTCCTTAGGGGGTTGGGTATGCGGGTCGCCAACGAACGCGGGCGACGGGGTTGCCGGCTGAGGTGCCGCGCAGGACGATCTCGTGACGCCCTGGGGGCAGGGCCATGGCCGAGAGTCGGCTGGAGCGTCGGCTCGCCTTTCCGGCGCGCGAGCCTCCGTTGAGGAGGACCGAGCGGACCCAGGGACGGGAATCGATCGTCAGCACTTGATTCGGCAGGAGGGTGATGGCGTACTCGAGAGCGAAGATGCCGACGACCTCGACCCACAGGTTCGTGATCGGGCCGACGACCTCGACGACCGGCCATGAGGGCAGGGTGCCGGCGACGTCGAACACCTGCGAGCGGTCGCTCGAGGCGGTCGTTGACATAGGAGACTGGAGGGGGCTGACCAGCCCGCCGGACGCGGCGGGGATCAGCCCGACCTCCATCGACTCTTCGGGGCCGTACCAGAGGTCGTCTGCCGTCTGGAAGTCGGCCTCGACGTCGATCTGGGGCGGGTAGTTCTTCAGCCCGAAGTTCGACGGCGCCAGGCGACGCGGCCGACCGAAAGCCGAGCGACCGGTGTCCGAGACGAGTTCCGCAATCGCCGCCGGCGTGTTCCTGACGGCGTCGGCTCGCCAGAGGCGCGAGAGCTCCTGGTAGCGCTCCTGAGCTTCCGAGGCGGTGGCGCCCTCGACGCCGAATGACAGCCCGACGGTGCGCCCGCCGATGAAGTCGGACCCGAAGACCAGGCCGTCCCCACGGGGGGTGGAGCCGTCGTCGTTCGTGCGGTCGGGGTCACCGATGTCGGGATACGAACGGAGGAAGATCCTCGATTCGTCCGTGAACTCGACATCGGTGCCCGGGTATCGCAGAGACCACGATTCGCTCATCAGTGACCTCCTCGCTGCAGCCGTCGGTACTCGAACATGACGTCGCCAGCGTCCTTGCGTACGTCACCGGAGGAGACGAACGTCGGCGCGAACGTCGTGCTCTGGCCGCCACCCGCCTGGACGACGATGGTCGGCGCGGGCGCCGGCGCGTAGCGAGCCGGGGCAACAGGCCCACCCGCAGCTAGCCCCTGCATCGACGCGGCCGCCATCAACTGCTGCTTCGACAGCAATCCCTGGTTGAGGGCATGCATGAACGGCTGTCCGTAATGGCGCACAGCGGCCGTCCGCATCATGAACTCACCGTTGGACGCCCAGATCGGAACGTCGTCGGATGTGCCAGTGCCAGGACCCGAGATCGGGCCACCACCAGCCTTCCCGACCTGGGACGCGAATGACGCGTCCACAGGCAACCCGGTCGTGTTGGTCTTGACGATCGCCGAGATGGACAGAAGGCGCGGCACGGATTCCAGCTGCCGTTTGAGCGACGTGATGCTCGCCTCGGCCGTTGCAATCTGCGCTTCGAGAACGGTGTTCTTGTGACCAGGGATGCTCTGGAGCTTTGCCTTCAGGGCCGCGACGTTCTTTTCAGCTGCGGACTTATCCGCCTCCAACTGCGTGCGGGTTTTCTTCGGGACGGCGTCCAGCTTGCCCTTGTACTTGTCGACAGCCGAACCCTGCTGGGGCGCATTGTTAGCGAACAAAGTGGCCCAGCTCTTCGGAGTGCCGATGATCTTGTCCGCGTACCTCTGCGCAGCCGTGCCTGTGATGCCGTACTGGTCGAGAGCCTTGATCAGCTCCTCGCGTCCAGCCGAGAGCGAGGCAGTGGCCTTGTCCTGGTCGCCTGTCTGGTTGTAGAGCGCGCTGGCGGCGTTCTCGGCCGACTGCGCGATCTGGTCCAGGGCGGCCTGGTTCTTTCGGCCCTCCTCCGTGTGAATGTCCATCGAGGTGCCAGCGTCTTTGTACGCTTTCGCATTGTCCGCGATGGTCGACGTCACGGCGTCGACCGCAGCCTGGAAGTCGCGCTCGGCGGACCGGGCGTCGAGGATCGGGGAGGTCAGATCCTTTAGGGCGCTGACCGTGTCCTCGATCGACTTCGCCGCCTCCTCGGCAGAGGTGTCCATCTGCTTGAGGGCGTCGACGTTCTCCTTCGTCGGATCCGTGGCTGTGGCGGCCGCGGCGGCGTACTTCCCGGTCGCGAGAAGCAGAAGGTTCGACTTCGAGGCGCTGATGCCGAGCGACGTGGCCTGGTTCGTCAGGGCGGACTTGTAGTCCTTCATGTTGTCGAGGAGCAGGGACTGCTCGTCTCGGCTGAGCTTCTGCGACTTGACGAGGTCGTTGAACGACTTCGACGCCGCGGGAGCATCGGCTGAGGCCACCTGGGCGAGAGCCGATCCGTAGGCTTCGAGGGACTTCGCCTGCTCGCGCAATCCGAAGAGTTGGCCCGTAAAATCGATGCTTTCCCGGTTCGCGCCCGAGATGTAGTCCTTGACCGAGCGGAGGGCTGTTCCTGCGGAGAACCCCTCGGTGCCGAGATCGCGAAGCACCTTGGGAAGGTCCTTGAGGTCCTGGCTGACATCGCCGACGAAGAAGTTGGAGATACCGGAACGCTTGCCGGCAAGCTCGAGCGTCTTCATCGCGTCCGCGCTCGTGGAGATGGCGTTGGTCAGCTTCTCCTGCGAGACCGCTCCGGAACCGACTGCGACGCTGTACCCAGCTACGGCGGCTGCACCGATACCAAGGGCAATACCCCAGGGTCCGGTCAGGAACGAACCGGTTGCGGCGAGGGCCTTGCCCATGCCGGCCGACGCGCCCACGACAACGCGCGTGGCCCGTGACAGTCCTGCGGTGCGAACTGCAGCGCCGGTCATGCCTGCCCCAAAGGCCGAGATACCGCGGAGGGCCGTGGCGGACGCTGCGGAGGCAATCGGGATGCGCGAGAGGGCGAGCACTTTGAGGGCTTCGCCAAACGCGACGACCTTCGGGATACCAACCAGCAGGGCGGCGGAGCTGAGCCCAACTCCAGCGGTCAGAGCACCAATCCCGAGGACGACGCCTTGCACTGCACCAGGTGCGCGCGAGTAGGTGTCGATCATGTCGGTGACGACCTCGACTGCTGCCCTCAGAGGACCGTCTGCCGCCTCACCCGTAACGATCGCTGCCGTCTGGAACGAGGCCTTGAGCTTCGTCAGATCGCCGTTGAGGTTGTCCATCTTGCCGACGGCCTGCTCGGTTGCGAAGCCCTGCTCGTCAACAGACTTGGTCCACTTGTCGACCTCCTTTGCGCCGCCCTTCATGAGGATCGTTGCGGTGGTGATCTGCGCGTTGCCGAAGATAGTTCCGAGGGCAGCGTTGCGCTGCGCGTCATCGAGCGTGCCGAGCTTGGTCTTCAGCTGCTCGGCGACACCGTTGAACCCGATGAACTTGCCGTGCGCGTTGTAGACGGAGATCCCGTACTTCTCCATCGTCTTGCTGGCAAGTTCCGATGGTGCAGTCAGGGACAGGAGCATGCCGCGCAGGCCCGTGCCGGCCTGCTCGCCCAGGATTCCGTTCTGGGCGAGGAGCGCAAGGGAGCCCACGGTCTGCTCGAGCGAGACGTTCGAGGATGCGGCCACGGGGCCGATGTACTTCAGGCCCTCGCCGAGGTCGGAGACACCACCGAGGGCCTTGTCGGCACCTGCGGCAAGCAGATCGGCGATGTGCGTGACGTCTTTGCCCTTGAGGCCGAACTGGGTAAGGGTCGAGGCGGCAATGGAGGTCGCGTCGGCGACGTCGATCTGCCCGGCCGCGGCGAGCTTGAGGGATCCTGCGAGGGCACCGCCGTAGATGTCGGCCGCGGAGGTACCCGCCTTGACCAGTTCGATCTCGGCGTCGGCGGCCTCGGTCGCAGAGAACCCGATGGCGGTGCCGGTGGTGAGCGCAGCCTGCTTGAGCTGGTTCATCTCGTCGGTCGTCGCGTGCGAGAGCGATTTGACCGACGACATCTTCTCGTCGAAATCGGCGTAGGCCTTGATGGCGTAGCCGATACCGAGCGCCGCGACGGTGCCGATGGCGGCGAGCGGCTTCGCAACGGACTCGGCCGCCTCTTTCTGCTTGACGAGCGCCTGGGTTCCGGTGCGCGCAGAGGCTGCGACGGTGCTGGAGAACTGGCGTGCGGCGGCGGACCCTCGGTTGAGGGCTCCCACCATTCCCTCTACGGTGGCGCCGACGGCAAGCCGGACGCTGCGGTTGTTGCCAAATGCCACGGGGCACCTGCTCTCTGCCCCGTGAGGGCGTTAGGACGGGGGCGGCGGCGGCGATGTGCGGCGGACGCGCTTTCGCTCCGTGGGCGTGCGCGTGTAGCGCCGCACGGGGACGATGAGGCCGGCGAGGGGGTCGTGCTTCTCGTCCCGCAGGTCCGCGATGTAGTCGAGGCGGGCCTTCTCCGCGAAGTCGAACGTCGGAGAGAAGACGGTGTTGCCCTCAGGTGTCACCTGGGGCGTGCCTGCGACGAAGCGGAAGTGCGACTCGTGTCGGGACGGGTCCGCGTCAGGGTCTGTCGCTTCTGACATGGGGTAGCCGTGAGGGCCTTGTTCGATTTCGACCTCGCGGAGGGCGGACAGCCACTCGAGGTCGGTGGGTCCGAACTCGGGCTCGAGGGTCGTCGTGGACGACGAGAGCCGCCCCTCCGCATCGTGTTCGTACACGGTGCGGTGAGACGGCTCCCACCCCTGCAACCTCCGGACTGAGACGCCGAGATCTCGTGAGAGCTCGACGGTTAGGCGGAGGGCGGGATCCTCGATCAGTCTTTTTTCAGACGCCCCAGACGGTGGGAGGCCTGCAGGACGTTGAGGTTGATGACGACGTTGACGATGTTGTCGACGTCCCAGCCGGCGCCGACTTCGAGGATTGCTGCCCAGTCGTCGGCGTCGAGGGGGACTTCCTTCACCTCGTCGCCCTCGGAGACCAGCTCGACTGTGATCGGCTGTCCGGCCTCGGTGATGTGCTGGGCGGCTGCGATGGCGGTGGCGTGGTGGTTGTAGCCGAGGTCGAGGTCGAACTGCACGTCGAGGCGAGGCGGGTATTTCGCAGCGAGGTCAGCCCATTCGAGGCCGGGGAGCTTGGTGATGCGCAGCTCGTGGAGGTTCTCGCGTTCGCGCTCAGTGAGTGCGTCGAGCTCTTCGGTGAGCTTCTTGAGCTTCGGGGTGACGAGACGGCCTTTGGACTCGTCTCGAGCCTCCTCGATGCGGTCCAGGATCAGCTTTCGTTCCTTCGACAGCTTGGCGTCGAGGACGATGAGTACGGTTCCTGTTGGAGGCTTGTAGCCCTCCTGTGCTTTGGCGATGGCGCCCATGGTGTTCCTTCCCGGATGATCCCGGATGGCGTGTGAAGTGCGGGCGACGGCTCCGGGAAGGACCGCCGCCCGCACGCTTGGGTCAGGCTGCGGCGAGGACTCGGTCCTCGAGCACCTGCTGACGCGGGGCGAGCGCCTGCGTCTTGGTGAACTTCGCGCCGACAGCCGTGTTGCGGACCTTCGTGCCGGCGACGACGGAGAAGACGTCGAACTTGTCCGTCTGGACCAGTTCGTCGTCCCACGGGGTCGCGTAGCGGGCGAAGAGCACGTATTCCTCGCCTTCCTGCAGGAGCGGGTCGGCGACGTCGTCCTCGTCGGCGCCGTAGACGTAGGTCAGCGACGCGGTGTGGGTGACGGCGCCGAAGCCGCCGAGGACTTCGCGCAGGGCGAAGCGGGGGTCCGTCGTGGAGTCCTGGGCCTTGCCGTGTGTCCACCCGTCCGTGGTGAGGGAGTATGTGATGTCCTTCGTCGTCTCGGCGATGACGTCGGTGAACTTCGGGGGCCAGGTGGTGATGGCCGACTTGGGAGCGGCGAGGAGGGCGAAGTTGCCGTCGACGTCGATGCTCGGGGGCAGGATGAGATCGCGAGGGGTCACGGCGTGACTCCTTCCGTTGTCACGCCGGCCTCGCCGGCTGTGGTGTCGGTCGTGGCGGTTGCCGCGGCCGGGTCTGGTGCGGACGGGAGGTCGTCCGGGCTATTGAGCGGAGCCGGCTTGGCATTCCGCAGATCCTTGGCGCGCTTCGCGGCCGCAGAGGGACGCTTGCGCGCTGGCTTAGCGCTGTCGCTGGTCTCGGTCGCGTCTTCGTCACCGCCGATCGTGGCGGGACGGTAGATGTCCGGCCAACGGTCAGCGGTGGCCTTGGCGACCGTGATGATTCGCTCGTCGCCGGCCTCCTTGCTGCCGATCACGACGTCGACTCGGTCGACGAGGGGCTTCTCTTTCACGAGGTGTTCTCCTTCTCAGGGCGTTTTGGTGATGGGGTCGGACTCGAACGCGTAGACCGCGATCGCGTACCAGACGGACGGTTGGACCGCGTCGTCTTCAGCGTTGCCGGGGCGCTCAATGCGTCGGATCGGGCCAGTCCTGCACCCGGGCACTGGGGGTCGGATGCCTTTAAGACGCGCGTGCACCCAACCGAGAACGGCGACGGCCGCGAGTTCGGACTCACCCACCGCATGGGCGGTCCACGACGGCACTCGGTTGCTGGTTGGGCCCGCGAACCGTTCCTGCCGTTCCTCCGTTCTCGAGCCTGTGAGCACGAGATAGGGCGGCGCGAGGATCTCGCCGTCGGCACCCGTAGGTGCTCGACCGATGCCAACACGGCCCTGAAGACGCGGGTCCGCCTCGACGAGTCCCCGCATGGCGATCGCCTCGTTGAACTCGGTTGTGTCGTCGCTCAAAAGTCGATCGCTCTCAGTCCGTCGTCGATTGCGCGACCGATGCCCTGCTCGAGGTCGGCGAGGTTCGACTGGAGGTTCGAGAGGCCGAAGCCTCGTGCGCCGAGGCCTCGAGCCGGCGCACCGTACTCGAGGAGCAACGCGACGCCACCCTGCTTGCCAGTGCCCTTCTCAGCGCCGATCTCGGCTTCGACGCCGTTGCTGACGTTCTTGATCGTGTACGTGATCGAGTACGGCACCCGAGGCGCGAACTCGTTGCCCTGAAGGTCGCTACGCCAGCCGTCCTTCACGAGCCTCGCGTTGAACGCGACAGCGCTACGAACGAAGGGCAGGGTGCGCGCGGGCAGCTGATCGAGCTGCGCAATGGCGCGGTCGAATTCGGTGGTGTCGATCGTCATGCCGTCAGGCATTGCTAGTCACCTCCACTGTGATGCGTCGAGACACAGCCGACGTCTGGTGGTGGCCACCTCGGACGCGAGCCCTCACGACGACTGGTTCCTCGCCGTTGTTGAACAGAGTGATGACCACGGTGTCGCCGGCGGCGATGGTGGACGACCCGGGGTCATCGACTGGAATCTTGAGGACGGCACCCTGCTGGGTAAGGTCCCGACCAGCCGATTCGATCTCACGAGCCTCAGTGTCGGCAGCGACGAACTCGCAGCGGCCGGAGTAGATCGGGGACGTACTCTCGGCAGACTTGCCGGTCGCGGGATCGGGATCTCGTGATGCTGTAGTCCTGCTGACTACGCACGCGTCTTTCATGCCCGCCTCGGCGAACCGTCGGCCTCGAAGCGTTGCGGACGCGCGGCTCATGAGGGGACGATCGTGAATGCGCCCCGTCGACGGCGGACGACCGGGCGTAGCCGTTCGACCTCATCATCGGTGGGGACGAGTGCTCCCGACGAGACTGCGCTGTCTCGGCGGTACATGTAGCCGTCGATGGTCTCAGTGAGAATGCCATCGGGGTTCTTGAGGACCCGGATGACCATGCTGGCGACAGCCCGGACGTAGGCGCGCTGGCCTCGCTCGGTGGTCGGCATGGAGATGCCCTCCGCCTCGGCATCGTCCTCGAGAATGTCCTGGGCGTCGCTGATGACCTTCTCAACGATGCCGGCCTCGTCTGGTTCGAGGGGCCGCCATCGACTGACGATCTCGTCGGCGGAAACGGGGATCCAAGCCACGGCGCACCTCCGGCTATGAAGTTGAGTGGGGGTGAGCCGCCAGAGCGTGTCTGGCGGCCCACCTGGGTGAGAATCAGCCCTTGTCGGGCGTCTTCTCAGTGGCCGGCTTTGCGGCCTTCTTCTCGTCGACGAGCTTGATCACGTCTTCACGCGTCGCTCCGTCGGGAACCTCGATCTCGAGGCTCTTGGCGTAGGCCTCCCACACGGGGAGGCCCGAGCCGCGACCGGAACGAGCCGGCTCATCCTCAGAGCCCTCGTCGTCGGCTGCCTCGTCGTCGAACTCGGGGACGTCGCCGTCCCAGGCCGAACGGTTGGTGATCTTCTTCTGAGCCCATTCGGGCACGTCCGAATCGGGCCCGAACACGTGGTTCGTTCCCTCGTCGTCGCGCACGTGGACGCTGGTGAGGAGCTTCACCATCAGATCACCGTCGCGTCGAGCGACAGGGCCGCGTTGGCGAGGACGGGCAGCGCAATCGCGTCGGAGATGACCTCGGCGATGACCGGGGGCTTCTCGTTGCGGTACACGCCGGCGACGACGCCAGGCTGCTCGGAGGGTTCGATCGCCCAGGCGTCCTCCTGCGAGGTCAGCGTCTGACCCCAGAAGGTGTTGCCCAGCGGGTTCGGCTCCTCGGTGTTCGGATCGACCGGCGTCGGCAGCAGGAGCAGCTTCGTCTCCGGGAGGACACGCGTTGCACCGGCGCCGAGGTCGACCTTGCGGTCGTAGCGGACGATCGGGGCCAGCCCGGCCGATTCGATCTGCGCGTTGACCTCGTCGACCGTCGCCGGACGCGAAGCCCCGTTGAGCAGCTGGGTCGCGAACTCGTTGCCAGAGGCGAGCAGCCGGAACACCCGGTTCGACATGACCATGGCGCCCGGGTCTTCACCCGTGGCGTCGCGGTACGTGTCGGACCACGCCTCGAGGTCCGAGAGACGGCTGACCGTCTTGTCGGTCCACGCGGTGGCGGCCGTGACGCTGTTGCCAGCCGGACGACCGAAGTCGTCCACGGACTTGAAGTTGTCCTGGTCGATCGTCGCCTTGCCGGTGTTGAGCACCACGCCGCGGAGGTACTCGATGGCGTCGGCGACGGCCTGAACGACCTGGTCGGTCGTCTTCTGGATCGAGACGAGCAGCTGGTCCTCGGACGCGTTGCGGCTGCGGAGCTGCTGGTACTCGCTCATGGGGATGTTCTGACCGAGCGCGGGCAGTTCCAGGGTGACGCGACGGCCGCCCTGTGCCTTGCCGACCTCGGGCTCCGCGTCGTAGGCGCGGAACTTGGCGGCCTGCACGAGGCCGGTCTGTCCGACGACGAAGCGCACGACGACGTCGGCGACGTTGAGGTTGGGCAGCCAGCGGGCGAGCGTGCCCTTGCGGATCTCGTAGGCCTCGAGAGAGGCGCGAGCGTACCCGGTCAGTGTGGCCGGGTCGATGACATCAGTCCAAAGTGCCATGGTTCACCCCTCCTTAGATGTAGACGATGGTCGTGGCGTTCTTCGCAGCCGCTGGGGCTGCGAAGTTCGCGAGGATGGCGGCGATCTTCGACGTCTTCACGCGGCCGTGGTCAAGGACCGGGGCCGGCAGGTCGAGTGCACCTGCGACCTTGAGATCGGTGAAGAGGTGCCCGGCGAGGATGCCGGCGCCGTTGACGGTGCCCGCGGTCGGGTCGTAGGGGACCATGAGGCCGCCGACCTTCGCGAGGGGCATGCCCGAGGGGATGAACCCGTTCGGGAAGTGGGTAGCTGCGGTGAATGCCGAGATGTCGATCGTCTCGGTGCGCGCGTTTGCGATGCCGTGAGCCGAACCGAGCCAGGACTGGTCGCCGCCGCCGAAGGTCTCAGAGGTGAGACGAGGCATGGTGTTCCTTTCTAGGACGTGGATTTTTTGTGTTTGTTGTCGAACAGTTCGCGTCCCGACGCGACCGTGCCGCCGCTTGCGCCGCCACCATTGCCCTGCCCGGGGATCTTCCCGGAGCCAGCGCTGAGCCGTGCGATGCGGTCGGCCTGCTTGTCGAGCTCTTCCTTCGTGGTGCCGGTGAGGAGGATCAGGTCGTCTTTCGCGATGCCCTTGTCGATGGCGACCTCGCTACGGAGGAGCCGGACTCGAGTCGTCTCGAGTTCGGTCTGCGTCTCGGTAGCTGTCTTCTCAGCCGCGGTGACGCGCTCCTCGAAGGCCGTGAGACGTTTCGCGACGTCGTCGCCCTCTCCAGAGCCGCCTGCCTGCTGAGCAGCGTCGAACTTCGCGGCCTTCTCCTTGAGCGAGTCGAAGTCCTTGAACTTCTCGCGCTCCCGGGTCAGCCGGTCGGTGATGATGCGGTCGAATTCCTCCTGCGACTCGGGTGCTTTGTACCCGGAGCCGCCGGCTCCTTCTCCGCTTCCACCTTCATCGACGAAGCGGATCCCCATGAGCTCGAGCCGGCAGGCTCGACGAGGTCCGAAGGTCGGGTAGGACTTGTTCTGTTCGATTCCAGTCATGGGGGACTGTGCCCTTTCGTGATTCCGTAGGCCCGTCGGCATGGCCGCGCATTCGCTGCACGTGGGCGCTTCCACCGAGACGGTGGGAAGTCAGTTGAGGTACCCGTACTGGCCCAGGAGGCGGCGGAGCTTGGTTGCGTCGCCGCCAGACATCTGGACGATGGTTTCTGGCATGAGTCGGGCGTTGACGGTTCGCCGATAGCGGTCGTTCGCGCCTTTTGTGAGTTCCTGCTGACGCCTGTATTCGGCTCGCCCGTAAGCTCCCCGGATGGTGGTGCCCTCGCTTGTGGTGAAGACCGTGATCGGGTTGCCCAGGGAGTCGTACCCAAGAGGAGCGCGAAGCCCCGAGCGCATGGGCACGATCCCGCCCGAGGTGAGCGAGGCCCCGCGCCTGGCGTTGACGACACTCTGCGGCGACGCACCGTTCCGGATAGCTTCGGCCCCGGCGTTCGTGAAGATCCGGTCCTGTTCCGCCCGACTGAGGGAGTCGAAGTAGTCCTCAGGCGAGGCGAAAAAGCCTCGGGGGATCGGTGCGTTTCCGGCGGGAAGGGGGCAGGCGGTGCAGTGGCAGTTGTTGTGCCTCTCGAACGCGTGCGCGGCCGAGCCAGAGCCCGCCAAGATGGCACACCGAGAGCACGCTCCTGGCGAGATGACCCGCACGTACCGAGTGATCTGCTTGCCGACCATCGAGACGCGGTCAGCCTGCCGCCCAGCGTCGGCGATCGCGGACTGCACGACCGTCGCGAGGAACGCGGCGCCTGACTCGAATGCTCGCGCAGCCGGCAACCCGGCGCCGATGAGCGTCTTGGTATGCGTCACCGCCCCGTACATGGCGGGTCCGATCTCGCGGCCGTCGATCGTGACGCCCGTGAAAGCATCCGGGTTCACGCTGGAATCACCAGCGGAACCGCCCTGCGATGACACGGCAGCATCAACGAAGGAGTCGGACCGTGTCGCCGCCACCCGCTGAGCCTCAGCGACTTGATCCACGAGGACAGGAGCGATGACGCCCCAGGACGCGTCGAGGTAGTCCAGATCAGTGGCCCGCCAGGACGCAGCTGCTCGAGCTACGGTGTCGTTTGCGAGACGAATGCGGCTTTGCTGGTGCTCGACACCGAGGTCATACGGTGTTGGCATCGGGCGCTCCTGCAGCCGCACGTTCTGCGTCCGCCGCGGCCTTCACGCCGGCCGCGAGGGTCGCGTCGTCGGAGACCTGATCGGCCGCTTTCATGCGGTCCCGCTGGCCCTGCGTGTAGCCCAGGTCCTCGCGCGCTTGGTCGACAGTGATGATCGACCTGCCCGAGGAGTCCTTCGCCTGCACAAGCTTCACGGTGGCATCGGCCTTCTGCGCCAGGGTCGGCGTCGAGGGGTCTCCCCACATCGTCTCGATCTGACGGATCTTCTCGTCGTCAGGCTTGCCCTGCGTCAGGAGGACGAGACGCTGCACGCGCTCCCACCGCGTGGAGAGGACCGACTGCTTGCGCTCGGCACGCTTCACCAACTGCGACTCGGACGAGCGGATAGCGTCGGCCGAGGCGGGGTTGTCGCCGATGAATGGCAGGTAGTGCGCCGGCAGGCCGAGCATCATGAAGGCGAATTGAACGAGCAGTTTCGCGGTGTCGTGGAAGTTGCTTAGCGTCGCTTCAGGGAACTGCCCGAACTTGGCCTTGTCGTTCTCGACACCCCAGATTCGGCCTGCGATCATCTCGAAGGTGCCGATGGGGTTGCCGTTCTCGTCGGTGAAGTCCGTCTCCTTCAGGCCAGTCGCCCACCGGCGGGGCATGGCATGGAACTCGGAAGACACCATCATGTCCGTGAGGGTCTTGTTGAGCGCCTCCGTGGGCCCCAGGAGATCGTGGAACACCGATCGACCGAGGCGCTGGTCAGGCCGGCCGCTGATCTGCCGGCCCAGAACGCGCGGGTCATTGATCATCGGAACCAGGCGGGGGATCCCGAAGGCGTTGGCCTCAGCCTTGCCGTCGGGCACCCACTCGCCTCCCCGCTTGCCCTTCTGGACCCAGGTGACGCGCCCCTCGGGGTGGAAGAGGTTGATCCAGCGGGCACCATCTTCGTCGACCCACCGGTTGATGCCGTAGCGGACGTTGTGCGTGCGCGGATCGTCCTCGTGGATGGCGTCGAAGGCCGACTGCCCGGTGATGAGTGGCATGTCGTCGTCTCCCTCGCCGACGAGGACGTAGGAGCGGCCGAGAGCGAGGCTGTCGCGGTGTGCCTGCTGCGAGAGCATGTCGCCGTCGTTGTGCTGCCAGACCGTCCAGAGCCCCTTGTCGCCGCTGTCGGCGCCGGGCAGCCGGAAACCTTCGACGTCGAGCCGGTTCTCGTACACGTCGGTCGTGTAGCGGGGGAGGTTGATCAGGAGGTCGACCAGACGCGTGCCGATCTGTGCCCGCACCTCGGGGGCCAGGTACTTGAGTCCCTGCTCGCCCTCGAAGTAGTCGTCGTTCTTGATCAGAAAGCGACGTTCGACGTTGAGTTTCCGGACCAGGCGGTCGCGGATCTTCTCGGGGTTCTCGATCACCACGAGGACTCCCTTCAGTCACCGCCAGACGCGGGCTTTTTTCTTCGGTTGTTCCGGTTTCCAGCCATCGGCGATGGCATCGGCGCGTGCCTCGTATGCGAGAGTGGCGCCGACGACGGAGTCGATTTTGCGATCGCTGTTCGGGTTCTCTTTGCCGACGAGGCGATGGGGGCCGCGCTTCTTCACGTACGCGTTCCGGAAGTGCTCCATGAACACCGGGTCACCGGAGTGCCACGCCTGACCGGTCTTCAGATCGATGTGGAGTCGGTCCAGAGCGGCGGCCATCGGCACGTATCGGGTCGTGGCCCACGGAACGACGGTCTCGCCGAACTCCTGCTCGAGGTCGTCGATGTCCGTGCGCCACTCGTGAGGGTCCATGTAGGCGCGAGCGATCTTGTAGTCCGTGTACGCCTGCCGGACGGCGGCGATAACCTCCGAGCGAGGCACCTCCCACCACATCCCTGCGGGGCCGGTCGGTTTCGACCAGATACCAAGCACGAACAGCAGGCCGTCCGACATGCGGCACCCGATGAGCACCGTGGAGTCGTCGTTGAGGCTGCCGTCGAAGCCGATGGCAATCGCGGACCCGAGCTCAACAGGTTCGGGCCGCGGACGCTTGTCCTCGTCCGACGCCGGCACCGATGCATCCTGCTTTTCGACGATCGCGGCCGGGATCCAAGCGTCCTGCGACGAGAGAGGCCTGTTGAGGTAGTACCGGGCCGCGGTCTCTTCGTCCGGGCACTTCCGGGGGTCGTTCATGTCCCGCCACTTGCGGTCCATGTCCTGCCACGGCACCGACGCGCCGTACACGTAGTTCAGCTGCTTGATCGTGTGCTCGTAGTTCGCAATGTCGATCTTGCCCTTGGCCTCGCGGTGATCCACGAGCACCCGGGCCGAGAGCTCTTTCTTGCGCCAGGCGGTCAGAGTGTCCTCGAAGACACTCATCTCGCCAGGGCGGTAAGCGGTCGACGTCTGCAGCATCCACGGTTCGGCTTGCTTGCGCTTCGAAAGGTTGCGGGACATCGTCTCGAACATGCGCTTGAGCTCTTTGAGCACGTAGAGGTGCGTCTCGTCCGCAACGGCGAACGTCTCCTTGCCACCGTCCTTTGAGGCGGCACCGGAGGTGACTGCGGCAATGTAGCCGCCGTCCGGAAGGTAGATCGTCGTCGCGGCGTGTACCTGC
Source organism: Frondihabitans sp. GW821-FHT04F02 (assembly GCF_059420045.1). Taxonomy (NCBI): domain Bacteria; kingdom Bacillati; phylum Actinomycetota; class Actinomycetes; order Micrococcales; family Microbacteriaceae; genus Frondihabitans; species Frondihabitans sp. GW821-FHT04F02. The sequence continues at coordinate 391,953 of NZ_JBWKSZ010000003.1, read as the reverse complement.
CGGATGCCGGCAGAGCCCGCGTAGACCTCGGGGAGGTTCTCCATGCCCCAGCTGACTATGTACGCAGCGTTCTCGAACGTGTTGCCGGCCTGCGACTCTTCGGTCGCCATGCACTTGATCACGGGGGAGACGACGCGGCGCCCGACGGGCTGGCCATCCTCATCCCAGTGGTCGAAGCGGCAGGCTCCGTACGCCTCCCAGACGACGATGAAGCCGGCGATCTCGGACTTGGCGCGACCCTTCGGCCTCGAGAGCACGCCCTCGTCGTAGGCGCGGTGCCCCGTCTCTGGATCCAGCCGGTACATCTCGATGATGAAGTCGGCCATCTCGTCGTCGACATCGATAGGCGTGCCTTCGATGTCGCCGGGGCCGTGGACCATGCACTGCTCGATGAAGTCGATCGCCGCGTACCCGAGGGAGCAAACCTGGCCCTCGAACAGCGGCTTGAACATCAGCTACCGCCCGCAGCCTTCTGCCGCGCCCGCTCGAGACTCGACACCCGGGCCGTGCCGGTAGCTGCTCCGCTGGTCTTCGGCTGGTAGGCACCCCGGGCACCACCACGCGCCTGCGGACGCTTGCCCGAGTCGATGTCGGGGAGACGCAGCGCCGCGATGAGCTGCTTCATCAGGTTCGCCGTGGTGTTGGCAGCTGCCAACGCCTGGTCGATCTTCAGCTCGTAGTCCTCGGTCAGCAGTCGGTGCGTAAGAGACACCCACGTGTTGACGTCGCCGCGGAGGAGCTCGTCGAGCTTGTCGAGCCGGTCCTTGGCGCGGCACGCTTCAGTGAGCGTGACCCGCTGTGCGACGTCGAGATCGTGGTCTGAGGCGACCTCTTCCCAGAGCATTTTGCCGCCTGAAGCCAGGCCAGTCGGGGCCTCGGCGGGAACGTGATCCGACATATCGAGGACCCCTTTCAGCGACATTTCAGGTCTGTGGACTGCGAGAGACCTCCCCGGCGGTCCTACATGACAGGGTTCTGGGGGTCATCCCCCCACCCCTGTACCGACATATCGGCTTGGATAAGCGACGAGTGTTGGTCATCGGGTGCTTGATGGAGCTGATCCATGACTCCCTGCCTCGTCTCGTCGTCGAGATCGAGAGGCTGAGCCACGTCGAGGTCGCCGTCGGCCATGACCCACAGTGCGGAGGCCCCGGTCTGCCCGATGATGGCGGTTGCCGCCATGTTGAGGCGGTCGATACCTTCCGCCGTCATGTCGTCCAGCTGATCGACGACGAGGACGAACGGCGTGGCTGTGTGGTCACCCACGCTGAGCGTGGGCAGTGGCATCACCTGGATACGTGCCATCAGGTCACCCCTCCTTCTAGCGCTGGTGTGACGCCCTGCCTGCTGCGGCACGGTTGCACTGGTTCGCATGCTCGGGTCCGCGGTACTTCGACCGGTCGTTGTCGTCGTGCCCGAGGTCCCACGGTTCGCCGGCTCGTAGGTAGTGGCCACATCGCCAGCACTTGACGGTGCCGGTTGCTACCTTCGGTGCCCACTCACGCCGCAGCTGCGTGTGTTTGGCGCCGTAGCCGCGCTGCTGCCGTGTCCCTCGCGCCTTGTCCTCGGCCTTGGCGTGAACCAGGCAGCGGCCTGACTTGGGGATGAGGGTCGGGCATCCAGGTGTAGAGCACACCTTCACAGGTCTTCTATGGATCCGGTCTCGGCGCGCATGCGGGAGGACCAGTAGTCGAGTAAGCCGAGCGGGCGATGGTAGGGCGCGTCGTCCGGGTACTCGATCATGTAGCCAGCCTGCTTCTCGTCGACGAGATCCAGGGTGTTGTACTGCACGCTGACGATGTAGTCGGCGGTGACTGCACCGTCGCCGAAGAGGTCGCGCACGTGCGCGTCGATGGCGGCCTCGAGTTCACGGCGAGTGGTGGCGCTCATGCTTCTCGTCCCCCTCGGGTGCTCGCTAGGCTCGCGCCATGGACGTATTAACGGTGGTTATCAGCATCGTGTCTACAGCCGCTGGGATCGCGAGTGCCATTGTCGCCATTGTGCAGGCGCGCTCAGCCAAGGCCAGTGAGAGCGACGCTGTAGCTGCGCGGAATGACGCCCGGATAGCAAGAGACGAGAGCCAGCGGCTGGCGACGATCGCGAATGCGGCGTTCATTCGCCAGGCCGAGGCCCAGGAGCGAGCGAACGAGATCAAGGAAAAGGAACTCGCTCCGCCCGACTGGGCTGTGCGATGGATCCGGGGTGAGTTGTACGCGGTCACGAACACATCGATGCGCACCATCGTGGTAGATCGCTTCGAAGTCTCGCCGGATGCGACCGAGCATTTGGTGCAGGTGTCTGGGCCGCAGTCAGGGATCTACGAAGCGGGTGACTCTTTCGAGTACCTCGTGCTTCGCTTATCCGGGCCCAAGCCGATGAAGCTCACCGCGTTCTGGCGATATGAGGGCGAGGCCGACGAGAGCTCGTTCATCATTCCGCTCTAGTCCCAGCGGCGCATAGCTTCCCACCGTGCACGCCAGAGCATGCGGTCGTAGGCGGTGAGCAGCGGGTAGTAGTCGTGTGAGCCTCGACAGACGAAGCAACTGACCTTGGGTGGTGAGCTGTCACAGTTCGGGCAGAACCCGAAGCGGAGGCGCCAGAGGCCGCGCCAATAGGTGAAGATGCCCATCGTGTCTCCTGACTCGTAGAGTGCACGGATGGGGCTCTTCAGGAAGAAGCAGAAGGCGATCACCGACTATCCGCAGATCGGTAACCAGCACAAGAACGGCGACCGGATGTTCGGGATAGCTGGCGAGTACGCGAGGGTGATGGCAGAGCGTGGCACCCCGAAGGCGTCGAGCCTGCTGAAGTCGTCGACGACACCGCTGATCGAAGCTGTCCGCGTCGGTGATCGTCTGCGCGTGGAGTGGGATGGACGGCACTGGTGGGTGTCATCGGAGGTGGGTCGTGTTGGCCGACTGACCTGGTCCATCGGGCTGAGAACCAGCGTGGCGAACGCTGACGGGCCGAGCCCGTACGACTTCGACGATGGCACCTTGAACGTTGAGACGGTGACGATCAACACGGAGGGCGTCGTGGTCGACGTGGGTGGCGTCGTTGTCCCCGACTAAAGGGTTCCCCGGGCTCTCAGCGCAGCAACGTGTGTGTCGCTCGGTCGCGGGGAAGTAGATGCTCGGATTTTCGTGGCGAGCCTGCACGGCGTCAGCGAGTCCCAGGCACCCGAAGGCTTGGTCGCTGGCGTCTTCCCCTGTTCACGAGGGGCGTTAACGCACGAGGGCCCAAGCGTTTCCGCTTGGGCCCAGTCGTTTGCTACACACAGTGTAACTGGTTTTGTCTCACACGCGCAGTCATGCGGATCGTGTCGGCTTGTGCTCCTCCCGGTAGTCGGCCCAGCGCTGGTCGCGTGATGCTTTCTGCCTGATTCGCTTGGTCCGCCACATGTCGAGGAGTTCCTCGACGCGGACGAAGACGGACCCTGCGGCCGTGTAGGTGGGCAGGCCCTCGGCGATGTACCTGTCGAGCGTGGACTTCCCTATCTCCAGCTCGATGATTGCCTGCCGTTTCGTCCACCACTCGGCTTTCGGGTCGGCGTGCTCCTCGCGGAGTTCGTGCATCAGCTCCCGGACGCGGCCTGCCTTGACGAAGTCGGCGCCGTCCTGCTGGTGGCCGCAGAACGAGCACCGCAGACGGAACTCGTTGACGTCGTCGCTGAGCCAGTCGGCGCCATAGGTGAACCGGTCGCAGACGGGGCAGGCGCGGTCGAGCACGGGTCTCTGCCTGCGGGGTGACGTCGGGTACTTCGAGTGGAGTGTCTGCACGATGTCGGCGACGTCGTCGAAGTAGGGGCGCGCGGCCTCGTGTGGGGCGATGCGGTCGTGGCGGCCGAGGAGCCAGGTGGTGGCGGCCGCGGTGAGCGCGTGCGCTCCTTCCGTTGTTACGCCGGCCCGGAACCCCTGGACGTCACCAGCGACCCGCCAGTGCGTCTGCACGAGCGCAGGCGGCTGCATCTCGAAGACGCCCGCCCAGTATGACACCCAGTCGAGGATGCGGGCGAAGGCCTGATCGGAGTCGTCGACAGCATCCGCGCGGAGCGGGAGCGGGGCCGTCTTCGACGCAGCGCGAGGCATGCCATCCTGGGCGCCGCCGAGGCCCGGGGTGACCTGTGCGCGCACCCACCCGATGACAGGCGGTGCTTCGACGAGGCGGTGGCGGGCACGAGCGCCGGCGAGCTGCAGTTCGGTGCGCTCGTCCATGTCGGCAAGTGTTGTGAGTTCAGTCATGAAGACGCCTCTTTCGGTAGATCGTCAGCTCCCAGGTCCAAAAGACCAGGCCGACTCGGGTGATGGGGGCGGGAGCATAGAGCCGGCCGCCCCTGCGGTAGAAGATCATCGCGAACGCCGGTTGTCGCGCTGGGAAGAGGTGAGACTTCATATCGCGTCCCCGGGGATGTTGTGCTCGGCTCGCCTCTTGGCAGCTCGAGTTCGGAGCCTGCGAAGCACTTCGGTCGCTCCGGCCGCAAAGGTTTTCCTCCTGTGCATCGTCCAGCTGTCGGCGATGCCGTCCATGTCGAAGTAGTCGTGCCCCATCGAGTCGTTAATCTCGACCGCCAGCTCTTCCAGCGCCTCGGCGTCGTGCTGGGCAAGCGCGGATGTATCAGCGTTAGTCACGATGCCTTCGAGCACAGGCACCCACTCGGGCACCGGCAGCGGATCGGCCCACCGTTCGGCTCCATGTCGATGCTTGGCCGCGAGCTTGGCAACCTGCTCAATGGTCGCCCCGGCTTCGACCCCATGGTCGCGCTCGGAGGCCAGGGCGGATTCGAGTTGCTCGATTCGGTCTAAAAGGTCGCTGGCCACCTGAGCGGTGTTCGCCAACATTCGGCCAGCCCCAGCGAAAGCGAAGTGCTTGCGACCTTCATGGCCCGCCGCCTCCGCAAACCACCCCTCTGAATCTTCGCGGGCCTTCAGAATCGTGATGCGGGCGAAGACCTTTAGCTTGTTGTTGTCACTCATGTCGTGGTCGCCTCCTTCGCGGCGTCGTATTCGGCCTTCCAGCAGTCGCACTCGTCTTCGTCCATGACCTCGTCGTGCGGCTCCCCGTCGTAGAGATCCCCCGGCGTCTCGGTCCAGCCTGCGCACTCCCCGCCATGCGGCCCATCGGCGATGGCTTGCTCGGCGAGATCGACCATTTCGCGCAGCGCGTCGACCTCGGACAGAAGGGCGGGCACGTCGGCGGCTGAGGTAGATAGCCGGTGAAGAGTGGTCTTCCTGCCAGCACGCGGGTTCATGACTGCGACGACTACGGGGGATCGCAGCGACTCTGATACTGCGTCGGCACGAGCTTGCATGCCGGCGAGCTGGGCCTCGGTGAGGTGGGTCACGGGTTGTTCCTTTCCATGTGGATGGTCATGTCGTGTGAATGCGGTGGCTGCCGATACGCTCGGCGGCATGAGCGATTGGGCGGACTGGGTTCGATGGGGGCCGACTTCGGCAGTAGCACTTGGCGGTCTGGTGCTGGGTATACGCGCGGAGATCAGAAACGTGCGTTTCAGGGCGTTGTGGACAGTGCAGGCTGAGCGCACGGGGGAGGTGACACTGATCAATCGGACAGGTGAGGACGCGATCGAGGTGACCTTCAGTGTTCCGAACACGCACTATGCCCGGGAACTTTCCCGCTGGACGATCGTCGAAAAGGACAAGATGGTCGAAGGGGACATTGATCCGCGCTCGCTGGACGAGGGCCCGATACGTGTCCAGTGGACCAGGCCCTCGACGAACGTCATCTACTTCTTCGACAACAATGACCCTGACCGTCGTCCACGCAGGCAGCGGTGGGCAGAAGGCCGAGCTGTGGCGTCGAAAAAGGGCCCGCGGGGCTACGTGTTCAAGCGCGAGTAGTCGTCGCTATGCCGGCTCCTTGTCTTCGTGTGTCATTGCGAAGGCCCTGAGGGCCTGCGCGGTGTTGCGGGCGCCGAGCTTGGCGTAGGCGCGTTCGCGGTACTCCTTGGCAGTGGAGTAGGTGACGCGCATCGCGACGGCAGCTTCCTTGGTGGTGAGGCCGGCGTGGACTTGGAGCATTAACTCCGTCTCTCGTTGGCTGAGGGGCATTCCGGGTCTCGGTGTGCCCATCAGAACGGGGTCTCGTCGTTGTAGGTGCCGCCAGGGGGTGTGTTCCAGACGTCGCCGGACTGCTGGCCGCCTTGTGCTGCAGGCTGGCCCCATGGCTCGTCGGCCTGACTTGCTCCGGGCTTGCTCGAGTCCCACGTGTTGGCCTGCTGGGCGCCGCCGCTTCGGGATGAGGTCGCCCGGGTGATCTGGGCGGTGGCGTAGCGGAGCGAGGGGCCGATGTCGTCGATCTCGAGCTCCATCGAGGTGCGCTTCTCGCCCTCTTTGGTCTCGTACGAGCGCTGCTTCAGGCGCCCCTGCGCCATGACGCGGGAGCCTTTCGTCAGCGAGGCGGCGACGTGCTCGGCGAACTCACGCCAGACGGAGGCGCGGAGGAAGAGGGCGTCGCCGTCTTTCCACTCGTTCGACGCCTTGTCGAAGGTCCGGGGTGTGCTGGCGATCGTGAAGTTCGCGACGGCGAGCCCGTTCTGCGTGTACCGCAGCTCCGGGTCCGAGGTCAGGTTGCCCACGACGGTGATGATGGTTTCGCCGGCCATCAGATGTCCTCCTCTTCGATTGGCTCTGTGCACTCGGCGCACTCTGATTCGGGGATGGGGATCCGAGTGCCGACTCCATGGGTGCCGTGCGAATAGTGGTCGTGGTGGTCGAGTTCAGGGCCGCATGGGTATGGCTTGATCTGGTTCGGGTCGATGCCGTAGTGCTCGGCGCGTTCCCAGAGGAACTCGTCTGCCTCCTCGTTGACACGAACGTCAGCCCAGTCCCACGCTTCCTGACCGACCATGTCCTGGTGCAGGGCGTCCGCGAGGAACGCGATACGGGCTGCCTCGAGGAACGTCGAGACGCGTTCGCCGGCGGCGGTCTTCGGTTCGACCTCCATCCACGACGTGCCCCAGATGGTGAACCCCATCGCTCGGGCGATTGAGTAGGGCACCTCCTTCGACAAGGGTCGAGTCGTGCCGTTCTCTGGCCCAGGCGGGTAGAGCTCGTGGGCGTAGCGGCGCTTCGTGCGTCTCGTGCTCACGGTGGCATCGCTCACTTGGACACCGCCCCAAGGTCGAACTTGACGGCCTCCAGCAGGCCGAGCTGCTTCAGCCCGGTGATAGTGAACTCGTCGACCGGAGTGTCCTTCAGGTACGCCTCGGCATGGTCGAGGAGCGCGAGCTCTCGACGAGCGGCCTCGGCCGTATCGACGCCCTTCTTGATCTCCTGGCGCTTCACCTGGTCAGCGCGGGGCATCGCGTAGTCCTGGCCGCGGCGTGCGGTTGCGGGCGGCTCCGCACGGTCTGTGAACTGCATCTGCTGCGCGTGCGCGTAGAGATCATCGGCCGGCGCGGATGCGTCGGCGCTCGAAGCCCATTTGCGGGCTTGAGCCGCGAGCTCCGTGAGCTTCTTGGCCCTGGCCTCCATGAACGCGATGATCTCCTGCCGGCGGTGGTCGTCGTAGGCATCCGCTGCCGTCTCTCCGGCGGTGATCTTTGACTGGAGGCTTGCCTTTCGGGCAGCGATGCGGTCAAGGACGTAGGTCTTGGGGAAGGTGTTGCTCATGATGTGGCTCCAGTCTTTTCGGGGATGGTGTAGCCCGTGCGCCCGATGAGGTCGACGGTTTCGGGGTGGAGGGTGCGGAGCCCGAGGGCGCCGCGGTACGGGATGGGGTGGAACAGCTGGCGCGGGTTGCCCAGCACAATGTGGTGGTGCCCCGGCTGCGCCCACGGCGAGCAGTGCCGGCCGGCGGCCGGGGCAAGTGACTCGTCGCGCGTGGCTCGGAGAGCGCGCACATCGGGGTTGGGTGTGTCGTACCAGCACCAGTCGGCGTGATGCACCCCGACGAGGTCGACGACGCCGATGATCACGCCGTAGTCGAAGACCCGCGGGACGCCGTTCGGCGCACGCAACGGCAACTTCCGGAGCGCATCCTCGTCGGCCTTCAGTGCCGTGTGGATGGCGACGGGCCCGCGGTAGCTGCCGGCCACGTTCCGGACGCGATTCTCGACGCCCTTGCCGGACTGGATGATATGCAGTGCCCACGGCTGGCGCACAGTGAGGACCCTCAAGCCGCAGCCTCCCAGACCGGGTTGGACAGGAGCACGTCGTCTTCGTAGGCGCGCATCAGCGTCCACGTGTGGCGGCCGCATCGGGGGCAGTCCGCGGAGTAGCCAAGGGCATCGCCTACCTCGTGGAAGACGAGTGCCGTCCCGCTGGGGAGCATGTGCTGGCATCTGGCGCAGGTGGGGATGACGTCACTACCGCCGAACATCCACTCGTAGAAGCCGGTCGGGTCGTGCATCGGGCAAGGTGTCTCGGGTTCATGCTCGCTGTCGAGGTCGAACAGAGAGTGCCCGTAGTCCGGGTGGCAGTACGTGTCCGGGTAGCTTGCGCCGAATGCGGACCAGGTGAACCAGGTGGGGCACTCGGTTGTCAGGGCCGGTTCCTCGCGGCGCCCGAGCGCGGCGAGGTAGTTGCGGCGATCGCGGTGATTGTTGCGCTGTGTAGCCGTCATGGCTTCCTGCTTTCGAGGTACTGAGCGGCTAGGGCTCGTGCCCGGCCGGTGTCTTGGGTGGCGTTGGTGAGGAGCTTCCCGTCGCCGGAGATGAGTTGTTCCGCCTGGTTGCGCTTCACCTGCAGCGCTTCCATGAGGGCCGGGTCGGATCCTTCGGAGCTGTTGAGGAAGTAGGCGACGGGTGGTTCGTCACCCATGCCGTCGCGTCGGAGGCGGCCGATGGCTTGCTCGTGGACTTGGGGGGACCAGTCGAGTTCGCCGAAGACGGCGATGTTGGAGGCGAGTTGGAGGCCGTCGACGCCGGCACCTGACCGGAGGGACATGATGAGGATCCGGGCGTCGCCGTGCACGAACGCTTCCTGTGCGGCTTCCTTCTGCTTCGGCGACTCGGACCCCGTGTACATGACGGGGTTGAACTCCCTGAGGAGCTCGTTCCAGATGTCGTAGACGGCCCGGTGCCATCCGAAGAGGACGACCTTGCCTTCGGCTTCGAGCAGCAACTTGGTGAACTCGGCGACGTATGGCGCTTTCGCAATTCCGGTCGCTTCGCGGAGACGCCAGTCGAGCTCGCCGGCGGCCTGGAACTTCTCTTGGCGGGAGGAGGTGTCGTCAAGGATGAGGCGCGCCATCGCGGCGGCGTCGCCCGCGACTGCCTCGAGCGCTTTCGGGTCCGCGTTGACGAACTGCGGCACCTTGATCGTCTTGGGCAGCTCTCGGCCGACCTCTTTGCGGGTGCGGCCGAGCATGATGCCCTGCTCGCGGAGGTAAAACCCGAGGGAGGCGGGGTCGGTGACTGTGGCGTGGGTGCCCCAGCTGCCGCCCCACTCGCGCATGAACTCCTCGTGAGTCCCAAGTACCCCGGGGGCGAGGATGTTCATGAGCTCCCAGATCTCGCCGCCGTAGTTGTAGACCGGGGTGGCGGTGAGACCCAACCGGTACTCGGCCGAGCCGGCGATCATCTGTGCCGCCCGGCCCTTGTTCGAGTCGGTGCCGCGGCGGAGGTCCTGCACCTCGTCGAACACGACTGTGCGCGCCCACCCCTGCAGGTAGTGCGCCCATCCGGCGAGCCGCGAATACGGGACGATCAGCACGTCGGGGCGATCGCCTGCCTCGAACTCGGGCGATACCTTCGTGCCCTTGGCCACGTCAAACCGGAGCATCGGGAACGACTCTCGGATCTCGGTTACCCACCGCGAAGGCAGGTGGGTCGGTGGCACGATGACCGCTGGCAGTGCGTCGGAGTGCGCCAGGGCGAGGAGCCCGGTAAACGTCTTGCCGAGACCGACCTCGTCTGTGAGGAGGAGGCTCCGGGTGGTCCGGAGCAGGTCGACGGCGGACCGCTGGTAGTCGCGTGCCGGCCGGGCCGGTTCCACGGTCAGCGCTTGCATCTGATGCGTCCCGGCGAGAATATCGCCGACCTGTTGCTCGAGGCGCTCATGCTCCGCGGAGTGTGCCGCCAGGGTCTCCTCGGTGCGGGCGTCCGCCGCGTCGAGCGGGTACCGCTGCATGAACCATCCGAGGTCGTGGGCAACCTCGGGAGTGGCGCTCACTGTGACGGTGCCGACCGACGTCGAGCGTGCCCGAGCGAAGTGCCGCTTCGCGCGAATTGCTACGGCCGGCTGCAACGTCAGGGACCACATCGGCTTGCCGCGGTCCCGCATGGGGATGCTGGCGTCGTTCGTGCCGGTCGAGAGGTAGGCGTAGGTGCCGTACGTGCGGGTCATAGTGCGGATCCGATCAGGGAGACGAGGTGGAGGGGCTTTCCGCCGATCTCGGCAGGCATCTGGTGGTGACGGGCACGAGTGGTGACGAGGACCAGGGCATCTAGCTCGGAGCAGTGGGAGTAGCGGAGCAGCTGGCGCAGAACATCGGCGCGGCCGCCGTTCGTCTTCACCTCGATTCCGACGCGGCCCGCCAACAGGTCGATGCGTGATCGACCGTCCGACAGGCGGACCTCCCGTGCTGCCTCGATTCCCTCTCCCGTCAGCGCGGCAGCGATCTCGCGCTGGAGGTCGTCCTCGGTGATGAAGGTGAGCTGGGCGTCGGTCAGCACCTTGGAGATTTCCGCTGCTGAGCTCATGCTGCGGTGTCCTTTCGTGCGCCCCGGATCAATCGGTTCGGGGGTAGGTGGAGGCGCCGCCGCTGGTTGGTGACGGCGCGGTTGGTCATGTCGAGTTGGCGTCCGATCTCGGAGTCGGAGAAGCCAAGGGCATGGAGGCGCTGCACTGAATCGAGAGCTGCCCCGCGGATGCCGGCCATCCGAAGCCCGGTACTGAGCAGGAAGTCAGCGACGGTCTGGCCAGCAATCTCGGCGGCGTCTGAAAGCGGGAAGAGGGCCCTGTCGGGGATCTCGATGACGATGCGAGTCGTCATGCCGTGACTCCTCTCGTCATCCGGACACCCTCGGGATGCCGGCCGCACTGGCACTGGCCGAGCACCTGCCGATGGCACTCGTACGAGCCGCACTCGCCGTTGATGCCGTAGACCGTCTCGCAGGTCAGTGACCGCTCGATGATGAGGTCGAACGGCACGGGGCCGGCGTCGGTCTCGAGCATGATCCTCGTGGGCGGCCGGAACGCTGGCGGTGCGTACAGGCTGATGCGGTCGCCGGACGGAGAGCCGAACGTGTGTCCCTCGTCCATCGGGGACTCCTTTCGGGGGTCGTGAAAGCGCCCGCCCCGGTCGATAGGGTTCGGGCATGAAATGTCATTTGGGGGAGATTGCGTGCGCGATCGATCGGCTTACTCAGGCGGTTCAGCAGCCGACAGGACACGACGCCTTCGATTGGTGGACGCGGGTCGTCATTCCGATCGCGCTCGGGCTCATAAGCGCGGGCGTTGCCGTAGCCAGCCTCAGGCTTGGTTTCGTCGCAAATTCGTTGGCCAATACGGTCCAGCGGGACGCAGTAGCTGCCCGTGAAAGGGAGGACCGAGCTGACGCTTCTCGTCAAATGATTGAGCTCGTGGACCGAGGCTTAGCCCTGGTCCTTGAGGGCAAAGAACCAACGACGGATCTTGCGTTCAACAACCTGCATTCCGCCGTCATGTCTCGGGCCGTTGCGTCTGCGTCTTCCTCGGCTCCGCGGCTGGTTCTGCATGTGATGCGCCTTTTCTCGGAGGATGAGCGCAATGCGTCGAGTCCGCTCGCTATTCCGGCGGCCATAATGGCGAGCACACGATCACGGGTAGCAATCGAAGCGTGGGTGCAGACCGGAGAGCTGGATCTGCAGGCATCCCAGGTGGTAAGGGGTGAAGAGTTCGTCACGTACGCCCATCCACTCCCAGAGGATGACCTTCCGCCCAGCTGACCCGCACACTCTTAGGCGCGAATCGACTCTTGCTCACCGTCGTCGATCAGTTTCTGAAACTCGAATGGGTCGCGAGCGATGGCGCCTGTGACGAACGCTGTCGGGTGCCTCGGCACCTGCTTCGCCCGCTCCAGGACGGTCCCGATGATCCTGAATGCGTCGGTGTCTGAGCACTCCCGCCCACAGTTCTTCTGGACCGCTGACTTCACCTTCATCAGGTCAACTTCGGGGCCCTCGCGACTACCAACGTAAGAGGACGTAGAAGAGTCTTGGTGTGTTGTCTCTGTCTCTGACTGTGACTCTGTCTCTGTGTACGATCTCGCTTCGGTTTCGCTTGGCGGGTCGCTAGCAACTCGCTTCGCTTTCGCTTGACCGCCCCTACGACCGTTGGCACGGTTCCGCTCCTGCTGCGCCTCGATCTCTGCCTTCGTGGCCTGATGCTCGGCGAAGTCGTGGATCCAGTAGTCGTCGCCGTCCTTTCGCAGCGATGGGGTGTCTGGGTCGTTGGTCGTCAACTCGATCAGCACCTTCGGCTTCGCGAAATAGCGGGCCATCGGGCCCGGAACCTTCCCGTCCGTGAGCATCCGCCGCGACCAAAGCAGCATGCGAATGTAGGCCCGGAAAGCAGCATCGGTGAGCGGTGCGATCTTGTGAGAGTCAGCGAAGTCGAGGGTGAGCTTGGCGTAGAGACGTGACTCAGCCATCGATCCACCACTTCCCGTCAAGTCGGAGAAGCGTGTAGGCGTCGCTCGCGGGCTTCTCGAACTGTGCTCGTTCAGCCTCAGGGGTGACGTTCCACGTCGGCTTCTCGAGCCGGATCGCACGTGCTTCTGCGACAGCTCCGGACCACCGATCCGGGAACTCCTCGACGTAGACGCGGACCGCAAAGGGCACCCACCGCGAGTGCTCAGCAGCGTGCTGGCGAAGCCTCCGGAAGACGTTGACTGACAGTCCGACGTAGAGGAGCTGCCCCTGATCGTCGTAAGCCCGGTACACGTCGTGCAGCAATTTAGAGATGCGTCGTTGGGCTTTGTTCACCGGGCACCTCCTTCTGGGCCTTTCGTGTGTTGCAGATCCTCAGGACCGGTTTCGACGAGGCGAACCGGTCGTCGACTTTGAACCAGGCCACGATCGACCTCCTTCCATGCGTCTGGCGGCGTCCTGGTCGCTGATCTCGAACCAGTCGCCGTCGTCCTCGTAGAGAACCCATGCCGCCCGGAACACTGGGCCGTTGCGGATCCACCTACGAGCGGGCCACTCACCCGGGAGCGCCCAAGATGGGCACGCCCAGCCCTCCTCAAGTGCCGCCTTCGGGTGCTCGGTCTTCCACTGGTGGCAGCGGAGACCGAGAACCTGCAGATTCGACGCGCGAGTGTTGCCGGCCTGACGGTTCTGCCGATGATCGCGGGCTGTCGGCCCGCAGTCGCGCAGACACCGCTGGCAGGTGTCGTCGTCTCGTTCCGTGGCGATGTTGTAGGCGCGGCGCTCCTCCCGGGCGGTGAGACGCGGGGTCTTCGGGGTGATCATGATGCTTCTCTCTCGAGGCTCTGGTGCTCGAAGTCGGCGAGGGTGAGCCGCGGGTATCTGGTCCAGTGCTCGACGAGCTCCTCGGACGCGTATGCGTACGCTCGGGCCGAGGTGCCCATGAAGAGCGAGTACGGGTCGATGCCGGCCTGGATCCCGCGCTGATTTAGAAGCCGCCCGTTGCAGGCCGTCTCGGCGCGCTCGTACGCGTTCTCCCGGACTACCTCGTACTCCGCGCGCATCGCCCGCCACTGCCCCGCTGCGAGAGCGAAAAGTGCCGAGGTCATGTGACGGATTCTGACTTTCGGGGGCGGCCGCGTCGCACGCTCGGGAGGTGGAGTGCGCGTCTCCTGGTGCCGACGGCCCCGGCCGTGAAGCCGAGGACACGGCCGATATCGGCGTTGTTGCGCCCCGCGGCTGCCATTGCGATGAGGATCCGCTTGTCCTCAGCGGTGAAGCTTCGGCGCCGACGAGCTTCTGCCGCCCGGGCCGCTCGCTGGGCGAGCACCTGCTTGCGGTAGCCCCACTCGCGAACGAAGCGGCGCTGAGCTTGCGCGCACGACTGCTCTTCCGCGGGACACCAGTTCCCGCGGCAGCCTGCGTCCCAGCCGTCGACCGTGCCGTGCGGGAAGTCGTCGGCCTCGAGCTCTCGGCCTGAGGCGATCACGGGGCGATCGCCTCGATGAGCAGCTCCATGTGAGGCTGCCCACCTTTCTCGTATCGGATGATCGGCATGATCTTCTCCATGAATTCGTGGGTGTCGTCGGTGACGAGCCCCGCGTCCACGAGGCCGTCACACATGGGCTTGAGGGTCGCTACCGGGTTCTCGTCGTCACGCCGACCGCGGGTAGTTACGAACCAGGTGAGGGTGACGCGGCAGCGACCGAGCGCCGGGATCCGAGCGTTCCGGGCCAGCAGATAGGTAGCGGCCCTCACCTGTTTTGTGAGGGCCGCTTCCTGCATGCGGTGCAGCCGGTAGTTCAAGCTCAGGGGCGGACGCGGGTAGTCGAACCGGAGCGTCCAGGCCGTCACTCCGAGGTCGCCTTCCGAACACGCGAGTACTCGCCACGGATCACCTCGAGCGTCGCCGGGAGTGCATTGGCGGCACGAGCGGCGGCGCCGAGGGCGGTGATCGCGTCGATGTCGTTGCCGGCATCGGCCAGCTCCTTCAGCCAGTCGCGGCCGGACTCGTCCAGCTCCCCGAGCGCGTCGGCGTTCGGCGCCGCGTACGCGGACTGCGCTGTCTCTGTTTCGTGAAGGCCGAGGGCCCGCCAGAACGCGTCCATCGTGAAGTTCGGCCAGTCCCGCGGCCGTTCGAGCGAGAGGCGAACCGAGCGCACCTTCGAGACCGTGTAGACGCCGCGCACGGGCATGTGGATCACGGCGTCGACGTCGTAGGGCAGGCCCTTCTCGGCCTTCACCTTCCAGAGTTTCTCGCCGGTCGGCTTGCCCTTGACGACCTCGGCGACCTCCTCGTATCGGGCCGTGATGATGGCCGGGCCGTCGTGATCGCGAAGGGCATTCACGATCGCCCACCAGTGGGCCTTGTGCTTGTTCCAGATGTCGACGCCGATCACGGCGTCTTCCTGCTTCTTGCGCCGGTTGGCGTCCTGCTGCGCGTTCTCGGAGACCTGGTCCCAGACCTTCGTCCCGGAGTCGACGACGATGAGGGTCGGCTTGTCGCCCTTCGGCTGGGCGGCGATCTCACGCACGAGGGCCTTCAGCGAGGCCACCGTGCCGTCGTGCTCGACGATGTCGAAGTCGGCTCCCGGGATCAGCGCGTACTCGTCGGGATCCTGCTCGCCGTAGCCGATCCAGTAGGTGCGGCCGATGAGGTCAGAGGCGGATGCGAGAGCTGCGAGGTAGGACTTGCCGGCGCCTTCTCCACCCGCGGCGAGGGTGAGCGGCCAGGACGGCTTGCCGGTCGGCTTTCTGGTCGTGATCGTCACTGCGCCACCGCCTCGTACGTCTGCTCGAAGATGTCGGGCTTGCACGGGTAGAACTCGCCCTGCACGCCGCGGATCACCCAGTCGCCCAAGGAGGCTTCCATGTCTCCCTCAAGGGTGTGGATGATGATCGCCGTGTGGGGCGTGCCACCGACCCGGAGCATGGCCGGCCCCTGCTTGTCACGGCCATTGACGAAGTCCATGACGGGGATCGCTCCGGCCAGCGTGCCGTCGAATTGGCCGCTTCGATCTCGACTGGCTTCTTGCGGAACTTCACGAGATGTCTCCTTCTTGAAACATGAGCCACGTAGGCGGCTGGATCGGATCGGGGTTGGTGTCGTAGCCCGGCCAGATGCCGGAGGCGGAGCACTCGGCGTAGAGCTCGAGGGCGCGCTTGACCTTCTTGCGGCCCATCTCCGCGAACTCCGTGGCGAGTGAGTAGACGCCGACGAGGTGAGGCGCGGAGGTCTCGACGACGACGAACTTCATGCGGGCCATGAAGTCGCCGGTCGCGATCGCGTAGTCGTGGAGGTACCACTCCTGCTGCACGTGATATCCGAGGTTGGCGACCGTCTTGGCGAAGTCCTCGGGTGATGCCGACTTCGCCGTGGTCTTCAGGTCGACGGTGCACGGGTCATCGACCGTGAAGTCGGGGAGGTAGTCGAACCGGGCACGCATGTCGACGCCGGTCGTCGGGTCGGTAGCGAAGACAGACGCTTCAGGGTTGCCGGACTGCTCGAACAGGACGCGTGCGACTGGGTGCCCGAGTACGGCCTCAGCCATGGCGTCAACTGTGGCTGCGACGTCAGCCTTGACCGGCGTGAGCCCCTTGGCGCGGGCTTCGGCGATGAACTCCTTGGCCGCGGCGGTCGATGCCGCCCCGTTCGACGCGAGGATTCCCTCGGGGATCGCGATCTTTTCGGCGCCGGTGCCCAGCACCTTCGAGTGCACAGCGGTCCCCAGGTCGAACGCGGCCTTGGACCCCTGCGGGTGGTCGAGCGCGTACCGGAACTTCGCCGGCGACTCGAGCAGCTGTCTCGCACGGGTCGAGCTCAGCGCCGGGTCGGCGTGGTAGATCGTCTCGTCGAGGTCGTAGTCGATGCGGGCCCCGCTCACTCGGCGACCGCCTCTTGAGCCGCGGCCGTTGCGGCGTCGAAGATGACGGTCCACGTCCATTCCGGAAAGCCGACCTGGCTCGGTTTCGTCAGCTCGTCCTCCAACATGGACACCGTGTAGGAGCCCCAGTGCCCATCGATGTCGAGAACAAGGTGGCCGTAGTTCGAGTGCAAGATCACGCTGCCCGGGGCGGTCGGTGGCGTCAGTACTTCGAAGGCTTCGCCGACCTCGCGGGCGATGAGGGTTCTGCCTTCGCCCAGACGGTCGATGAGGTCTTGCGCTTCCTTCTGCGAATTACCTATCCAGAGGTCGTTGTCTGTGGTGAAGGTTCCGTCGATGCGCTTGTGGCGGATGCCGTATGCGTAGCTGGTCATGGTGTCTCTCTCTTTGGTCTGGCCGCCTGCGCGGCCCTGAATCGTTGGTCATGTGGCCAGGTGCGGAGTGAGCCCTGGACGGTTGTGCACCGTGTGCCGGCGATGCCTTGGCAGCTGGGCACTGGGCAGGGGAGCCGGTACTCGGGCACGTTGGGTGCGGGGTTCGTCGGCTTACCGATCGGTCTCTCGCTTCCTGTGGTGCTCGAGGAGCCGGTCGTCTCTCTCGGTCCACTCGCGGGCCTCGCGGCGGTCGTGGATCGCCATGCGGATGCAGGAGGCGATCACGAGGATCGTGACGAAGCACCAGAACGCGAGGACGATGTAGCCGATGACGGCTGCGATGGCGTTAGCCACGGTTGGCCCTCCGCTTCGCTCTCCTCTTGCGCCACTTGATGACGCGCTGGCGGCCGTTAAAGAAGACCCAGAAGAAGATCGCCCAGACGAAGATGAGCGGCGGGATCAGGTCCGGGATCGGGGTGGACATCTCGGGGTTCACGAGCGGGCCACCTTCCTGCGGTCGAGGATCTTGAGCGCGATGCCGGCAGCGATGGCGAGGCCGACCCAGGGGAGAAACGGGCGCAGATCGCGGGTGCCCGTCATGGCCAGGGCCGGCTCGGTGGCGGCCACAGGGTGCGCGACAGTGGGTGAGGCTGCTGCAGCGACAGCAGGTGTTCCGCCGTCGGTGGCGCCTGGGCCGGCGGGCGCCGCGGGCGTCTTGCCGGGGTCGGCCGCCGCAGGTGCCGGGCAGACCTTCTCCTCGTCCGTGATCAGCTTCGAAAAGTCCCACTGCGTCTGGCCGGTGAGCACGTAGCCGTCGTCGGCAGTGGCCGTGACCACGATGTGGTTCATGCCGGCCTCGTCGTCGACCAGGTAGCTCACGTGCTCCTGCGTCGCCGCGGTGACGTACTGATAGCCGCCACCGGTGGGAGAGCAGACGACGTGCACGGTGGGCGTGATCGTCTCGACGGAGACGGGCACAACCTCGCACGGGGCGGTCGCCGGGATGTCAGCGTTGCTGAGGTAGACGCTCGAGTCCTCGGCAGCCGAGGCGAGCACGCCACCCGCGATCAGGGCGTCGACCGCGGCGAGCGCTTCCGGTGTGTCGTATCGGTAGGTGTCGACCTGCAGGATGGGCTGGCCGCAGGCCCCGATGGTGCCGCCGAAGAGCGTCTGCGGTGTGGCGAAGCGATTGGCGAAGTCGCCCGAGGTGACGACCCATGCGACCGTCTTCTGAGGCGCCTCGTCGGCGTGCGCAGCGCTCTGGGGGAGTAGGGCGCCTACCGCGAGGGCAGCGACGCCGGCGGTGATGGCGGCCGAGCGCCACCGTGCGAAAAGTGCTGATTTCTTGGAGCTCATGCGATGCCTTTCGGAAGGGCGACTGAAGTTGCCGAGAGTGAAGAGGGGATAGGAGTGCCCTCGCCGCGACTGGACGCGGAAGACCCGTGAAGGCTTCGAGGGCTCACCGGTGTTGCCTCGCGGAATCGACGCGCCTACGTCTTCGTCCCGCGGTGTGGCCACGCGCAGCCCCCGAAGGGATGGCGAACTGCGCGCCCCGTAGCACCGGTGTGGTGCTGGTTGATCGGCAAGATGAGTGGCTCCGCAGTTCGTCGTCGCGACGATCGCTCCACCCAGGTGTTGCCCTGTGTTTTCATGCGCGCACACCACTCGTGCCCGACCGGACGGATCAGCGGGGAGGTGATGCAGCTATCTCGTGTGCCTGGTGCCGGCCCGGTTTCGGGCGCGACGAATACCGCCCATGTCGGGCGGAAGAATGCGAGGTGCTAAGCGGTCAGGTCGAGAGGCTTGGAGAGGCGCTGACGCAGCTTCTCGATGCCCTTGACGGTGACGCGCACCTGGGGCGGATCGATGACGAGGTCACCGGTACCGGGGTGATAGTGCGACTGCGGCTTCTCGGCGAGGTAGCCCAGGTCGACGGCGGTCTGCCTTGCCTTCCAGCTGCCGTTCGGGGAGCGGTAGATCCACAACAGATCAGCGAGCTTGGCGAAGAGGCGGCCTCGGCCGGTCTCGATGCCGGCGCGGGCCAGGATCTTGGCGGCGTCGCCGACTTCGTAGTCGCCGGTTGCCGCCGCAAGCTGGTCCCAGGCCTCGGCCCGAGGGGCGAGCTCGGCGACCTGTGTCGTGGCCGCCTGGAGCATCTGCTGAGCAGCGACTAGACCACGGGCCATGATCTGCTCAGGGGTCTCAGCGACGGCATACGAGCCTGTCTTGCGAATGGCGGGCAGGACCTCGTGCGTGACCCAGCGCTTGAACGTCTGCGCCTCCGCTTTCTGTGAGCCGAGGATGAGCGAGAACATGCCGGGCTCATTCACCGTGGTCAGTTGCTGGTCGCCGCCAGGGGTGTGGATGAGATCCACCCCCTTGTCGTCGGCGTCGACGCGCCGAAGGGCCGTCCGGTCGAGCTGCAGGATCGCGATGAGGTCCGCGGCGACAAACCAGGGCGCGCCGTTGACGAGGAGCGTGCGAACTTGCTGGTCGCCGAATGCGAACGTCTCGAGGTTCTCCATCAGGCGTCCTTCATGCTGTCGATCCATGCTCTGGCCTGCTCGGGGAAGATGAAGATCGCCTGCCCCTCCTTCTTGGCCGGGAGCCGGTTCGCCTTGATGGCGTTGCGGACCAACTGTGGGCTCTTGTCGATGGCGGCGGCCAGGGTCGCCACCGTATAGACGAGCGGCGTCTCGGTGTTTGGTGCGGTGGTGGTCACTTCACGCCTCCAAGCGCGTCGTAAGGGCTGAAAAGCAAAAAGCCACCGACACGCACCAGGTCCTCGAACGTGAGACTCGACGGGGTGTCGAGTCGTTCACGGAGTGAGGACTGGTGAATGTCGGTGGCTTGAGCGAGGCTCGCGAACGAAGCACCCGATGCGTTGAGCGCCGACGAGACCAGGGCTGGAATCGTTGCGGCGGGGGTTCTTCTGTCCATGTGGATCAATTTATAGTCCGAACGGATCAAGTGCAAGCTATTTGGCCCAAATGGGCTAAATAATCACGCTGTGGGGCCATAAAGTGTCTATGTGGAACTAGACGACGGAACGATCAACGGAGCGATGGCTGCTGAACTGCGAGCCGAGAAGGCCGCACTAGGCCTGTCTGTGCGCGTGCTTGCGGAGCGATCGGGCATCACGGCCGTGACCTTGAACCGGATCCTCCGTGGCGAGCGTTCGATCAACGTCGACCAGCTCTACCGTCTCAGCGCGGTGTTCGACGTCGAAGCCAAGGAACTTGCCGAGCGGGCGACGAATCGACTCGGCGGCATGGAGGCCCTCAAGGCGAGCGCGAAGGCGCGGGCCGCTCGCAAGGGCGTCGAGATGCCTGGAATGTCGGAGGGTGCGCCTAACAATGTGACCGCACTCCCGCGCCGCGTCGAAGACATGTCGCCGGAGGAGATCGAGGCACAGCGCCACGCCGCGACTCAGGACGAAGAGATGGATCAGCCCGAGCAGTTCGACTGAACGGGCTCCACAAGGGGGAACGTGTACGACCCGTACCAGCACGCGGAGGAGCTAGGCCTAACCGTCCTGCACCGCCCCATCCGCACCGCGCACGAGCTCTGGCTCCCAGACCACAACACCGTGGTCGTTCGGAGCGGGCTGCGAGCGGTCCATGACCGATCAGCTCTCGCCCACGGCGTCGCTCACGCCGTTCTCGGCCACACCGACGACCGGCCCAAACACGAAGTCCAGGCCGACCGGATGGCTGCTGCCCATCTGATCGACCTGGACGAGTGTCGAGAGCTAATGAAGTGGACGCCGGACTGTCACCGTCTCGCGCGCGAGCTCGGTGTCACGACGCGATTGACCCGGGTGTTCCTGAACGTGAATCATCTCGCTGGGTGACGTGCCCGCTGAAACGAGTCATTGCCTCGCGTAGGCGGACGATGTCGCGAGACGCGTAGGCGCGGGTCATCGTGACCGTGGAGTGGCCGACGAGCTGCACGATGACGTCCTCGGGGACGTTCGCGGCATAGAGAAGGTCGACAGCGGTGTGCCTCAGGTCGTGGAGACGGATGTGCTTCTTGATGCCGGTCTCGCGGAGGATCTTGGCCCACGCCTTCGAGTCGTTGTCCGGGTCGACGGGCTGGCCCGCGTGGGCGAAGACAAGGTTGTGCTTGCCGACCGGGTTGCGCTGCAGGTGCAGTTCGATGATCGACTTCAGCGGCTCGACCAACGGGATGATGCGCCAGCCGGCCTTCGACTTCGGGCGCGTGAGATAGATGGTGTCGGTGAGCATCCGGTACTCGTGGTCGTTCGGCACCTCGAAGTGCCTGTCGGGGCACAGGTGGTTGCGCCCCAAGCCGCAGGGGTAGGAGCGGCGCTTGCCGACAAGGGTCGGCTCGCCGCATCCGTGCTCCCACGGGAATCGCTGCAGCTGCCACGAGAGGTCGATGACGTCCGTGACTCGGTCTACCTCGAGCCCGAGGATCTCGCCGCGGCGCGCGCCAGTGAGGAGCGCAATCGCCCACCGGGCGCCGTACTCCTCATCCTGCGCCACGTAGTTGATCACCTGCATCGCCTCCGCGCGCGTCAGGAACTCCAGCTGCGGCACGTTCTTCCGCGGCGCGGCCATGAGCTTGCACGGGTTCCGGCCGATACGTCCCTCGCGGACGGCGGACTCGAATGCCGACGACATCACCTGATGGATCTTTAGGGCCGACGATGGCTTCGCGCCGGCCGCGATCATGCGGTCCGTGACGCGGCGGACGCTGCTCGGGGTGACGCGTGCGAGACGGACGGCGCCGATCTCAGGCACGATGTGGCGATCAATCGCCGAGCGGTAGCTGCCCGCCGTCTTGGGCCGGACTTCCTTCACGACGATCTGCGAGTACCAGTACCCGAACCACTGCGCGACGCTCATGTCAGCCGTCGGGAGGTCGCCACGCTCTTCGAGTTCCCGTTGCATGGCCCGCAGGGCGAGGACGACGTCGGCCTTGTTCTTCCGACGGACGGTCTTCCGGCGTCGCTTCCCATCGCGGGGCGGCAGCTCGATGATGCCGTTCCAGAGTCCGCGGGAATCCTTGAAGACGGACCCCTCGCCCTTGCCTCGCGTCTTCGTCGCCATCAGGCTTCGATCGCCTGCTGTGTCGAGCGGTAGACGGCGTACATCGTCTGCCCGGTGCTGTCGACCATGTAGGGCATCATCACCTCGTCGAGCGTGGCGAGCTGCGCGTCGATGAGCGCGGACTGTGCCTCGAGCCAGTCCTTGGCGATTCGCCACGCCACCCGTGCCGCTTGAGCCGGATTGATCGACGATCGTGCGACCTTCGTGTCCGCCTTCATGGCGGCGAGGACACCATCGGTCCGGACGGGGAGCTCGAAGTCTCGAAGGCCGTACTCGGTCTTCATGGTGAACCCGAGGCCGGCCGCCACCCCGTTGTCGTCGAACAGGGTCGAGATGCGGGTTACGCCTCGTCGAGCGAGGGCCCCCTGGATCTCGCCCATGGTCTTGGCGACGTCGATCGACGTCGTGTAGTTCAGGATTGGCATCTCAACTCCGTCTGGTGGGGAGGGCGCCTCGGCCCCCGACTCTTCTTCTGTCGTGCGCGACCCACATTCCGTCGCTCAGGACTCCGATGTGCGTCTGTCTTCTACGTCGGTTGCTGTTGCTACCGTGCATGGTGTTCCTCTCGCTGGTCCTTCAGTGATTGGGGCTGACGGCCGCGACCCTGCCAGGTTGCGGCCGTCCTTAGTTATCCGCGCTCGTGGGGGCGATGCGTCCGCGCGAGGTAGCGGAACGAGGTCACCGAATCTCCGGTGCCGTCCTTCCGCGAGACGTGTACGGCGCCGTCCGAGTCGATCTTCATGACGACGATGACCCCGCCGTCATGCTTCGACTCGAGCTCGTCGCCGGGGGCGAGCCGCCGGCCACCCTCGCTGCCTGTGCCGGTCATCTTCTTCTTCCGGTCGGTGTAGTCATCGTCTGTCTTTCGTGTCGCCATTGCTTCGCGCCCACATGGTTCTCAGTGGGCCATATGGCAACACTATAGGTCCGAATGGATCGAAAGCAACCCCAATTGGACTATTACCATCGTGTTCGCAATGAGAAGGTCAGGGGTTCGAATCCCCTAGGCTCCACGATGCAAATGGCTCTCCCTCTCGGGAGGGCCATTTTGCGTGGTGGTCCTGAACGTGCTTCTCCTGGGCGTCGGTGCTCGTCTGGGCGCCGGCGTAACGAAGCGGCAACGTTCGATGAGCCGGGGTGAAATGCGCCGGGGTTAGCGTCGAAGACATGACGACACCGACGGTCACGAAGCACTACGTCGACCTCGAGCACGGGCAGCTTCACGTCCGGCTCGCCGGCCCGGACGACGGCCCCGCCCTGCTGCTGATCCACCAGGTGCCGAGCTCGTCGCAGATGTGGGAGGCGGTGATCCCGCGGTTCGCCGACCGCGGGCACCGAGTCATCGCCGTCGACCTGCCCGGGTACGGGATGTCCGATCCGATGCCGACGGCCCCGGAGCTCGAGGACTACGCCGCCGTCCTCTTCGCCGCCCTCGACCAGCTCGGCGTCGTCCGGGTCGCGATCGTCGGACACCACACCGGCTCGTCGGTCGGCGTCGCCATGTCGGTTGCCGACCCGTCGCGGGTCACGGCCGTCGCCGTCTGGGGCTACGCCATGGTCGACCCGGAGCACGCCGCCGTCCTCGCGAGCGAGCAGCCTCCCGTCTTCGACGACACCTACGTCGACGATGTCGCCGACTGGTGGCACCGCCGCAAGAGGTGGGCGACGCCGGGTAATGACGGCTGGGTCATGGCCCGCTCGCTGATGGAGTACGTCGTCGCCGGGCACCACCGCCCCGACGGGCATAACGCCGTCGGCCGTGCCGACCACCGCGCCCTCCTCGACGCCGTGACCGTGCCGGTGCTCTTCCTCACCGGCGACCGCGAGATGCTCGACGCCGACACCCGCTCGGCGTTCGAGGTCGCGCCGCCCAGCGTCGAGCTGTACGGCTTCGGCGACGAGGGCATCGACATCGCCGACGACATCCCCGAGCGCTTCGCCGCCGTCGTGCACGAGTTCGTGGCGAAGGCGGCCGCGCCGGTCGCCTGATCACCGTGCGGGAGCCCTGGTGCGTGCCGGTAGCCTGAACCGGTGACCGCCGCAGACGCCGCTCGCATCGAGCTCACCCTGACCAAGCCGCCCGTGGGCTGGTTCCCGAAGCCGACCGTGGTCGTCGGCGGGCGGGGGCATCCTGCGCAGTGGGGCACCGGTACGTGGCAGGTGGAGCCCGGGGCCATCGTGGGCGTCTACCTCTTCAACCGGGTGTGGCGGTTCGGCGCCGCCGAGATCGCCGTCGACGGCCGGCCGCTGCGGTATCGGGCGCCGCTGCTGCCGTTCCTCCGGGGTCGCCTGGTGCCGTCTGAGTGACCTCGCTCGGCGTGACTCCACGCGAGCCTGAAGCGGTCGCGCGTGACCTCGACCACGCGTGAAGTCACGGGACGGTGAAGTGGTCTGGAGAGACTTTCCCTGGGCGTGAATTCACGCCCAGGGAAAGCGGCTCCAGACGAAAGCCCGGGCCCCGGCCCGCCGTGCGGCAGGATGGTCGCGTGCCTCCCGCTTCGCGCCCTGCCCTGCTCGCCCGCCTCCGATCCGACCTCGGCTCGTCGCTCTTCACCGTCGCCCGCCTGAGCGGCGCCGGAGCCTGGGGTGCGTCGGGCGGCGCGGCGCTGTTCCGGGGCGAGCGCGTGGCTGCCCGCCGTGCCCTCGCGAGCCGCACGCCCGCGTCGGAGGCCGAGCGCCGATCCGACACGCTGGCCCTGCTCTTCGTTCTCGGGTACCCGCAGCCCGCCGCCGACGTGGCGGCAGCCCTCCCCGAGCTGGGCCTCGCAGGAGCCACCGAGCTCGGCCTCGTCGCCGACGACGACGACCGTCAGGTTCGCGCACTGGTCGACCTCCGACCCTACTCGTTCACCGACTCCGCAGGCGAGGCCAACTGGTGGATCGCCTCCGACCTCGGCGAGCTCGCCCTGCAGGGGCCCCTGCGCGAAGACCACGTGCTGGGCATCGGCGGTGCCTCGGCCACCCTGAGCTCGCTCATGATCCCGCGCCCCGTCGACCGGGCCCTCGACCTCGGCACCGGCTGCGGCATCCAGGCGCTGCACGCGGCCCGCCACGCCCGTCACGTGGTCGCCACCGACATCTCGCAGCGTGCCCTCGACTTCGCGGCCTTCAACGCCGAGCTCAACCTGGTCGACGGGATCGAGTTCCGCCTCGGCAGCCTGTTCGAGCCGGTCGCCGGCGAGACGTTCGACCACATCGTGTCGAACCCCCCGTTCGTCATCACGCCGCGCACCGAGGGCGTGCCCGCCTACGAGTACCGCGACGGCGGCATGGTCGGCGACGCCCTCGTGGCGCGCGTGGTGGCCGAGGCGGGGCGCCACTTGACGCCGGGCGGGGTGGGCCAGTTCCTGGGTAACTGGGAGACGGGGCAGGGGGCGAAGCGGGGTGCGTACTCGGTGGCCGACTGGGCGGAGCAGGGTGGCGTGCCCCTCGACGTCTGGGTGGTCGAGCGCGAGACTCAAGACCCGGCGGCCTATGCCGAGACGTGGATCCGCGACGGTGGCACCCGTCCGGGCACGCCCGACTTCGAGCGGCTCTACGGCGCATGGCTCGACGACTTCGACGAGCGGGGCGTCAGCGAGATCGGCTTCGGCTACATCACCCTCAGACGACCGCAGGAACTCCACGCCGCCGCCCCACCGCGCATCGAACGGCTCCTCGCCCCCGTCGCCGCCGGCCTCGCGCCGCACATCCTGGAGTGTCTGGCCGCCCAGGACACCCTCCGCGACCTCCCCGACGACGCCCTGGCAGCCGCGACACTGCGCGTCGCCGGCGACGTCACCGAGGAGCGCCACTACTGGCCGGGCAACGACGACCCGACGGTGATCACCCTCAAGCAGGGCGGCGGGTTCGCGCGCTCGGTCGACTCGGGCACGGCGCTCAGCGCGCTCGTCGGCGCCTGCGACGGCGACCTGAGCATCGGGGCCATCGTGGGGGCGTTGGCGCAGCTGCTCGACGCACCCGGGGCCGACCTGCGGGCCGAGCTGCTGCCTCAGGTGCGCGAGCTCGTCGCGACGGGCATGCTGCGGTTCTGACGCGCCTCAGGGCGGGGCGGCCTAGCGGCCGACCCGCTCCCCCCAGCCGCGCCAGGAGAACTGCGGCACGAAGCCGAGCAGGTCGCGGGCCTTGTCGCTCGACAGCAGCGGCATGGTGCCCTCGATCGACGCGCGGCGCTCGACGTGGGGGAGGAACTCCTCGGCCAGCACGGCGGTGTCCGTCGTCATCACGGTGTCCGATGCGGCGATGACGAACGCCTCGAACCCGGTCAGGTCGGACTCCAGGGCGAGACGGACGGCCAGCGCGCCGTCGCGGGCGTCGATGTACGACCAGAGGTTGAACGAACGCGACGCGGCGTCGTCGTCGAACGGGAACGCGCCGTAGTCGCCGTCGTCCATCACGTTCGAGAAGCGGAGGCCGAACATCTTGAGCGAGGGGTCCCAGCGGGTGAAGTGGCGGGCCATCTCCTCGTCGACGGCCTTGCCGAGCGAGTACGACGACTCGGGGCGAACGGCGTACTTCTCGTCGACGGGGATGTACGGCGGGTCGACCTCGAACGGCAGCCCTAGCAGGGTCTCGCTCGACGCCCAGACGACATTGCGGATGCCCGCGGCCTTAGCTGCGGCGAACACGTTGTACGACGAGGTCACGTTGTTGGTGAACAGCGCGGCGTTCGGCACCTGGCCCGGCGCGGGGATCGCCCCCAGGTGCACGACGGCGTCGACGTGGTCGTACCGGTCGTCGATCGCGGTGAGCGACTGCAGCACCTGGCCGAAGTCGGTCAGGTCGACCCGAGTGAACTGCACGCCGGGGACCGGCTCGGGCGAGGGGATGCGATCGAGCAGGACGACGTCGTAGCCGTGCTCGGCGAGGTCGCGCACGACAGCGCGGCCGAGCTTGCCGGAGCCTCCGGTGACGGCGACGCGGACGGGGTTTTCGGGTGACGGCATTGTCGGTCCTTCGAGCTCGGTGGGGGAGTGCGGTGGGTACCGCGGCATCGTCTTCACCGTAGCGGAGGCGTGCTCCCGTGGTTCGACGACCACCGGGTAGAGCACGAGAAGATCGATCCTGTGCCCCGAATGACGAATTACGTACCCCGCGTAGGCAGTTATGCCTGTGGACCGAGTTGTCTATCACCCGGTTTTCACCCACACTTCGCATGCGTTGGCATATAGGTTGATAAAGCTCTCGGCTGGTTACCGAGGCAACACGTCCACCATCTGGCTCCATGTGCGCGGCAGTCACCTGATCCGATTCCGCTCGCATGGCATCACCAGGGGCGTGCGATGCGCCCTCCGTTCCGAAACTTGTTTCGTCGAGCAGGGGGCGCATCCCTCTGTATTGCCTCGGCGGCTTTGCCGCGGGGTCGGCCGCCGACGCTGCCGCTCGTGAGATCCGTGCCTCCGGCACCGTCCGACCGAGGGATCTCTCGTGCTGAAGAGGCGGCTGGCGCCGCGCGCTCCGAGTAGGCCTGCGAGGATAGGGAGATCATGCCGACGTACCCCCTTGCTGCGCTGCTGTCCCAGTACTACGGGCCGAACGACACCAAGGGCGACGGCGAGTTCGACGCCGACACCGTCTACATGGACTTCGCCACCTGGGCCGAGTCTTCGGGCCGCCCCCTCTACCCCGCCCAAGACGAGGCCATGATCGAGCTCGTGTCGGGCGCATCGGTGATCCTCTCGACCCCGACCGGAACCGGCAAGTCGCTCGTCGCGGCCGGCGCGCACTTCGTCGCCCTGGCCACGGGCAAGCGCAGCTACTACACGGCACCGATCAAGGCCCTGGTGAGCGAGAAGTTCTTCCAGCTCGTCGACCTCTTCGGCCCGGAGAACGTCGGCATGGTCACCGGCGACTCGTCGGTCAACTCCGACGCCCCGATCATCTGCTGCACGGCCGAGATCCTCGCCAACCTGGCCCTGCGCCACGGACCGGCCGCCGAGGTGGGGCAGGTCGTCATGGACGAGTTCCACTTCTACGCCGACCCGAGCCGCGGATGGGCGTGGCAGGTCCCGCTGCTTCTGCTGCCGGAGGTCCAGTTCCTGCTCATGTCGGCCACGTTGGGCAACGTCGAGGCCATCAGCGACGACCTCGGCCGACGGACGGGTCGGCCGGTCGCCCTGGTCACCGGGGTCGAGCGACCGGTGCCGCTGCACTACTTCTACGCGACCACCCCGGTGCACGAGACGGTCGAGGAGCTGCTGTCGACCGGCGAGGCCCCGATCTACGTCGTGCACTTCTCGCAGGCCGCAGCGCTCGAACGGGCGCAGGCGCTGTCGAGCATCAAGGTCGCCACGCGCGAGCAGCGCGACGAGATCGCCGAGCTGATCGCG
Source organism: Frondihabitans sp. GW821-FHT04F02 (assembly GCF_059420045.1). Lineage (NCBI taxonomy): Bacteria > Bacillati > Actinomycetota > Actinomycetes > Micrococcales > Microbacteriaceae > Frondihabitans > Frondihabitans sp. GW821-FHT04F02. Next base: position 363,699 of record NZ_JBWKSZ010000003.1, on the reverse strand, counting down.
GGGTTCCGCTTCTCGACCAGCTTCGGCAAGACGCTCAACCGCCTCGTGCGGGCAGGGATCGGGGTGCACCACGCGGGCATGCTCCCGAAGTACCGCCGCCTCGTCGAGCAGCTTGCCCAGCGCGGGCTCCTGCGCGTCATCTGCGGCACCGACACGCTCGGCGTGGGCATCAACGTGCCGATCCGCACCGTGCTGCTCACGGCGCTCACCAAGTTCGACGGCACGCGCATGCGCCAGCTGAGCGCGCGGGAGTTCCACCAGGTCGCCGGTCGCGCGGGGCGTGCGGGCTACGACACGGCCGGCACTGTCACCCTGCAGGCTCCCGAGCACGAGATCGACAACCTGCAGCAGATCAAGAAGGCCGGCGACGACGCCAAGAAGAAGCGCAAGATCGTGCGCAAGAAGGCGCCCGAGGGCTTCGTCTCGTGGGGCGAGCCGTCGTTCTTCAAGCTCGTCGAGGCCGAGCCGGAGCCCCTGTCGTCGAGCATGCAGATCACGCACGCGATGATGCTGAACGTGATCGCGCGCGGCGGCGACGTCTTCGGCAACGTGCGCTCGCTCGTGTTCGAGAACCACTCGACGCGCACTCAGAAGTACGCGCTGGCCCGGCAGGCCATCTCGCTGTACCGCAGCCTCCGCGAGTCGGGGGTGGTCGAGCAGATCCCCGATCCCGCAGGAACGGGCAGCCCCACCATCCGCCTCACCGTCGACCTGCAGCCCAACTTCGCCCTCAACCAGCCGCTGTCTCCGTTCGCGCTCGCCGCCTTCGAGGTGCTCGACCCCGAGTCCGACACCTACGCGCTCGACATGGTGTCCGTCGTCGAGTCCACCCTCGACGACCCGCGGCCGATCCTGTCGCAGCAGCAGTTCAAGGCGCGGGGCGAGGCGGTCGCCGCGATGAAGCAGGAGGGCATCGAGTACGAGGAGCGCATGGAGCTGCTCGAGGAGGTCACCTGGCCGAAGCCGCTCGACGAGCTGCTCGGCGCCCTGTTCGAGACGTACAAGGCGTCGCAGCCGTGGATCGGCGACTTCGAGCTGTCGCCCAAGGCCGTCGTTCGCGATCTGTTCGAGCGCGCCATGACGTTCGGCGACTACGTGAACTTCTACGGGCTGGCGCGCTCGGAGGGGCTCGTCCTGCGCTATCTCTCCGACGCCTACCGGGCGCTGCGCCAGACGATCCCGAACGAGGCCAAGACCGACGAGCTGCTCGACATCATCGAGTGGCTCGGCGAGCTGGTGCGGCAGGTCGACTCGTCGCTGCTCGACGAGTGGGAGGAGATGGTCAATCCGACCGAGGTCGCCTCGCACGACGCCATCGTGCCGCCCACCCTCCGCACGCTCACGGCCAACCACCGGGCCTTCACAGTGCTCGTGCGCAACGAGCTGTTCCGTCGCGTGCAGCTCGCGGCCCGCGACGACGCCGATGCACTGGGCGAGCTCGACGCTGCCGCAGGCTTCGACGCCGACGCGTGGGGCGCGGCCCTCGACCGCTACTACGACGAGTACGACACGATCGGAACAGGCCCGGTCGCTCGAGGCGCGTCCCTCCTGGTCATCGACGAGGGCGCGACGGCATGGACCGTGCGGCAGATCCTCGACGATCCCGAGGGCGACCACGACTGGGGCATCTCGGGCACCGTCGACCTGGCGGAGTCGAACGAGCAGGGCCAGGCGGTGCTGCGGGTCACGGCTGTCGGGCCGGTCGGCGCCTAGAAGAGCGTCGCGGGCGGCGCCGGGTCGACGGCGGCAGCGTCGCTGACCGTCGTCACGGGCTTGTCGGGCCAGCCGGGTCCGTGCGGCACGGCGGTCTTGCGCTGGAACGCCTCGGCGGCCGTCCGTGCCCGGATGTCGGCGGCCTCGTTCATGACGTGGCCCACGTGCCCGCGCACCCACTCGAACTTCACCCGTCGACCCTGCAGAGCCTCGTCGAGCTCCTTGATGATCTCGACGTTCATCACCGGCTTGCCGTCGGCCTTGCGCCAGCCTTTGCGCTTCCAGCCGGCGAGCCACTCGGTGCACGCCTTGATGGCGTACTGGCTGTCGCACAGGATCAGCAGGTCGTCGTCTTCATCGGCCGTCGCCCGCAGCAGCTCCAGCACGGCCGTGAGCTCGCCCACGTTGTTGGTGTTGCGCGGCCAGCCGCCGGCCGCCCAGCGCTCGTCGTCGACGTACCAGGCCCAGCCGGCGGGCCCGGGGTTGCCGAGGGCGGATCCGTCTGCGGCGGCTCTGATCGTCATGGTGCTCCTAGCTCTCGGGGTGCCCCACAACGGTACCGGGCTCGAGCCGATGCTCCGATCACAGGGCAGCGCCGTCGACCGGCTAGCCCACCTCGTCCGGGTGCGACCCGACGCGCTCGCCCGAGTCGAGACCCGCGATCGTCGCCATCTCGTCGTCGGAGAGCTCGAACCCGAACACGTCGAGATTCTCGGCGATGCGCGACGGCGTCACCGACTTCGGGATCACCACGAGCCCCGACTGGAGATGCCAGCGGATCACGAGCTGAGCGGTCGAGACGCCGTGCTTCTCGGCGAGGCCGGTGAGGAGGGGCTCGTCGAGGATCCGCCCGCGCGCCAGCGGCGACCACGCCTCCGTCGCGATGTGGCGGGCGTCACCGAAGGCCCGAAGCTCGGTCTGCTGCAGCCACGGCTGCACCTCGATCTGGTTCAGCACCGGCACGACGTCGGTCTCGCCGAGGAGGCGCTCGAGGTGATGCACCTGGAAGTTCGAGACGCCGATCGAGCGGGCTCGTCCCTCCTCGCGGATGCGCTCGAGGGCGCGGTACGTCTCGACGTACAGGTCCTGACGTGGTGCCGGCCAGTGGATCAGGTAGAGGTCGACGAAGTCGACGCCGAGCTTCTCGAGGCTGCGGTCGAACGAGTGGAGGGTCGAGTCGAAGCCCTGCTGGTCGTTCCACACCTTGGTGGTGACGTAGACGTCGTCGCGCGGGAGGCCCGAGGCTGCGAGGGCGCGGCCCACGCCGGCTTCGTTCGCGTAGTACTCGGCCGTGTCGAGGTGGCGGTAGCCGGCGTCGAGGGCCGTGGCGACCGTCCGCTCGGCGGTGTCGTCGTCGACCTTGTAGACCCCCAGCCCGAGCTGCGGGATCGAGTTGCCGTCGTTGAGTCGGATCCGAGGGCCCACGTCGTTCGCCATGTGTCGATTATCGCCGACGCGGCGTCAGCTCGCCTGGATCGGCACCGGCTCCGTGTCGGCGAGGGGCCCGGCATCCGTGCCGCGGAGGTCGGGCAGCACGCGCTGGAAGAGCGTGGGCACGAGGACGCCCAGCAGCGCGAAGCCCGCAGCGACGTAGAGCCCGCCGACGGTGCCCGTCTGGTCGATCAGGGCGCCGGCGATGGCGGAGCCGATCGCCGCTCCGATGAGCTGGCCGGTACCGGCCCAGCCGTAGGCCTCGGCCGTGTCGCTGAAGCGCACGCTCGACGAGATGATCGCGAACATCACGGCCAGGGCGGGGGCGATGCCGACGCCGGCGATGAGCAGGGTCACGCACAGCCAGACGAACGACGTCGGGATGAAGATCGTGAGCGCGATGCCCGCGAACACGATCACCATGCGGATCGGCAGCGACCACGGACCGACCGGGAGATGGCCGAGCAGGAGGCCGCCGGCGAGCGAGCCGATCGCGAAGACGGCGAGCACGAAGCCGGAGTTAGGGCTGCCGTCGCCGAACGCCGAGATGACGCCGGCCTCGACGGCGGCGCAGGTGCCGATCAGGAGGAAGCCGGTGATCGTCGACAGGAGCACCGTCGGTCGGGCCAGCACCTTGCCGAACGAGCGCTTGCTCTTCGGGATCCGCACCTGGCCGACCTCGGGCGAGGCGATGAACCAGATGCCGCCGCCGATGAGGAAGGCGGCCGCGGTCAGGATCGCGTAGGTCGTGCCGATCTGCGTGCCGACGAAGGTGGTGATGACGGGGCCGGCGACCCAGATGATCTCCTGCGCGGAGGCGTCGAGCGAGAAGAGCGGAGTCAGCTGCTTCGAGTTGACCATCTTCGGGTAGATCGTGCGCACGGCCGGCTGGACCGGGGGTACGCTCAGGCCCGCCACGAAGCCGACCACCATGTACAGGGGGAGCGTCAGCGGAGCGAGCGCGAAGACGAGGAGGCTCGCGAAGCAGACGGCCAGCGTGAGCAGCAGCACCGGGCGCATGCCCCAGATGCCCATCCACCGGCTGGTGAGCGGACCCGAGATCGCCTGGCCCACGCTCGTGGCGGCGAGGACGATTCCCGCGGCGCCGTACGAGTGCGTCACGTGCTCGACGTGGAGCAGGAAGGCGAGCGAGAGCATGCCGAACGGGAACCGGGCGGTCAGCTGCGCGGCGATGATCCGCGCGACCCCCGGCGTCTTCAGAAGATTGGAATAGGCGCCCACGAGGTGACCAGTCTACGGAGCCTCCGCAGCCTGCCGGGAGGGGCGATTCACGCGACACGCCGCACCCCCGAAATGGGGGCGCGACGGGTTATCCACAGTTTCGAGTGTCGGGGGTGGGGAGGAGGCTGTGGAGAAAGCCGATTTTCCGGGGATAAGCGCCCCCAACTGTGCACAACCCCTGTGGATAATCCGGCGATCGTAATTACAGCCGTGTAACACCGGATCTAGTGGTGCCTTCCAATGTCGGCCCCTAGATGTAGTATCGATCCGCAGCACCAACCACACCCCGCAGAAGCCGTCGCAGGCACTCGCGGGTCCGCGAACCGTCGTTTTTCTAGGGGAGAACATGGCCATCACCGTCTACACGAAGCCGTCCTGCGTCCAGTGCACGGCCACCTACCGCGCTCTCGACAACAAGGGCATCGAGTACGAGGTCTTCGACGTCTCCGTCGACGACAAGGCCCTCGAGACGGTCAAGGCCCTGGGCTACCTGCAGGCTCCCGTCGTCGTCACCGACGAAGACCACTGGAGCGGCTTCCGCCCCGACAAGATCGCCGGCCTCGCAGCCGCCATCGCGTAGTTCTGAAACCACCCCGAGGAGGAGTGTCGTGACTCACCTCATCTACTTCTCGAGCGTGTCGGGCAACACTGCGCGCTTCGTCGAGAAGCTGGGCCTCCCGGCCGAGCGGATCCCGCTCTTCCCGACCGACGAGCCGCTCCACGCCCGTGACCCCTTCGTCCTCGTCCTCCCCACCTACGGCGGAGGCGAAGGGCGAGGCGCCGTCCCCAAGCAGGTCATCCGCTTTCTGAACGACGAGGTCAACAGAGACCTCATCCGCGGAGTCATAGCGACGGGCAACACCAACTTCGGAGAGGGCTACTGCCTGGCTGGCGAGATCGTCAGCGCCAAGTGCGGAGTGCCCCTCCTCTACCGTGCCGAGGTCTTCGGCACCCCGGACGACGTACGAGCAGTACAAGAAGGATTGGACCAATTTTGGACGCAGCAGTCGATGACCTCGAGGTAATCGCGGGGCCGAACGCGGGTATGGACTACCACGCGCTGAACGCCATGCTCAACCTCTACGGGAGCAACGGCGAGATCCAGTTCGACAGGGATCGCGAGGCGGCCAAGCAGTACTTCCTGCAGCACGTCAACCAGAACACGGTCTTCTTCCACAACCTCAAGGAGCGTCTCGACTACCTGGTCGAGAACGACTACTACGAGCAGGCGACGATCGACATGTACTCGTTCGAGTTCATCGAGAAGCTCAACGACCTCGCGTACTCGAAGAAGTTCCGCTTCCAGACGTTCCTCGGCGCGTTCAAGTACTACACCTCCTACACGCTCAAGACCTTCGACGGAAAGCGCTACCTCGAGCGCTTCGAGGACCGCGTCGTCATGACCGCCCTCGGCCTCGCCCAGGGCGACGAGCAGCTCGCGATCGACCTCGTCGAGGAGATCATCGCCGGCCGCTTCCAGCCGGCCACTCCGACCTTCCTCAACACGGCCAAGGCCCAGCGCGGCGAGCTCGTCAGCTGCTTCCTCCTGCGCATCGAAGACAACATGGAGTCGATCTCGCGCGGCATCAACTCGTCGCTCCAGCTGTCGAAGCGCGGCGGCGGCGTCGCCCTGTCGCTCTCGAACATCCGCGAGGCCGGCGCGCCGATCAAGCAGATCGAGAACCAGTCCTCGGGCATCATCCCCGTCATGAAGCTCCTCGAAGACAGCTTCAGCTACGCCAACCAGCTGGGCGCACGCCAGGGCGCCGGCGCGGTCTACCTGTCGGCGCACCACCCCGACATCCTGCGATTCCTCGACACGAAGCGTGAGAACGCCGACGAGAAGATCCGCATCAAGACGCTGTCACTCGGTGTCGTCGTGCCCGACATCACGTTCGAGCTCGCGAAGAAGGACGAGGACATGTACCTGTTCTCGCCCTACGACGTGGAGCGCGTCTACGGCGTCCCCTTCGGCGACATCTCGATCACCGACAAGTACCGCGAGATGGTCGACGACGCTCGCATCAAGAAGACGAAGATCAACGCTCGCGAGTTCTTCCAGACCATCGCCGAGATCCAGTTCGAGTCGGGCTACCCCTACATCGTGTTCGAGGACACGGTGAACAAGGCCAACCCGATCAAGGGCCGGATCAACATGTCGAACCTCTGCTCCGAGATCCTGCAGGTCAACACGCCGACCACCTTCAACGAAGACCTCTCGTACGACGAGATCGGCAAGGACATCTCCTGCAACCTCGGGTCGATGAACATCGCCCTCTCGATGGACAGCGACAACTTCGGCCGCACCGTCGAGACCGCCATCCGCGGGCTCAGCGCCGTCAGCGACATGAGCCACATCACTTCGGTCCGCTCCATCGAGGTCGGCAACGACTCTTCGCACGCCATCGGTCTCGGCCAGATGAACCTCCACGGCTACCTGGCCCGTGAGCGCGTGCACTACGGCACCGAAGAGGCCATCGACTTCACGAACATCTACTTCTACACGGTGCTGTTCCACGCGCTGCGCGCCTCGAACAAGATCGCGATCGAGCGCAAGGTGAAGTTCGGCGGCTTCGACGACTCGAAGTACGCGTCGGGCGAGTTCTTCGATAAGTACACCGAGTCCGAGTGGATCCCGTCGACCGAGCGCGCTGCGAAGCTGTTCGCCGACGCGAACGTGGAGATCCCGACGCAGGACGACTGGCGCGCGCTCAAGGCCAGCGTCATGGAGCACGGCATCTACAACCAGAACCTCCAGGCCGTCCCGCCGACCGGTTCGATCTCGTACATCAACCACTCCACCTCGTCGATCCACCCGATCGCGTCGAAGATCGAGATCCGCAAGGAGGGCAAGCTGGGCCGCGTCTACTACCCCGCGCCCTTCATGACCAACGACAACCTCGACTACTACACCGACGCGTACGAGATCGGCCCCGAGAAGATCATCGACACCTATGCCGCGGCCACGCAGCACGTCGACCAGGGCCTCTCGCTCACGCTGTTCTTCAAAGACACGGCGACCACCCGCGACATCAACAAGGCCCAGATCTACGCATGGCGCAAGGGCATCAAGACGATCTACTACATCCGTCTCCGTCAGATGGCGCTCGAGGGCACCGAGGTCGACGGCTGCGTCTCGTGCATGCTGTGACCGTCGACACCGATAAGAATTCAGGAACTCGAGAATGACTGTTACAGACCCGGCCCACGCCCTCGGGCCCACTCCCTCCACAAGCCGGCAGATCCCGCTCGTGCGGGCCGTGAGCGCGATCAACTGGAACCGCATCCACGACGACAAAGACGTCGAGGTCTGGAACCGGCTCGTCAACAACTTCTGGCTCCCCGAGAAGATCCCGCTGTCGAACGACGTCCAGTCGTGGAACACGCTGACTCCCGAAGAGCAGCAGCTGACGATGCGCGTCTTCACGGGCCTCACCCTGCTCGACACGATCCAGGGCACCGTCGGGGCTATCAGCCTGATTCCCGATGCGATCACCCCGCACGAGGAGTCCGTCTACACGAACATCGCGTTCATGGAGTCGGTGCACGCGAAGAGCTACTCGTCGATCTTCTCGACGCTCGCGTCGACGCCCGAGATCGACGACGCGTTCCGCTGGTCGGAGGAGAACGTCAACCTTCAGAAGAAGGCCCAGATCGTCCTCGACTACTACACGGGCGACGACCCCCTGAAGCGCAAGGTCGCCTCGACGCTGCTCGAGTCGTTCCTCTTCTACTCGGGCTTCTATCTGCCGATGTACTGGTCGTCGCGTGCCAAGCTGACGAACACCGCCGACATGATCCGCCTCATCATCCGCGACGAGGCCGTTCACGGGTACTACATCGGCTACAAGTTCCAGAAGGGGCTCGAGGGCGCCAGCGAGGAGCGCAAGCAGGAGATCAAGGACTACACGTTCAACCTCCTGTTCGAGCTCTACGACAACGAGGTGCAGTACACGCAAGACCTCTACGACTCGGTCGGGCTGACCGAGGACGTCAAGAAGTTCCTCCACTACAACGCCAACAAGGCGCTGATGAACCTCGGCTACGAGCCGATGTTCCCGAAGGACGTCACCGACGTGAACCCCGCGATCCTCTCGGCGCTCTCCCCGAACGCCGACGAGAACCACGACTTCTTCTCCGGCTCCGGCTCGTCGTACGTCATCGGCAAGGCGGAGACCACCGAAGACGAGGACTGGGACTTCTAGAACCGTCTCGTTCAGGCCGAACACAAGCCCCTGAGGGAGCCCAGACACTTGGGATCAGGGAAGAGCCGCTTACCCGGGCGGCGAAGTATCACCTAGCAGGGAAGGGCGTCGGCACAGCCGGCGCCCTTCTTGCGTGCTCAGCTGCCTCAGCGCGGGCCGAATACCGTTCCGAATCCGTCAGAGCCCCTTCTTCATCTGCACGGACGTCGTCTCGTAGCCGAGCGACTCGTAGAGGTGGCGGGCGATGGTGTTGTAGCCGAACACGTTGAGTCCGATGGAGGCTGCGCCGAGTTCCTGCGCCGTCGTCTCTGCGAGCTGCATCGCGGCCCGGCCGTAGCCGCGACCGCGTTCCGACTCGGAGATCTCGACGTCGAAGACCCACCAGTCGTTCGAGGCGGAGTCCATGACGCCGATCCACAGGATGCCGACCGGCGCACCGTCGGCGACGACGTCGAACACGTGCTGGCCCGCCGCTGGTATGCCGTGGGGAAAGTACGTCTTGAACGACCTGTCGGCGTTCGCCGTGGCCTGTCCGAGCGTCTCGCCGGCCTTCTGCCGTGATTCGATGTACTCGGACCGCGACCGGTCGAGCCACGCGGTGCGGCGGTCGGCGGGCATGGGCTCGAGCGTGACGGTCATGCCCCTAGGGTGCCACCGTGGCGGACGGCGTGGGTGTGACGCTCTGCACAGGGTCGGTCTTCGAGAGCTCGCGTCCGGCGACCAGGGCGGCGGCCACGCCGACCCCGACGAACGCGACGACGATCACGACGATGGCCGAGGCGGCCAGTGTCCGTCGGGCGTTCATGCTCCGAGCCTAGGGCCAGGGCGCAGGAACTCGGGCCGGTCACCCGGCAAGACGCGTCGCCTTCGAGCACCGCGTCACGTACGGGACGCCCACTGTCGCCCGGCCCGCCGTGTCGGGGTGCGTCGCCAGCAGGGTCCGCACCCGTTCGAGCTGCTCGAGCCGTTCGCCCTCCGGGAGGGTCAGGATGTAGCTGCGCGAGGCGACCATGTCGATCACCTCGTCGGGCGTGATCTCGTTGACCCACCCGAAGTCGCGGCGCTCGATCTCCGAGAACGGCGGGCCGACGCGAGGGCTCTCGGACTCGGCGTCGCTCTCGCTGGCCGGGGCGATGACCTCGTCGAGGGCGATCATCCACGGGTCGGTGACGATGCGGATGTTCCAGAGCAGAGCGAGCACGCCGCCCGGCCGGAGCACTCGGGCAGCCTCGGGCACAGCCCGGTCGACGTCGACCCAGTGCCAGGCCTGCGCCGCGAAGATCGCGTCGACGCTCTCGCCGTCCAGGGGCAGCCGCTCGGCCGATCCTGGTAGCGCCTGGGCGCCCGGGACCGACCGCACCAGCTGCTCGCGCATGCCCTCGGAGGGCTCGACAGCCGTCACCAGGGGCACGCGGTCGACGAGCATCCGCGTCAGCTTGCCGGTTCCGGCGCCGAGGTCGACCACGTGGTGTGCGCCCTCGGGCAGCAGCCAGTCGACGGCCGCGGCCGGGTAGGACGGCCGCCCGCGCTCGTACACCTCGGCCGCGGCCCCGAACGAAGTGGCGTTGGCGGCGTAGCGCTGGTCGGGTTCGAAGGCGTCTCCGGTGGTCATGAGTCCACCCTGGCACGGTGATTTGGGCGCGTGCACAGGTCTGTGTAGTGTGTGGAATTCCAGTATCGGCGGAGGTGGGGATGGCTCTGCGAATCAGCGTCGGGGCGGCAATCGCGCTCGCCCTGCTTCTGGCGTTCTTCTTCGTGCGCACGAGCGATGAGCTCGCGCCACGCGGCACTCAGACGGTCGTGACCGTCTGGGACAAGGGCGACGGTCGGACCCGGGCCGAGGCCCGACAGCTCATGATCGACGAGGCTAGGCGTCAGAACCTGTCGCTCTACAAGAGCGCTCCCGTCGCCGCTGACGGTGCGACCAAGAGGACTCTCTACGTCATCAACGCGGAGCCGGGATCTCATCTCGCCATGGCCTCGACGGATGGGTACGACGACTTCAGCAGGAACGTGACGACGGTCTTCGCGCGTGCTGACGACCTCCCCGACGCCGAGCTGGACGGCATGTACGTGTCGGATGCGGGCGAGTCGGGTGCCGACGCCTACGCGCTGGCGCTCAATGCCGCGGGCATGTCGGTCTCCACCGACCCGTTCGGGGCGCTGGGCGTCGGGCTCTGGATCGGCGACGAGCTTCCCGTCGGCGCCGTCGGTCTCGCTGCGGGCCTCACTCTCGCGCTGGGCTGCGTCTCGGACGCGGTGTCCGGCAGACGACGAACGGCGCTGGCCCTGCTGGCGGGCAGGCGGCGATCCGCGATCGTCGCGAGGGCGGTCGCTACGACCGGCGCGACCGGGCTGGCGTTCGCCCTGGGCGCGGCCGTTCCGGGATTCGCCGCGATCGTCGTCTACAACGGCGGCGCCCAGATCGGACGGCTGGCCAGTGCGGCCGGAGTGGCGTGCGGGGCGGCTTGTCTTGCGGCGATGGCGGTTACCGGCATCGCGGTGCTCGTATCGTCACGGTCAGGTCTCGAGGCGGTTCTCCCTCTGGCGGCACCTCCGAGGCGGCTGGCCGTCGGCGCCGCCGCGGTACACGGGGGAGTACTTCTTCTCATGCTCGTGACGCTGACGCCCACGGTCCTTTCAGCCGGCACGGTTGCGGCGAACACGCGCGAGCGGCAGCAGTGGGATTCAGTCAGCGACTGGTTCGCGCTGTCCTTCCGCTCGACCTTGGCGGAGTCCTACGACAGCGAACCTCTCGTCGCGGAGGTGATTCGATCGCAGCTCGAAAGCGGTCGCGCCATGGTCGCGTCCAGTGCGCATGATCTCGAACCGGGCTACGAGCCGGATCGGGGAAACAGCCTCATCGTCTCCCGTCGGTACCTCGACGACGTAGCCGTCCGCCGAGCCGACGGGTCGCGGGTGACCGAAACCGACCTCGAGGGAGGGGCGTTGACACTCCTCCTGCCCGACTCTCTCATGCGCCATCGCGGTCAGATCGTGGGCGAGTACCGAGACTGGCTCCACTTCCAGCTCGGTGAAGAGAACCATGGTGATTCCCGAGTGCCACCCATCCGTGTCGCCTCGATCGCATCCGGACAGCAGATCTTCACGTTCCACACCGCGTTGGCAGACCGAAGCTCGCTCACCGAGCCAGTGATCGCCGTGCTGCCGTCTGAGGCCTCGCTCCTCTCCGACAACTGGCTCAGCTCGACAATCACCTCGGCGGAGATCCTCTTCGACGACCCCGCCTCCATTCAGGCGGCGATCGACGCGGCGGGCCTCACCGACCAGATCGGCGCCATCGAATCAGTGAAAGATCTCGCCGCCGTCCGGCTGGCCGAGCAGTCCGTGACAGTGAGAGCAAGCCTCTTCGTCGGAGGCGTGGCGATCGTCTCGCTCGTCCTGTCCGCCCTGGTCCTGGCGACAATCGTCGCTCAGCGGAGCCGGCGTGCGGTCGCTCTTCGGTTCATCCACGGCGACACGCTCTTCCGTGTCATGACACCGGCACTCGTCTGCCTGGCCGTGCTCAGCGCGGCGATCCTGGTCGCTGCTTTCTCCCGTGGCTCGAGTGCAGACGGCGTCCGGTGGGCGATGACCCTCTGCGTGGTCGCCGATGCCGCGATCGTGGCTCTGGCGCTGGGCGCGCAACGCCGCACCGAAAGGAATCTCCGATGACCGACCCAGCCCTCTCCGTCTCCGGAGTCTCGAAGGCGCGCGGCGCGAACACCCTGTGGAGCGACCTGTCCTTCGACGTCGCCGCGGGGCAGAGCATCGCCATCTGGGGCCGAAGCGGCTCCGGCAAGTCGACCCTGCTCGACTGTCTCGGCCTGGTCGACCGCTTCGACGCGGGGAGCCTTCGAGTCGAGGGCGACGACGTCACTCGCCCCCACGAGAGCCGACGCCGCGCTCTGTTTCGCGGGGTAGTCGCTCACCTCCGCCAGGACTACGGGCTCGAGGGCTCGTGGACCGTTGATCGCAACCTCGACCTGGGGCTGATCGGCAGCAGGATCAGCCGCTCCGAGCGCGCTCGGCGACGGTCGGCAGCGCTCGACCGCGTCGGGCTCGCCGGCGCGAACCGACGGCGAGCGCACACGATGAGCGGCGGCGAGCAGCAGCGGGTCGCTCTCGCGCGACTGCTCCTGCGCCGCCCGCGGATCGTCCTCGCGGACGAGCCGTCCTCGGCGCTCGATGCGGAGAACGCAGGCCGAGCCGTCGACGTGCTCGACGAGCTGCGCAATGCCGGGGCAGCGATCGTCGTGGTCACGCACGACGTCGATCTTGCGTCGTGGTGCGACTCGCGGATCGACCTGGGAGGCGAGGGCGTGACCCGCCGCTGAGGCACATGCGCCTCGCGAGATGGCCGTGGCCGTCGGCGGCGCCGGACGCTGGCGACGACAAGGGCCATCTCGCGCCGCCGAGCGTAGCAGCGCCGAGCGCGGCAGCGCAGCAGCGGCGCCCCGCACCGCGGCCGTCAGGCCGCGCCCGAGGCGAGCGCCTCGCGCACCGCCGCAACGCCCGCCTCCACCTCGGCGAACGACGTCGAGAGCGGTGAGAGCCCGAGGCGCAGGGCGTCGGGGTTGCGGAAGTCGGGGATCACGCCGGCGTCCCAGAGGCGGGGGAGGAGCGCCTTGAAGTCGGGGTGGCGGAGGGTCACGTGGCTGCCGCGCACCGCAGGGTCGCGCGGAGTGGCGGTGACGACGCCGAGCGGGGCGAGGTGCTCGTCGGCCAGGGCGAACGCGTGATCGGTCAGCGCCAGCGACTTGGTGCGCACCGCGTCGATGCCGACCTCCTCGATCAGGTCGAGCATGTCCTGCATGGGCAGCATGCCGAGGACGGGCGGGGTGCCGCTGATGAACCGGCGGATGCCCGGCGCCGGCTCGTAGGACGCCGCCATCGCGAAGACGTCGGCTGCGCCCATCCATCCCTGGATCGGCTGCTCGAGTCGCGCCTGCAGATCGGCCCGCGCGAAGAGGAACGCCGGGGCTCCTGGTCCGCCGTTCAGGAACTTGTACGTGCAGCCCACCGCGAGGTCGGCGCCCGCCTCGTCGAGCGACATCGGCACGACGCCGGCCGAATGGCAGAGGTCCCACACGACGAGGGCCCCGGCGTCGTGGACGATCGCGGTGATCGCCGGCAGATCGGCCAGGAACCCCGACCGGTACGACACGTGATTGAGCAGCACGACCGCCGTGCCGGGTCCGACGGCGTCGCCCACGAGTGCGGGCGTGACGCCGGCATCCGGGTCGACGTGGATCCAGCGCACCGTCGCACCTCGCTCGCGGGCGATGCCCTCGACGACGAATCGGTCGGTCGGGAACTGGTCGTCGTCCAGCACGATCTCGTGTCGTCCGGCGCGCTGCCCGATCTCGAGAGCGGCGCGGAGGGCCTTGTACAGCAGCACCGTCGTGGAGTCGCCGACCACGGTCTGGCCGGCGGCCGAGCCGAGGGCGAGCGCGCCGATGCGATCGCCGACGACGGTGGGGAGGTCCATCCACCGGTCGTCCCACGAGCGGATGAGGCGGGTGCCCCAGTCGTGCGCGACGAAGCCGGCGATCCGGTCGGCGGTCGCGCGCAGCGGTCGGCCGAGCGAGTTGCCGTCCAGGTAGGCGGTCACTCCGACGGCGGGCACGAAGCGGTCGACGTACGCGGCGAGGGGGTCGGTGGTGTCGAGATCGGTCATTCGGCGAGCTCCTGTTCGTCTGCCAGTGAGAGGAGGGCGGGTGGGGACAGGACGGCGGCTCGAGCGAGGTCCTCGAGCCGGGTCGGCCGCGCCGGCAGCCAGGTGACGAGACGCGTGTCGAACCCGGTCTCGCCGCTCCCCGGCGTCAGCGCGCGCACGACGTCGTCGAGCCCGAGGCCGGCGGTGGCGAGGGCGGCGATCTCGCGGCCGTCGAGGCCGGGCGGCAGCGCTCCGTTGCCGAGGTCCGTCCCGTACAGCACGGCCCCGCCGAGGCGATGGAACCGGGCCAGGTTGTCGACGGCGATGTCCTGAGCCGCGGTGCCCCGGTGGATGTCGAGCGTCGAGATCCACGCCATCGAGCGCGCGAGGTCGGCGATCAGGTCGTCGTCGAGGCGCTCTGAGAACGGCGTGTGCGCGAGGGCGTCGACCCCAGCTCGTGCGGCGCGCCGCACCTGGCCGAGGCCCTGCGCGTGCGCGACGACCGGCAGCCCTCGCTTGTGCGCGGCAGCCACCACGGCATCGAGCGTGGCGTCGTCCCACACCGGCCCGGCGTCCGTGTTCAGTGCGATCTTGACGAGCGTGGCGGCGGCCCTGGCCACGCCGTCGACCACCGCATCGGCGTCGTCGGGAGCCGCCACGGCCACGGAGGCGGTGTCGGGCGCCCAGCCCGAGCGCGACGGGTAGCCGTTCGGCGCCGTGAGGAGGGGCCCGGCGACCGACACCTCCGGCCACGTGCTCGCCGGGTCGCGCGTGAGGGAGGGCCACGTTCCTGCGACCTCGGGGTCCCAGCCCAGGTCGACGACCCGGCCGATACCTCCCGCGATTAGCGCCCCCGCGTCGACGAGGCCGAGGTGCACGTGCGAGTCGGTGAAGGGCGCGAGCACGACGCCCGGGATGTGGGCCTCGGGCTCTGACACGGCAGAGGGCGCAGGAACTACCGGGCCCCCGAACTCCACCCGCCCGCCGGTGACCACAAGGGTGCTGGGCCCGCGCCAGCCGCCGAACCAGACGTCGTCGCAGGTGAGGAGCATGCGTCCATCCTGCCGTGCCCGGGCGGCGCCCGGCCGCGCCGCTACGCTCGGAGCATGCGCATCCGCCTCGCGTCCGAAGCCGACTGGCCCGCGATCTGGCCCTTCTACCGCGTCATCGCCGAGGCGGGCGAGACGTACTCGCTCCCGGACGAGCCGATGGAGACGGCGATCGCGCAGTGGTTCGCACCCGGCCACACGGTCGTCGTCGCGGTGGAGGACGACGGCACCGCACCACGCGACGACGGCGGGCCGCGCAGTGACGGTGCACCGGCCGGCGGCACCGTGCTGGGCTCGGCGCACTACGGGCCGAACCGCCCGGCGCGAGGGTCGCACGTGTCGACCGCGAGCTTCATGGTCGCGCCCGAGGCGGCGGGCCGGGGCATCGGCCGCGCGCTCGGCGAGCACGTGGTCGCCGCGGCGGCCGCCGACGGCTACCGGAGCATGCAGTTCAACGCCGTCGTCGAGACGAACACCGCCGCCGTGAAGCTCTGGACGAGCCTCGGCTTCCGCATCATCGGCACAGTGCCCGAGGCCTTCGATCACGCGACCGAAGGCCTCGTCGGCCTGCACATCATGCTCAAGCCGTTCGAGCGGGCCGACAGCTAGGCCCGCGAGACCTCGACCTCGACGACCGCCCACGACAGGGCCGGCAGCGAGAGGCTCACGCCCGAGCCGTCGACGCTCACGCTCTCGAGCGGCACCAGACCCACGGAGTCCTGAGCCTCGAGCGTGTTCGCCGTGTGGCGCGAGCCGCCCTGGGGCACCTCGAGCAGCTCGGCGCGCACGACCCGTCCGCCGGTGAAGCCGTTGAGCGCGATGTCGACGGACGCCGCCTCGTCGAGCCCGCGGTTGGCGAGGAAGAACGCGACCTTGCCCGACTCCTCGTCATAGGTCGCCGAGACGTCGACCGCGTCGGCGTCGCCGAACGTTCCTGCCGCCACCTTGTCGCTGATGACGGACGTGCGCAGGATCTCTCCCCGCGCCAGTGCGGCCATCCGGGCGAAGGGCCAGAAGATCGTCTGCTTCCACGCCGGGCCGTTCTCTTCGGAGCGGATCGGCGCGATCACGTTGACGAGCTGCGCCTGGTTCGCGATCGACACGCGGTCGCCGTGGCGGAGGAGCGAGTTGAGGAGGGTGCCCACCACGACCGCGTCGGTGACGCTGTAGGCGTCCTCGATGAGGCGGGGGTGCTCGCGCCACGACTGCGAGACGGCGTCGGGCTGGTCGTCGGTGTCGAGGCCCGACTGGTACCAGACGTTCCACTCGTCGAACGAGAGGTTGATGTACTTCTTGGCCTTGCGCTTGGCGCGCACCGCGTCGCAGGTCGCGACGACCGACTCGATGAAGTAGTCCATGTCGACCGACGAGGCGAGGAAGGACGCGGCGTCGCCGTCGTGCTCCTGGTAGTAGGCGTGCATCGACATGTAGTCGACTTCGTCGTACGCGTGCGACAGGACGGTGTGCTCCCACGAGCCGAAGGTCGGCATGCCCGAGTTCGACGAGCCGACCGCGACGAGCTCGATCGACGGGTCGACGAAGCGCATGGCCTTGCCAGCCTCCTGCGCGAGGCGGCCGTACTCGTCGGCGGTCTTGTGGCCGATCTGCCAGGGGCCGTCGAGCTCGTTGCCGAGGCACCAGAGCTTGATGTCGAACGGGTCCTTGGCGCCGTTCGCGATGCGGCGGTCCGAGAGCGCGGTGCCGCCGGGGTGGTTGGCGTACTCGACGAGCTCGCGAGCCGCGTCGACGCCGCGGGTGCCGAGGTTGATCGCCTCCATGACCTCGACGTCGGCCTCCTTCGACCACGCGACGAACTCGTGCAGGCCGAAGGCGTTGGTCTCGACGGTGTGCCAGGCGCCGTCGAGGCGGCGCGGGCGGTCTTCGACCGGGCCGACGCCGTCTTCCCAGTTGTAGCCCGAGACGAAGTTGCCGCCGGGGTAGCGGACGACCGTCGGGCCGAGCTCCTTGACGAGCTTGAGGACGTCCTGGCGGAAGCCGCGGTCGTCGGCCTCGGCGTGGCCGGGCTCGTAGATGCCGGTGTAGACGCAGCGGCCCATGTGCTCGACGAACGAGCCGAAGAGGCGGCGGGGCACCGGACCGATCGTGAAGTCGCGGTCGATGACAATGCGGGCGGAGGGCATGGGAATCCTTACGTGTGGGGGTGTGGAAGAGGGGCGCGGTCGCCCGCGCCCCTCTCGAATCGGTGGAGCGGCGCAGGTCAGCCCTTGAGGCCCGACCCGGTGACGCCTTCGACGATCTGACGCTGGAAGGCCAGGTACAGGATGATCAGCGGCAGGGCGGCCAGGAGGGCGCCGGCCTGGATGTCTGCGTAGCGCTGGCCGAAGCTGCCCTGGACGGTCGCGAGACCGACGGGAATGGTCATCAGGTTCGGGTTCGAGAGCACGAACAGGGGCAGGAGCAGGTTGTTCCAGACCCCGACGAAGGTGAGGATCACGACGGCCGCGATGACGGGACGCGACAGCGGCATGATGACCGACCAGTAGACCTTCCACAGGCCGGCGCCGTCGATGCGCGCCGCCTCCTCGAGCTCGCGGGGGATGCCGTCGAAGAACTGCTTGAAGATGAAGACGGCGATGGCTGCGGGCACCTGCGGGAAGATGACCGACCAGTAGGTGTTCAGCAGGTTGACCGCGCCGAGCTCCTGGAAGATCGGGATGATCAGCACCTGGGTCGGGATCATGATTCCGAACAGGATCGCCAGGAGCGCGAGGTTCGAGCCGCGGAACTTCAGCCGCGACAGCGCGAACGCGGCCATCGAGGCGAAGAGCACGGTCAGGGCGGCGGTGATGACCGACGTGATCCCCGAGGCGAGGTACCAGTTCCAGATGTCTCCGGCCTGGAACAGCGACGCGTACGAGTGCAGCGTCGGGTTCCAGTTCTTCAGGATCTCGGGGGCTCCGAGCGCGGCCACGCCGTTGTCCGAGAGCGAGGTCTTCAGGGCGAAGAGGCTCGGGATCAGCCAGATGATGGCGAAGACGGTGAGGACGATCGCCGAGACGATGCCGAACGTCTTGCCGCTGGTGCCGACGCGGGCGCCGGTCGGGCGGGGTGCGGGAGCTGCGCCCGAGATCGGGGACTTCGGCCGGCGGGGTGCGTCGGTGATCGCCATGATCAGGCCGCCTTTCGTTCTGCTGCGCGCTCGATGAGCTGGCGGATCACGGCGATGGCCACGATCACGATGAGAAGGAGGACGGAGGCGGCGCTGGCCGCTCCGAGCCGGTTGTCGGTGAAGCCGGTGTTGGTGACCAGGCCGAGTGCGACCTGCGTCGAGATACCGGGCCCTCCCGAGGTCATCAGGTACACCTGGTCGAAGATCTTGAGGCTGGCGATGATCTGAAGCAGGATCACGAGGGTCGTCGTGCGGTTGAGGAGGGGAAGGGTGATGTAGCGGATCTGCTCCCAGTTCGATGCGCCGTCGACGGCCGCGGCCTCGTACAGCTCGCGCGGGATCTCCTGGAGGCCGGCGAGGTAGAGCACGAAGTTGAATCCGAGGGTCCACCACACCGTTGCGATCGCAATGCCGATCATCGCGGTCTTCGGGTCGGCGAGGACTCCGCTGCCGGCCGTGATGCCGACCCAGCCCTGCGCCGTCGCCCAGAGGCCGGAGCCCGGCGTGAAGATGAACAGCCAGATCAGCGAGATCGTCGCCGACGGGAGGATGTAGGGCAGGAAGAACGCCAGACGGAAGAACCACTGACCGCGACGCACCCGGTTCGTCAGGATCGCGAACACGAACGCGATGATGACCAGCGGCGGCACGGTGTAGAGCGTGAACTGGAGCGTGTGCCACATGGCGCTCCAGAAGTCGGCCCGGGTCAGCATCTCGGCGTAGTTCGAGAAGCCGGCGAACGAGCCGAGTCCGGTCCGCACGGTCGACGTGTTGAAGAAGCTCGAGATGAGCATCCACACGGCGGGTCCGAGCAGGAAGGCGATGTAGAACAGGCCGAACGGGGCGAGGAAGAGCCAGGCTCCTCGTCCCTCGCCTCGGGCCAGGGCAGACCCGATGCTGCGTCGGGCCTTCGGTGCGGCCGCTTGCGAGCGGCGGGTGAGAGCAGGTGCGGCGGTCACGTCGTTGTACCTCCAGGGTCGGGAAGAGAGAGGGGGATCAGAGCGGGCTGGGGGTGTTCGTGTAGACCTTGAGCTGGCCCTTGATGGCCGAGAGCGCGCCCTGCGGCGAGACGGCGAGCTGCTGCACGAGGCCCAGCTGCGCGCCGACCGTGTTCTCGAAGGTCGAGCCCGAGCCGCCGTACCAGGCCGGATCGTCGTAGATCGCGTAGCCGGCAGCCGACGCGTAGTCGGCCTGCGGCTCGAGCGCCTTGTACGCCGAGCTGTCGAGGGTGGGGAGGTACGCAGGAACGTGGCCGCCCATCGCCCAGGTCTGGCTCTGGTCCAGCATCGACTTGATGAAGGTCATCGCCTGCTTGCGCTGCTCGGGCGTCCGGTCTTTGCGGGGCAGCACGAACGTGTGAGAGTCGGCCTGCGCGGCCGGCTTGTCGAACAGGTTCGGGATCGGCACCATGCCGAACTTCAGGCCCTTGATCGACTGCGCGGTGGTGATCTCCCACTCGCCCTCGAGGTAGAAGCCGGCCTTCCCGGTGAACATCTGCGTCTGGGCTCCGGCGTAGTCGAGGCCCTTGTTCAGCCAGCCCTTCTTGACCCACTCCTGGATCTTCGTGAGGACCTTGACGAAGGCGTCCTCGTCGACCGAGATCTTCGCGCCGTTGTCCGAGAGGAAGGGCGAGACGCCGTTGATCTGGTGGTACAGCGTCGTGAAGACGCGCCACGGGGTGGCGTTCTCGTTGACGTTTCCGACCGTGATCGCTGTTCCGCCGGTGACCTTCGCGATGGCGGCGAGGGCCGACTCGAAGGCGTTGAGCCCGGTGAGGTCTTTCAGCTTGCCGTCAGAGTCGAGGAGGCCCGCTTTGCCGACGACGTCGGAGTTGAAGAACATCACGAGCGGGTGCGTGTCGAGGGGGATGGCGATGTTCTTGCCGTCGGTCTTCTGGGCGTCCCACGAGGCCTGGTTGAAGTCGGTCGACGACAGGCCGACCGACGCGAGGTCGGCGTCGGTGATCGGGTCGAGGATCCCGCCGTCCCACAGCGGCTTCGCGCGGGTGAGGTGCGCGACCGCGACGTCCGGCGGCTTGTTGCCGACGGTGGCCAGCGTCAGCTTCGAGTAGTACGGGTTGCCCCAGGCGAAGACCGTGGCCTGGAGCGCGCCGGAGCCGCCATGCTGCTTCTCGTAGCCGGCCTCCATGGTCTGCATGCGGCTGCCGTCGCCGCCGCCGAACAGGTTCCAGAAGATCAGCTGGTCGGGGTTGAGCGGGCTGCCGACCAGGCCGGCGCCGATGGGGCTGGTCGCGCAGCCTGCCAGTGCGACCGTGCCTGCGGCAGCGAGTGCGCCGCCCAGGAATGCTCGTCGTGAAAATGCGTTCGCTGTCGCCATTTCGACCTCCTCGTCGGTGTGACAGTGCAAGTGATTGCACGATGCCGCGGTCGGGTGGCCGGGCTTCGTAGAAGATGACTATTACATCGTTGTAACGCGGCGTCAAGACCTTCTTGACGGAAGTATGCGCGTCTTCACGCCGAAACGGTCGATGCGCGGATCACGATCTGATGCGGAATGTAGATCCGACGGGGCGCGAGAGCGCGGTCGGCGATGCGATCGGAGAGAAGCGACAGCGTGGTCTCGGCGAAGGCCCGCTTGTCGAAGGACACCGTCGTCAGCGGCGGGGATGCGAACCGGCCGCTGTGCACGTCGTCGAACCCGGCGACGGCGATCTGCTCGGGAACCCGGATCCGGCGTTCGAATAGAGCGCTCAGCACGCCGTTGGCCATCGAGTCGGTGAAGCAGAACACGGCGTCCATCTCGAGGCCCGCATCGAGGGCCCGCACGATCGCCGCTTCGGCGACACCCGGTACCCAGTCGTCGGCGACGAGCTCGAGAGCGGGGTCGTGCGGAACGCCCGCCTCGGCGAGAGCCTCCCGGTAGCCGCGGGTCCGGGCGCGAGCCGAGGCGGTGTCGAAATCGGGTCCGTCGGCTCCGACCACGGCGATCCGGCGGTGGCCGAGCGAGAGCAGGTGAGCGGTCATGTCGCGTGCCGCGGCCACGCTGTCGACGGCGACCCGGTCGACGAGATCCTGCTCGACCTCGCCGATCAGCACCACGGGAGGCAGGTCGTCGGTGCCGACGATCGCGCTCGACTCCAGGTTGACCGGGTTCAGCACCAGGCCGTCGATCAGGTGCTCGCGACCCCGCGACAGGAGCTCCCGCTCGCGCTCGGGCCGCTTGCCGGTCTGCTCGAGCTGCACCGACCAGCCCTGCTCGTGGGCTACCTCGACGAACTGGTCGAGCATCTCGGCGCTGTACTCCATGCTGAGGTCGGGGAAAGCGAGCGCGATCGCGCCCGTTCGCCCGTTCCGGAGACCTCGCGCGCTGAGGTTCGGAACGTACTGGAGCTCGGCGACCGCGAGCTCGACCCGTTCGCGCGTCTCGGGGCGCACGAAGACGACGCCGTTGATCACGTTGGAGACGGTCTTCGGGCTCACCCCGGCCAGGGTCGCCACGTCTCGGACGGTTGCGCGCATCGCCTCACAGTAGCGCGGCGGGTGTCGCGGCTCGCGGGGTGCTTGTACCTACGCCGACGCGGCTCGTCGGGTGAGGGGTCGCTGCTTGCTCGCCATTGGCCGCGGGCGGACAACGAGCGACTCCTCACCGGCGCGGGGCGGCGCGGGCCGGCGCGGGGCGGCGCGGGCCGGCGCGCCGGCGGGGGCCGAGGCTAGGCCGTTGCGAGCATCTTCGCGATGCGCTGCAGCGAGACCGACTCGCTCGGGCGCAGATCTTGCGCGAAGAGCGAGAGGCGGAACTCCTCGAGCATCCACCGGGCGCGGACGAGCGGCGCGGCGGCACCGATCGCCGGCGGGAACGCGCCGCCGGCGTCGACGTAGCGCTGCGTCGCCTGCTGCACCTCGACCATCCAGGCGCGGTCGCGCGCCGGATTCTCGAGGAGCTTGACGATGCGGCGCTGGATGCCGACGAGGTACACGGGTACGCGCTGCATCTGCGCCAGGCCGGTGCGTGACACGAAGCCCGGGTAGATCAGGCGCTCGCGCTGCTCGCGCGCGTCGGTCAGGGCGGGAAGCAGCGACATGTTGGTCGCCTGCTTCAGCGCCTTGTCTGCGTCACGGGCCGCCGTCAGCGTGCGGGCGACGAGCGACACCGTCTGGAACATGCTGTCCATGACGGCGGCCGAGACGCGGTCGCGGACCGTCTCGAACTCCTTCTTCGTCAGCACCATGCCGTCGGGCTTCACGCGGAACAGAACGTCGTCGACGACCGCCGTCAGGCAGTCCGCGAAGAGCGCCGCCGTGTTCTGGTACGGACTGGTCGCGAGGATCAGCTTCTCGGGGCTGGTCAGGTGCTGCTGCACGTACGCGACCGGCGACGGCGTGCCGAGCATCAGGAGTCGCCGCACGCCCTTCGGGGTCGCGAGGGCCTGGTCGGCCGCCGTCGCCATGAGCTGGATGGACACGCTGGTGCCGTCGTCGACGAGGGCGGGATAGGCGCGGATCGTCGTCTCGCCGTGCCGGGTGTCGACGGAGGCGGGGAGGTCGTCGAAGTCCCACTTCGCGATGCCGTCGCGCTGAATCGTCGTCTGGGCGCGCGGCGTCTCGGTGGCGCGTGCCACGCTGCGGCGGGTGTCGGCGGCGAGCGACGTCTGCAGGGCGCCGAGGTCTTTGTCGATGCCGACCACGCGCCCCCGCTCGTCGACCACGGCGAAGGTCATGCGGAGGTGCGCTGGGAGGCGAGAGACATCGAAGTCGTCGCCCGTGATCGGCGCGTACGTGAGGCGCTTGATCACCGACGCGACGGTGGTCGTGAACGGATCGGGGAGTTCCTGCGCGGGGGTCGCGGGGAGCTCGGCGGTGATCTTCGCCGCCCAGTCGGCGGCCGGCACGACGTTCTTGCGGATCTGCTTCGGCAGCGACTTGATGAGCGCCGTCACGAGCTCGTCGCGGAAGGCGGGCACCTGCCAGTCGAACCCGGCGGGCGAGAGGGTCGCGAGCAGGGGCAGCGGCACGAGCACGGTCACCCCGTCGTCGTGCGAGCCCGGCTCGAAGCGGTAGCGGAGGGTGAGCTGCTGGTCGCCCTGCTGCCAGATCGACGGATTGGCGGTCTCGTCGACCTCGGCCTCCTCGTCGCCGAGGAGGTCCTCGGCCTTCATCGTCAGGAGATCGGGCGTCTCGGCGCGGGCCTTGCGCCACCAGCCCTCGAAGCCGCGCGTCGTCGACACGTCGGCCGGCACCCGGCGGTGGTAGAACTCGAACGCCGCGTCGCCGTCGACGAGCACGTCGCGACGGCGCGTGCGCTCCTCGAGCTCGGTCAGCTCGTCGATGAGGGCGTCGTTCGCGTCTTGGAAGCGCTGATGCGACTCCCAGTCGCCCTCGACCAGGGCGTGCCGGATGAAGAGCTCGCGAGCGTAGACCGGGTCGATCCTGTTGAACTGGACCCGCTGCCTCGGGATGATCGGCACGCCGTAGAGAGTGACGCGCTCGAACGCGACGACGGCGCCCTGCTTCTTCTCCCAGTGCGGCTCGGAGTGGCTGCGCTTGACGAGATCGCCGGCGATCGGGGCCGCCCACGCCGGATCGATCGAGCCGTTGACGCGAGCGAAGAGGCGGCTGGTCTCGACGAGCTCGGCGCTCATGATCGCATTCGGCTGCTTCTTCGCAAGCGCCGACCCCGGGAAGATCACGAAGCGCGACTGGCGAGCGCCCACATAGTCTTTCTTCTGCAGGTCCTTCAGGCCGATCTGGCTGAGCAGGCCCGCGAGCAGCGACTTGTGCACGCCGTCGGGGTTGGCGCTCGGCTCGCCGACGTGCAGCCCCAGCGTCTTCGATGCGCGGACCAGCTGCCGGTAGACGTCCTGCCACTCGCGGATCCGCAGGTAGTTGAGGTACTCCGCCTTGCACAGGCGGCGGAAGGCGCTCGAGCCGAGCTCCTTCTGCTTCTCCTCGAGGTAGTTCCAGAGGTTCAGGAAGGTCAGGAAGTCGCCGCTCGGGTCGGCGAACCGCGCATGCTGCTGATCGGCCTGCGCGCGGCGCTCGAGGGGGCGCTCTCGCGGGTCCTGGATGCTGAGCGCGGCGACGATGGCCATGACCTCGCGGGTCGTCGCGTGCTGCTTCGACTCGAGCACCATGCGGGCGAGCCGCGGGTCGATCGGCAGCCGCGTGATCTGGCGGCCGATGCGGGTGATGTCGCCCTTTTCGTTCACCGCGCTCAGCTCGCGGAGCAGGTCGAGGCCGTCTTTGATGCCGCGCGAGTCGGGCGGCTGCAAGAACGGGAAGCCGGCGATGTCGCCCAGTCCGAGCGAGATCATCTGGAGGATCACGGCCGCCAGATTCGTGCGCAGGATCTCGGGCTCGGTGAATTCAGGACGCTTGGCGAAGTCGTCCTCGCTGTAGAGGCGGATCGCGATGCCGTCGCTGGTGCGGCCGGAGCGGCCCGAGCGCTGGTTGGCGCTCGCCTGCGAGATGGCCTCGATCGGCAAGCGCTGCACCTTGGCCCGCGTCGAGTAGCGGCTGATGCGCGCCGTGCCGGCGTCGATGACGTAGCGGATGCCGGGGACCGTGAGGCTGGTCTCGGCGACGTTGGTGGCCAGGACGATCCTTCTGCGGGTGCCCGGCGTGCGGCTCGTCTCGAACACCCGGTGCTGGTCGGCGGCGCTCAGGCGGCCGTAGAGGGGAAGCACCTCGGTGTGCGGGAGGTTGCGGCCGCGGATCGACTCCTCGGCGTCGCGGATCTCGTTCTCGCCCGATAAGAAGACGAGCACGTCGCCGGACGACTCGCGCGCCAGCTCGTCGAGGGCGTCGTTGATGCCTTGGAGCACGTCTCGATCGCCGCCAGGCGGTCGAGGCGTCATGGGCACAGCGTCCCGGTCGTCGAGAAGGCCATCGGCGACGAAGTCGTCGTCCTCGCCTTGGTCGTTCGCACCCGCGTCGTCGGCGACCAGCGGGCGGTAGCGGACCTCGACCGGGAACGTGCGGCCCGAGACCTCGATGATCGGGGCGCCGTCGAAGTGCTTCGAGAACGACTCGGGGTCGATCGTCGCGCTCGTGATGATGAGCTTGAGCTCCGGGCGCCGCGGCAGGAGCTGCTTGAGGTAGCCGATCAGGAAGTCGATGGTGAGGCTGCGCTCGTGCGCCTCGTCGATGATGATCGTGTCGTACTTCGTCAGGTCGCGGTCGAAGTGGATCTCGTTGAGCAGGATGCCGTCGGTCATCAGCTTGACGCGCGTGTCGTCGCTCACATGGTCGGTGAATCGCACCTGGTAGCCGACGAGGCCGCCCATCTCGACGCCGAGCTCGTCGGCGATCCGCTCGGCGACCGTGCGGGCGGCGATGCGGCGGGGCTGGGTGTGGCCGATCATCTCGCGCCCGAGCTCGAGGCAGATCTTCGGAAGCTGCGTCGTCTTGCCCGAGCCGGTGGCACCCGCCACGATGACGACCTGGTTGTCGCGGATGGCCGCGGCGATGTCGTCGCGGCGCTGCGAGACGGGCAGCTCCGGGGGGAAGGTGATGGCGGGGATCATGAGCCTCTCATCCTACGTCGGCTGCTGGCATCCCGGAGGCGACGGGGACTTCCGGGAATGTGAAATGCATGGCATTCTCGATGGATGAGCACCAAGCTGCGCGACACCGACGTCGACCACATCACCGCGGGTCTCGGGGGAGGCGCGATCGCCCTGTCGGCCCTCCTCCAGCTGACTCCGACGCTCGGTCCGCCAGCGGTCGTGCTGCACCTGCTCGCCGCCCTCCTGCTGGCCGGCGGCCTCGTGGCCCTCGCTCTCGGCATCCCTGCCGTCGGTGGCCACGCGCGTCGGCCCGGCGTGCTGGGATCGTCGATCGCCGTGCGGTACCTCGTCGTGGTCTCTGCCGGCTTCGCCCTGCTGCTGTATCTGGTCTCGGCACTGCCGTACTCGTGGGGCATCGTGTTTCCGGGGCCGGGCTACACGACGTACCTGCCGCTGGTGCTGCTGGTAGTCGCGGCGGTGCTCCTGGTGCGGGACGCCCGTTCGACGCGGTACCCGGTCGTCGGCATCGGCGTCCTGGCTGCGCTCGGGCTCCTGCACGTCGTCCTCGACGTCGTGATCGTGGCATTCGCAGGCGTGCTGTCCGCGCTCGCGGTCGACGGCCTGCAGGTCGTCGCGACGCCGCTGTACCTCTTCAGCCGCGTGAGCACCCTCGCCACGGTCGCCGTCGGCGTCTGGTTCGCGTGGCCGTGGCTGGCGCCCCACGTCGACGCGGCCACCGCCGCTGCCCGCCGTGCGCGCCAGAGCCACGTCGACTCCACCCCCTGAGGTCCCGGTCCGAGCGAATAACGCGGTGCTGACCGACAGAGCGGTCGGCGGTGCGGGCGGGCGAGCGGGTGGGCGGCGGGCGAGGCTGAAGTACACCTGTGGTCTGCGACGGGGCTCGGACGTATGATTCCCTCACCGCTCGAACCCGAGTCGTCAACGAAGACGAAGAGGACCACCGATGAGTACTCAGCACCATGATCAGGCCGCCGCTCCCATCACCCGCGCCAGCGCATCCGTCGCCGCCATCCTGAAGGAGTCCGCCGACCGGTATGCCGACGCGGTGGCCGTCACGGTCGGTCCGCAGAAGACGACGTACGCCGAGCTGTGGGCCCAGACGAGGGCCTATGCCGGAGCGCTCCGGGCCAAGGGAGTCGGGGAAGGCGACAAGGTGGCCATGCTGGTGCCCAACGTCGCCGACTTCCCGCGGGTCTACTACGCGGTCCTGTCGCTCGGAGCGGTCGCCGTTCCCATCCACGCGCTCCTGAAGCAGCACGAGATCGAGTACGTCCTGCGCGACAGCGGCTCGACGATGCTCGTGTGCGCGGCGCCGCTGCTCGGCGAGGGCGGGCCGGGCGCCGGCCTGGCCGGAGTGGACGTCGTGACGGTCCTGGCGCCCGCCGACCTGCAGACCGGGTTCGACCGGCTGGAGGCGCTCGCGGAGGCGGCCGAGCCGATCGACACCTACGTGCCGCGCGACCCGTTCGACACCGCGACGATCCTCTACACGAGCGGCACGACGGGCAAGCCGAAGGGCGCCGAGGGGTCGCACTTCGCTCTTCTGGAGCAGACGAGCACGCTGCTGCTGAGCACGTTCAAGATCACGACGGGCGACCGCCTGCTGGGGGCGCTCCCGCTGTTCCACACGTTCGGGCAGACGTGCACGATGAACGTGGCATTCCGCGCGGGAGCGACGGTCGTGATGGTCCCGAAGTTCGACGGCGACACGGCGCTGAAGGTCATGGTCGACGAGGGCTGCGACATCTTCATGGGCGTCCCGACGATGTACATGGCGCTGCTCGACGCCGCGACGCGCACCGAGGCTCGGCCGAAGCTCAAATACGCGATCTCCGGCGGCGCAGCGTTGCCGGTGGCGATCATCGACCGGTTCCGTGACGTCTACGGTGCCGACATCCTCGAGGGCTACGGCCTGACCGAGACGTCGCCGGTGGCGACCTTCAACCACGTCGGGGTGCCGCCCCGGCCGGGAACGATCGGCACGGCGATCTGGGGCGTCGACGTCGAGATCGCCGACTCGGCGGTCGAGGACTCCATCGTTCTCATGCCGAACGGCTCGATCGGCGAGATCGTCATCCGCGGCCACAACATCATGAACGGATACCTGAACCGTCCGGACGACACCGCGAAGGCGATCGTCGACGGCTGGTTCCGCACCGGCGATCTGGGTACGAAGGACGACGACGGCTACCTCACGATCGTCGACCGCACCAAGGACATGATCATCCGCAACGGCTACAACGTGTACCCGCGTCAGGTGGAGGAGGTGCTGGCGGCGCACCCCGACGTCACCATGGCGGCGGTGTTCGGCGTGCCGCACGAGACCCACGGCCAGGAGATCGAGGCCGCTGTGGTGCTGCGGCCGGGAAGCACCGCGACGCCCGAGGAGCTCGTCGCCTTCGTCTCGGACGAGATCGCGGCCTACAAGTACCCGCGCATCGTCCACGTCCTCGACGCCCTGCCGCTCGGCCCGAGCGGCAAGGTCCTCAAGCGCGAGCTGGTCACGCGGTTCGCCCCGCAGCACGCATGACGGAAACCGTCGAGGTCCGGGTCCACGCGAGCGGCGACGGTCTGCCCCGCGAGGAGGAGCTCGCCTGGCACCTCGCCCGGGTGGCGGCCGACCCGGTGCCGGTCGACGACGACGTCACCGAGATGGTGATCAACCGGATCATCGACAACGCCGCCGTCGCGACCGCATCCCTGCGGCGCGCCCCGGTCGCCGCCGCTCGCTCGCAGGCCGAGGCGCACCCGATCGACGGACGCCGTGACGACCGGCACCGCGGCTCGACCGTGTTCGGCACGGCGCAGCACCTCCGATTCACCCCGGAGTGGGCGGCGTGGGCCAACGGAGTCGCCGTGCGCGAGCTCGACTTCCACGACACGTTCCTGGCGGCGGAGTACTCGCACCCGGGCGACAACATCCCGCCGATCCTCGCGGTGGCCCAGCACGCCGGCCGCTCGGGCGCCGAGCTGATCCGCGGCATCGCCACGGGCTACGAGATCCAGGTCGACCTGGCGCGGGCGATCAGCCTGCATCGGCACACGATCGACCACGTCGCCCACCTGGGTCCGAGCGCCGCGGCGGGCATCGGCACGCTGCTCTCGCTCGATCCCGAGGTGATCTACCAGGCGATCGGGCAGGCGCTCCACACGACCACCGCCACCCGGCAGTCGCGCAAGGGCCTGATCTCGACGTGGAAGGCGTACGCGCCCGCGTTCGCCGGCAAGCAGGCCGTCGAGGCGATCGACCGGGCGATGCGCGGCCAGACCAGCCCGTCGCCGATCTACGAGGGTGAAGACGGAGTCATCGCCACGCTGCTCGACGGCCCGGAGGCGTCGTACTCCGTTCCGCTGCCGCGGCCCGGCGAGCCGAAGCGGGCGATCCTCGACACGTTCACGAAGGAGCACTCGGCCGAGTACCAGGCGCAGGCCTGGATCGACCTCGCCCGGCGGCTCGGCCGCAAACGCCCCGAGCTCCGCGATCCGGACGCCGTCGAGAGCATCGTCCTGCACACGAGCCACCACACGCACCGGGTGATCGGCTCGGGAGCGAACGACCCGCAGAAGTACGACCCGACCGCCAGCCGCGAGACGCTCGACCACTCGATCCCGTACATCGTGGCCGTCGCGCTCCAAGACGGCGAGTGGCACCACGAGCGCAGCTACCTCCCGGAGCGCGCCGGCCGCCCTGACACGGTGAGGCTCTGGCGCTCCATCTCGACCGTCGAGGATCCCGAGTGGACCCGCCGCTACCACTCCCTCGATCCGGCCGAGCAGGCGTTCGGCGGGCGAATCGAGATCCGGCTCAGGAACTCCGAGACCGTCGTCGACGAGATCGCCGTCGCGGACGCCCACCCGCTCGGGGCCCGCCCCTTCGGGAGGGCGGACTACGTCGCGAAGTTCCGGTCCCTGGCCGACGGGGTGCTCGAGCCGGCGACGGTCGACGCGTTCCTCGACCTGGCCCAGCGGCTCCCCGAGCTGACCGCCGACGACCTGTCCGGGCTCAGCGTCACGCCCCCGCCCGCGCATCTGGCGCAGGTCGCCCCGACCGAAGGGCTGCTCTAGTGCTGTACTCCACCGTCGTCGCGGCCGACAAACGGCTCGGCCTCAGGCGCGCTCTCGACGGTCCGGGCCTCCTCCGGCTGCCGGGTGCCTTCAATCCGCTCAGCGCCCGCCTGATCCAGCGTCACGGGTTCGACGGGGTCTACGTCTCGGGAGCCGTGATCAGCGCCGACCTGGGCCTGCCCGACATCGGCCTCACCACCCTGACCGAGGTCGCGACCCGGGCCGGGCAGATCGCCCGCATGACCGACCTGCCCGCTCTGGTCGATGCCGACACCGGCTTCGGCGAGCCGATGAACGTCGCCCGGTCGGTGCAGACGCTCGAGGACGCCGGGGTCGCCGGCCTCCATATCGAGGACCAGGTCAATCCGAAGCGCTGCGGACACCTCGACGGCAAGAGCGTCGTCGATACCGAGACCGCGGTGAAGCGGATCCGTGCGGCGGTCGATGCGCGGCGCGACCCGAACCTCCTCATCATGGCCCGGACCGACGTCCGGTCGGTCGACGGGATGGCGGCGGCGGTCGACCGTGCGAAGGCGCTGGTCGACGCGGGCGCCGACGCGGTCTTCCCGGAGGCGCTGGACGGCCTCGCCGAGTTCGAGGCGATGGCCGACGCGCTCGACGTGCCGATCCTCGCCAACATGACCGAGTTCGGCAAGGGCCGCCTGCACACCGCCGACGAGCTCGAGGGTGCCGGCGTCAAGATCGTCATCTACCCGGTGACCCTGCTGCGCCTGGCGATGGGCGAGGCCGACCGCGGACTCGCCGAGATCGCGGCGGCGGGCACGCAGGAGTCGCTCCTGCACCGCATGCAGCACCGAGCCGACCTCTACGACCTGATCGACTACGAGGGCTACTCGCAGTTCGACGATCAGGTCTTCACGTTCACCGTCACGAAGGAGTGATCATGTCCGACACCGAGATCCACAAGGGACTCAACGGAGTCGTCGTCGACGAGACCACCGTCTCGAAGGTCGACGCCGCCTCGAACTCCCTGCTGTATCGCGGCTACCCCGTCCAGCAGCTGGCGGGGCACGTCCCGTTCGAGGACGTCGTGCAGCTGCTCTGGCGCGGAGAGCTTCCCTCTGACGGCGAGAGGGCCGAGTTCCTGCGCTCGGAGCGAGGCGCCAGGGCGCTCGACCCGCACGTGCGCGCGGCGATCGATTCGCTGCCCCGGTCGGCGCACCCGATGGACGTGCTGCGCACCGCCATCAGCGCGATCGGCGCCCACGACTCGGAGCCGGCGTCGCCCACTCCCGACCAGACGTACGAGCGGGCGCTGCGGGTTCTGGCGCAGACTCCGGCGGTCATCGCGTACGACCAGCGCCGGCGTCGGGGCCAGGAGCCGCTGAAGTCGCGCGACGACCTCGGCTACTCGGCGAACTTCCTCTGGCTGGTGTTCGGCGAGGAGCCCGACCCGGCCGACGTGCATGCGTTCGACGTGTCGATGACGCTCTACGCCGAGCACTCGTTCAACGCGTCGACCTTTACGGCGCGGGTGATCGCGTCCACCCTGTCCGACCTGCACAGCGCTCTCGTCGGGGCCGTAGGAGCCTTGCGAGGGCCGCTGCACGGCGGCGCGAACGAGATGGCGCTGGCGCTGCTCGACGAGATCCACGATGCCGACCGGGTCGACGCCTGGCTCGACGAGGCCCTCGCGCAGAAGCGAACGCTGATGGGGTTCGGGCACCGCGTCTACAAGAACGGCGACAGCCGCGTTCCGACGATGGAGGAGGCGCTCGGGCGCCTGCTCGAGGCGCGGCCCGGGTCGGAGAGCGACCGGCTCGGCGAGCTGTACGAGGCGCTGCAGCGCGGCGTGCTCGAGCGGAAGAACCTCAAGCCGAACGTCGACTACCCGTCGGGGCTCGCGTACCACCTGCTCGGCTTCGACACCCCGGTGTTCACGCCGCTGTTCGTGGCAGCGCGCATCGCCGGCTGGACGGCCCACGTCGTCGAGCAGCGGTCGGCCAACGCGCTGATCCGGCCGCTGAGCGAGTACGTCGGCGAGCCGTACCGCGAGGTGGAGGTGTCGACAGTCGACGCCTGAGCGCGCCGACGCGCGTAGCGTGAGCGCGTGCCGAACCGCCTCGCGAACGCCATCAGCCCCTACCTCCGCAGCCACGCCGACAACCCCGTCGACTGGCGCGAGTGGGGTGCCGACGCGTTCGACGAGGCAGCGCGGCGCGATGTTCCGGTGCTGGTCTCGATCGGGTTCTCGACCTGCCACTGGTGCCACGTCATGGCGCGCGAGACCTTCTCCGACGAGGTCGTCGCCGCGTTCGTGAACGAGCGCTTCGTCGCCGTCAAGGTCGACCGCGAGGAGCACCCCGACGTCGACGCGGCCTACCTCGCGGCCGCCGGCGCTTTCACCGAGAGCCTCGGCTGGCCGCTCACGGTCTTCGTGACGCCGACCGGCCGCGCCTTCTACGCGGGCACCTACTACCCGCCTGTCCCGGTGCAGGGGCACCCGTCGTTCCGGCAGGTACTCGACGCCGTGCTCGACGCCTGGACCGACCGCCGCGACGAGGTCGACCGGAATGCGGCCGACATCGCCGCCGCGCTCCGAGCCGCTTCAGCGCCCCAGGGTGCAGGAACTCCGCCCGCCCCCGCCGACCTCGACCGGGTCGTGGCGCAGCTGGCCGCCGTCGAGGACCCCGTCAGCGGGGGGTTCGGGCGTGCTCCGAAGTTCCCCATCGCCCCGGTGCAGCTGCTGCTGCTCGATCTCGCCGCCGCAGGCAGCGCCGAGGCAGGCGCCCTCGTGTCGCGGACCCTCGGGGCGATGGCGGCGTCGCCGCTCCGAGACGCCGTCGAGGGCGGCTTCTTCCGGTACGCGGTGCGGCACGACTGGCACGAGCCCCACTACGAGCGGATGCTCTACGACAACGCGCTGCTGCTCGACGCTTACTCGCGGCTCGGTGACGTGGCAACGGCGGCGGGAGTCGCCCAGTTCCTGCGCGCCGTGCTCCAGCGGGAGGAGGGCGGCTTCGGCTCGGCCCAGGACAGCGAGAGCCCGCTGGGGGAGGGCGGCTACTACGCGCTGTCGGCCGCTGAGCGAGCGAAGGAGGTGGCCCCGAAGGTCGACGAGAAGGTGCTCGCCGGCTGGAACGGTCTCGCGATCGGCGCGCTCGCCGAGGCGGGGGCTCTGCACGGGCGGACGGACTGGGTCGAGCTGGCGAGGCGAGCCGCCGACCGCGTGCTGCGGACGCACCGGCGGGCCGACGGGACGCTCCGCCGGGTCGCGACCGAGCGGGGTTCATCTGACGCCGTGGCGACCCTGGAGGACTACGGGATGCTCGCCGACGGGCTGCTGCGGCTCGCGCTGGCCACGGGGGAGGAATCGTACGCGGTAGTGGGGCGCGGCCTCGTCGAGGCGTGCCTGGTCGACGACGACCGGGTGTTCGCGGCTCCCGGGGAGGGCGACCCCGTGCTGGCCGCCCAGGGGCTCGGGCTGCGGGCCGATCCGTCGGAGGGCGCCTACCCGTCGGGCCTCAGCGCCGCGGCGTCGGCGGCCCTGACCCTGTCTCAGCTGTCGCACTCGCCGCGGCTGCGCGAGGCTGCCGCTCGAGCGATCGGCTCGATCGCCGCGCAGGCGGTGCAGAATCCGGCCGCGTTCGGTGCGTCGCTCTCGGTCGCGGCAGCTCTCGCAGCGCCTGCCGAGCAGCTCGTCGTCGTGGCGGACGCCCCCGGCGAGGTCGCGGCCGTCGCGCTCGCCGCTCGCCGCCCGGGCCGTGTCGTCGGTGTCGTCACTCCCGCGCAGTCCGCCAGGTGGGCCGCCGCCGGGTTCGCCCTGTTCGAGAGCCGTGACGCGCGGCCGGGTGCCGACGAGACCGCGTACCTCTGCCGCGACTTCGTGTGCGCCCTCCCCGTCACCACGGCTGCGGCTCTTGCGGCCGACCTCGCTACTTCCAGCTCGGGATCCAGTAGTGCAGTGAGATGAACGACCAGTTCTCCTGGATCGCGGTCCACATCGGGTAGTAGAAGACGCTGAGCACGATCGACAGGATCACCACGATCCCCACGACCCGGATGCCGCTGAGCCGCCGGTCGATGTCGTCGGTCCGCCGGCCGAGGATCACCCCGAGCGCGGCGGCCAGCCCCATGATCAGGTAGGGCTCGAAGGCGATCGTGTAGAACTGGAAGACCGTCCGGTCGAGGTACATCAGCCACGGCAGGAAGCCCGCGCCCACCCCGATCAGGATCGCCCCGACGTGCGACTCGCGGTAGCGCACCAGGCGGTAGCAGAGGTAGAGGCACGCGGCGACGGCGGCGTACCAGATGAGAGGGTTCGCGATGCCGGTGATCGCCTGGCCGCAGCGGTCCGACGCGCAGCCGTCCTGGCCGGCCGAGAGCCCCAGGTAGTACATGCTCGTCGGGCGCTGCATCAGCAGCCACAGCAGCGGGTTCGCCTGGTACGGGTGCGGCGTCGAGAGCCCGACGTTGAACGCGTAGATGCCGGCCTGGTAGTGCCAGAAGTTCTGCACGACGTCGGGCACCCACGCGAGCGCGCCCTTCCAGCGATCGCCTCCGTCCTCCACCCAGGTGCGGTAGTAGCCGCCCTTCGTGACGAACCAGCCGGTCCAGCTCGCGATGTACGTGGCGGCGGCGATCGGCACCATCAGCAGGAACGACACCGGACCCTGCCGGAAGATGGTGCCCGTGCCCCAGAACTCGACGCCGATGCGTCGGCGGGCGGCCATGTCGATGGCGATCGTGTAGACGGCGAAGATGGCGAGGAAGAACGCGCCGTTCCACTTCACGCCCGTCGCGGCTCCGAGCATCAGCCCCGCGACGACCAGCCACGGCCGGTTCCAGAGCGCCGGGCCCCACGCGAGATCGCGCCCCTGCGAGTCCCGCTTCGCGACCCACGCGTCGAGCCGCCGCTGGGTTCGATGCCGGTCGAGCAGGATCGCGCCGAACGCCAGCAGCGCGAAGAACATCACGAAGTTGTCGAGCAGCGACACCCGCGACAGAACGATGGCCTGGCCGTCGATCGCCATGAAGAAGCCGGCCAGCACGCCGAGCACCGTCGACTTGAGCAGGTGGGTCGTGATCAGCGTGACGAGAAGCACCGCGATGATGCCGACCACCGCCGTGCTGAGGCGCCAGCCCGCCGGGTTGTCCGGCCCCGTGACGGCCATGCCCAGCGAGATGATCCACTTGCCGAGCGGCGGGTGCGCGATGAACTCCGCCGACCGCAAGAAGACGTCGGTCTGACCGGCCGCGAACTTGGCGTCGACGTCGCCCGGCCATGATGCCTCGTAGCCGAGGTTGTGGAGGGTCCAGGCGTCCTTGACGTAGTAGGTCTCGTCGAACACCAGCGAGTCGGGGTGGCCGAGATGCCACAGGCGCAGGAACGCGGCGACCAGCGTGACGACGAACGGCCCGCCCCACCGCCAGGCCCGCTGCCGCGCGGGCGTCGCGAGCACGCGACCCCACCACGCATCCAGGGGCGCGAGCCGGGCCACCCGCACCGGAGAGTGCTGCGGCGCGCGCGCAGGCGCCTCGACCGGAGCCGTCGCGTGACCGACGAGCTCGTCGAAGTCGTTCACGGGCCGATCGGTCATCCGGGCAGTCTAAATGGCCGAGCCATGGAGAATGGGCAGGTGATCGTTCTCGCGGCAACACCCATCGGCAACCTCGGCGACGCCTCCACGCGCCTCGTGCAGGCGCTCGAGAACGCCGAGGTGATCGCCGCCGAAGACACCCGCACCGCGATCCACCTCATGCGCGCCCTCGGCGTCGAGAACCGGCCCCGCCTCATCGCCCTGCACGAGCACAACGAGCGCGAGAAGGCGCACGAGGTCGTCGAGCTCGCGCGCGCCGGCGACGTGCTGGTACTCACCGACGCCGGCATGCCCGCGATCAGCGACCCCGGGTTCCCGCTCGTCGAG
This sequence comes from Frondihabitans sp. GW821-FHT04F02, assembly GCF_059420045.1. Lineage (NCBI taxonomy): Bacteria > Bacillati > Actinomycetota > Actinomycetes > Micrococcales > Microbacteriaceae > Frondihabitans > Frondihabitans sp. GW821-FHT04F02. The sequence continues at coordinate 327,831 of NZ_JBWKSZ010000003.1, read as the reverse complement.
GCGGCGTCGGCGGCCGGGGTGACGGTGACGGCGATCCCCGGGCCGAGCGCGGTGCTGACGGCGCTCGCCGTGTCGGGACTGCCGACGGACCGGTTCACGTTCGAGGGCTTTCTGCCGCGCAAGGGGGGCGACCGGAGGAAGTTCCTGCGATCGATCTCAACGGAGCGCCGCACGATGGTCTTCTTCGAGTCGCCGCACCGGCTCGCCGATTCGCTCGTCGATCTGGCCGCGGAGTTCGGGGCCGAGCGCCGCGTCGTGGTCTGCCGCGAGCTCACGAAGCTGCACGAGGAGGTCAAGCGCGGCACGGCCGCCGAGCTCGCCGCCTGGGCCGCCGACGGGGTGCGCGGCGAGATCTGCGTCGTCGCGGAGGGTGCCGAAGAGACCGAGGTCGACCTGGCCGCCGGCGTCGCGCTCGTGCTCGCCGCCGTCGCGTCGGGCGATCGGCTCAAGGACGCCGCCGCCGACGTGGCCAGCGCCACCGGGCTGTCGAAGCGCGACCTGTACGAGGGCGCGCTCGCCGCGCGCTGACCGGGCGCGCCCCGCGCCCCGCGCTGGCCTCGTGCTCGGTTCGGCGGGAGTTCGTCGGAACCGGCGGGTCTCCGGGGAGGCGCTCATTGCGACCAGACCCCGCCGAAGCGAACGAGCCGGTCCACGCTAGGCAAGCGGTACACCCGCCCCGAGCAACAGGTGGCGGAGGGGTGCGCCGGAGTCTCTGTACGCCTCGTCCCAGATCCAGCGCGTCACGCCGTGGCCGAGCGACCGCAGCGCGTCTTCGCGACGCTTCTCCTTCCACACGGCGTCGGCATCTCCTGATCCGTCGGCGCGCGCGTACTTGAGGAAGCCGTCGAACTCGCCGATGAGGTCGACCTCCTCCCAGTAGAAGTCGACGAATGCGTTGGTGCCGTCGGGCAATTGGAATTCGCGCTGCAGATCGGGCGCCGCAAGGCCTGCCTCGAGGATCACGGCCCGGCTCAGGGACTCGCCGGCGTTCGCCGCTCGGCCGTCCGCCCATTCGATCGCGCGACGCACACGGGCGTGGGCCCGGATCGGCGGGCCGTCTTCGAGGAGGGCGATCAGGTCGGCTGCGGTCACCCACTCCCGGCGGATCGCCTGGTCGAGCATCGGCAGCGATCGACCGAGACGGGATGTCGCAGCGACGTCCACGAGCGTCTGCGCGACAGACGTGACGACGAGGCCGTCAGCGTCTGCCAGATCGGGCGCGACCGCCCGCCGGTGAGCGAGCAGCCCCGGCTCGGAGCGGCCTCCCGACGCACCGACCATCAGCACGTCGACGCGCGAAGGCAGCGGGCCCACGAGCGGAAGCCCGAGCAGGACCGCGGCCGTCACGTGGCTGAATATGAGGGGCTTCCGGCGGTTGAGAGCGGTCGCCCGGGCGAGCGCAGCGAATCGGTCACGGGCTGGTCGCGCGGCCCAGGCGGCGCCATCGGCGTAGACGCCGCGGCGGACGCGGTGAAGGTGAGCGCGGTCGACGGCTCGCGACTGCTGCCAGCGGGCGACGCCGGCGCCCGCGAGGTTCGCGCTCGTGCGAAGGGGGATGGGCTCCATGCCCGCAATCGTGGTCGGCGTACCGCGCGCGAATCCTGCGCCTCGAGCATCTGTGGAGAGTGCGCACCCTGTGGACAGCCGGATGGGCGGGTGCTCGTCGGGTAGGGCGGGTCTCCGGCGCCCCGCCCGAGCCGACCAGCACCCGCCGACACCACGGGCGGGCGCCACAGGGGGAGCGGGCGCTTTAGGATGGACGACATGCCCGCCGGCGAGTCTTTCTACATCACCACTCCCATCTTCTACGTCAACGATGTCCCGCACATCGGTCACGCCTACACGGAGGTGGCCTCCGACGTACTCGCACGCTGGCACCGTCAGCGCGGCGACGACACCTGGCTGCTCACGGGCACCGACGAGCACGGGCAGAAGATCCTGCGCACGGCCACCAGCCACGACGTCACTCCCAAGGAGTGGGCCGACAAGCTCGTCGAGGAGTCGTGGATCCCGCTGCTCGAGACGGTCAACATCCGCAACGACGACTTCATCCGCACCACCGACGCGCGCCATGAGACCGGCGTGCAGCTCTTCCTGCAGAAGCTCTACGACGACGGCCTGATCTACCAGGGCGAGTTCGAGGGCTTCTACTGCGTGGGCTGCGAAGAGTACAAGCAGGCGTCCGATCTCGTCGACGGCACCGGTCCGTTCGAGGGGCAGCAGGTCTGCGCGATCCACTCGAAGCCCGTCGAGCTGCTCAAGGAGAGCAACTACTTCTTCCGCATGAGCGACTTCGAGCAGCCGCTCCTCGACCTGTACGAGTCGCAGCCCGACTTCATCCAGCCCGAGAGCGTGCGCAACGAGATCGTCCAGTTCGTCAAGCAGGGCCTCCGCGACCTCTCGATCTCGCGCGCCTCGTTCGACTGGGGCATCAAGGTCCCGTGGGACGACAAGCACGTCGTCTACGTCTGGTTCGACGCCCTCCTCAACTACGTCACCGCCGTGGGCTACGGCGTCGACGACGAGAACTTCGACCGGCGCTGGCCCGCGACCCACATCGTCGGCAAAGACATCGCGCGCTTCCACGCCGTCATCTGGCCCGCCATGCTCATGGCGGCCGGACTACCCGTGCCGAAGCACGTCTTCGGCCACGGCTGGCTGCTCGTCGGCGGCGAGAAGATGTCGAAGTCGAAGCTGACCGGCATCGCACCGCAGCAGATCACCGAGACGTTCGGCGTCGACGCGTTCCGCTACTACTTCATGCGCGCCATCACCTTCGGCCAAGACGGCAACTTCTCGTGGGAAGACATCTCGGCCCGCTACCAGGCCGAGCTCGCCAACGGCTTCGGCAACCTCGCATCTCGCATCATCGCGATGATCACGCGCTATTTCGACGGCACCGTGCCGGTGATCGGCGACCTCACCGAGGCCGACCTCGCCATCCGCGAGACCGAGCTCCGCGTCACGGCCGGCGCCGATGCCGCGATCGACCGATTCGCCATCAACGAGGCCGTCAGCACGGTCTGGGAGCTCGTCGACGCGCTCAACGGCTACATCACCGAGCAGGAGCCCTGGGTCCTCGCCAAAAACGAAGCGACCCGCGACCGTCTGGCGACCGTGCTCGGCACGGCCCTCCGAGGTCTCGGCACGCTGACGGTGCTGCTCAGCCCGTTCATCCCGGACGCCGCCCACAAGCTCTGGGAGTCCATCGGCCAGGGCGAGCTGACGAGCCAGAACATCGACCGCGCGGCCGAGTGGTCGGCGGCGCCCGCCGTCGTGCCGCTGCCGTCGACGCTCTTCCCGCGCATCGAGCAGCCTGAGGTCGCGACCGCGTGAGCGACGACGGCACCTTCATCCGGAGGCGGACGGACGAATCGGGTGGCCAGAAGCGCGATCTGACCTATCCGCCGCTGCCCCAGGCTCTGACCGTGCCGGTGTACGACAACCACACGCACCTCGAGATCGAAGACGGAGAGGGGCTCGACTACCGCGAGCACCTCGACCGGGCTTCGAGCGTCGGCATCCGCGGCGTGGTGCAGGTCGGCAACGACGTCGCCACCTCCGTCTGGTCGGCCGAGATCGCCGCACGGGAGCCGCGTGTGCTCGCCGCCGTGGCTCTGCACCCCAACGAGGCGCCGCGTCTGGCAGCTCGCGGCGAGCTGCACGATGCCCTGGCCGTCATCGACGAGCTCGCGGGTCGGCCGCGGGTGCGGGCTGTCGGCGAGACCGGGCTCGACTGGTTCCGCCTCGGCGAGAGTGGGATTCCCGTCGAGCAGGGCCGGGCGGCCCAGATCGAGTCGTTCGAGGCGCACATCGAGATCGCGAAGAAGCACGGCCTCGCGCTGCAGATCCACGACCGCGACGCGCACGACGACGTCGTCGCGACGCTCAAGCGCGTCGGCGCCCCTGAGCGCACCGTGTTCCACTGCTTCTCGGGCGGGCCCGAGCTCGCCGCGGTGTGCACCGAGAACGGCTGGTACATGTCGTTCGCCGGGACCGTGACGTTCAAGAACGCGCAGCCGCTGCGCGACGCACTGGTGGCCGCGCCCCGCAACCTGATCATGGTCGAGACCGATGCGCCGTTCCTGACCCCGTCGCCCTTCAGAGGCCGACCCAACTCGCCGTACCTGATACCGCACACGCTCCGCTCGATGGCCGAGACGCTCGGCACCGACGTCGGGCTGCTCGCCGCCCAGATCACCTCCACCACCGAGCTGGTGTACGGCACGTGGGAGTCCGAGCCCATCACGATCGAGGCCTGACGTGGCGTCCACCCTCCTCGGGCCGGCGGAGATCCGCGACCTCGCCGACCTGCTCGGCATCCAGCCGACCAAGAAGCTCGGCCAGAACTTCGTGCACGACGGCAACACCGTGCGCCGAATCGTCCAGGCGGCCACGGTGCCGAGCGGCACGGCCGTCGTCGAGATCGGCCCGGGACTCGGGTCGCTGACGCTCGGCCTGCTCGAGGCAGGGGCGGTCGTGACAGCCGTCGAGATCGACAAGCGCCTCGCCGAGCAGCTGCCCGAGACGGTCCGGCTGCTCCAGCCCGACGCCGACCTGACGGTGGTCGTCGCCGACGCCATGAAGGTCACGGAGCTCCCGTCGTCGCCCACCCACCTCGTGGCCAACCTGCCCTACAACATCTCGGTGCCGGTGCTGCTGCACTTCCTCGAGCACTTCCCGTCACTCGAGCGCGGGCTCGTCATGGTCCAGGCCGAGGTCGGCCTGCGGCTCGCGGCGACCCCCGGTTCGAAGGTCTACGGCTCGCCCAGCATCAAGGCCGCCTGGTACGGAGCGTGGTCGACCGCCGGGCAGGTGAGCCGCCAGGTGTTCTGGCCGGTGCCGAACGTCGACAGCATCCTCGTCGCCTACGACCGGCGCGAGCCGAAGGGCACGGAGGCGGAGCGCGCGGTCACGTTCGAGCTCGTCGACGCCGCGTTCCAGCAGCGCCGCAAGATGCTGCGTCAGTCGCTCTCGGTCGTGTTCGGGTCGTCGGCCGAGGCGTCCGACGCGATCGAGCGCGCAGGGCTCCCGGCGACCGGCCGGGGCGAAGAGCTGACCGTCGACGACTTCCTGGCCATCGCCCGAGTGCGGCTGGCCGACGCGGGCGAGTAGCCGTGTCTCCCAAGCGCCGCCGTGAGTCCGGCGCGCCCCGAGCGGATCGTGCGGCCGAGTCGGCGCGGGCCGAGGGCGTCGCCGGCACGACCAGCGACGCCAAGCTGGCGGCGCGGAGCGGGCGCGGCGTCGCCGAGTGGTTCGAGATCCTCGACGCCGAGGCCGCCACCCGCCTCTCGCACGACCAGATCGTGGCGCTGCTCGTCGACGTCTACGAGGCGCCGGAGTGGGGCGCCGAGTCGGTCGCGGTCCGCTATCAGCGCGAGCGCGGCATCCGTCTTCCGGGCGAGCAGGATGACGGGACGTTCGCCGTGTCCGTGAGCCGCAGCGTGCGCGGCGCCCAGGTGGCCCTCCTCGATGAGGCGCTCGTGCGCGTGGCGGCGTTCGCGAAGTCGGAGCCCGTCGAGGTGCACCGCCTGCCGGAGCGCTGCCAGGCCGTCTGGGAGCTCGCCGCGGGCGACCGCCTCGAGCTGCGCGTCGGCGTTCCTCGCGATTCGCGGTGCGCCGTGACGATCGCGCAGAGCGGCATCCGCCTGCCGGAGCGCGTCGCCGACGTGCGGCGCGCACTCGAGCGGGTCGTCGTCGCCCTGTCCTGACCGGCCGCCTGCCCCGATCGGGGCGACGTGGCCGTCGAGTCGCCCCGATCGGGGAGTGTCGGGCGGCTCGCGACTAGGGGGTCGCGGCCTTCCACGCCGTGAACTTCAGCGTCTGGGCGCCGTTGGTCGCGGATCCTGACTCGTAGGCGACGATCCCCACCTCTCCCGGGGCCTGCAGGCCGGCCGCCGAGTTCGTCGCCGAGACCGTCCACGCCGTCGGCTCGGCCTGGCCGGTGAGCCAGACCTTGGCCCGGACGGTCGTCGGCGCGGTGCCGGTGACCTGCAGGCGGGCGCTGAGCCCGGTGCCGGCGGCGAGAGTGCCGGGCACCGTCACCGGCGCGGCGATCGTCGTCCCGGCGCCGACCAGCGAGACGGTTGCCGCACCGCCGGCTTTGAGCGCGATCGTGGCGCGGTAGTCGGTCGACGAGTCGATCCGGCGGCCCTGCAGCGTCACCTGGGTGCCTCCGCCCGTGGCGACCTTGTCGAGTGAGAACTGCGTCGTCAGGTCGACGTTCGTCTGCGCGACGGAGCCGAGGTAGACGCCCATCTGCTGGCCGGGTCCGGTGAGCAGGATCGAGCCCGCTCCGCCGCCGACGGACAGGTTGGAGTTGGTTCCGGCGCGCGTCCAGTCGCCACCGACGTCAGCCGTGCCCCAGCCGGCGGTGAGCGTCCGGGCGAACGTGTCCTGGGCGATCGGCTGGGTGCCGCCGCCGGTCGGCGCAGTCACCGCGATGCTCTTCGAGGTGGTGCCTGTGGCGCCCTGGTTGTCGGTGACCTTGAGGGTGACCGTGTAGGTGCCGGCGGCGGTGTACGTGTGCGAGGCCGAGGAGCCGGTCGCGGTGCCGCCGTCCCCGAATGTCCAGGCGAAGGATGCGATCGATCCGTCGGGGTCGGACGACCCGGTCCCGTTGACCGAGGTCGTCAGTGCCGACGAGGTGCTCGTGAACGACGCCGTCGGCGAGACGTTGGCAGGGGTTCCGCCGGCCCCGGTCTTGGCGGCCGCGTACTGCGCCGAGACCTGCGCGCCCGTCAGCGCGCTCGGATACACCGAGACGTCGTCGATGGAGCCCGTGAAGAACTGCGACCCCGACCACGTCGAGTCGCCGCCCACCCGCCAGAAGCCGTCATAGGACTGAGCGGTGCCGATGCCGGTCTTCGTGCCGATGAGGGCGCCGTCGACGTAGAGCGCCATGCTCCCCGAGCCGAAGGTGCCCACGGCCTGATGCCACGCGCCGTCGGTGACGGTCCCGCCCGTCGAGATGGTCCGGCTGCTTCCGTCGTAGACGCCGAAGGTCAGCTGGCTCGACGAGTTCACGTAGAGCTGCCGGTCGTAGTTGAGCGACGTGCCGACGTTGAGGTCGCCGAACCCCACGATCCTGCCTGACTTGGTCGTCTTGAACCAGGCTTCGAGCGAGAACGTCTGCGGCGCGGCCACCTTGGCCTGAGTCGCCGAGTAGCCGGTGGAGCTGCCGTCGAACGTGGCCGCGGTGTCGCTGTCGATCGTCGCGCCGGCGGTGCCCTTCGTCACGCCGGACTGAGCCACCTGGTCGGAGTAGCCGATGAAGTCGCGGACCTTCGCGCCCGACTCGTCGAAGCGCCAGTAGTTCGAAGCGCCGTCCGAGACCACGCGGGCCTGGTACCCCGTGGGCGAGCTCGACGCGACGGTCACGGAGACGCTGTCGCCGAGGACCGTGTTGCCGAAGGGGTCGGTGGCGCGCAGGCGATAGCTGTGCGTCGAGCCGGCGGCGAGGCCGTTGTCGGTGAAGCCCATCTGCGGCCTGGACCACGTCGTCGAGTACTGCGTCGTCGTGAAGACCGGGGTGGCTCCGCCGTCGCGGTAGAGGCTGTAGGTCAGCGTGCCGTTGTCGCGGTCGGAGTTCGCGAGCCACGAGGCCTTGACCTTGCCGGGCGCTGTCGAGATGAGGTTCGGCGTGAAGCTCGATCCGGTGGCCAGCGGGCCGGCCTTGTTCGGAGCGATCGACGGAACGGCGAACCGCACGAGCCCCTGCTGGGCGACGCCGTTGACCGTGGGGAACTCACCGCCGTAGAGCACGTACCTGCTGTTCGCCGCGACGCTCCAGGCCGCCTGCGTCTGGCCCGTGAACGAGCCGGCGACGAGGTCGGGGTTCCAGTTCAGGAGCGACGGGGCGGGCTTGCCGGCGAAGTTGGCGTAGCCGCCGATCGGGTTGGCAGCGAGGGTCTGCGTGGCGGCCTTGCTGAAGGCGGTGCCGCGGTGGAAGACCCACGTCGACGAGGGGTTGTTCTGCGGGAAGCCGCCGAGGTCGCCGCAGAAGTGCTCGTGGCTGGCCACGTACACGGCATTGTCGGTCGGAGCGACCGAGTAGGTGTCGCCGTGGCAGTCCTCAAGCCAGATGAGGTTGCCGTTCCAGTCGGTGCGGAAGGCTCCCTCGACGTTGCCGCCGGCTCCGAAGACGTAGCCGCTGCCGTACACGCCGTCGGCGTCGGACGTGATGCTGGTGATGCCGGACTGGGTGCCGCCGTCGCGGACGACCGAGTTGACGGCCCAGGGCAGGAGGGAGCCGCTGACGGCGTCGACGGCGCCGAGCCCGTAGCCGGGGTTGCTGGAGCCGTTGAGCGTCGTGAACGCGCCGCCGACGACGACCTTGCCGCCGTCGGGCGAGACGGCGAGCCCGGTGACCTGGCCGCCGGATGCCGACGGCGCCCACGACTTCACGGCACCGGTCGTGGCGTCCACGGCGGCGAGGTCGGAGCGGGTCTGGCCGCCGACGGCGGTGAAGCCGCCGCCGAGGTAGAGGGTGTTGCCCGAGAGCGCGAGCGCGTTCACCGTGTACGCGGCGTTCGGGTTGAACGCCGTGACGACGGCCCCGGTCGCGGCGTCGAGCTTGGCGATGCGGTTGCGCGTCACGCCGTTGATGCTGGTGAACGATCCGCCCACGTAGACGTACTTGCCGTCGGCGGAGGCGATGACCGACTTGACCTGGCCGTTGGCGGAGGGCGCGAAGCCGGTGCCCAGGACCCCGGTCGTGATGTCGTACGACAGCAGGTAGTTCCTGCTCACCGTGTTGACTCCCGCCGCGGAGCCGGCGGGTCGGGCGTTCGTGAAGTTGCCGCCGACGAAGACCGTGCTGCCCGAGATGACCTGCGTCCAGACGACGCCGTTGATCTGAGGCGTCGCGAGCACGTCGGCGGTGACGGTGGTCGGCGTCGTCGGATCGGTCGGCGACACCGGCGCCGAGTCGGCGAGGGCCGGTGACGCCACGGCGAGGCCGGCGAAGACGAGAGCGGCGGTCGCGATGACGGCGGACGCGGGGGCAGGACGAAGCAGACGGCGCATGGGTGGCCTCGGGTGTGATCGAGTGGTGTGGTGCCTGTGCGGTGGTGCTGGCGGGTTTCGGGCCCCGGACGCTGTGCTCAGCGTTCGTCGTGACACGCTCCTCAGTGAGCGTGGTCTGGTGGTTGCCGCGATCCTAGGCTCTGAACCGCGTCGAGCGCGACCCTTAGCCGAAGAAATCTCAGGAATTCACGTCCGCTGCGGCGTAGTGAGCGGCGACGCGATCGGCGGAGAGCGTCGAGGAGTACACCGACACGTCGCGGATGCTCCCGACGAAGAACCGCGGCCCCGGCCATGCCGAGTCTCCGCCGACCCGCCAGTAGCCCCACGCCTTCGACATGGCGAACGTGCCGCTCTTGCCGGTCACCTGCGTGCCGTCGACGTAGAGGCGCATCGACGTCGTCGACACGGTGACCACCGCCTGGTGCCACTTGCCGTCGGCGTACGACTTCGAGGTCGCGACGGCGACGCGGCCCGGGTTGCGGACGCCGAACGTCAGCGTGCCGTTGGACTGCAGCACCAGGCTGCGGTCGACGACGCTCGACAGGAACGTCGCGTTGTTGCCGAAGTCCACGATCGTGCCGGAGCCGCCCTTGGCGGCCTTGAACCAGGCCTCGATGGTCAGCGATTTCATGGCGGGAGTCGATTCGTCGCGCGAGTGCCCGTAGCTCGAACCGGTGCCGATGACCGGGGGAGTCGCCGTCTCGACGGAGCGCCCGCTGGACGAGACCGCCGACACGACCAGCGGAGACCTGCTCGTCGAGTCGGTCGCCTCTGCGGTCGCGCCCTCGCCGAGGCGCCAGAAATCGACCGGGGCGTCTTGCAAGACCGCCCCCTCGTACCCGGTCGTCGTCGCGCTCGCCACCGTCACGCTGATGGCGTCGCCGAGCACGCTGTTGCCGAATGGATCGGTCGCCCGGACGCGGTACGAGTACGTCTGCCCGGCGGTGACCCCGGTGTCGACGAACTGCAGCGAGGGCCGGTAGTAGAAGGTCGAGTTCGACGTCATCGACGTGACCGGGTGGTCGTAGTCGCTGTCGCGGTAGAGCGTGTACGTGAGAGTCGGGTTGTCGGGGTCGGAGTTGCTGGGCCAGCTGACGGTGACCTGGCCGGCGCGCGACGAGACCGCGGAGGGCACGAACGTCGCCCCCGACGCCTGGGGGCCTGCGGAGTTCGATGCGAGCGATGACACCGCGAACCGGGCCAGGCCCTCCTGGGCGACGCCGTTGACGGTCGGGAACTCTCCGCCGTAGACGACGTACTTCGAGTTGCCGGTCACGCTCCAGGCCGCCTGGCTCTGACCGGTGTAGGTGCCGATCGACATGGTCGGGAACCAGTCGAGCAGCGTCGGGGCGGGCTTGCCCGAGAAGTCGGCGTAGTTCTTCGAGCCGTTGTTCGTGAGCTTCTGCGTCGCGGCCATCGTGAAGGCCAGGGCGGGGTAGTGCATGGTCGGAGTGCTCTCGCGGAACCCGCCGAGATTGCCGCAGTAGTGCGCGTGGCCTGCCGTGTAGACGATGCTCCCGACGATCACCGACGAGTAGGTGTCGCCGTGGCAGTCCTCGAGCCAGACGAGGTTGCCGTTCCAGTCGGCGCGGAAGGCGCCCTCGAGGTTCCCGCCGACGCCGAACACGTAGCCGCTTCCGACCACTCCCGCCGACGACGAGCTCAAGCTGGTGATGGCGGCGTTCAGGCCGCCGTCCTGCACGAGCTTGCTCACCGGCCACGGCATCGACTTGCCGGTGGAGCGCGAGACGGCCGACATGCCGTAGCCGCTGTAGGAGCTCTTGATGCTGCGTCCGTAGCCGTTCGTCGACGTGAACTTGCCGCCGAGCACGACCTTCTTGCCGTCGGGCGAGATCGCGATCGACGTGACCTGGCCGCCGGCCAGCTTCGGCGCCCACGACGACGGCGACCCCGACTTCGGGCTCACCGCGGCGATCTGCGTGCGGACCTTGCCCTTGATCTTCGCGAACGAGCCGCCGAGGTAGAGGTAGCTGCCGCGCAGCACGATCGAGCGGACGGTCCCGCTCGCCGCCGGGTCGAACCCGCCGACGAGGTTTCCGGTGGTGCCGCCGATCTCGGCGACGCGGCTCCGCTTCGCCGTGCCGATCTTCGTGAAGTCGCCGCCGATGTAGAGGTGCTTCTTGTCGGCCGTTGCCGCGATGGCCAGGACCTGGCCGTTGACCTTGGGCGCGAACGCCGGAAGCAGCACGCCGGTGCGCACGTCGTAGGCCAGCATGTTCGAGCGCGCGACCTCGTTCACGCCCGCGGGTGATCCGGAGGGGCGGGCCTTGGTGAAGGAGCCGCCGACGTACACGGTGTTGCCCACGATCAGCTGCGTCCAGACGACGCCGTTGATCTGCGGCGCTGTCAGAGAGTCCGCGGTGACGGTGGCGGGGGTCGTGGAACTCGGGGTGGTGGGAGCGGAGTCCGCATGCGCGGCACCCGCAGAGAGGAGGCTGCCGGCGACGAGCGCTACGGCGGCCACGACTGCGGGCAATCTCCTGTTTCGGGACAGGAAAGACAAGTGTGCCTCAGAGATGTGTATTCGGTTGACTCGTTCGCCCCGCCGGGCACGCCTGGGTAAGGGGCGGTCCGTCGGGAAGCGGGTCGAAGCGAGGGCGGCTCGGGTAGCCGTTTCTGCGACAGTACTTCGCTTTCGGGCGGAATGCGACCCTCGAACAGGGGTGATCTGTCCCCCGGAGGTGGGTCGAAGGGCGGACAGGGCCCGGAGCTAGAAGTCGAGCAGGTTCGAGCGCAGCCCGCCTCCGCCGAACTCGCGCCGCAGGATCCCGCGCTGCCGCAGCTCCGGAACGAGCGCATCGAGGGTCCGGTGCACCGTCGCCGGGTGAAGGTCGCCGTTGAAGATGAAGCCGTCGTTGTCGGCGTCGTCTCCGAGCTCCTCGATGAAGTCGGCGATCTCGCCGACCGTCCCGACGAAGCCCGTGCCGTCGCTGATGCGCCCCTTGCGGTACTTCGCGGTGAACAGCTCGCGCAGCGGAGTCGCCGGGTCTGCGTTGCCCACGAGCCCGCCGATGCTGCCCTTCGACACGTGCTGCCCGAACACGGCCAGGTCGAGCGGCCTGTCGAGGTCGAGGCCGGTCAGGTCGGTCTCGGTGATGATCGACTGCCGCTCGATCACCTCGTGCAGGTCGGAGTCGCTCGGGTGCGCGCTCGCCGCGACCAGTCGATCGGCTTCCTCCGTCGAGGCGACGATCTCGGGCGTCAGCACGAAGAGAATTCGAAGGGACGCAGGAACTCGGCCCTGCGCCCGCGCGGCCTCATGGATCCGGGCCCGGTAGGCCCGAACCGTCTCCACGTCGAGCCGTGCGAGTGCGAGTTGCACGTCGCTGTTGCGCCCGGCGAACTCCAGCCCGCGCCCCGAGCCGCCGGGCGACACGATGACGGGGTCGCCATCGGCCTTGCCGCCCTCGTTCCCGTCGAAGGGCGGGGCGTTGAGCGGGCCGTCGAGCGAGAAGTACTCGCCGCGGTGCTCGAACGCGTCGAGCTTCGCGCCGTCGGCGTAGCGCCACGTCTCGGTGTCCTCCACCACGGCGCCGTCGGCCCAGCTGTGCCAGAGGCGGCGCACGACATGCATCCACTCCTCGGCGCGGTCGTACGAGGCGTCGTGGTCGAGCTCGGGGATGCCGAAGTGGCGGCTGCCCTTAACGTCGGTGACGACGTTGATGCCGACGCGGTAGTCGCTCAGGTGCTGGAGGGTCGCGAAGCTGCGGGCGGCGAGGTACGGCGGGAGCACCCCGGCGTTCACCGTGGGGGCCACGCCGAGGTGCTCCGTCGCTGCGAACAGCCACGGTGTCAGCTGCAGCGGGTCGAGCTTCGGGGCGCCGAGGGCCCCGCGCACGCGGAGGTCGAGCTGCTCCTTCGGGCCGGGGGAGAGGCTGTCCTCGATGATCAGCAGGTCGAGGCCGGCGCGCTCGAGCTCCTTGGCCGACTGCTGGTAGAGCCCCGGGCGGTCCCACCGCAGGTTCCAGTGCCAGTCCGGCCGGAGCCATCCCTGCGGCCCGAAGCCGCGGCCGAAGAACCATCCGAAGTGCTGGAGACGTGCCATGCCGTCAGTCTGCCCGGTTCTGGCGTGGTGGAGCCTGGGTCGCCGTAACCGGACGTTGCCAGATCAAGCGAGCACAACGAGTGCGACGAGTGCGCTGGCCGCTGTGACCACCCCGCCGACGACGGGGAGCCACCAGATCGGGCGGCAGTTCCTGCGTCGAATGAACCCGGAGACGACGGCGCCGAGGAATGCAGTGCCTGCGATCAGGGACACGGCCACCCACGCAGCCCAGTGCGGGTCGAGACCGTCGTCGGCGGCTCCGGGGCCGACGATCCACGGGCTGATGAAGACGAGGAAGACGCTCGCGGCTGACACGATGAGCTGGCCGCCGAGCAGCCCCGCGAACACGAGGAGAGACGGTCGACTACAACGCGCGGCAGGGCTCTTATGCCAGTCCGCGCTGAACGGAAACACGTGGTCAGCCTCGTACGACCGGGATCGCCGAGCGACGTGTCGACGTGTTCCAGTCCCGAATGAACTCATACGCGGCATAGGTTGAGCGTGATGCATAGCTCTCGTGGATCTTCTTCGCGTCAGATCCTGTGCCCTTCTGGCAAAACAGGTCGCCCGTGTAGCAGTAAGACCGGATGATCGGCATCTGAACCGGCTTGGTCGCTGACGGAGAGGGGTAGGCAAGGCGGGTCCACGACGCAAACGCATTCGCCGGGCGGGCGAATAGTCCGTTTCCTTTTCCGGAGGCCGATGAGTTCCACTTCGCACCCGCGCGGTAGGTCGGGTCACCGAAGAAGACCACGCTCGTGATGTGCTTCTTCTGCGTAGCAGTCAGAGGTGTCACGCCGCTCCCGGTCAGGACGTCTCCGATCACATCGGCCCCTTGCGAGTAGCCGGCCAAGTTGATAGACGAGTAGGGACACTCGTTTACGATCGTGTGAATCAGGTTGCGAAGGTTCGTGGCGCCGGTTTTCACACTCGTCATGTATGTCTGGCCGACACCGATGGCGATGGCGGGATAGGTGACGGATTGGCTCCACGTCGGAATGTCTTTGTCGCTGTCGAATAGTCCCTTGACGATGCCGACCGTCGTCCCCATTCCTGGTTTTTCGCCGGTGCCTCGAACGCCGACGAGGATGATTCCGGCCCCGCAGCGATTGGCCATCACCTTCGCCTCCGCGGTCTCGGGTTGCGAGACGCTGACGAAGCCGGCCGCGGCGAGGACAAAAGCAGCCGTAACACGAGAGCGTAATCCAAAATTGAAATTCTTCATGCAGTTTAACTACCAGGCGCGAGAGCCTAGAGCAAGCTGAGCGACGGGCGACGCGTAGCGCGGCGAAACACTTCTGCGGTTCTCGGGGGGAGTGCCTAGGCTGAGCGGGTGACCGATCAGCCCACCGTGTACGTGATCCACGAGAACCCCGAGTGGTTCCCGCCGCTGGCCCGAGCCTTCGAGCTCGAGGGAGTCCCCGTCGAGCAGCTGCTGCTCACCGACGGCGCCATCGACCTCACCGCCGAGCCCGCCCCCGGCATCTACTGGTCGCGCATGTCGGCCAGCGCCCACACGCGCGGCAACGAGTTCTCGAAGGAGTACACGCGGGCCACCCTGTCGTGGCTCGAGGCCGCCGGTCGCCGCGTCGTCAACGGGCGGAAGGTCATCGACATCGAGGTCAGCAAGGTGCAGCAGCACCTCGCCCTCCAGCGTCTCGGCTTCGATGTGCCGAAGACCAAGGCCGTCTTCGGCACCCGCGACCTCGCGGCCACCGCCGAGACGTTCGCCACCCCCTTCATCTCGAAGCACAACCAGGGCGGCAAGGGCCTGGGCGTGCGGCGCTGGGACGACCAGGCCGAGTTCGCCGCCTGGGTCGAGTCCGACGACTTCGAGTCGTCTCCCGACGGCATCACTCTCATTCAGGAACTCCTGGTCGGCGCCGAGTCCTTCGTCACGAGGGCTGAATTCGTCGACTCGCAGTTCGTCTACGCCGTCCGCGTCGACACCTCCGGCGGCACCTTCGAGTTCTGCCCCGCCGACGCGTGCGCGCTGCCCGGACAGGCGCCGCTCTTCGCGCTGCGGGAGAGGACCGCCGGCGGCGAGCCGATCGCCGAGCACCCGCTGGTCCGGCGGCTTCCCGAGTTCCTGCGCGATCAGGGCATCGAGATCGCCGGCATCGAGTTCATCGAGACGACCGACGGCCGCACGGTGGTCTACGACGTCAACACGAACACGAACTACAACCCGGAGGTCGAGGCCGCGGCGACGCTGTCCGGGCCGCGCGAGATCGCGCGCTTCCTCGGGCGCGAGCTGGCGGCCGCCTACCCGGAGACGGCCCCCGTCGAGGTCCTCGCGTGAGGTTCGGCTTCTGGACCCCGATCTTCGGCGGCTGGCTCCGCAACGTCGATGACGAGCAGATGCCCGTCACCTTCGACTACGTCAAGAAGGTCGTGCAGACGGCTGAGCGAGTCGGGTTCGACCTGACACTCATCCCCGAGCTCAACCTCAACGACATCAAGGGCGTCGCCGCGCCGTCGCTCGAGGCGTGGGCGCTGACGGCGTCGATCGCCGCCGTGACCGAGAAGCTCGAGCTGATGGTCGCGGTGCGCCCCGGCTACCATCTTCCGGCCGTCACCGCCAAGCAAGCGGCGACCGTCGACGAGGTGTCGAACGGCCGCTTCACGCTGAACGTCGTCTCGGCGTGGTGGGCCGAGGAGGCCCGACAGTACGGCGGCATCTTCTCGGAGCACGACGATCGCTACGCTCGCACGTCGGAGTTCGTCTCGATCCTGAAGGGCCTGTGGAACGAGACGCCCTTCGACTTCCACGGCGACTACTACGACCTCGAGCGCTCCCACCTCGAGCCGAAGCCCCACGTTCAGCCGCGTATCTACGCCGGCGGCGAGAGCCCAGCCGGCAAGGCCGCGATCGTCGGGTTCGCCGACGCCTATCTGACGCACGGCGGAACCGTCGACGAGCTCCGCGCCAAGGTCGACGACATGAAGGCCAAGCGCGCCGAGGCCGGCGCGACGCCGTTCGAGGCGTTCGGCATGGCGGCGTACGCGATCGTCCGCGACACGGAGGCGGAGGCGGAGCAGGAGCTCGCGCGCATCACCGACGTGAGTCACGGCGCCGCCTACGAGTCCTACCAGGACTTCGTCGCCCAGTCGCACCTCGAGCACGAGCCCGACCTGCGCGACTACTCGGTGTCGAATCGCGGACTCCGCCCCGGCTTCATCGGCACGCCGCGTCAGGTCGCCGACCGGATCCTCGAGTTCGAGGCCGCTGGCGTCGACACGCTGCTGCTGCAGTTCTCGCCCCAGGTCGAGGAGATGGAGCGGTTCGCCCGCGACGTCATCCCGCTGGTGCGCGCGGAGTCGCCGTCGGCACGAGAGGCCTCCGTCTCCCGGTAGGTTGGACGTATGACGTCCGTGGGGAGCCCGACTGTGGTCCACACTCGTGCGCCAGGCAAGATCAACGTCTACCTGCGCGTCGGCGACCTGCAAGACGACGGGTATCACGAGCTGGCGACGGCCTACCAGGCCGTCTCGCTGTACGAAGACGTGCGCGCCGCCGAGGCCGACGCCTTCACGGTGCGGTTCACGTCGGTGCACGCCGGCATCGACCTGTCAGGCGTGCCGGTCGACGACACCAACCTGGCGATCCGCGCGGCCAAGCTGCTGGCGAAGGCGACCGGCCATCGCGGCGGCGTCGAGCTCGTCATCGACAAGAACGTCCCCGTCGCCGGAGGCATGGGCGGAGGGTCCGCCGACGCGGCCGCGACGCTGCTCGCCTGCGACACCCTGTGGGGCACGGGGCTCTCGCGCGACGAGCTCCTCCGTCTCGGCGCCCAGCTCGGAGCCGATGTCCCTTTCGCCCTGATGGGCGGCACTGCCATCGGAACCGGGCGCGGCGACGAGCTCAGCCCGGCGCTGGCACAGGGCAGCTTCCAGTGGGTGCTCGCCCTGGCCGACTTCGGCCTCTCGACGCCCGCCGTCTACCGCGAGCTCGACGAGCACCGCAACCGACACCGCGCCGACATCAGCCCGGTCGTGCGCACGCCGCGGGTGGAGTCGGGCGTGCTCCAGGCCCTCCGCGCCGGCGACCCCGCGCTTCTGGCCGACGTCCTGCACAACGACCTCCAGGCGCCCGCGCTGCACCTCGAGCCCGGTCTCGCCGACGTGCTCGAGCTCGGCGAGCAGAACGGCGCCCTCGCCGGCGTCGTCTCGGGGTCCGGGCCGACCGTCGCCTTCCTGGCGCCCGATCTCGACGGAGCCCTCGAGCTGCAGATCGCGCTCAGCGCCTCCGGGCTCGACGTCGTGCGGGCGACGGGGCCGGTGCACGGCGCACGGGTCGTGGCCGACTAGCTCGGCTCGGCGTCCCACAGCCGCGGGCGGCACGAACACCCGTGATCGGCACCGACACCCGATCAGCCGAGCTTGTACCGCACGATGTTGACGTAGGTCAGGTGCCACTGCTTCTCGACGCGGAACCCCTCATCGGCCAGGGCCTGCGTCACGGCCGGCCGGATGTCGCGCTTGTCGCTGGTGACGAGCCACACGTACTCGTGGCCGTCGACCCGCTCGATCGTATCGGCGAGCGCGTACCGGTCTTCCCAGAGCTTGCCCGTCTCGGCGGCGGGCTTCTTCAGGGTGACGTCGGTGAGGCCGGCGAACGCGTCGGGGTAGGTGTACGCGATGTTGCGCGCCGACGCGGCGGCATGGCGTCGCAGGTGGCCGTAGATGATGGCGTCGTCGCCGCCCGAGGGCTCGAGCGACCGCTCATGCGCGATGAGGTCGGCCACCTCGGCCCATGACGAGTTGTCTTTCGCCTCGGGCTGGCGCTGGCTCACGTAGCTCGGGGCGGTCAGGGCGATCAGCACGACGAGGCCGGCCGCGATGAAGCGGCGGCGGCTGAGGGCCGTGAGCCCGACGGCGATCAGGATCGCGACGGCCGGAGCGCCGAACGTCACGTAACGCGGCGAGTACACCGGGTTCGAGACCATCGAGACGGCGATGAGCCCCACCGTCGGCACAGCCATCCACGGCACGACGACCTGGAGCACGTTGGGCGCGTTATGACGCGCACCCCGGCGCAGCACCGAGACGACTCCGACCACGACGAGCGCCCAGGCGACGGCGGTGAGCTGCCAGTTGGCCATGAACCACTGCCAGCCGAGCACGTTCGGGAAGACGTTCCAGCCGGGCCGCAGGATCCAGTTGATCTGGCGCGACTGCGAGCTGGCGAGGTGAGCGAGAGGGATCAGCGCGAGCGCCGCGGCCGCCGAGGCGATCACCCAGCCGCCGAGGGCCTGGCGCCACGGTGTCTCCCGGTCGTGCAGACGGCTGCGGAGAGCCCAGAGCGCGAGGGTGAGACCGTGCGCGACGACGACGAGCGCGACGTAGAGGAAGACCATGCCGGCCGCCAGGGCGAGAACGCCGTAGAGCACCCAGAGCCGCTTCGACGGCCGCGGCCTCGTCGTGGCGTGCATCAGCACCAGCGACAGCGCGACGGCGAGCAGGGTCGCGGTCGCGTACGAACGACCTTCGGCGCCCATCCACGTCACGCGGGGGAGCACGGCGAACACGAGGCCCGCGACGAGGCCCGTGCGCTTGTCGGTCAACCGCGCGGCGAGCAGCACCACCAGCGCCGCGGCGAGTCCCGTGGCGACAGCACTCGGAAACCTCAGCGTGAACGGCGTGTAGCCGACGAGGTCGAACCACCCGTGCATCAGCCCGTAGTACGTGGCGTGCACAGCGTCGACCGTCTGCACCTCGGCCCAGAGATGCTTGTACGAACGCGTCGCCGACACGACCGTGGCCGATTCGTCGAACCACACCGACGGCACCCACGAGAAGGCCACCGAGAGCAGGAACGCGAACGCCCCCGCGATCCCGGCGTCTCCGAACCGGCGCGCTCGCACGTCGCGGTACCACCCAGCAGGACGCAACAACCGGCGTCGTACAGTGGGTGTCGCAGCGGTCCGCGAGTCGAGGAGGTCGGTCATGGTGCGGCTTCCTCCCCTGGTGGGTGCTGGCGGTGATGGCGCGAGCGCTGATGATGGACGTTCGGAGCAGACGAGCCCCTCGGCGGGCGGCCTGCCAGAGGTCGAACGCTACACACGCACATCACGACTGGCTGAGATCGGCCTCGACGGCCAGCAGCGCATCGGCCGGGCGCGTGTCCTGGTCGTGGGCGCAGGCGGCCTCGGCTCTCCGGTCATCCAGTATCTCGCGATGTCAGGTGTCAGAACTCTGGGAATCGTCGACCACGACGTCGTCGACGTCTCGAACCTGCAGCGGCAGGTGCTGTACCGGCCCGACCAGGTGGGGCTCCCGAAGGCGAGGGCGGCGGCCGACTGGGTGCGTGCCGCAAACGCCTCGGTCGACGTGCGCGTGCACGCGTTCCTGCTCGAGAAGAGAACTGCGAGCATCTTCGACGACTACGACATCGTCGTCGACGGGAGCGACTCGTTCGACACCTGCTACGTCGTCGCCGATGCCGCCGCCGAGCGCGGGCTCCCGGTCGTCTGGGCCAGCGTCTCGCGGTTCGACGGCCAGGTCGGCGTCTTCTGGGACGCCGCCCCCGACGGCCGCGGCGTCGACTACCGCGACCTGCACCCCGAGCCCCCGGCGGACGGGTTCGACGAGTCGTGCTCCGACGTCGGGGTCCTCGGCCCCCTCTGCGGCACCGTGGGGTCTGTGATGGCGTCCGAGGTGCTCAAGCTCGTGACCGGAGCGGGTGAACCGCTGCTGGGCCGGATCGCGACGATCGACGCGCTCACCGGCACCTGGCGCGAGAGCCGCCTCGTGCGCTCGCCCGAGCGACAGGCGACCAGGGCGCAGGAACTCGGCACCCCGCGTCACGCCGCCCCGCAGCCCGAGGCGCAGGTGCGCGTGATCGCCGCCGACGCCCTCGAGGCTCGCCTGGCCGCCCGAGCGGCCGGTACCGACGCCTTCGCGCTCGTCGACGTGCGCGAGCGGCAGGAGCACGACGTCGAGGCGATCCCGGGCTCGGTGCTCGCCGCCGGCTTCGGCTCGACCACGCCGGTGCGGCCCGAGCTCGATCCGGCTGTTCCCGTCGTCGTGTACTGCGCGCGCGAGCCGCGCTCGCGCGCCGCCGCCCGGCTCCTCGCTCAGGAGGGGTACGACGTCACTGTGCTCACCCGCGGCATGCTCGGCTGGACCCTGCGGCCGTCCGCCCTCGCCGGTGCCGCCTCGCCCACCGCCGGGACGGGCCGCGTGCCGTTGCCGCTCGGCGACATCGACCCCGACGGGTTCAGGCCCAACCTGCGCGGCTGAGGGGCCGGTGCCGGTCTGGTGTTCGTCTGTTTCAGCCTCCGGCACTGTGTTCGGCTGCTTCAGCCTCCGGCGAAGGGCGGCATGACATCGACGACGGCACCGCCGGGGACGCGCTGCGCCCGATCTCGCGTCGTCACACCGTCGACCAGGAACGAGCAGCGCGTGAAGATGCGCTCCAGGTCATCGGGGTCGGTACCGGCCGCGGGCAGGATCGCGTCGACGAGCTCGCCCAGCGTCGGGACCTCCGCCGACACGCACTCGATCTCGTCGAGCCCGGTCGCTCCCTTGGCCGCGGCGAAGAACCGCAGGGTCACCGTCACGGCCACGCTCAGCCGCCGATCGCGCTCATCGAGCGGGCCGGCTGCACGAACGAGGGGTCGTCCAACCCGTGCCCGGCCGGCTTCTGCCACATCGCGCCGCGCCACAGCTCGGCGATCGCCGCGTCGTCGGCGCCGGAGCGCAGCGACTCGCGGAGGTCGGTCTCGGTGTGCGAGAACAGGCAGCTGCGGACGCTGCCCTCGGCCGTGAGCCGCGTGCGGCGGCAGTCGACGCAGAAGGGCTCGGTCACCGAGGCGATGATGCCGACGGTGCCGGTCAGGCCCGAGCCGTCGGTCGCCGTCGCGGTGAAGCGCTCGGCGGGTGCGCCGTCGCGCGGCGCTTCGACGGGGGCGAGGCCGAAGTGCGGTGCCAGCAGCGCGCGGACGTCGGCCGCCGTCACCATGCTGGAGCGTTTCCAGGTGTGGTCGGCGTCGAGGGGCATCTGCTCGATGTAGCGCAGCTCGTGGCCCTGCTCGAGCGCCCAGCGCAGCAGCGCCGGCGCCTCGTGGTCGTTGACGCCCGGCAGCAGGACGGCGTTGATCTTGATGGGGCCGAGGCCTGCGGCGGCAGCGGCGTCGACGCCCTCGAGGACGCGCTCGAGGAACGGCCTCCTCGTCACCTTCATGAACGTCTCGGCGTGGAGCGAGTCGAGCGACACGTTGATCCGGTCGAGACCGGCGGCCGCCAGCGACTCCGCACGCGACGCGAGGCCGATCGCGTTGGTGGTCAGCGAGAGCTCGGGGCGGGGATCGAGGGCGGCGCACCGGGCGATGATGTCGACGAGGTCGGCGCGGAGCAGCGGCTCGCCGCCGGTGAACCGCACCTGGCGCACACCGAGGTCGCGCACGCCGATCTCGACGAGGCGGACGATCTCGTCGGCGCTGAGCGCCTGCTCGCGATCGAGCCAGGGCAGGCCGTCAGCGGGCATGCAGTAGGTGCAGCGCAGATTGCAGCGATCGGTCAGGGAGACGCGGAGATCCGTCGCTGTGCGGCCGAAGCGGTCGACGAGGCCGGGAGTCGCGGGGCGCCCGTCGGTCGCGCCGTGCACCCGCCCGGGGAGGGTGGGGATTCCGAGAGAGACGACCATTGGATGAGCCTAAACGAGGCGGGTCGAAGTTCCTGCGCCCTGGGGATCTTTGTCACGAGGTCGTAAGAGACGGCACCCCGTCGACGAGCAACGCCCGGGGACCGCAACGCGAGTTGTTCGCTGCGGGCCGCCGGGCGTTCACCGATCCGGTGTGGTGCTGGTGGAGGGGTCTTGCTGGTGATTCCGTGATGCTGGTGGTTCCGTACTGCTGGGATGGTCAGCCGGCTTCGGGTCTCTCGCCGGCAGAGAGGGGTGCGATCTGATCAGTGATTCGCAGTGATGAGTTCGACACCCGCCCGAGAACGGTTTGGTCGCCCGGCTAGTTTTTCTGCGGCGGGGTCTCGACGATGACCGTCGTCGCCTTCACCACGGCTATCGCGACGGAGCCGAGCTCGAGCCCGAGCTCGCGGACGGCCTCACTGCTCATCAGCGAGACGACGCGGAACGGCCCGCACTGCAGCTCGACCTGAGCCATGACGGTGTCCATGACGATGTTCGTCACCAGGCCCATGAAGCGGTTGCGCGCGGAGCGGCCGATGTCGGAGGTGTCTTCGGGCAGGACGGCGTTCTTCTGAGCAAGCTTCGCCAGCGCGAGGCCGTCGACGACGGTGCGGCCGTTCGGGCCCTTCTCGGCGTCGAGCGTGCCGTTGTCGATCCAGCGGCGGACGGTGTCGTCGCTCACGCCGAGATAGCGGGCGGCCTCGGAGATCCTGATCTGTGGCATGGCCCGACCTTATCGGCGCTGGAGTCGCGCGGGCAGGAGCAGGTGCCACTCGTCGCGCGCACGATCGCGGATACGGCCCCGCCAGCCCGGGCCGGATCGCCAGATCGCCATCGCCACGATGATGACGAGAGCTGCGCCGAGAGTCCACGCGCGCACGTACGCGTACGGCCAGAACTGCCGGATCGAGATCGCCAGCGCGATGCCGAGCCACTCGAAGCGGCCCGTCATCGCGACGAACGGCACGAGCAGCAGGGCGTACCAGGGGTAGCGCGGGCTCAGCACCAGCAGGAACGCGCCGATCATGACGAGCTGGCCGAGCCACGGGTTGTCGGGGTCGGTCGTGCGCCAGACGATCAGCGCCACCACGAGGAGGATCAGCACGGCCGCGACGGTCGTCGCCTTGCCGTGGACGAAGAGGAACACGAGGGCGAAGCGGGAGCCGTCGTCGACGCCCTCCTCCATGAGGTAGCCGGGCAGGAAGCCGATGACCTTCGGGCCGGTCGAGATGACGTAGGGCACGTAGAGGAGTGCGAAAGCGGCGATCGCGCCGACGACGACGCCGACCGGCCTGCGCCGCAGCAGGGCCGGCGCGGCCACGACGGGGAACAGCTTGACCGCGATCGCCACCCCGAGGACGGCTCCGCCGCGCCATCGCCTGTTGCTCGCGACGAGCGCGGTCGCCCCCAGCCCCGCCACGGCCGCCAGCAGGTCGACGTGCGAGTTGGTCACAGCCTCGGACGCGACCAAGGGGCACCAGGCCCAGAGGGCGGCCCAGCGCGGGTCGAGGCCCCGGCGGCGCAGGAGCGCCAGGAGCAGGACGGTGACGCCGAGGCTCAGGATCAGGCCCGCGAGCTGGAACGGCCAGTACTCCGCGGTCACCGGGACGACGGCCCGGACGGCGGCGAAGTACAGCTCGGCCGCTGCCGGGTAGATGGTGAACACGCGGGGTCGGTTGATCGTCGTGCAGAGGAGGTAGTGCGTGCCCTTCTCGTACGTCGTGAAGACACGGGTGCCGGTGCACTCCTGCGTCCCGTCGGCGGCCGTCGTCGGGGCGGGGAAGAGCCAGTCGGGCTTGAGGTCGCGCGTCACCGCCGAGTTGGGAGCGTGCGCGAAGGGGGAGATGCCGTGGCCCTGAACGATTCCGTCCCACGCGTAGCGGGCGGAGTCGGTGCTCGTGTTCGGCGGGCCGGCGATCGCCGCACCGCCGATCAGGGCGGCGCCGACGAGGACGACCGCGGTGGCGGCCCGGGCCGGAACGCGTCGCAGGAGGAGGAGGGCCGCGGCGAAGAGCGCCCAGCACGCCAGCGTCCAGACCTGGAAGGTATGGCCGACGCCGGCGACGTAGAAGCCGAGGTGGGTGACGCCCCAGCCGACGGTCGCCGCGAGGACCGCAGAGGCCAGGACGGCGAGGAAGGTGCGCACGGCGACAACTCTGCCCTACCGAGTCCGACCGCGGGTCCGAACTCCTTACGCGACGGTGACGTTTCGAGCAGATCGGCTCGACGAAAGGACCGTTCGTGGTGAGATACAGCATGCGCGAATTGATGTACGGCCTCCGGCGGTCGATGACCTCGCCGAACCGCAACGCGCGGACGGCCGTGGCTGTCGGTCGACTCCTGGGCCTCGCCTTCCTGATCTGCCTGCTGACGGGGCTGTACAGCCACTTCCTGCAAGAGCCGGCGTCGTGGATGCGCTTCCCGACGCGTCCCGTCTCGCTCTACCGCTGGACCCAGGGCATCCACATCACCGCCGGCATCGCCTGCTTCCCCCTGCTCTTCGCCAAGCTCTACGCCGTCTTCCCTCAGCTGTTCCAGTGGCCGCCGATCAAGACGCCCCTGCAGGTGCTCGAGCGCGCGTCGATCGCTCTGTTCGTCGCCGCCTCGCTCGTGCAGATCTTCACCGGCCTGCTCAACACCTTCCAGTACTACCCGTGGCCGTTCCCGTTCAAGCAGGTGCACTACGCGCTCGCCTACGTGATCATCGGCTCGCTGGCCGTCCACATCGGCGTCAAGCTGCCGGTCATCCAGCGCTACTGGCGGGCCCGCGACAGCTACGACGAGAACGGCGACTTCATCCCGCTCGCCGACGACATCGTGCCGCCGTCGCGCGAGCACGTCGCCCGCGAGCGCCTCGCCGCCCTCGACTACGACGCCGACGCGCTTCGCGACCCCGATGTCGTGTTCCCGGCCGAGATCTCGAGCGCCGTCGTCGGGTCCCGGCCCCCGCGCGGCTTCGTCGGGCGCATCTTCGACTGGATCGACCGCACCCCGGAGGTCGAGAAGAAGACTTCCCGGCGTGGCTTCATCGCCGCCGTCGGCGGCACGACCGTGGGTCTCGTCGCTCTGACGGGCGGCCAGTCCATCACCGCCCTCGGCCCGATCAACGTCTTCGCGCCCCGCAAGAACGGCATCGGTCCGAACGACCTGCCCGTGAATCGCACCGCCAAGGCGGCGCAGGTGCTCGAGACGGCGACCGACCCGAGCTGGGTGCTCACGCTCATGCGCAACGGCGAGGCCACGACGTTCTCTCTCGACGACCTCGAGGCCATGCCGCAGTCCGCCGAGTCGCTTCCGATCTCCTGCGTCGAGGGCTGGAGTCAGATGGGCCACTGGACGGGCGTCCGCCTCCGCGACCTGGTCGCTGCGGTCGGGGCGACCGAGACCGAGAGCCTGCGCATCACCAGCCTCGAGAAGAAGGGCGGCTACCGCGTGACGCTGATGGGTCGCGAATACGTCAACGACCCCACGACGCTCGTGGCGCTCCAGCTCAACGGCAAGCGGCTCGACATCGACCACGGGTATCCCGCACGCATGATCGCGCCCGGCCGCCCGGGCGTCCTGCAGACCAAATGGCTGAGCTCGATCGAGGTGATCGCATGACCGCCGCACCGTCCGATGGCGTCGAGATGAGGGTGGGGCGCGGCACCCGCGTCGTGCGCACGGTGCTCATCATCGCCGGAGCCCTGGCGATCCTGCTGGGGGCGTGGGTCATGGTCGACACCGTGAAGCCCAAGAGCATCTGGGGGCTGCTGACCTGGTTGATCGGCGCCGTGATCATCCACGACGGCATCATCTCTCCGGCGGTCGTCGCGATCAGCGTGGCCATGAGGCGAGCCGGGCGCAAGGTCCCGGGCGGAGTCCTCGCGATCATCCAGGCGGGCGTGGTGGTCGGATCGATCTTCACCCTCGTCGTCGTACCGGAGATCATCCGCAAGGCCAAGATCCCGAAGAACCCAACCGTGCTGCCCTTCGACTATGCGCCTCGGCTGGCGCTGCTCTGGGCCGCCATCGCCGTCATCGTCGGGCTGAGCGTCATCGTGTACCTGCGGGTGCGCGCGCGGCGCGCGAGCAAGCTGGCCTGGCGTCGTTCCCGCCGCCGGCGGTGAGGAGTCGCTCGTTGCCCGACGCGAAGGTGGCTTGAGCAAGTAGCGACCTCTCACCGGCCTACGGTCGCGCGCGGGCCGTTGCGCGCCGCAGGGAGGTCACGTTGGGGTGTCGTCCGCTTTCCCCTCGCGCTCGGTGGGTGACGGTGAGGGGTCGCTCGTTGTCGGCGAGCACCGCCTTGAGAGCAAGCAGCGACCCCTCACCAGCCCGGGCGGGGCAGGCGCGCCTGCCGCGCCTGCGTCAGCGGCGGGTCGGCGTGAGGCGGCAGAAGACGCGGCCGTCGGCACGCCACACGTCGTCGAGCTCGAGGCCGGCGCGGTGGGCGTGGCGGGTGAGCGCCTCGGAGCCGACCTCGGCCCACGGGAACGTCGAGCTCGTGCGGCCCTCGTCGTCTCGGACCGACGCGGTGAACACGTCGTCGACGGAGTCGACGGGCTGCGCCTCGACCACGACTGCGCCTCGACGGTCGAGCAGTTCGGCGCAGCGTGCCAGGAGGGCGGCGGGGTCGCCGCCGATGCCGATGTTGCCGTCGATCAGAAGGGCCGTCTTCCAGTGGCCCTCGCGGGGCAGGCGGTCGAAGACGCTCCGGGCCAGGACGGGAAGCCCCGCGCGGCGTGCGACCTTGACGGCTGCACGCGACACGTCGACGCCGAGGGCGACGAAGCCGAGGTCGACGGCCGCGGCGACCATGCGCCCGGGGCCGCAGCCGATGTCGAGCACGGGCCCGGCCTCGGCGGCCAGCAGTGCGCGGTCCACGGCATCGGCGTCGGCCATCCAGCGGCCGAGGTCGTACGAGTCGATGACGGCGCCGGCGTCGCGCACCAGCTGAAGCCGGCCCTCGCGGCGTAGGGCGTGCGCGTAGGGCTCGGAGCCACCTGCCCCGAAGGTGGCCTCGCGGCCGATCTCGGCGATGCTCATGGGGTGGCTCGACCGTCGGTCGAGGCGTCGGCGAAGGCGAGGGGCGCAGGAACTGCGGTGGTCGCCAGATCGCGGAAGGTGCCTGCGAAGCGGGTGGTGGGCGCCGCCGCGGACACGGCCCGGGCGTCATCGATCGTGTCGACGTCCGTGAGTTCCTGCAGGAAGCCCACTCCGAGGCCGGACTCGGCGAGTCGGTCCAGCTGGTGGCGGCCGGTGTCGTCTTGCGACATGGGCACGCCGCGGACGAGGTCACCGGTCGGCTCGAGCAGGGCGATGCCCCAGAAGCCGCCGTCGTTGGCGGGGCCGAACCACGCGTCGACTCCGTCGGGCCACGGCTCGAACACGGGCGCGAGCATCGACGGGGTGAGCTGCGGGGTGTCCATGCCGACCAGCAGCAGGGGGCCGTCGACGAGGTCGAAGACCGCGGCGAGGCGCTCGTCGAGACCGCCGGAAGCCTGCGGGACGACGTCGAAGCCGTGGGCGTCGGGCGGGGGAGTGACGCCGTCGAAGAGGAGGATGCGTCGGGCCGCCGGCAGCGCGGCCACCGTCTGGAGCGTGTCGGAGAGGCTGGCCGAGGCGAGGACGGCTGCCTCCTCCAGGCTGAGCGGCGGGTGCAGGCGGGTCTTGACGCGGCCGGGCAGGCATTCCTTGGCGATCACGACGACCGTGATGAGTGGGGCCGCGCTCATCGGAGGGCTCCTTCGCGGGACTCGGCACGGACCGGCGCCGTGGCGACGGGGCGCTGCTCGCGCAGGAGCGCAGACATGTCGTGGACGGCCCGGATCGTTCCGCGCAGTGTGCCGGTCACCTTGCTGCGGCCCACGCGCGGCGAGTAGGGGGCGTCGAGCTCCAGAACGGTCAGGCCGGACTCGGTCGCCCGCAGCACCATCTCGAGCGGGTAGCCGCTGCGGCGGTCGCGGAGGTCGAGGGCGAGGAGGTCGTCGCGGCGGGCGGCCCGCATCGGGCCGAGGTCGTGCAGGCGGAGCCCGGAGGCGCGGCGCATGAGCCGGGCGAGGACGAAGTTGGCGAGGCGGGCGTGGACGGGCCAGGCACCGCGCCGGGTCGGGCGCCGGCGGCCCAGAGTGAGGTCTGCGGCACCGGTGACGACGGGCGCGACGAGCGCGGGCAGGTCGACGGGGTCCATGGAGGCGTCGGCGTCGCAGAAGGCGACGTAGGGCGCGGTCGCGGCAGTCAGCCCGGCGTGCGCGGCGGCGCCAAAGCCGCGGCGGGGCTCATGGACGACGGTGGCGCCGAGTTCCTGCGCCACAGCCGCTGAGCGGTCGGTCGACCCGTTGTCGACGACGATCGCGCGGTAGCCCTCGGGCAGCCGCGACAGCACCCATGGCAGCGCCGCTTCTTCGTCGAGACAGGGCAGGATCACGTCGACCTGGATGGTGCTCATGGGAACTCCGGTTCTTCTCGGCCCCCCAGTGGCGCCGTGGTGGTAGTTCGGAGCCGACCCGCTTCCGGTGGGAATGGTGGACATTCCCTGACAGTAGGTGTCTTGTCGAGCCGAAGGCCGCCGGAATCATTACAGAACCTGGACATCTGCGGAAATCGGCTTTGCTCTCGGGAAGCGGACGTAAAATATCAGACGTGTCCTTCTCTGCTCCGAGTCCCGTCGTGGCCGTCACCCCTGCTCCGGGCCGGAGTGTGCTCGTCGTCGAAGACGATCCGATCGTCGCGGAGGTCGTCGTCTCGTACCTCCGGTCGCGCGGACACGCTGCCGCCCTTGTCGCCGACGGGTTGTCCGCCGTGGCCCGGGTCCGCGACAACCGGCCCGATCTGATCCTGCTCGACCGCATGCTGCCCGGCGTCGACGGGCTCGAGGTGTGCCGTCGCATCCGCGCGTTCACCGACGTGCCGGTGATCATCCTCACCGCTCTCGGCGAAGAGGCCGACCGCATCGACGGGCTCGAGGCCGGGGCCGACGACTACCTCGTGAAGCCGTTCTCGCCACGCGAGCTGATGCTCCGGGTCGATGCCGTGCTGCGCCGCACGACTGCGCCCTTCGAGCCTCAGGCCGTGGTCGTGGAGGGCGTCTTCCGGCTCGACGTGTCGCAGCGCGAGATCTCGGTCGAGGGGCGGCGGCTCGTGCTCACCGTGCGGGAGTTCGACCTGCTGGCGTTCTTGATTCGACACCCCGACCAGGTGTTCCGCCGCGAGGAGCTGCTCAAGGCGGTGTGGGAGTGGGAGGTCGGCGACCTGTCCACCGTCACCGTCCACGTGCGGCGCCTGCGCGAGAAGGTCGAGGCCGACCCTGCTGCACCCGTGCACCTGCTTACTGTGTGGGGCGTCGGCTACCGCTTCGTGCCCGACGCGGCGGTCGCGGCGTGACCGCTCTCGACTTCGTCCACCTCGCCGCCTGGGCTCTGGGCGCCGCCCTCGTCGTCGGCATCGTCGCGCTCCTCGTGCTGCGGCTGCTCCGACGCGTCTCGCTCGTGGCGCAGATCGCGATCGTCGCGGTGGCCGCCATCGGATCCCTCGTCGGCGGGATGGTCGTCGCCGCCGACCAGATGTACCTCTCGGCGCATGATTTCCACCTCTTCCTGTGGGTGGCGGCCGTGGCGGGCGTCGTCTCGGTGGGGCTGGCCCTGGTGCTCGGGTTCACGCTGGTCCGCAACAGCCGCGAGCTGATCGCGCAGGCGAAGCGAGTCGGGTCCGGCTCGGCCGACTCCCTCGAGCCGGCGTCCGCTCCGGTGGCCAACGAGTTCGCGGCCCTCGCTCGCGAGCTCGCCGCCTCCGACTCCCGACTCCGCGAGTCGCGCGATCGCGAGGCCCGCGCCGAGTCCGCGCGGCGCGAGCTCGTCGCGTGGATCTCGCACGACCTCCGCACCCCGCTCGCCGGGCTCCGCGCCATGGCCGAGGCCCTCCAGGACGGAATCGTCGCCGACCCGGCGCGATACCACCAGCAGATGCTCGCCCAGGTCGACAAGCTGGGCGGCATGGTCGACGACCTCTTCCAGCTGTCGACCATCCACGCCGGCGCTCTCAAGCTCACGGTGCAGAAGGTGCGGACGACCGAGCTGCTCGACGACATCGTGACCGAGCTCGAACCCGTGTCCAGCGCGCGCGGCGTCGTGCTCGTGGCGCGCGACGTCGCCGACGTCACCCTCGACGCCGACCCCGACGAGCTCACCCGGGCGATGGCCAACCTGATCATGAACAGCGTGCGGCTATCGCCCGTCGGCGCTGAGATCGAGCTGGCGGTCGCGGTCGACGGCGACGACGTCGTGCTGTCGGTCAGCGACGCCGCCGGCGGCATCAACGAGGCCGACCTCGGGAGGGTCTTCGAGCCCGGCTGGCAGGCCGGCAAGGCTCGGACGCCCGGGGCCTCCGGCGGTGCCGGGCTCGGCCTCGCGATCGTCGAGGGAATCATCACCGCGCATCGCGGTCGTGTGCGGGTGCAGAACACGGGCGCCGGCTGTCGCTTCGACCTCATCGTGCCGCGGCGGGTCGTCGGCTAGCTCGCTGCTGTGGGAAAACTCGTCGGCAGCGTCGGCGGCCGACTCCGCGGCGAAGCCGCCACGACGACTCCGGGCTAGGGGCGCAGGCTCGCGGACGCGAACTCGCGCATCCCCTCGTCGAAGCTGACCGCCGGTGCCCAGCCGAGCTCGCGACGGAGGCGAGCCGACGACGCCGTGATGTGGCGGACGTCGCCGGCGCGGTACTCACCTGTGGTGACCGGCGGGAGCCCTCCGCTGTGCCGCGACAGGGCGGCTGCCATCTCTCCGATCGTGTGGACGTCGCCTGATCCCACGTTGTAGGCACGGAAGGTCCGCGGCTCCTGGGCCTTCGTGGCGTCGAGCGCGGCGAGGTTGGCGGAGGCGACGTCGCGGACGTGCACGAAGTCGCGGCGCTGTGCTCCGTCTTCGAAGACGCGCGGTGCCTCGCCGCGCTCGATGGCGGAGCGGAAGAGGCTGGCCACGCCGGCATACGGCGTGTTCTGCGGCATGCCGGGCCCGTAGACGTTGTGGTAGCGGAGGGCGATGGCTCGCCCGCCGGTGGAGCGGGCCCAGGCGGTGGCGAGGTGCTCCTGCGCCAGCTTGGTCGTCGCGTAGACGTTGCGGGGGTCGAGAGGGGCGTCCTCGCTGATGAGCTCGGGCGTCAGGAGGTCTCCGGCCGCGTCTCGGGGGTCGAAGACGCCGGCGTCGAGGTCGCCGATACGGCGGGCTGCCGGTCGCACGATGCCGGACGGCCCGCGGTAGGCGCCCTCGCCGTAGACGACCATCGACGACGCGATGACGAGGCGGTCGATGCCGGCACGGTCCATGGCGGCGAGCACGACGGCCGTGCCGACGTCGTTCGAGGACACGTAGTCGGGGGCGTCCTGGAAGTCGACGCCGAGCCCGACCTTCGCGGCCTGGTGGCAGACGGCGTCGATGCCGTCGAGGGCGGCGTCGACCACGGCGTGGTCGCGGACGTCTCCCTCGACGAAGTCGACGCGCGGGTCGGGTTCGGGCTTCGCGCCGTGAACGTCGGAGCGCAGGCTGTCGAGCACGCGGACGCTGTGCCCCGCGGCGAGGGCCGCCTCGACGATGGTGCTGCCGATGAACCCGGCGCCGCCGGTGACGAGCAGCATCAGCGCGTGACCGGCCGAGCCAGCACCTCGGCGACAGCGGCCGGTGCGATCAGCTCGCGCGACGCGTAGTCGGCGGGGATCGACGAGACGATCCGCTCGATGGCGGCGACGATGCGTGGCTGCGCGTCGGCGAGGCGGGAGAAGACGAGGTCGGCGCTGACCGCATCGCCGTCGGTCTCGTCGTCGTCGGACGGCGCCAGACCCGCGTCGCTGTCCGTGACGAACGAGAGGTTGACGGTGCCGATGTTGAGCTCTGCCGCCAGCGGGACCTCCGGCGCCATCGTCATGTTGACGGTGTGGGCGCCGAGCTGCCGCCACATCACCGACTCGGCGCGCGTCGAGAACCGGGGTCCCTGGATCACGACGCAGGTGCCCGAGGGAGCGAACGAGCCCAGTTCGGCGGCGAGCGCGTCGACCGCGAGCGACCGGAGCATCGGGTCGAACGGGTCGGCCGCCGCGAGATGCTGCACCGACCCCTCGTCGTAGAAGGTGTCGGCGCGTCCCCAGGTGCGGTCGATGAACTGGTCGGTGACGACCAGCGTTCCCGGCGGGTAGTCGGGGTGGACGCCGCCGACGGCGGACGACGAGACGATGGCCCTGGCGCCGAGCGACGCGAGCGCCCAGATGTTGGCGCGGTAGCCGATGCGGTGCGGCGGCACCGAGTGGTCGCCGCCGTGCCGGGTCAGGAACGCGACGCGCCTGCCGCCGATCTCGCCGATCGTGACGGGGCTCGAGGTCGGCCCGTACGGGGTGTCGATCACGTGCGACTCGGCCTCGGGGAACAGCGAGTACAACCCCGATCCGCCGATCACGGCGATATCGACGCGCGGCGCGGAGCCGCTCGCCGGGGCGTCTGTGGATAACTCACGAGGCACCGATGTCATGGATGCGAGACTATCGGGAGCAGCCCGGCCGAAGATGAAAGAGAGGCGCGAGTGCGCACTATCGAAGAGCACGCCGAGGCCGTCGCCGGGCTGGTGGCGCGGGTGTTCGAGGGGCTTTCCGCCGAGACCCTGAGCGTCGACTCACGCCTGCTGGCCCGCGGCGACAGCTCCACCCGACGGCGGGTCCTCGCGGCAGACGTGGTCGCTCCGATCGACCTCCCTCCCTTCGACAACTCGCAGATGGACGGCTATGCCGTTCGCAGCGGCGAGATCGCCGACGGGCCGCGAGCCCTGACGATCGGGCGCAGGATCCCGGCCGGCGTCGCACCCCCACCCTTAGAGGCCGGCACCGCCGCCCCGATCATGACCGGCGCACCCATCCCCGATGGTGCCGACGCGGTCGTGCAGATCGAGGTCGCCGACCCGCCGCGGTTCCTTCCCGAGGGCGAGCACGGCGACGTCGTGCTCCCGCACGCGCCCGCCGGGCAGTTCGTGCGGACCGCAGGCTCCGACGTCCGCCGAAACGACCTGCTGTTCGCCGCGGGCACGGTGCTCGGCCCGGCTCACTGGGGCGTGCTCGCCTCGGCCGGGGTCGCCACCGTCGACGTCGTCGCCCAGCCGCGCGTCGCGGTCGTCTCGACGGGGTCGGAGCTGCGGGTCGAGGCCTCACCCGCATCGGCACCCGCACTGAGACCTGCGTCCGGGCCGGCACCTGCGTCCGCGCTCGCCGCCGCTGAGATCCACGACGCCAACGCGGCATCTCTCAGCGTCGCCCTCACCGATCTCGGGGCTCGAGTCGAGGTGTTCCAGGTGCCCGACGCCGTCGACGCCCTCCTGGCGCTGCTCGACGGGTTCGCCACCGCCGACGGCCCGGCGTTCGACCTCGTCGTCACCACCGGCGGCGTGAGCGCCGGTGCCTACGAGGTCGTCCGCGAGGCGCTGGAGCCCAGTGGCATCGAGTTCGGCTCGGTCGCCATGCAGCCCGGCGGCCCGCAGGGGTGGGGTACCCTCCCCGTCGGCGAGGCCTCGCTGCCGGTGGTGTGCTTCCCGGGGAATCCCGTCAGCGCACTGATCTCGTTCGAGGCTTTTCTGCGGGTGCCGCTCGCCGCCGGGGCCCGCCGAGCGCTCCCGCGACGCGACGCGACGGCGGTCCTCGCCGAGGGTGCCGACTCTCCTCCAGGCAAGCACCAGCTCCGTCGAGCCCGCCTCGATGCCGCCGGGCTCGTCCACTTCGTCGGCGGCCCGTCGTCGCACCTCCTCCACCAGCACGCGCAAGCCACCGTGCTCGCGCACATCCCCGTCGGCGTCGGCCGCGTCGAGGCCGGCGACGAGGTCGTAGTGTGGGCGCTCGATGACTGACACCACGCCTCCCGGAACGCCGCAGCCCGCCCTCTCGCACGTCCGCGCCGACGGCAGCGCCCACATGGTCGACGTGACGGCGAAGGCCGAGACGAAGCGGATCGCGACCGCGCAGGCCGTGCTCCGCACCCGCGTCGATGTCGTCGCCCGGATCGTCGACGGCAGCCTGCCGAAGGGCGAGGCGCTCAGCACGGCCCGCATCGCCGGGATCATGGCGGCGAAGCAGACGTCGACGCTGATACCTCTGTGCCACCCGCTGCCCATCGGATCGGTGACCGTCGACTTCACCTCCGAGGGCGACTCGGTCACCGTCATGGCGACCGTGTCGACGCGCGGGGTCACCGGCGTCGAGATGGAGGCGCTCACCGCCGCCAGCGTCGCGGCGCTCACCCTCTACGACATGATCAAGGCCGTCGACAAGCTCGCCGAGATCGGCGAGATCAAGGTGCTCGAGAAGTCGGGTGGCAAGAGCGGCGACTGGAGCCGGGCATGACGGCGGGCGACCCCGCCGAGTCGACCCCGGCGATCCCGCTCGGTCAGCCTCGAATGGCGCTCGTGGTGGTGGCGTCGACGCGGGCAGCGGCCGGGACGGCTGAGGATCGCACCGGCCCCGTGATCCTGCGCTGGCTTCGCGACCGCGGCTTCGCCGTCGACGAGCCGGCCATCGTGGCCGACGGCGAACCGGTCGGTCGGGCTCTGATCGCCGGCATCGCGCAGCCTGTCGACCTCGTCGTCACGACCGGCGGCACCGGCGTGACGCCCACCGACGCGACGCCCGAGATGACGCTGCCCCTGCTCGACAAGCGGCTGCCCGGGGTCGAGGAGGAGCTGCGGCGCCGTGGCCTGGCGGTCACGCCCACGGCGATGCTGAGCCGCGGCGTGGTCGGCGTCGCGGGGCGCACGCTGATCGTCAACCTCCCGGGATCGCCCGGCGGGGTGAAGGATGGCCTGGCGGTGCTCGACACCGTGCTCGACCACCTGCTCGACCAGATCACCGGGAGCGACCATGGCTGAATCGTTCGTCTTGCAGGCTCGCGTCACGTCCGACGTGCTGAGCGTCTCCGACTGCGCCGACCTCGTGCGGCGCGCGCACGCCGGTGCCGTGGTCACGTTCGAGGGCGTGGTCCGCGACCACGACGGCGGCCGGGAGGTGGCGGCGCTCGCGTACGAGTCGCATCCGACGGCGGGTGACGTGATGGCAGAGGTCGCGGCCGAGGTCGCGAAGGCCCACCCCGGCGTGCACATCGCCGTCGAGCACCGCGTCGGTGCGCTGATGATCGGCGACGTCGCGCTCGCCTCCGCCGTGTCGAGCGCGCACCGGGCCGAGGCGTTCGCGGCCTGCGGCGCCCTGGTCGACGAGATCAAGAAGCGCGTGCCGATCTGGAAGAAGCAGGACTTCGCCGACGGATCGAGCGAGTGGGTGGCGTCGCTGGGCTGAGAGGTCGGCGGGGGTCGGCGTCAGCCCGTGCCGCCGGGCGGAGCCCCGCCATTTCGGCTCGCGCCCGCCGTCGCGCGGCGGGATCCTGCCGATTCAGCGGGCCCAGCCCCCGCGGCCGCGAGCCCGTTCCGCCACCGCAGCGCCCAGCCGGTCGGACCGCCGGCCGATACCGCCTACCCTTGTCAGGTGGCACACCTCCTCGGCGCAGAAGCGCTTCACCTCGAGTTCCCGACCCGCGTCGTCTTCGAAGGCGTCACCCTCGGCATCGACGAAGGCTCGCGCATCGGCGTCGTCGGCCGCAACGGCGACGGCAAGTCGACGCTCCTCTCCATCCTCGCGGGGCGGCTCGAACCCGACTCCGGCCGGGTCACGACCCGCCGCGGCGTCACGATGGGCGTGCTCGACCAGCGCGACATCCTGCCCCTCGACGCCATCGTCAGCGAGGTCATCGTCGGCGACCGCGAGGAGCACGAGTGGGCCGGCGACTCGCGCATCCGCGACGTCATCTCCGGTCTCGCGACCGACATCCCGTGGGGCTCCACGATCAACGACCTCTCCGGCGGCCAGCGCCGCCGTGTCGCGCTCGCGGCCCTGCTCGTCGGCGACTGGGACATCCTGTTCTTGGACGAGCCCACCAACCACCTCGACGTCGAGGGCGTGGCGTGGCTGGCCGAGCACCTCAAGCGCCGCTGGTCGTCGAACCAGGGCGCGCTCGTCGTCGTGACGCACGACCGGTGGTTCCTCGACGAGGTGTCGACCGACACGTGGGAGGTGCACGACGGCATCGTCGAGCCCTTCGAGGGCGGCTACGCGGCGTACGTGCTGCAGCGCGTGGAGCGCGACCGCTCGGCCTCGGTCACGGAGGCCAAGCGCCAGAACCTCATGAAGAAGGAGCTGGCCTGGCTCCGCCGCGGTGCTCCGGCCCGCACGGCGAAGCCGAAGTTCCGGATCGAGGCCGCCGAGACGCTGATCGCCGACGAGCCGCCCGTCCGCGACAAGGTGGCCCTGAGCCAGATGGCGACGTCGCGCCTGGGCAAGCAGGTCGTCGACATCATCGAGGCCGACGTGTCGTACGGCGAGCGGCAGATCCTGAAGAACATCGAGTGGCGCATCGCACCGGGGGAGCGCACCGGCATCCTCGGCGTCAACGGCGCCGGCAAGTCGACTCTGCTCAAGCTCGTCACGGGCGAGGTCGAGGCCACGGCAGGCCGCGTCACGCGCGGCAAGACGGTCAAGTTCGCGATTCTCGACCAGCAGCTCTCCGACCTGGCCGAGTTCGCTGACGAGCGGGTCAACACCGTGGTCGGCCGCTACCGCACCTCGTACGTCTCGGGCGGCAAGGAGATGACGCCCGGCCAGCTCCTCGAGCGCCTCGGGTTCACCACGCCGCAGCTCCAGACCGCCGTCAAAGACCTGTCGGGTGGCCAGAAGCGCCGCCTGCAGCTCCTGCTGATCCTGCTCGACGAGCCGAACGTCCTGATTCTCGACGAGCCCACGAACGACCTCGACACCGACATGCTCGCCGCGATGGAAGACCTGCTCGACACCTGGCCGGGCACTCTCCTCGTCGTGTCGCACGACCGGT
This sequence comes from Frondihabitans sp. GW821-FHT04F02, assembly GCF_059420045.1. Lineage (NCBI taxonomy): Bacteria > Bacillati > Actinomycetota > Actinomycetes > Micrococcales > Microbacteriaceae > Frondihabitans > Frondihabitans sp. GW821-FHT04F02. Next base: position 291,215 of record NZ_JBWKSZ010000003.1, on the reverse strand, counting down.
ACCTGCTCGAGCGCGTCACCGACATGCAATACGCCGTCATCGGCGGACGCATGCAGCACCTCCCCGGCGGAGTCGACCAGTACCTGGCTATCCGCCGCGAAGCCGTCGACGGTCAGGGCGAGGCGACCGACCGGCCCACCGCCACCCAGGGGGCCAGTGCCTCGGTGGTCGCCGCCGCGAAGGCCTCCGGGCTGTCGGGCGCCGAGAAGCGCAACGCCGAGAAGGAGCTCGCCTCCCTCGACCGCCGCCTCAAGAAGGCCGGGCTCGAGCGCCAGACCCTCCTCGACACGTTCGCCGCGCACGACCCCAACGACTACGCCGGGCTCGGCGAGCTCCAGAAGCAGGTCGCCGCGGTCGAGTCCAAGGCCGAGGAGCTCGAGCTCGCCTGGCTGGCCGTCAGCGAGAAGCTCGAGGGCTAGCGGCTCGGCCCTGCACAGGGCTGAATCGACGCAGGAACGGCCGGCCTCAGTCCCCGAGGCTCAGCGACAGCGCCCGGAGCAACCCCGCCAGCGCCTGCCGCTCGTCGGGGGAGAGGTCGACGAGGAGTTCCTGCTCTGCCTCGACCAGCTTCTCGATGGCCGCGTCGACGACCCGCCCGCCCTCGCGCGTGAGCCGCACGAGGATTCCGCGCCCGTCGCTCGGGTCGGTGCGCCGATCGACGAGCCCGCGGGTCTTCAGGCGGTCGATGCGGTTCGTCATGGTGCCGCTCGACACCAGGGTCTGCGTCAGGAGCGCCTTGGGCGACAGCTCGTAGGGGGCGCCGGCGCGGCGAAGGGCGGAGAGCACGTCGAACTCCCATGACTCGAGCTCGCTCGCGGCGAAAGCGGAGCGGCGTGCCCGGTCGAGGTGCTTCGACATGCGGCCGACCCGCGACAGCACGTGGAGGGGCGCGAAGTCGAGGTCGGGGCGCTCGCGGTTCCACGCGGCGACGATGCGGTCCACCTCGTCGTGCGTGCCCTCGGCGTCGGGTTCGAGCATCCTGCCATTATGGCCGTGCCCGCCGTGTCGGCGGGGTGCTTCGGCGGGTGCCGGTCGGCTCGGGCGGGCCTCCGGGGGCGTGCCCGTACCGACCAGCACCCGCCTACACCGCGCGAGCCGCTCCGCGCCCCGGCACAGGCGCGATCTGGCAGACTGATTCGGCGCCTGAGCGCGCGATCCGCCTTGGTGTAATGGCAGCACGACAGCCTTTGGAGCTGTTAGGTCTAGGTTCGAGTCCTGGAGGCGGAGCCGGGCGAGCGGTCAGCTCTCGCCGGAAAAGCGCCGTGCCGCCGCCATGATGGTGGCGGCCACATCCTGCACGGGCTCGTTCCGATACAGGGCGGCAGACAGCTCACGCTGCAGGAGCTCGTTCTGCTCGGCATCGAGACCGGGGACGGAGATCGAGTCGGTCTCCGTGTCGTAGGTGATCCTCATCGCGTCGGCTTCCTTCTCTGCAGACCTGCTGCTCAGTAGGCGGGTGTGGCGCCGGCGATGGTGATCGTGGCCCCGGAGGTGTAGCTGGACTCGGGGCTGACGAGGTGGACGTACGCGGCGCCGAGCTCCGCCGGCTGTCCCGGACGACCGTACGGGGCCTGCTCGCCGAACGAGGAGACGGTCTCGGCGTCGTCGGATCCGGGCTGCAGCGGGGTCCAGACGGGGCCGGGCGCGACGGAGTTGACGCGGATGCCCTTGGGGGCGAGCTGCTGAGCGAGGGCGGCCGTGAAGACTCCGATGGCGCCCTTGGTGACCGCGTAGTCGATCTTGTCGGGAGACGGCTGCGCGCCTTGGACGGACCCCGTGGTGACGATGCTGGAGCCGGGCTCCAGGTGCGGGATCGCCGCCTGGCACAGCCAGAGGAGCGAGTACACGTTGGTCTTCATGGTCGCGTCGAACGCCTCGGTGGTCAGCGTGAGGATGTCGTCGTTGCTGTCCATGCGGCCGGCGACCATCACGAGGGTGTCGAGCCCGCCGAGCTCCGAGACGGCCTTCTCGACGAGGTCGTGGCAGTACTGCTCGTCCGAGATGTCGCCGGGGAACAGGATCGCCCGGCGCCCCTCGCCCTCGAGGAGATCGCGGACTTCCTCGGCATCGGTCTGCTCGTCGGGAAGGTAGCCGATGACGAGGTCGGCTCCCTCGCGGGAGAGGGCGATCGCCGCTGCTCGGCCGATGCCGGAGTCGCCGCCCGTGACCACGCCGCGGAATCCCTTCAGGCGTCCGAGCCCGACGTAGCTGCTCTCGCCGTGGTCCGGTCTCGGGTCCATCTTCCAGGCGCCGCCGGGAAGCGACTGCTCCTGCTTCGGGAACGGCGGGGCCGGGTAGAGGGAAACGGGGTCGACTTTGTCGTACTGGCTCATGGGTCCAGCATTCTCGTCGCCCTCGTCGTCGGGCCGAACTCGCCTACCCCTTGACAGGAGGTCCATCGGGCTCGGCCCGGTCGGAGAAGCTCAGGACACCCCGGGCCCGGATCTGCAGGTCGACGTCCCTGCGCGGCCCCACGGCCGCCGCGCCGTAAGCTGATCCGGCGTCCGGAACCCGACGACCTCAGGAGAAACCGTGCCCCCACTCGCCGTCATCGTCCTCGCCGCTGGGCAGGGCACGCGCATGAAGTCCTCCACCCCGAAGGTGCTGCACAGCCTCGCCGGCATGCCGATCGTGCACCACGTGCTCGAGACCGCCCGCGCGCTGGAGCCGGAGCACCTGCTCGTCGTGGTGCGTCACGACCGCGAGGTCGTCGCCGAGAGCGTCCGCGAGGCCGCGCCGCACGCCCGCTTCGTCGACCAGGACGAGATGCCCGGCACCGGCCGTGCCGTCGAGCAGGCCGTCGAGCAGCTCCCCGCCGACTTCGACGGCGACGTCGTCGTGGTCAGCGCCGACGTCCCCTTCCTCGACCTCGCCAGCGTCTCGGCCCTGCTCGAGCTGCACCGCGAGCAGGCGGCCGAGGTCACGCTGCTGAGCGCGATCGTCGCCGACCCGACGGGCTACGGCCGCGTGATCCGCCAGGGCCGCTCGGTGACGCGCATCGTCGAGCAGAAGGACGCATCGGCGGACGAGCTCGCGGTCACCGAGATCAACTCGGGCACGTACGCGTTCACCGTCGCCGCGCTCCGCCGGCACCTCCAGTTCGTCACGGCCGCGAACGCGCAGAACGAGAAGTACCTCACCGACATCGTCGGCCTGGTCGCGGTCAACGGCGGTGTCGTGGCCGCGCTCCCGGTCTCGGAGTCGTGGCGCGTCGAGGGCATCAACGACCGCGTGCAGCTCGCCGCGGCGGCCCGCCGCCTCAACGACCGGATCGTCGAGCACTGGCAGCGCGAGGGCGTCACGATCCTCGACCCCCAGACCACGTGGATCGACCGCGACGTGAGCCTCGCCGCCGATGTGGAGATCCAGCCGGGAACCCAGCTGAAGGGGGCGACCGTCGTCGAGACCGGCGCGATCATCGGCCCCGACACCACCCTGGTCGACACGGAGGTGGGCGAGGGCGCGACCGTGAAGCGCACGGACGCCACGCTCGCCGTGATCGGCGCCGGTGCCACGGTGGGTCCGTTCTCGTATCTGCGGGCCGGCACGATCCTCGGGGCCGACGGCAAGATCGGCGCATTCGTCGAGACGAAGAACGCCGACATCGGGCGCGGCTCGAAGGTGCCGCACCTCAGCTATGTCGGCGACGCCGAGGTCGGAGAGAGCGTGAACCTCGGTGCCGGGTCGATCACGGCGAACTACGACGGCGTGGACAAGCACCGCACCGTCATCGGCTCTCACGTGCACGGAGGCGCGCACACGGTCTACGTCGCGCCCGTTAGGATTGGCGACGGAGCGGCGACCGGGGCCGGAGCAGTCGTGCGCAAAGACGTGCCGGCGGGTTCGCTGGCCCTCACTGTCGCTCCGCAGCGCATCATCAGCGGATGGACCGAGGCCAAGCACCCCGGTTCGGCTGGGGCCCAGGCCGCAGCCGCCGCACGAGACGACGAATCGGCAGCCGCTCCCTCCGAGCGGGCCAGTGCCGAGGCCTCACGGCCAGAGAGCGAGTGACGTGTCCGGAATCAAGATCACCGGCGAGAACCGACTCGTGCTGGTGACAGGCCGCGCACACCCTCAGCTCGCGATCGACATCGCGGGAGAGCTCGGCACAGAGCTCACTCACACCGACGCTCGCACTTTCGCGTCGAGTGAGATCTACGCCCGCTACGACGACAGCGTCCGCGGCTCCGACGCGTTCGTGATCCAGTCGCACACCCGCCCGATCAACGAGTGGCTCATGGAGCAGCTCATCATGGTCGACGCCCTCAAGCGCGCCTCGGCCAAGCGGATCACGGTCGTCGCTCCCTATTACCCCTACGCGCGCCAAGACAAGAAGGGCCGCGGCCGCGAGCCGATCTCGGCCCGCCTGGTCGCCGACCTGTTCAAGGCCGCCGGCGCGCACCGCATCATGAGCGTCGACCTGCACGCCCCGCAGATCCAGGGCTTCTTCGACGGCCCCGTCGACCACCTCTTCGCGATGCCCGTGCTGCTCAAGCACTTCCAGGAGAAGCTCGACGCGAGCACGCTGACCGTCGTCTCGCCCGACATGGGGCGCGTCAAGGTGGCCGACATCTGGAGCGAGAAGCTCGGCGCCCCGCTCGCCATCATCCACAAGCGCCGCGACCCCCGCGTCATGAACGAGGTCTCGGTGCACGAGATCGTCGGCCAGGTCGAGGGGCGCGTGTGCCTGCTCGTCGACGACCTCATCGACACGGGCCGCACGATCGCGAAGGCCGCCGAGGCCCTCAAGAAGGCCGGCGCGCTCGGCGTCATCGTCGCCGCGACCCACGCCGTCTTCTCCGACCCGGCGCCCGAGATCCTGCACAACGAGTTCATCGACTCGGTCGTCGTCACCGACACCCTGCCGCTCACCGAGCACCAGAAGTTCCCGACGCTGACCGTGCTGCCGATCGCACCTCTCATCGCGCGGGCGATCCACGAGGTGTTCGACAACGGCTCGGTCACGTCCATGTTCGACGGAGCCGCCTAGCCCGTGGCCTCTGAAGCTGCGCTGCCGAAGCTCGTCGTGCTCGACTTCGACGGCACGGTGTGCCTCGGCGACGACCCCGTCCTCAGCTACGCGCGGCACCTCGACGAGGCGCTGCCCGCCCCGCGGCGGGTGGTCGAGGCGACGGTGGCGCAGTTCCTGCGCGGCCCAGATGAGCAGGTCGCAGGGCTGCGTTCGTCTGCAGGGCTGCATTCGTCGGCAGTAACTCGCGCCGCTCACCTCGACTCCGTGGTCGACGCCGCCGACGGCTACGCGGCCGCCGCCACGCTCGCGACGGAGCTCGGGGCGACCCCGGCGCAGCTCGGAGCCGCGTACGAGGCCAGCCGCGTCGAGCTGGCGGAGGGTCGCCTGGAGACGTGGGCCCCCGAGGGGGTGGGCGAGTTCCTGCGCGAGATCGACGCGATCACCGTGCTCGTCACGAACGCGACGGCGACCGGCGTGGAGGCGCAGCTCGTGCACCTCGGCCTCGACGGAGTGTTCGACGAGGTCGTCACCAGCGCTGGCAAGCCCGCGGGAATGGGCCCGATCCTGACGAGGCTCCGCGCCGCGCACGGCCTGGCCGAGGCTCCGGAGCGCCTGCTGAGCGTCGGCGACATCTGGCGCAACGATCTGGCTCCCGCCGCCGAGCAGGGGTCGGTGACGGCGCTCATCGAGCGGTTCGCCGCCGCCGAGGCCGCGCCGTCGTACCGGGCGCCGACGTTCGAGCAGCTGTACGCGCCCCTTCGGGCTTGGGCCGCCACCGCCTGACGCCCTCGGCGAGTTGCCCCGATCTGGGCGGCGTCGAGGTGCCCCGATCGGGGGAACTCGGCAGCGCCGTCGCCGACTACGCCCCGACGGGCGCCGGCGTCACCTTGAACCGGCGGCCCGGGTGGTCGGCCGACAGATGCGCTCCGGGGCGCCCGAGAACCTGCTCGCGCAGCGTCCCCTCCAGCGGCTCGGCGGGCATCCGACCGCGGCGACGGAGCTCGGGCACCACGAGCTCGGCGAAGTCGACGCAGTCGGCCGTGCCGAAGAGCGGCTCGATCATGAAGCCGTCGAGGTCGGTCTCGTCCATGATCTGCTCGAGCCGGTCGGCGACCTCGATCGGGTCTCCGACGAGCTGCAGCCCGCGGGTGCCCTTGCCCTTGAGGTCGTCGAGGATCTCGCGCACCGTCGGCGGCTTCGATCCGTCGGTGGGAAGGAACCTGTCGATGTTGCTCTGTGCGATCTGGCCGATCTGGCCGCCGTCGTCGCGGAGCTGCGTGAGGTCGCGCTCCGGGTCGAGGTCGAGCAGGTTGATCCCGGTGTTGCCGGCGTAGAGCACAGCCACCACCTCGTCGCTCTGCATGGCGTCGAACTCGGCGCGGAGGCGGTGGGCCTCCTCGCTCGTCGGGGCGACGGTGACCGAGAGGCCGATCATCGTGACGATCGACGCGGGGTCGCGTCCGTTCTCTGCCGCCTTGGCGCGGATGTCGGCGACGTTGGCCTTGGTCGCGGGCCCGGTCGTGTACTGCACGAACACGCCCTCGGCGTTGCGCGCAGCGTAGGCGCGCCCGCGGGCCGAGGTGCCGGCCTGGAACAGCACCGGGGTGCGCTGCGGCGACGGCGTCGAGGTGAAGTAGCCGTCGGAGCGGAAGTGCTTGCCCTCGAAGGTGATGCGGTGGATCTTCGACCGGTCGGCGAGCACCTGCGTCTCCTTGTCGCCGATGTAGGCGTCGTCCTCCCACGATCCCTCCCAGAGGGTCATGGCGAGGTCGAGGTACTCGTCGGCCTGGTCGTAGCGGTCGTCGTGCTTGACCATCTCGGTGTGGCCGAACAGCTCGGCGACCGTGTTGGCCGAGCCGCCCGTGACGATGTTCCAGCCGACGCGGCCGCCGGTGAGGTGGTCGAGCGTGGCGAAGCGGCGGGCGGTCTGCAGCGGGTGGTCGAGGCCGGTGGCGGCGGTGACGACGAAGCCGAGGCGCGAGGTCTCGCGGGCCAGTGTGGGGATCAGGAGCGCAGGATCGATGCCGGCGAAGTTGATGCCGCCGCGGGCCGCCATCTCGGGGAGGTCGCCGTCGATCGACGGATAGCCGAAGCCGTCGGCGAAGAACAGGAAGTCGAAGCCGGCGTCGTCGAGGACTTTCGCCATGCCGATCCAGAGGTCGAGCTCGCGGTAGCGGACGGAGTCGCTGCGGGGGTGGAACCAGCTGCGGGTACCGCCGACCTGGGGGGAGGCGACTTCGAACACGCCGAGGTGGATCTGCTTCATGGGATCAGTGAACCAAGTGGTTCAGGTCAAGTCCAGCCACGAAACAGAGACTTAACAAACCATCGGGTCAGGGCCGGGTCGCACGGGCCACGAGGCCCGCGTGAGCGTTCGCCGCGGCCCGGCGGACCACGGCCCCATCGCCCAGGCTCAGGAGCGAGGCCTGGAGTCCGCGCCACAGGGCGACCGTCTCGTGCCCGGCGTCGAGGGCCTCGTCGGCGGAGAGCCCCGCGTCTTCGAAGGCCGCGGCCGCGTGCTGCACCCACTCGGTGCCGATGAGACCGAGCAGCGCCTCGAACCTCTCGCGCTCGAAGCCGGCGAGGCCGAAGATCTCGAAGAAGAGCCGGTGAAACGGGAGGTTCTCGGGGAGCGCGATGACGTCCCAGGCGCTGCCGATCCGCTCGGCGAGCGAGAGCGACCGGTCGTCGAGCAGCTCGGCGACGCGGGCCATCGTCGGGAAGCGCGACTCGGCGCCGTGGAGGGCCGTGACGATGAGCTCCTCGCGGCTGCCGAAGTAGTAGAGCAGCATCCTGTTGTTCGAACCGACAGCTGTCGCCAAACTGCGTAAGGTGATCTGCGCGATGCCGTGGTCGATGACGTGGTCGACGATCTTCGCGAGGAGATCGTCGCGGCGCCCGGTCGGATCCGGCGTCGGGTGCTCGTTCATGGAAGCGACGCTAACGGTTCGCCGAGGATGCGACGACGGCAACACTCCCGAAATACGGGGGTAACAATCGCCGTCTAGCGTTCCGAGAATCACGGATTGATGCCAGGGCATGCAGCGGAAACAAACTCGCCCCGAACGATCCCCACTTCCCGAGACACCTAGCCCCTTGGAGTGCCCATGAGCGCCTTCTCTGCCCCGCCCGTGCTGAAGAAAGACCTCGACCGTCGCGCGTTCTTCCGCCTCGGCGGAACCGTCGGCCTCGTCGCCGGAACCACCGCTCTCCTCGCAGCGTGCTCTACCGACAGCCCCTCGTCGACCTCGTCGTCGGGTGGAGCCGCCGCCGCCGGAAGCCTCGGCACCATCGCCGTCCAGCTCTCGTGGATCAAGAACATCGAGTTCGCCGGCGAGTACTTCGCCACCGAGAAGGGCTACTACACCAAGGCCGGCTTCAAGGGCGTCACGCTCCTCGCCGGTGGTGGCCAGACCGGTGCCGAAGAGGCGCTCGTCGCCGGCCAGGCGCTCGTCGGCCTGTCGGGCCCGTCGATCACGGCTCCGGCGATCCTCAAGGGCGCACCCCTGAAGATCATCGGAACCACGTACCAGAAGAACCCCTTCTGCCTTCTGTCGCTCGAGGAGAAGACGCCGATCAAGACGGTCGCCGACCTCAAGGGCAAGAAGATCGGCGTGCAGTCCGGCGGCAACCAGACCACCTTCGAGGGCTTCCTCAAGGCCAACGGCCTGACGACCTCCGACGTGACGCTCGTCACCACGCAGTACGACATCGCCCCCCTCGAGGCCGGCAAGTACGACGCGCACATGTCGTACCTCACCAACGAGCCGCTTCTCGCCGAGGCCGACGGCTTCACGCCCGTCACCCTGGGCTTCGCCGACAACGGCCTCCCGTTCGTCGCCGAGACCTTCACGGTCACGCAGGACACCATCGACAACAAGCGCGACACCCTCAAGGCCTTCCTCAAGGCCGAGATCCAGGGCTGGACCGACGCGGTCAAGGACCCCGAGCAGAGCGCGAAGTACGCCGTCGAGAAGTACGGCAAGGACCAGGACCTCGACCAGGCCGAGCAGGTCAAGGAGATGACGGCGCAGAACAGCCTCGTCCTCACCGACGACGTCAACTCGAACGGCCTCTTCACGATGACCGACGAGCTCGTCTCCGAGACCATCAAGTCGCTCGGCGACATGGGCACGACCATCACGGCCGACAAGCTCTTCGACCTCTCGATCCTGAAAGAGGTCTACAAGGAGAACCCCGACCTCATCACCTCCTTCACGATCCCGGCTTCCTGATAGCTCCGCTCCAGTAGAGATGTCCTTCATGCCCAGTACTCAGCTCGCCCTCGCCACGAACGACCCGGCCGGTTCGCCGGACCTCGCGACCGGCATCAACATTCAGGGACTCACCAAGACGTTCCAGCTCGGCCGCAAGTCGGTGCAGGCGCTGTCCGAGGTGAACCTGGGCACGAAGAAGGATGCCTTCCTCACGCTCCTCGGCCCGTCGGGATGCGGAAAATCGACGATTCTCCGCATCCTGGCGGGGCTGGAGACCCCGACCACCGGCTCCGTCGTCGTGAACGGCAAGTCGTCGGCCGAGGTCCAGAAGAGCCACGAGACCGGCATCGCCTTCCAGGACAGCGCGCTGCTGCCCTGGCGCACGGTCGCCAAGAACATCCGGCTGCCCCTCGAGGTGGCTGGCATCACCCCCGAACCCGGTCTCATCGACGACCTGATCGACCTCGTCGGCCTCAAGGGCTTCGAGAACGCCAAGCCCGCCCAGCTCTCGGGCGGAATGCGCCAGCGCGTGTCGATCGCCCGCTGCCTCGCGGTGCAGCCGACGATCATGCTCCTCGACGAGCCGTTCGGCGCCCTCGACGACATGACGCGCCAGCGCATGAACGTCGAGCTCCTCCGCATCTGGACCGAGAAGCCCTCGACCACCCTCATGGTGACGCACGGCATCTCGGAGGCGGTCTTCCTCTCCGACGTCGTCGCGGTCATGAGCGCTCGCCCCGGACGCATCGCCGAGGTCGTCGAGATCGACCTTCCGCGCCCGCGCCTCCCTGAGCTGACCCGCACCCCCGAGTTCCACGCCTACGTCGACCAGATCTCGGAGATCCTCTTCGGAGCGCACGGGGCGGCGACCGATGACTGACATCAGGAGAGAGTACGAACGCGATCTCTCGCAGAGCATCGCGCTCGACGCCGAGACGAGCAGACGCACCCGCCGCTCCGTCATGGGCACGTTCCACGCCATGCCGCCGTGGGTCGGGGCCGTCGTCGGCATCGTCGTCATCCTGATCGTCTGGCAGATCGTCGCCGTCACGATCTTCAAGGTCACCGGCAGCGTGCCGCAGCCCGGCCTCGTCTTCGCGCAGCTCTTCCACGACCTGACCGACTCGGTCTACTGGAACGCCATCGCCAAGACCGCGGCCAGCGCCGGCTGGGGCTTCCTCTGGGGCAACGTCATCGCGCTCGTGCTCGCCGCGCTCGTGCTGGTGTTCCCCTGGTTCGAGGGCATGTCGACGCAGCTCGCGGTGGTCACGACATGCATCCCGCTGACTGCGATCGCCCCGATCGTCACCCTGCTGATGCCGGCCGGCAGCCGCACGACGTCGATCTTCCTGGCGGCGCTCAGTGTCATCTTCACGACGGTGGTCGGCACGATCCTCGGCCTGAACGCCGCCAGCCAGACGCAGATCGACGTGATCCGCGCCTACGGCGGCTCGCGCTTCACCGTGCTGGTGAAGGTGCGCCTCATCGCGGCCCTCCCGAGCATCATGGCCGCCCTCAAGCTCGCGGCGCCCGCGGCGTTCCTCGGCGCCGTCCTCGGCGAGTACTTCCTCATCGGGGTCGACTCCGGCATCGGCATCCTCCTGCTCGCTGCGACGGCCACCGCCGCCTCGGTGAAGCTCTGGGCGGTCGCGCTCATCAGCGCCGGCGTGGCCGGCCTCGCCTACTTCGTCATCGGACGCATCGGACGCCTCGTGGCGCCCTGGTCGGCCGGCGACGCCCGTGCTGGAGGAGGGTTCTGATGGCCACCGCACTCACCACCGCCCGTCGCGCTCCCGTGACAACGACGGCGAGCACGTCCACCGCCCGGTTCATCGGGCGCCGCGTCGGGCGCACCGTGCTGACGATCGCGATCTCGCTGATCCTCATCTGCATCGCCTGGCAGCTCGCCCTGATCGCGCTGCACGCCAATCCGCTGATCGCCAAGACGCCGCTCGACGTGTACCGCTACCTGTTCGTGGACAGCGCGGGCACCCCCGCGAACGACGCCTCGAAGAACCGCGAGGTGCTCGTGGGCCTCAGCGGCGAGACGCTCTTCCACTCTCTCATCGGCTTCGTGTTCGGCGTCGGGGGGTCGGTCGTCATCGCGATCGCCTTCACCCTGATCCGCCCGCTCGAGTTCATGTTCATGCCGATCGCCATGGTGCTCCGCACCGTGCCGCTGCTGGCCATGGCCCCCGTCATCTTCCTGATCTTCGGCGTCGGCTGGGTCACGGCCGCCTTCGTCGGCGGCGTGGTCGTCTTCTTCCCGCTCCTGGTCAATCTGACGCTGGGCTTCAACTCGGTCAGCGCGCAGTCCGTCGACCTGATCCGCGTCTACGGCGGCAATCGCTGGACGATCATGCGCCGCGTCGCGATCCCGACGGCGCTCCCGCACTTCTTCGCCTCGATGCGGATCGCCGTCCCCGGTGCGATCACGGGTGCGATGCTCTACGAGTGGCTCTTCACATACCAGGGGCTCGGCGCCGCGGTCACCAGCGCCAAGGCGCAGTTCGACTACGGCCAGATCTGGGCCATCGGCGTGATCGTCACGGCCCTGTCGGTGCTCTTCTACACGATCGCGACCTTCGTCGAGACGGCCGTCCTGGCCAAGTGGGGCCCTGACGCCGGAAAGGCCGTCACGAAGTGACCCGCACCGTCCACGTCGATACCGATACCGGCATCGACGACGCGTTGGCCCTGCTCTTCCTCGCCGCGCAGCCGGATGTCGAGATCGTCGGCATCAGCGCCGTCTACGGCAACTGCGTCGTCGACGACGCCCTCCGCAACATCGGCCACGTCACGCGCCTCGGAGGCCGGCCTCTGACGCCCGTCTCCCGGGGGGCCGCCGGCCCGCTCGCCGCGGAGGCGCACATCGCGCACTACGTCCACGGTCACGACGGCCTCGGCGACGTCGTCGAGACGCGCCTCCTCCCCGAGGTGCTCCTCGAGCTGACGGCGGCCGAGCACCTCGTGAAGTCCGCGAACGACGCCCCGGGCGAGGTCGACCTGCTCACGCTCGGCCCCCTGACGAACCTGGCCCTGGCACTGGCGCAGGATCCCCTGCTCTTGACGAAGTTCCGGTCCGTCACGATCATGGGCGGCAGCGGGCCCTTCCCCGAGCTCGGCGCCAGCCACATGTTCGACGCCAACATCCAGAACGACCCGAAGGCGGCTAAGGCGGTCTTCTCCGCACCGGCCACCCGCCGGGTCATGGTCGGAGTGAATGCCACGGGGACCGTCTTCACCGACGAGGCCGACATCAAGGCCCTGCACGCCTCCGGCACCCCGACCGGCACCTTCGCCGCCGACATCCTGGAGTCGTACCTCGACTTCTACCAGTTCGCCTGGGGTCGCCGCGTCAGCCCGGTGCACGACGGACTCGCCGCAGCCCTGACGGTCCGCCCCGAGTGGATCGCCGAGTCGGCGAGCGGGCCCGTCAACATCACCGACGACGGCTTCACGGTCCGGGCGCGCATCATGACCGCCGCCGACGGCACCCCGGTGCCGTGGGCGATCGACGAGGTCCCCGACACGATCGCCGTCCTCACCGTCGACAACGACGCATTCCACCGAGCATTCCTCGACGCCCTCGTCGGCGGCGGGGCTCGCACCCAAGGAGCACCCGAATGACCGAAGCACCCGCAGCCGTCCGCGACCTCGTCGCCGTCCGCGACCTGAAGGACCTCCCGAAGGCCCACCTCCACATCCACCACGAGGCGGCCATCCGGCCCGAGACCCTCGCTGAGATGGGGGCGGCGGAGGGCGTCGATGTCAGCGTCCCCGATCACTTCGACGATTTCAGCGACTTCAGCCAGACCTACCGCGGCATGCTGCAGGTGCTGTCGATCAAGGAGAACCTGTTCCGCCTGATCGAGGAGTCGATCGAGGACTGCGCTCGCGACGGCGTCGCCTACGCCGAGTTCGGCGCGAGCCCGCACTTCTACGTCGCCACCTTCGGCTCGACCGAGCTGGCCCTCGACGCCATGATCGAGAAGGCCCGCGAGTACGGCGCCAAGTGGGGCGTCGAGGTCGGCTACATGATCACGGCCGACCGCGTCGAGAGTCCCGACGAGGCAGTGGCCTACGCGAAGACGGTCGCTCCCTACGCGGGCCGCGGCGTCGTCTCGTTCGGTCTCGCCAACGACGAGCGCGGCCACCCCGCCGCACAGTTCGAGGAGGCCTTCCGCATCGCCAAGGAGGCCGGTCTCCTCGCGACTCCGCACGCCGGCGAGCTGGCCGGCCCCGACGAGATCCTGTCGGCGCTCGACGTGCTCGGTGCCGACCGCATCCTGCACGGTGCCACCGCCGTGCAGAGCGACGAGCTCGTCGCCCGCCTCGCGCAGGACGGCACCTGCCTCGACCTCTGCCCGACGTCGAACCTGCTGCTCGGCGTGGTGCCGACCCTCGAGGCGCACCCGCTGAAGACGCTGCTCGACGCCGGCGTGCGCTGCTCGATCAATGCGGACGACCCGGTGCTGTTCGGCCCCGGAATCCTCGAGGAGTACCAGCTCTGCCGCGATGTGCTCGGCCTCAGCGACGAAGAGCTCGCCGCGTGCGCGCTCTCGTCGATCGAGTGCAGCGGGGCGTCCGAGGTCGTGAAGCAGAAGGCCGTCGCCGGCATCGCGGCGTGGCTGGCGTGACCCGGCGCCTCGTCTTCGAGGGCGCCTATGTCGCGACGGTCGACGCAGCGGGCTCCGAGTTCGCGGCGGGCCACGTCGTCGTCGACGACTCGCGCATCGTCGCGGTGGGCGACGGGCCGGCACCGGAGTGGGCCACCGATGCGTTGGGCGACGTGACCGTCGAGCGCATCGACGCTCGCGGACGTCTCCTGACGCCCGGACTCGTCAACACCCACCACCACCTGTACCAGTGGCTCACGCGCGGCATCGCGCAGGACTCCATCCTGTTCGACTGGCTGGTCGCGCTGTACCCGACCTGGGCGCGCATCGACGAGACGCTCGTCGAGGCCGGCGCGGAGGCAGGACTGTCCGTCCTCGCCAAATCGGGCTGCACCCTCGCCGCCGACCACCACTACGTCTTCCCCGCAGGATCCGGCGACATCCTCGGCGGGATCGTCCGGGCGGCGGCCCGTGTCGGAATCCGGCTCCACGGCACCCGCGGTTCGATGGACCTCGGACGCTCGGCCGGCGGCCTCCCGCCCGACTTCGCCGTCGAGACCACGACCGCCGCCCTCGAGGCGTCCGCGGTCGCCGTCGAGAAGTACCACGACGCGTCTCCCGACGCCATGACGCAGATCGCGCTGGCGCCGTGCTCGCCGTTCTCGGTGACGTCCGACCTGCTGCGCGAGGCCGCCGTGCTCGGGCGCTCGCTCGGGGTGCGGCTGCACACGCACGGTTCCGAGACCGTCGAAGAGGACGCCTTCTGCCAGGAGCGCTTCGGAAAGACGCCGACCCAGTACCTCGACGATCTCGGCTGGCTCGGCGACGACGTGTGGATGGCGCACAGCGTCCATCTCGACGAGCACGCGATCGCCCGCTTCGGCGCCACCGGCACCGGCAGCGCGCACTGCCCGTCCTCCAACGCGCGCCTCGCCGCGGGGATCGCGCCGATCCCGCAGCTGCTCGCCGCCGGGGCTCCCGTCGGGCTCGGCGTCGACGGCTCGGCCTCGAACGAGTCCGGCCAGCTCGGCACCGAGATCCGCCAGGCCGTGCTGATGAACCGGCTCCGCGCCGGGGCCGACGGCTTCAGCGTGCGCGACGGACTCCGCATCGCGACCATCGGCGGCGCCCGGGTGCTCGGACGAGACGCCGATCTCGGCTCGATCGAGGTCGGCAAGCTGGCCGACCTGGCGCTCTGGGACGTCTCGGGCGTCGAGTTCGCCGGCCTGGTCGACCCGGTCGCAGCTCTCGGCCTGGCGTCGATGCCGCCGGTGGCGGGACTGTTCGTCGGCGGCGACCGCGTGGTCACGGACGGCCGCCTGACGACGGTGGACGAGGTCGGCGTCGCGGAAGCGGCGGCACGGGCGACGACGGAGCTGCTCGCGCGGGTGTGAGACGGACGGGCGACGGGACAGTTCCTGCGCCCGCCGCCCGCGCTCTTCTCTGATCTGCCTCTAGTGCGTCGAAGGGTCCTGTGCCACCTCGCTGCGGTCGTCCGACCACAGCGTGTGGAAGGTGCCCTCCTTGTCGACGCGCTTGTAGGTGTGCGCTCCGAAGAAGTCGCGCTGGCCCTGGATCAGGCTCGCGGGCAGGCGCTCGGAGGCGAGCGAGTCGTAGTAGCTGAGCGCGGACGCGAAGCCGGGAACGGGGATCCCCGACAGGGCGGCCTTGGCGACGATTCGCCGCCAGGCATCCTCGCCGTCGGCCACGGCCTTGGCGAAGTACTCGTCTTCGAGGAGCGTCGCGATGGTCGAGTCGTTCTCGTAGGCGTCGACGATCCGGTTCAGGAACTGGGCCCGGATGATGCAGCCGCCCCGCCAGATCTTGGCGACGGCGCCCTTGTCGATGTCCCAGCCGTACTCCTTGGCCCCGGCGATGATCGCGTCGAAGCCCTGAGCGTAGGCGACCATCTTCGAGGCGTAGAGCGCCTTCTGCACGTCGTCTTCGAAGCCCTCGCCGGCCTCCTGGATGTCGGGACGGTTCTTGAGCGTCTTCTGCACCGCGGCGCGCTGGTCGGGCTTGGACGACACGGCGCGCGCGAACACGGCCTCGGCGATGCCGCCGACGGGGACGCCCAGGCCGACCGAGTTCTGCACGGTCCAGACGCCGGTGCCCTTGGAGCCCGCCTCGTCGAGGATGAGGTCGACGAGCGGCGTGCCGGTCTCGGCGTCCTTCTGCTTGAGCACCTCGGCGGTGATCTCGATCAGGTACGACTCGAGCTCGCCCTTGTTCCACTCCTCGAACACGGCGGCGATCGCGTCGGGGTCGTGGCCGCCGACGCGGCGGAGCAGGTCGTACGACTCGGCGATGAGCTGCATGTCGGCGTACTCGATGCCGTTGTGGATCATCTTGACGAAGTGTCCGGCGCCGTCGGTGCCGATGTGCGTCACGCACGGCTCGCCCTCGGCGACCGCGGCGATCGACTTCAGGATCGGGCCGAGCGTCTCCCAGGCCTCGGCGCTGCCGCCCGGCATGATCGACGGGCCCTTGAGCGCGCCCTCCTCGCCGCCCGAGATGCCGGTGCCCACGAAGTTGAGGCCCTTCTCCTTCAGGTCGTGCTCGCGGCGGATCGTGTCGTGGAAGTTGGCGTTGCCGCCGTCGACGATGATGTCGCCCTCCTCGAACAGGTCGGCGAGTTGGCCGATGACGGCGTCGGTGCCACGGCCCGCCTGGACCATGATGATCGCCGTGCGGGGCTTCGACAGCGAGGCGACGAAGTCCTCGATCGACTTCGACGCGATGAACCCGGCGTCGCCGTGCTCGTCCATGAGCAGGTCGGTGCGCTCGGGGGAGCGGTTGTAGACGGCAACGGTGTTGCCCTCTCGGCTGGCGAGGTTGCGGGCGAGGTTCGAGCCCATGACGGCCAGCCCCACGACGCCGATGTTCGCCTTTGCGGTCTCTCCGTGTTCGGCCACGGTGCCTCCTTCACAGTAAGTACGGACAATCTATCCACGCTTCTGGGCGGACAGCCAGGGTCTGGCAGTACGAGGTTCGACCATCCGGTGAACGTGCCGTAGACTCCTACCCGAACTTCGGCGAGGGGTGCGGTGCACCCGTTATCGACGCGGTGGGCGGACAGTCCCTGTCTTTCCTCACGCTTATTGATGCGTTCGAGTTGAATTCCCGGGCTCCACGAGAGCCCACCACTTCCAGAAGGAGACACACATGTCTGACGACAACAAGCTGTCCGTCGAGATCCGCACGAGCTTCGGCAAGGGCGCGGCCCGCAAGATCCGCGCCGTCAACAAGATCCCCGCCGTCATCTACGGCCACGGCACCGAGCCGGTCCACGTGACCATGCCCGGCCACGAGACCATGCTGATCACCCGCCGCTCGAACTCGGTCCTCGAGCTCGACATCGAGGGCACCAAGCAGCTCGCCCTCGTCAAGGACATCCAGCGCGACCCGGTCCGCCAGATCATCGAGCACATCGACCTCGTCATCGTCCGCGCCGGCGAGCGCGTCGAGGTCGAGGTCCCCGTTCACATCGAGGGCGAGTCGTACCCCGGCACGATTCACGTGATCGAGTCGAACACTCTGCTGCTCGACGTCGAGGCCACTCACATCCCCCAGAACGTCGTCGTCTCGATCGAGGGCCTCGAGGACGGCGCCCAGATCCTGGCCTCGGCCGTGGAGCTGCCGTCCGGCGCCAAGCTGATCAGCGACCCCGAGTCGCTCGTCGTCATCATCAGCCTCCCTCGCGCCGAGGTGGCTGCGGAGGGCGAGGTCGCCGCCGAGGGCGACGTGCCCTCGATCGAAGACGAAGAGCGCTCCGAGTAGGTTCTCGCAACGGCACATCCCGAAGGCGGATCAGCGAAGGGCGCAGTCCTGGACGACAACAGATGGCTCGTGGTCGGGCTCGGCAACCCCGGGCCCGGCTACGCGTCCACCCGGCACAACGTCGGTCAGATGGTGCTGTCGCTGCTCGCTGACCGGCTTCACTCGGGTTTCAAGACCCACAAGACGCAGGCGACGGTCGCCGAGGGACGCTCGTTCCCCGGCGGCCCCCGGCTGGTCCTGGCGAAGCCCACCACGTTCATGAACGTGTCCGGCCCGCCGGTGGCAGCACTGCTGCGCTTCTACGACCTCGACGTGTCGCGGCTCATCGTCGTGCACGACGAGCTCGACATCCCGTTCGACACCCTCAAGATCAAGCAGGGCGGCGGGCACGGAGGCCACAACGGCCTCCGCGACATCATCTCCGCGTGCGGCTCGAAGGACTTCCTCCGGGTGCGGGTCGGCATCGGCCGTCCCCCCGGTCGGCAGGACGCCGCCGATTTCGTGCTGCACGACTTCAGTGCCACCGAGCGCAAGACGCTCCCCAACCTCCTCGACGAGGCGGCCGACGCGGTCGAGCTCATCGCGACCGACGGTCTGACCGCGGCGCAGCTCCGGTTCCACACGGCGAGTTAGGTCCGCGCGGCGGGTCGGGTCGCCGCGGCGGGCCCTGTGCGCGGCCTCCGCCCGGGCCAGTGTCGCACGGGACGACTCAGCCTGTGTGGCTTGTCACCTCCGCCGTACCCGCATGCCGAGACGGCCTTCGCGGATCTCCTTGCGGACCGTCAGCAAGACGGACACGGATACGCCGCCAACGACGACGAGTAGCAGACCCAAGTCATTCACGGCGAAGCTCACGGCGGGCAGGCCGTCGTTTTCCGCGAACCGTCCGGCAACGAGCCCCGGCAGGCGGATATCGACCGCACTGAAAAGTGATATCGAGACCGCCGTGAGGATGACAACGACTAGTACGGCCAGCCCGCCCAGCGCGCCGCGTAGGGCGCCTGCAACGAGTCTCATGGTTACACGCAATCTGTCCTCCAGGAGCTCGCGTCACGTATGAATACAGAATTCCACACTGATCCGTGGGGCGCATCCTCTGAGCAGATAAAACCGTGCACAAAAGAGGACTCTCGTGATGGCGACCTCCGCCCGGGCCAGTGTCAGAGGGGGCCCGTACACTCGTACGAGTGATCCTCCAGGGCTTGATTCCTGCGCTTTCGCGCGCCTCGACGTTCGGCGACGCCCTCGAGGGGGCTGAGAGATCGAGCGACTTCTCCGTGGTCGACGGGCTGCGCGTGCCGCTGCTCGCCGGGCTCCTCTCCAGCCGGGAGGGGCCGCAGCGCCAGACCCCCCAGTGCCTCCTCGTGATCACCGCGACGGGCCGGGAATCCGAGGCGGTCCGCTCGGCGATCTCCTCCTACATCCCCGAGGCCGAGGTGCTGGAGTTCCCCGCGTGGGAGACCCTGCCCCACGAGCGCCTCAGCCCGAGTGCCGAGACCGTGGGCAAGCGCATCCGCGCGCTCCGGCGCCTCGCGGAGTGGGAGAAGACTGAGAAGGTCGCAGGAACTCCGCCACTCGTCGTCGTCGCCGGCGTCCGGGCGGCCCTCCAGCCCCTCTCCGACAACCTCGCCGACGTCGACCCCGTCGTGCTCGCCACCGGCACGCGCGGCCACGACCTGTCGGGCATCGCCACGCAGCTCGTCGACCTCGCCTACGCCCGCGTCGACATGGTCACGCGACGCGGCGAGTTCGCCGTGCGCGGCGGCATCCTCGACGTCTTCCCGCCGACAGCCGAGCACCCCGTCCGCGTCGACTTCTTCGGCGACGAGGTCGACCAGATCCGTCCGTTCTCCGTGGCCGACCAGCGCAGCCTCGACTCCGAGGTGACCGAGGTCGAGTTGCCGCCGAGCCGCGAGATGCTGCTCACCGAAGTCGTCCGACAGCGTGCGCGCGAGATGCAGCACGAGTTCCCGAGCCTGGCGCAGATGCTCGAGAAGCTCGGCCAGGGGATCCCCGTCGAGGGCATGGAGTCGCTGGCACCGGCGCTGGTGCACCGCCTGGTGCCGATCACGCACTATCTGCCGCAGAGTGCGGCCATCGCGGTGCTGTCTCCCGAGCGAGTCGTGTCGCGGGCGAAGAGCCTGGCCGAGACGAACCGCGAGTTCCTGCAGGCTGCCTGGATCGCGGCCACCGCCGGCGCCGAGGCCCCGATCGACCTCGACTCGGGCGACTTCCTCACCGTCGGCGACCTGCGGCTGAAGGCCGACGGCCGAGCCTGGTGGTCGATCTCGGGCTTCGACTCGGGTCTCGTGCTCACCGACGAAGAGAAGATCGAGGCCGCCGGCGACTACCGCCGCGTCGACGCCGAGACCGTCCCCAGCTTCGCCGGCAACGCCGAGGGCGCCGCCCTGCACGTCGCCGAGCGCGTCTCCGGGGGCTGGACCGTCGTCGTCACGGCCCGCGGCACCGGGCTCGTCGACCGCGCCCGCGACGTGCTCGCCGAGCTCGGCGTCGCGGCACGCGTTCAGGAGTCCCTGCCCGCCGACCCCGAACCCGGCGTCGCGCACCTCGTCACCGCCGGCGTCGAGGCCGGCTTCGAGATCCCGTCGGCGAAGCTCTCCGTGCTCAGCGAGTCCGACTTCTTCGGCCGGGCCGCCGGCTACGAGTCGCGGCAGGTCAAGAAGCTCGCCTCGCGACGCAAGAACGTCGTCGACCCCTTGCAGCTCAAGGCCGGAGACATCGTCGTGCACTCCACGCACGGCATCGG
Organism: Frondihabitans sp. GW821-FHT04F02; assembly: GCF_059420045.1. NCBI lineage: Bacteria > Bacillati > Actinomycetota > Actinomycetes > Micrococcales > Microbacteriaceae > Frondihabitans > Frondihabitans sp. GW821-FHT04F02. The sequence goes on along the minus strand of NZ_JBWKSZ010000003.1, from coordinate 270,860 downwards.
CAGGTTCCTGGAGCTCACCAGCCGCGAGGTGTCGACCGGCGGCCGCAACGCCGTCAAGCACAACCGCGAGTACCTCGTGCTCGAGTACGCGCCGTCGAAGCGTGGCCAGGCGGGCGACCGCCTCTACGTGCCGACCGACCAGCTCGACCTCCTCAGCCGCTACGTCGGCGGCGAGGCCCCGAAGCTCAGCAAGATGGGCGGCAGCGACTGGTCTCAGGCCAAGGGCAAGGCGCGCAAGGCCGTCCGCGACATCGCCGTCGAGCTCGTGAAGCTCTACTCCGCGCGCATGGCCTCGAAGGGGTACGCGTTCGGCCCCGACACCCCGTGGCAGCGCGAGCTCGAAGAGGCGTTCCCGTTCGCCGAGACGCCCGACCAGCTCACGACCATCGACGAGATCAAGGCCGACATGGAGCGGCCCATCCCGATGGACCGCCTCATCTCGGGCGACGTCGGCTACGGCAAGACGGAGGTCGCGATCCGTGCCGCCTTCAAGGCCGTGCAAGACGGCAAGCAGGTCGCCATGCTCGTCCCGACGACACTGCTCGTGAAGCAGCACATGGAGACCTTCTCGGAGCGCTTCGCCGGGTTTCCGGTGCACCTGCGCGCCCTCAGCCGCTTCCAGTCGGCGAAGGAGTCGAAAGAGACGATCAAGGGCATCGGCGACGGCACCGTCGACATCGTCATCGGCACGCACCGCATCCTTACCGAGGGCCTCGCGTTCAAAGACCTCGGCCTCGTCATCATCGACGAGGAGCAGCGGTTCGGCGTGGAGCACAAAGACCAGCTGAAGAAGCTCAAGACCAACGTCGACATCCTCGCGATGAGCGCGACGCCGATCCCGCGCACGCTCGAGATGGCGGTCACGGGAATCCGCGAGATGTCGACGCTGGCGACGCCACCCGAAGATCGGCACCCGATCCTCACCTTCGTGGGGCCGAACAGCGACCGCCAGATCGCCGCCGCCATCCGGCGGGAGCTGCTGCGCGAGGGTCAGATCTTCTTCGTGCACAACCGCGTCTCGTCGATCAACCGCATCGCCGCCCAGCTCGCCGAGCTCGTGCCCGAGGCGCGCATCGCCGTCGCTCACGGGCAGATGCCCGAGTCGGCGCTCGAGCAGGTCATGGTCGACTTCTGGGAGCGCAAGTTCGACGTGCTCGTCTCGACGACCATCATCGAGACCGGTCTCGACATCGCCAACGCGAACACCCTGATCATCGACCGCGCCGACCGGTACGGCCTCTCGCAGCTGCACCAGCTCCGCGGCCGCGTCGGCCGCGGGCGCGAGCGCGGCTACGCGTACTTCCTCTTCGACGCCGACAAGCCGCTCAGCGAGACTGCTCAAGACCGCCTGGAGACGATCGCCGCCAACAACGAGCTCGGCGCGGGCATGCAGGTCGCGCTGAAAGACCTGGAGATCCGAGGCGCCGGAAACCTGCTCGGCGGCGAGCAGTCGGGCCACATCGCGGGTGTCGGCTTCGACCTCTACCTGCGGATGATCGGCGAGGCCGTGAATGCGTTCCGCGGCGATGTGGCCGAGGGCCAGACCGAGCTGCGGCTCGAGCTGCCGGTCGACGCCCACATCCCCGAAGACTACGTCGAGAGCGAGCGCCTGCGCCTCGAGGCCTACCAGAAGCTGTCCACCGCCTCGTCGCCGACCTCCACCGACGAGCAGATCGACTCCGTCCTCGACGAGATGAAAGACCGGTACGGCGAGCCGCCCGCCGAGGTGCTCGCGCTCATCGAGGTCTCGCGCCTCCGCCGCATGGCCCAGAAGACGGGTCTGAGCGAAGTCGTCGCCATGGGCTCCAACCTCCGGGTGGCGGCGCAGGAACTCCCCGACTCCGTCCAGCTCCGCCTCGGCCGGCTGTTCCCCGGCGGCCGCTACTTCGCGCAGACGAAGTCCGTGTCGGTGCCAATGCCGCGGAAGAACGGCGAGCCCCTGCCGGACGCCGAGCTGATCGAGTGGGTCGAGCAGCTGCTCACCGCGATCTACGACGCGGCGCCGGCGAAGCCGGCCGGCAGCGCGGCGCCGTCGCCGGGGTAGGCGGCGCGCGACCCGCGGGGCGCGAGATCGCGATCCGCGTCGGGTCCGACCCGGGGCGGCGACGGGAAGTGCGATCTCGCGGCCGCGTCGTGGGGCGGTCGGGCGGCGGGTCCGGAGTTCCTGCGCCCGGGGCTGCCCCTCGGAATCGGCACGGAGAGACGCGGTCGGCTGCAAAGTCCACGCGCTCGGTGCGGCCGCGCGGCTGGCTTGGGCGCGAGATCGCGATTGGCGTCGGGTCTGACCCGACGGGGCGACGGGAAGTGCGATCTCGCCGCCTCGGCCTGCGGCCCGGTGAGGTGCGGCGGGCGCGAGGAATGCGCCGGTTCGAGGAACGCGGCGGACGCGAGGAACGCGGCGGCGCGAGGAACGCGGCGGGCGCGAGGGGCGGCGCTCAGCGGGGCGCGGCGCGGGCCGGGCTCAGCGCACGCGACGTTGGTGTGCGCGCTTGAGCATGCTCACCAGGACGGCCGCGATGACGATCGAGATGCCCGAGCCGAGGAGCACGGCGAGCGTGCCCTCGTCGACGATCTCCTCCGACTGCTTGAAGGCGAGCTCGTTCATGAGGAGCGAGACGGTGAAGCCGATGCCGCCCAGCATCGCGACGGTGACGATCTCGACCATCGACAGCGTCTGACTGCGGCGGGCCGGGTCGGGGTTGCGGAAGATGCGGGAGGCGATCCCGCCGGCGAGAGTGATGCCGATGAGCTTGCCGATGGGGAGCGCGATGACGATCGCCCAGAACACGGGGCTGAGCTCGCCGAGCCCGACGCTCGGCACGACGACCGCCGCGGCGGCGAAGGCGAAGACGGGCAGCACGATGCCGTTGGTGAACGGCTCGAGCGCGTGGACGGCCTTGCGGGCCGGACCGAGCGGCAGCACCAGGCCGACGGCGACTGCGGCGATCGTCGCGTGCACGCCCGAGCGGTAGACGAGGTACCAGGTGACGACGGCCAGGACGGTGATCATCACGACGACGGCGACGCCGGCGGCGCCCGTGCGACGGCCGAGCAGCTTGCCCGCGGCGAAGGTGGCGATCACGGCCACGACGCCGAGCGCGAGAAACAGCAGGTTGCTGCCGTGGGTGAAGAACACCGCGATGATCAGGATGGCGATGAGGTCGTCGAGCACGGCGAGCGCCAGCAGGAACACCCGGATGCGACCCGGCAACGCCGACCCGAAGACCGCGAGGACGCCGAGGGCGAAGGCGATGTCGGTGGCGGTCGGCACCGGCCAGCCCGAGGAGTACCGGGTGCCGGCCGTGACGAGCAGGTAGACGCCGGCCGGGACGATCACGCCGCCGACCGCGGCGATCGCCGGCACGACGGCCTTCGACACCGAGTTGAGGTCGCCGCGCACCAGCTCGTGCTTGAGATCGACGGCGACGACGAAGAAGAAGAGGGCGAGGAGGCCGTCCGAGATCCAGTGCCCCACCGACAGGTCGAGCCCCATGGACGGGAAGCCGAAGTGGAAGGCCTTGATGTCGAGCAGAGCGGGCCCGGTGGCGAGGTTCGCGAGGAGGAGGCCGAGCACGGCGGCGCCGAGGAGGATGCCCGCGGACGCGCGCTCCGAGCGGAAGAGAGAGCTCATGGAGTCCTGACTGATGAGGTCGAGCCCCGAGAAGAGGTCGACAGAGGAAGCGTCGACCAGACTTCCCGACTCACCGAGGAGCATTCTATCGTGAGACCACCGACATCGGCTGGGACAGGAGACACGTGACGGACCACGACGCGGGCACGGCCATCGAGGCTCTTCAGCACACGGTCGACGATCTGCTCGACCCGCCCGGCTGCGAGTGGAACCGCGCCCAGACCCACGCCTCGCTCGTGACCTACCTGCTCGAGGAGTCCTACGAGCTGGTCGAGGCCATCGAGGCGGGCTCGGCTGACGATCTCCGCGAGGAGCTCGGCGACGTGCTGTACCAGGTGGTGCTCCACGCCGGTATCGCCCAGCGCGCGGGGGAGGGCTTCGGCCTGGCCGACGTCGTCGACGACGTCGACGCGAAGATCCGCAGGAGGCACCCGCACGTGTTCGGCGCGGACACAGCCGCCGACGTCGACGACATCGTCCGGCTCTGGTCGGCGGCGAAGGCCGTCGAGAAGGCGGGGCGCGAGAGCGCGTTCGACGGGGTCCCTCTCGGGCTCCCGGCGCTGTCGCGCGTTCAGAAGATCGCGGGTCGTGCGGGCGAGGCAGGGGGCGCAGGAACTCGACGCGGCACCTTTGCCGCCGACACCGAGCTCGACTGGGGACGCCACCTGCTCGCCGAGGTCGACGAGGCATCGGCTCGCGGCTGGGATGCGGAACGGGCTTTGCGCGAGGCTCTGCGTGAGCGCGAGCAGGCGCTGCGTGCCCGAGAAACGTCGCTCCGCACCCGAGAAAAGTCGCTGCGCACCCGAGAAGAGTCGCTGCGCGGAGAAGAAGAGTGGCGGGGCGCCCCACAACCCGAATAGAGGGGACCCCGCCCGGATCAGTGATCAGCCGACCCGATCGCGCTTGTTCAGCGCGACGTGCTCACTCTACACCAGACTGAAATGTCATCTGAACATTCTCGGTATTTCACCAGGTCGTTTTCGTGTGCGACTGCTCTGTTATCGTGATTCAGCTTGCTCGGGGGCGCAGGGTCTCCGGAGGCGGGCAATCGTGAAGGACGGCTCGTGCCCCGGAAACCCGACCCCACTCGCAAGCCGGAGCTCCTGGGGCGGATCCTCGAGCATCTCGCCGGCCGCACGCTCGCGACCGTGTCGTTCCGGACGCTGGCCGAGGCCCTCGGTGTCAGCACGTACGTCTTCGTCTACCACTTCGGCAACCGAGCGCAGCTCGTCGACGAGATCGTGCGCGCGATCGTCGCCCGCCAGGACGCCCTCCTGGCCGTCGACCCGGTCGACCTCGACGAGCCTGCGTGGCTCGAGTTCATCGAGACGGCCTGGGCCGAGGTATCGACGCCGTACAACCTGCAGCTGATGCGCCTCGAGTACGAGGCGGCGATGCTGGAGATGATCGACGGCGATGCCGGCGGGATCGCGCGCTCGGCCGTGTCGCGGTGGCAGGCCTTCACCAAGGAATGGTGCATCGCGCGCGGCCTCGACGTTGACGTCGCCGACGTGGAGTCGCGGCTGTTCACCGACACGATCTACGGGCTGCAGTACGACGCTCTGGCGACGGGCGACACCGAGCGGGTCACGGCGGCGTTCCGCCTCCACGTGCGCGCGTTCGCGGCACGAGTGCGGGCGACGGCAGCCGCGGCCGTCTGACCTGTCAGTCGTGAGATGAACGGTGCCCCGCGCTCTAGCGCGGGGCACCGCCAGCCTGGCCGGGATCGTCGCCGCAGGGAAGGGACGAGCCGCCAGGCAGACGAGCGCGCAACCCGATTCGCGCTCGTCGGTCTCGGGGAGCAGCAGTCACGAGGAAGGGGTGACTCGTGTCTCCTGCTCTGCCATGCGGGCGACACCCAGCGTACATGAAATTTCACATGGAGACAAGTCACGGCTTCCTCCGCCCATCTGGGAGGATTGACGCATGCCCTCTCCCGTGAACCCGCCCCGCGGAATGCGCGACTTCCTCCCGGCCGACAAGCGACGGCGCGATCTCGTGCTCGGGACCATCCGCGAGACCTATCGCTCGTACGGCTTCGACGAGATCGAGACGCCCGTCGTCGAGGAGAGCTCGCGGCTGCATGCCGGGCTCGGCGGAGACAACGAGAAGCTCGCCTTCGCGATCATGAAGCGCGGCCTGAGCACCGAGACGCTCCAGAGCGCCGAGACGGCGCTCGAGCTCGCCGATCTCGGCCTCCGCTTCGACCTCACCGTGCCGCTCGCCCGGTTCTACGCCACCCACCGCGCGACGCTTCCGACCGTCTTCCGCGCCATCCAGATCGCCCCGGTGTGGCGCGCAGAGCGTCCGCAGAAGGGTCGCTACCGCCAGTTCGTGCAGTGCGACATCGACATCATCGGCGAAGCCGGCCCGATGGCCGAGATCGAGCTGATCAGCGCGACTGCCGAGGTGCTCGGGCGCCTCGGCCTCGTCGGCACCACCATCCGGATCAACGACCGGCGCATCCTCCTCGGGCTGCTGTCGCACTGGAAGGTGCCGACGGAGCGATTCGACACCGCGCTGGTGATCATCGACAAGCTCGACAAGATCGGGATCGACGGCGTCGTCGGCGAGCTGGCCGAGATCGGAGTCCCGACCGACGACCTCGCGGCGCAGCTGGCGGAGCTGGCGGGGGCCACCTGGGAGTCCTCGGTGGGTGCTCGGTGGCTCGACGCCGAGGCCTTCGGCGACCTGCTGTCGCTGCGCGAGGCGCTTCCGGACGCCCGGCTCGAGTTCGACCCGACGCTGGTGCGCGGCATGGGCTACTACACGGGCACCATCTTCGAGGTGGCCCACCCCGACTTCGGCTACTCGCTCGGCGGCGGCGGGCGCTACGACGGGATGATCGGGCGGTTCCTCGGCGCCGACGTGCCGGCGGCCGGCTTCTCGCTCGGCTTCGAGCGGCTCGTCGACCTCGTCGAGCTGCCCGGCGGCTCGGCCGAGGGCTCCGTCATCCTCTACGACGCCACAGTCCCACCCGCCGAGCTGGTGCGCCTCCAGCACGAGCTCGCCGCCGACGGCACCCGGGTGCGCCTCGACAGGCGCGCGAAGAACCTCAAGAACCAGCTCGCCGGCCTGGCCGAGCTCGGCTACACGCGCTTCGCCACCCCCGCCGATGCGGCAGCGCCCTTGGAGTGGAAGCCGCTCAGCTAGACGGGGCGGCTACAGCCGAGCGGGGCCTGTGGAGAACGTCTCCTCCCCGATGAGGCCGGTGGGTAGGATTGGGGCCGGGTCAGCGCCGGTGACGCTCGCGGCCCTCGTAGTCAGTCAACCGAAGGAGTAATTCCGTGGCAGCAATCGACGCCGTAGGCGCCCGCGAAATCCTCGACTCGCGGGGCAACCCCACGGTCGAGGTCGAAGTCCTGCTCGACGACGGCGTGGTCGCCCGCGCCGCAGTGCCGTCCGGCGCATCGACCGGTGCCTTCGAGGCGTACGAGCTCCGCGACGGAGACAAGGCCCGTTACCAGGGCAAAGGCGTGCTCAAGGCCGTCGCCGCCGTCATCGACGAGATCGGCCCTGAGATCGAGGGCCTCGACGCCACCGACCAGCGCGTCATCGACGGCGCTATGATCGCCCTCGACGGCACCGACAACAAGGCCCGCCTCGGCGCCAACGCCATCCTCGGGGTCTCGCTCGCCGTCGCCCGTGCCGCAGCCGACTCGGCCGACCTGCCGCTGTTCCGCTACATCGGCGGCCCGAACGCGCACACGCTGCCCGTGCCGATGATGAACGTCATCAACGGCGGCTCGCACGCCGACAGCAACGTCGACATCCAGGAGTTCATGATCCTGCCGATCGGCGCCTCGACGTTCTCCGAGGCGCTCCGCTGGGGCACCGAGACCTACCACGTGCTCAAGGGCCTGCTCAAGTCTCAGGGCCTCTCGACCGGCCTGGGCGACGAGGGCGGCTTCGCGCCCAACCTCTCGAGCAACCGCGCCGCGCTCGACCTCCTCGTCGAGGCGATCACGACCGCCGGCTTCACCCCCGGCAAAGACATTGCGCTCGGCCTCGACGTCGCCTCCAGCGAGTTCTTCAAGGACGGCTCGTACACCTTCGAGGGCTCCGCGAAGTCGGCCGAGCAGATGTCGTCGTACTACGAGGAGCTCGTGGCCTCGTACCCCCTCGTCACCATCGAAGACCCCCTCGACGAAGACGACTGGGAGGGCTGGGCTCACCTCACGTCCGTCATCGGCTCGAAGACCCAGATCGTGGGCGACGACCTGTTCGTCACGAACCCGACGCGCCTCGCCAAGGGCATCGAGAACGGCGCCGCCAACGCGCTGCTCGTCAAGGTCAACCAGATCGGCACGCTGACCGAGACCCTCGACGCCGTCGCGCTCGCTCAGCGCTCCGGCTACAAGACGGTCATGTCGCACCGATCGGGCGAGACCGAAGACACCACGATCTCCGACCTCGCGGTCGCGACCGACGGCGGCCAGATCAAGACCGGCGCCCCGGCTCGCTCCGAGCGCGTCGCGAAGTACAACCAGCTGCTCCGCATCGAGGAGGAGCTCGGCGAGGCCGCGATCTACGCCGGCGCGTCGGCGTTCCCGCGCTTCACGGCGTAGTCACGAGCACCGGCAGGCCCGCCCCGCGCACGTCGCGGGGCGGGCCTTCGCCGTGTCGGCGGCGGGGTGGCACTTCCTGCGCCCAGAGCACTCTCAGCGACCCACCGCCGCAGCGGCTCGAGAAGCCGGAACGGTCGCCTAGGGTCGGAGCATGGCCGAGACACCCCGCACCCGCAGTGCGTCCGACAGGCGGGCACCCGTCAAGCGCGTCCCCGTCAGCCTGCCCGCGATGGAGAGCGCCGCCGGCGGGTGGCTCCGCGGCATGCGGTTCTCCGGCTTCAGTCTGCTCATGCTCGTGATAATCGTGCTCTTCATCGTCATCCTGGCCCCGAGCCTGCGCACGCTCATCCAGCAGCAGCAGCAGATCACGCAGCTGCAGGGGCAGGTCGACGAGCAGAAGCAGAACGTGGACGACCTCAAAGACGACGTCGCGCGCTGGAACGACCCGGCCTACATCGAGGCGCAGGCCCGCGACCGCCTGCTCTACGTCTACCCGGGCGAGTACAGCTACCTGGTGATGGACGACTCGAAGTCGAGCGGCACGACGTCGACCACGTCGACGGGCACGAAGATCACCAGAGACATCCAGACCCCGACGGTCGACTGGGTGAGCGCGATGCAGGCGTCGATCCTCGATGCGGGGCTGACCGACGAGCCGGCGACGAAGCTGGTCGCCCCCGACATCAGCGGCAAGAAGTAGCGTTTAGGCTTGGTGGCGAAATGACCACGCCTCCCTTCGCCGCCGTCACCGAGCGCGACATCCAGATCGTGTCCGCCCAGCTCGGCCGCCCCGCGCGCAACGTGATCGGCATCGCAGCGCGGTGCGTCTGCGGCAACCCCACGGTGGTCTCGACGAAGCCGCGCCTCGCCGACGGGACGCCGTTCCCCACCCTGTACTACCTGTGCCACCCGGGCGCGACCGCCGCCATCTCGACCCTCGAGGCGAACGGCGTCATGGCCGAGTTCACCGACCAGATGGCATCGAGCCCCGAGCTCAAGCAGCAGTATGCCGCGGCGCACGAGGCCTACCTCGCCGACCGCGAGAGCATCGAGCACGTCGACGAGATCGCGCACGTGACCGCCGGCGGCATGCCCGAGCGCATCAAGTGCCTGCACGCGCTGGCCGGCCACTCCCTCGCAGCCGGCCCTGGCGTCAACCCGTTCGGCGACCTCGCCCTCGAGCGCGCGACCTGGAGCCCTGACGTCTGCACCTGCGACGACTACCTCCTCGAGAGCTGATCGGATGCGCCGGGGGAGCGCCATCGCGGCGTTCGTCGCCGCAGTCGCCCTTGCCCTCCTGCTGCCGGCCTCGGCGGCGTCGGCCGACTCGATCCGCGACCGCGAGTACTGGCTGAGCGACTACGGCATCGAGCAGGCGTGGGCGACGACCCGCGGCGAGGGGGTGAAGATCGCCGTCATCGACTCGGGCGTCGACGGCAGCGTCCGAGAGCTGCAGGGCGCCGTCGCGGGCGGCACCGACTTCTCGGGGTCGGGCGGAGCGAACGGCCAGACCCCGATCGGCGACGACTCCGCGCACGGCACGCTCGTCGCCTCCCTTCTCGTCGGGAGGGGCACGGGCGCAGGAACCGGCGTGATCGGCGTCGCACCCGACGCCCAGGTGCTCAGCATCTCCGTCGGGTTCGGCGCCCAGGCCACGGACGCCGACGACCAGATCGCCAAGGCGGTGCGGTGGGCCGTCGACCACGGCGCCAAGGTCATCAACATGTCGTTGACGCGCAACACGCTGGACTGGCCGCAGAGCTGGGACTCCGCGTTCCTCTACGCGATGAAGAAGAACGTCGTCGTCGTGGCTGCCGCAGGCAACCGGGGGAGCGGCACGGACGAGGTCGGGGCGCCGGCGACCATGCCCGGCGTGCTCGCCGTGGCCGGTGTCGACCAGTCGCAGAACGCCTCGTTCGACGCGTCGAGCCAGGGCATCACCATCGGCGTGGCCGCACCGAGCGAAGGCCTCGTCGGCGTCGGCCCCGGTGGGCAGTACCTACTCTGGTCGGGAACCAGCGGTGCGGCCCCGCTCGTCTCGGGCATCGCCGCTCTCGTGATCGCGGCGCACCCCGGCATCAGCGCGGATGACGTGATCCAGCGCATCGTCTCGACGGCGACGCCGAAAGGCAGCCCGTCGCCCGGGCCGATCTACGGGCACGGACTGGTGAACGCCGAGGCGGCTGTCACGCGCGACGTCGCCCACGCCACCGAGAACCCTCTCGGCAGCCTGACCGACTGGGTGCGGCTGCACCGTCGGGCCGAGGCCGCGCCCATACCGACCTCGTCGCCCGAGCCCTCGGCTCCTGTGACGGCGACGCCGACGACAGCTGTCGCCAATAGGGACGGAAACGCTGGGTTCCCCCCGTCAACCCAGGAGCTGCGCTCCACTGCCATCCCGCTGGCGGTTTACGCTGGTCTCGGTGTCAGTGTGATCGCCGTCGTCATCGGGGCCGTTCGGCATTTCAAACGCTTACGCAACAGGCACTAGCCTGTTTCTCGTCCACACCTACCAAGGAGTCAATCCCTCGTGCCCAAAATCCTGATCGTCGGCGGCGGCTACGCCGGTTTCTACACCGCCTGGAAGCTCGAGAAGTGGCTGCGCAAGGGCGAGGCGGATGTCACGGTCGTCGACCCCCTGCCGTACATGACCTACCAGCCCTTCCTCCCCGAGGTCGCCGCCGGCTCGATCGAGCCCCGCCACGCCATCGTGTCGCTGCGCCGTCACCTCACGCGCACCAACGTCGTCACCGCGAAGGTGACCAAGGTCGACCACGCCTCCAAGACCGCCACCATCACCCCCGAGGTCGGCGACGCCTGGGAGATGGAGTACGACCAGATCGTCATGACGGCCGGCGCAGTGTCGCGCACCTTCCCGATCCCGGGTGTCGCTGACGAGGCCATCGGACTCAAGACGATCGAAGAGGCCGAGGCGATCCGCGACAAGCTCCTCACCAACTTCCAGAAGGCGGCGAACCTCGACGCCGGCCCCGAGCGCGACCGCCTGCTCACGACCGTGGTCGTCGGCGGAGGCTTCGCCGGCATCGAGGTCTTCGCCGAGCTCCGCAGCTTCGCGACCGACCTCCTCAAGAACTACCCGAACCTGACCATCGACGACACGCACTTCCACCTCGTCGAGGCGATGGGCCGGATCATGCCCGAGGTCGCCCTCGAGACCAGCCACTGGGTGTTGAAGAACCTCGCCGAGCGCCAGGCGATCGTGCACCTCGACACGCAGCTCCAGTCCGCCGTCGGCGGCAAGGTCGAGCTCTCCACCGGCGAGTCATTCGAGTCCGACCTCATCATCTGGACCGCGGGCGTCATGGCGAACCCCGTCGTCCGCAGCACCGACTTCCCGCTCGAGGCCCGTGGCCGCATCACCGTGCAGCCCGACCTCCGCATCGTCACCGAAGACGGCACCGTCGTCCCCGACGCGTGGGCCTGCGGCGATGTCGCAGCGACCCCCGATCTCACCGGCGCCGGCGTCGGCGGCTTCTGCGTGCCCAACGCGCAGCACGCCGTCCGCATGGGCAAGCAGCTCGCTAAGAACATCACCGCGGTGCTCCGCGGCGAGAACACGAAGGACTACCGCCACGACAACCTCGGCGCCGTCGCGGGCCTGGGTCTCGGCATCGGCGTCTTCCAGAGCGGCAAGTTCGCGCTCAAGGGCTTCCCGGCCTGGGCCGCGCACCGCGGCTACCACGGCATGGCGATGCCGTCGTTCGAGCGCAAGATTCGCGTCGTCACCGGCTGGGCCAACAACATGATCCTCGGCCGCGACATCGCCTCGCTCGACAACGTGACCAGGCCGCGTGCGGCCTTCGAGGAGTTCGCGTCGCGCCCGAAGCCGGCCGCCCCGGCCGAGGCCTCTGCTCCGGCGCCCGAGATCGGTGCGCCGAAGGACGCCCCTGGTCCCGCGTACGCGACGCCGGCCGACTCGTCCACCGAGGCTGCGCCCGTGAAGAAGGCTCCGGCCCGCAAGGCCGCCGCCAAGAAGGCTCCGGTCGCCGAGTAGCTGTCAGCTCCCGGAACGCCCCGCGTCGACATCGGTCGGGCGGGGCGTTCCTGCGTGCGATACATCCCCCGGCCGCTCGCACCACGATCGGGACTCCGCACCACGGCTTCGCGTGGTGCCGAGTCCCGATCGTGGGTCGAAGCGCGGCCGGGGTGGTGTCGAGTCCGGATCGTGGTGCGGCGGCGGGAGGCCGGGCGTCCCCTACGCTGGAAGCCCGCGCCCCCGTAGCCCAATTGGCAGAGGCAGGCGACTTAAAATCGCTTCAGTCAGGGTTCGAACCCCTGCGGGGGCACCGCGAGCGCGAGGTCAGACGTAGTCGTCGGTCGCCGGCTCGACGAACCGCACCCACGCCCACGCGCCGAGGGCGACCACGGCGAACGCTATCGCGGCGACGACCAGCGGGCCGATGGGGAAGGCCTCGGCAGGGCCCCCGGCGTAGACGACCGCGGCGGCGGCCACCCCGACGATCGCGAGCCCGACGAGGGTCGGCTTCGACCACGAGTAGAGCGCGCGGCCGGGCAGCCTGCCGACGGGCACGAGCAGCACGATGAGCGACCCGAGGCCCGCCAGGCACACGGTGGCCAGCGTCTCGCGGGTGATCTCGACGGCGAAGACGGCGTTGCCCGCGGGAACGAGGCCGTGGGCGACCCAGGCGACGAGCGAGACGAGGGCGAGGCTGCCGAGCTGCGCGGTGGCGACGATTCCGCCGCGCCGCACGTCGCCGATCTCATCGAGGTCGCGCCCGGCGGTGTCGACCAGGCCGGCCGCGAGGAGCACGCCCAGCACCATCGGCGGGTCGAGGTCGAGGATACGCGTCGCGAGGCAGGCGAGGGCCGCGGCCAGCAGCAGGCGGGGCGACAGGGTGAGACGCAGGCGCAGGCCCAGTCGGCGCCCGGCGATCCACGTCGGCAGGACGATGCCGAGCCCGTTGATGAGGCCGAGTCCGATGACGATGGCCACGGCGAGGCGGACGTAGCGGACCTGGTCGTCGACCCCGGCGGCGAGGGCGACGAGGAGAGCGCCCGCCGCCAGGGCGGTGGCCACGGCGGCGGCCGGAGAGAGCGCAGGCTGCGCGGAGTCGTCGCGGCGGGAGCGGTTGCGGCCGGTGAGGTGCCGGGCCCGCATCGCGAGGCGGCCGCCGAGCGCCGACGCGGCGAGCCTCATCGGAGCGAGCACCAGGGCGACGAAGACCAGCCCGAGAAGGAGCGCCCACGCCCACGCGGAGCCGCCCACGCTCTCCGAGAGGGTCGGCAGACTGCGGCCGAAGCCCGTCGAGGCCGTCCAGGAGGAGGCCTCGGACAGGGCGGAGCCCGGTGCGGCGGCCGAGCCGTGAGTTCCTGCGCCGCCGTCACCGGGGACAGCCCCGCCGGAGCCCGGGCCTCCTGCGCTGCCGGAGCCGACGCCGGTCGACCCGCCGCCGCCGGGCGTGCTCGGTGAGGCGGTCGAAGAGGAGCCGGGGTCGCTCGGCGTCTGGCCGCTGCCGGGTGCCTGCCCCGGCGTGTTCGTCGAGGGGGCCGACGGCGTCGACGACGGGGTGGCCTTGGCGAAGTCGACCTTCACGGCAGCGCTCGGTGCGCCGTAGTTGCCGGCGGCGTCGCGCTGCGCGGCCTGGACGCTTCGCGTACCGGAGGGAAGCAGGAGCCCGGCCGAGGTGCAGCTCCAGTAGCCGTTCTTCACGACCGCGGTGCAGACCGGGTTGCTGTCGACGTAGGTGGTGACGGTCGCGCCGTTCTGGCCGTTGCCGTCGAACGTGAGGGGCTGCGTCGAGACCGTCGAGCCGGCGGCGGGGTGCAGGAGCCGCGGGGCGGGCGGGGCCTCGCGGTCGATCGACACGGAGAGCGGCGACGACGCGCTCGACACGGGCACCTTCGGCACGGCCGTCGACGACTGGACGCCGGTGACCGAGTACGTGCCCGTCGGGACGGTCGAGGCGGGCAGCACGCTCGACCATGAGCCGTCGGAGGCGACGGTCGTCCTGACCTCGGTGCTGTAGCCGCCCTCGACGAGGGTCAGCGTCACGGTCGCGCCGGCGAACGCCGTGCCCTGCAGCCGGGCGCCCACCGAGACACCGGCCGACGTCGAGACGGCGGGGGCCGCCAGGATCGAGAACGGCTCGGAGATGACGTCGGCGAACTGCGTGTTCGTGAGGTCGCGGAGGGTCAAACGCTGATCGGCACCGCTCGAGACGGTCACCGAGCAGTACCAGGAGCCGTCGCTCGCCGCTGTGGTCGTGCACAGCGACGAGGCGGGGTGCGTCGGGTCGAGGATGCGGAGGCTCGCTCCTGGGGTCGCGGTGCCGGTCGCGCGCGTCGTCGATGACGGAGCGTCGGCGACCGTGATCGTGGGCGTGACCGGGGAGAGCGTGGGAGCCGCCGAGCCACCCGGGTTCGGGCCGGCGGCCGGCTCGGCGATGGCCGGGAACTGGCCGAGCACGAGTGCCCCGACGAGGCCGGCGAGAGCTGCGAGGCCGAGGAGGCCGACCACTCGGGCACGGCGACGACGCGGACCGGCGAGGGCCGCGGAGCATCGGGAGCTGGGGGTCGTGTCGGTGAGCACTGTCACCCAGTAAGCCAAGGAGCGGGGTACAAGTCAATCCACCCCAGGGCTGAACCGCGAAAAGTTTCACCAATCGTTAGATTCCGCGGTCTGCCACTTCGTGAGTTGGCTCCGAGAATGCCCAGGCCACATGAAGGCCGCACCCCGCCCGTTTATAGTGAATGCCGAATCAACAAGGAGCAACTCGAGCATGGATTCCGCCCTCATCGGCATTCTCATCGCGGTAGGCATCGTCGTCCTGCTGCTCGTCATCGTCGGCATCTACTTCTGGGCGACCTACAACTCGATGGTCACGCTGAAGGTGCGTGTCGACGAGGCGTGGAGCGACATCACGGTGCAGCTGAAGCGCCGAGGCGACCTGATCCCCAACATCATCAGCACGGTCAAGGGATACGCGTCGCACGAGTCGGGCGTGTTCGAAAGCGTCACCAAAGCCCGCGCCGAGACTCTGAGTGCTTCGTCGCCCGCCGAGGCCGCTGTCGCCGAGGGCCACCTGCAGAAGTCGCTCAAGAGCATCTTCGCCGTCGCCGAGAACTACCCCCAGCTGCAGGCGAGCCAGAACTTCCTCCAGCTTCAGTCGGAGCTCGTCGACACCGAAGACAAGATCCAGGGAGCTCGCCGCTTCTACAACGGCGGGGTCCGCGAGTTCAACACGAAGACGACCGTCTTCCCGAACACTCTCGTGGCGAAGCGACTCGGCTTCACGAACCGCGATTTCTTCGAGGTCTCCGAGCCGTCGGCGATCGCCGAGCCCCCGCGCGTCCAGTTCTGACGCGAGGCTGAGACGCCCCATGTACAACGCCGTCGCGCGGAACAAGCGCAACACCGTCTTCATCATCCTGATCTTCCTGGTCATCATCGGTGGTCTCGGCTTCGCCGCCAGCGCCATCTGGAGCAACCCCTCCATCGGCTTCACGGTGCTCGTCGTGGCCGCCCTCTACGCCCTCGTGCAGTATTTCTTCGCCTCGCGCCAGGCCATCGCGATGAGCCACGGCATCCGCATCGACGCGACGACAGAGCCTCGCCTGTATCGAACCGTCGAGAACCTCTCGATCACGATGGGCATGACGATGCCCGAGGTGTACGTCGTGCAAGACCCCGCACCCAACGCCTTCGCCACCGGGCGCGACCCGCAGCACGCCGTCGTCGCCGCCACGACCGGCCTGCTCGAGATCATGGACGACGCTGAGCTCGAGGGCGTCATGGCGCACGAGATGGGCCACGTCAAAAACTACGACATCCGGGTGTCGACGATCGTCTTCGGGCTGGTGGTGGCCGTCGGCTTCCTCGCCGACGTCCTCGTGCGGATGTCGTTTTTCGGCGCCATGTTCGGCGGGAGCAACAACGACCGGCGCGAGGGCGGGGGCGGAAGCAACCCCGTCATGATCATCCTCGGCCTCGCGGGCATGATCGTCGCGCCCCTGGCGGCCGCCGGCGTCCAGGCCGCCGTCTCGCGCCAGCGCGAGTACCTCGCCGACGCCACCGGAGCCCTGACGACCCGCTACCCCGAGGGCCTGGCCCGGGCGCTCGAGAAGCTCGGCGCCTACGGGCGGCCGATGCTGACGCAGAACTCGTCGATGGCCCACCTGTGGATCAGCGACCCGGCCCGACCGGGCCTGATGTCGCGCATCTTCTCGACGCACCCGCCGATCGAGCAGCGCGTCGAGCGGCTGCGGTCGAGCGCAGGCACCTTCTAGCCGCGAATTCGACGGGCACCCGCCGATTCGGCGCATTCCCGTCGAACAGACGGCGGGTTCCTGCCGATCCGGCGGGCCTGGCACGGCCGGTGCGACGCGCAGAACCAGGGCGCAGGAACTGCCCAGCCCCGCCGTACCGACGTCAGGCGGCCCGCAGCGCGGCCGCCACTGCCGGCGCCAGGTCGCCGCGCCCCGTCACCTCGACGTCGCCGAGCCCCTGCCACGCCGCCGTGCGCCGAAGGAGCGCCGCGAGCCGCTCCACGTCGACCGCCTGCCCGGCCTCGTGCCACGCGGCCTGGACGCGGAGGATGCCCGCCTGCCGGTCGGACTTCAGATCGATGCGGCCGACCAGAGCCTCGTCTTGGAGGATGGGCAGCACGTAGTAGCCGAAGATGCGCTTCGGCTGCGGCGTGTAGATCTCGATCCGGTAGTGGAATCCGAACATCCGCTCGGCGCGGGCGCGCTCCCACACGATCGGGTCGAACGGCGACAGCAGCGCGTCGGAGGCGATTCGACGGGGGAGTCGCGCACCGGTGTGCAGGAACGCCTTGCGCTTCCAGCCGGGCACCTCGACCTCCTGGACGATGCCGGCGTCTTCGAGCTCGCGGAGCGCGGGGATGACGTCGACGGCCTTGAGCCGGTAGTAGTCGGCGAGGTCGGACGCCGTGCCGATGCCGTGGGCGGCCGCGGCGCGAGCTACGAGCTCGCGGTGGGCGTCGGCCCGCGACACCTCCCGCGACGCGATCTCGGCGGGCAGGACCTGCTCGGGCAGGCCGTACACGCGCTCGAATCGACTGCGACCGGCGCTCACGACCTCGCCGGTGCGAAACAGCACCTCGAGGCCGCGCTTCACGTCGCTCCAGCCCCACCAGGGGCCGCGGCGGACGTTCGAACCCTCCTGCCCCATGAAGTCAGCCTCGATGGCACTCGCCGGCAGCGGCCCCGTCGAGCGCAGCTCGTCGAGCAGCCAGTCGAGCATCGGACGGTTCGTGCGCGAGAAGGACGTCTCGTCGGCCTCCCATTTCGCCCGGTAGTCGTGCATCCGCCAGCGCCAGAGGGGCCAGGACTCGGTCGGCAGGAAAGCCGCCTCATGCGCCCAGTACTCGACGTAGCGGCCGCCGCGTGCGAAGGTCAGCCGGTCGAGCAGGGACCGGTCGTAGGCGCCCAGCCGGGCGTACAGCGGGAGGTAGTGGCTGCGCTCGAACACGTTGACGGAGTCGATCTGGACGATGCCCAGGCGGTCGATGGCCAGGTTGAGCTGACGCGTCCCCACTGCGGCCGCCGGGGTCTGGCCGAACCCCTGCGCGGCGAGGGCGATGCGACGGGCGAGGGCGGGGGAGACG
The DNA here is from genome assembly GCF_059420045.1 of Frondihabitans sp. GW821-FHT04F02. Classification (NCBI taxonomy): domain Bacteria; kingdom Bacillati; phylum Actinomycetota; class Actinomycetes; order Micrococcales; family Microbacteriaceae; genus Frondihabitans; species Frondihabitans sp. GW821-FHT04F02. The sequence continues at coordinate 253,050 of NZ_JBWKSZ010000003.1, read as the reverse complement.
ACGGACTTCGACACGCCCCGAGACTAGGGGGAACCAGTGACATCGGGCGCGAGTTCCTGCACCCCTTCGAGCCGTACACTCTTCCCATGCCTGACGTCATCCTTGCCGGACCCACGCTCGCGGACTTCCATGCGGCGCGGGAACGCGTCTCGCAGGTGGCACACGTGACGCCCATGGAGAGCTCGTCGTTCTTGAGCGCCGTTCTCGGCACGCCTGTCTACCTTAAGTGCGAGAACCTGCAGCGCACGGGGTCGTACAAGATCCGCGGCGCGTACAACCGCCTCTCGCAGCTGAGCGCCGACGAGAAGGCCAACGGCGTCGTCGCCGCGTCGGCCGGCAACCACGCTCAGGGCGTCGCTCTCGCGGCCCGCGAGCTGGGCATCACGGCCACCATCTTCATGCCCGTGGGCGTCGCCCTGCCGAAGCTGCAGGCCACGCGCGACTACGGCGCCGACGTCGTGCTGAGCGGACACTCGGTCGAAGACGCCCTCCGCGCCGCGCGGGACTTCTCGGAGCAGACCGGCGCCGTCTTCATCCCGCCGTACGACCACGCCGACGTCATCGCCGGCCAGGGCACGCTCGGCCTCGAGATCCTCGACCAGGTGCCCGACGTCGAGACGATCATCATGGCGATCGGCGGCGGCGGCCTCATCTCGGGCGTCGCGAGCGCCATCACGCAGACGCGGCGCGAGACCGGCGGAAGCATCCGAATCATCGGCGTCCAGGCGGCCAACTCGGCGCCCTACGCCGTGTCGATGAAGCTGGGAGAGCGCACCGGCGTCGTGCCGACCCCCACCATCGCCGACGGCATCGCCGTCGCCAAGCCCGGCGAGCTCAACTGGCAGATCGTGCGCGAGGTGGTCGACGAGGTCGTCACCGTCGGCGACGACGACACGGCCAAGGCGATCCTGGTGCTGCTCGAGCGCGCCAAGCAGGTCGTCGAGCCCGCGGGTGCCGTCGGCGTCGCCGCTGTGCTGACGGAGCAGGTGCAGGCGCTGGGCAAGACGGTGATCGTGCTCTCGGGCGGCAACATCGACCCGCTCATGATGGAGCGCGTCATCAGCCGGGGCCTCGCGGCCTCCGATCGCTACCTGCACTTCCGGGTGATGCTGCCGGATCGTCCCGGCCAGCTCACCCGTGTCTCGGAACTGATCTCCGAGGCCAACGCGAACGTCGTCGAGGTGCTGCACACCCGCCACGGCCGCGGCCTCCAGATCAGCGAGGTCGAGCTCGAGCTCAGCGTCGAGACGCGCGGGCCGGATCACGCTGAGCAGGTGCTCGCCCGGCTCGCCGACGCGGGCTTCACGCCGGTGCGCGTCGACTCGTAACCCGCGCTGACGCGAGAGGGGCCCGGGTTCGCGAACCCGGGCCCCTCTCGCGTCAGCGCGGCTCAGCCGTCGTAGGGCTCGACGCTGCTGATCGACACCGCGATGTCTTTGCCGTTGGGCGCCGTGTAGCTGGTGCTCTCGCCCGACTTCTTGCCGGTGATCGCCTCACCCAGCGGGCTGGTCGGGCTGTACACGGTGAGGTCGCTGCCGGGCGCGATGATCTCGCGGCTGCCCAGCACGAACGTCGACTCGTCGCCGGCGATCGTGGCGGTGATCAGCATGCCGGGGCCGACGATGCCGGTGTCGGCCGCACCCTCCGAGATGGTGGCGGTCTTCAGCAGGTTGGTCAGCGTGCGGATGCGCGCTTCGAGCTTGGCCTGCTCGTCTTTCGCGGCGTGGTAGCCGCCGTTCTCTTTCAGGTCGCCCTCTTCGCGCGCGGCGGAGATGCGGCCGACGATCTCGTCGCGACCCGAGGTGCTCAGGGTCTCGAGCTCGGCGACCAGGCGGTCGTGGGCCTCCTGCGAGAGCCAGGTGGTCGATTCGGCGTTGCTCATCGGTACTCCCATGAAACGGTTGCCGTGGCGTGCAAGTCTGCAGGCCAGGCCTAAAAAACGAGACCGGCCGTGTGGCCGGTCTCGAGGTCCATCAGACGAGCTTATGGCAGCCAGCACTTGTCGATCAAGCCCGTGACACCGCGGTTCATCGTGTTCAGGTCGGTCGTGTAGGTGTTCGACTGGCTGGTCGAGGCGGGGAAGTGGACGACCTTCCAGCCCACCACGTCGAAGCCGGAGTTGAGTACCTGGATGGCGCAGTCGACCCTCGTACCCGGCGCGACGCTGACTTCGGAGCGAACGGTCGCCGAGTGGGCGTCGTGGATGACGTAGCCGGCATCGTCGGTCTCGATCGAGGCGCTGGTGCCGTCGAACGCGGCGAAGATCACCCAGGCACCGAAGACGACGACGAACGCGCCACCGACGATCGCGGCGATCCAGCGACGACGCAGTCGGAAGGCGCGTGTGCGCCCGTAGCGTCGGTCGAGAGCGGAATCGGCGGGTCGCGAGTCGTGCTCACTCGTAGTCGAGGGGGTGGGGGCCACCGTGGAACTCCGTCCGATTATCCTTGGGAGAAGGTTAGCAACGCTGGCCGTGATCAAGATCCGAGGTAACCCCGTGCCCTTGCGCCTGCTGGCAGTCCACGCCCATCCCGACGACGAGTCGAGCAAGGGTGCCGCCACGTACGCCCACTACCGCAAGCGGGGCGCCGAGGTTCTCGTCGTCAGCTGCACCGGCGGGGAGCAGGGCTCGATCCTGAACGAGCACCTCGAGGCGAAGGCCCACGCCGAGCGCGACATCGCAGGCCTCCGCGTGTACGAGATGGCTCGAGCGCAGGAGGTCATGGGCGTCGAGCACGTCTGGCTCGGCTACGCCGACTCCGGGCTGCCCGGAGAGGGCGAGCCGCTGGCGCCGAACTCGTTCGCCACGATCCCCGTCGAGATCTCGGCCGAGCCCCTGGTGCGCATCATCCGCCGCTTCCAGCCGCACGTCATCGTCACCTACGACGAGAACGGCGGCTACCCGCACCCCGACCACATCCGCACGCACGAGGTCTCGGTCGCCGCCTACGAGGCCGCCGGCGATCCGGCGAGGTACCCCGACGCCGGGCCCGCCTGGCAGGCGTCGAAGCTCTACTACGACCGCATCATGAACTCCACCAAGATGCGCGCGATCTACGACGTCATCAAAGACGAGACGCCCGACTCCGAGGTGCTGAAGCAGATGGACGAGATGTTCGAGCGCTGGGGCGAGCGGCCCGACCTGTCGACGACGCACGTGAACGTCGCGGACTCGTTCGCGGAGCGCGACGCCGCCCTGATCGCCCACGCCAGCCAGGTCGACCCGACCGGATTCTTCTTCTTGCACTCGCGCGATCTCCAGGCCCGCACCTGGCCGACCGAGGACTTCCAGCTCGTCGACTCCAAGGTCGAGTCGACGCTGCCCGAGACCGACCTGTTCGCAGGGATCGCCGAATGATGCTCGCAGCCGTGATCACGACCGTCCTGGCCGAGACGGGCGTCCCGTCTCCCAGTGGGCAGGCCGTGCCCGACAGCCTCGTCACACCCGGCTGGATCGGCTTCCTGGCCATCTTCGGGATCGGGCTGGCCACCGTCTTCCTGATCATCGACATGACCCGACGGGTGCGCCGCACGCGGTACCGCGGAGAGGTGCGCGAGCAGATCGAGCGGGAGCGCGACGAGGCCGCACGCGCGGCGGCGGGACTCGACGACGAGCTGCGCGGGGGCGACGTCAAGTAGGTGGCGGGGTCGCGGTTCCTGCGCCCCTGATTCCTCGCATCGGGCACTGCCCGCTCACGGCGCGGTTCAGATCGCGACGAGAAGCACGGCGGTCCAGTGGCACAGGAACGCCGCCACCGTGAGCGCATGGAACAGCTCGTGGAATCCGAAGACGCCGGGCACGAGGTTGGGACGCTTCGTGCCGTAGCAGACGGCTCCGATGATGTAGAGGAGCCCGCCGGTCAGCACCAGGATCATGGACGCCGGGTTGTTCGCCACCATCTCGCGGACGAAGAGAAGCGCGCCGACTCCGAGGAGCACGTAGAGGGGCGTGTAGAGCCAGCGGGGAGCGCTGGTCCAGAAGACGCGGAAGGCGATGCCGGCCAGGGCGCCGCTCCAGACGATCCAGAGGAGCGTCGTCGCCTGCGGACGGTCGAGGCTCAGCACGGCGATCGGCGTGTAGGTGCCGGCGATGAGCAGGAAGATGTTCGAGTGGTCGAGTCGCTTGAGCAGCAGCTTGGCCTTGGGCTTCCAGTTGAAGCGGTGGTACGTCGCCGAGATGCCGAAGAGCAGGAGCGACGTGCCGAAGTAGATCGCAGTGCTGGCCTTGGCGGGAGCGCCGTTGGCGAGGCACACCAGCAGCACGCCGAGAGCGATGGCCACGGGGAAGGTGGCGGCGTGGATCCAGCCACGCCAGGTGGGCTTGACCTCGAGGGCGGAGGGGATGACCGTCATGGGCCGAGCGTAGGGCGCGCGGCTGGCCGTTCGCCTTGCTCTGCCAGCTGAGGCATTGTCTCATTTGCATGTGAGATTTCGGATTCTCTAGTGTGGACCTACCTCGCCGACGAGGCTGTCTAGGAGATCGATATGTCTGTTCGCGTTGCCGCCGCCTCTGCCGCCGCCCTCGCCCTCATGGGTGGCGCGATCGCAGTGGTGGCCAGCGCCCCGGATGCGTCGTCGGCACGCGCTTCTGCGGCTGCCGGGATGGACGTCGACAGCTGGCGCCTTCCGCTCGACCGGTACGTCGACGACTCGGCGGCGGACGAGCGCTACGCGGAGGCGTTGCTCGTCGCACGGTGCCTGAGATCGAAGGGGATCGATCGGCCGGTGCCTTCCCGGCCGCCGACCACGGCGGAGGCCAGAACGACGAGCGCGGCCGGGCTGACGCCTTTCTCCGAGGAGATCGCGGCTCGTTTCGGCTACCACCAGGCGCCGAGGTCCGATGAGTCTCCGAGTCGCGAGACCGCCCGAGACGCTGTCTCCGCGGCATGTCTGGACGAGGCTCGCACCGTTCTCGTCACCGATCATCCGGAGATCCCCCTGGCGCAGGCACTCGTAGCGGAGGCGCGCGACGCGACTTCCGCCTCGGCCGCCGTGAGGGAGGCATCCGACCGGTGGGCCATGTGCATGTCCCCGCACGGGGTGAGCGACCTCGGAACACGTCCTGTCGACATGCCCAGCGATTCCGTCTCCGAGCGCTTCGGCCTGGCGGGCCATGCCGACCGAGGCAGTGCTCCCTCCGCCGCCGAGGTCGAGTTGGCGGTCGCGGACGCCACGTGCCGGGTCACGAGCGGGTACCGGGACGCGTACTACGCAGGGGAGTGGAGCCAGCAGGAGTCGCTCCTGCTCGCGAACGCCGACGAGCTCGAGCGCTCTCGGGTCGAGATCGAAGAGAAGAAGACGCGGATCGCACGGGTCATAGACCGGCTCGCGCCATCCCGCACCACCGCTACCGAGGCTCCAGGAGGCCGCAGATGAACACAGTCCGAATCGCAATCGCCGTGGCGGCTGCTGCCGCCGCAGTCGTTCTCGTCGCCGGACCAGCAGTGGCGGCGCCTTCGGCAGCCCCGGCGAGCTGCGGGAAGGGCTACGCGTGCGTGTTCCGAGACCACAGCTACGGCGGCACGCAGGTCGCGTTCGAGTACGGGATCCCCGACCTCAGGAAGGTTCTCGTGGCCGGGCCCGGCAGCGCGAACGCCGACAACACGACGTCGTCGGCGTACAACAACGGCCGCACGCACACCGCGCAGTTCTGGGCCGACAAGAACTACAACGGGCCGTCGTTCCGCCTGCTGCCGGGCTACGGCGACAGCAACCTCAACAACTCGACCGGCACCGTCCCGGTCAACTTCAACGACCGGGTGAGCTCGGCGCAGTTCGTGCTGGGGTAGCGGATCTCGCTGCCTATCTATCCTCCTCCCCCCCCAAAGGAACCTCAATGAAACGTCCACTGCTCGCTGTGGCTGCAATCGTCGCTCTGGTCAACGGCCCAATCGCGGTAAGTGAATCAGCTCGCGCCTCGACTGCGTCGGACTCCCTGGAAGCCCGGGCCGTGTCGCCGGCTCCTGCGTCGTGCAAGAAGGGGTCCGCCTGCATCTGGCGCGACAAGAACTACGGCGGAGATCGGATCTCGTTCACGCACCGAATCGACAGCTATGCGGCGATTCTCATTGGCGACGTCGGCTACCGGCACGCCAACGACATCGCGTCGTCCCTTTACAACAACGGTCAGTACAACAGGGCGAAATTCTGGCAGCACAAAGACTTCACAGGTCCTTCGATCCTGCTCGAGCGGCAGAACGGCGACAAGAATCTCGCCGATGCCAATGGCACTGTAAAGAAGGTTTTCAACGACCGGATCAGCTCGAGCATGTTCGTCCAATGAGACGACGTCTGGCCGGGGTGGCAGCGATCGTCATTGCGACCGGGGTGCTCAACGGCTGCGCCTCCGGGTCTGGCGGCAGATCTCTCGAGCACCCGGAGAAGAACCAGGCCCGTTACCTCATGCCGACCGACGCGTATGCCGACAGCGAGTCCGACAACACGATGTATGCCGAGAATGTGTTCATCTCGAAGTGCTTCGCAGAGAAGGGGCTCGAGTACCCTGTCGAGCACCGCACGCTTCGCGAGGACGGCAATGCCAGTTGGAACACCGTGACGAGGCTCCTATTCGACGAGAGCACAGCGCGGCAGTTCGGCTATCACCAGCAGGTCGGCGCGGGCGGGATGACTCCCGAGGAGATCCGGCGGGGTTTCGAGGGGCCGGAGCTGACGCCAGAAGGAGAGCGCCTTTTCTCGAAGTGCCTGGGTGACGCGCGAGAGGAGCTGGGCACCGAACAGCAGATCGAGCAGTACGCGACGGAGCTCGCCGTCGACGCGTACGACGCGACACTCGTCGACCCCGAGGTGAAGGCGGTGACGGCGCGGTGGCGCGAGTGCATGAAGCCGCTCGGGATCAGCGGCCTGGACGCGTCGCCGTCGGGCCCACCGAGTGATGAGTTGAACGCGAGGTTCGGGTTGTCCGGCGACATCCTGCCGACCGAGGACGCCTCGGCCGAAGAGATCCGCATCGCGGTGTTCGACGCACGATGCCAGGAGTCGAGCGGCTACGCGAAGACGATCTACGACACGGAGTGGGCCTTTCAGCAGGAGCTCGTGGAGAAGAACGCCGACAAGCTCCTCCGCGTGAAGGCGCAGATCGATGCGAAGAACGCACGCGTCCACGAGTACATCGCCGAGCATGCGCCCTCGAAGTAGACGCCTCGCGCGGGTGGGCGTCACCACCCTCGTGGCCGCCGCCGTCTTCGGCGGCGGCTGGGCGGCGGCATCCGCGGTGCAGTCGCCCGCCCAGCGGGAAGCGGCGGCATCGGCTCCGCCGAAGCAGCCTGTGACGGCCGCGGTCACGCGGGGCGACCTGGCCGACACGATCACGAGCGAGGCCACCGTCAGGCGCGCGGCGCGGGAGCGGCTCGCGCTGACAGCGGCGGAGGCGCCGGCCGTGGTGACGGGGACGCCAGTTCCTGCGGGCCAGGAGGTCGTCGCCGGGCACAGCCTGCTCGAGGTGAACGGTCGCCCGATCGTCGCGATGCCCGGAGCCTTCCGCTTCTACCGCGACCTCGAAGCCGGACGGAGCGGGCCCGACGTGCGGCAGCTGCAGCAGGGCCTCACCGCCGCGGGCTTCGCGGTGCTGGCCGACGGCGTCTTCGGCACGGGTACCGAGCGCGCTGCCCGCGATCTCTACCGTGCGATCGGATACCCGGCCCACGAGGTCGCCGACCCGGCCCCGGCGAAGGCCGACGCGGGTGCCAGCGACGCAGAGTCCTCACCGCCGACGACCCACATCGTCATCCCGCGTGCCGAGCTCATCGTCATGGCGACCGATCGCGCCCACCTCGTCACGGGGCCCGCGGTCGGGGCATCCGTCGACGACGAGACCGAGATCGTCGTCGAGCGCGGCGAGCTGATCGCGGTAGCGGAGGTCCCCTCGACCGTCGGCGTCCGGGTGCGGGACGGAATGACCGGCACGCTGACGGCGGCCGGGAAAGACGCCCCCGTGAAGGTCACCCGGGTCAATGACGGCGCGAAAGAGGGCGAGTCGACGATCGAGCTCGCCCCGACGGCGGCGGGTGCGACCATCTCCTCTGCGGCGGGCAGAGCGTTCCTGAGGCTCGACATCGAAGTCGTGCGCAGGAACTCCCTCCTCGTTCCCAGCACGGCCGTCGTGACGGGCGGCACCGCCGGCGACCACGTCCGCAAGCGCCTCGCCGACGGCGGCTTCGTGCGGGTGCCCGTCGACGAGGCCGGGCAGCCCGGCGGCCAGAGCGCTGTCGTGCCGACCACGAGGGGGATGCTGCAGACCGGCGACCTCGTGCGGGTGGACTGAGGTGGTCGATCTCGACCTGCACTCTGTGCGGCGGCGCTACGAGCCCGGCGGCCCGGAGGCGCTCGCCGGTGTCTCTGCCGTGATCCGCTCGGGAGAGTTCGTGGCGATCGAGGGGCCGTCGGGCGGAGGCAAGTCGACGCTCCTCAACACGCTCGGACTCCTCGACAGCCCCGACGCGGGAACGTACTCGATCGACGGCATCGATGCGATGTCGGCGTCGCCGGGGCGGCTGGCCGAGCTCCGGTCGGACACGTTCGCGTTCGTCTTCCAGAGCTTCCACCTTCTCGACCGGCGTCCCGTCGTCGACAGCGTGGAGCTCGGGCTGCTGTACCGAGCGGTCACGCCGTCCGAGCGCCGTAATGCGGCGCTTGCCGCACTCGCCGCCGTGGGGCTGTCCGCCTTCGCCGACAAGCGCGCTGCCGACCTCTCCGGCGGCGAGCGCCAGCGGGTGGCCATCGCACGCGCCCTCGCGACGAACGCTCCGGTGCTCGTCGCCGACGAGCCGACAGGCAATCTCGACAGCGCCAACAGCCAGCGGATCGTCGAGAGCCTGCGGTCGGTGCACGAGCGGGGCGCGACGGTGGTCCTGGTGACGCACTCGCCCGAGGTCGCGGCGGAGGCCGAGCGGCGGCTGACCATGAACGACGGCCAGCTGACCGAGCGCGGGGCCACCCCGCCGGGGCGCGACCTGCCGGAGGTGCCCGCGCCGGCGGGACGGGCTTCGCGCCTGCGGCTTCGCGACCTCCTCGCCGACGCCCGCGCGTCGGTGCTGTCGCGGGCCGGCCGCACGGCAGGCCTCGTCGCGGCCGTGGCCGTCGGCGTCGCGCTCGCCGTCGCGACGCTGGGCATCTCCGCCTCGGCCTCATCGCAGGTCGCCGACACGTTCGACGCCCACGCGAACCGCGCTGTGACAGCGTCGTGGGGTGACGGAGACCTGTCGCCCGCAGCGGACGTCGACGGAATGCCGGCTCGGCTCCGGGCGCTCGCCGGGGTGGATGCCGTCGGCATCGTCACGGACCACGGGGGTGTCGACGTCCAGGCATCGCCGCGGCGGCCGATGCTCCAGGCCGGCGGGTACAGCACGGAGGACGCCGGGCTGTCGGCCACGGATGCGTCGATACGGTGGGCCGACGGGCACCCGCGGGCTCTCGACAACGGCGAGGTGGTGATCGGCCGCAACCTCGCCGCGCAGCTCGAGCTGGCCGGCGTGGACGCGCGGCCGGCGATCACCGTGGCGGGACGACGAGCGATCGTCGTCGGCGTCCTGCGTTCGTCTTCCCGGATCCCGACACTCACCGGCTCCGTCCTGCTGCCGACCTCGGCGGGGCTTCCGGCTGAGTCGAGCCAGGTCTACGCGCTCGTGACCGTGCGGCCCGGTGCCGCTCAGCAGGTGGCGTCGCAGGTCTCGCTGGCGATCGATCCGTACACCCCGTCAGCGGTCGCGGTCGACGCGCCACCCGATCCATCGACGCTGCGGGCCGACATCCAGAGCGACGTCCGCTCGACGCTCCTGGCGTTCACGGGACTCGCGGTCCTCGCGTCGGTGGTCGGCCTCGGCAACTCGATGGTGCTGTCCGTGCTCGAGCGCCGGGCCGAGTTCGGTCTGCGTCGAGCCGTCGGGGCGCGTCCGGTGCACATCTCCGGGCTGGTGCTCGCGGAGTCGTCGATCATCGGCGCGATCGGCGGTCTCGCGGGCCTGGCGGTCGGCGTGGCCGGGATCCTGGGCATCACGATCGCACGGCAGTGGATCCCCGTCTTCGACCTCCGTCTCGCGCCGCTCGCCGTTCTCGGCGGGATGGCGATCGGGGCACTCGGAGGAGTGCTCGCGGCCGCTCGGGCGTCGCGGATTCTGCCGCACGAAGCCCTGCGGCAATAATGGCTGCGGTGCCGGCGCGGGGGTCCGCACGGACGACCCGGGTCCACCCGACGGCCGACGCCGACTCACTGGCGGGTGGGCTACCGTAGCTTCGTGACGACACGGCGACGAACCACGGGTGGCGACGCGGGCGAGAACCCGGTCGGCCGCGGGTTCGCCTACCGCCTCTACCAGCGTCGCATCCGGCGCGGCCTTGCGGGCCTGGAGCTGCCGCACCACGTCGCCATGATCGTCGACGGCAACCGGCGCTGGGCGAAGCAGCGGATGCTCGAGACGGCCGCGCACGGCCACCGGGCGGGTGCGGCGAAGATCCGCGAGTTCCTGACCTGGTGCGACGAGCTCGGCATCAAGGTCGTCACGCTGTACCTCCTGTCGGCCGACAACCTCACGAACCGCCACGACGCCGAGCTGGAGGCGCTGGTCGACATCATCTCGGAGCTGGCGCACGACCTTTCGCGCACCGGCGACTGGCGCGTGCAGCACGTCGGAGCCGTCGACGGGCTGCCCGGGTCGCTCGTCGACGCCCTCCACGATGCCGAGTCGCGCACTGCCGACCACACCGGCCTGCACGTCAACCTCGCCGTCGGCTACGGCGGCCGTCGCGAGATCGCCGACGCGATGCGCAGCATCGTGCGCGCTCACGGAGAGGGCGGCGGTACCATCGACGACCTCGCCGAGGTGCTCACCCCCGAGCTCATCGCCGACCACCTCTACACCGGCGGCCAGCCCGATCCCGACCTCGTGATCCGCACCTCGGGCGAGCAGCGCCTGAGCGACTTCATGCTGTGGCAGAGCGCCCACAGCGAGTTCTACTTCGTCGAGGCGTTCTATCCCGATCTGCGCGAGGTCGACTTCCTCCGAGCCGTGCGAGACTTCGCCAACCGCCATCGCAGGTACGGTAGTTAGGTTCAGTTTTCAGCAAGGAGCCCGATTGAGCAGCATCGACGACTACAGAGACGGCTTCTCTGAAGACCCCGGCTACCTCGACTTCGCCTCGTTCGGCCCCATGGGCCGCGCAGTGGTGGCGGAGCAGGCGGCCCTCGACGAGATCCACGTGCGCGCCCGCTACGGCGCGGCGAACGTCTTCGACGAGCAGGACATCCGGGTGCGCGAGGCGGTTCGCCGCGTCACCGGGTTCCCGACCGAGCGCATCGTGTTCCAGCCGAACACCTCGGTCGGCCTCTTCCACGCGATGTTCGGCCTGTCGGGCCAGGTGCTGTACTCGGCGCGCGAGTACCCGAGCATCCCGGTGGCCGCACAGCGCGCCGCTCAGGCGCTGCACGTGCTCGACCAGATCACGATGGAGCCCCCGGCGGGCGTCGTCACGCCGTCGGTCGTCCGCGACAACCTGACGCCGGCCACGACCGCCGTCGCGGTCAGCCTCGTCGACTACCGCACGGGCTACAAGGTCGATCTCGAGGGCATCCGCGACGTCATCGGCGACCGCCTGCTCATCGTCGACGCGATCCAGGGCTTCGGCGTCACCGAGGCGCCGTACGAGGTGGCCGACGTGGTCGTCGCCGGGGGCCAGAAGTGGGTCCGCGCCGGCTGGGGCACCGGCTTCCTCGGTCTCAGCGAGCGTGCCGCGACCGATCTCGTGCCTCTGATCAGCGGCGTGAGCGGCACGATCGTCCCGCTCGGCGGCTCGTACGACGAGGTGCCGCCGCCGCTCCAGGGCGCCGCGGCCTTCCAGGTGACCCGTTGCGACCCGATCGCGCAGGCTCGGTTCGCGACCGCACTCGAGGGCATCGCCGACGCCGGCGTCGGGCAGATCGCCGGCGCCATCGCCCTCACCGTCTCGGCAGTGATCGACATCGCCGACGAGTTCGCCATCCCGGTCGTCTCGTCGCGCGACGAGACCGAGCGCGCCGGCATCGTCGTCCTCCAGCCCGAGGCCGGTCACGTCACCGCCCTCACCGCCGCCCTCATCAACCACGGCGTCACCGCGACCGTGCGCGACGGGCTCGTGCGCCTCAGCGTGCACGTGTCCACCGGCGAAGAGACCCTCGGGGCCCTCCGCGGGGCGCTGACCTCGTACGGGTCGGCGATCCAGTACTGACGGGCGCAGGGCGGTGCTGATCGGCGCAGGAACGCCGGCCCTCGCGTCGGCGGGGCGCGAGTTCCTGCGCCCTGTGACGCCTGTGACGGGGGTTAATCTGCTCGTAACCCGGCGTCAGCGTGTCGCATTTGTGGGATGTCGGTGGGCTGACGTAGCTTCAACCCATCAGGTAAGGCACCTGATCGAGACGGCCACGTAAGTTCGTTTCGAAACTGCTCCACGGCCGTCTTGAGGGAAGGTACCGAGTGCCCACCGCACCCGGAGATGGAGTCGGTCGTGACCGCATACGACGTCGCAGAAACCCCCACCACCAGCGCCGAGGGGGTGAAGACCGGCCAGAAGACCTACGTTCTCGACACCTCGGTTCTGCTCAGCGATCCGCAGGCGATGTTCCGCTTCGCGGAGCAGTCGGTCGTGATCCCGGTCGTCGTCATCGGCGAACTGGAGAAGAAACGTCACGACCCCGAGCTCGGCTACTTCGCACGTCAAGCTCTCCGCCTGCTCGATGAGCTCCGCGTCAAGCACGACCGCCTCGATTTTCCGGTCGAGGTCGGCAAGGGCGGTTCGCTCCGCGTCGAGCTGAACCACTCGAACATGACCGTGCTGCCCTCGGGGCTCCGTCTCGACGACAACGACTCCCGGATCCTCGCCGTCGCGTCGAACCTGTCGAACGACGGACTCGAGGTCGTGGTCGTGTCGAAAGACCTCCCGCTGCGGGTCAAGGCGGCGTCGATCGGTCTCGCGGCCGAGGAGTACCGGGCCGAGCAGATCGTCGACTCCGGCTACACGGGGCTCGCCGAGGTCGACATCTCGAGTGAGCAGATGGCGAAGCTGTACGACGACGAGCACATCTCGACGCGTGCCGCGGAGCAGCCGGTCAACACGGGTCTCGTCATGCACTCCGATCGCGGTTCGGCCCTCGGCCGCGTGGTCTCGAAGGGGCACGTGCGCCTGGTGCGCGGCGACCGCGACGTCTTCGGCCTGCACGGTCGCTCGGCGGAGCAGCGCCTCGCGATCGACCTGCTCCTCGACCCCGAGGTGGGCATCGTCTCGCTCGGCGGCCGCGCCGGCACCGGCAAGTCGGCGCTCGCCCTCTGCGCGGGCCTGGAGGCCGTGCTCGAGAAGCAGCAGCACAAGAAGATCATGGTGTTCCGGCCGCTGTACGCGGTCGGCGGCCAGGACCTCGGCTTCCTGCCGGGCGACGCAGGCGAGAAGATGAACCCGTGGGCGCAGGCCGTCTTCGACACGCTCGGCGCGATCGTGTCTCAGAACGTTCTCGACGAGGTCGTCGAGCGGGGCATTCTCGAGGTGCTGCCGCTGACGCATATCCGCGGTCGCTCGCTGCACGACGCGTTCGTGATCGTCGACGAGGCCCAGTCGCTCGAGCGCAACGTGCTGCTCACGGTCCTGTCGCGCATCGGCCAGAACTCGCGAGTGGTGCTCACGCACGACGTCGCCCAGCGCGACAACCTGCGGGTCGGACGCCACGACGGAGTCGCCTCGGTCATCGAGACGCTCAAGGGGCACCCCCTGTTCGCCCACGTGACGTTGACGCGTTCGGAGCGGTCGGCGATCGCCGCGCTGGTCACCGAGCTGCTGGAGTCGAACGAGCTGGCCTAGTCGCCGTCGGGCGGCCTCGGGTCTCCTGCACAGTGCAGGGCTGTGCTCACACGAGCAGGACTGTGTGCACACAGGCAGGACCGGGGGCCGCTCTCCACAGATCGAGCCCGGGGTGACCGGGGGTGCATCGCCGGCTCCTACGGTCGACGCATGCATCCCCTCGTCGACGCCCTGGTCATCCTCGCCCTGCTCGGCGTGAGCGTCTCCCTGCCAGTGGCGGCGCTTCCGCTGGCCGTGTGGCTGGCCTTCACGACGCCGCTTCTGGTGCGGAGTGATGTCGCGTCGCTCCGCCTCCCCAACGCCGTGACGCATCCTGCTCTGGCAATCGCCCCGGTCGGCGGGGTGGTGGCCGTCGTCGCGGGCGCCTGGCCGCCGTCGGCCGCCGCCGTCGCGCTGGGCGTCGTGGTCGCCACAGCCGCCGTCGGCTGCCTGGCGGCCTCCCGCGGCGCCGTGGGGATGGGCGACGTCAAGCTGGCCACCGCCGTCGCCTGCGGGGCGCAGTCGGCGTGGCCGGGCGGGGCCGCCGTCGCGCTCGTCGGGTGCGGCGTCGCAGGTCTCGTCACCCTCGTCGTGTCCCGGCGCCGGCGCCCGGCGCCGCCCGTGGTGCCGTACGGCCCGGCCGTTCTCGCGGGCTTCTGGCTGGCCGCTGCCCTCGCACCGTGACGACGGAGTGCCCTGGAACGGCGGTTCCGGGGGCGCACGGGCAGCCCCAGTGGACGCCCATCGGTCGCGGCGCTTTCCGGGACGGCTCGGCTCAGCCCGGGTGGGTCATGCTGAGCACGTCGAGCGCCTTGTCGAGCTGCTCCTCGGTGACCTCGCCGCGTTCGACGAATCCGAGGTCGATGACGGCCTCGCGCACGGTCATCTTCGCGCTGACGGAGTGCTTGGCGATCTTCGCCGCCGCCTCGTAGCCGACGATGCGGTTGAGGGGCGTGACGATCGACGGCGAGGACTCGGCGAGGGCGCGGGCGTGCTCGACGTTGGCAATCAGCCCGTCGACAGCCTTGTCGGCGAGAGCGACGGTCGCGTTCGACAGCAGGCGGATCGATTCGAGCAGCGCGGTGCCCATGACAGGGATGGCGACGTTGAGCTCGAAGGCCCCTGAGGCGCCCGCCCAGGCGATGGTGGCGTCGTTGCCGATGACGCGGGCGCTCACCATGAGCACCGCCTCGGGGATGACGGGGTTGACCTTGCCGGGCATGATCGACGAGCCGGGCTGGAGGTCGGGGATGTGCAGCTCGCCGAGGCCGGTGTTGGGGCCGGAGCCCATCCAGCGGAGGTCGTTGTTGATCTTGGTCAGGCTCACGGCGAGCACGCGCAGGGCGCCGGACGCCTCGACGAGGCCGTCGCGGGCGCCCTGGGCCTCGAAGTGGTCGAGCGCCTCGGTGACGGGCAGGCCCGAGTCGGCCGCGAGGGCCGCGATGACGCGCTGCGGAAAGCCGATGGGCGTGTTGATGCCGGTGCCGGTGGCCGTGCCGCCGAGCGGCACCTCGGCGACGCGGGGGAGCGTCGCGGTGACGCGCTCGATGCCGAGGCGGATCTGGCGGGCGTAGCCGCCGAACTCCTGGCCCAGGGTGACAGGCGTGGCGTCCATCAGGTGGGTGCGACCCGACTTGACGACGCCCTTCCATTCGTCGGCCTTCTTCTCGAGGGCGAGGGCGAGGTGGTCGAGAGCGGGGACGAGGTCGTGCAGTAGGGCGCCCGTGACGGCCACGTGGACCGAGGTCGGGAAGACGTCGTTCGACGACTGCGACGCGTTGACGTGGTCGTTGGGGTGAACCGGCGAGCCGAGGATTCCGGAGGCCAGCGTGGCGAGCACCTCGTTCATGTTCATGTTCGACGAGGTGCCGCTGCCGGTCTGATAGACGTCGACAGGGAACTGGTCGTGATGCGAGCCGCCGATGATGAGGTCGGCCGCCTCGGCGATCGCCGCTGAGATGGGGCCCTCGAGGATCCCCATCTCGCCGTTGACGATCGCGGCCGCGCGCTTGATGCGCGCGAGGGCGACGATCTGCGCCGGCTCGAGCCCCGCACCCGAGATCGGGAAGTTCTCGACGGCGCGCTGCGTCTGGGCACTGTAGAGGGCGCTGGCCGGGACCCTCACCTCGCCCATCGTGTCGTGCTCGATGCGGAACTCGCCGGCGGCGCCGCTCGAGGTCGAGTCGGGCGTTGCGGTGGTCTCGGTGGTGGTCACGTCGCTGTGGTCCTTCCGTCAGGGGGTGTGGTGTGCGGGTCGGGCCTCAGAGATCGCCGACGACCGTGTGGAAGTCGACTCGGCCGTTGGCGAGGTCGTAGTTGGCTCCGACGACTGCCAATCTACCGCTGGCGACTGCGTCCGAGATCACAATCGAGCGCTCGAGGAGAGCGCCGACGGACGCCTCGATGTGCAGCCGGCCGACCTCCCGCGGATCGAGAGCGCCCGCGGCATCCGCGAGCTCGCGGTGCGCCCGCTTGACCGAGGGCACGATCATGTCGACGAGGCGCTGCAGGTAGAACGACTGCGACTCGGAGTTAGCATCGATCGACGCGATGGCGGCGGCCACGGCACCGCAGCTGTCGTGCCCGAGCACGACGATCAGCGGCACCTTCAGAGCGGTCACAGCGAACTCGAGCGAGCCGATCTCGTTGTCGCCGACGACCTGACCGGCGTTCCTCACCACGAAGAGGTCGCCGAGACCGCTGTCGAAGATGATCTCGGCGCCGAGGCGGCTGTCAGCGCACCCGAACACGGCCGCGATCGGCTTCTGACCGGAGGCCACCAGGGAGCGACGGTCGGCGTCCTGGTGCGGGTGCTCGGGGCGGCCCTCGACGAACCGCACGTTGCCGGCGGACATGGCCTTCCAGGCGGTGCCGGGGGTCGGGGTGGCTGTGGTGTCGGTCACGAGGGCTCTCCAGGGGTCGGGATCGGGAGGGTCGGGGGGCTCGGCTCGTCGGCTGCTCAGCCGGCCAGCTGCGCGGCGACGCGGGTGGCGAGAAGGTCGAACTGGGTGTCGCTGGCGGTGCCGGCGAGGACGACGGTCGAGTCGCCCTCGGTCGCGACCATCGCGTACGCGTTGTTGCCGGTGTTGTTCTCGGCGCGCTGGTCGTACACGGTCCAGGTCACGCCGCCGACGGTCTTCTCGGAGGTCTTGCGTGCCTCGTCGAGTTTGTTGCTGACCCACGTCGCATTCGCTTTGAAGCCCTGCGTCAGGCCGATGAACTGCGTGTCGGGGGTGAGGAAGCCGACGTACCAGGTGGCTACGCCGTCGGCGCCCGCGGGCGCGATCTCGGCGCGGTTCGACGTCCACTTCGAGGGCATCGCGGGTGCGGCGAGCTTCTCGGTCTGCTGGGGCTGCGCCTCGGAGGCCACCTTCTGGTAGTCGACGACCTGCAGGTGCGAGCCGTCGTCACGGGGCACAGCCAGAACGAGCAGGACGACGATGGCCACCGAGACGATGATCGCGATGGTCAGGTTGAAGGCGGTCTGGTTCTCGCGATGCGCACGCGAGCTCGCGGCCTTGCGGGCTGCCGTTTCGCCGGGGGTCTCGGGGCGGCCGAGCTCGGCGACCACGCGGGGCGCGCGCTGCTTGCCGAGAGGAGGGGGCGGGATGTCGCTCATTCGGCGACCGCACTCGAGCGCGCCTTCTCGAGGCGCTCCTTGGCGCCCTGCAGCCACTCTTCGCACCGGGCGGCGAGGGCCTCGCCGCGCTCCCAGAGGGCGAGCGACCGCTCGAGCGTCGAAGCGCCCTGCTCGAGCTCGTTGACGACGGTCACGAGCTCGTCGCGAGCCTGCTCGTAGGTGTACGAGGAGACGGCGGGGAGATCGGCGACATCGGAGACGGGGGAGGTTGCCACGGTGAAATCCTATCGAGCGGGGGTGGGAGCGCCATCCGAGGCGCCGTCGGTGCGAGGCCCTCGGCTGACGGTGTCGAGCGAGCCGGAGGCGAGGGTCAGCAGCAGGGGAGTGTCGGGCGGCGCCTCGGACGAGTCGCGGAGCACCGCGCCCGAGGGGAGCTGGGCGATCGAGTAGCCGCGCCGGAGCGTGGACTCGGGCGAGAGGGCGCGGAGCTGGGCGGCGAGCTCCGAGACCCGGACGCCGGCGCGCTCGATTGCGCGTCGCAGGAGCTCTTCGCTCCGGGCGACGTACCGGACCAGCTCGTCGGCGCGGATGTCGAGGAGAGTCTGCGGGCGGGCGAGCACGGGCCGGCTGCGGATCTGGCCTAGCCGGTCGATCTCTCCGTTGATCAGGTGCGTGAGGCGGCCGGCCATGCGCCCGCGGGCCTGCTGCACGCGCAGGAGCTCTTCTCCGACGTCCGGCACGACGCGCTTGGCCGCGTCGGTCGGCGTGGAGGCGCGGAGATCGGCGACCTCGTCGAGCAGCGGGCGGTCGGCCTCGTGGCCGATGGCGCTGACGATGGGCGTCGTCGCGGCGGCGGCCGCGCGAAGGAGCCCCTCGTCGCTGAAGCCGAGCAGGTTCTGGAAGTCGCCGCCGCCGCGGGCGACGATGATGACGTCGACCTCGGGGTCGGCGTCGAGCGCCTTCACCGCCGCGGTCACCTCGCTCGGCATGCGCTCGCCCTGGACGGCGGCGTGGATCGTCTTGAACCGCACCGAGGGCCAGCGCAGCTGGGCGTTGCGGAGCACGTCCTTCTCGGCGTCGCTGTCCTTGCCGGTGACGAGGCCGATGCACTGAGGGAGGAAGGGCAGTCGCCGCTTCCGAGCCGGATCGAACAGCCCCTCGGACGCGAGCTGCCGACGCAGGCGCTCGAGCCGCTCGAGCAGGTCGCCGAGACCGACGTGCCGCATGTCGAACACCTGCATGGTGAGCGATCCGCCCTTAACCCAGTAGTTGGGCTTGATGGCGGCGATGACCCGGTCGCCCTGCTTGAGGTCGTCGGGGATCTTGCCCCGCACGCTCGACCAGATCGAGAACGAGACCGTGGCGTCCTGCTCGAGGTCTTTGAGCTTGCCGTAGACGTTGCCGCCGGAGCTGTTCCACTGCGTGATCTCGCCCTCGACCCAGGCCGTGCCGAGGCGGTCGATCCAGTCGCGGACCTTGGCCGCCAGCAGCCCGACGGGCCAGGGCGCGTCGGCTGTGGGAGGCGGGGTGACGATCGTCAAAGAAGCTCCTCCTGGGCGCCAGCGTCGAGAGACTCTCAGGCCGGTCGGACCAGGCCCGCCTAGAATCACTCCGTGAGCCGAATTACGAATGGCGCTCTCGCCATCGACCTTCCGACACCGCGTGTTCCCGCGGTGCGCAACAGGCTAAAGGATACCCCCGTCATCGGGCGCAAACGCGTGCTCCTGGCGGCCCCCCGCGGCTACTGCGCCGGTGTCGACCGCGCCGTGATCGCCGTCGAGAAGGCCCTCGAGCACTACGGCTCGCCGGTCTACGTCCGCAAGCAGATCGTGCACAACGTCCACGTCGTGGCCACGCTCGAGCAGCAGGGCGCCATCTTCGTCGACGAGGTCGACGAGGTACCCGAGGGCTCGCACATCGTCTTCAGCGCGCACGGCGTCTCGCCGGCCGTCGTGAAGGGCGCCGACGACCGCGGTCTGTTGTCCATCGACGCGACCTGCCCGCTGGTCACCAAGGTGCACCGCGAGGCCATCCGATTCGCGAAGCAAGACCAGCACATCATCCTCATCGGCCACGCCGGCCACGAGGAGGTCGAGGGCACCATGGGCCACGCTCCCGAGCGGACCACCCTCGTGCAGAACCCCGGCGAGGTAGACACGCTCGTCGTCGACGACCCCGACAACCTGGTCTGGCTGTCGCAGACGACCCTCAGCGTCGACGAGACGATGGAGACGGTCAACCGCCTCCGCCAGCGCTTCCCGAACATCCAGAACCCGCCGTCCGACGACATCTGCTATGCCACTCAGAACCGCCAGGTCGCGATCAAGAAGGTCGCGAGAGACGCCGATCTGGTGATCGTCGTCGGCAGCGCGAACAGCTCGAACAGCGTGCGCCTCGTCGAAGTCGCCCTCGAATACGGCGCCAAGGCGGCGTACCGCGTCGACTACTCCTCCGAGATCCAGCAGGAGTGGCTCGACGGCGTCGAGACCGTCGGCGTCACCTCCGGCGCCTCCGTGCCCGAGGTCCTGGTCGACGAGGTCCTGGCCGAGCTCTCCGACGCCGGCTATGCCGACGTGGGCGAGGTCAAGACCGCCGAAGAAGACCTGATGTTCTCGCTCCCGAAAGAGCTGCGCAAGGATTCCACCGGCGGGGTCGACTCCCGAGCCCTGGGCGGCCGCACCCGATGACCACGCCTCCCGAGCAGACCGCGCACGCCGAGACACCCCAGTCCGCGGCCGCCGAGCCCGTCCGGGTCGAGGGCCGTCCAGCCCCGGAATACGGCGAGTACGCCCCTCCGGGCTGGGTCAGCCCCGTCGCTCCGCCGCCTGAGCCGAGCACAGCCGAGACACCGGCGCAGCAAGTCAGGGCCTCCGCCGCACCGCAGCGTCCGGGTGCTCCGACCATCGACGCACCGCCGCCCACCGGCGCGCCCGTCCCCGGGGCTCCGCCCAAGGCACTTCGCAACGCGGCCTTCAACCGCTTCGCGACGCTCGGTCTCATCGTCTACGGGCTGTACGACGTGGTCCGCTCGGCCTTGGAGTCCGACACCTTCGTGACGACCTACGTCGCGGAGTTCCGCTCGCTCGGGTACCTCTCCGGCGCGTTCGAGAGCACGGCGGCGCTGCAGCTCGTCGGGGTCGTCAGCGCCGCCGCCTCGGTGCCGATCTTCCTGATCACGATGATCGTCGCGATCCGCCGGCTCCGGGCGGGCAAGCGCTCCTGGCTCGTGCTCCTGATCGTCGGACTCGCCGTCAACGTCGTGACCGGACTGGTCGTGGTGGGCGTCGTCATGGGCGACTCGTCGTTCGTCGGGGCCTGACGGGGCGCACCCGGACGCAGGCGAGGCGGCCGCCGAGTGGCGACCGCCCCGTGATCCTGCCTATCTCAGCCTCGTGGGCCGAAGGCCGTCAGCTCTTGCTCTGGCCGTGCGAGCCCAGCTGCTTCGTCGCCTCCAGCACGCGGGCGGCCATGGCGGTCTCGGCGATCTTGCCCCAGGAGCGCGGGTCGTAGACCTTCTTGTTGCCGACCTCGCCGTCGACCTTGAGGAACCCGTCGTAGTTCTTGAGCACGGTGTCGGCGATCGAGCGCGAGAACGCGTACTGCGTGTCGGTGTCGATGTTCATCTTGACGACGCCGTTCGACACGGCCTCTGAGATCTCGGCGTCGGACGAACCCGATCCGCCGTGGAAGACCAGCTCGAGCGGCTTGGCCGCGGTGCCGAACCTCTCGGCGATGCCGGCCTGGATCTCGCCGAGGAGCTCGGGGCGCAGCTTGACGTTGCCGGGCTTGTAGACGCCGTGCACGTTGCCGAAGGTGAGAGCGGCGATGTAGCGGCCCTTGTCGCCCAGGCCGAGCGCCTCGACCACGCGGGTCACGTCGCCGACGGTCGTGTAGAGCGCGTCGTTCGTGCCCTCGTGCTCGACGCCGTCCTCCTCGCCGCCGACGACGCCGATCTCGACCTCGAGGATCGCGTTGATGGCCTTGGTGCGCTTGAGCATGTCTTCGGCGATCGAGATGTTCTCGTCGAGGGGCACCGCGCTGCCGTCCCACATGTGCGACTGGAAGAGGGGGTTGCGGCCCGCCTTGACCTCCTCCTCGGAGGCGGCGATGAGCGGCATGACGAAGCCGTCGAGGGCGTCTTTGGGGCAGTGGTCGGTGTGGAGGGCGACCGTGACGGGGTAGTTCTTGGCCACCTCGGTGGCGAACTTCGCGAATGCGATGGCGCCCGCGGCGCGGTTCTTGACCGTCTGGCCGGCGAAGTAGTCGGCGCCTCCGGTCGTGACCTGGATGATGCCATCCGACCCGGCCTCGGTGAGACCCTGCAGCACGGCGTTGATGGTCTGCGACGACGAGACGTTGATCGCGGGGTAGGCGAACCCCTGCGTCTTCGCTCGGTCGAGCATCTCGGCGTACTGCTCTGGGGTGGCGACGGGCATGACTTCTCCTTCGATGACGGGCGCGTTCTCGTTTCACTCTACCGAGGCGCGATGGGCGCTCGCCGGGTCGATCCGGCGCTGCACATGTGTGCACCTGCAATCGCGCGACGGCGTAATGGCTCGGACTTCCGACCCGGGTAAAGTTCGCCTCATGACCATCAGCGATCCTGGCACCCTGTTCACCCACCCCGACCGGAACCTCGGAATGGAGCTGGTGCGGGCGACGGAGGCCGCGGCCATCCGGGCGGCACCGTGGATCGGCCGCGGTGAGAAGAACCTCGCCGACGGCGCCGCTGTCGATGCGATGCGCAAGTTCCTCGGCACCGTCGACTTCGACGGCGTCGTGGTGATCGGCGAGGGCGAGAAGGACGACGCCCCGATGCTCTTCAACGGCGAGCACGTCGGCACCGGCAACGGCCCCTCGTTCGACATCGCGGTCGACCCGATCGACGGCACCTCGCTCACCGCGACCGGCCGCATGAACGCCGTCTCCGTGATCGCCGTCTCGGACCGCGGCACGATGTACGACCCCAGCGCCGTCTTCTACATGGACAAGATCGTGACCGGCCCCGAGGGCCTCGGCGTGATCGACCTCAGCCTCCCCATCGGCGACAACATCCGCGCGCTCGCTGCGGCCAAGGGCATGCCGGTCGAAGAGATGCAGATCGCGGTCCTCGACCGTCCGCGTCACAAGCAGCTCATCGCCGACATCCGAGCAGCGGGCGCAGGAACGCGGCTCCTCCTCGACGGCGACGTCGCGGGCGGAATCAACGCCGCCCGCCCCGAGTCCCGCATCGACATGTGCGTCGGCGTCGGCGGCACCCCCGAGGGCATCATCACCGCCTGCGCAGTCAAGGCGCTCGGCGGCGTCATCCAGGGCAAGCTGAAGCCGAAGGACGACGCGGAGCGCCAGCGCGCGATCGACGCCGGCCACGACCTCGACCGCATTCTCACGGGCGACGACCTGGTCACGGGCGACAACACCTACTTCGTCGCGACCGGCGTCACCGACGGCGCTCTCGTCGCCGGTGTCTCCCGCAAGAACGGCCTGATCCGCACCGAGTCGCTGGTGCTCCGCTCGCACTCGGGCACCCAGCGCCGCGTGATCGCCGATCACCTCGAGTCGAAGTGGCTCGGCGAGGCCTAGGTCTCTAGCTCTCGCGCACGCGGTCGAGCTCGGCAGTGAGCTCGACCGCCGCGAGGTCGCGCGGCAGGTCGTCGATCGGCGCGGCCGGTGCCAGCACAGTCGCCTCGTCGAGCATCGACAGCCGTCGGGCCGACGGAAGCACCTGCCTCTCCAGCGAGCCGACGAACCTGTTGTAGTCGGTCACCGTGCCGCGGATGGAGCGCCCGAGCTTGTCGACGTGCCCGGCCATCGTCGACAGGCGGCCGTACAGCTCGCGACTGAGGTCGAAGAGCTGCTTGGCCTCCTGCGTCACGACGTCCTGCTGCCAGCTGAACGCGATGGTCTTCAGCACCGACCACAGGGTGACCGGCGAGGCCAGGGCGACGCGCTTCTGGAACGCGTAGTCCATGATCGACGGGTCGGCCTCGAGCGCCGACGATACGAGCGACTCGCTCGGGATGAACGCGATCGTGAGCTCGGGCGACGAGTCGAGACCCGACCAGTACGCCTTCGCGGCGAGGGCGTCGATGTGGGCCCGGACGGCCTTGACGTGCGCGCGGAGCAGGTCGTCGCGGCGTGCACGGTCGGCGCCGGTCGCCGTGGCCGGGATCGTCGATGCCTCGAGGTAGGCGGTGAACGGCACCTTGGCGTCGACGGCGATGTTCTTGCCGCCGGGCAGGTGGATGACCATGTCGGGGCGCCTCGCGCCGGAGTCGGCCGCGATCGACGACTGGACGTCGAAGTCGACGCGCTCGAGGAGCCCCGCCGCCTGCACGACGTTGCGGAGCTGCGTCTCGCCCCAGACGCCGCGCGTGCTGTTCGACTTGAGGGCCGCCGCCAGCGACTCGGCCGTCGAGCGCAGGCGCTCCTCCGACTCGGAGGCGGAGCGCAGCTGCTCGCTGAGCTCGCCGTGCTGCCGTTGGCGTTGCTGCTCGAGCTCGGCGACCTTGAGCTGCACGGCACGGAGGCTCTCGGCCACGGGGCTCAGGGCGGTGAGCACCCGGCCGTCGGCCGACGAACGCGCCGTCTCGGCCTCTGCCGAGGCGATCAGCCGGTCGTGCAGCTCGTCGACCCGTTGCTCCTGCAGTTCGAGCTGCCGGGCGTGCTGCGCCTCCTGCGCGTCGAGGCGCTCGCGCAGGGCGGCGGCCGTCGACGCGGAGCCGGCGACGCGGCCGCGCGCCAGCGCGAGGCCGATGAGGATGCCGAGCGCGGCGCCGGCGAGGAGCCCGAGGAAGAGAGCGGCGGTGGAGGACATGCTGGGAGTCTGGCAGTGCCCACCGACAAAGGTCTCGCAATCCGGAGGCTTAATGTCCTGACATTAAGGCAAGAGACGTGTACGCTCGACATCACAGCACGGTTCCGCCTTCACACAGGAAGTTGTACATCGGAGTATGACCCAGACAGCAGGTACCCCCTACGACGTCGTGACCATGGGCCGGGTCGGCGTCGACATCTATCCGCAGCAGGCCGGAGTGCCTCTCGAGGAGGTCGAGACGTTCTCCAAGTCGGTCGGCGGCAGTGCGACCAACGTCGCCATCGCGGCCACGCGCTACGGCAACCGGTCCGGCGTCATCACCCGCACCGGTGCCGACCCGTTCGGCCGCTACGTCGTGAAGGAGCTCGAGCGCCTCGGCGTCTCGACGGAGTTCATCTCGACCGTCGCCGGGCTCAACACCCCCGTCACGTTCTGCGAGATCTTCCCGCCCGACGACTTCCCGCTCTACTTCTACCGGGCGCCCAAGGCCCCCGACCTGATGATCACGGTGCAGTCGCTCGACCTCGCCGCCATCGAGCAGGCCCGGGTCTTCTGGACGACCGTCACAGGCCTCTCCGAGGAGCCCAGCCGACAGGCCCACCACGTCGCCTACCAGGCGCGCGGCCGACGCCCCCTGACGATCCTCGACCTCGACTACCGTCCGATGTTCTGGTCGTCGGCCGAGGTGGCCACCCGCGAGGTCGGGCGTGCCCTCGAGCACGTCACGGTCGCGGTGGGAAACAAGGAGGAGTGCGAGATCGCCGTCGGCGAGACGGAGCCCGAGCGCGCAGCCGACGCCCTCCTCGAGCGCGGCGTCGAGCTCGCGATCGTCAAGCAGGGCCCGCGCGGGGTCCTCGCCAAGACGCGCGACGAGTCGATCGAGGTACCCGCCCACCTGGTCAAGGTCATCAACGGCCTCGGCTCGGGCGACGGCTTCGGCGGCGCCCTCATCCACGGGCTCCTGCAGGGCTGGCAGCTCGAGCGCGTCCTGCGCTTCGCCAACGCCGCCGGCGGCATCGTCGCCACCCGCTTCGAATGCTCGACCGCGATGCCCACCGCGGCCGAGGTCGAGGCAGTCCTCGAGGAGGCCCTCCATGTCTGACGCATCCTCGTCGTTCGCCGACAGGGTCGCGCGTCTGCGCGACATCCGCGCCGCCGAGCCGGAGGCGATCGGCGCCGCTCTCGCGAGCCGCGTCCGGCGCCCGCTCCTGGAGGGCGACGGCCGCCTGTTCATCGTGGCCGCCGACCACACGGCCCGCGGCGCCCTCGGAGTCCGCGGAGACTCGCTGGCGATGTCCGACCGGGGCGAGCTGCTCCGCCGCCTCGTAGTCGCTCTCGAGCGACCAGGCGTCGACGGCGTGCTCGGCACCCCCGACATCCTCGAAGACCTGGCCCTGCTCGGCGCTCTCGACGGGAAGGTCGTCGTCGGCTCGATGAACCGCGGCGGCCTCCAGGGCGCCACGTTCGAGATGGACGACCGCTTCACCGCCTACTCGTCCCAGGGCATCGTCGACGCCGGGTTCGACTTCGCGAAGCTGCTCATGCGCATCAACCTCGAGGATGCCGGCACCGCGACGACCATCGAGGCGACCGCTCGGGCCGTCAGCGAGTCGGCCGCCCTCCACCTGCCGATCATGCTCGAGCCGTTCGTGTCGAACTGGGTCGACGGCCGCATCGTCAACGACCTCTCGACGGAGGCCGTCATCAAGTCGGTCGCCATCGCCTCGGGCCTCGGCGAGTCGACGGCCTACAGCTGGCTGAAGCTCCCGGTCGTCGACGACATGGAGCGCGTGATGGCCGCGACCACCCTGCCGACGCTCCTCCTGGGAGGCGACCCGGCCGAGAACCCCGACGAGACCTACGCGAAGTGGGGCGCCGCCCTGGCGCAGCCCGGCGTGCGCGGCCTCACCGTCGGCCGGACCCTGCTCTACCCGTCCGACGACGACGTCGTCGCAGCCGTCGACACGGCGGCCGGGCTCGTCCACTCCACTGTCCCGGCGCAGGTCCAGAACGCCTAGACCGAACGCTCCGCTCAGAAAGAAGAAGCAGATGACTACCACCGCTCCCACCGCCGGCGCGACCGCGACCGAGCTTCCCGAGATCACCCACTGGATCGACGGAGCGCGCGTCTCGGGCGCGTCGGGCCGCACGGCCCCGGTCTACGACCCCGCGCTCGGCGTCGCGACGAAGACCGTCGCCCTCGCCAGCCAGGAGGAGATCGACCGCGCCATCGCGAGCGCCAAGGCGGCGTTCCCGAAGTGGCGCGACCTGTCGATCACGAAGCGCCAGCAGATCATGTTCCGCTTCCGCGAGCTGGTCAACGCGCGCAAGGACGAGCTCGCCGAGATCCTCACCGCCGAGCACGGCAAGGTCATCTCCGACTCGCTGGGCGAGATCCAGCGCGGCCTCGAGGTCCTGGAGCTCGCGACCGGATTCCCGCACCTCATCAAGGGCGAGTTCAGCCAGCAGGTGTCCACCGGCGTCGACGTCTACTCGACCAAGTCGCCGCTCGGCGTCGTGGGCATCATCAGCCCCTTCAACTTCCCGGTCATGGTGCCGATGTGGTTCTTCCCGATCGCCATCGCGGTCGGCAACACGGTCGTCCTCAAGCCCAGCGAGAAGGACCCGTCGTCGAGCATCTTCCTGGCGGAGCTCTTCAAGGAGGCCGGTCTGCCCGACGGCGTCTTCACCGTCCTGCAGGGCGACAAGCTCGCCGTCGACGGCCTGCTGAACAGCCCCGACGTCGCCAGCATCTCGTTCGTCGGCTCGACGCCGATCGCGAAGTACATCTACGAGACCGCAGCCAAGAACGGCAAGCGCGTCCAGGCCCTCGGCGGCGCGAAGAACCACATGCTCGTGCTGCCCGACGCCGACCTCGACCTGGTGGCCGACTCGGCCATCAACGCGGGCTTCGGCTCGGCCGGCGAGCGCTGCATGGCGATCAGCGTTCTCGTCGCCGTCGGCGACGTAGCTGACAAGGTGGTGCCGATGATCAAGGAGCGCATGTCGAAGCTCGTGATCGGCGACGGTCGGCGATCCTGCGATATGGGCCCTCTGGTCACCGAGCAGCACCGCGACACGGTCGCCTCGTACGTCGACATCGCGATCGCCGACGGAGCCGACGTCGTCGTCGACGGCCGCGGCATCGAGGTCGACGGCGACAAGGCCGGCTTCTGGTTCGGCCCCACCCTGATCGACAGGGTGCCGCTGACCAGCCGCGTGTACACGGAGGAGATCTTCGGACCAGTGCTCAGCGTGGTCCGCGTCGACACCTACGAGGAGGGCGTCGAGCTCATCAACTCGGGCGCCTTCGGCAACGGCACGGCGATCTTCACCAACGACGGGGGAGCTGCGCGTCGCTTCCAGAACGAGATCGAGGTCGGCATGATCGGCATCAACGTGCCGATCCCCGTCCCGGTCGCCTACTACTCGTTCGGCGGGTTCAAAGACTCGATCTTCGGCGACTCGAAGGCCTACGGCATGCAGGGGTTCCACTTCTTCACGCGCGAGAAGGCCATCACGTCGCGCTGGTCCGACCCGTCGCACGGCGGCATCAACCTCGGCTTCCCCCAGGCGTGACGCACCCATGACCACCTGGTTCCACCCCGCACAGAGCCTGGCCCGCGGTGGCTGGCAGTCGGTCGTCGACGACACCCTCGAAGGCTGGCAGCACACCGGCCTCCGGGTCGGCGAGCTGGCGGCCGGCGAGCTGACGCTGACCGCCGGCGATAGGGAGCGCATAATCGTGCCGCTGACCGGCGACGTCCGCATCGAGTGGGCGTCCGCCGGCGACCGCGGCACGATCGAACTCGAGGGCCGCGCCTCGGTCTTCGACGGTCCGCCCGATGTCGCCTACCTCGGCGTCGGCACCTCGGCGACCCTCTCCGGCTCCGGCCGGGTCGGCGTCGCCGAGGCGCCCGCCACCGAGGTGCTCTCGGTGCAGGTGCTCCGCAAGGCCGACATCCCGATCGAGATCCGCGGGGCCGGCCGCTCGACCCGCCAGGTGCACAACTACGGCACGCCCGCGGGTCTGCACGCGCAGAAGCTCATCGTCTGCGAGGTCATCACACCGGCCGAGAACTGGTCGTCGTACCCGGCGCACAAGCACGACGAGGCCGTGCCCGGCGTCGAGTCGCGGCTGGAGGAGATCTACTACTTCGAGTCCGAGGTCACCCGCGGGGCAACCGCTCCGGCCGAGGCGCAGCCCTTCGGCATGTTCGCCACCTACTCGTCGCCCGCCGGCGCGATCGACATCAACGCCATGGTCCGCACCGGCGACATCGCGCTGGTGCCCTTCGGCTACCACGGCCCTGCCGTGGCCGCCCCGGGCTACGACCTGTACTACCTGAACGTGATGGCCGGGCCCGACCCGGAGCGCGTCTGGAACATCACCGACGATCCGGCGCACGGGTGGGTCCGCGCCGAATGGTCGGAGCAAGAGACCGACCCCCGCCTCCCGTACGCCGCCGCAGAGCCGCACACGCTCAACCAGAAAGCATCAGGTCGATGACGACTTCCCCAGCACAGACCATCCGGATGACCGTGGGCCAGACCCTCGTCGAGTTCCTCGCCAACCAGTGGACGGTCGACGGCGATGTGCGCGAGCGCACGATCCCGGGCATCTTCGGCATCTTCGGCCACGGCAACGTGGCGGGCGTCGGCCAGGCGCTCAAGCAGCTGCACGAGACCAAGCCCGGTCTCATGCCGTACCTCCAGGCCCGCAACGAGCAGGCCATGGTGCACCAGGCCGTCGCGTACGCGCGCATGCACCGCCGCCGCGCGACCTATGCGTCGACCGCGTCGGTCGGCCCCGGCGCCGCCAACATGCTGACCGCCGCGGCCCTCGCGACGACGAACCGCCTGCCCGCGCTGCTCCTCGCCAGCGACACCTTCGCGACCCGGGTCTCCGACCCGGTGCTGCAGCAGATCGAGATGCCCCACGACACCTCGATCAGCGTGAACGACGCGTTCCGCCCGCTCTCGCGATTCTTCGACCGGGTGGTCCGCCCCGAGCAGCTGTTCTCGATAGCCCTGTCGGCCATGCGCGTTCTGACGGATCCGGTCGAGACGGGAGCGGTGACGATCGCGCTTCCCGAAGACGTGCAGGCCGAGGCGATCGACGTCCCCGTCGAGTTCCTGCGTCACCGCGAATGGCACGTTCGCCGACCCGTCCCCGAGAAGGGCCCGCTAGAGCGCGCGATCGCCGCGATCCGCGGCGCCGAGCGCCCGTTCATCGTCGCCGGCGGCGGAGTTCTCTACTCGGGCGCCGAAGAGCAGCTCCGCGCCTTCGCGGCGGCGACCGGCATCCCGGTCGGCACGACGCAGGCCGGTGGCGGCGCCCTCGACTGGGACCACCCGCAGTACCTCGGCGGCGTAGGCGCCACCGGCTCGCTCGCGGCGAACGACCTCGCGGCCGAGGCCGACGTCGTGATCGGCATCGGCACCCGCTACAGCGACTTCACGACGGCTTCGCGCACCGCGTTCCAGGACCCCGACGTGTCCTTCGTCAACATCAACGTCGCGTCGTTCGACGCCTACAAGCACGGCTCGCAGCTGCCGATCATCGCCGACGCCCGCGAGAGCATCGACGCGCTGTCGCACGGCCTCTCGGAGTTCGCCGTCTCGAGCGACTACGCCGCGCGCATCGCGTCCGAGAAGGCCGCGTGGGACGACCTCGTCGACGAGGCCTTCCTCCCCAGCGGCCTCGCGCTGCCGGGCCAGCCCGAGATCATCGGAGCCGTCCAGGCGGCATCCGACCCGACCGACGTCGTGGTCCAGGCCGCGGGCTCGCTCCCGGGCGACCTGCACAAGCTCTGGCGCACCCGCGACGCCCTCGGCTACCACGTCGAGTACGCGTTCTCGTGCATGGGCTACGAGATCGCCGGCGGCATCGGCGTGAAGCGCGGCGCCCCCGACCGCGACGTCATCATCATGGTCGGCGACGGCTCGTACCTGATGCTGCACACCGAGCTGGTCACGGCGGTCGCCGAGGGCATCAAGGTGATCGTCGTCCTGATCCAGAACCACGGCTACGCGTCGATCGGCCACCTCTCCGAGACGGTCGGCTCGGAGCGCTTCGGCACCCTGTATCGCAAGCAGGACAAGGCGACGCTCGACTTCCAGGGCTCCGAGATCCTGCCGGTCGATCTCGCGATGAACGCGCGCAGCTACGGCGTCGACGTCATCGAGATCGAGCCGACGACGAACGCGATCGCCGACCTGTCGGCGGCGTTCGCCACGGCGAAGACGTCCGAGACCTCAACCCTGATCCACATCAACAGCGACCCGCTCGTCTACGCGCCCGACGGCGCCGGCTGGTGGGACGTCCCGGTCGCTCAGGTCTCGACCCTCCCCTCGACGCAGAAGGCCTACGACGACTACCTCGTCGAGCAGGCGAGGCAGCGGCCCCTCCTCGGCTGAACCCCGACAACCTCCTACCAAGAAAGAGACAGCGCAGTCATGACCGTCACCGACACCCAGGGCATCCGCATCGGCACCGCACCCGACTCGTGGGGCGTGTGGTTCCCGGAGCACCCCAGCCAGATCCCCTGGGACCGCTTCCTCGACGAGGTCCAGAAGGCCGGCTACGAGTGGATCGAGCTGGGGCCGTTCGGCTACCTGCCGACCGACCCGCACCAGCTGGAGGACGAGCTCGGCAAGCGCGACCTCAAGCTCTCGGCGGGCACCGTCTTCACGGGGTTCCACAAGGGCGAGGAGCAGTGGAAGCGCGCGTGGGACCAAGCGCTCGACGTCGCCGGCCTCGCCTCCAAGCTCGGTGCCGAGCACCTCGTCGTCATCCCCGACCTCTGGCGGAGCGATGCCACCAACGAGGTGCTCGAGGCGCGCACCCTGACCGACGAGCAGTGGGCGAAGCTCGGCGCCGGCCACGACAAGCTCGGCAAGGCGCTGCTGGAGGAGTTCGGCATGCACCAGCAGTTCCACACGCACGCCGACAGCCACGTCGGCACCTACCAGGAGACCGAGCGCTTCCTGCAGGTCACCGATCAGCAGTTCACCAACCTGTGCCTCGACACCGGCCACTTCGCCTACTACGGCGGCGACAACGTGCGCCTCATCGAGCAGTACCCGGAGCGCATCGGCTACCTCCACCTCAAGCAGGTCGACTCCGACCTCCGCTTCACGGTGCTGAAGAACGACATCCCCTTCGGCGAGGCCGTCGGGATGGGCGTGATGGTAGAGCCCCCGAAGGGAGTTCCTGCGCTCGCCCCGATCATCGAGGCCGTGGCGAAGCTCGACTCGAACATCTTCGGGATCGTCGAGCAGGACATGTTCCCGGTCGCCTCGATCGACCTGCCGCTCGGCATCGCCACGCGCACCCGCGAGCACATCTTCGGGTGCACCCACCTCGCCCGAGTCAACTAGTCCCGCTGACAACCAGAGCACCAGAGAAAGAAGAGAACCATGAGCACGCAGGAACTCCGCGTCGCCGTCGTCGGCGCCGGCATGATGGGCGCCGACCACGTCGCCCGCATCACCCAGCGCATCTCCGGCGCCCGCGTCACGGCGGTCGTCGACCCCGACACCGCCCGCGCCGCCGCCGCCGCGGCCCTCGCGCCCGGCGCCCAGACGTTCGCCGCCTTCGAGGACGCCCTCGCGGGCACCGAGATCGACGCCGTCATCATCGCGACCCCCGGGTTCCTGCACGAGCCGGTGATCCTGCCCGCGCTCGAGAAGGGCCTGGCGATCCTGAGCGAGAAGCCACTGAGCGACACAGTCGAGTCGAGCCTCCGCATCATCGAGGCCGAGCAGAAGCTCGACCGACCGCACATGCAGGTGGGCTTCATGCGCCGCTTCGACGCTGGCTACCTCCAGCTCCGCGAGCTCGTGCGGTCGGGAGCCAACGGGTCGCTGCTCGCACTCCATTGCGCTCATCGCAACGCGTCCACGCCTCCGAACTACTCGGAGTCGGCGCTCATCACCGACTCGGTGATCCACGAGATCGACATCGTGCCGTTCATCGCCGGCGAGCCGATCGTCTCGGTCGAGGTCAAGAAGCCGCGTCGCAACTCGCTCGCGCCCGACGGCCTGGTCGAGCCGCAGTTCGTCCTGCTCGAGACGCTGTCCGGCACCCTCGCGATCGTCGAGATCAGCGTCAACATCCAGTTCGGCTACCAGGTGACGACCGACGCGGTCTTCGAGTCGGGCGTGGCGTCGATCGGCCGCGCCGAGACCATCCAGGTCGCCAGCGCGGGCCAGATCGGCCAGAGCGTCACCCCGTCGTTCAAGGAGCGCTTCGGCGCCGCCTACGACGTCGAGATCCAGCGCTGGGTCGACGCGGCGCACCGCGGCGAGATCGACGGACCGTCGGCCTGGGACGGCTACCTCGCCAGCGTCGTCGCCGACGCGGGCGTGCTCGCGCAGTCGTCGGGCGAGAAGGTCGTCGTCGAATACGCCCTCGAGAAGCCTGCCTTCTACGAGACGGGCGCCCGCGAGGCGGTCTCGGCCTGATGGTCAAGATCGCCCTCGATCCGACGCCGTTCCACCACGACTACTCGCTCCTCGAGCTGCCGCAGAAGGTCCGCGACCTCGGGTACGACCACCTCCAGCTGACACCGCACAGAGACTTCATCCCGTTCTTCCGGCACCCGAAGGCCGACGACGACCTCGTCGACGCCTTCGCCGCGGCCTGCCGCAATGCCGGGGTGACGGTGGCATCCGTGCTGCCGGTGCTCCGCTGGTCGGGTCCGTCCGACGACGAGCGCCGTGCCGCCGTCAAGCAGTGGAAGCGCGTCATCGACATCACGGCCCGTCTCGGCGTCGACCTCATCAACACGGAGTTCTCCGGGCGGCCCGAGCTGCAGGAGGAGTCCGAGCGCCAGTTCTACTGGTCGATGGAGGAGCTCCTCCCGCTGTTCGAGCGCGAGGGCATCCGGGTGCTCATCGACCCGCACCCCGACGACTTCGTCGAGGACGGCTTGGAGGCCGTCCGTGTGATCCGCGGGCTGAACTCGAAGCAGGTGGGCATGGCGTTCGTCTCGTGCCATACCTTCCACTACGGCGACCAGACCCCGGCGATCTTCGAGGCGGCCGGCCAGTCCATCGGCCTCGTGCACATCGCCGACACGTTCGACCACCACCGGTCGCACGGACTCCGCTACATCACCAACCCGCCCGGTAATCCCGTGCGAGTGCATCAGCACCTGCCGATCGGCCACGGCGACGTCGACTGGGCCCAGTTCTTCGGCGGTCTGGGCGGCCTCGGATTCTTCGACCGCGATGACACGGTGGCCGTGTCGAGCGTGTTCGCCGAAGACGAGAACGCCGACGAGGTCTCGAAGTTCCAGCGCAAGCAGATCGCAGCCCGGATCGCCGCCACCCGCACCCCGCAGTCCTCTCGCCCGACGCTGTCGTAACCGGCACGCGGTCGACTCACACGATCAAGGAGACATCTCATGACGACAGTTCTCACCGATACCCGGCCGAGCACCCTCCGCGCCGCGCAGGACACCCCGACGAGCCTCTGGAACGACTCGGCCGACCCGCAGGAACTCGCGCGCTCCATCGCCGAGTTCGGCGCCGTCGGCGCCACCTGCAACCCCGTCATCGCCCTCACCTGCATCAAGAACGACCCCGGCACCTGGATCCCGCGCCTGCGCGAGCTCGCCGCCGAGAACCCGACGATGGGGGAGTCCCAGCTGGGCTGGAAGGCCGTCGAGGAGCTCTCGATCGGCGCGGCGAAGCTGCTCGAGCCGGCGTTCGAGGCGTCGGGCGGCCGCAACGGCCGTCTGTCGATGCAGACCGACCCGCGGTTCCACCGCGACAAGGACGCCCTCGTCGAGCAGGCCGTCTCCTTCTCGGGTCTCGCGAAGAACATCATCGTGAAGATCCCCGCCACGAAGCTCGGCATCGAGGCGATGGAGGAGGCCGTGTACCGCGGCGTCTCGATCAACGCGACCGTGTCGTTCACGGTGCCGCAGGCCGTCGCCGTCGGCGAGGCTCTCGAACGCGGCCTGGCCCGCCGGGCCGCCGACGTGCTCCCCGCGGCCCTGCACCCGGAGAAGACGGAATTCGGCAACGTCGTCACCATCATGGGCGGACGCCTCGACGACTGGCTGAAGGTCGTCGCCAAACGCGACGGGATACTCATCGATCCGGGCTACCTGGAGTGGGCCGGCGTCGCCGCTCTGAAGAAGGCGCACCACGTCTTCGTCGAGCGCGGCTTCTCGTCGCGCGTGCTCTCGGCCGGGTTCCGCAACTATATGCAGTGGTCGGAGCTCGTCGGAGGAGACCTCGTCGTATCGCCGCCGTTCCAGTGGCAGGTCGACATCAACGCGAACGAGATCCCCGCCGAGAACCGCATCGACGTGCCGGTCGACCCGGAGATCATCGAGACGCTCCGTGCGAGGATCCCCGACTTCACCCGCGCCTACGACGTCGACGGCATGGAGCCGGCCGAGTTCGACCGGTTCGGCGCCACCGTCACGACGCTCCGTCAATTCCTCGACGCCGACGCCCAGCTCGACGCACTCGTGCGCGACGTGATCGTGCCGGGGGTCTGAGCGCGCATGCCCCTCGTCAGAATCGACGTCACCGCCGGCCGTCCCGACTCGGAGGTCACCGCGATCGCCGACGCCATCCACGAGGCGATCGTGGAGGTCTACGGCATCCCGGTGCGCGACCGCTTCCAGATCATCACCGAGCTCCCCGCCAGCCGCATCATCGCGCAGGACGCCGGACTCGGCTTCGAGCGCACCGACGGCGTCGTCATGATCCAGATCGTCACCCAGCGCGGCCGCACCGACGAGACGAAGGCGGCGCTCTACGACCGCATCGCCACCGGCCTCGCCGCCGTCGGCGTCGCGGGCGAGGACGTCTTCATCGGCTACGTCGAGAACGGCCCGCAGGACTGGTCGTTCGGCTTCGGCGTCGCCCAGTACATGACCGGCGAGCTGTCCGTCCCGAAGGCGTAGCCGACTGCCATCAGCGGGAGTGCTCGGGTGCGTGAGATGCAAGGCGGAGCCCCGCCGGCAATAGCGAAGCTATGCCGGCGGGGCGACAACGCCGCAGATTGCGCGTCCGAGTGCTCCCTACTTCTCGACGAGGGTGATCGAGAACGAGTACAGGTCGGGGCGGTAGCAGTGGTAGCCGACCTCGACGGCGCGGCCCGACGCGTCGTAGGCCGTGCGGCTCATGGTCAGCACGGCCCCGTGCTCGTCGATCTCGAGCAGCGACGCCTCGTCGTCGACGGCGGCCCGAGCCCCGATGGTCTGCTTGGCGACGCGCATCGTCACGCCGCGGCCGCGCAGCACCTGGTACAGGCCGAACTCCTCGAAGTCGATGGCCGACAGGTCGGCGACGACCGTCGGCAGGTAGTTCTCGAGAAGCGCGACCGGCACGTCGTCGGCCAGCCGGAGGCGTCGGATGTGCGTGACGGGATCGCCCACCGCGATGCCCAGGGCCTCGGCGATCTGCTCGTCGGCGGGGAGGACGCTGTGCGACAGCACGCGCGTCGTCGGGTGCTGGTCGCCCGAGCGGAGATCGTCGAACAGGCTCGTCAGCTCGACCTTGCGGCTCACGGGCCCGTGCACGACCTGCGTGCCGATGCCGCGCCGACGCACGAGCAGACCCTTGTCGACGAGCTCCTGGATCGCACGGCGGATCGTGGGGCGCGACAGGCCGAGGCGCTCGCCGAGGGCGACCTCGTTCTCGAGGCGCGATCCTGCCGGAAGCACTCCCGTCGCGATCGCGTTCTCGATGCGGCTCGAGACCTGGAAGTAGAGCGGCATGGGCCCCGAGCGGTCGAGGTCCATGAAGAGGTCGGGCGGCAGCACGCCATCGTGTTCGGTCATCGAGTCTTCCCGGTACAGGCGGCGGCCCGAGGCCGTCGCGCGATTGTTCAGACATTATCATCGGCGATGCGCGGCCGGTGCGGTCCGCGCCTCTCAGACGCGCGGGGTTCTGTCGGTTCCCTCTTTGGGGGACTGACGGGGGAGGCGGCGGCACGTAGCGTGGTCGTCAACCGATCACTCTGGAGGCCCCATGCCCCGCCCTCTGCTTGCGCGTGCCATCGCGACGACCGCGGCCCTCGCACTCGGGGCCGCCGCTCTCGTCGCCGCGCAGCCCGCCGCCGCTGCGACGACAGGCGTCCACGTCACCGGCACGACGGGCCACTGGTCGCTCACGGTCGACGGCCAGCCGTACACGGTGAAGGGCGTCACCTACGATCCCAAGGTCAACGCCCCGGCGAAGTACCTGCCCGACGTGCACGCGATGGGCGCCAACACCGTGCGCGACTGGGGTACCGACATCTCGTCGACCACCCACGACCTCTTCACCGCCGCGGAAGACAACCACCTGCGCGTCATCGCCGGCTTCTGGATCGACTACGGCCAGGACTGGACCACGAACTCGGCCTACCAGTCGCAGATGATCAGCGAGATCAC
Source organism: Frondihabitans sp. GW821-FHT04F02 (assembly GCF_059420045.1). Classification (NCBI taxonomy): domain Bacteria; kingdom Bacillati; phylum Actinomycetota; class Actinomycetes; order Micrococcales; family Microbacteriaceae; genus Frondihabitans; species Frondihabitans sp. GW821-FHT04F02. The sequence goes on along the minus strand of NZ_JBWKSZ010000003.1, from coordinate 216,434 downwards.
CAAGACCGTCACGTTCTACAAGAACAGCGACGCCGTGCTGATGTGGGACGTCGGCAACGAGGTCATGCAGAACCTCCCGTCGAGCGCCCAGCGGGCCGCGTACGCGAAGTTCATCGAGAAGGCCGCGAAGGCGATCCACAAGGCCGACCCCGACCACCCGGTCACGTCGACCGACTCGCAGACGTCGTTCTGGCCCGCGTACGAGAAGTACGCCCCGTCTCTCGACCTCTTCGCCCTGAACACGTACGGCGGCATCACGTCGGTGAAGAAGGCCTGGGGCGCAGGAACGTACACGAAGCCGTACATCCTCACCGAAGCGGGTACGGACGGCTACTGGGAGGTCCCCGCCGACCGCAACGGTCAGCCGACGCAGCCGAGCGATGCCGCTGCCGCCGCCGACTACACCGCCGCATGGAAGGCCATCGTCGGCGACCCGGGCGTCGCCCTGGGCGGCACCATGTTCCACTACTCGAACGAGACCGACCAGAACGCGATCTGGTTCGGCCTCCGCCCCGGTGATCTCAAGCGGGCGTCGTACTACGCGCTCGTCAAGGCGTGGGGTGGGAACGTCGGGGCGAACCGGCCGCCGGTGGTGTTGCAGATGAAGTTCTCGACGTACGCTGTGAAGGCGGGCAAGACGTTCATCCTGGCGGCTCCCGCCACCGATCCCGACGGCGACGCCATCGCCTACGCGATCACGCGCACACCCCTGGCGATCGGCGCCAACGGGACCCCGCCGGCCGCGCATGCGACGAAGCTGACACCCGGGCGGTACACGATCAAGGCGCCGGCGACACCTGGGGTGTACCGGTTCTACGCGCGCGTCAGCGACGGGCATGGGAACGCCGACTACGAGTCGAGGACGATCCGCGTCACGCGGTGACGACAGGGCTGCGAGCCCGACGCGGTCTCGTTTGGACGTCGTTCTGTCTCGACTACACGAAGCGGACGGTGCGCTTCGGCTCGAGCAGGTTGACGCGGACGCCCGCGGCCGCGGCCAGCTCGTCGACGGTCGTCGCGCCGTGACGCTTCGCCGCGTGCACGATGATCGCCGCGCACGCCTCGGCGTCGGCCAGGGCGTCGTGGTGGGTGAACTCCTCGAAGCCCGCGGCCCTGGCGGCCACCGGCAGGCGGTACGACTCGAGGGCGTACGTCTTGCGCGCCACCTGGAGGCTGCAGAGGTAGCGGGACGCCGGCGGCTCCTGGCCGGTGGCCTCGCACGCGCCGCGGATCACGCCCATGTCGAAGCCCGCATTGTGAGCCACGAGAACGTCGTCGCCGGCGAACTCGACGAGGTCGTCGAGCTGCTCGTGCCAGCCCAGCGCGTCGATGACGTCGGACTGCCGGATGCCGTGGATGCGGGTGTTCCACTCGCTGAACTCGTCGTGCCCGGGCGGCGGCTTGATCAGCCAGTACGCACGATCGACGACCCGGGCGTCGCTGACCCGCACCATGCCCACCGAGCACGCGGAGGCACTGGACGAGTTGGCGGTCTCGAAGTCGATGGCAACGTAGTCGAGTGGCATGGCGACATCGTGTCACGGGGTGCCGACATTGCCGGAACCCACGCGGGCGGTCCCGCGGTCGGCCCTCCGTCTGTCCTGCGGGCCCTCCGTCCGTCCCGTCGGGCCGGCTCCGGTTAGGCTCTATGACCGTGGCTCTCACTATCGCGATCGTCGGACTCCCCAATGTGGGCAAGTCCACCCTCTTCAACGCCCTGACCAAGAACCAGGTGCTGGCGGCGAACTACCCGTTCGCGACCATCGAGCCGAACGTCGGCATCGTGAACCTGCCCGACCCGCGCCTGCAGGTGCTCGCCGACCTCTTCAGCAGCGAGAAGATCCTGCCCGCGCCGGTGTCGTTCGTCGACATCGCCGGCATCGTGAAGGGCGCGTCGGAGGGCGAGGGGCTCGGCAACAAGTTCCTGGCCAATATCCGCGAGGCCGACGCCATCGCCGAGGTGGTCCGCGGATTTGCCGACCCCGACGTGGTCCACGTCGACGGCGTCGTCGACCCGGCGGCCGACATGGGCACGATCAACACCGAGCTGATCCTCGCCGACCTCGAGACCGTCGAGAAGGCGCTCGTGCGGTACGAGAAGGAGCTCCGCCTCAAGCGCGTCGAGCCGATCGTGCACGACACTGCGGTCGCCGCCCGCGACGCGCTCCAGCGCGGCGAGGCCCTCTCGTCGACCACGATCGACCTCGAGCCGATCCGCGAGCTCGGCCTGCTCACGGCCAAGCCCTTCATCTACGTGTTCAACGTCGACGAGGCCGTCATCGGCTCGCCCGAGCGCCAGGCTGAGCTCTCTGCCCTCGTGGCGCCGGCCGAGGCGATCTTCCTCGACGCGAAGATCGAGTCCGAGCTCATCGACCTCGATCCCGCGGACGCCGCCGAGCTGCTCGCGTCGACGGGTCAGGAGGAGTCGGGCCTCGATCAGCTCGCCCGCATCGGCTTCGACACGCTGGGCCTGCAGACCTACCTCACGGCCGGCCCGAAGGAGACCCGCGCCTGGACCATCGGCAAGGGCTGGAAGGCCCCGCAGGCCGCCGGCGTCATCCACACCGACTTCGAGAAGGGCTTCATCAAGGCCGAGGTCATCTCGTTCTCCGACCTCGTCGAGACCGGCTCCATCGCCGAGGCGCGCAGCCACGGCAAGGCCCGCATCGAGGGCAAGGAGTACGTCATGCAGGACGGCGACGTGGTGGAGTTCCGCTTCAACAACTAGGCGTTCTTCGCGGTGTGGACGAGCGCTCTCCGGGCACCTGTGAACTTGTCGTCCGCGGTGCTTCACTGGGTTATGGCCGTCTCACCGATGTTCCCGCTGGGATCAGTGCTGTTCCCATTCGTGCCCATCCAGCTGCGTATCTTCGAGCCTCGGTATCTCACGTTGGTCGGCCGCTTGCTCGACGAGGATGAACCCGAGTTCGGCGTCGTCCTCATCGAGCGCGGATCAGAAGCCGGGGGTGGCGACCAGCGCGCCTCGGTCGGGACGATGGCGCGTCTCGTGAGCGCCGCCGCGGGCGCCGACGACCTGTTCATCGTCGGCTTGGGGACCCGGCGGTTCACGGTCGAACGTTGGGTCGACGAGGATCCGTACCCGCGGGCCGAGCTCTCGATTCTGCCGGATCTCGAGTGGTCAGAGAAGCTCGCACCCCTGCGGGACCAGGCCGAAGCCGCTGTCCGCCGCTTGATTGTTCGCGCCGCGGGGCCCCAGTCGGATGACGACATCGAGCTGTCGGACGATCCAGTCGCAGCCGTCTGGCAACTGGCGGCGATCGCCCCGCTGGGTGATTACGACAGCTACACCCTGTTGAGGTCGACGACCTTGGGGGGTCTCCTGCGTCAACTGATCGATCTGGTCCTCGAGGCCGAGGAGCTCTGGTCCGCCGAGTGAGGCTTCTCACCACCGTTCACCACCTCTGGGGTTCCGCGGCACCTCACGCTGATTGAACGTGTCCACGACCGGGCCCGAGCCGTCGCCGGTCGTCGACGCGCTCGCCGGGCTCCGGGCCAGCGAGGCCTGTTCACTCGGGCAGGGGCGGCGAGAACTTCGGGCGTGAGGACTGTTTTGGAGAGAGACGCCCCTCGCCTATGCTTCGCATGGACATTCAAAGGTCATGCTTCGGAGGGTCGAAACTCGGCGGAGTTCCGCTTCAACAACGAGCTCCGCGATGGCAGTGAGTCGCGTTTCCGACATCTCGGCGCGATTATTCGCGACTAGATGCCAGATACGTGACTAGACGCCAGCTCGAGGCGGCGCGACGGCATGCCAAGGTGGGGGAATGACGCAGGACGAGCCGACAACCGTGACCCTGTGGCGACCGACTGGTCCCGAGGAGCTCGAGCTGGTGCGCGAGTCAGGATGGTCAGCATGGCCGCCCCGCCTGCCGGAGCAGCCGATCTTCTACCCGGTGCTGAACGAGGACTACGCGATCCGGATCGCGCGGGACTGGAACGTGCGGGCGTCGGGGGTGGGGCACGTGACGAAGTTCGAGGTCGACGGCGAGTTCTTGCGCCAGTTCGACGTGCAGCAGGTCGGCGGCGAGACGATCCTCGAGTACTGGATACCCGCCGAGCGCCTCGACGACTTCAACGACGCCATAGTGGGCACGATCGACGTGGTCCGCACCTTCAGCCGCGGCGTCGACGGCGAGATCGTGGAGACCGTCGGCCAGCCCTAGGTGGTACGCGCGAAACGCGACGCGATTCGAGAAACGCGGCGACACGGAGGCGCGCTAGCGTTGCCCCACCGAGAACACCGAGGAGCCCCATGCCCTACACCGTCGACTTCGTGAACGTCTCCACGACCGGCCTCGAGACATCGCCGGTCGCCGACGCGCTCGCCGGCCTCCGCGCCAACGAGGCCCGCTACTTCAAGAACAAGTACGACCACGTCTTCGTCACATCGACGGTCGACGAGGCTCCCGAGCCGCTCGCCTGGATCACCGACATCCTGAAGACCGAGCGCGACATCGAGATCGCGTCGAAGCCGCTCGAGGTCACCGAGTTCGAGGTCGAGGGCATGCGCATGGCATACGTCTTCTTCGAGTCGGGGCTCTCGATCAACGTCATGTACACGGTGGCCGACGGCAGCAAGCGCGCCGTCGGCATCAAGCTCTCCGACGGCATGGAGGTGCCCGACGAGCTGGTCGAGCGCTTCAAGTTCGCGCGCCAGAAGTCGAAGCTCGCCGGAACGATCCGCGGCTCCTTCTTCGTCATCAAGGGCGAGCACTAGCGCGACCGCTACGACCGCCGGGTACATCCGGTGAGCCGCGCACATCTTCGGTGGAGTGTGCTGGGGTCAACTCCTTGCTCCATCTCAACCGAAAGGCTCCACCATGAACCCCGTCAAGTTCGTCCACGACCTCGGCTTCCGTAGCGAGCACATGTACCTCGGCGGCTTCGCCTCCATCATCATCGCGCTGCTCGCATGGCTGGTGTCGCGTGGCAAGAAGTCCGACGACAAGGCGCAGTCCGACCGCTGGGGCATCTTCGTCGGCCACTGGGCGCCGACGTTCTTCGCGCTCGGCCTCGCCCTGAAGAACGAGGAGTAGCCGCCGCCGGGTGGGCGCACCTCGTCGAGGCCGCCCACCCGTGCCACGGGCGCAGGAACTGCAGCTCCCCGGGCGCACCCGATCCGCCAGTCCACCCGATGCGCCAGTTCACCCGATGCGCCCGCTCACCCGATGCGATAGACCACGCCGTGGCCGGCCGCCGCGGTCCGCGCCGTGAACTCCTTCGCCTTCTCGAGGTAGTGCCCCACGTACGAGACGTCTTCGCGGAGACGGTCGGCCGCATCGTCGTCCATTCGTCCGCGCCAACGCTCGGAGGCGAGGAACATCGCGAGGACGTCGACCTTGTCGACGTGAGTGATCCAGAGCGCGATCTCGGCTATCTCGGAGGGCTCCAGCACGGCGTAGTGGCAGCGGTACCCCTCCGCATAGCCGTTGGGATACTGCACCTCGCCCTGCACGAGCTTCAAACACGGGTCGTCGGGGTAGCGGTGGGGCCAGACGAAGAGCCGCTGGAAGTACTGCCAGGACTTGTCGAGCTCCAGAACCAGGCGGTCGTCGTCGGGATCGTCGTGGTCGACGATCGGATTGTTGTTCATGTAGTCGAGAGGGTTCTGGCGAGCGAGCGCGATGTCGTCGGCGAGGACCGGATAGGCGTAGTAGCGGATTCCCATGCCGACGATCCTGGAGTCGGAGCGGCGGTGTCCGCTGGCGTTCTCCACAGGCCCAGCGGCAATCGTTCTGCCCTGGGCGGACTGGGGAGAATCCTCCACAGGTCGAGGCATAGGCTCCGACCATGCCGCACATCGTCTACGCCGGAGTCCGCACCGCCATCTCGTCGTCGCAGCTCGTCGACCTGAAAGACAAGCTCACCGCGGCCGCAGCCGCGGGCGAGCCGCTCGAGATCAGCCTGATCGACGCCGAGGGCAGCGCCTCGTGGCTGTTCTGGACGCCAGGTGCGCCCATCGTCCTCAACGACGCCGACGTGCCGCCGGTGCCGGAGTTCCCGTTCCCCGACCTCTCGTCGCTCGGGTTGCCCGGGTTCCCAGAGGCGCCGCCGCAGCAGCAGCGGCGCGTGGGGTTCTGAGGCGCGGGATCCTCAGCGGAGGACGCCCCGCGGGCGCACAGGGATGCGGCCGCGGATCTGCACGCCCCACAAGGAGAAGACGGTCGCGCCGCATGCCTCACAAGGATGGCCAGGGCCTGAATCCTTGTCAGTCACCCCGCGAGTCGCGCCGCCAGAGTCGCCTCGTCGCGGGCGAACCACACCTGCGAGCCGGTATTCGACTCGCGGATCCAGTCGCGAAGGGCTGAGCTCGACGCCTCGAACGCCGAGACGTCGCCCAGCACGACCAGGCGGACGCGGTAGTTCACGAGCTTCTGCGCAAAGTGGCCGGCCAGCCGTGTCGACAGGTCGAAGAACGCCGGGTCGAAGCGCCCGACCGGAATGGCGATGACCTCGGCCTCCGCACCGAACGCCTCGCCCAGGAGGTCGACGGCGTCACCTTCCGTCGAGAGCGGCGGGCCGTCGTCGTCGGCGAACAGCACGCGCCCACCCGGGAAGTCGTCGATGCGCATGCCGCCAGCCTAGGTCGGGTTTGCGGCAGAGCGGGCGATCCCGTCGAGCGCCTCGACGAGCGCCGTCGGCAGGACCACGTCGGCGACCGCGAGGTTCTCGTCGAGGTGGGCGACGGTGGCGGTGCCCGGGATCAGGAGGGTGGTGGGGGAGTGCTGCAGCAGCCACGCGAGGCCGACCTGCGACGGGGTGAGGCCGAGTTCCTGCGCCCCGGTGATCACCTCAGGCCGGTCGACGACCTTGGGCACCTGCAGAAACCCGCTGCCGAGCGGGAAGAACGGCACCCAGGCGATGTCGTTCGCGGTGCAGACGAGAAGGAGGTCTTCGGCCTCGCGGCTGATCAGGGAGTAGCTGTTCTGCACGCAGACGATGCCGGCGGGGAGCGCGTGGCGGAGGGTGTCGGCGGTGATGCTGGAGAGGCCGATGGCGCCGATCGCTCCGGAGTCGCGCAGGCCGACGAGCACTTCGAGCTGGTCGTCGACGTCGACGACCTGGTCGCCCTCGGCCGAGATGCCGGGGCCCACGTCGAGGCGGCGCAGGTTGACGACGTCGAGACGGTCGACGCCCAGGCTGCGGAGGTTGGCCTCGACCGCGTCGCGGATCTCGTCGGGCCTCTGCGCGGGGCGGAGCGGGATCGGGCCGCCGGGGTTCGGAGCAGCGCCGACCTTGGTGACGACGACGGCCTCGGAGGATCGCGCCGCCGTCTCGCGGAGCAGGCCGTTGACGAAGCCGTCTCCGTAGAACTCCGCGGTGTCGAAGTGGTCGACGCCGTGCGCGAGAGCGTGCTCGAGGAGGGCGATCGCGGCGGGGCGGTCGTCATGGAGCTTCTCGAGCTGCATCGCTCCGTAGCCGACGCGGCCGACGGTGTGGTCGCCGAGGCGGCCGGTGGAGGTGCTGGTCATGGTGCGTCCTCTCGTGGTGTGCGAAGATGAGGGTGTTCCGGAGATGCCTCCGGTTTGTTCACCGTAGCATTAACGGAGGTGCCTCCGCTTGCCAGCCGAGACGACCCGCGCCCAGACGACCCGCACCCAGTCGACCCCCGCCCAGTCGACCCCCGTCACCCCGCGCCGCTCGCGCGCCGACGGCCTGCGCAACCGCGAGCTCCTCCTGAGCGCCGCGCACGATGCCTTCGCCGCCGCCGACGGCCGACCGGTGTCGCTGGAGGGCATCGCCAAGGCCGCCGGAGTCGGCATCGGCACCCTGTACCGGCACTTCCCGACGCGGGAGGCGCTCGTCGAGGCGGTGTACGAGTCCGAGCTGTCGGCGCTGACCGACCCGGCGACCCTGCCGTCCGGGCCGGCCGACCGGGCGCTGCGCCTGTGGATGGAGCGGTACGCCGTGTTCGTCGCCACCAAGCGGGGGATGATGGACGTCCTCCGCGCGGGCTGGGCGTCGGGGTCGATCGCGACCCCGTCGACGCGCGAGCGGATCAACGGCGTCGTCGACGGCTACCTGACGGCAGGAGCCGACGAGGGAGTGCTGCGCGCAGGCATCGTGGCCGACGACGTCACGGCGGCGCTGCTCGGCGCGTTCCAGTCGACGGCGACGAGCGACGACCCCGAGCAGATCGGGCGGCTGCTCGACCTGCTGGTCGCGGGGGTGCGGGCATGACGCGGGCGGGCCTGTCGCTGCCTTGGATAAGGACCGCGCGCACGCTGGCAAGGAGATCGCCGCCTACCTGCACGCCCCACAAGGAGAACGGCCCCTGCCAGCACCGCTGACAAGGACCGCCCCCTCGAACTTCCTTAGCTAAGGACGCGCGCTAGCTCGCGACGCTCGCATCCCGCGCCGGCAGCCGCCACCCCGGCCGCACGTAGTGGCACGTGTACCCGTACGGGTCCTTCTCGAGGTAGTCCTGGTGCTCCTCCTCGGCCTCCCAGAAGTCCGACGCCGGTGTCACCTCGGTGACGACCTTGCCCGGCCAGAGACCGGACGCATCGACGTCGGCGATGGTGTCGAGAGCCGTCTCGCGCTGCGCCTCGGACGTGAAGAAGATCGCCGAGCGGTAGCTCTCGCCGACATCGTTGCCCTGGCGGTTCTTCGTCGACGGGTCGTGGATCTGGAAGAAGAACTCCAGGATCTCGCGGTACGACGTCAACGCCGGGTCGAACACGATCTCGACTGCCTCGGCGTGACCGGCGTGGTGCCGATAGGTGGCGTTGGCCTGCGTGCCGCCCGAGTACCCGACGCGCGTCGAGATGATGCCCGGACGGCGGCGCAGCAGCTGCTGCGCGCCCCAGAAGCACCCTCCGGCCAGCACGGCCGTCTCACGCGCCGATGAGCCGATCGGTGTGGTCGGCGACTCGAACAGGTGCGAGTACTCGCCGTAGCCCTGCGACTCGAGCGACCCCGCCGGCACGAACCGGAGAGCCGCGGAGTTCATGCAGTAGCGCTCGCCGCCGGCGGCCGTCGGGCCGTCCGGGAAGACGTGGCCCAGGTGGCTGTCGCCCGTCGCCGAGCGGACCTCGGTGCGCTTCATGAACAGCTTGCGATCGGTCTTCGTGGTGACGCTCTCAGCCGCGATCGGCTTCGTGAAGCTCGGCCAGCCGGTGCCGCTGTCGTACTTGTCGGTCGACGAGAACAGCGGCTCGCCGGTCACGACGTCCACGTAGATGCCGGGCGCCTTCTGGTCCCAGAACTCGTTGTCGAACGCCGGCTCGGTTCCGCCCCGCTGCGTGACACGGAACTGCTCGGCGTTCAGGGCCTTCACGGCCTCGTCGGTCTTGCTGTATGAGTTCGACACTGTGCCTCCAATGGTCGGTATCTGGTCTCTACAACACGCACCGGGGCCGATACGTTCCCTGTCAGACTGAGTCCATGAGCCTGCTCCGCCTGAACGACGTCACCGTCCGATTCGAGAACCGTCCCGTGCTGCGCGAGGCCTTCCTGAAGCTCGAGCAGGGCGATCGAGTCGGTCTGATCGGCCGCAACGGATCCGGCAAGACGACCCTCCTCAAGCTGATCCTCGAGCAGGTGCAGCCCGACGAGGGCACGGTCGCGGTCGAGCAGGGCGTCACCGTCGGCTACTTCTCGCAGTTCTCCGAGCTGAACGGCGCCAACACAATCGTCGCGGAGCTCGAGGGTCTGTTCACCCACGTCACCGACATCGAGCAGGAACTCGCGGCCATCGACGCCCGCATCGCCGTCGTCGCCGTCGATCCCGATGCGGGCGACGAGCTGACGCGCCTCGTCGACCGCCAGGCCGAGCTGTTCGCCGAGATGGACCGCCTCGACGGCTGGGAGTACGGACGCCACATCGACACGGCCCTCAGCGTGCTCGGCTTCAGCGATGCCCACCGCACGAGCCCGATCGACGACCTCTCGGGCGGCTGGCGCAATCGCGCGGCCCTCGCGAAGCTCGTGCTGCAGAAGCCCGACGTGCTGCTGCTCGACGAGCCGACGAACTTCCTCGACGTCGCGGGCGTCGAGTGGCTCGAGGCGTGGTTCCGTGACTTCCGCGGCGGCGCGATCGTCGTCTCGCACGACCGGTCGTTCCTCGACGCCATCGCGACCCGCATCGTCGAGGTCGAGAACTTCCACCTCCACGAGTACGCGGGCAACTTCGCCGAGTACATCACGCAGAAGACCTTCCGCCTCAAGACCCTCGAGTCGCAGTACCAGCACGAGTCCGAGCTGCTCGCCTTCGAGTCCGAGGGGATCGCCGACCGCCGCGAGGCCGCGAAGGCGGCGAAGGCGGGCACGACCCTGTCGAAAGAGCTGGCGAAGATCAAGAAGTCGCGGACGCCGCGCCCCGTCGACCAGATCATCACCGAGATCTACGGCGGGCTGCACGTCAAAGACGTGCTCGGCCGCGTCGAGGGTCTTGCCAAGTCGTACGGCGACCGCACGCTCTTCCGCGACGTGTCGTTCGAGGTCCATCGACGCGAGCGCATCGTCGTGCTCGGCGCCAACGGCAGCGGCAAGAGCACCCTGCTGCGGGTGCTCACGGGCGAGGAGGCGCAGGAACGCGGGTCGGTCACCTGGTCGGCCGGCGCCAAGGTCGTGTCGTACAACCGCGTGCTCGACGAGCTGGACGGCGACGACACGGTCACCCACGCCGTCAACGCGATGCCCGACAGCCTGGCGCTGACGGCGACCCGCAAGTCGGTCGGCCGGTTCCTGGCGATGTTCCAGTTCTCGGAGGCCGATCTGCAGTCGCGGATCAAGAACCTCTCCGGCGGGCAGCGCGCCCGCGTGGCGATGGCGCAGTGCCTGCTCTCGGGAGCGTCGGTGCTGCTCCTCGACGAGCCGACCAACCACCTCGACCTCGCCAGCACCCAGGTGATGGAGCGGGCGCTGGAGCACTTCCCCGGCGCGGTCGTCGTCGTGTCGCACGACCGCTTCTTCGCCGAGAAGGTCGGCACCCGTCGGGTCGTCTTCGGCGCCGAGGGCGCCGAGGCCGGCGAGCTCGAGATCACCGCGGCCTAGGCGCCTCGACATGACGATCCTCATCGCCGGAGCCGGCGACCTCGGCACCGAGGTCGGCCTCCGCTTCGTCGCGCAGGGCGAGCACGTCGTCGCCGTGCGACGTCGGGCCGATCTCCTCCCCGCCGCCCTCGACTCCGTGTCGCTCGATCTCCGGAGCGATCGGCTCGTCGTCCCGCCGGACACCACCGTCATCGTCGTGGCTCTGACCGCGGGGGAGCGCTCGCCGGAGGCGTACCGGGCCACCTATGTCGACGGACTCGGAGCCGTGCTGGACGCGGTGGACGCATCGGAGGCCGATCCGCGCATCCTGCTGGTGTCGTCGACAGCCGTGTACGGCGTGGACGACGGATCGGAGGTGACGGAGGCGACGGAGGCCCTGCCATCGACGCCGACCGCCGAAGTGCTGCTGGAGGCCGAGGCTCTCCTGAACCGGCGGGCAGCGCACCCCGTCGTGGTGCGGGTGGGAGGCATCTACGGGCCCGGGCGCGAGTTCCTGATCGATCAGGTGCGCAGCGGTGCGTCGTCCGTGCCGGAGGCGTCGCCCTTCACGAACCGGATCCACCGCGACGACATCGCCGCGGCCCTCGTCCATCTCGCCGGGCTCGAGGCGCCGCCGCCTCTCGTGCTCGCGGTCGACGACGAGCCCGCACGCCTCGGCGACGTCTTCCGCTTCCTGGCCGCCGAGCTCCAGGTCGCCCCGCCCGACGAGACGCGGAAGGAACTGCGCGGGGCCGGCGACAAGCGGATCAGCAACGCGCTGCTCCGGTCGACGGGGTTCCGCTTCGTCTACCCGACGTTCCGCGAGGGCTACCGGGCCGTGCTCGCCGGCGAGGGGATCCGGCACCCGTAGGCTTCCGGCCCGGGATGGCGGACGCTATCCGATGGGGATCGCCGACGTCGTCGCTCAGCGGAGCTGCTCGACGACCGCCTTCGTCGCGTCAGCGAGCAGGCCGTCGTCGCTGGCCGCGCCCTCGACGCCGCGATCGCTGAGGAGGGCGAGCACGATCGGGTCGCCGGTCGACGGGTAGACCACCGCGATGTCGTTGCGGGTGCCGTAGGAGGCGTTCCCCGTCTTGTCGGCGACCCGCCACCCGGCGGGGACCCCGGCGCGGATCCAGGGCGCCCCGGTGGTGTTGCCGAGAAGGAGGTCGCGGAGTTCCTGCGCCCGGGTCCGCGAGAGGGTGCCGCCGAGGACGAAGCCGCGCAGGTCGCCGGCGATGGCGGCGGGCGTGGTCGTGTCGCGGGGGTCGCCCGGCGTCGCGGTGTTCACGTCGGGCTCGGTGCGATCGACGTTCGTCACGTCGTCGCCGAGCGACCGGAGCGCACTGGTCAGGTCCGCCGGGCCGCCGAGCTGCTCGAGCAGGAGGTTCGCGGCGGTGTTGTCGCTGTACTGGAGGGCGGCGGCGATGATCGCGCGGACGGTCATTCCGCTGGCGACGTGCTTCTCGGTGACGGGGGAGTAGTCGACGAGGTCGCTCGCGGAGTACCGGACCACCGCGTCGAGCTCGGCATCGGTCTGCGTCTTGAGGAGGACGCCCGCGGCGAGGGCCTTGTACGTCGACGCGAAGGCGAAGCGCTCGCCGGAGCGGTACTCGACGGTGCGGCCGGTGCCCGTGTCGACGGCGTAGACGCCGAGCCGGGCGGAGTAGCGGGACTCGAGGGCGCGGAACGGGGCGGCGTCGGTGGTGGGGGTCGCGGTGGGGGCGGCTGTCGTCGAGGCCGACGTCGTCTCGGTCGCCATTGTCTGGCCCGCGGTCGGCGGCGGGGCCGTGCAGCCGGCGAGGAGGAGGGCGGACGAGGCGAGGGCGATCAGCGGGAGGGCACGCACGGTGCCAGTGTGCGCGGGCCGACCTGGGTGTTCCGTGGTGGCTTGGCCGCTCGCGCGCACGAGGTGGCCCTCGTCGTCGGGGGGCCCGGGCCGGGGCGACGCCGAGGGCCATCTCGCGGGCGGCCGGGCAGCCCGCCGGCGGGGCTGCTGTCCGCACCGCGTCGCTCGCGCGCGCGAGGTGGCCCTTGTCGTCGGGGGGCCCGGGCCGGGGCGACGCCGAGGGCCATCTCGCGGGCGGCCGGGCAGCCCGAAGCGGCGCGGACGGCCACCTCGCGCAAGAGCGTCGGCCGCCCCGGCTACCCTGGGAGCATGAACCACGAGACCGAGCCCACCCCCGCCGACGTCGCCGGGATCGTCGACCACACCCTCCTCAAGCCCGAGGCCACGCGCGCCGACGTCGACGCCCTCATCGTCGAGGCGGCCGACCTGGGCACGTACTCGATCTGCGTCTCGCCGTCGATGCTCCCCGTCACCCTGCCGGAGGGCAGCGGGCTCAAGGTCGCCGTTGTCTGCGGCTTCCCGAGCGGCAAGCACACGTCGGCCGTGAAAGCGTTCGAGGCCGCCGAGTCGGTGCGTCTCGGCGCCGACGAAATCGACATGGTCATCGACGTCGGGGCCGCGAAGGCGGGCGAGTTCTCCGCCGTCGAGGCTGACATCGCCGCGGTGCGGGCGGCAGTTCCTGCGCCCACGGTTCTCAAGGTGATCATCGAGTCGGCCGTGCTCACCGACGACGAGATCGTCGCCGTCTCGAAGGCCGCCGAGGCGGCCGGGGCCGACTTCGTCAAGACCTCGACCGGTTTCCATCCCGCAGGCGGCGCCACCGAGCACGCCGTCGCGCTCATGGCTCAGACCGTCGGAGGCCGACTCGGCGTCAAGGCGTCGGGCGGGGTGCGGAGCCTCGCTGACGCACGCCGCTACATCGCCGCCGGTGCCACTCGCCTCGGCGTCTCGGGTACGCGTGCCCTGCTGGCCTCAGGTGACGATGCGGGCGCAGGAACGAGCGCTTCGTCGTCTTACTGAGCACCGCCCGCCGTCAGATGCGGCACGGTCTCCGCCACCCCCGACAGCATGAGCCCGTCGGCCCCGAGCGCCAGGGCGGCGCGCGCGGCCTCGAGGGAGGGCACGACGTGAGCGATCACGGGCTTGCCCATCGAACGCACCGCCGCCCACTGGCCGGAGGCGCCGCCGTAGTCGAGGCCGAGCACCGACCAGTAGTCCTGCGTGTCGGCGAGCAGCGACGGCTTAGCCGACATCTCGTTCGCGTAGTAGAACCCCCAGCCGCGGTAGCCGCGCGAGCGGGACTCCGTCGCCCAGGGGATGCTCGTGCAGTAGCCCTTGGCGATGATCGACTCGGTCGGCGCCGAGACGCGCTTCTCGATGATCGCGAACACCTCGCCGAAGCGTGACGGGTCGGCCGCCTTCGGGTCGACGAAGAGCGTGTGCGTCGAGGCATGCGCGTCGAGGATGCTCTCGAATCGCGCGTACGGGCGGGTCGCCTGGCCGGGAGTTCCCGTGCTCGGCGGCTTGATGCGGAGCGCGTTGATCTCGGCCCAGGTGTAGTCGGCCGCCTCGATGTGGAAGGTGCCCGACGTGCGGTCGAGGGTGGTGTCGTGGAGGCCGAACCAGACGCCGTCCGACGAGCGCGCGAGCGACACCTCGAGGGCATTGATGCCGGCGGAGACCGATCGCTTGTAGGCGTACAGCGACTCCTCGGGCCAGTCGCGCGATCCGCCGTGGTGGGCGACCGTGAACCCCGGGGTGTCGAGGAGCCGAGTGGCCAGGCGCCCTGCCGTCTCGGCCGCTTCGGCGGGTTGCTCGGTGGCGGCCGGTGGACGCAGTGCGAACGCCGCGCCGGTGCCGGCCCCGGCCAGCGCGACCGCGCCCGCGCCGATCAGGACCGCCCGGCGAGACGGCCCGCGCTTCGGTTCGGGTCCGGCGCTGGACATATCGCAAGTATGAGCATTCGTCACGCCGATCGATAGGGGGTCGTCGAAGTTCGCTGGCCCATCGGCGTCGGCGTGTGCCGCGGCGTACCCTGCGGGCATGACGACACGACCTTCGATCCGCCTCGACCTGACGGTGCTGGACGCCGCCGACATCGCAGGCCTCGCCGACTTCTACCGGACGATCCTCGGCTGGGACTTCATCGACGCCGACGACGACTGGATCACCATCCGGCCCGCCGAGGGCGTCGCGCCGGGCATGGCCTTCCAGCTGGCGCCCGACCACGTCGCACCGACCTGGCCCGACGGGGCCGTGCCGCAGCAGAGCCATCTCGATCTCGACGTGGTCGATCTCGACGAGGCCGAGGCGTTCGTGGTCGAGGCGGGCGCGACTGCGACGGGGCTGCCCGAAGGAGAGGGGCACACGTTCCGGGTGTACCTCGACCCGGCGGGGCATCCGTTCTGCCTGTGCCGCGAGTCGGCCTGACGGCGGCGGGGCCCACACACATGGGCGGCAGATGATCGCCGCCGCGGCGAGGCTCCTGCGCCGCCGGCGGGGGTAACCGCCGGGGCGGGGAGGCCACCCCTCAGCTCAGGATGTCCTTCGTCGAGAACCGGCCCCACGCCAGGAACCCGAACACGACGATGTAGCCCGCCTGCAGCAGCGCGTTGTCTCCGAACGACTCCCACGAGATCGGCGCGCGCAGCAGGTCGCCGAACTCCATCCAGTGGTCGGTGAACAGCCACGGGTGCAAGAACTCCAGTTGCGGCAGCGACCCCAGGATCTGCGCCACCGTCGAGAGCACGATCGTCGCGGCCATCGCTCCGACCGGCACCGACGTCAGCGTCGAGATGAACAGGCCGATCGCCGAGAGGCCGAGCATCGACACCGTCACGTAGAGAGCGAGCAGCAGCAGCCGGGCGAAGTAGGCGCCCAGGCCGACCGTCTGACCGGAGAGCAGCGTCACGGGCCCGATCGGAAACAGGATCGCCCCGATCGCCGCCCCGACGATCACGATCACGAGAGTCGACGCGAGGCAGAACACCGCCGTCGCGAGGTACTTCACGACGAGCAGCCGGACGCGGCCCGCGGGCGCCACCAGGAGGTACCGCAGCGTCCCGAGCCCGGCCTCGCCAGCCACCGTGTCGCCCGCGACCACGCCGACCGTGAGCGGCAGGAAGAGCGGGATCGCCACGACGAGCGAGGTCAGGGCGACGAACAGCCCGTTCTGCGTGATGTCGCCCAGGAACGCCGGCCCCCGACCGCTCTCACCGCCGGTCGTGATGCGGACGGCGACGGCGAGCAGCACCGGCACCGCCGCCAGGGCACCCAGCATGGCGATGGTCCGCGCGCGGCGGAACAGCGTCTTCATCTCGGACAGCAGGAGCTCGAGGCCGAGCCGCCCACCCCGAACCCGCGCCTCAGCCTGCGACATCGAACCCCTCCCCGGTCAGGTCGACGAACCGATCCTCGAGAGTGGCCCCGGTGACCTGGAGCCCGCGAACCCGCACACCCGCCGCCACCAGCGCGGCGGTGATGCGCTCGGGCTCGGTGTCGTCGACGGGGAGCTCGGCCGAGACTCCGGCGGGCGTCGTCGCGGCTTCGAGCCCCAGCCCCGCCAGGACTGCGGCGGCCTCGGCGCCGTCGGGCGTCGTGACGACGATGCGCTGGACACCGTGGCGCCGCACTTCGTCGAGAGTGCCCTGGGTGAGCAGGCGCCCGGCGCTCATGACGGCGACGTGCGAGCACATCTGCTCGATCTCGCTGAGCAGGTGGCTCGAGACGAACACGGTCGTGCCGTCGTCGGCGAGGGAGCCGATCAGCGACCGGACCTCGCGCGTGCCCTGGGGGTCGAGCCCGTTGCTGGGCTCGTCGAGGATGAGCAGCTCTCGCGGCATCAGCAGGGCGCCGGCGATACCGAGGCGCTGCTTCATGCCGAGCGAGTACGCGTGCGCCTTCTTGTCGGCGGCGTGTCCGAGACCGACCCGGTCGAGGGCCGCGTCGACGCGGTCACGGCGGCTGGCCGACGGGGCGTCGCGGTCGGCGGTGTCGAGGCGGTGCAGATTGGCGCGTCCCGAGAGGAACGGCGCGAACGCGGGACCCTCGACGAGAGCACCCACCCGCGGGAGGACCCGGCGCAGGTCGCCGGGCATCGGCGCACCCAGCAGGCGGATATCGCCGCTCGTCGCCTGCGTCAGGCCGAGCAGCATGCGGATCGTCGAGGTCTTACCCGACCCGTTGGGCCCCAGGAAACCGAAGACGCTGCCCCGAGGAACCAGCAGGTCGACGCCGTCGACGGCGCGCTGCCGACCGAACGTCTTGGTGAGAGCCGTCGTCTCGATGGCGGCCTCTGTGCTCGCCGAGCTCTTCGGCGCTGTGCTGTCGGGCACCCCTGTCGCAGTTACTCGCCGGCGGCGGCTTCGAGGGCGGACGGCTTGACGGCGCCGACGTAGACGTGGCCGTCGTCGGTCAGGAGCACCGACACGAGCGAGGTCTGGAGCAGGCGGCCACCCGCGACGGCCGTCGTGACCTGATCGAGCATCCCGGCCTGAGACCCGCTCAGCGCCGAGGTGTCGCCGGCTGGCAACGTGAGCCCCACGACGGTCGACCAGCCGGTGCCGGTCACCGTCGGCTCGGCCTCGGACTTTGCGACTCCGTCTTCGCGGGAGACCGCACCCGGGTGGACGAAGTGCTTCGACGACGAGGCCGACGTCGGGGCCGTGATCATCTTGACGGCGGTGCCCTTCGGCGGCGTGAACGCGAAGGTCGACGCCGAGGGCGTCGAGTAGTCGATCGACGTGAAGGCGACGGAGTAGGCGGGGTCGGTCTGGCCCGCGGCTGTGATGGCGGCGCGGAGCGGGATGCCGGTCGAGGCGTCCACGGCTAGTGTCACATCGCCCACGAGCGTGGTGGTGTCGTTCTTCGGCGTGAGCGTGATCTGGTACGCCTTCTGGCCGGCGACGCGGACGTTGCTGCTGGTGGTCACGGTCGTGTAGTCGTCGATCTGCGCGAGGACCTGGTCGGCGATGTCGGTGGGCGAGGAGGGGACGGCGCTCGGCAGCGAGCGGTCGCCCGAGGACGGGATCGTCGCGTGGACGGCCTTCTTCGACGACGAGTCGTAGGCCCAGACAGAGTCCCCGTTGCGGATCACGTCTCGCTCGGACAGCTCGTCGAGGGTCTGGATGCGCGACTTGGTCGAGCCCGAGGCGAACACGCGGGCCTTGTGGGTGCCCGACAGCTGGCTGACGATGTCGCTCACGCTGCCGGAGTCGCCGTTGCCGCCCTGCGCGCCCTGGAGGGACGACAGGTCGGGAAGGCCGAGATTCGCGGTCTGCTCGACCGTGCCCGAGAAGGACGACCCGCCGCTCTTCTGCGCCAGGGCGACGATCTGCGCCGCCGACTTGTGCGGGAGGTTGACCGACGCAGTGGCCATGGCAGGGACCGCCACGGCGCCGGCGACCACGAGGGCGGGCACGGCGATTGCGGGGATCCAACGGAGCTGCTTGTTCATCTCAGGACCTTCTTACGCTGTTCGAACTTCTGAGAAGGCTACGTCTGCAGACTGCGAGCCCGCCGGGGAGATCCTGCTCAGGCCGTCTTCATGATGTCGGCGGTGAAGTTCTGCACCCGCGCGAGGAGCCCGGCGGCGCGCTCGGCGATGCGCTCGGGAGGGTTCAGGTGCGGGGGAGCGACGCGGATCAGCAGTGAGCACGCGAGGTCTTCGCAGATGTAGGTGCCGACGGTGTTGCCGTTGAGGCCGGCCTCGCCCGCGCGCGGCGCCGTGAAGAGGCGCACCTGAGTGGCCGGCTGCGGCGAGTGGCAGAGCGAGCACATCGCGGCGATGCCGGGGCGCAGCGAGGTGGACGAGGTGCGGACCACGAGACCCGTCGGCTTGTCGTCCATCCAGACGACGATGTAGCCGCGCAGGTGGGCCTGGCTGTCGCGCCAGCCGAGGAACTCGCGGTCTTCCCACAGCATCTCGTGGAGACCCGGGATCGGGAGCCGCTCGAGGTCGCCCGGCATGGCGTTCACGAACGACGAGCGGATGTCGTCTTCGGTCAGGGGCTTCACGCTTCCAGCCTACCCACGCGCCCGGGAACGGGCTCTTAGGCAGGCACCGAAATGTAGGACCTCACCGATAAGGTGCGACCATGATCGACTTCAATTCCAATTCCATTTTCAAGCTGAGCCACATCGACCCGCGGGAGATCCTGCCGGCTATCAGCTCGCTGCTGCTCGACGGCGAGGAGGTGCTCGTCGCCGCGAAGACTGTCCGTGACTTCGTCGTCTTCACCGACAAGCGCATCCTCGCCGTCAACGTCCAGGGAATGACCGGCAAAAAACGGGACTTCACCTCACTGCCTTACTCGAAGATCCAGGCCTTCTCTGTCGAGACGGCCGGCACCTTCGATCTCGACGCGGAGCTCGAGCTGTGGTTCTCGGGCCTGGGAAAAGTGCACCTGGAGTTCAAGGGCAAGTTCGACATCACCTACCTCGGCAAGCTGATCGCGTCGAAGATCCTCTAGAGACCCAGCGTCGGCGCGGGCGTAGGTAGGGTCGGGGCATGAGCACCGAGCGCGCCATCGACGGCAGCGCGGGCGACGCCGACTACGGTCGCATCGGCCGCGGGTACACCGATTACCGGCAACCCGATCCGCAGATCGAGAGAGCCATCGCGCAGGAACTCGGCGATGCCGCCACGATCCTCAACGTCGGGGCCGGCGCGGGCTCGTACGAGCCCCGCCGCCCGGGCGTGACCGCCGTCGAGCCCAGCGCGGCGATGCGCGCCAACCGACCGCCCGACCTCACGCCCGCCGTCGACGCGACCTCCGAGAGCCTGCCGTTCGCCGACGAGTCCTTCGACGCGTCGATGTCGACGTTCTCGATCCACCAGTGGGGCGACCTGGGCGCTGGCCTCGCCGAGATGCGGCGCGTCACCCGCGGGCCCGTGGTGCTGCTGTCGTGCGACCCCGCCGCGCTCGACCGGTTCTGGCTCGTCGAGTACGCGCCGGAGGTGATCGCGGTCGAGGGGTCGCGGTATCCCGCACCGGCGGCGGTCGCCGAGCTGCTCGGCGGAGACGTGTCGGTCACGAGCCTGCCGATCCCGCTCGACTGCACCGACGGGTTCGGCGAGGCGTACTACGGGCGTCCCGAGCGGCTGCTCGAGCCGGGCGCGCGCCTCGCGAACTCGGCGTGGAGCTTCGTCGAGCCCGGCGTCGAGGAGCGCTTCGTCGAACGGCTGTCGGCCGACCTCGAGTCCGGCGCCTGGGACGCCCGCTTCGGGCACCTGCGCACCCAGCCGTCCTTCGACGGCTCGCTGCGGCTCATCGTCGGCCGCCCCTGACCGGTGCGGGAGGGTCAGGCGGGGGAGACGGCACGGGCCCCGCGGCGCCGACGCGGGAGCGACGACAGCAGCGCCGCCCCGATGATGAGGCTCCCGAACCAGCCGGCGACGGTCGCCGGGATCGGCACGGCGAGGCTCGCCCACAGCAGCACCGACAGCACACCCAGCACGTAGGCCGCCCCGGCCTTGAGGTAGCGCAGCCGCGTGAGCCCCTGGTGGGAGTCGACCGTGGCCGTCAGGCGGGCGAGGAAGACCGCGCCGACCCCGACTCCACCCGCGGCGACGAGCGCCTGGTCGACCTGGCTGAGGCCCGACTCCGGCGACGGCGACGAGAGCGTGTAGGCCCCGTCGAGGATCTCGAACAGCATGAACACCGTGAGGCCGCGCTCGAAGACGACGGTGGCGGCGTGCACGTGCAGGCGCCACGGCGGCGCGGCGTCGCGCTTCGCCCAGGCCTGAGCGAGCTTGACGCCGAGGTACGACGCCAGGCCGGTCGCGCCCCCGACGGCGATGGCGGCGCGCTCGCCGGGGGTGCCGAGGAGGGCGGCGGCAGTTCCTGCGCCCGCAGCGATCGTGAGGGCGGCGATCCGGGGGAACCTCACGTCGGCCAGCACCGCCTCAAACCTCCCGAGCCAGGCGCGGCGCGGGGCGCGGTCGACGTTGAAGAGGTACTCCGAGAAGACCAGCCAGATGAAGACGGCGCCGAAGGCCGCGATCCCGGGGCGCGCCATGGCGAGGTGCTCCGCGAACAGGCTGGGCTGCAGCACGGCTTCGGCGGCCGCGTCGGCGGGCGACTCGGCGAGCGACACCGCGACGGCGGCGGGCGGCAGGATCAGGCGCATCGCCAGCACTCCGGCGACCAGCCCCACCGACAGGAATATGCGTCTCGCCGGGTGATGGATCCGCGACGCGATCCCCGCCATCGGCACCGACGAGTCGGCCGCCATCGCGATCTCGAGCACGGCGAGCGCGATCAGGGCCAGCGCGGCGGCGGGCGAGATGAGCAGCCACGCGGCGACCACGGCCCCGGCGAGCAGAGCGAGCGGCAGGGTGAGGCTTCGACGGACGAGCGGGCGCATCGGGGCTCCTCGGGTTCGCAAGGCGGCGGCGCGTCGTCGGGCCCGGGCGTCCAGTCACCCACCCGACCCTGGGCGGGGCCTCCGTTGTTGCACGCGGCGCAGGAACTCCGGACCGCCGTACCACCTGAGCGCCCGACGCGAAATTGTGCGATCCGCCCCCATCCCGGGCAGAGTGGTGCGATGACTTCCTCTGAAGACACCCCCACGACTCCTGATCTCGCGGCCGATGAGACCGTTGCCGACGAGACGAGCACCGACGAGACGAGCACCGACGAGACCGGCACCGACGCGCCCGAGCGCGAGGCCACGCCCCTCGAGGCGTCCATCCTGAAGGGGCAGACCGGCGAGGGCGACATGAACGAGGTCATCGGCCAGTTCGTCAACGCGCTGATCGTCGTCCCGACGGCCACCGAGGTGACCGACGACCTCAACGCGCTCGAGCCCGTGCTGTTCGACCGCGAGGGCATGCCCATGCTCGCCGTGTTCTCGCACATCGACCGCGTGCCCGAGCAGGTCGCGCAGGTCGCGGGCTATGCCGTGCAGATGCCCGCCGCCGAGCTCGTCCAGGCGATCCCCGAGGGGACCGGCCTCGTCGTCAACCCCGGCCACACCGCCGGCTTCGAGATGCTCGCCGAGGGCGTGCAGCAGCTCGCCCACGACGTGCGCGGCATGCTCGAGGCGATGGAGCAGGGTCAGGCGGCCGCCGGCGCCGGAGGCTCGGGCGAGCCGGCCGCGCCGAAGAAGGTCGACCCGTCGGGCATCCCGAACTTCTGAGCCGCGGCGCCGGCACCTCCGGGTGTCGGCGCCTCTTGCTAGGCTTCACGCACAATCGAACATCGGGCCATTTCCACTGCGCGGGAGAGTGCCCGGCCATGCGGCCGGCCACCGAAGGAGCAAGCTTCCCCGCCAATCTCTCAGGTAGACGTACCGCGCGGTGTGGGCCACTCTGAAAAGCAGGAGCGCGCTGTCGCACGCTCCTCGCCCACGGTGAAAGTCGCGACCACGGACGCGGTGAAGCTCTCAGGCCTATGACAGAGGGGGAGCACGACTGCGAGTCCGCGGTCGTCTGCCCTCGATCATCCGGAGCCCTGAGATGTCCGACGCACCCGAACTGCCTTCCGAATCCGAACCGCGCGACGACGACCTGCTGGCCGAGGTCGCAGCCACGGACGCGCCGGAGGCCCGATTCAGCCCCCTTCACGACGTCCACGTCGCGGCGGGTGCCAGCTTCACCGACTTCGCCGGCTGGCAGATGCCGGTCCGGTACAGCTCCGACCTCCAAGAGCACCATGCCGTGCGCCAGGCCGCGGGGCTGTTCGACCTCTCGCACATGGCCGAGATCGCCGTCGTCGGGCCGGAGGCGGGCGCGTTCCTCGATCACGCCCTCGCCGGCACTCTGTCGTCGATCGCGATCGGCCGGGCGAAGTACTCGCTCCTGCTCGCCGAGGCGGGCGGCATCGTCGACGACCTCGTCGTCTACCGGCTCGACGAGCACGACTTCCTGGTGGTCGCCAACGCCGGCAACCGCGAGGCGGCCTTCGCCGCGCTCGCGCAGCGCGCCCACGGCTTCGACGTGACGGTCGACGACGAGAGCGACGACACCGCGCTGATCGCCATCCAGGGCCCCGAGTCGGCCGGGGTGCTCGACGAGCTGATCACCTCCGACCGCCTCGCCCCCGACGAGCCGCTCTCCGAGCTCCGCTACTACCGCGCCCTGCAGGGCACCTTCGACGACGTGCCCGTGCTCCTGGCCCGCACCGGCTACACCGGCGAAGACGGCTTCGAGCTCTACATCGACGTCGACGACGCCCCCGCGCTCTGGCAGGCGCTCGCCGAGGCGGGTGCTCCGCGTGGGGTCGTCCCGGCCGGGCTCGCCAGCCGCGACACGCTCCGCCTCGAGGCCGGCATGCCGCTCTACGGCCACGAGCTCGGGCTCGACACGAAGCCGGCCCAGGCGGGTCTCGGCCGCGTCGTCGACCTCGGCAAAGACGTCTTCGTCGGCCGCGATGCCGTCGAGCCGGCCGAAGGTGCTCGCGTCCTCGTCGGCCTCGCCCTCGAGGGCCGCCGTGCCGCGCGCGCCGAGTACCCCGTGCTCGACGACTCGGGCGCCGAGGTCGGCGTCGTGACCAGCGGCGCCCTCTCGCCGACCCTCGGCCATCCCGTGGCTATGGCCTACGTCGACCCGTCCGCCTCTGCCGTCGGAACGACGCTCGGCGTCGACGTCCGCGGCACCACGATCCCCGCGACCGTCGTCGCGCTCCCCTTCTACAAGCGCTCCTGAAAGGTGCCGACCGTGTCAGACCTCACCTCCCTCCAGTACACCGCCGAGCACGAGTGGCTCCTGATCGACGGCGACACCGCGACCGTCGGGATCACCGACTACGCCGCCGACAAGCTCGGCGACGTCGTCTACGTCGACCTCCCCGCCGTGGGCACCGCCGTCGAGGCAGGCAAGGTCGTCGGCGAGATCGAGTCGACGAAGTCGGTCGGCGAGCTCTTCGCGCCGGTGCTCGGCACCGTCACCGAGATCAACGACGCCGTCGTCGACAGCCCCGACCTGGTCAACTCGGCGCCGTTCGGCGACGGCTGGCTCGTGAAGATCACGCTCTCCGGCGACCTCCCGGCCCTCCTCTCGCGCGACGAGTACGTCGCCCTGACCGCCGAATGAGCGGCCTGATCCCCGGCACCGCGGCGAGCGGGTTCGTCGACCGCCACATCGGCACCACGCCCGAGGCGCAGGCGCAGATGCTGGCCGTCACCGGCCACGCGAGCGTCGACGAGCTGGTCCGCACGGCCGTCCCCGACAGCATCCGCGCGGCAGCCCTCGACTCGACGTCGCTGCCCGAGCCCGCCTCCGAAGAGGAGACCCTCGCCGAGCTCCGCCAGATCGCACGGCGCAACACGGTCAGCCGCTCCTTCCTGGGCCTCGGCTACTACGGCACCATCACGCCCGCCGTCATCCAGCGGAACGTGCTCGAGAACCCCAGCTGGTACACCGCGTACACGCCCTATCAGCCCGAGATCTCGCAGGGCCGCCTCGAGGCGCTCATCAACTTCCAGACGATGGTCTCCGAGCTGACCGGCCTGACGACGGCGAACGCCTCCATGCTCGACGAGGGCACGGCCGTCGTCGAGGGCATGCTGCTGGCGCGCCGCGCCTCGAAGGCGTCCTCCGACGTGTTCGTCGTCGACTCCGACGCCCTCCCGCAGACGAAGGCGCTCCTCGCCGGCCGCGCGGCCGCCGTCGGCATCCGCCTCGTCGAGCTGCCGCTCGCGTCCGTCGACCCGGCCGACGTGCCCGAGGCCTTCGGCGGCTTCGTGCAGTACCCCGGCGCCTCCGGCCGCGTGTGGAGCCCAGCCGCGATCGTCGACCGGCTGCACGAGAGCGGCGGACTCGCCGTCGTCGCCGCCGACCTCCTCGCCCTCACGCTGCTCGTCGCCCCCGGCGAGTTCGGCGCCGACGTCGCCGTCGGCACCTCTCAGCGCTTCGGCGTGCCGATGGGCTTCGGCGGCCCGCACGCCGGCTACATGGCCGTCCGCACCGGCCTCGAGCGGCAGCTGCCGGGGCGCCTCGTCGGCGTCTCGCAGGACGCCGTCGGCAACCCCGCTTACCGCCTCAGCCTGCAGACGCGCGAGCAGCACATCCGCCGCGAGAAGGCCACCTCGAACATCTGCACCGCGCAGGTGCTGCTCGCCGTCATGGCCTCGATGTACGCGGTCTACCACGGGCCGTGGGGGCTGAAGCACATCGCCGGGCGGACGCACCAGCACGCCGTCGACCTGAGCTCGGCGGCGAAAGCCGCAGGGCTCGCCACCGGTTCCGACGTGTTCTTCGACACGGTGACCCTGACGGTGCCGGGTCGCGCGCACGACATCGTCGCCGCGGCCCACGACAGGGGCTACCTGCTGCTCGAGGTCGACGCCGATACGGTGGCGATCTCGACCGACGAGACGACGACGGCGGACGACCTCGCCGCCCTGGGCGAGGTGCTCGGGTTCGAGGTGCCCGCGGGGGCGGAGTCGCCGCTGGCGGGCGAGTTCCTGCGCACCAGCGACTACCTGACCCACCCCGTCTTCAGGACGCACCGCAGCGAGACCAGCATGATGCGGTACCTCAAGCACCTCGCCGACAAGGACTACGCGCTCGACCGCGGCATGATCCCGCTCGGCTCGTGCACCATGAAGCTCAACGCGGCGTCCGAGATGGCGGCCGTGACCTGGCCGGAGTTCGCGAACATCCACCCGTTCGCGCCGACCTCCGACGTCGAGGGCTACCTCGGCCTCATCGGGCAGCTCGAGGGCTGGCTCGCCGAGGTCACCGGCTACGACACCGTCTCGCTGCAGCCCAACGCCGGCAGCCAGGGCGAGCTCGCCGGCCTGCTCGCGATCCGCGGCTACCACCTCTCGCGCGGTGACGACGCGCGCACCGTCTGCCTGATCCCGCAGTCGGCGCACGGCACCAACGCCGCCAGCGCCGTGCTCGCGGGGCTCCGTGTCGTGGTGGTCGCGTGCGACGAGCTCGGCAACGTCGACCTGCCCGACCTCCGGGCCAGGGTGTCGGAGCACGCGCAGGAGCTGGCCGCCCTCATGATCACGTACCCGTCCACGCACGGCGTCTACGAGCACGACATCCGCGAGATCACCGACGCGGTGCACGCGGCCGGCGGCCAGGTCTACGTCGACGGCGCGAACCTCAACGCGCTGCTCGGCTACGCGCGCTTCGGCGAGTTCGGCGGCGACGTGTCGCACCTGAACCTCCACAAGACGTTCTGCATCCCGCACGGCGGGGGCGGCCCCGGCGTCGGCCCGGTCGCCGCCAAGGCGCATCTCGCGCCGTTCCTGCCGGGGCACCCGCTGGCGCAGCAGGCCGACCGGCGGCCGGGGAGCGTCTCCGCGGAGCGGCTCGCCCACGCCGGTGTTCCGGTCTCGGCGGCGCCGTACGGCTCGCCCAGCATCCTGCCGATCTCGTGGTCGTACGTGCGCATGATGGGCACCCGGGGCCTCACCGAGGCCACCGGAGCCGCCGTGCTCGCCGCGAACTACGTGGCTGCGCGCCTCCGCGACCACTACCCGGTGCTCTACTCGGGCGAGGGCGGGCTCGTCGCGCACGAGTGCATCCTCGACCTGCGGCCCCTCCGCGACGCCACAGGCGTGACCGTCGACGACGTGGCAAAGCGCCTGATCGACTACGGGTTCCACGCACCGACGATGTCGTTCCCGGTCGCGGGCACGCTCATGGTCGAGCCGACCGAGAGCGAGGACCTCGCCGAGATCGACCGATTCGTCGACGCGATGATCGCCATCAGGGAGGAGGCCGACCGGGTCGGCGCGGGGGAGTGGGCGCCAGACGCCTCACCGCTGCGCGGCGCCCCGCATACGGCCGAGTCGGTCATCCTCGGCGAGTGGTCGGAGGCCTACAGCCGCGAGGAGGCCGTCTACCCCGTGCGCTCGCTCGTGCGCTCGAAGTACTGGCCGCCCGTGCGCCGTATCGACCAGGCCTACGGCGACCGCAACCTGTTCTGCGCGTGCCCACCGGTCGAGGCCTTCGCCTGACGCGATTCTCGGGGCGGCAATCTGCGGCGTTGTCGCCCCGCGGGCATAGCTCCGCTATTACCCGCGGGGCTCCGCCTTGCATCTCACCGCTCCGAGCGACGCGCGCCCGACTCGATGGGCGACACCGCTTTCGCCGCGCGACACCGGCGATAACCGGCGTCACGAGGCGAAAGCGGTGTCAGCTGCCGAAGAGGGCCGGGAACGCGGCTGCCGCCCAGGGGTAGCCGACGAACACCGCCGCATCCATCAGGAAGTGCGCGATGACGAGGGGCAGGATCCTGCCGAAGCGCATGTAGAGCCAGCCGAAGACGAGGCCCATCACCGCGTTGCCGATGAACGCGCCGAAGCCCTGGTACAGGTGGTATGTGCCGCGAAGCAGAGCGGCCGCGAGCAGGATCCAGAGCGGCCGCCACGAGAGGTCTCTGAGCCGCGCGAAGAGGTAGGCCACGACGATGACCTCCTCGGTGATGCCCGAGCGGAGCGCGGAGAAGAGCAGCACGGGCACTGTCCACCAGTGGGCGGCGAGGTTGGTGGGCACCACGTCGACGGTGATCCCGATGGCGCGGCCGGCGAAATAGAGCGCGAGCCCCGGGATGCCGATCGAGAGGGCGAGAGCCGCGCCGTACAGCGCGTCCTTTCCGACGCGCGAGAAGTCGACGCCGAGCCGGCCGAGGTGGGGCCGGGCGGCCTTCCAGAGCACGAAGGCGACCAGCACGACGGGCACGAGGTCGAAGCCGTTGCCGAGCACCTGGTAGACGAAGTCGAAGATCTCGCGGCTGTCGAGCGAGGTGTTCAGCTGCGCGGTCTGGTTCGACAGGGGAGCCGACCGGGTCAGGAGGTCGAGGATCTGAACGACGGAGTACACCGCGCTGGCCCCGAGCGACAGGGCGAGGACGATGAGGATCTCGGCTCGGACCCGCCCGCGCGTGTTTCCGGAGCCCAGCGGTTCGGCCACAGGGAACGGCAGCGGTCGGCGGAATGGCAGCGGCTGGCGGATCGGCACCGGCCCATGATGTCAGACGATGACGGGGAAGTTGCAAAGCTTGGGCGCACCTGCATACTCCCTGAAATGACGGATTGTTGCGCGCAAATCCGAATCCACGCAAGGAACTGACCTACTTCGCAACAAATGCGCTTCGCGTGTTTCCAAGTCGTAACGCTTTGGTTCGCGGTTTGGCGTTTCGCAACCGTTTACTTATGGTCTTCTTATCCAGAGCCGTTCGGCGTGCCCCTTGCGCGTTGGCTCGTGTGCGTCACATTCCATCAGGAGGAACATTCAGTGAAAATCACTGGTAAGCGTCTGCGCCCGCTCTTCGGCGCCATTGCGATCGTGGGTGCGGCCAGCATGGTCCTCGCCGGTTGCAGCTCGTCCGGCGGCGACTCGGCGACGAAGTCGGCCGCGGCCGGCGACGCGACCGCGATCATCTCGGCCAACGGAACCGAGCCGCAGAAGCCGCTCATCCCGTCCGACACCACCGAGACCGGCGGCGGCAGGATCGTCACGCAGCTCTTCGACGGACTGGTCAGCTACGACGCCAAGGGCGCGATCGTCAACGAGGTCGCCAAGAGCATCACCTCCGACGACCAGCAGAACTGGGACATCAAGCTCAACGACGACTGGACCTTCACCGACGGTACGAAGGTCACCGCCGAGTCGTTCACGAAGGCGTGGGCCTGGGCGGCCGACCTCAAGAACGCTCAGACCGCATCGTCCTTCTTCGCGAACTTCAAGGGCTATGACGGCGCGAAGAGCTCGCAGCTCGACCTCACCGTCGTGAGCCCGACCGAGTTCAAGGTCGCTCTCCTCGCGCCGCAGGCGGACTTCCCCCTCAGCCTCGGCTACTCGGCCTTCTACCCGCTGCCTTCCTCCTTCTACAAGGACACCAAGGCCTTCGGTCAGGACCCGATCGGCAACGGCCCCTACAAGCTCAAGTCGGCCACCGCGTGGAAGCACAACGTCGGCATCGACCTCGTGACCAACAAGGACTACGCCGGCTCGCGCAAGCCCGTCAACGGCGGACTGAACTTCTCCTTCTACACCGGTCTCGACTCCGCCTACGCTGACGCGCAGGCCGGCAACCTCGACATCGACGACACCGTGCCGGACGCCAACTTCGCCACGTACCAGTCCGACTTCCCGGACCACTTCTCCAACTCGCCTGCCGCGATCTTCCAGTCCTTCACGATTCCGAGCAACCTCGCTCACTTCAAGGAAGACAAAGAAGGCAAGCTGCGTCGCGAGGCGATCTCCCTCGCCATCGACCGCTCGCAGATCACCAAGGTGATCTTCCAGGGCACCCGCACGCCCGCCAAGGACTTCACCACCCCGGTGATCGACGGCTACTCGGCTGACGTCGAGGGCAACGACGTCCTGAACTACAACAAGTCGAAGGCTGTGGAGCTGTGGAAGGAAGCTGACGCGATCTCGCCGTTCACCGGCACCTTCACCATCGCGTACAACGCCGACGGCGGCCACAAGGGCTGGGTCGACGCAGTCACCAACGGCATCACCAACGTGCTCGGCATCAAGGCCGCTGGCCAGTCGTACCCGACGTTCGGCGGATTCCGCGATGACGTCGCGGGTGGCAAGACCAGCGGTGCCTTCCGCTCTGGCTGGCAGGCCGACTACCCGTCGCTGAACGACTTCCTCGCCCCGCTGTACGTCACGGGTGCATCGTCGAACGACGGCAAGTACTCGAGCTCCGAGTTCGACGCCCTCGTCAAGAAGGGCAGCTCGCAGGCCACGGTCGCGGACGCCAACAAGATCTACCAGCAGGCGCAGACCGTCCTCTTCCAGGACCTCCCCGCCATCCCGCTGTGGTACTCGAACGAGGTCGGCGTCTGGAGCACCAAGGTGTCCAACGTCAAGTTCGGCTGGGACTCCACGCCGCTGTACTACGCGGTCACCAAGAACTAGCCAGTTCGCGTAACCTCACTACAAACAACTGAAGGGTCCGGGGTGGGTTTCTCACCCCGGACCTTTTGGTGAGTTCCCTCCATTCCCCATGATTGCGACACGAATGACTTCGCAGATAGACCTCTTGCTTTCGCAGACCGGGGAGGACGACTGATGCTCTGGTACATCGGCAAGCGCCTCCTCCAACTGATCCCCGTCTTCTTCGGGGCGACGTTCCTCATCTACTTCATGGTCTTCGCCCTGCCAGGCGATCCGGTCGCAGCACTGTACGGCGACAAGCAGCCCAGCCCTCAGGTCATCGCCGAGATCCGTGCTCAGTTCAACCTGGACAAGCCGTTCATCGTCCAGTACCTGATCTACATCGGGCACCTCTTCCAGGGCAACCTCGGCACCACCTTCTCGGGCATCCCGGTCATCGACCAGCTCAAGCAGGCCTTCCCCATCACCTTCCGACTCTCGATGCTGGCCCTCCTCTTCGAGGCCGTCGCCGGCATCCTGGTCGGTCTGATCTCGGGTCTGCGCAAAGGCAAGATCTTCGACAACTCGGCGCTCGTCGTCAGCCTGCTGCTGATCTCGGTCCCGACCTTCGTCGTCGGCTTCCTGCTCCAGTTCTTCCTCGGCATCAAGTGGGGCCTCTTCGCGGTCACGGTGAGTCCCGAAGCGCCCTGGGGCGACCTCGTCCTGCCGGCGATCGTGCTGGCCACGGTGTCGTTCGCCTACATCGTCCGCCTCACTCGGGCCTCGGTCTCCGAGAACATGAGCGCCGACTTCGTGCGAACCGCCACAGCGAAGGGCCTTCCGCGCCGTCGCGTGATCTCGGTCCACATCCTGCGCAACTCCCTGGTCCCCGTCGTCACCTACCTGGGCGTCGACATCGGATCGCTCATGGTCGGCGCCATCGTCACCGAGGGAATCTTCAACATCCAGGGCGTCGGAGGAACCGTCTACAAGGCGATCCAGCTCCAGCAGGGGCCGACAGTCGTCTCGTTCGTCGCCGTGATGGTCATCATCTTCATGCTGGCGAACCTGCTCGTCGACCTCCTCTACGCTCTCCTCGACCCCAGGATCCGTTATGCCAAGTAGCACGACTCCGGGCCAGCTGTCGCCCGACCACTACGTCGCCGACCTCGAGGAGACGCCGCTCAAGGCCGTCGACGCGGTCGACGAGTCCGAGAAGCCCCGCTCCAGCGCGCGCGACGCCTGGGACTCCATGCGCACCCGCCCGCTGTTCTGGATCTCGGGGGTCCTCATCGTCCTCGTGATCGTGATCGCTCTGTTCCCCGGGCTCTTCACGCACGTGAGCCCGCAGGCGAACAGCCTGTCCAACAGCAACGCCGGGGCCCGGTCCGGTCACCCGCTGGGCTTCACGTTCCAGGGCTACGACGTCTTCTCCCGAGTGATCTACGGCACCCGTGCCTCGCTCCTCGTCGGCATCCTCGCAACGGTCCTCGTGACCGTCGTCGGCGTGGTCATCGGCTCGCTCGCCGGCTACTACGGAGGCTGGCTCGACGCGGTCGTCTCGCGCATCGGCGACATCTTCTTCTCGATCCCCACCGTCCTCGGTGCGATCGTCGTCATGTCGACGATCACCGATCGCAATCCGCTCACCGTCGCGCTGATCCTCGCCCTGTTCGCCTGGCCGCAGATCGCGCGCATCATGCGCGGCTCGGTCATCAGCGCGACAGCGACGGACTACGTCATGGCCTCGACCGCTCTGGGCGTCTCGCGGTTCCGGATCCTCCTGCGGCATGTGGTGCCGAACGCCATCGCGCCGGTCATCGTCGTCGCCACCGTCTCGCTCGGCACGTTCATCGTCGCCGAGTCGACCCTGTCGTTCCTCGGCATCGGCCTGCCGGGCACGACCGTCTCGTGGGGTGGCGACATCGACAACGCTCGCACGACGCTCCGCACGGCACCGCTGCCGCTGTTCTGGCCGGCCGCCGCGCTGAGCATCACCGTTCTCTCGTTCCTCATGATGGGCGACGTCGTGCGCGACGCCCTCGACCCGAAGGCGAGGGCCCGCCGATGACCACCACGACCGACACTCAGACCCAGGCTGCGAACGGCGTGGTGAAGGGCGCTCCGCTGCTCGAGATCAAAGGCCTGAACATTGGGTTCAAGACCCAGTCGGGCTACGTCGAGGCCGTGCGCGGCGTCGACCTGACCCTCGGTCAGGGCGAGACCCTCGCGATCGTCGGCGAGTCCGGCTCGGGCAAGTCGACGACCGCGACGAGCATCATC
Source organism: Frondihabitans sp. GW821-FHT04F02 (assembly GCF_059420045.1). NCBI lineage: Bacteria > Bacillati > Actinomycetota > Actinomycetes > Micrococcales > Microbacteriaceae > Frondihabitans > Frondihabitans sp. GW821-FHT04F02. Next base: position 184,509 of record NZ_JBWKSZ010000003.1, on the reverse strand, counting down.
GACCTGCTTCCCGGGACCGGCAAGGTCACGGCCGGCGAGATCTTCTTCGAGGGCCGCGACCTCGTGAAGCTGCCGAAGTCCGAGATCTCGGACATCCGCGGTCGTCTGATCGGCTACGTGCCGCAAGACCCGATGTCGAACCTCAACCCGGTCTGGTCGATCGGCTTCCAGGTCGAAGAGGCCATCCGCGCCAACCGCGTGGCCTCCGGCAAGGACGTCCGCAAGCGCGCCATCCAGGTCCTCGAAGAAGCCGGTCTCCCTGACGCAGGAACCCGCCTGAAGCAGTTCCCCCACCAGTTCTCGGGCGGTATGCGCCAGCGCGTCCTCATCGGCATCGGCCTCTCGGCCCGGCCGAAGCTCCTGATCGCCGACGAGCCCACCTCGGCTCTCGACGTGACGGTGCAGCGCCGGATCCTGGACCACCTCGGGACCCTGACCCGCGACTACGGCACCTCGGTGCTCTTCATCACGCACGACCTCGGCCTCGCCGCCGAGCGTGCCGAGAAGCTCGTCGTCATGTACAAGGGCCGCGTCGTCGAGTCCGGCCCGTCGCAGGAGATCCTCGCGAACCCGCAGCACCCGTACACGCAGCGCCTGGTGGCTGCGGCTCCGAGCCTCGCGAGCCGCCGCATCCAGTCGCAGATCGCTCCGTCGGCCGTCCACGGCGACGCCGTCGCCGAAGCGGGCTCGGACGACGCGCGCCGTCTCCAGGCCGCGCACGAGCGCGAGCAGATCGCCAAGCACGAGGCGCCCGACTTCATCAAGGTCGAGAACCTGACCAAGGTCTACAAGATCCGTCAGGGCGGCTTCAAGTCGTCCGAGCTGAAGGCCGTCGACGACGTGTCCTTCGAGATCCCGCGCGGCACGACGATGGCGCTGGTGGGGGAGTCCGGCTCGGGCAAGTCGACCGTCGCGAAGCTGGTGCTGCAGCTGGAGTCGATCACATCTGGCACGGTCACGGTCGGCGGCAGCTCCGTCGGCGCTCTGACCGGCAAGGACCTGTTCAACTTCCGCCGCCGCGTCCAGCCGGTCTTCCAGGACCCGTACGGATCCCTCGACCCCGTCTACAGCGTCGGCAACACGATCGCGGAGCCGCTCATCACGCACGGCGTCGGCGACAGCGCGAGCCGTCAGGCTCGCGTCCGCGAGCTCCTTGAGCAGGTGTCGCTTCCGATCTCGATGATCAACCGCTACCCGAACGAGCTCTCCGGCGGTCAGCGCCAGCGGATCGCGGTCGCGCGCGCCCTGGCGCTCAAGCCCGACGTGATCGTGCTCGACGAGGCCGTGTCCGCCCTCGACGTGCTGGTGCAGGGCCAGATCCTGAACCTGCTCACCGACCTCCAGTCGGAGCTCGGCCTGACCTACCTCTTCATCACGCACGACCTCGCGGTCGTGCGCCTGGTGGCCGACAAGGTCGCAGTGATGCAGAAGGGCCGGATCGTCGAGAGCGCGTCGACCGACGAGGTCTTCAGCAATCCGTCGAAGGAGTACACCCGCGATCTCCTCGAGGCGATCCCGGGCGCGAACTTCGCGTTCGGCAAGTAGGCGCAGCATCGTCCGGCACCCCGCGAACCCCGGTTCGCGGGTTGCCGCCCGTTAAGCCCTCGGAGGACGAAATCTGCTGTTCACCCGTTGGCAGGTAGACTCTTGAGGTCGGGGCCATGATCGCCCCTCTCGACTTTCTCCCAAATCCCTCTTCCAAAGGACGTACAACTATGGCGACTGCCATCCGCAGTGACCTGCGCAACGTGGCAATCGTTGCCCACGTCGACCACGGCAAGACCACTCTCGTCGACGCGATGCTCAAGCAGACGAACTCGTTCGACGCGCACTTCGACACCGAAGACCGAATGATGGACGGCAACGAGCTCGAGCGCGAGAAGGGCATCACGATCCTCGCCAAGAACACCTCGGTGCTCTACAACGGCAAGCACGCGACCGACGGTGCCATCACGATCAACGTGATCGACACACCGGGCCACGCCGACTTCGGCGGCGAGGTCGAGCGCGGCCTCTCCATGGTCGACGGCGTCGTGCTGCTGGTCGACGCGTCCGAGGGCCCGCTGCCCCAGACGCGCTTCGTGCTCCGCAAGGCCCTGGCCGCGAAGCTCCCCGTGATCCTCCTGGTCAACAAGACCGACCGCCCCGACGCGCGCATCGACGACGTCGTCGCCGAGTCGCAGGACCTCCTGCTCGGTCTCGCCTCCGACCTGGCGGAAGAGGTCGAAGACCTCGACCTCGACGCGATCCTCGACGTTCCCGTCGTCTACGCCTCCGGCCGCGCCGGTGCCGCGTCGACGAACAAGCCCGAGAACGGCTCGCTGCCCGACAACGACGACCTCGAGCCGCTCTTCGAGGCGATCCTCCAGCACGTCCCGGCTCCGACCTACGACGACGAGCACCCCCTTCAGGCGCACGTCACCAACCTCGACGCGTCGCCGTTCCTCGGCCGCCTCGCCCTCCTGCGCGTCTTCCACGGCACGCTGAAGAAGGGCCAGACCGTGGCCTGGGTGAAGTCCGACGGCACCGTCCAGAACGCCCGCATCACCGAGCTCCTGATCACGAAGGCTCTCTCGCGCTACCCCGCCGAGAGCGCGGGCCCCGGTGACATCGTCGCGGTCGCCGGCTTCGACACCATCACCATCGGCGAGACGCTGTCCGACCCCGACGACGTGCGGCCGCTGCCGACCATCACGGTCGACGATCCCGCCATCTCGATGACCATCGGCACCAACACCTCGCCGATCATCGGCAAGGTCAAGGGCCACAAGCTCACCGCCCGCATGGTCAAGGACCGCCTCGACCGCGAGCTCGTGGGCAACGTCTCGCTCAAGGTCGTCGACATCGGACGCCCCGACGCGTGGGAGGTCCAGGGACGCGGCGAGCTCGCGCTGGCCATCCTCGTCGAGCAGATGCGCCGCGAGGGCTTCGAGCTCACCGTCGGCAAGCCGCAGGTCGTGACGCGTCGCGTCGACGGCAAGCTGCAGGAGCCGTTCGAGCACATGACCATCGACGTCCCCGACGAGTACCTGGGCGCGATCACGCAGCTCATGGCGTCACGCAAGGGCCGCATGGAGAACATGGCGAACCACGGCTCGGGCTGGGTCCGCATGGAGTTCATCATCCCGGCGCGCGGCCTCATCGGCTTCCGCACGCAGTTCCTCACCGACACGCGCGGCACCGGCATCGCCAACGGCATCAGCCACGGCTACGACGCCTGGGCCGGCGAGATCCAGACCCGCACGAACGGCTCGATCATCGCCGACCGCTCGGGAGTCGTCACCCCCTTCGCGATCATCAACCTGCAGGAGCGCATGTCGTTCTTCGTGCAGCCGACTGAAGAGGTCTACGAGGGCATGGTCGTGGGCGAGAACTCGCGCGCCGACGACATGGACGTCAACATCACCAAAGAGAAGAAGCTGACCAACATGCGTCAGTCGACCGCCGACAACTTCGAGTCGATGACGCCCTCCAAGGTGCTCTCGCTCGAGGAGGCGCTCGAGTTCGCCGGTGACGACGAGTGCGTCGAGGTCACCCCCGACGCGATCCGCATCCGCAAGGTCGAGCTCGACGCGTCCGCGCGCCAGCGATCGACCGCTCGCCTCAAGAAGCAGAACGCCTAGGCGCACCCCGCCGGCGCAACGCGACGCCCCGCAGTTCCTGCGCAGATCTTCTGACGCAGGAACGGCGGGGCGTTCGTCGTACCCGGCGTCTCTGGCGCGGCACCCGCACGCGAAACGCCCCCGCCTCAGGAAGAGAGCGGGGGCGTTCCGGGTCGTGCCGGCCGGTCGGCTACTTCTCGAAGCCGATCTTGGTCCAGTCGAGGTCGGTCGCACCGGGGCGGGCGCCGTAGTTGGCGAGCTTCGGGCTGGACGCGATCACGCGAGGCTGCTGCGTGATGGGGAGCGAGTGGCCCTCTTCCCAGATCAGCTTGTCGGCGTCGTTGTAGTCCTGGTTCGACTTCGTCGTGTCGGGCTCGGTGATGGCCGAGGCGAGCAGCTTGTCGACGGCCGAGTCGCTGACGCGGCCGTAGTTCTGTCCCTGCTTGGCGGAGGTGTAGATGCTGACGCCGGCGGCGTGGTAGCCGGTGCCGCCCCACGAGAACATCGTCAGGTCGTACTTGCCCGGCGTGATGTAGTCGGAGAAGAACGTGTCGACGGGAACCGTGTTGATCGTCAGCTTGATGCCCACGTCGGCGAGCTCGCTCTGCACGATCTGCGCGATCTGCGACGACGTCGGAACGCCGGCGGGGATGGTGACGGCCATGGTCAGCTGCTTGCCGCCCTTCTCGCGGACGGACCCGGAGCCGGTCTTCCACCCGTCGGCGTCGAGGATCTTCTTCGCCGAGTCGGGGTCGGACTTGCCGTAGTCGCCCGCCTCGTCTTTGTAGCCCGCGTCGGTCGACAGGAAGATGTGGTTGTTCAGCAGAGACACCTTGTAGGGCAGCGTGCCGTAGATAACGCCGGCGATCGCCTCGCGGTTGATGGTGCTCTGCACGGCGAGTCGGAGCTGCTTGTCTTTCAGGATGCCCGACGACGACATGTCGATGTGGAAGAAGTTGGCACTGGGAGCGGCGCGGAGCACGCTGTTCTTGGCCTTCTTCACGCGGTCGTAGCGGTCGGAGGTGGCGGCCGAGACGACGTCGATCTCGTTGTTCAGGTAGGCGTCGATGTCGGCGTCGCTGTCGAGGGCACGGAAGGTGACCGAGTCGAGCTTCGGCTTGTCACCCCACCAGCTGTCGTCGCGCACGACAGTGACCGTCTGGGCGGTCTTGTCGATCTTGCTGAGCTTGAACGGCCCGCTGGTGACGGGGATCTTGTTCAGGTAGCCCGTGTTGAAGCCGTCAGCTGTGCTGATGACGCTGGCGGGGTAGAGGTAGTTGAACATCGACTTCCAGTCCGCGAAGGGAGTGGAGTACGTGACGATAGCCTGCTTGGCGCTGGTGCCCTGCGTGACCGACTTCATCTGGTTGTAGCCGGTGGGGTCGGCGATCTGGTACTTGGAGTCCTTGCCGTTCAGGGCCTTCCAGTTGGCCTCGAAGTCCTTCCAGGTGATCGGCGTGCCGTCGCTCCACTGCGCCTTGTCGTTGATGTTGTACGTGATCGTCAGCGGGTCGTCCTTGACGTCCACGCTCGAGACGAGGTCGGTGTCGAGGGTCGGCTCGCCCTTGGCGTTGATCGTGTACGGCGACAGCATCATGGTCTTCATGACGTCGAAGGCGTCCTGCAGGGTGCCGTCAACCTCGCCGTAGTTCCAGTTCGCCGGGAACGACGAGAGCGGCACGCGGAGGGTTCCGCCGTCTTTCAGTGCCGATGCGGGCTGGATGTTCTGGTCACCCGAGGACGACAGGGTCTGCTTGCCGTCCGAGGTGCTCTTCGTATCGCCGCCACCCCCGCTGCACCCGGTCAGAACCAGGGCGACCGCGACGGCCCCGGCGGCGAAAACGGCAGATTTCTTCAGTTTCATGGCGCTCCAAGAGTGATCTAATTGCTGATCAGCGGTTGGTTTTCGCCGTCATTCCGAGTGTCTGCCCCCGGCGGCGAAACCGCGTTGTGAATCGGCAATGACTATGACCCTACCGATCCTGAGAATTTCTGCACTCACAGCACGATCTTTTAACGTGTCGGAAACTTGCCGTGCCCGATCGGCTCGGGGGTGCGTCTAGTGTGAGTCACCATGATCCGCTACCTCTCGCGGCGTCTGGTCTATTACGTGATTCTCGCGTTCATCGCCACATCGCTGACGTACTTCCTGGCTTCGGCCACGTTCGACCCCCGGGCCCAGTACTCCCAGCGAAACCCGGCACCGCCCGTGTCGGTCGTCGACGCCAAGCTCGATCACATCGGAGTGAACGACAAGACGCCGATCCTCGTCCGCTACGGGCACTGGGTCGGCGACCTCGCGCACGGCGACCTCGGCCAGACCATCCAGGACACCTCGGTCAACCAGGAGTTCTGGCCGCGTCTCGGCGTCAGCCTCCGGCTGCTGCTCGCGGGCTCGATCGTCGGCATCCTGCTCGGTGTGCTGGTGGGCGTCTGGAACGCGGTGCGGCAGTACAAGCTCTCCGACCGCGTGACGGCGGTGCTGTCGTTCATCCTGATCTCGACACCGGTCTTCTTGACGGCGGTGTTCCTCAAGATCGGAGCGACCCAGCTCAACTCGAGCCTCGGCTTCCAGCTCATCAGCTTCACCGGCGAGGCGACGCCGAACCTCCAGGGCGGGCTCGCCGCCATCGCGGGGGACCGCTTCGTGCACCTGCTGCTGCCGACCATCTCGATCGCCCTCGGCTCGATCGCGATCTACAGCCGGTACCAGCGGGCGACCATGCTCGACGTGCTGCAGGCCGACTACATCCGCACGGCGCGGGCGAAGGGCCTCCGCCAACGGCCGGCGATCCTCAAGCACGGCCTCCGGACCGCTCTGATCCCGATGACGACGCTCTTCGCCTACGGCTTCCTCGGCGTCCTCACCGGCGCGACGTTCACCGAGAAGATCTTCGGCTGGAACGGCCTCGGCGCCTGGTTCATCGACTCCGTCAACGCGAACGACGTCAACTCGGTCGTGGCCTACACGCTGTTCAGCGCCTTCGTGGTGCTGTTCGCCGGCTTCCTGTCGGACGTCCTGAACGCCATCCTCGACCCGCGCGTGCGCACCCAGAGCTGAGGCAGACACCATGACTCGATTCAGTCCCGACCTCCTGCAGGGGTCGAACGACGAGACGCTGCCCGAGACGCCCGAGGAGGAGGTCGCCGCGTCGCCCAATCGCGCCGTGCTCACCATCCGCCGCCTCTTCGCGAACCGCGGGGCAGGCGTGGGCCTCGTCGTGCTCATCCTGCTGTTCGTCTTCGCGTTCATCGGCCCGCTCGTGACGCCGTGGAGCTTCTCCCACATCGACTACCTGAACCTCTCGAAGCCGCCGAGCGGCACGCACTGGTTCGGCACCAACACGATCGGCCAGGACGTCTTCGCGCAGACCGCTCGAGGCATGCAGAAGTCGCTCCTGATCGGACTCTTCGTGGCCCTGTTCTCGACGGTGATCGCCGGCCTGCTCGGCTCGATGGCCGGCTACTTCGGCGGCTGGACCGACCGGATCATCATGTTCGTCGTCGACCTCATGCTGGTGCTGCCGTCGTTCCTGATCGTCGCGATCCTGTCGCCCCGCTTCCGGCAGTTCGGCTGGGTCGCCCTGATCGTCCTGCTCGCCGTCTTCGGCTGGATGATCACGGCGCGCGTGGTGCGCTCGATGACGCTGAGCGTGAAGGAGCGCGAGTTCGTGCGTGCCGCTCGCTACATGGGCATCGGGCACTTCCGCATCATCCTGCGACACATCCTCCCGAACGTGGCGTCGTTCCTCGTGGTCGACGCGTCGATCGCGATCGGCTCGGCGGTGCTGACCGAGGCCGGCCTGTCGTACTTCGGCTTCGGCGTGCAGTCGCCCGACGTGTCGCTCGGAACGCTGATCGCCAACAACCAGGACGCCGCCCTGACCAAGCCGTGGCTGTTCTACTTCTCGGCCGGCGCCCTGGTCGTCTTCGCCCTCGCCAGCAACCTGCTCGGCGACGGCCTCCGGGACGCCCTCGACCCGACCTCCACCGCGGGCCGCAAGGGCCGTCGACGTCGTCGCACCGGCGTCGACTCGAAGCCCGCCGGCCGCGTGACCGCGATGACCGCGACCGACACTCCCACCCCCGAGAAGATCCGCAAGGCGGGACGAGACCGATGACCCTCACCGATTCCAGCACCAGCCGCGCCGCCGGCGGCGATGTCCCCCTCCTCGAGGTCAGCGGCCTGACGGTCGGATTCCCGACGCCCGACGGCGTCGTCGAAGCCGTGCGCGGCATCGACTTCACGCTCCGCCGCGGCGAGGTCCTCGGCATCGTCGGCGAGTCCGGCTCCGGCAAGTCGGTGACGAGCACCGCCATCCTCGGCCTGCTGCCGCCGACGGCCCGCATCGGCGGCTCGATCCGCCTCGACGGCACCGAGCTCGTCGGCGCCGACGACCGCTCGATGTCGGCGATCCGCGGCAAGCGAATCTCGATGGTGTTCCAGGACCCGCTGTCGGCGTTCACGCCGGTCTACACGGTCGGCCAGCAGATCGCGGAGACGGTGCGGATCCACCGGGGCTCCTCGAAGGAGGAGGCCCGCGCCCGCGCCATCGAGCTGCTCGAGATCGTCGGAATCCCCGATGCGCCCCGACGCGTGGACTCGTTCCCGCACGAGTTCTCGGGCGGCATGCGGCAGCGTGCGATGATCGCGATGGCCATCGCCAACGACCCCGACGTGATCCTGGCCGACGAGCCCACGACGGCTCTCGACGTGACCATCCAGGCGCAGGTCATCGCGGTGCTGCGCAAGGCGCAGCAGGAAGCGGGCGCGGCTCTCGTCTTCGTGAGCCACGACCTCGGCGTCATCGCCGGGTTCGCCGACCGCATCGCCGTCATGTACGCCGGTCGGATCGTCGAGACGGCCACCGCCGAAGACCTGTTCACGAAGCCTCGGATGCCTTACACCGTGGGGCTCATCGGGGCGCTCCCGCGTCTGGATCAGCGCTCCGACCAGCCGCTCGTGCCGATCCCCGGAACACCGCCGTCGCTGCTGAACCTGCCGACCGGCTGCCCGTTCGCGGCGCGCTGCCCGCTCGTCACCGACGAGTGCCGGTCGTCCGAGCCGCCGTTGGCCCAGGCCGAGGGCGTGCTCGGCGGCCACCTGGCCGCGTGCCACCACTCCGACGAGCTCGCGCGCACCGGCGCCGACCCCGACGAGGTGTTCGACCTCCCCGAGCTCGAGGCGGGTGCGCTCGACGGCGTGCCGCGCGACGAGCGCGAGACGGTGCTTCACGTCGACGGTCTGGTCAAGACGTTCCCGCTCCGCCGCGGCGCCGTGTTCAAGCGCACGGTCGGCCAGGTCTGGGCGGTCGACGGGGTCGACCTCGACATCAGGGAGGGCGAGACGCTCGGCCTCGTCGGCGAGTCGGGTTCGGGCAAGAGCACGACGCTGCACGAGATCATGGACCTCCGCCGCCCCGAGCAGGGCTCCATCCAGGTGCTCGGCACCGACCTGGGGGCGGGGCAGCTCGACGGGGCCACCGTCCGCCGGCTGCGGTCGACGGTCAGCATGGTGTTCCAGGACCCGATGGCCAGCCTCGATCCTCGGCAGCCGGTCAGCGACATCATCGCGGAGCCGCTGCTCGCGGCGGGGACGCCGGCGGGTGATGTCGCACGTCGAGTTCCTGCGCTCATGAAGATGGTGGGCCTCGACTCGTCAGCGGCCAGCCGGTTCCCGCACGAGTTCTCGGGCGGTCAGCGTCAGCGCATCTCGATCGCGCGGGCCCTCGCCGCGTCGCCGCGCCTCGTCGTGCTCGACGAGCCGGTCTCGGCGCTCGACGTGTCGATCCAGGCCGGCGTGCTGAACCTCCTCCGCGAGCTCAAGGCGAAGCTCGGTCTCTCGTACCTGTTCGTCTCGCACGACCTCAGCGTGATCCGGCACGTCGCCGATCGGGTGTCGGTGATGTACCTCGGCCGCACGGTCGAGACCGGCGCCGTCGACGAGGTCTTCGAGCACCCGCTGCACCCGTACACGCAGGCGCTCCTGTCGGCGGTACCGGTGCCCGACCCGGCGCGGGAGCGCGCCCGCGAGCACATCCTGCTGCCGGGCGACCCGCCGAACCCCACCGAGAAGCAGGTCGGCTGCCGGTTCCGCGGCCGGTGCCCGGTGTTCGCGATGCTGGGCGCCGCCGAGAAGGAGCGCTGCGCGACCGAGGTGCCGCTGGCGCTGCCGCACGGCCGTGACGGCCAGGACCACACGGCCGCCTGCCACTTCCCGCAGGAGAAGCAGCTGGTCTAGACGACGAGCGAGCCGTCGGCGGGACGCTACGCGAAGAGCGTCTCGCCGACGTAGCCTCCGGCCGAAGCGCCGGGCGGCACGGCGAAGATGCCGCTCGACACGTGCTGCACGTACTCGTTCATGGCGTCGTTCGCTGCCAGGGCGCTCTGGATGCGCGCGAACTGGTTCTCGGGGTCGCTCTGGAAGCAGATGAAGAACAGCCCGGCGTTCAGGCGCCCGAGATCGTCGTTGCCATCGACGAAGTTGTAGCCCCGGCGCAGGATCTGCGCACCGCCGTTGTGCTCCGGGTGCGCGAGCGAGGCATGGGCGTCGGCGGCCACCAGCGGGGCGCCGTGCTGCTTCTTCGAGAAGTCGAACGCGGTGAACTCGGTGCCTCCCGAGAGCGGTGCCCCCTCGCCCTTGTCGCGGCCGATGACCGTCTGCTGCTCCTTGAGCGACTGGTGATCCCAGGTCTCGATCTGCATGCGGATCTTGCGCGACACGAGGTAGGTGCCGTTCGCCATCCAGTCGGCCCCGTCGGCGGCGGACGCCCAGACGTCCTGCTTCACGAGCGAGGTGTCCTCCGCCTTGAGGTTGGCGGTGCCGTCCTTGAAGCCGAACAGGTTGCGCGGCGTCGTCTGGCCGCGCGTGGTCGACGAGGTACGGCCGAAGCCGAGCTGCGACCAGCGGAGCGACGCGCGGCCGAAGGCGATGCGCGACAGGTTGCGGATGGCGTGCACGGCCACCTGCGGGTCGTCGCTGCAGGCCTGGATGCAGAGGTCGCCGTTCGAGGCGTCCGCCCGGATGTTGTCGCCCGCGAACTCCGGCAGGTCGATCAGGCGCGCGGGCTTCTTCGACGCCAGGCCGAAGCGGTCGTCGAAGAGCGACGGTCCGAAGCCGATGGTGATGGTGAGGCCGGCGGCGGGAAGGCCGAGCGCCTCGCCGGTGTCGTCCGGGGGAGCGTAGAGCGAGCCGCCGACGGCACCCGACTTCGAGACCTGCTCGCCCTGGGTCATCCGACCGGCGGCGTACGACCAGTCTTTGAGGAGGTCGACGAGCTCGGCGCGCGTCATCCCCGACGTGACGTCGAAGGCGGCGAAGTGGAGGCGATCCTGCGCTGCCGTGATGATCCCCGACTGGTGGGTCGCATAGAACGGGTACGTCTCGGCGGCGCCCGAGGTGCCGATCGCGCCGCTCGTCACGGCGGTCTCGATGCCGAGAGCGGCACCGGCGCCGACGACTCCGGCTCCGAGGCCGACGCCCGCGAGGCCGAGCAGGCCGCGGCGGGACAGCCCGCGGGAACGGGCGACGCCCGAGTCGTCGATCGACTCGGGCGGGGCCGCGTGCTGGTCTTCCGTCACAGGTGGATCATCCCAGGAGCGCTGCCGTGAGCTGGCTGAGGGGCTCGCTCAGGGCGTTGACGCCGTCAGAGAGAGCCTTCTTGTCGGCGGTCGTGAGCGTCGTGTACGACGGGTAGCCCTTGTCCAGCGAGCCGTACTTCGCGAGAAGCTCGTCGAGCGAGGTGAACTCGGCGTCGAGCTCGGTGGCGAGCGCCTTGTCTTTCGTGAGGAGGATGGAGCGCACGCCCTCGTAGGCGACCTGGGCCCCCTCGAGGTTGGCCTGGAAGTCGTACAGGTCGGTGTGCGACCAGGTCTCCTCCTCGCCGGTGATCTTCGAGGTCGCGACCTCGTCGAGCAGGCCGACAGCGCCGTTGCCGATGGTGTCGAGCCCGACGGTGAAGTCAGACGCATTGACCTCGTCGTACAGCTGCTTCGTGTTCTTCGTCAGCTGCGCGCCCATCGTCTTCTTCTCGGCGGCGGTCAGTGCCGGGTAGGACGTCGACGAGCCGGGGACGGCCGCGGAGGGAGCCCACAGGTCTTTCTCGATGCGGTGCCAGCCCGTCCAGGTCTCGCCCTTCTCCAGGTCGGCCGCGCGGTTGTCGAGCTCGGGGTCGAGGTCGCCGAACGACTCGGCGACGGGCTCGATGCGCTCGTAGTGGGCGCGGACGGTCGGGTAGAGCTCCTTGGCCTTCGTGTCGTCGCCCGCGAGGTAGGCGTCGAGGAACTCCTGCGTGCCCGTGACGAGCTGGCCGGTCTGGTCCTTGACGTAGCCGACGTACGCCGCGTCGGCCGCGTCGATCTGCTGCTTCTCGGTGCCGGTGGCCTTGACCGTCTTGCCGGAGTCGGTGACGGTGAACTTCGCGCGGACGCCCTCGCCGACCAGGCCGGGGATGCAGGCGGTGTAGTAGTCGCCCGCGGCGAGCTGCGTGGTCAGGGTGCCCGACGTTCCGGGGCCGATGTTCTCCTTCTCGGAGACGATGCGGAGGCCGTCGGAGGCCAGGACCTCGAACTCGGTGTTGTCGGAGCCCTTGTTCGCCATCGTGAACGTCACGGTGCCGCTGGGGGCCGTGGTGGACGAGAGCTCGCAGGTGGTGTCCTTGCCGGTGACGGCGATCGTGCCGGCGGCGGAGGACGAGCCGCCGCCCGGGTTGTTCTCGACGCAGCCGGTGAGGGCGAGGGCGGCGATGGCGACTCCGGCGGCGATACCGAGGGGACGGAGGATCATTCGGGGGCTCCTGTGGTGAGGACGGGCTCGGGGGTCGAGCGCTGCGCGATGGGATCCGCCGGTGAGCGGCGGCGGGTGGCACGGAAGAAGAGGGGCAGGACGACCGCGAGGTACACGACCCAGACGGCGGACTGCAGCCAGGTCGGCCGCGGCGTGAAGTTGACGAGGCCCTGCAGGAGGGTGCCGTACCAGCTGGTCGGGGGGATCGCCGCCGAGATGTCGAAGGCGTAGTGCCCGACACCGGGGATCACGCCGGCCTCCTGGAGGTCGCCGATGCCGTAGAGCAGGACGCCGGCGGCGACGATCACCAGGAAGAAGCCGGTGATGGTGAAGAAGCGCGCGAGGTTCAGGTGCACGAAGCCGCGGTAGATGCCGATCTCGATGACGACGGCGCTGACGATGCCGAGCAGCGCGCCGATCGCGGGGAGGGCGGTGCCGCCCGCTGTCGAGACGGTGGCCCAGACGAACAGCGCGGTCTCGATGCCCTCGCGGCCGACCGACAGGAAGGCCAGGCCGACGATCGCCCACGCGCCGCCGGCCAGGGCCTTGGCGAGGCTCGACTGGAGGTCGTGCTTCATGTGGTTGGCGGTCTTGGCCATCCAGAACGTCATCGTGGTGACGAAGCCCACGGCGACGATCGAGAGCCCGCCGCCGATGATCTCCTGCGCCTGGAACGACAGGCCGTACTTGCCGAAGGTCAGCAGGGCGCCGAGGCCGAGCGAGAGCACGGTGGCGAGCCCGACGCCGACCCAGATGCGGGGCAGGACGTCTCGGCGCGAGACCTTGACCAGGTAGGCGATGAGGATGCCCACGACGATGGAGGCCTCGAGGCCTTCACGGAGGCCGATGAGGTAGTTGGCGAGCACGGGTGAGCCTTTGGCATTTCGGCGGCCGGAGCCGGTTCGGCGGGGACAGTGGCCCGAGCCGGGTAGGGGAGCCTAATCAAGGTAAGCCTTGCCTAACCAGAGATGACGATAACGGGCGCTCGCCTATCCTGTCCAGTGATGAGCCTCACCGATCCCACCCCCCAGAACCCCGTTGTCTCGACGTCGAACGACATCGAGCGCGTGCTCGTCGTGCACGCCCACCCCGACGACGAGACGATCGCGACCGGAGCGCTGCTGGCGACCCTGGTCGACGACGGCGCGCGCGTGACCGTCGTCACGTGCACGCGGGGCGAGCTGGGCGAGGTGCTCGACCTCCCGATCCCGGCGCAGGAACTCGCCGCCCTCCGTGCCGATCCAGCCGCACTCGCAGTGCACCGCCAGGGCGAGCTCGCCGCCGCCATGCGGGAGCTCGGCGTCTCCGACCACCGCTTCCTCGGCGCCGAGGCCGCCCGCACGCCGGGCCTCCCGGTGCGCGCATACCGCGACTCGGGCATGGAGTGGGGGGCCGACGGCATGCCGATCCCCGTCATCGACGTGCACCCGGCCGCGTTCTGCTCGGCGCCCTTCGGCGAGATCGTCTCCGACCTGGCGGCCGTCATCGCCGACGTGCACCCGACTGCGATCGTGAGCTATGACGCCGACGGCGGCTACGGCCACCCCGACCACGTGCGCACGCACCGCGCCGTCCTGCGGGCCGCCCGGCTCGCCGGTGTCCCGTTCTACGCGATCACCGGCGGTACCGCGCACCCCGGGGCCGAGCTGGTCGCGGCGGGCGGCGACCTGGTCGTCGACGGCTCCGCCGTCCTCGAGCGCAAGGTCGCAGCGCTGGGGAGGTACCGCTCGCAGGTGACCCTCGTGTCGACCCCGGGAGGGCCGGCGCTGGAGTTCCCGCACGGGGCGATCGAACCGGTGACGGTGGTCGAGACCTTCCGCCACGTGCCCGACCAGGCCGACGAGCCGCCGGCATTCCCCGGCCTCGGCGGCCCGGACGAGCTCGGACCGCTCGGCAAGGGAGTGACGCTCGCCGCCTCGCTCGTCGTCGGCGCGCTGTTCGGCGCCATCGGCACGGTGGCCCACCAGGAGGCGCAGGGAGCCTTCCCCTACGGCGTCATCATCGCGCTCGCCATGGTGGCCGCCCTGCTCGTCGGCTTCCGCCTGCAGTTCTCGTCGCGTCTCGCCGGCGTGCTGGCCGCGGTCGGGATCGTCGGCATCATCGGGCTGCTGTCGCTGCCGCAGTCGAGCGGAACCGTGCTGATCCCGGGCAACGCGCTCGGCTACACCTGGCTGTTCGGGCCGACCCTCATCGCCCTCGTCGTGCTGGCGTGGCCCAGGTTCCCCGCCCGCCAGGGCGATAGGATTGCCGGATCGCCGCAGCGCCCTCAGGCGCAGCCCGACGCGAAGGAACAGACAAGCCCGTGACGTATGTGATCGCCCTCCCCTGTGTCGATGTCAAAGACCGCGCCTGCATCGACGAATGCCCGGTCGACTGCATCTACGAGGGTGAACGCTCGCTGTACATCCACCCTGACGAGTGCGTCGACTGCGGTGCGTGCGAGCCGGTCTGCCCCGTCGAGGCGATCTACTACGAAGACGACCTCCCCGACAAGTGGTCCGACTACTACAAGGCCAACGTCGAGTTCTTCGACGAGGTGGGCTCGCCCGGCGGTGCGGCCAAGGTCGGCGTGATCGCGCACGACCACCCTGTCATCGCCGCGCTGCCCCCGCAGTCCGCCGAGCACTGATCTCCGCCTCGTGCCTGTGAACGCCGTGCCGCTGAAGCTCGTGCCCCTCACTCTCCCCGACTTCCCGTGGGACTCCCTGGCCGACGCCACGGCGACAGCCCGGGCGCACGCCGACGGCATTGTCGACCTGTCCGTGGGCTCGCCCGTCGACCCCACGCCCGCTACCGTGCGCGACGCCCTCCGCGAGGCGACCGACGCCCACTCGTATCCGCAGGTCGCGGGCACGCCGGCTCTCCGGGCCGCAATCATCGAGTGGTACGAGCGCCGACGCGGCGTCAGCGGGCTCGGCGACGCGAACGTGCTGCCGACGATCGGCTCGAAGGAGCTCATCGCAGGCATGGCGCTCTGGCTCGGCCTCGGCCCGGGCGACACGGTCGTCTACCCGCGCAACGCCTACCCGACCTACGAGCTCGGCGCCGCCCTCGTCGGCGCGAGCGCGCTCGCCTCCGACGACCCGGCCGAATGGCCCGAGTCGACGAGGCTCGTCTGGCTGAACAGCCCGGGCAACCCCGACGGCCGCGTGCTCTCGATCGACCGGATGCGCGCCGCTGTGACCCGGGCGCGCGAGCTCGGAGCCGTCATCGCGGGTGATGAGTGCTACGCCGAGCTGGGCTGGACGCCGGAGTTCGAGACGGACGCGACCCCGTGCATCCTGGACCCCCGTGTCATCGGCGACAGCCGTCGCAACGTCATCTCGGTGTACTCGCTGTCGAAGCAGTCGAACCTCGCCGGCTACCGCGCGGGCTTCATCGCCGGCTGCGGAGAGATCGTCGGCCAGCTGCTCGGCGTCCGCAAGCACGCGGGCCTCATGCCGCCGGCACCGGTGCAGCAGGCGATGATCGCCGCTCTCGCCGACGAGGAGCACGTGCGCGCCCAGAAGCGGCTCTACCGCGGCCGTCGCGACCGCCTGTCGGCCGCGCTCGTCGCCGCCGGCTTCCGCATCGACCACAGCGAGGCGGGCCTGTACCTCTGGGCCACGCGCGACGAAGACGCCTGGGCGACCGTCGCGTGGCTCGCCGAGCGCGGCATCCTCGTGGCGCCGGGCACCTTCTACGGCACTGACGGCGCCCGTCACGTGCGGGTCGCACTCACGACGACCGACGAGCGGATCGACGCAGCGGTCGAGCGCCTCTCCGCCTGAGGCGTGTCGTTCCGGCCTGCGCGCCTATTAGGCTGGACAGGTGACTGACACTGCCAATGACGCTCAGAAGGCCACGCTCTCTTTCCCGGGGGGATCAGCCGAGTTCCCGATCATCCCCGCGACCGCCGGGGCTTCGAGCGTCGACATCTCGACGTTCATGAAGCAGACCGGCTTCTCGACGCTCGACTCGGGCTTCGTCAACACGGCGGCCACCAAGAGCGCCATCACCTACATCGACGGCGACAAGGGCATCCTGCGCTACCGCGGCTACCCCATCGAGCAGGTCGCCGCGAACTCGACCTTCCTCGAGACGGCCTGGCTGCTGATCTACGGCGAGCTCCCGACGGCCGACGAGCTCGCCCGGTTCGACGCCCGGATCCGCCGCCACACGCTCCTCCACGAAGACCTGCGCCGCTTCTTCGACGCGCTCCCCGCGTCGGCGCACCCGATGTCGGTGCTCTCGTCGGCCGTCGGCGCTCTGTCGACGTTCTACGAGGACGACACCAACGTCCACGACCCGGAGCAGGTCGAGGTGCAGATGATCCGCCTGCTCGCCAAGCTCCCGGTGATCGCGGCCTACGCGCACAAGAAGAGCCTCGGCCAGGCGTTCCTCTACCCCGACAACAGCCTCTCGTTCGTCGACAACTTCCTGCGCCTCAACTTCGGCACCATGGCCGAGCCGTACGTCGTGAACCCCGTGCTGTCTAAGGCGCTCGAACGCCTGCTCATCCTGCACGAGGACCACGAGCAGAACGCCTCCACCTCGACCGTCCGGCTGGTCGGGTCGACCGAGGCCAACATCTACTCCTCGATCTCGGCCGGCATCTCCGCCCTCTACGGCCCGCTCCACGGCGGCGCGAACGAGGCGGTGCTCACGATGCTCGCCGAGATCCGCGACTCCGGCCAGGGCGTCGCCCGGTTCGTCGAGCGCGTGAAGAACAAGGAGGAGGGCGTCAAGCTCATGGGCTTCGGCCACCGGGTCTACAAGAACTACGACCCGCGCGCGAAGCTCGTGAAGGAGAGCGCCGACGAGGTGCTCGCCGCCCTGGGCGTGAAAGACGAGCTGCTCGACATCGCCCTCGAGCTCGAGCAGGTGGCCCTGTCGGACGAGTACTTCATCTCGCGCCGCCTCTACCCGAACGTCGACTTCTACACCGGCATCATCTACAAGGCGATGGGATTCCCGCCTCGCATGTTCACCGTGCTCTTCGCCATCGGGCGTCTGCCCGGGTGGATCGCGCACTGGCGTGAGATGAACCTCGACGCGTCGACGAAGATCGGCCGCCCGCAGCAGCTGTACACGGGCTCGCCGGCGCGCGACTGGCCCGAGGGCCGCTAGCGCGGCCTCGCTCGGCGCCGTCAGGCGTGCAGCGCCTCGTTAAGCGCGACGCCTGTGCCCTTGCGGGTCAGTACCTCGACGGCACCCGTCAGCGAGTTGCGGCGGAACAGCAGCCCCGGCCTGCCCGACAGCTCGACGGCTTTGACGGTCTGCGCCTTGCCGTTGCTGTCCGACGCCGAGCCCACGACGACGACCTTGGTGCCGGCGGTCACGTAGAGGCCGGCCTCGACGACGGTGTCGTCGCCGATCGAGATGCCGATGCCCGAGTTCGCGCCGAGCAGCGCGCGGTCGCCGATCGAGACGCGCTGGGTGCCGCCGCCCGAGAGCGTGCCCATGATCGACGCGCCGCCGCCGATGTCGGAGCCGTGGCCGACGACGACGCCCTGCGAGACGCGCCCCTCGACCATGGACTCGCCGAGCGTGCCGGCGTTGAAGTTGACGAAGCCCTCGTGCATCACCGTGGTGCCGGGCGCGAGGTGCGCGCCGAGGCGGACGCGCGAGGCGTCGGCGATGCGCACGCGCTCGGGCGTCACGTAGTCGAGCAGGCGCGGGAACTTGTCGATGCCGCTGGTGACGATGCCGGCGCGCTGGAGCGTCATCCGCAGGCGGCTGAAGTCGTCGGGGTGCACCGGCCCCGCGTTGGTCCAGGCGACGATCGGCAGGTGCCCGAAGATGCCGTCGAGGTTAATGGTGTTCGGCTTGACGAGCAGGTGGCTCAGCAGGTGCAGGCGGAGGTACGCATCCGGGGTCGAGGTGGGAGCGGCATCGAGGTCGATGCGGACGGTGAGCGGTTCGAGACGGACGGCCCGGCGCTCGTCGCGGCCGGCGAGCTCCTCGACCCAGGCGGGGGCGAGCTCGGGGTCGCGCTCGGCGGGGAAAGCGCCCAGGGTGGGCTCGGCGAACCAGGTGTCGAGCACGGTGCCGTTGTCGGCGACGGTGGCGAGGCCGTAGCCCCAGGCGCGGGTGGCGGCAGTGTCGTCAGGACTCATGGCAACGACTGTACCGGTGGAGGCAGGCTCTTCAGGTTCGTTGTCGGGCCCCGCAGGTTCGATGCGGGGAGCCCCGGATAGGCTGTGCCCATGGCAGCTCTCGACCTCTCCGTCTCGTCGACCGACCTCACGCGCCAGCTGTGCGACATCCCCTCCGAGTCGGGCGACGAGAGGCGCGTCGCCGACGACATCTGGGACGTCCTGTCGGGTGTCGCGCACCTCGAGCTGTTCCGGGACGGCGACGCGATCGTGGCCAAGACGAACCTCGGTCGCGACAAGCGCGTCGTGATCGCCGGGCACATCGACACGGTTCCCATCAACGACAACGTCCCGACCCGCTACGAGACGATCGACGGCGTCGACTACCTCTGGGGCCGCGGCACGGTCGACATGAAGGCCGGCTGCGCCGTCGCGCTCACGCTGGCCGTCGAGCTGTCCGAGCCCGCCGTCGACGTGACCTGGGTCTGGTACGACCACGAAGAGGTCTCCGACGCCCTCAACGGCCTCGGGCGCCTCACGCGCGAGTTCCCCGACATGCTGCTCGGCGACTTCGCCATCCTGATGGAGCCCTCGAACTCCAGCGTCGAAGGCGGCTGCAACGGCAACCTCCGGGCCGAGATCCGCACCTTCGGCCTCCGATCGCACAGCGCCCGCTCCTGGATCGGCGACAACGCTATCCACAAGGCCGCCCCCATCCTCGACCGACTGGCCGCGTACGAGCCCCGCCAGGTCGAGGTCGACGGCCTCGTCTACCGCGAGGGCCTGAACGCCGTGGGCATCTCCGGCGGCATCGCCGGCAACGTGATCCCCGACGAGTGCATGGTCCACATCAACTACCGCTTCGCCCCGAGCCGCACGGCCGACGAGGCCGTCGCGCACATCCACGAGGTCTTCGGCGAGTACGACGTCACGATCGTCGACCTCGCCCAGGGTGCCCGGCCCGGTCTCGACGCGCCCCTCGCGCAGGAGTTCCTGGCCGCCGTCGGCGGCGAGGCCAAGCCGAAGTACGGCTGGACCGACGTCGCGCGCTTCGCCGGCCTCGGCATCCCGGCCGTCAACTACGGCCCCGGCGACCCGATGAAGGCGCACGCCGACGACGAGCGCGTCGCAGTGGAGCAGATCGTCGAGTGCGAGCGCGGGCTGCGGGCGTGGCTGACGGCCTGATCACCGGACGGCCGGGGGTGGCCGACGAGGTCGAGGCGCCCGAGCGGCCGATGCGCGAGAAGGCGGGCGAGTTCCTGCGCGCGCTGCCGTGGTGGGTCCGCGTGCTAGCGATCTTCGCGGCCTCGCGGCTGGTCAGCACGGCGCTGCTGCTGGGGTTCGCACGGGTTCAGGCCAACAACGCGTGGACCCTGGCGCACCCCGTCTACGCCGACTACGCCAAGATCTGGGACGGCCAGTGGTACTACATCGTCTCGCAGGTGGGGTATCCGACGACTCTGCCGCTGACCGACGCCGGCCAGGTCGCGCAGAACGCCTGGGCCTTCCTACCTGTGTTCCCGATGCTGATCAAGGGGCTGATGGTGCTCACGGGCGCCGCGTTCGCGCCGACGGCAGTCGTCGTCTCGGTCGCGGCGGCGGCGGTCACGTGCGTGGTGTTCTTCCGGATCCTGCGCCGGTTTCTGCCGGCGTCGACCTCGTACTTCGCCGTGCTGCTGTTCTGCGTCGCTCCGCTGTCGCCGCTGCTCCAGGTCGCCTATGCCGAGTCGCTCTTCCTGCTGCTGATCGCGGTGGCCCTCTGGCTGCTTCTCGAGAGGCAGTACTGGCTGATGCTGGCCGTGCTGGCCGTCGCGTCGTTCACCCGGCCGGGCGTCGTCGCCTTCGCGCTGGCGCTGGCGCTGCACTGGGGGCACCG
Organism: Frondihabitans sp. GW821-FHT04F02; assembly: GCF_059420045.1. Classification (NCBI taxonomy): domain Bacteria; kingdom Bacillati; phylum Actinomycetota; class Actinomycetes; order Micrococcales; family Microbacteriaceae; genus Frondihabitans; species Frondihabitans sp. GW821-FHT04F02. The sequence continues at coordinate 164,169 of NZ_JBWKSZ010000003.1, read as the reverse complement.
GTGGCTGGTGCGCGAGCGCGAGCCGTTCCCGCCCGCGGAGCGCCTGAAGGTGGGCATCGTCGCCGTGGCGACGGGCCTGCTGGGCTTCGCCTGGCCGGTCGTCGCAGCGCTCGCCACAGGACGCCTCGACGCGTACACGGCTACCGAGCTCTCGTGGCGGGCCGACTACGTCGGGTACGGGCACCTGCTGCCGTTCACGCCGTGGGTGCAGGGTGCGAACTGGTGGGTGCCGGGCGGCGCGGGCATCGTCTTCCTCGTGGTGGCCGTGGCGTTGTTCGTGCTGCTGATGCTGTCGCCGTGGGTGCGCCGGCTGCCGCTCGACCTGCGCTTCTGGATCGTCGCCTACGTGGTCTACCTGCTCGCCGTCTTCTTTCCGCAGTCGTCGACCTTCCGCGTGCTGATGCCGATCTTCCCGCTGCTCGGAGCCCTGGCGATCCCGCGCTCGCGCGTCTACCGGGTGCTGATCGTGGCCGGCGGCATCGTCGGCCAGTTCGCGTGGCTGTACATCTGCTGGTGGGTGAACGGCTACGACTGGACCCCGCCGTGAGCGGGCGGTTCCGCCGAGATCACCCCCTTCGTTTAGGGATAGTCAGCTAAATCATCGATAATGGTACGAAGCATTCCGCGAAAGGGGACTATCTGATGGCAGCCATGAAGCCGAGAACCGGCGACGGACCAATGGAGGCTGTCAAGGAGGGTCGGCTCATCATCGTGCGGGTTCCGCTCGAGGGTGGTGGGCGACTTGTGGTCTCGGTCAACGACGACGAGGCCAAAGAACTGCACGACGCCCTCGCCGGCGTCGTGAAGGCCGCCTCCTAGGCATCCCACCGACGCCCCGTCTCTCACCCTCGCGGGTGGGCGGCGGGGCGTCGCTCGTTGAGGCGACGTGAGAATCGGGCGCCGGAACTGCCCGACCATCGCCCGGCTCAGCGCTTGACGAGCTGCAGCAGGCCGTCGCCCGCGGTCGCCAGGGCGCTGAACACGGCGGGTGACGTCGACACCTCCGTGAGGAGGGTCCGGAAGCCCGTCGTGGTGGCCTCGCGCGCCGCCGGGTTCGCGACGCGGCCGTTCCACAGGGCGTGCGCGACGAGCACGACGCCGCCGGTCCGGGCCAGGCGGAGCCCGTGCTCGACGTACTCGATGACGCCGTCGGGGTCGGCATCGATCAGCACCACGTCGTAGGCGCTCTCGTTCATTCGCGGGAGCACCTCGGAGGCGCGGCCGGTGATCATGCGCACCCGGTTGGCCGGGATGCCGGCGAGCACGTAGCTCTCGCGGGCGGTCTGCTGGTGGTCGACCTCGATGTCGATCGAGGTGAGGGTCGCGCCGGGCGCGCCCTGCATCAGCCAGAGGCCCGAGACGCCGAGACCGGTGCCGATCTCGATGATGCTCTTGGCCGACACGAGGGCGGTCGTGAGGGCGAGCTGAGCGCCGACTCCGGGGGAGACCGCGTCGACGCCGGCCTCCAGGGAGTGCTGCCGCGCGAGGCCGATCGCGTCGACCTCGGTGACCAGTTCTTCGGCGAACTTCCAGCTGGACTCTTTGTGTGGCACTCGTCACTCCTTGTCGCCCAAGTCTAGGGCGCGTTTTGAAGCGAAAGCGGTTACTCTCATCACGTGCCTGCCGGATTCGACAAACTGATAGTGATCGCGCTGATAGCGGTCCTGCTCCTCGGTCCGGCGCGCCTTCCGATCTACGCGTCGAAGCTGGCGCAGCTGGTCAAGACCGTCCGCGGCATGGCCGACACCGCCCGAGCCCGCATGCGCGAGGAGATGGGCGACGAGTTCGACGACGTCGACTGGCAGAAGCTCGATCCGCGCCAGTACGACCCGCGGCGGATCATCCGCGACGCTCTGCTCGAAGAGCCCACGACGGCCATCAGCACGCCGGCCTCGGCGGCTGCCGCGGTGAGCGCCGGGCTTCCGGCCTCGGCGCACGTCCGGTCGGCCATGGTGCCGCTCGCCGCGGGCGAGACGCCGCCGTACGACAACGAGGCGACGTAGGGCAGTTCCTGCGCTGTGGCTCGGCCGTCTGGCCGCTCGGCGAGATGCCCGGACCTGGGTGTTCTCGGCGGCGAGATGGCCTGATCTGGGGAAGTGGCGCGGTCAGATGGTGCCGTGCAGCGCCGCCACCCGCGTGGCCTCGGCCCGGAGGGCGTCGACGACGCGCCGGACCGACGGCCGCTCCGCCCGGTCGGGCCGCATGAGCACCGACAGATAGCGGACGGCGCGGATCCCCTCGAGCGGCGTGAGGACCATGTCGTCGCGCACGCCGGACGACGTGAAGCGGGGGAGCACGGCGATGCCGAGGCCGGCCCCGACGAGCGACTCGGTGATCCGGGTGTCGCTGAACCGCTGCGACACCCGGGGTGCGGAGCCGGTGACGCGCTCGATCTCTCGGTAGATCCAGTCGTAGGGGTAGCCGTCGGGCACGCCGACCCAGGTCTCGCCGACGAGGTCGGCGGGCGTGAGAGCCGGTCGGCCGGCGAGGCGGTGGTCGGCGGGCAGGGCGACGTCGAGAGGCTCCCGGAGCAGCGGGACGACCATGAGGTCGCGGCTCTTCCAGCTCCGGTCGCCATCGGGGGAGTGGGCGATGACGACGTCGTGATCTCCGGTGAGGTCGGGGAACGCGGCCGTCGCGGGGTCGTGGTCGGTCGCCCGCACGACCAGGCCGGGGGTCTCGGAGACCGTGCGCAGCAGGCCCGGGAGCAGCATCTGGCCGGCCGTCGGGAACGTGGCCAGGGTCACTTCGCCCTGCGGCGCCACCACGAAGTCGTCCCACACCGCCTGTGCGCGTTCGAGGGCGACTGCGACGTCGGTCGCCGTCTGAGCGAGCACGCGCCCGGAGCCGGTCAGCACGATGCCGCGCCCCACGCGCTCGGTGAGGCGCGTACCGGCCTCGCGCTCGAGCACCTTGAGCTGCTGCGAGACGGCCGACGGCGTGCGGTGCGTGGCCTTCGCGACGGCGGCGATGCTGCCCCGCTCGGCGAGCTCGCGAAGCAGTTCGAGGCGCTTGACATCCATGAAGTAAAACTACATTATCGGGCGAGAAAAGATCGATTGTTCTTTATTGTCGATGAATTCATACTCGTATTACACAGTTTGAATCAACCCCCAGGAGCACTCATGTTCATCGGTCTCGGCATCTTCATCGCCGCTGCCGTCGCTGCCGTCGCCGGCACCGTCGTCAGCACCGCCCGCGACGGCTACCACCGTCAGCCCACGCGCCTCTTCGACTGAGAGGTCGGCGCGCGCCTGGCCCGTTCGGGTCGGCGCACCAGCATCAGGCGACCCTCGCATCTGCGGGAGGTCGCCTTCGCTGTCTCCCGGCGTCTGCCGGGGCGCGCGGTCAAGTCGGCAGACCGATGGGGCGCAGGAACTCCGGCTAGCCGACGCTCAACCCGAGCTTGCGACCGGCCAGGCCCCGCTCGCGCACGGACAGACGCGCCGCCAGCCGGTCGATGGCCTGCGCCGCGGGGTCGGCAGGCTCTCCGAGGACGACGGGCACGCCCTCGTCGCCGCCGGTGCGGAGCCCCACGCTGAGCGGCACGCTCGCGAGCAGCTCGACGGGGGCGTCCTGTCCCGCCGAGAGGCGACGGGCCGTCTCGGCGCCGCCTCCGGTGCCGAACAGCTCGAGAACGCTGCCATCGGGCTGGACGAGCCCTGCCATGTTCTCGACGACGCCCAGGATCTTCTGGCCGGTCTGGCGAGCGACGAGGCCCGAGCGCTCGGCCACGTCGGCGGCGGCCGGCTGCGGGGTCGTCACGACCAGCACCTCGGCGTTGGGGAGCAGCTGCCCGACCGAGATGGCGACGTCGCCGGTTCCCGGGGGCAGATCGAGCAGGAGCACGTCGAGGTCGCCGAAGTAGACGTCGGTCAGGAACTGCTGGATGGTCCGGTGCAGCATCGGCCCGCGCCACGCCACCGCCGTCGACGTGTCGTCGACGAACATCCCGATCGAGATCACCTTCACCCCGTGCGCGACCGGGGGCAGGATCATGTCGTCGACCTGCGTCGGCTTCACGCTGGCGCCAGAGGCATCGACGAGGCCGAGCAGGCCGGGGATCGAGAAGCCGTACACGTCGGCGTCGACGATGCCGACCGCGAGGCCGCGTGCGGCGAGGGCGACGGCGAGGTTCGCGGTGACGGTCGACTTGCCGACGCCGCCCTTGCCGCTGGTCACGGCGTAGACGCGGGTCAGCGAGTCGGGGCCGAACGGCATGACGCGGCCGGCGCGACCGCCCTTCAGCTTCGCGGTCAGCGCGGCCCGCTCGTCGCGGGTCATGACGGTGACCCGGACGTCGACCTCGCTGACGCCCTCGACCGATGCCGTCGCGTCGCGGACGTCGCGCTCGATGGTGTCGGCGGCGGGGCAGCCCACGATGGTGAGCTTGACGCCCACGGTGGCGGTGCCGTCGGCCGTGACCTCGACCTCCCCGACCATGTCGAGCTCGGTGATGGGCTTGCGGATCTCAGGGTCGATGACGCGGGCGAGCGCCGTGCGGATCCGCGTGGCGACCGCGTCAGGCACGGGCCGGGCTCTCGCCTCCGGGCTCGTCGCGGCGGTCGAGCTCTTCGAGGAGGGAGCGGAGCTCGTCGCGGATGAAGTCCTTGGAGGCCATGTCCTTCATCGCGAGGCGGAGCGCGACGACCTCGCGCGCGAGGTACTCGGTGTCGGCGAGGTTGCGTTCCGCCCGCTGGCGGTCCTGCTCGACCTGGACCCGGTCGCGGTCGTCCTGGCGGTTCTGCGCCAGCAGGATGAGGGGAGCGGCGTAGGAGGCCTGCAGCGAGAGCACGAGGGTGAGCGCCGTGTAGCCGTTGGCGGCGGAGTCGAAGCGCACGGAGAGCGGAGCCAGCGTGTTGAAGGCGATCCAGACGAGGCAGAAGAGCGTCAGCGCGATCAGGAAGTACGGCGTCCCCATGCCGCGGGCGATCGCCTCGGTGGCTCGACCGAAGCTGTCGCGACTCTGGCGGCCACGGCCTGGAAGCACGCGGACGCGGAGGCCCTTGGGGGAGTCGAGACGGACGTCGCTGCGGCTATCGCGTGCCATTGGGCGTCCTCCTTCCGGTTGGGGTCACGGGTGCTCTTCTGAGGCGGGGCCGCGTTCGGCCCAGCGGTTGCTCGGGATCCTGGCTGCGCCAGTCGTCGGGCAGCACGTGGTCGAGGACGTCGTCGATTGTCACCACCCCGACCAGTCGGTGGTTGTCGTCGACGACGGGGACGCTGACAAGGTTGTACCGCGCCATGACGCGCGTCACCTCGAGCGCGGAGGCCCCCACGTGGACCGGTTCGGTCTGGGCGTCGAGAAGCGTGCCCAGACGCTCGTTCGGCGGATACCGGAGCATCCGCTGGAAGTGCACCATGCCCAGGAACCGGCCGGTGGGCGGCTCGTAGGGCGGCAGGACGACGCACACGGCCGCGCCGAGCGCGGGAGCGATCTCATGCCGTCGGATCATCGCGAGCCCCTCGGCCACGGTGGCGTCGCCCGACACGATCACCGGCTCGGTGGTCATCAGACCGCCGGCGGTGTCGGAGTCGTAGCTGAGCAGCATGCGGACGTCTTCGGCCTCGTCGGGCTCCATGAGGCCGAGGAGCGCCTCGCCGCGCTCGTCGGAGAGCTGGGCGATCAGGTCGGCGGCGTCGTCGGGCTGCATCTGGTCGAGCACGTCGGCCGCGCGGCTGTCGTCGAGCCGGTTGAGGATCGACACCTGCTCGTCTTCGGGCATCTCCTCGAGCACGTCGGCGAGCCGGTCGTCCGAGAGCTCCTCGGCCACCTCGAAGCGGCGCTCCTCAGAGAGGTCGAGCAGCGTGTTCGCGAGGTCGGCCGGCAGGAGATCGGAGTAGGCCGCGATCACGTGCTCGGCGCTCTGCGCCTCGCCGTCGGCGGTCTCTTCGGTGACATCGCTCCAGGCCGCGAACATCGTCGGACCCTTGCCGAACGGCGACGGGCTGGTCTTGGGCTTGCGGACGAAGACCTGGCCGATCTCCCAGCCGCCGTCGGCGGTCTCGTCGATCGCGACGTCCTCGATGGTGGCGCGGGCGTTGTCGTGGCGCAGTCGGACTCGTCGGCCGAGGAGCTCGGCGATGACTCGCACCTCCCCGCCGCGCTGCTCGAAGCGGCGCAGGGTGATCGTGCCGGTCGTGATGATCTGGCCGGAGCCGATGCTGGTGACGCGCCCGATCGAGACGAAGACGCGGCGTTTGCCCGGGACCTCGACCACGAACCCCACGACTCTCGGGGACTCGTCGGCCCGGTACACCACGAGGACGTCGCGCACCTTGCCGACCCTGTCGCCCGCGGGGTCGAAAACGGAGCACCCGGCGAGCCGGGCGACGAAGACTCTCGTGGCGCTCACGGAACCAATTTAGCCTGTGCGGGAGGGCGACCCGCGCAGATCGTCAGGTTGAGCCGACTTAATGGCGCCCGGCGATCCACGCCTCGACGTCGGACGCCGTGCGGGGGATCGACACCGAGAGGTTCTCGGCGCCGTCGGCGGTGACGAGGATGTCGTCCTCGATGCGGACGCCGATGCCTCGGAACTCGGCGGGCACGCTCAGGTCGTCGGGCTGGAAGTAGAGGCCCGGCTCGATGGTGAAGACCATGCCCTCCTCCAGGACGCCGTCGAGGTAGAGGTCGCGGCGGGCGGCGGCGCAGTCGTGAACGTCGATGCCGAGGTGGTGGCTGGTGCCGTGGACCATGTAACGGCGGTGGAACTGGTTCTCGGGCTTGATCGATTCGGCGGCGCTGACGGGCAGGAAGCCCCACTCGGCCGTCTTCTCGGCGATGACGGCCATCGCGGTGGCGTGGATCTCGCGGAACCTGATTCCGGGCCTCACGATGGCGAAGGCGGCGTCCGCCGCCTCGAGCACGGCGTCGTAGACGAGACGCTGGATCTCGGAGAAGCGGCCCGAGACCGGGAGGGTGCGGGTGATGTCGGCCGTGTACAGGCTGTCGAGCTCGATGCCGGCATCGATCAGGATCAGGTCGCCGGGGCTCACGTGACCGTCGTTGCGCGTCCAGTGCAGGATGCAGGCGTGGTCGCCCGACGCGGCGATGGTGTCGTAGCCCACCGTGTTGCCGTCGGCACGGGCGCGCCGGTTGAAGGTGCCCTCCACGATCCGCTCGCCGCGGGGGTGGGCGAGCACCTCGTCGAAGTCGGCGATGATGTCGCGGAAGCCGTCTTTCGTCGCGGCGACGGCGGCCCGCATCTGCGCGACCTCGTACGCGTCTTTCACGAGGCGGAGCTCGCCGAGGTCGCGGGTCAGGACGTCGAGACTCGCTGCGCGGTCGGCGACGGTGTCGACGCTCTCGTCGGCGGGCTCTGTGGGCAGAAGCGCGTCGAGGCGGCGGGTCAGGTCGGGGTCGGCGTCGCGGACGAGCATCGTCTCGGCGTCCGAGGTCGTGACGACCTCGTCGAAGTCGGCGAGGTCGCGCGTGGCGACGCCGAGGTCGACGGCGACGTCGGCGAGCGACGGACGAGGCCCGATCCAGAACTCGCCGATCTCGGGGTTGGCGTAGAACTCGTCGGAGTCGCGGCCGGCGCTGGCGCGCAGGTAGAGGGTGGCCTCGTGGCCGGAGTCGGCGGGCTCGAGCACGAGCACCGAGCCGGGCACGGTGTCGGAGGCCCAGCCGGTGAGGTGCGAGAAGGCGGAGTGCGCGCGGTAAGGGTAGTCGGTGTCGTTCGACCGGACCTTGGCCTGGCCGGCCGGGATCACGAGGCGCTTTCCCGGGTGCAGGACCGAGAGCGCCGCCCGGCGCTGGGCGGCGTACGGCGACTGCTCGCGGGGCTCGGTGACGGTGTCGGGACGCTCGGCCCACTGCGACGAGATGTACTCCTTGAAGGCATCGGAGCCGGGAGTGGTGGAGCGGTTCGAAGTGGCGCGCGGTGCCTTCTGATCAGCCATGCTCACCATTATGCAGGCGCCGCACTGAACGAGCCGTGGCTGATCCTGCCGGCTACTGGTTCTTCGAGACCAGCTGCGCCAGCACGGGCCGGTGGTCGCTGCCGGCATCGTCGCGGCCGCCGATCACCTTGAAGCCGGTGACCTTCCAGTCGGGGGTCGCCATGACGTGGTCGATCGGCGTGGCGAGGAGCTCCGGAACGTTCGTCGGCCACGTGCCGACCGCGGCGTTGCCCGTCGCCTTGGCGGCGTCGCGGCAGCTGCCGAGGGCCGACGTCGCGTCCTTGCCGAGGCCGGACTCGTGGTCGAGCGTCGAGTTGAAGTCGCCCGCCATGATCATGCTCTCGCCGGAGCAGAGCTTCGCGAGGTACTTGAGGTCTTTGCTCCAGGCGGCCATGTGCGCCTTGACGGGGGCTACCGGGTGCGCGGCGACGATGACGGGGCCCGTGCCGTCGGCGGGTCGGGCGACCACGGTGGGAAGCACATCGGTCGTCGTCTTGTCGGTGGAGGTCGTGTACGAGCCGAGCTTCGTCGAGATGAGGAGCGACGTCGAGTCGGCCGACGACGTCTGGTCGTAGGCGAGCACCAGCACTCTCATCGGGCGCCCCGCCTTCTTCATAGCGGCGGCCACAGCTGCGGCGGTCTTCTTCTGCGTCTCGGGGAGGCTGACGATGTCGGCCTTGGTCGAGATGGCGAGCGAGGCGATCGCGGCGGCGCCGGGTGCCGCACCGCGCGTGTTCCAGGCGAGGACGCGCAGGTCGCCGGTCTGGCGCTTCGCGAACTCCGTCGACCCCGTGCCGCGCTCGATCAAGACGCCCGCCGACACCGCCGCGAACGCGACGAGCAGCACGGTGACGCCTGTGAAGAGGCGGCGGAGCGGGCGCGCGGCGAGCCCGACGACGAGCAGGATCACCGCCAGGACGAGCGCCACCACGCCCATGACGCCCCGGAAGGCGATGATCTGGGCGACGTAGTAGTGCTGCTGGAGGCCGAGGGCCTGGGGGAATGCGGCCACAGCGAGCACCGCCGCCACAGCGAGCAGGAGGACGAGGGTCACGAATCGGCGAAGCACAGTGGACCGATCCTAACGGCTGCGGCCCCCGGGACTCGCGGCGCTTACGATGGGGGAATGTCTTCCGGTCCGATCGACCTGCACACTCACAGCAGTGTCTCGGACGGCACCGAGACCCCGCGCGAGCTCGTTGACTCGGCGGTCCGCGCGGGGCTCGGCACCGTCGCACTCACCGACCACGACTCGACCAGCGGCTGGGCCGAGGCCGCCGAGGCGGTCGAAGGAACCGGTCTCACGCTGATCCGCGGCATGGAGCTGTCCACCCGCGTCGGCTACAACAGCGTCCACATGCTCGCCTACCTGTTCGATCCGACTGCCTCGGGTCTCGTCCGCGAGACCGAGCGGCTTCGCGAGGACCGCCTGCACCGGGCCGAGCGCATGGTCGCGCGCATCGGCGCCGACTACGACCTCGAGTGGGGCGACGTGCTCGCGCAGGCGACCGTGGGCGCTACGCTCGGCCGCCCCCACATCGCCGACGCACTCGTCGCGAAGGGGTACGCGCGCGACCGCAGCGCCGCCTTCGCCGGCATCCTCCACTGGCGCAGCGGGTACTACGAGCCGCACGAGGCGCCGAGCCCGCTGACCGGGGTCCGTCTGATCCGCGAGGCCGGCGGCGTGCCGGTCCTCGCCCACCCGGCGACCCGTGGTCGGGATGCGAACCTGCCGATGACCGACCTCCTCGAGCTGATCGAGGCGGGGCTCGGCGGGGTCGAGGTCGGCCACCGGGAGAACACGGATGCGGGCCGCGAGTTCCTGCGCCGGCTTGCTCGCGAGCACGATCTCATCATGACGGGCTCGAGCGACTACCACGGCGACGGCAAGCCGAACCGGCTCGGCGAGAACTCCACCGAGCCGTCGCAGCTCGCGCGCATCGTCGAGCAGGCGACCGGCGCCGCGCCCGTCGTCGGCTAGCAGGGCCCGCGGCGCATGCGAAAGCCCCGCACCCCTCGTGGCGAGGAGATGCGGGGCCGGCAGGACTGCGACTAGGCCTGAGCCGGTGACGAGCCCTCGCCGGAGGGCCGGCGGCGACGGTTGCGGCTGCGGTTGCGGGGCGGCCGCGACTCGCCGTCGGCGGTCGACTGCGACGGGGCGGTGGTCGACGCGGAAGCCTCGGACGACGAGCCCGTCTCCGACCCCTGGCCGCCGCGGGTGCGACCCCGGCCGCCACCGTCACCGGCGGAGCGCTGGCCGTCGCCCGATGAGCGCTGGCCCTCGCCCGATGAGCGCTGGCCCGAGCGGCCGGACGACGAGCGGCCGGAGGAGGCGGGTGCCTGCGTGCGGGGAGCGGCCTCGCGCGAGGTCGGCTTGAGGCGGCCACGCGTGCCGGCCGGGATGTCGAGGTCGCTGAACAGGTGCGGGCTCGACGAGTAGGTCTCGACGGGCTCCGGCATGTTCATCTCGAGCGCGCGGTTGATGAGGGCCCACTTGTGCAGGTCGTCCCAGTCGACGAAGGTGACCGCGATTCCGGTCTTGCCCGCGCGGCCGGTGCGGCCGGCGCGGTGCAGGTAGGTGTCGTGGTCGTCGGGCACCGTGTGGTTGATCACGTGGGTGACGTCGTTCACGTCGATGCCGCGAGCCGCGACGTCGGTGGCGATCAGGATGTCTTTCTTGCCGGCCTTGAACGCGGCCATGGCGCGCTCGCGCTGCTCCTGGTTGAGATCGCCGTGCACGGCGGCGGCGTTGAAGCCGCGGTCGTTCAGCTCTTCGACCAGCTTGGCCGCCGCGCGCTTGGTCCGCGTGAAGATGACGGTCTTGCCGCGGCCCTCGGCCTGCAGGATCCGGGCGATGACCTCGTCTTTGTCGAGGTTGTGCGCGCGGTAGACGACGTGCTTGATGTTCGCCTGCGTCAGGCCCTCGTCGGGGTCGGTCGCGCGGATGTGGATCGGCTTCGACATGAACCGGCGAGCCAGGGCCACGATCGGGCCGGGCATCGTGGCCGAGAACAGCATGGTGTGCCGGGTCGGGGGGATCTGAGCGAAGATCTTCTCGATGTCCGAGAGGAAGCCGAGGTCGAGCATCTTGTCGGCCTCGTCGAGCACGACCTCCGTGACCTTCTTCAGGTCGAGGAGGCGCTGGCCCGCGAGGTCGAGGAGACGGCCGGGCGTGCCGACGACGATCTGGGCGCCGTCTTTGATCTGCTCGACCTGGCCCTCGTAGGCCTTGCCGCCGTAGATGGAGACGATCTTCACGTCGGGGCGGTTGGCGATGGCGGTCTGCAGGTCTTCCGTGACCTGGACGCAGAGCTCGCGGGTCGGGACGACGACGAGCACCTGCACGCCGGTCGTCGGGTGGAGGCCGATGCGCTGGATGATCGGGAGGCCGAAGCCGAAGGTCTTGCCGGTGCCGGTCTTCGCCTGGCCGATGATGTCCTGGCCGGAGAGGGCGAGGGGAATGGTCTGGGTCTGGATGGGGAAAGGCTCGATGATCCCCTTGGACGCCAGTGCGTCGACGATGTCTTCGTCGATCGAGAGGTCGCTGAATGTCAAGTGTGGCCCTGTTTCAAATAGAGGGGTAAGCCTGTAGTTTAGCCGGTCCTCGTCCGGGGCCGACTGTCCTCGCCCGGCCGACCCTCTAAGGTGGTGCCGTGGTGTCGTGGAAGGGGTTCCGAGTCGGTCGTTCGAAGACCGCTGGTTCCCGCCCCCGGCAGACCCCCCGCCCGCTCCCCGTCAGCCGGGTCGAGCTGGGCGACTTCACTCCGGATCTCGACGTCTACCTCGGTCTCGTGGCCTACCTGCAGCTCGCGCTCTTCGAGTCGCTCGGCCGCGCGTCGAGCATCACGCCGAGCACGCGCGCCAAGGCCCTGACCGGGGTCGTCGCGACCTCCACCCTCGAGCGCCACAAGGCCCTGCTGGCCGAGATCGAGCGCCAGGGCGGCGACGCGGCCGACGTCATGCAGCCGCACTCGGCGCTCATCGACGACTTCCAGCGGCGCACCGGGGGAGGCGACTGGCACGAGTCCATGCTCGCCACCTACGTGGCGGCCGGTCTCCTGAACGACGTCTTCATCCGTCTCGCAGCCGGGCTCTCCGGCGACTACCGGGAGCGTGTCGTCGCTGCCCTCGAGCTCGGTGCCGAGACCGACGAGAGAGAACTCGTGGCCGAGCTGTCCCTCGCCATCGGCGCCGACCCGAAGCTGGCGTCGCGCCTGGCGCTCTGGGGGCGCCGTCTCGTCGGCGACACCCTCCTCGTGGCGCGGGCGGCGATCTCGGCGTCGCACCAGTCGGCCGACGACGAGCGCCTCGAGCCGGTCTTCACCGAGCTGATCGCCGCCCATACGCGCCGCATGGACGCGCTGGGGCTGACGGCGTAGCGAACCGCCGCGCGCGGCGAGGCTGCGTAGGGAACCGCCGCGCTCGGCGTGGCCGCGGAGCGGGCCGCTCTACGCGGCCTGGCCGCGCAGCAGCCCGTCGAACAGCTCGCGGTCCCGGTCGGCACGGCGACGAGCGCTGATCCGGGCCACGGCGGCGCCGGTGAGGGCGGCGACGACCAGGGTGACGGCCCAGATCCATCCCCTGTCGGACTTCCACTCGAGCCAGGTCAAGGCCTCCCACACGACGATCGCCGCGCAGGTCGCCCAGCCGGCCGTCCAGAACAGCCCGCGGCTGTCTTGGCCCGGGAGGGCGAAGTGGACGATCAGGCCGAGGATCGCGCCGCCGAGCGCCGCGAACAGGAGTTCCATGTCGTGCCTAGTTGACGAAGCCGACGCGGCCGCGCTCGACGCTTCCGACCTCGACGTAGGCGAGGCCCGCGGTCGGGATCAGGTAGACCTTGCCCTTGTTGTCCTTCAGGGTGAAGTAGGTCTTCGAGCCGTCGAGGGCGTCTGCGATGACCTTCTCGACGTCTGCAGGCGAATCCGTCGACTCGATTGCGATCTCACGGGGGCTGTTGGCGATACCGATGCGAATGTCCACGTCATGACGATATCCGACTTCGCGAAGCGCGTGCGCGGGCGTTCACTGTCGGCAGATTTTCGTCGGCTACCGGGCGCAGGAACTCCCTGCCGGCTCCCCCGAGCGACGGTGGCTCCGACTAGCGTCGTTCCCGTGACGCCGACACCTGCCGCCCTCGACCCCTTCCAGCGCGCTGTCGTCGCTCTCGGCGACGGCGAGTCGGCCGCCGTCATCGGGGCACCCGGGTCGGGCAAGACCACGGCCCTCGTCGCCTTCGTCCTCGATCGGGTCCACCGCGAGGGATGGGGGCCGCAGGCGGTCGTCGCCCTCGCGCCGACCCGTGCCTCGGCGACGGCGCTGCGCGACGTGCTGGCCGCCGGGGTGGCTGTGCCGACGCCCGGCCCGCTCGCCCGCAGCGTGGCCTCGCTCGCCTTCGACATCGTCGGCCACGCCGCCCGCCTCGCGTCGGCCCAGGCGCCGACGCTCCTGACCGGCGGCGAGCAGGACACCCTGATCCGCGACCTTCTGCAGGGCCACCTCGACGAGGGCGCGGGGCCGGTCTGGCCCGAGCACCTCGGCGCGTCGGTCCGCGAGCTGCGCGGCTTCCGCACCGAGCTGCGCGAGCTGATGATGCGTGCCACCGAGCACGGAATCACGTCCGACCGGCTGCGGCAGCTCGCCGTCTCGGCAGAGCGGCCCGAGTGGGCGGCCGCCGCCGACTTCCGCGACGAGTACCTCCGCGTGGTCGACGGTCTGCAGGGCGCCGCACTCGACTCGGCCGAGCTCGTCGACTTCGCCGTCGCCGCACTGGACCGCGGCGAGTCGTCGCCGCTCGTCGAGCCGCTCCGCGCCGTGGTGGTCGACGACGCGCAGGAGGCGACCGAGTCGACGCTGTCGCTGCTGCGGGCTCTCTCCCGCCGAGGGGTGACAGTCGTCGCGTTCGGCGACCCCGATCTGGCGACGACGGCCTTCCGCGGGGGATCGCCGGACGTCCTCGGCCGTCTGGCCGTGCGCCTCGGCCTGCCGTCTGTCACGACCCTGCACCTCGGCGCCGTGCACCGCCACGGTCCTGCGGTGCGGGCGCTCGTCGGATCCGCGACGGAGCGCATCGGCGCCGCCGGAGCCGGCCGCCAGCATGCCGCGGGATCCGCCGTGGCCGACGTCGGCGGCGTTCAGCCGATGGTGCGGATCGAGTCCGACAGCCCGGCGCACGAGACCGCCGCCGTGGCTCGCCTGCTGCGCGAGCACCATCTGTTCCGCGACGTGCCGTGGTCGCGGATGCTCGTCGTGGTCCGCAACGGCGCCCTCGTGCCGACGGTGGCCCGGGCGCTGCAGCTGGCCGAGGTACCCACGCGCACGCCGGTCGCCGGCCGCGCGGTCCGCGACGAGTACGGCGCCCGTCACCTCCTGCTCGCGGCGTCCGTGGCGACCGGTCGCGTCGAGCTGACGGCCGACGTCGCCGGCGACCTCCTCTCGGGGCCGCTCGCCGGCTTCGACTCTCTCTCGCTCCGCCGACTGCGCCTCGCGCTCCGTGCCGAGGAGCTCGCCGGCGGCGGCTCGCGCTCCAGCGACGACCTCCTCGTCGAGGCGCTCGCCGGCCCGGGGCGCTTCGCCACCATCGACTCGCGGTTCGCCGCGCGCGCCGGCCGCTTCGCCGCGAGCCTCGACACCGCCCGGGGCGACGCCCAGGGAGGCGCGACCATCGAGGAGATCCTCTGGGGCCTGTGGGAGCGCAGCGGGCTGGCCGACGAGTGGAGCACCCGCTCGGCCGGTCACGGCATCCTCGCGGCCGAGGCCGATCGCCACCTCGACGGGGTCGTCGCCCTCTTCACGTCGGCGAAGCGCTTCGTCGAGCGCTCGCCGGAAGCCGAGCCGGAGGAGTTCCTGGCCGCGATGCTCGACGCCGACGTGCCCGAAGACACGCTGTCTCCGCAGGCGCTGGCCGAGTCCGTGCTGGTGTGCACGCCGAACGGCGCCATCGGCCTGGAGGCCGACGTGGTGGTGGTGGCTCGCCTGCAGGACGGCGTGTGGCCCAACCTCCGGGTCCGCGGCGGCCTCCTCGGCCCCGACGATCTGGTCGATGCGGCGGACGGCCTCGTCTCCGACCTCAGTCCCGTCGACCGGCGCGCCGGGGTCCTGTCCGACGAGCTGCGCATGTTCACCCTCGCCGTCTCGCGGGCGACCACCCAGGTCGTGCTGGCCTGCACGGCGAACGACGACGAGTCGCCGTCGATGTTCCTGCGCCTGCTGCCCACCGACCTCGAGCCCACCGAGGTACGGCCGCCGCTGTCGCTGCGCGGGCTCGTCGGCCACCTCCGGCACGTGGCCACCACCGCCGAGCCCGGCGGCGTCCGCGGAGCCGAGGCGGCGGGCGGCTTGGCCCGACTAGCCGAGGCCGGCGTGACCGGGGCGTCGCCCGACGACTGGTACGGACTCCTGGAGCCGACGACCGTCGACCCGCTCGTCGACCTCGCCGCCGACCCCGAGGCCCGCGTGCGCGTCTCGCCGTCGGCCATCGAGTCGTTCGAGACCTGCCCCCTGCACTGGTTCCTCGATCGCTTCGGCGGCACGCAGGCCACGTCGGCCATGGGCATCGGCACCGTGATCCACGACGTCATGGAGCATGCGACCGACATCGACCCCGATTCGCTCTGGGCCCAGGTGGAGGCGCGCTGGGGCGAGCTCCAGTTCGAGTCGCCGTGGATGTCGGCGGCCGAGAAGCGGAAGGCGCGAGTACTCACCGAGGGTCTCTCGGGCTACCTGCGCGACTTCCGAGCGGCCGGTGCGACCCTGCTCGGCGCCGAGACGGAGTTCACGCTGTCCGTCGGCCAGGCCGAGCTCCGCGGCAAGATCGACCGCGTCGAGCAGCAGGCCGATGGCAGGGTCGTCATCGTCGACCTGAAGACCGGCCGCAAGACCTTCACTGCGATGGAGATCGAGGAGCACGCTCAGCTGGCCGCCTACCAGCTGGCTCTCGCCGAAGGGCAGGTCGACTCGGCCCCGGAGGTGCACGAGCCCGGCGGCGCGAAGCTCGTCATCGTGTCGTCCGGCGTCAGGGGCAAGGCGTATCGAGAGCCCGCCCAGGCCACCTACGGTCCCGAGGAGCTGGAGGCGTTCCGCATCCGCGTGCAGGGTGACGCGGCCGGGATGGCGGGGCGCACCTTCGTCGCCCGCGTCGAAGACCACTGCCTCGGCCGCCTGGGCGGCTCATGCCGAATCCACGTCGTCGGAGAGGTGACCCAGTGAGCGCGACCCCGATGGCGCCCCGTGCGGCGCTCTCGGCCCTCGACATCGCCGAGGTGCTGGGCCTGCCCGCACCCACGCCCGAGCAGCAGGCCGTCATCGAGGCGCCGCTCGAGCCCGCGCTCGTCGTGGCCGGTGCCGGGAGCGGCAAGACCGAGACCATGGCCGGCCGCGTCGTCTGGCTCCTGGCCAACGGCCACGTCTCGGTCTCCGAGATCCTCGGTCTCACGTTCACGCGCAAGGCCGCCGGCGAGCTCCAGAAGCGGATCGAGAAGAGGATCGCCCTCTTGAGCGAGCGCGGACTGGTCGGTGCCGACCCCGACCCGTTCGACGCGCCGACGGTGTCGACGTACAACTCGTTCGCGAGCACGATCTTCCGCGACAACGCCCTGCTCGTCGGCCGGGAGAGCGAGTCGCAGGTGCTGAGCGAGGCGTCCGCCTGGCAGATCGCGCGTGCCCTCGTGGTCACCAGTGGCGACGAGCGCCTCGCGTTCCTCGACCGCTCGGTCGACGCCATCACTCAGGCCGTCATCGACCTCAGCCACGCGCTCGCCGAGAACGTCGCGTCCTCCGACGACGTCCGGCGCATGGCGCGGCAGTTCGAGAGGCTGATCGACCTCCCCGCGACCAAGGCGTCGCCCTACAAGAGCGTCGTCGACGCGGTGGCCGACGTCGGCTCGCTGGCGCCCTTGCTCGACCTCGCCGACGCGTTCGCCCGCGAGAAGGCCCGCCGCGGGCTCGTCGAGTTCAGCGACCAGGTCGCGCTGGCTCTCGCCGTCTGCGAGACGGCGCCGCGCGTCGTCGAGGAGCTGCGCACCCGCTTCCGCGTCATCCTGCTCGACGAGTACCAGGACACGAGCGTCGTCCAGACGCGTCTCCTGGCACGGCTGTTCGCCCGCACCGGGGTGATGGCCGTCGGCGACCCGCACCAGTCGATCTACGGGTTCCGCGGTGCGAGCGCCGCCAACCTGGGCCGCTTCCCGGTCGACTTCGGCGCCGGTGCCGGTGCGCACTACACGCTGTCGACCAGCTGGCGGAACGCGAAGGTCATCCTCGACTCGGCCAACGCGGTGGTGCACGAGCTGGCTGCGGGCGCCGGCGTCGGCGCGCTCACCGCGCGGCCGGGCGCACCGGACGGCCGCATCGACATCGCGTACGAAGAGACCCTCGTCGACGAGGCGGCCGCCGTGGCCGACTGGTTCGCCCGCGAGCTGGAGACCCGCACCGCCGAGGGCCACCTCAAGACCGCGGCACTGCTGTTCCGCTCGAAGAAGACCGTGTCCGTGTTCGCCGACGCCCTGCGCGATCGCGGCGTCCGCTACCGGATCCTCGGGGTCGGCGGCCTGCTGCAGCGCCCGGAGGTCGTCGACCTGGTCAGCTGCCTGCGGGTCCTCGGCGACCCGGCGGCCGGCTCGGAGATGATCCGCCTTCTCGTGGGGGCTCGCTGGCGGGTCGGCCTGCGCGACATCGCGGCGCTCCGTGATGTGGCCTCCTGGCTGTTCCGGCACGATCACGCCCAGAAGCTCCTCGACGACGACGTGGCCATGGCGCTGCGGTCGTCGGTCGCACCCGGCGAGCAGGGCTCGATCGTCGATGCGGTGGACTTCGTGGCGACCGCGCCCGCGACGCACCGTCAGCTCGCCGGGTTCACCCCGGCGGGGGTCGAGCGGATCCGCACGCTGGGGCGGCACCTCGCGTTCCTGCGCAATCGCATCGGGCTGGACCTCGTCGACCTCGTCACCCTCGTGCAACAGGAGATGCTGCTCGACGTCGAGGTGGCTGCGGCCGGCGGATCGCTTCGCGGAGGCGCCTACCTGCAGGCGTTCGACGACGAGGTCGCGGGCTACGTGGCCACCGACGAGTCGGCGAGCCTGCAGGGGTTCCTCTCGTGGCTCTCGGCCGCCGAGCGCCGCGACGACATGGGCCCGCGCTCGGACGAGGGCGAGGACGGCGTCGTCCAGCTGCTCACCATCCACGGGTCCAAGGGGCTCGAGTGGGACCTCGTCGGCGTTCCGCGGCTCGTCGCCGACGAGCTGCCGGGAGCCTCGCGCGCCGGCAGGGGCTGGCTCAACTTCGGGCAGCTGCCCTACGAGTTCCGCGGGGACTCCGCCGAGCTCCCGGCGCTCGCCTGGCGCGGCGTCGACGACCAGAAGCAGTTCGACCAGGGCAAGCAGGCGTTCGAGGCCGAGCTGAGGGCGCGCCACTACGACGAGGAGCGCCGCCTCGCCTATGTCGCCTTCACCCGCGCCAAGGAGGCTCTGCTGCTCAGCGGCTCGTTCTGGGCGACCCAGTCGAAGCCGCGGGCACCCAGCCGCTACCTCGTCGACCTTGTCGAGGCGGGCGTCGTGCTGCCCGACGCCCTGCCCGACGCGCCCCGCTCCGACGAGAACCCGCTGAGCGAGAGCAGCCTCACCCTGAGCTGGCCCGTCGACCCGCTGTCGACCCGGCGCGACGCGGTCGAGTACGCGGCGGCCCTCGTCCGCACGACGGGCGCTGCCGGTGGTGCGCGGTCGGCCGACATCGACCTGCTGCTCGCCGAGCGCGACTCCTCTCGCGACCGCGCCCTCCAGGTCGCGCTGCCGCAGCGCATCCCCGCATCGCGCTTCAAGGACTACGTCGACGACGCCGCCGCCGTGGCGAGGTCGCTGCGGCGGCCGCTGCCCGAGCGCCCCTACCGCGCCACCCGGCTCGGCACGCTTTTCCACGCCTGGGTCGAAAACCGCTACCAGCCCACGGGAGCCGGCGAGACGCTCGACGCCGCCGCGTTCGACCAGGAGGCCGCCTTCGCGCTCGACTACGACGCCGACGAGGCGGCGCCTCTGGGCGGCGGTCGGAGCGGGCCGGTCGACCCGGACGACGCGCGACGCCTGGCCGAGCTGCAGGCGACCTTCGAGGCGTCCGAGTGGGCCGACCTCGATCCGGTCGACGTCGAGCTCGAGATCCACCTGCCCCTCGGGCCGCGCACGGTCATCTGCAAGATCGACGCCGTGTTCGTGCGCGACGGGCGATACCAGGTCGTCGACTGGAAGACCGGCAAGGCGCCGCGCGACGCCGACGACCTGCGGCTGAAGCAGCTGCAGCTGGCGCTGTACCGCGAGGCGTATGCGTCCTACCGCTCGATCGACCCCGCGATCATCGATGCCGTCTTCTACTTCGTGGCTGACGACGAGGTGGTCCGGCCCGAGAACGTCAGCAGCCGGGCGGAGCTGGAGCGGCTGTGGGCCGGGGTCGAGGGCGGCCTGGCTGGGTAGCCCTGCCGGTCCGGGCTGGCCCCGCCGGTCCGGGTTGGCCCCGCCGGTTCGGGTTGGCCCCGCCGGTTCGGGTTGGCCCCGCCGGTTCGGGTTGGCCCCGCCGGTTCGGCACCGCCGATTCGGTTCAGTCCCGCCGATTTGCGCGGGCGACCCGCCGAATCGGCAGGATCCCGCCGAACCTTCTGCGGGGTTGTGCCGATTCGGCGGGCGTGGCGGAGGCGGGTTCCGCGGCGGCGGGTACGGCGACGGCGGGCCGGCGACGGCGGGCCGGCGACGGCGGGCCGGCCGCCGGCAGCGGCGAACGGCGGCGACGCCGACCCGCTACGGCCGGTGGCGCTCCGTCGCCGCGAGCAGGTCAGCCACCCCGTCGACGTCGAGCGCCTCGGTGGTGCCGACGACGAGCGGGCGCTCCTCGTCGTGCTGGACCGCGTCGACCAGGCGCGACATCATCTCGACGGCGTCGTCGACGACGTCGGCGTTCTTCGTGTGCGTCCCGTGGAGCAGCCACTTCGCGAGGTCGAGCTCGTGGTAGAGCGTCGCGCGGTTCCGGAGCTGCCGCTCGCTGGTGCCGCGGGCCGCGGCGTAGGCGTCGAAGACGGCGTCCACGGCGTCGGTCGTCGGGGCGCCGAGCACCCAGGCGAGGTCCTTGGCAGGGTCGGCGATCTGGAGTTCCTGCCAGCCGAGGATCCCGGTGATGCGATCGCCCGACACGAGCACCGACGACGACTCGAGCGAGCCGTTGATGACGGTGGGCTGGAACTGCCACAGCTGGGAGTCCTGGATCGCCGTCTCCCAGCGCTCGAGGAGAGCCGCCGGGAGCAGGCCCGTGGAGGCGGCGCGGTCGACGACGCTGGCCGACGACCGCATCGCCTCGAACGGCGTGTGGCTGGTCAGTCCGGCGTCGGTGACGAAGCTCGTGGGCAGGGAGTGGATCGCCGCGACGGCACCGCCGACGGCGGACGGCAGACCCGATCCGACGACGACGTCGGAGACCGACAGGGGCGAGCCGTCGACGAAGTCGTAGAGGATCGCACGGGTCTGAGCGACCGGCGCCTGGCCCCGGTACGCCGGCACCTGGAACGACAGGCGACCGCGGACGCCCGGGCTGAGAGCTCGGAGGGCGACGAGGTCGGCCGACTGGACCGCCTCGGCACGCTGGGTGCGCGGAACGCGGATGATCCACTGCTCTCCGGCGCCGCCGGCGAGGCGCGCGGAGTCGAAGTCGCCCGCGCCGACTGAGCCGTGCGGCCCCGTCGATCGGACGTCGAGGTCGGCGACGGCTGCGGTCGCCAACGCGGCTAGAGTGAGGTGGGATCTGGCCATGCCGCAAGGGTAGGTCGGAGGACGCGATCTCCGGGCCTCCGCCACGCACGATCATCAAACAAGCACAGCCTCAAACAAGCACAGCTCGCGAATACAGCGAATCCCAGACGATTGGTGGTCGGATGCCTGCACGCCCCACGGTTCCGCAACGTGACTCCGGCTCCCAGGCGTCGTTCTCGGCGAAGCTCCCGCTCTCTCGGCACCAGATCGACCGCGACTACCTCGCGCGCGACGACGAGGAGCTCTTCGCCCGCCTGCTCGGCGACTCGGCGACGCGAGTGCTCCCGGTGTGGAAGGGACGAGCGCTGTTCCGCGGCGACGACGCCCTGGCCCTCCTGGCGCCGGCCGACGTTCCTGCGACCGCGCACTTCATCTACCTGGGGCTGTCGACGGCTGACGATGCACCGGAACCCGTGGGCACGCCGATTCTCGCCGCGATCCTCACCGACGAGCAGGCCGAGGCGGTGGCATCGGCCGACGAGTGGGGCAACCTGCGCATGTTCGCGACCGAGCTGAGCGACCGCGACGCCGGGCTCGCCACCGAGGCCATCGCGATCGCCAACTGGCACGCCTCGCACCGCTTCTCGCCGCGCACCGGGCGCCCGCTCGTCTCGACCAAGGGCGGGTGGGTGCTCGTCGACGCCGACGACGGCCACGAGATCTTCCCGCGCACCGACCCGGCGATCATCGTCGGCGTGACCGACGCCGACGACCGCCTGCTGCTCGGGTCGAACGCGATGTGGGAGAAGAACCGCTACTCGCTCCTCGCCGGGTTCGTCGAGCCCGGGGAGTCTCTCGAGCAGGCCGTCGAGCGCGAGATCTTCGAGGAGTCGGGCGTGCGCGTCCACGACGCCGTCTACCTCGGGTCGCAGCCGTGGCCGTTCCCGGCGTCGCTGATGCTGGGCTTCCGCGCCACCGTCGACGCGGCGAACCCCGGCAGCCTCGAGCCCGACGGCGCCGAGATCGTCGACCTGCGCTGGTTCACCCGCGACGAGCTGATCGCCGCCGGTGACGAGGTGATCCTGCCCGGCCGGTCGTCGATCGCCCGCGCGATCATCGAAGACTGGTACGGCTCCGAGATCGCCGACTGACGTGGAGGCCGCCGATCTCATCGCCGGCCTCGACGAGCAGCAGCGCCGCGCCGCCGAGACGCTCCTCGGGCCGGTCTGCATCCTCGCGGGCGCCGGCACCGGCAAGACGCGGGCCATCACGCACAGGATCGCCTACGGCGTCGCGACCGGCGTCTACGCGCCGAACCGCGTCATGGCGCTCACGTTCACCAAGCGGGCGGCGGGGGAGCTCCGCAGCCGTCTCCGCGCGCTCGGCGCCGGGGGTGTGAGCACCCGCACGTTCCACTCGGCCGCGCTGTCGCAGCTCGCCTACTTCTGGCCCGACACGATGGGCGGCACCATGCCGCGGCTCGTCGACGGCAAGGCCAAGCTCATCGCCCACGCCGCCGAGACGCTGCGCCTGCGCCTCGACACGGCGACTCTCCGCGACCTGGCGGCCGAGATCGAGTGGCGCAAGGTCTCGCGCCTCACCTACGAGGAGTACGAGGCGGCCCTGCCGACGCGCAGCCTGCCCCAGAACGTGTCGGTCGACCAGGCGGTGGCGGTGCACAAGGCCTACGAAGACCTGAAGGACAGCCGACGCCAGCTCGACTTCGAAGACGTCCTCCTCGCGACCGCCGGCATGCTCGAGCTCGAACCTCGGGTGGCGCAGCAGGTGCGCGAGCAGTACCGCTTCTTCGTCGTCGACGAGTACCAGGACGTCTCGCCGCTCCAGCACGACCTCCTCGACCTGTGGCTCGGCGATCGCAACGACCTCTGCGTCGTCGGCGACGCCAGCCAGACCATCTACTCGTTCGCCGGCGCCTCGGCCGACTACCTCCTCGGGTTCGGCTCGCGTCATCCCAACGCCGACGTGCTCCGCCTCGAGCAGAACTACCGCTCGGCCCGGCCCATCGTCGAGACCGCCAACCAGCTGATGCGGGGGAGGCCCGGTGCGCTGCACCTGCACCCCGTCGACACCGAGCCGGGGCCGGCGCCGCGAGTCACCGATCACGTCACCGACTCGGCCGAGGCACGGTTCGTCGCCGAGAGCATCGCGGCCGAGATCCGCGCCGGTGCCGCTCCCGAGAGCATCGCCGTGCTGTTCCGCGTCAACGTGCAGGCACCCGCTCTCGAGCGCGCCCTCGACGACCTGGGCGTCACCACCCGCCTCCACGGCAGCGCCCGCTTCTTCGACCTGGCCGAGGTCAAGCAGGCGATGATGATGCTGAAGGGCGCGGCGATCAGCATCGTCGACGAGCCGCTGTTCAAGACGGTCAGCGACGTGCTTCGCTCGCTGGGCTGGCTGCAGCAGGCTCCCGAGCAGCGCGGTGCCGTGCGCGACCGATGGGAGTCGCTCAACGCCCTCATGGGCCTCGCCGAGGCCGCCGGCCCGCAGACCACCCTCCGCCAGTTCGTCGACGAGCTCTTCGCCCGCCAGGCCAGCCAGCACGAGCCGACGATGGCGGCGGTCACGCTCGCGACCCTGCACTCGGCCAAGGGGCTCGAGTGGGAGAGCGTCTACATCGTCGGCCTCACCGAGGGGCTGCTGCCGATCAGCTACGCCCAGACGTTCGAGGCGGTCGACGAGGAGCGACGCCTGCTGTACGTCGGGGTCACGCGAGCGCGCCGGCGGCTGAGCCTGTCGTGGGCGCGGCAGGGGCAGAGCCGAGCGACGATGGAGCGCCGGCCGAGTCGTTTTCTGGAAGAGCTGCGCATCCGCACGCCGGATGGGGTCGGCTCGTCGATTGCGTGACACGGCCCGTGTCGAGCTCGACCATCTCGAGATCGGCGCGATCCACGTCGGGCGGCCCGTCGCCATCGCCCACCTCGGCGAGAACGCGCCGCGCGATCTTCGACGAGAGCTCCCTCCGCAGCACTGGCCCCGGCGCGGTGCCGCGTCGACCCCAGAGCTGAGCGGCGATCACGCCCCACCTGTCGTCCACCTCGGCGCGGAAGAGGTCGAGGCAGTGGGCGCAGGCCGTCTCGCCCGGCACGACGACCGGGCCGACGCGGCACAGGGAGTCGCCGACCACGACCTGCAGGTGCGGGACATCGCGCCGTAGCCAGGCCCCCGAGACCACGGGGTCGTGCACGTGGTCGCCGATGGCGATTCCGAGCGCAGGAACGGGCCACCCCTCACCGAGGTCACCCGACCGGCGACGTACCTCCAGGCCGCACTCGCCCAGCACTTCCGCGACATCGTCCGCCACGTCGCCGGCGCCGGCGAGCTCGACGACCGGCGCCGGCACCGCGCGCGTCGTGACCAGCGCGGGCGCCAGCTGCTCGAGCAGCTCGACGACCGCGCGTCGTGACCAGCGCGGGCGCCAGCTGCTCGAGCAGCTCGACGACCTCGCGTTCCAGGCAGCCGATCTGCTGGGCCAGAACGGCTGTGCCGGCTCGCCCGTGGCCGGACGCGATCGCGGCGACGATCCGCTCGTCGCGCGCGGTCAGGTCGGCGACGACCACGCGGGGGCGGTCGACGCCGATCTGCAGGGTCTGCGGGTCGCGCCAGACGAGGGTGAGGCGGGGGTCGAAGCGGATGTCCATCCGAGAATGGTGGCCCGGATCCTGCCCGCGCCGCTCCGTCTGTCCACAGGCCCCGCGGCGTGCGCTTGGGCTACGCCTTGGGCTCCTCGGCCGATCCGTCGTCGCCTTCGCGCGGTCGGTCGTCGCTGACGTCGTTGAGGAGGTCCTCGATGGCGCGGTCGACGTCGTCGAGTGCCGGCTCCGTCGAGGTCAGGCGAGCGATCAGACCGGTCGGCGAGTCGATGTCGTCGCTCGTCGGCACGATGTCGGGGTGCGCCCAGAGGGCGTCGCGCGCCTCGCCGCCGACGGCGTCGGACACGGCCTGCCACATGGCGGCCGCCTCGCGCAGGCGTCGCGGCCGCAGCTCGAGGCCGACGAGCGTGGCGAACGCCGACTCGGCGGGGCCGCCGGCCGCGCGGCGGCGGCGGACCATCTCGGCGATGGCGTCGGACTTCGGCAGTCGCTCGGTCGCCTTGGCCGTGACGACGTCGACCCACCCCTCGATGAGAGCGAGGGTCGTCTCGAGGCGCGCCAGGGCAGCCATCTGCTCGTCGGTCTTCGGCGGGATCAGCGCACCGGAGGCCATGGCCTCGCGCAGCTCCTCGGGGTTCGAGGGATCGAAGTCGGCGGCCAGCTCTTCGAGTCGGCTGGTGTCGATCGAGATGCCCTGGGCGAACTCGCGGATCGACGAGATGAGGTGCAGGCGCAGCCACCGGGCGTGGCGGAAGAGCCGAGCGTGGGCGAGCTCGCGCACCGCCAGGTAGAGCTGCACCTGGTCGGAGGGCACGTCGAGGCCCTCGCCGAAGGCGAGGACGTTCTGGGGCAGGAGCGCGGCCTGCTGGTCGTCGAGGAGGGGGATGCCGACGTCGCCGCCCGAGACCACCTCGGTCGACAGCTGCCCGACGACCTGGCCGAGCTGCATGGCGAACAGGGCGCCGCCCACGTTCCGCATGACCTGGCTGGCGCCGGTCAGCATCTCTCGCATCTCTTCGGGGGCCTGGTCGCGGAGGACGGTCGTCAGGGAGTCGGCGATCGAGTCGGCCACCGGCTCGGAGAGCTGGCTCCACACGGGCATGGTCGCCGCGGCCCACTCGGCGCGCGTCATGAGTCGGGGGGCCACGGTGAGCTCGGCCACGTAGGCGACCTCGTCGAGCCAGAGGGCCGCGACGTGGAAGGCCTGCTCGAGTGCCGAGGTGGTGCCGGGCGCGGTGGCCACGGCGGACTTCGAGCCGATGCCCGAGGCCTGCTCGGTCGCGAGCGACCAGTCGATGCCGTCGCCCGACCGGCTCACCGCGGCCTGGAGCTGGCTCATCAGCCGGGCCATGAACGCCGGGTCGTTGGGCAGGCCCGCCGCCCCGACCAGCTTGGCGGGGTCGATCTCGGAATCGCCGGACAGGAACTGCCGCAGCATGTCGCGGAACTCGTCGTCCGGCCCCGGCTGCGCATCTTCAGACATGGCAACTACGCTAGCCTCTGGCCACTCGATGAGCCTGGGATTCCACCGCTTCTCGGGGCCCGAGACTGCGCCCACGGCGAACACGCCGGAGCCTCCCGAGGCGGGCCACAGCTCGTCTCGAACCCGTGTGTCCTGAAAGGCAGCATCCGACTTGGCTCGTTTCACCGCCCCCGCCTCCGCTCCCAGCGCCCCGCGGCGTCGTCGGGGAGTCCTGGGGCCGGCGCTTCTGGGCGGCGCCGTCGTGCTCGCGGTCGTGCTGTCCGTCCTGCCCGCGCCCTACCTGATCGAGCAGCCGGGGCCGGTCTTCAACACCCTCGGCACCAACGAGTTCGACGGCAAGCAGACTCCGCTGATCTCGGTGAGCGGCCACCCGACCTACCCGACCGGCGGCACCCTCGACCTCCTGACGGTGAGCGTCGTCGGCAACCAGACGCAGCGCCCCAACTGGGCTGAGATCGTCGGCGCCTGGTTCGACCCCAGCAAGGCCGTCATCCCGGTCGAGGCGATCTACCCGACGGGCGTCTCGAACACGCAGGTCGACCAGCAGAACACCATCGACATGGAGCAGAGCCAGAAGTCGGCCGTCACGGCCGCCCTCGTCCACGAGGGCTACGACGTCGGCACCTCCATCTCGGTCAGCACCGTCTCGAAGGGCAGCCCCGCCGACGGCGTCCTGAAGAAAGGCGACGTGATCCGCTCGATCAACGGCGTCGACCTGACCGAGAACAGCGACGTCGACAGCCTCCGTGCGCTCGTCGCGAAGAACAAGAGCGCGAAGGCGACGATCACCTACACGACCGGGGGCTCGACCGACCCCGGCCCGGTCAAGACCGTAAAGATCGCGCCCGAAGAGGTGCAGGGCAGCTACCTGCTCGGCATCGGCGCCACCGTCGCCTACACCTTCCCCTTCTCCGTGACCCTCAAGCTCGCCGACGTGGGCGGCCCCAGCGCCGGCCAGATGTTCGCCCTCGGCGTCATCGACAAGGTCACCCCCGGCGAGCTCAACGGCGGCAAGAAGGTCGCAGGAACGGGCACGATCACCGCCAGCGGCACCATCGGGGCGATCGGCGGCATCCGCCAGAAGATGTACGGCGCCCGAGACGCCGGCGCCACCGTCTTCCTCGCTCCCGAGAGCAACTGCAACGAGGTGACCGGCCACATCCCGTTGGGTCTGTCGGTCTACGCCGTCAAGACGCTCGACGACTCGGTGACCGTGCTCGAGACGGTCGCCTCGAAGGGCGACACGTCGAAGCTGCCGACCTGCCCCGCGTCCTGACACACGGCTCGTCCAGGGGTTGTCCACAGGCTGACGTACGCCCGGACTGACATGGAGGTTGGGCACATAGGATGACAGCTCATCCTCTCCACCAGCCAGGAGCACCCTCTTGACTTCCTCTGCATCAGCTCCGTCCGGGCCTGCGCGTTCATCGTCGACGCGACCCGGGCGCCGCTCGCCCCGGGTCCCCGTCCTCGTCACCATCGCGATCCTCGCGGCGTTGGTGATCCTCTTCTTCATCTTCTCGGGGCTGGCCACCGACTACCTGTGGTACCAGCAGCTCGGCTACACGCGCGTCATCATGACCCAGTGGATCACCGGCGTCTCGCTGTTCTTCATCGGCTTCCTCGGCATGGCCGTCCCGGTCTACGTGAGCATCGACATCGCGTTCCGCTTCCGCCCTGTCTACGCGAAGCTGAACTCCCAGCTCGACCGCTACCAGCAGGTCATCGAGCCACTCCGCCGCACGGTCATGCTCGGCATCCCGATCATCCTCGGCCTCTTCGGCGGCATCGCCGCCTCCAGCCACTGGTCGATGATCCTGCAGTGGATCAACCGCACGCCGTTCGGCAAGGTCGACCCGCAGTTCCACCTCGACATCGGCTTCTACGTCTTCTCGCTGCCCTTCTACCAGGGCATCGTCGGCTTCGCCTCGGCCGTCGTGCTGCTCTCGGCGATCGCCGCGCTCGCGACGAGCTACCTGTACGGCGCGCTGCGCTTCTCGGGTCGCGAGGTCCGCATCTCGAAGGTGGCGCGCATCCAGATCGCCGTCACGGCCGGTCTGTACCTGGCCCTCCAGGCCGTCAGCCTCTGGCTCGACCAGTACGCGACGCTGACCGACGGCTCCAACAAGCGCTTCGTCGGCGCCACCTACACCGACGTGTTCGCAGGCATCCCGGGCAAGCAGATCCTGGCCTACGCCGCCGCCGTCGTCGCGATCCTCTTCATCGTCACCGCGGTCATCGGCCGCTGGCGCCTGCCCGTCATCGGCACCGCGCTGCTGATCATCATCAGCCTCATCATCGGCGCGATCTACCCGTGGATCGTCCAGCGCTTCACCGTCGACCCCTCGGCCAAGACGGTCGAGTCGTCGTACATCCAGCGGAACATCAACGCGACGAGAGACGCATACGGGGTCTCGGACGTGAAGGAGGAGACCTACCAGGCGAAGTCCGACGCCACCGAGGGGGCTCTGGCGAGCGACGCCGTCACCACGGAGAACATCCGTATCATCGACCCGTCCCTCGTCACGGAGACATTCGCCCAGCTCCAGCAGCTGCGCCAGTACTACTCGTTCCCCGACGACCTCGACGTCGACCGCTACACGATCGACGGCAAGGTGCAAGACACCGTCATCGGAGTCCGCGAGCTGAACACGCAGGGCCTGGGCTCGGCGAACAACGCCTACAACTCGACCTTCGTCTACACCCACGGCTACGGAGTCGTCGCGGCCTACGGCAACGAGCGCGCCTCGGACGGCACGCCCGTGTTCCTCGAGTCCGACATCCCGGTGAAGGGCAAGCTCGGAGACGCCTCCGACTACGAGCCCCGCATCTACTTCGGCGAGCAGAACCCGGCCTACTCGATCGTCGGCGGCAACTCCAAGAAGCAGATCGAGCTCGACTACCCCTCGGGTACGTCCGACGACACCGGCAACCCGACGACGAACTACACCGGCGACGGCGGTCCGAAGCTCGACAGCATCTTCAAGCGCCTCATCTACGCGATCAAGTTCCAGTCGGAGCAGGTCGTGCTGTCGAACGCGGTCAACAACGACTCGCAGATCCTCTACGACCGCGACCCCAAGACGCGCGTGCAGAAGGTCGCCCCGTACCTCACTCTCGACAGCGACCCGTATCCTGCGGTCGTCAACGGGCACGTGGTCTGGATCGTCGACGGCTACACGACGTCGAACGACTACCCGTACTCCGACCAGCAGAGCCTGACGAACACGGTCGCGGGCACGACGACCGCGCAGAGCGCGTTCGCGTCCGATCAGATCAACTACATCCGCAACTCGGTGAAGGCGACCGTCGACGCGTACTCGGGCAAGGTGACCCTCTACGCGTGGGACAAGACCGATCCCATCCTGAAGACGTGGGAGAAGGTCTTCCCGACCACGGTCAAGCCCATGGCCGACATGAGCGGCACGCTGCTCAGCCACGTCCGGTACCCCGAAGACCTCTTCAAGATGCAGCGGTCGATCCTCGCCACGTACCACGTGACCGACGCCGGGTCGTTCTTCTCGGGCGACGACGCGTGGGCAATCCCCAGCGACGCGTCCGACTCGACGAGCACCGCCTCGGCCGAGCAGCAGCCGTACTACCTCACGATGAAGCTGCCCGATCAAGACGCCGCGTTCCAGCTGTATACGACGTATATCCCGCAGCAGTCCTCTGAGGCGAACGCGCGGAACGTCTTGACGGGCTATCTCGCGGCCAACTCCGATGCCGGCAACACCAAGGGCAGCGTCTCGAGCGACTACGGAAAGCTCACGCTCCTGACCCTGCCGAAGGACGACAACGTCGCAGGCCCCAACCAGGTGCAGGCGAGCTTCAACTCCGACACCGACGTGGCGAACGCGCTCGCGCTCCTGCGCCAGGGCGACACGTCGGTCAAGAAGGGCAACCTGCTCACACTCCCGGTCGGAGGCGGGCTGCTCTACGTGCAGCCGGTGTACGTCCAGTCGAATTCGAGCGGGTCGTACCCGATCCTGCAGAAGGTCCTGGTCTCGTTCGGTGGTCAGATCGAGTTCGAGGACACCCTGCAGGAGGCGCTCGACAAGCTGTTCGGCGGCAATGCCGGTGCGTCGGCCGGTGACAGCGGCGTGCCGTCGGCTGGCGACGGCACGGGCACAGGGACGGGGAGCGGCTCGAACACCGGCTCTGGCACGGGCTCAGGCTCCGGTTCGGGTTCTGGCACCGGCTCCGGTTCTGGCGGCACGTCCAGCGCGGCCCTCAAGGCGGCCCTGGCGGACGCGCAGACGGCTCTCGACGATCGTGCTGCGGCCTACAAGGCCAACGACCTGGTGGCCGCCGCCGAGGCCGACAAGGCGCTTCAGACCGCCATCGAGGCCGCAGTGAAGGCGTCGCAGTAGGCCTCGATTAGACCGAATCCAATCCGCGTGATAGAGTCATTTCTTGTGCCGCGGGGTGGAGCAGTTCGGTAGCTCGCTGGGCTCATAACCCAGAGGTCGTAGGTTCAAATCCTGCCCCCGCAACAAGAGAAAGGCCCCCTGATCAGGTGATACCTGATCAGGGGGCCCTTCGTCTTTCCCCGCCGCCGCGCTCATCCGGAGCGCGGAGCGCGGTGGTCAGACGATGTCGACGGTCGGGTCGGGGCCGTCGAACTCGAGTCGCGTGGTGGCCAGATACCAGGTGCGTCCGTCGTCGGGATTGCCTTGGAACGTGAGGTACTCCTGGCCGTCGTGGTCGCGGAGGTACCCGGGGTGGCCTGACTCCGAGCTGTTCCACTCGCCGTCTCGGCCGGCGGGGATGAGCGGTTCGTCAGAACCGCGGGTCCACGTGCGGCCGTCGGGGCTCGTCGCCCAGCCGATCTGCTGGGGCCGGTTGTTGTAGGCGCCGGCGTAGAACATCGTGAAGGTCGTGCCGTCCCACCGGAGGGCGGGCGCCTCGATGCACTCCTGCTCCCAGGGCAGCTCGGGGGCGAGAGCGGGCCCGTCGACGGACAGCTGCTCCCAGTCCTCCGGCCCGTATGCGCTGCCGAGCGGTGCTCTCGCGGTTCCGACCATCTGGATTCGCATCTCGGGATCCCGAGTGACCCAGGCCATCAGGAGGTGGTCGCCGGCTACTACCAGGTCGGCGTCGATGGCGCGCCCGCAGGTCCAAGCGCCCGTGGGGGAGAACACGGGGTTCTGCGGGTTCGCGGTGAAGACGGTTCCGTCGTCGCTCGCGGCATGGCAGATCGCGTCGTCTCGGCCGTTTCCGTAGGTCTGGAAGAACAGGTGGACCCTGCCGTCGATGACGACCGCTCCGGGAGCCGCAGCACCGGTGGCGTCGTAGTCGCCGAACGGGGGCAGGACGGCGATCGTGTTCCAGGCCACGAGGTCGTCGCTCTCAGCCACGGCCACTGACCATCCCTCAGCGCGGTCGTCGTCCTGCGACGGCAGCGAGAAGTACATCAGGTAGCGGCCCTGGAAGCGGACGACCGACGGGTCCTTGGCGTAGGGGCGTCCTCGTCGTGAGCTGTCGCCCCAGGGAGCCCCCAAGATCCGAACGGATCCAGCCCGGTTGAAAGTCGCCTCGTCGTCGATGTGCATGCCTTCCAGCATGCGCCGGCCCCTCGCAGAAAGGCCCTCTCAACACGAGTCGTCTCGGTGAGGGGGCCTTTCTCGTTCTCGCGGGGTCGACGCCGCGCCCGTCTCAGGACTCAGGCGGCCTTGCCGTCCAGGTACCCGTTGGGGTTGAGCACGTACTTCGTCGCGGCTCCCGCGTCGAACTCCTTGTAGCCGCGGGGGGCGTCCTCGAGGGTGATCGCCGTGGCGTTCACGTTCTTGGCGATGTGGACGCGATCGTGCAGGATCGCGTTCATCAGCCCGCGGTTGTACTTCATGACGGGGCACTGGCCGGTCGTGAACGAGAGAGACTTCGCCCACCCCGTGCCGAGTGACAGCGAGAGGGAGCCCTTCTTTGCCGCCTCGTCGGACGCACCCGGGTCGCCGGTCACGTACAGCCCGGGAATGCCCATCGCACCGCCGGCGGCCGTGATGTCCATGAGCGAGTTCAGGACGGTCGCCGGCGCCTCCTTGGCGTCGTGTCCATGCCCCTTCGCCTCGAACCCGACCGCGTCCACCGCGCAGTCGACCTCGGGTACCCCGAGGATCTGCTCGATCTGCTCGGCCGGGCCGCCCTGGCTCAGGTCGACCGTCTCGCAGCCGAAGCTCCTGGCCTGGGCGAGCCTGCCCTCGTTCATGTCGCCGACGATGACGGCTGCGGCGCCCAGGAGCAGCGCGCTGGTCGCCGCGGCCAGGCCGACGGGACCGGCGCCGGCGACGTAGACGGTGGAGCCCACGCCGACACCCGCGGTGACAGCGCCGTGGAACCCGGTCGGGAAGATGTCGGACAGCATCGTGAGGTCCATGATCTTCTCGAGCGCCTGGTCCTTGTCGGGGAACTTCAGCAGGTTCCAGTCGGCGTACGGCACGAGCACGTACTCGGCCTGCCCGCCGACCCACCCGCCCATGTCGACGTAGCCGTAGGCACTGCCGGGTCTGTCCGGGTTGACGTTCAGGCAGATGCCGGTCTTCCGCTCGATGCAGTTCTTGCAGCGCCCGCACGAGATGTTGAACGGCACTGAGACGAGGTCGCCGACCTTGATGAACTCGACTCCCGGCCCGACCTCGACCACTTCGCCGGTGATCTCGTGCCCGAGCACGAGGTTCGCAGGTGCTGTGGTGCGACCTCGGACCATGTGCTGGTCCGAGCCGCAGATGTTCGTGGCGACCGTGCGCAGAATGGCGCCGTGCGGCACCTTGCGGCCCACGTTGGCCGGGTTCACCCCCGGTCCGTCCTTGAGCTCGAACTCGGGGTAGTCGGTGTCGATGACCTCGACCTCGCCCGGGCCCTTGTAGGCGACTGCTCTGTTTCCTGACATGAATCCTCCTTGATCCATCGGCCTCTGACGGCCGTCGCGCTGATGCTACGTCCGCTGCCGACATGTTCGCCGGTTTCCTCCCAGGTCCGCTGGCAGACGGATGGAGCCAGACAGCGAGCCTGCAGGCGAGCAGGATGGGTCACATGTCCCTCGCGTTCGACGCCGTCCTCCTCGCCGGAGGCCGGGCGTCCCGCGTCGGCGGTCTCGACAAGACGGCATTCACGACCGGCGGGTCGACTCTGCTCGATCTGGCGGTCGAGGCGGCGGGTGCTGCGGCCGCTCGAGTCGTCGTGGGGTTGCGCGACGGCCGCGAGACGCCGGCCGGTTCGGTGGCGACCCGGGAGCACCCGCCGTGGTCGGGCCCGGTCGCCGCCGTCGCCGCGGGTCTCGCGGCGGTGCCCGAGGCGGCGTCGGAGTTCGTCCTCGTGCTGGCGTGCGACCTGCCCCGCGCGCCGGAGGCGGTACGGGTGCTCCTGGACGGCGCGTCTGCGGGATCCGACGGCGGGATGGCCGACGGCTGGATCGCCGTCGACGACGATGTCCGCCGTCAGCCCCTCCTCGCCCTCTACCGCCGGGCTGAGCTCGACGAGCGCCTCGCCGCTCTGTCCAGCTCGGTCGGCCTCGCGAACCTCTCCCTTCGTCGCATGCTCGACGGCGTCGGACTGATCGACGTCGCGGTGCCGACCGAATTGTGCGCCGACGTCGACACGGTCGACGATGCCCGGCGATGGGGTGTCGTGGGCGCGCCCGAGTCGACGGCTGGTTAGGTGGAGGCCATGACCGAGACACCTGCCGAGCTCGAGGCGTGGGCGAAGACGCTCACCGAGGCTCTCCCTCTGCCGCCCGGCTTCGCCGCCGACATCCCCGCCGTGCTCGACCTGGCCCGGGATGCAGCGCACGGCGTCGCGCGCCCGGCCGCACCTCTGACGACATTCCTCGTCGGTCTCGCAGCCGGTCTGGACGGCGGCTCACCGGAGGCCCTCGACCGCGCGTTCGCGACCGCGCGGCGCCTGGCCACGGCCGACCCGGAGTGACGCTGGCGGGCGGTACGTGGAGCGAGGTTCGCTGCGCGGCCTTCGATGCAGGATCAGCCCTCCGGGCCACCGCCGAGACGGTTCCCCTGACCTCAGCGGCCTTCCGCACCCTCGCCGCCCCTCTGCGCTCGCCCGGGCTCGTGCCGGGCTTCGATGCCGCCGCCATGGACGGCTGGGCCGTCTCGGCTGCCGGGCCCTGGATTCTCGGCGAGCCGATCGTCGCCGGTCCCGTGATCGACTCCCGACCGCTGGCGCCTGGCGTCGCTCGCCCCATCACGACAGGAGCAGCCGTTCCCCTCGGCGCGGAACGCGTCCTGCGTTCGGAGTCCGGACGGATAGCCGACGGCCGTCTGGTCGACGACGGCCCTCCCGCGGCTCCGCGCCACATCCGCGTCGCGGGCGAGGAGACCACGCCCGGCGATCTGCTGTTCGAGACGGGTGTCGTCCTCACGCCTCCGCGCGTCGCGGTCGCCGCCGTCTGCGGGCTCGACACCGTGACCGTCGCGACCCCGCCTCGGGTGGGCATCGCGGTGCTCGGCGACGAGATCGTGTCTGAGGGCGTGCCCGCACCCGGTACCGTCCGGGACGTCTTCACCGTGCAGCTGCCCGATGTCCTGCGCCGTCTCGGCGCCGTTGCGGACTCGGCCGTCCGGGTCGCCGACGACCTCGATGCCACCGTCGCGGCTCTCGACCGCCCCGATCTCGCACTCGTCATCACGACCGGGGGCACGGCGCACAGCAGCACCGACCATGTCCGAGCGGCCCTCGCACGCCTCGGCGCCGAGCTCGTCGTCGACCGCGTCGCGATGCGCCCCGGCCAGCCGACGATGATCGCGCGCCGAGGCTCGACCCTGCACCTCTGCCTCCCCGGCAACCCGATGGCGGCCATGGTCGCCCTTGTCGTCGTCGGCGTACCGCTGATCGACGGCCTGCTCGGCCGTACGGTGGCCGTGCCGAGCACAGTGGACCTCGCCGCCGACGTCAGCCACCCGCGAGGGGGAGTGCTCGTGCAGGCCTACCGGCAGACGCTCGCAGGTGCGCTTCCGCAGCCCCGCCAGTCGTCGGCGATGCTCCGGGGGCTGGCCGACGCCGACGGGATCCTCCTGGTCCCCGAAGGCGGGGCCCGCGCGGGTGATTCCGTGCCCTCACTGGATCTTCCCTGGTGAGCCGTCTTCCCAGACCGTGCCCCGGAGGGGTAGACCATGAGTCATGGGACGCATCACCGCACGCAAGCACGTGACACGCCTGACCGTCGGCGGCGAGAGGCGTTCGACGACGGACACTCTCGCGGTCGAGGAGCCACTCGAGATCCGCGTCGGCGGGCAGTCGCTGGCCATCACCATGCGGACGCCCGGCCACGACTTCGACCTGGCTGCGGGTTTCCTGGTCTCGGAAGGCGTCATCTCGCGCGGAGACGAGTTCTCGGCGGCCCGCTACTGCGCCGGCGCGACCGACGAGGGCCTGAACACGTACAACGTGCTCGACGTGACTCTGGCACCGGGCGTTCCCGCCCCGGATCCCTCCCTCGAACGGGCCTTCTACACCACGAGCTCCTGCGGGCTGTGCGGCAAGGCGTCGATAGACGCGGTGCGGACGAAGTCGCAGCACGGCGTGCTGCACGACCCGCTCGTGGTCGACCCTGAGCTGCTCGCCACGTTCCCGGACCTCCTCCGGGCCGGTCAGGACGTGTTCGAGAAGACCGGAGGCCTCCATGCGGCAGCGCTCTTCGACGGGCGGACCGGACGCCTGCTGGTTCTCCGCGAGGACGTCGGCCGGCACAACGCTGTCGACAAGGTGGTCGGCTGGGCCGTCAAGGAGAACCTGCTGCCGCTGACCGGCATGGTGCTCATGGTGTCGGGACGAGCCTCGTTCGAGCTGACGCAGAAGGCGTCGATGGCGGGCATCCCGATGATGGCGGCTGTCTCCGCACCCTCGTCACTGGCCGTCGATCTGGCGACCGAGCTCGGCGTGACCATCGTCGGGTTCCTGCGCGGTGCGAGCATGGTCGTCTACTCCCGCCCCGATCGACTCGCCGCCACGGCGACTGCTGAAACTCGACCGATGGAGAGCATCGCATGACCGAGAAGCCTCCCGTCCACGACGTCAGCGACGACCACCTCGAAGTCGGGGAGCCCCGCGAGTGGGCCGCCGGAGTGCCGGGGGTGCTCCACTCGATGGAGCCGGCGATCAAGCAGCTCGGCCTCGCCCGCACCGTGAAGCTGATGACGTCCTTGAACCAGAAGGACGGCTTCGACTGCATGAGCTGCGCCTGGCCCGATCCTGCGCATCGCAAGGTGGCGGAATTCTGCGAGAACGGGGCCAAGGCGGTCACCTGGGAGGCGACGCCCGTCCTCGTGCCTTCGTCTTTCTGGGCGGAGCACTCCATCGACGACCTGCTCGACAAGTCGGAGTACTGGCTCGGGATGCAGGGACGCCTGTCGAAGCCGGTCTACAAGCCGGCCGACAGCGAGCACTACGAGGAGGTCAGCTGGGAGCGCGCCTTCGAGGTCATCGGCGAGAAGCTCAACTCGCTGGCGAGCCCGGATGAGGCTTCCTTCTACACCTCCGGTCGCACCTCGAACGAGGCCGCCTTCGCCTACCAGCTCTTCGTCCGCGCCTTCGGCACGAACAACCTCCCCGACTGCTCGAACATGTGCCACGAGTCGACGGGCACGGCGATGAGCGAGGTCGTCGGCATCGGCAAGTCGACCATCGCCTACGACGACTTCGAGAAGGCCGACCTCATCATCGTGATGGGCCAGAACCCGGGAACGAACCACCCGCGGATGCTCACCGCGCTCGAGGACGCCAAGCGGAACGGCGCGAAGATCGTCGCGGTGAACCCGCTCCCCGAGGCAGGTCTCCGCCGCTACAAGAACCCGCAGCGAGTGGCCGGCGTCCTGGGCCGCGGCACGGAGATGGCCGACCAGTTCGTGCAGATCCGGCTCGGAGGCGACATGGCCCTCCTGCAGGCCGTGTCCAAGCGCGTGCTCGCCGCCGAGGCGGCAGCGCCCGGGACCGTGCTCGACCACGACTTCATCGACGAGTACTGCGGAGGATTCGATGCGTTCGCGGAGCACATCGCCGCGGTGGACGACGACGAGGTGCTTCTCGCCACCGGCCTCTCGCTTGCGGAGATCGACGAGCTCGCCGACCGCTACATCCACTCGGAGCGCGTGATCATCACCTGGGCGATGGGCATCACCCAGCACCGGAAGGCCGTCGACACGATCAAGGAGATCCTGAACCTCCTGCTGCTCCGGGGCAACATCGGCAGGCCGGGCGCCGGCGCGTCGCCGATCCGCGGGCACAGCAACGTGCAGGGAGATCGCACGATGGGCATCTGGGAGCAGATGTCGGACACCTTCCTCGACGCCCTCCGCGACGAGTTCCACTTCGAGCCCCCGCGCAAGCACGGCGTCGACGCGCTCGACGGGATCAAGGCGATGCGCGACGGCGACATCAAGTTCTGGATGGGCCTCGGCGGAAACCTCGTCGCGGCCATCTCCGACACGCAGCTGGCCGAGAAGGCCATGCGGGGCACCGAGATGACCGTCCAGGTGTCGACGAAGCTGAACCGCTCGCACGCCGTCGTCGGTGCGGAGGCGCTCATCCTGCCCACCATGGGACGAACGGAGATCGACATCCAGAAGGCGGGCCCGCAGTTCGTGTCCGTGGAGGACACCGTCTGCTCCGTGCACGGCAGCCACGGCCAGGTGCCTCCGGTCGCGGCCGGCCTGCTCTCCGAGGTCGCCATCGTCGCCCGCCTCGCGCGGGCCACGCTCGCGGACCGCGTACCGGTCGACTGGCAGTCGTTCGAAGACGACTACGACGTGATCCGCGACCACATCAGCCGTGTCGTGCCCGGCTTCGAGCGGTACAGCGAGCGTGTCCGCAGCCGTGACGGCTTCGTGCTGCCGAACGGCCCGCGCGACTCCCGCACGTTCACGACCGCGAGCGGCAGGGCAGAGATCACGGTCAACCACCTCGAGCACGTCGAGCGGCCCGAGGGGCGGCTGCTGCTCCAGACCCTGCGGTCGCACGACCAGTACAACACGACCATCTACAGCCTCAACGACCGCTATCGCGGCATCAAGAAGGGCCGCGAGGTCGTGTTCGTCAACCCCGCCGACCTCGCCGACCTCGGCCTCGTCGACGGACAGCGCGTCGACGTCATCACCGACTGGCCCGACGACGTCGAGCGGGCTCTCCGCGGCTACCGGGCGGTCGCCTACCCGACCGCCCGCGGGTGCGCGGCCGCCTACTTCCCCGAGGCGAACGTGCTCGTGCCTCTCGACAGCGCCGCTCTCGGCAGCAACACCCCCGTGTCGAAAGCCGTGCTGGTCAGCGTCGTGGCGTCCTCCGACTAGACGGGCTCCGGCCGGGCCGGCCCGAGGGCGACCGGCGATCCGGCCGTCGCCTCAGCGCGGCCGCGAGGCCGATGCTCGGCCGCCAACGAGTTCGGGAAACTGGCCGTCGCGCCACTCGTCGGCCAACGGCTCGCCACCGGCTAGCGCCGCCTGCTCTTCGCGGTCGCGCAGCTCCACTCGGCGGATCTTGCCCGAGATCGTCTTCGGCAGCGGCCCGAACTCGACCCGCCGCACCCGCTCGTAGGCGGGGAGGGCCGTCCGGGCGTGGCTGAGGACTGCGAGAGCGGTCTCCGCGCTCGGTTCCCAGCCCGCCGCCAGAGTCACGTACGCCTTTACCACGTTCAACTTGACGTCGTCGGGTGCGGGCACGACCGCCGACTCGGCCACCGCGGGGTGCTCGAGCAGGACGCTCTCCACCTCGAAGGGCGACACCTTGTAGTCGGACGACTTGAAGATGTCGTCGGTGCGGCCGATGAACGTGATGAATCCGTCCTCGTCGCGTGACGCGACGTCGCCGGTGTGGAAGAACCCGTCGCGCATCGAGTCGGAGGTGCGCGCAGGATCGCCGAAGTAGCCCGCCATGAGGTTGAGGGGCCGATCGGCGAGATCGAGGCAGACCTCGCCCTCGTCGCCGGGCTCGCCGGTGAGCGGGTCCAGGAGGGTCACCGTCACGCCGGGGAGCGGGAGTCCCATCGAGCCGGGCTTGACGGCCGACCCCGGCGGGTTGCCGATGATGGCGGTCGTCTCGGTCTGTCCGTAGCCGTCGCGAATCGTCAGACCCCACGCGTCGCCCACGCGGGCGATGACCTCCGGGTTGAGGGGCTCGCCGGCCGACACGATCTCGCGGAGAGCCGACGGGCGGGGGCCCAGGTCGGCCTGGATCAGGAGGCGCCAGACCGTCGGCGGCGCGCAGAACGTCGTCACCTGCGCGCGCTCGAGCTGCGCGAGGAGGCCCTTGGCGTCGAAGCGGCCGTAGTTGAAGACGAAGACGGTCGACTCGGCGATCCAGGGCGAGAAGAAGCAGCTCCACGCGTGCTTTCCCCAGCCGGGCGAGCTGATCGCCAGCTGCACGTCGCCCGGCGCGAGCCCCAGCCAGTACATGGTGCTGAGATGCCCCACGGGATACGACGTGTGGGTGTGGACGACCATCTTCGGCTTCGAGGTCGTGCCCGAGGTGAAGTAGATCAGGCACGGATCGTCGGCTCGGGTCAGGACGCTCGGGCGTGCGGGCCCCGCCTCATCCGGCTCGACGAGCGAATCGGGATAGTCGCTCCAGCCGTCGACTGCGCCGCCGATGACGATGCGGCCGAAGTCGCCGTCGACGGCATCGAACTTGGGGGCCTCGCCGACGGTGGTGATGACGTGGGCGACGCTCCCGCGGACGACGCGATCCTGCAGATCGTGCGCCTCGAGCATCGTCGACGTGGGCAGGATCACGGCGCCCAGCTTCATGACGGCGAGCATGGTCTCCCAGAGCTCCGCCTGATTGCCGAGCATCAGCAGCACGTGGTCGCCCTGAGCGACGCCGAGACGGCTCAGGTGCGTGGCCAGCCGGTCGGAGCGCCGGGCCATCTCGGCGAACGTGTTCGTCGACTCGGTGCCGTCCTCCTCGACGATCCAGAGCGCGACTCGGTCGTTGCCGTCGGCGATGACGTCGAACCAGTCGGTGGCCCAGTTGAACTCGGGGCCGACGTCGGGCCAGCGGAAGCTCGCGGGCGTGCCCTCGTCGAGGGCGCGGAGGAGCTGATCTCGGGCGGCGCGGTAGGCATCGGTGCTCGGTACGGAACGCATGGAACGATCATGCTCCAGGAACGATGGGAGCTCGCGAGCCCGACGAGGTCGTAACCTGATCCGATGCTGCCGACCCGATCCGCCCGCCTCGTGACGGCCGCGCTCGCCGCCCTCGTCGTTCTGACCGCCGGCTGCTCCAGCGCCCAGGCCGCCACCCCGCCCCAGGTCGTCGGGTACGCCGAGGCGGGCTCGACCAGCACGGCGAAGCTCGACGCGAGCCGGTCGGCGCTGACGACGATCGGCATCGACGGCGTGAACGTCACCTCCGACGGGGGCTCGATCACGCCGGTGTCGACCGAGGCGCTCGACCTCGTGAAGGCCGCTCACGCCCGCTCCGAGAAGGCCGAGCTGCTGGTGGGCAACTTCGACGGCGATCTCGGAGACTTCTCGCCCGCCATCGGCGACGCCCTCCTCGGCTCCCGCACGCACATCGACGCAGTGGTCGGCGACCTGGCGGCCGAGGTCAGGGCCCACGGCTGGGACGGCGTCACGGTCGACCTCGAGAGCCTCTCCGACGCGCACGCGGCCGGTCTGACGCGGTTCGTGTCCGAGTTGAACAAGGCCCTGGGTGCCGGCACGAGCGTCTCGGTCTGCATCATGGCGTCGACCGGCGGGTACGCCGCCCTCGGCTACGACATGGCGCCCCTCGGGCGCGCCGCCGACCACATCGTGCTGATGGCCTACGACGAGCACGGACCCGGCTGGTCGGGCGCCGGCGCCGTCGGCGGCCTGCCGTGGGTGAAGGAGTCGCTGGCGCCCCTCCGCAAGGCCGTGCCGGCCTCGAAGCTCCAGCTCGGCATCGCGGGCTACGGCTACACCTGGCCGAAGCATGGCGACGGCGAGCAGCTCTCGGACGCCCGCGCCCGCGCCATCGTGAAGCGCGACCGCGCCACCGCGAAGTGGAGCGCCGCGCAGGCCGAGTGGCACGCCACGCTGTCCAGCGGCACCACGATCTGGTGGTCCGACGCCAGGTCGTACCGAGCGCGCCTGGCGTACGCGAAGCACCTGAAGCTCGGCGGCGTCGCGGTCTGGAGCCTGGGGCTCTCGGACGCCCTCACCCGCTGACCGCGACGGCACTCTCGCCGTCTTGCCCCGACGGCTACAGTGGCCGCATGAGCGTCGATCCCCGATCCAGCGACAGCATGCTCGTAGCCGTCGGGCAGTTCGCCCCCGGCGCGGACCCCGAGGAGAACCTCGCCGAGATCGAGCGGCTGGCCGAGCGGGCAGCGGCCCGCGGCGCCGCCATCGCGGTCTTCCCCGAGTACTCGTCGTTCTTCGAACCCGATCTGGGGCCGCGCTACATCGAGCTCGCGCAGCCGCTCGACGGGCCGTTCGTCACGGGGCTGGGGCGGATCGCAGCCCGTCTCGGCATCCACGTCGTCGCCGGTCTCGTCCAGTCGACCGGCACCGACCGGTTCTCGAACACGCTCGTCGCGGTCGCTCCCACCGGCTCGGTCGTGGCGACGTACCGCAAGCTGCACCTCTACGACGCGTTCGGATCGACGGAGTCCGACTGGGTCGTCCCGGGCGACATCGAAGCGCCCGAGACGTTCGAGGTCGGCGGCTTCATCGTGGGGCTGCAGACCTGCTACGACATCCGCTTCCCCGAGGTGACGCGCACGCTCGTCGACGCCGGAGTCGAGGTGGTGCTGCTGCCCGCCGAGTGGGTCCGCGGCCCGCTCAAGGAGCACCACTGGCGCACGCTCGTCACTGCGCGGGCCATCGAGAACACCGTGTACATCGCGGCCGCCGACCACGTGCCCCCGGTCGGCGTCGGCAACAGCATGGTCGTCGATCCGTTCGGCGTCGAGATCGCCGCGATCGGCGACGAGGCCGGCATCGCGCTCGGCGAGGTGACTCGCGCGCGGATCGACGGCGTGCGCCGGGTGAACCCCGCTCTCGCGCTGCGACGGTTCCGGGTCGTCGAAGGCGCGCCCGTCGTCACGGGGTAGCCCCGAGATGCGACGCAGGAACCCGAGTTCCTGCGTCCCGAAGAAGACCTACCCGCCGAGCGAGGCGAGCTGCCGAGCAGCCTGCTCGAGCACCTCCGTGCGCTTGCAGAACGCGAACCTCACCAGCGACGAGTACTCGTCGGCCAGGTCGGCGTGGCAGAACGCCGAGATCGGCACCCCGACGACGCCGGCGAGCTCGGGCAGGCGGCGGCAGAGGTCGACCGCGTCGGTGTAGCCGAGCGGGCGGGCGTCGGCGACGACGAAGTAGGAGCCCTGGGGGCGCGACACCGTGAACCCCGCGGCCTCGAGGCCCGTGCGCAGCAGGTCTCGCTTGTGCTGGAGCGTGGCGGCGAGCTGGTCGAAGTAGGAGTCGGGGAGGCCGAGGCCGACCGCGATCGCGGGCTGGAACGGGGCGCCGTTGACGTAGGTGAGGAACTGCTTGACCGCGAGGATCTGGCTGACGAGCTCGGGTCGAGCGCTGAGCCAGCCGATCTTCCAGCCCGTCGTCGAGAACGACTTGCCCCCGCTCGAGATCGTGACGGTGCGCTCGGCGGCGCCCGGGAGAGTGGAGATCGGCACGTGCTTCGCGCCGTCGAACAGGAGGTGCTCGTAGACCTCGTCCGAGACGATGGTGACGTCGTGGCGGTTCGCCAGCTCGACGATGAGCGCCCTCGTGTCGGCGTCGAGCACGGAGCCGGTCGGGTTGTGCGGGTCGTTGACCAGGATCACCTTCGTCTTGTCGGTGATCGCGCGGCGCAGCTCGTCGGGATCGACCCGGAACTCGTCACCCCGGAGCGGGACGGTGCGGTGCTCGCCGCGGGCCAGGCCGATGACCGCGCCGTACGAGTCGTAGAACGGCTCGAGCGTGACCACCTCGTCGCCGGCGTCGACCAGGGCGAGGAGGGTCGCCGCGATGGCCTCGGTCGCGCCCGCTGTGACCAGCACCTCGCTGCCCGGATCGACCTCGATGCCGTAGAAGCGCTTCTGGTGCGCCGCCACCGCTTCGAGGAGGACGGGCATGCCGCGCCCCGGCGGGTACTGGTTGATGCCGTCCGTGATCGCCTGACGAGCGGCCTCGAGCACCTCGGCCGGGCCGTCCTCGTCGGGGAACCCCTGCCCCAGGTTGAGGGAGCCGGTCGCCTGCGCCAGCGCCGACATCTCGGCGAAGATCGTGGGGGCCATGCGGCCGGACGAATCGAGGAGCATGGCGCCACGGGCTGCGCGCTCCCAGGGGGCGAGAGTGGTCATCTGCCCACCGTAACGTCCTTCTCGGCTGACCCTTACGCAGCCCGCCTATGATGTGGCACCATGACCGATCCCACCGATCCGCAGACCCCCGACAACGCCGCCGGCAGCGAAGCGGGCAAGGGCTCAGAGAACGGTCGGAACGCCTGGCAGGCACCTCACGAGGCCTCTCGTCAGACGGGGGAGCAGCCGACGGCCGCGCCCGGGGCCGAGCAGCCGACCGAGCCGATTGCAGGCGAGACGCCGACCGGGCCCGCCGAGCCGACCGCACCGCCGGCCCTCGGCGCCCCGCCGCTTCCCGGCGAGACCCCGGCGCCCCTCGCCGACACGAAGCCGTACACGGGCTTCGCCGCGCCCGACGGCGCGCACCACGCCCCGCCGTCGCTCGACCACGCCGCCTACGCCGGCTCGAACTCGGCCGCGTACGCCGGACTGTCGAACTCCCCGCAGGCCGACGTGAACCCGGCCGCCCCGGGTGCCTGGTCGTACGACGCCGCGACGGCCTCGGCCGCGCCCTCCGGCTGGCAGGCGCCCGACGCCCGCCGTCCCCGCCGCCGCGGCCTGGGCGGCTTCGTCGCCGTCGCCGTCGTCGCCGCGGTGATCGGCGCCCTCGTCGCCACCGGCGGCTACGCGCTGTTCGGCGCACGCGGCTCGAACGACGCCACCGGCGGCACCTCCGACACGCTCTCGATCGGCCACTACAAAGACGCCTCGCTCATCACGGCCGTGGCGGCGAAGGCGACCCCGTCGGTCGTGACGATCGACGTCGCCGCCGGAACCTCCGCCGGCACCGGCTCGGGCGTGGTCCTCACCGGCGACGGCTACATCGTGACGAACACGCATGTCGTCACGCTCGACGGCGCCAGCGCCAAGGGCACCATCCGGGTCACGACCTCGGGCGGCCAGCTCTACTCGGGAAAGCTCATCGGCACCGACCCCCTCGTCGACCTCGCCGTCATCAAGATCGACGCGACCGGGCTCACCCCGATCGCCTTCGCCGACTCGTCGAAGCTCAACGTCGGCGACACCACCGTCGCTATCGGGGCTCCTCTCGGCCTCTCGAACACCGTCACCGACGGCATCGTGTCGACGCTCAACCGCAGCATCACGGTCGCATCGTCGGCCGCACCCGACTCGAGCGACGACTCGTCGTCCGGCAGCGAGAACAACGGCCAGGGCCCGTTCAGCTTCGACAACGGCAGCGGCTCGTCGACCTCGACCAGCTCGACCATCTCGCTCCCCGTCATCCAGACCGACGCCAGCATCAACCCCGGCAACTCGGGCGGCGCCCTGCTCGACACCGACGGCAAGCTGATCGGCATCAACGTCGCGATCGCGAGCGCGGGCAGCTCGAGCTCGTCGTCGAGCGCCTCGGGCAGCATCGGCGTCGGCTTCTCGATCCCGGCCAACCTG
The DNA here is from genome assembly GCF_059420045.1 of Frondihabitans sp. GW821-FHT04F02. Classification (NCBI taxonomy): domain Bacteria; kingdom Bacillati; phylum Actinomycetota; class Actinomycetes; order Micrococcales; family Microbacteriaceae; genus Frondihabitans; species Frondihabitans sp. GW821-FHT04F02. The sequence goes on along the minus strand of NZ_JBWKSZ010000003.1, from coordinate 119,760 downwards.
GTCGAGCGCGTGGCCAACGACATCAAGGACACCGGGTCAGCCACTCACGGACTCCTCGGCGCGAGCGTCGACGACGCGACCAACGACACCTCGGCCACTCACACCGGCGCCCTCATCAAGTCGCTGACGTCGGGCGGCGCCGCCGAGACCGCCGGCCTGCGCGCGGGCGACATCGTCACCAAGTTCGACGGCATCCCGATCACCGGGGCGACCGACCTCACCGCGCAGGTGCGCACGCTGGCGGGCGGCTCGACGGCGTCGCTGACGTACATCCGCGACGGCCGCACGAAGTCGCTCACGGTCGACCTGGGAACCCTCAAGGCCTGAGGCGTCCTGATAGGCTCGTCCGGATTTCCGCGGACGGCGACCGGCCGGTCGCGTGGTCCATGCCCGCGCCGCCGCCTGGTCGCGCTTCGAATCCCAGGACGCCATGAGCAGTGAAGACAGCCGCACAGTCGGGGTCTCGTACGTCATGCCCGTTCTGAACGAGGTCCGCGAGATCGAGTCCGCTGTCGCGAGCCTGGTGGCGCAGGATCACGACGGCCCCTTCGAGGTCATCCTCGCGCTCGGCCCGAGCGTCGACGGCACGAACGAGGTCGTCGCGCGTCTCGCCGCCTCCGACCCGCGCATCCGCAGCATCCCGAACCCCGTCGGGTCGACGCCGGCCGGTCTCAACGTCGCCATCGAGGCGTCGAAGCACCCGGTGACCATCCGCGTCGACGCCCACTCGGTGCTGCCGACCGATTACACGCGCGTCGCAGTCGAGACGCTCCTGCGCTCCGGCGCCGACAACGTCGGCGGCATCATGCGCGCCGAGGGCCGCACGCCGTTCGAGAAGGCCGTCGCCCGCGCCTACGGCAGCCGCGTCGGGCTGGGCGGCACTCCGCACCACGTCGGCGGCAAGGAGGGCCCGGCCGAGACGGCCTACCTGGGCGTCTTCCAGCGCCATCGCCTGATCGAGGTCGGCCTGTTCGACGAGAACATCAAGCGCGGCCAGGACTGGGAGCTCAACCGGCGCCTCCGGGCGACCGGCGGCACGGTGTGGTTCACCCCGCACCTGACGGTCACCTACCGCCCTCGCCCGAGCCTGCGCACCCTCGTGCGGCAGTTCGTCGCGACCGGCATCTGGCGCGGCGAGCTCGTGCGGCGCTTCCCCTCGTCGAGCTCCCTGCGGTACCTCGTGCCTCCGGTCATGGTCGCTGCCGTGACCGTGGGCCTGATCGCCGGCCTCGTCGGGATCGTGGGCGCAGCCACGGCTTCGTGGGCCGGCTGGCTCCTCCTCGGCTTCGTCGCGCCCGCCGTCTACGCCGTCTTCGTCGTGGCGGCGACCTTCACCGCCGCCCGAGACGAGAGCGGCCGGGCCAAGCTCTGGTTTCTCGTAGTCTTGCCGTGCATCCACTTCGGGTGGGGAACGGGCTTCTTCGCCGGGTTCCTGAAACTCACCAAGAACATCACCGCGCACGTCGGAAGATAAGCAAGCATGTCGACACCCACACGATCGAGACCGTCGTCGATCGCCGAGCTCAAGCGCGTCGCGCAGCCGCCCGAGGTCCGCAGCCGGGCGAACGCCGAGCACTGGACCGCGTCGCTCTACCTCCGCGACGTGTCGCCCTACCTCACCTGGGTCTTCCTGAAGACGAGCATCACGGCGAACGGCGTCACCGGCTTCATGATCCTCGCCGGCTGGGCGACCGCCTTCTCGCTGCTCATCCCCGGCATCGCCGGTCCGGCGCTCGCGCTGGTGCTCGGCCAGGTGCAGATGCTCATCGACTGCTGCGACGGCGAGGTCGCGCGCTGGCGCAGCACGTCGTCGCCGGCGGGCGTCTTCCTCGACAAGGTCGGCCACTACACGACCGAGGCGCTGATCCCCGTGATGCTGGGCATCCGCGCGGCGGGCTTCCCGTTCCAGGTCCCGGCCGACTACCGCTGGACCACCCTGGGCCTCGCCCTGGCGCTCATCATCGTGCTGAACAAGGCCCTGAACGACATGGTCCACGTCGCCCGTGCGAACGCCGGGCTCGACAAGCTCGAAGACAAGCGCGGCGGCATCACCGTCCCCAGCGGGCGCCTGCTGGCCCGGGCGCGTTCGGTCGCGCGCTTCGTGCCGTTCCACCGCCTGTACCACTCGGTCGAGCTCACGATCATCATCTTCGCGATCTCGGTCGTCGGCCTGTTCGCCGGCCAGATGACGGTCGACCGCATCGCCCTCCAGGTGCTCGTGCCGCTGTCGCTGCTCGCCCTGCTCGGCCACTTCGTCGCGATCATGTCGTCGAAGCGGGTGCGCTCCTGACCCCTGTCGCAGGGCGGCCCTCGATCGGCGTGGTCAGCCTGACGCAGGGTCGCCGACCCGACGACCTCCTCCGGGGCCTCGCGTCGGTGCAGTCGCAGGAGGGCGTCGAGCTCGACGTGGTCTGCGTGGGCAACGGCGCAGGAACGGGGCCGCTGCCCGCCGGAGTCCGCGCCCTGGTCCTTCCCGACAACGTCGGCATCCCCGGCGGGCGCAACCGCGGCGCCGAGACCGTGTCAGGCGACTGGATCTTCTTCCTCGACGACGACGCCTCGCTCTCGTCGCCGACCTTCCTCGCCGATGCCGTTCGCCTCGTCGAGAGGGCGGGCGATATCGGACTCCTCCAGCCCCGGGTCACCGACCCGGCGGGAGCGGGAGACCCGAGGCGTTGGATCCCGCGACTGCGGAAGGGCTCCGCCACCGATTCGAGCGACGTGTTCTCGGTGTGGGAGGGCGCGACCCTGATGCCGCGAGCCGTGTTCGACGCCTGCGGCGGCTGGGGCGAGCCGTACTTCTACGCGCACGAGGGAGTCGAGCTCGCCTGGCGCGTCTGGGCCCAGGGCAAGCGGGTCTGGTACGCCGGCGATCTGACCGCGCACCACCCGGCCATCGATCCTGCCCGCCACAGCCAGTACTACCGCCTCAACGCGCGCAACCGCGTCTGGCTCGCCAAGCGCAACCTGCCGTGGCCGCTCGTGCCCGTCTACGTGGCGTCCTGGACGGGCGTGCAGGTGCTCCGTTGGGCGCGCCGCCCCGATCTCCTGGGCCCGTGGTTCGCGGGCTGGCGCGAGGGCTGGGCGACCTCCCCGGGTGGACGGCGTTCCATGGGGTGGCGGACCGTCCTCCGAATGGCCCGCGCAGGCCGCCCGCCCGTTCTGTGACGACCCACCCCGCCGTCCCCACCACCGCCCGCTGACACCCCCGATTCGAACGGAGCCCCAGTGCCTCTTCTCCGAGATCTCGGACTCGGCATCGGTCTCGCCCGACGCCTGCTCGTCTCGCGCAGGAACCGCCGCGATCTGGCCCGCCGCGACGTCCGGGCTGTCGCGCCCGCGCCGGGGACGGTCCGCGTCGCCGTCTACTTCGCCGACGGCGCCGTGAACATGTACCAGATCCGCCAGTGGTACGGACCTCTCGCGCATCTGGCCGAGACCGTGCCGGTGGCCATCGTCGTGCGCAATCCTGCCACCATGCTGGCCCTCGTCGACGAGTCGCCGGTGCCGGTCGTCTACGCCCGCCAGGTCGTCGACCTCGAGGCATTCGTCGAGGCCCACCCGATCGCCATGACGCTGTACGTCAACCAGAACTCCCGCAACTTCCAGATGATGCGGTACGGGCGCATGTGGCACGTCTTCGTCAACCACGGCGAGAGCGACAAGATGTACATGACGACGAACCAGTTCAAGGCGTACGACTATGCGTTCGTCGCCGGAAAGGCGGCTCTGCAGCGCCTCGGCGCGAAGCTCTGGGACTACGACCTCGACCGCAGGGCGATCATGATCGGCCGCCCGCAGGCCGACCACTTCGCCGGCGTCCTGCCGTTCACAGCCGACGACCGCATCGTCGTGCTCTACGCGCCGACGTGGGAGGGCGACCGCGCAGCGGCCGCCTACGGGTCGATCGCGACCCACGCGGCGCTCGTGCCCGCCCTGCTCGCAACAGGACGCCATCGCGTCGTCTACCGCCCTCATCCGCGCAGCGGCGTCCTCGACGCCGGGTACAAGGCCGCTCACGAGGGCATCGTCCGGGCGATCGATGACGCCAACCGCCGTGATCCGGCCGCCCAGCACGTCTACGACGACGGCCCGGAGCTCGGCTGGCAGCTCGCCGTGGCCGACGTCGCCATCACCGACATCTCGGCGATGGTCTACGACCGGCTCGCGACCGGCAAGCCCCTCCTCGTCACGCGGCCGGTCTCGCCGGCGGCAGAAGTCGACGAGGGCGGCTACCTCGGCTCGGCGGAGTGGGTCGCCGCCGACCAGGCCGGCGATATCGAGCAGCTCGTCGCGGCCGTCCTCGGCGACGAGGACGCCCGCTCGCGCCTCGACTTCTGGGCTGAGCACCACTTCGGCGACACGTCCCCAGGTGAGGCCACCCGGCGCTTCGAGGCGGCCGTCGCCGTTCTCATCGACCGCTGGAGCGAGTACGACCGTGCCCAGCCCCTGGCGGACGACGCGGCAGGATCGGAGATCGGCACCGGCGAGGATTTCCTGGCACGCGGCGATGACGATCTCGACTCTCTCTGATTTCTCCTTGATAGGGCATATATAAATGAGGCATGAAGCGCCTAATTTTATATCGTCTGGACATGCGAAAGCCAGTCGCGTATCCATGGGGTGTGCCTGATCCAGCGTCTGAAGCCTCGCGACTGTTCGGTGAGCGTGTTCGCACTGAGCGCCTCCGCCTCGGCCTGAGCCAGGACGAGGTGGCGCACCTCGCCGGCATGAACGTCTCGAACTACGGCAAGATCGAGCGCGGCATCGGCAACCCGGTCCTCCACACGATCGTGCGGCTCGCCGCAGTCCTCGACGCCGACCCGGCCGCGTTCGTCTCCGGGCTCGGCGCCGACCACCTGCCGCCCCTTCTCGAGGCGTTCAGCGCCGCCGACTACGTCCGCGAGCAGCGCCGCCGCCGCTCCTGAGCGTGCAGCAGACGAGGACTCGGCGCGCTCACGCCGCTCCCGCCGCAGACTCCACGCCCCCGGTGGCCCGCGTCTCGCGCCCCTAGAACGCGAATCGCCACACGTACTCGTCGCCGTCGGGCCGAAACCAGCGCACCACAGCGATCGAGTCGCGGCTGTCGACGGCCAGGAGCGTCAACGTCAGCGTGCGCCCCGGCGGCAGAGGCCGGGGGTCCACGGGCACGAGGTGGCCCGACCCGAGCAGCGTCACGCGGACGCCCCGGACAGGCTCGTCGCCGAGGTTGACGAGTCGATAGACGTGGGGTTCATCAGTGCGGTCGACCCAGAAGGGCACGGCGTAGGCCGAAGGAAGAGTGCTCATGACCGAGACCCTAGGAGGGGCATCCGACGTCGCGACCACGGACCCTGTGGACAACGTCCGATCGGTGGATAACCCCGGTCGAACGGCACCTGTGGAGGAGCAGTCGGCGCTACTGGTCGGCGTCGCCGCGGCGCCTGCGTCCGATCGGGAACGGGAGCCGCTGGAGCAGCGATCGGTGCTCGGGCTTCGACTCGAGCTCGCTCGGGAAGGCGGCCGGCGCGGGGCCGAATGCGGTCCGCGAGCTGGTGACGACCTTGCGGCCGAGCGTGTGGTTGCCCACGCCGCCGACGACGGCGCCGATGCCGAAGGGAATCGCCCGGCCCACGATGGTGGCGCTCTGCATACGGACGAAGCGCTTCGTGAACTCCTTGCGGACCATCCCCGACAGGTTCGACATGGCCGCCTGCGGGAGGCGCTTCGCGACGAGGTCGCCCCAGAAGGCCGAGCGGGCCGGGCCCGTGCCCATGGCCTCGCCGGCGAGCTGGCGTACGAGCTCGCTCCCGGGGCCTCCCAGCATCATGGCCATGACGATCGTCCGCGCACGCTCGGGCTCGGTGACGGCGATTCCGTGCACCTCGGTGACGGACTGCGCGAACAGGGCGGTGGCCTCCAGGAAGTAGGCCGTCTCGGCGCCCGACAGGGCCAGCGAGACGCCGATGCCGACGCCGGGGATGACGGCGCTCGCACCGACGGCGGCCCCGCCGGTCGTGACTGCCGTCAGGTACTCGCGCTCGAGGGTATGCAGAATCTGCTCGGGGGAGTGGTCGGGGTGGCGGCGGCGGAGCGCCCGCACGTGCGACTCGACCACGGGGTGCTGGACGGCGAGGACCCGGTTCAGGCTTCGCTGCCAGACGGGGCTGTCGACGTCGGCCGTGAGCTCGCGCCCGGTCTCGCGCAGCGCCTCGCCCTTCAGCGGCAGGGCCTTCTCGAGGTCGGTCGTCTCGGGCTGGTCGACCGGAGGATTCTTGGAACGTCGCATTGCGCGACCCTACGCCTGAGACTTGCGAGCGAGATCGGCGTTGTACCTCGCCAGCGCCTCGTCGATCGGCCCGTCGAAGACGAGGGCTCCCTTGTCGAGGTAGAGACCGCGCGTGCAGAAGCGACGGAGGTCCTTCTCGTTGTGCGAGACGAAGAACAGCGTGCGGCCTGCTGTGAGGAGCTCCTCGATGCGGCGGTAGCACTTCTCGCGGAAGGCGCGGTCGCCGACGGCCAGGACCTCGTCGACCAGGATGATCGGCTCGTCGAGGCGGGAGATGACCGCGAACGCGATCCTGACCTTCATTCCGCTCGACAGGTGCTTGTACGGCGTGTCGATGAACGACTCGATCTCGGCGAAGCCGATGATCTCGTCGAAGGCCTCGTCGATCTCGGTGCGGGACATGCCGTGGAGACCGGCGGTCAGGTAGACGTTGTCGCGGACGCTGAGATCGCCGACGAAGCCGCCGGTGATCTCGATCAGGGGGGCCACTCCGTCGGCGACCGCGATCGCGCCCTCGTCGGGCAGCATGACCTCCGCCACGAGCTTGAGCAGGGTCGACTTGCCCTGGCCATTCCGGCCGACGACGCCGATCGACTCGCCGGGCTGCACGTCGAACGTGACGCCCCGGAGGGCCCAGAACTCGCCCGGCCGCGAACGCCGGCTGCTGTCGGCGAAGAGGTCCTTGAACGACCGGCGCGCCCTCTTGTTGCGACGGAAGCGGATGCCGGCATCGGCCACGCGGATGACGGGAGACGTGGTCGACATCAGATCTCCTTCAGCACGGCGCGCTCGCACGCGCGGAACACCAGGACGCCGACGCCGAGGATGACGAACGAGAGCAGAGCGCCGATGACGACCTCCCACAGCGAGAGCTGGTCGGGGAAGAACGCCGACCGGTAGAGCCCGAAGATGCCGCTGAGCGGATTGAAGGCTGCGACGAGGTGAAACGATTCGGGAAGGCTCTTCGTGCTGTAGATGATCGGCGATGCGTAGAAGAGGAAGCGCAGGATCAGCTTCACCGCTCGCTCGAGGTCGCGGAAGAACACGACGAGCGGCGCGATGATGAGTCCGAGTCCGGTGACGAGGACCGCCTGCAGCACGATGGCCAGCGGGAAGTAGACGACCTGCCAGTGCACGGGCGCGCCCGTGACCAGGGCGAAGATGACGAGGACAGGCAGGCTCAGCAAGAACTCGATGCCCTTCGACATCACTATCCGGCCCATCCAGATGGTCCGCGGGATCTTCGTGGAGCGCACCAGCTTCGCATCGGACGTGAACGCCTTGGTGGCATCGGAGACGGTTCCGTTGAACCACTGCCAGGCGAGCAGGCCGCTCAGCAGGAACACGATGTACGGCTTCTCGCCCACGTTGCGGTGGAACACCTGCGTGAAGACGAAGAAGTAGATCCCGCTCATCAGCAGCGGGTCGAGGATCGACCACAGGTAGCCGAGCACGTTGGTCGAGTAGCGGACCTTGAGATCGCGCTTCGTCAGCAGCCACAGCACCTGGCGGTACCGCGTGAACCCCCGGGGTCGGGGGCGCGCGGGGGCGCTCGGCTGAAGGGTTGGTGCAGTCACGGGAGTCCTATTCGATCACGGGCACCCGCCGGGATCCGAGCGGAACCCGCATCGGACGGAGTCAGACGAACAGGTTGGCGCGCTCGAGATCTTCGGCGAAGTCGACCTCGACAGCGTAGAGGTCGGAGATGTCGACCGGGACGAACCGGAGGCCGTTCTGCTCGATGCCGAGCTCGATGCCGCGCTCGAAGTAGTCCTGGTTGTCGACGCGGCCGAGCTGGCGGACGAGGTCGGCCTTGTCGCGCTTCGACACGAAGTTGATGCCGACGGCCTCGCCGAGGCCGTTCTTGACCTGCTTGGAGAGCTCGTCGATGAATCCCTCGGCGTCGGTCGTGTACTTGACCTCCTCGTCGGAGACGCTGGAGGTGTTGACCGAGACGAACGACTGGTCGGAGGCGATGTACGGGGCGGCGCGCTTCAGCGCGGCCGGGTCGAAGACCACGTCGCCGTTCATCCACACGACGCTGGAGGAGCCGGTCGCCTTCAGGGCGCGCAACAGGCTCTTCGATGTGTTGGTCTGGTCGTACTGCTCGTTGTAGACGAAGCTCGCGGTCGGGAAGGCCTCGACGATGTGCTCGTACTTGTAGCCGACGACGACGGTGATCTTCACGTCGGCGCCGAACGCGCTGCGGATGTTCTCCATCTGCTGCTGCATGATCGTACGGCCGTCGGCGAGCTCGGTCAGGCACTTGGGCAGCGAGCGGCCGAGGCGCGTGCCCATGCCGGCTGCGAGAATCACGATCTGAGTGCTCACGGTTGTCTCCTCGTTCGAAGGCTGTTCATCGACTGTTCATCGTCGAGATGCCCCGGGTTGGTCGTCTGTGGCACGGCAGTGTGCGTTGCCACCATACGCCGGAACCCCTGGCAGATCGCGGATTGTCAGCCAGTCGTGTCCTTTTCGTGACACCCCCGGATTCGTGACACAGGGGTACGACGCGTCGTCCGGGACGGGGGACGGTTGGTACGGTTGTCCGACGAAGCGGCCATTCAGGGCGGCCGTTTCGGGCAAGGGGACGAAGTGACAGAAGCCGACGACGGTGACGACACCGTGATCGACGCGCCCGAGGCCGAGGGGAAGGCCGAGGCGGAGGCGAATCGGGGTACGCCGGCGCGCAAAACGACGCCGCGCACGCAGACGCCGCGCCCGCCGGCCCGCAAGCCCGCCGCGCCGGCGGCTCGGAAGACCGCGGCGACTGCGACTCGCAAACCCGCCCCCCGCAAACCGCCGGCGACTGGGCGGAAGAAGGCGCCCGTCGTGGTTCCCGAGCCCCCGAAGGCGCCCGAGGGCCCCGTCGTCCTCGCCATTCGCGGCCTCGGGAAGCGCTACGGCTCGACGGTGGCTGTCGAAAACCTCGACCTCGAGGTCCGAGCCGGCACGTTCTACGGCATCGTCGGCCCGAACGGCGCCGGCAAGACCACCACTCTGTCCATCGCGACGGGGCTGCTCCGGCCCGACAGCGGCACGGTCGAGATCCTCGGCAGCGACGTCTGGAGCAGCAAGGACTCCCGTCAGGCCAAGCGTTCGCTCGGCGTGCTGCCGGATCGCCTCCGCCTGTTCGACCGCCTCACGGGCGCGCAGTTCCTGTACTACGCCGGCACCCTCCGAGGGCTCGACGGCGCGACCGCGCGCAAGCGCTCCGCCGACCTGGCGGAGGCCTTCGGCCTCCAGGACGCACTCGGGCGCCTCGTCAGCGACTACTCCGTCGGCATGACCAAGAAGGTCGCGCTCGCGGCGGCCATCATCCACTCGCCGCGTGTGCTGGTGCTCGACGAGCCGTTCGAGTCGGTCGACCCGGTGTCGGCGGCGACCGTGACCGAGATCCTGCAGCGGTACGTCCGCGGGGGCGGCACGGTGCTGCTGTCGAGCCACAGCATGGACCTCGTCGAGCGCATCTGCGACAGCGTCGCGGTCATCGTCGACGGGCACGTGCTCGCGCAGGGCACGGTGCACGACGTCCGCGCGGGCCGCTCGCTGCAGGAGCGCTTCGTCGAGCTGGCCGGCGGGCAGGCCGCCACGGAGGGGATGGAATGGTTGCACTCCTTCTCCGACTGAGGGTCGCCGGAACTGCGAACCGCCTCCGCTTCGGCCTCCGACCCGCGTTCACCGCCGTCGTGGCCGCGCTCGTCGCCGTCCTGGCGTCCATCGCGGTGTCGACGCTGACCAGCCGCCTCCGGGACGACCCGCTCGGCGAGGTCCAGGCGCTCGTCGTCGGGGGAGGCGCGCTGCTGCTCGTGGGCTTCGTCGTAGCGCCCTTCGCGTCGTCGCGGCCGCCGTGGGGCGACCCGCGGCGCCTGTACGGCTACGGCGCGCCCGTCGACCATGCGGCCGTCGGCCTCGCCCTCGGCTCCGCTCTCGGCGTCCCCGCCCTCTGCCTGCTGATCCTCGGGGTGGGCTACGTCCGCTCGTTCGGGCTGGGGTCGGGCATCGCCTGGCTGGCCGTCCTCGGCGCCGTGCTCGCCGGAGCCACCGCCCTGCTGCTGGCGCTCGTCGCGGGGACCGTCAGCGCCTCGATCACCGGCCGCCGGGCCCGCGACTTCCTCGCCGCAGGCGGCGTCGTGGTCGGGCTGCTCATCATCCCGCTCGTCGTCGACCTCGTGCGCGTGCTCCTGCCCGGCGGATACCGGGGATCGGGGGTCGCCACCTCCGGTCTCGCCTGGACGCCCTTCGGCGCGGCGCTCGCCCTGCCGGGACACGCCGCCTCGGGTCAGACCGGGCGTGCGGTCGCGGACCTCCTCGTCGCCCTCGTGACCCTGGGTCTGCTGTGGTGGGCGTGGCGCACGCTCGTCGAGCGCGGCCTCCGTCGCCCTCCGGCTCCGGAGGTGGCGGCCGACCGCGTTGGGCTGGGCTGGTTCGACCTGCTCCCCGGCACCGCGAGCGGCGCCGTCGCCGGACGGAGCCTCACCTACTGGGTCCGCGACGCCCGTTACCGCTGGTCGCTGGTGATCCTGCCGTTCCTGCCGCTGCTGGTGATCCCGCTGGGGATCGCGGGGGTGGACTGGCGGATGCTCGCCCTGGCTCCGGTGCCGCTGATGTGCCTGATCCTGGGCTTCCTGCCGCACAACGACGTCGCGTACGACAACACGGCGCTGTGGATGCACGTGTCGGCCAACACGCGGGGCCTCGCCGACCGGCTCGGACGCCTGGCGCCGGCGCTCGTGATCGGCGTGCCGCTTGCGCTCGTCGGGTCGTTCGCCGCGGTCGTCCTGCACGACGACATCGCCGTCTTCGGAGCCGAGTTCGGCGTCGCGATCGCCCTGCTCCTCACCGGCCTCGGCCTCGCGAGCATCCTGTCGGCGGCACTGCCCTACGCTGCGGTCCGGCCGGGCGACGACCCGTTCCAGCAGCCGCAGAGCACCGGCGCGGCTGCGGGCTGGTCGCAGTCGCTGATGATCGGCGGAGCGGCGCTGCTCAGTGCCCCGACGGGGATCCTCGCCGTCATGGCCGCCGTCGAGGGGCGCACCGACCTGGTCGGCGCCGCGTTCTGGGCCGGGACCCTCACCGGGGTCGGCGTCCTGGTCGCCGGGGTCGCGATCGGCTCGGCCGTCTACTCGCGCCGCGCGCCCGAGCTGCTGGCGTTCGCGCTGCGCAGCTAGAGAAGGGCTGCGCAGCCGGTCGCCTCGGCGGGCAGGGCGCTGTCAGCGATCGCCCGGGTGTGCTCCGCCCGGTTCGGCGTACCATGGTGGCCATGAGCGACACGGGATTCCAGGGCGACGGCATCGGCGGAGGCACGGACGTGCTCGACCGCGAACTCGAGAAGCTCCTCAACGAGGAGGCGATCGAGCCGGGCGATCACGAGCGCTTCTCGCACTACGTGCCCAAGAACAAGATCATGGAGTCGGCCCTGAGCGGCAAGCCCGTCAAGGCGCTCTGCGGCAAGAAGTGGACGCCGGGCCGCGACCCCGAGAAGTTCCCGGTCTGCCCGAGCTGCAAGGCCATCTACGAGAAGATGAAGTCGGAGTAGTCCTTCATTCGTAACGGGTGGGGATGATCGCCTCGCCCCGACCGAGGCTGAAAGCCGCCTCCGGCAGCTCGCCGATCGCGGCCTCGCGGTGCTCGCGTGCCAGCAGCACTCCACCCGGGCCGGTCCAGCGCTCGTCGACCACTCCGGCCGTGACCAGGGGCACGAGCAGGGGCCGCTCCGACGGGCCGACCTCCTGCGAGCCGACCCGCAGGATCTCCTCGGCCGCGACCCCGCGGCGTCGCGATCGCACTGGGAACTTGCGCCCGCCGACTGTCGCCTTCTCGGCCGACTTCTTGCCGACCGACACCCATCTGCCGGCGCCGTCCTGGTGCGCCACGAGCTTGAACACCATCGACGCAGCCGGATGGCCCGAGCCCGTCACGACCGACGTGCCGACGCCGTAGCTGTCGACCGGAGCCGCGCGTAGGGCGGCGATCGTGAACTCGTCGAGGTCGTTGGTGACGGTGATCTTCGTGCCGGTCGCGCCGAGCGAGTCGAGCTGCGCGCGCACGGCGGCCACGAGCGAGGGCAGATCGCCCGAGTCGATTCGCACTGAGCCCAGCTCCGGGCCGGCGACCTTCACGGCCGTCTCGACCGCGGCCGCGATGTCGTAGGTGTCGACGAGGAGCGTCGTCGACGGGCCGAGGGCGGCCACCTGCGAGCGGAAGGCCTCCTCCTCGGTGTCGTAGAGCAGCGTGAACGCGTGGGCCGCGGTGCCCATCGTAGGCACGCCCCAGTGCCGACCGGCCTCGAGGTTGCTCGTGGCGCCGAATCCGGCGATGAACGCGGCCCGCGCGGCGGCGACGGCACTCCACTCGCCGGTGCGGCGCGAGCCCATCTCCGCGAGAGGCCGCCCGTCGGCGGCCGACACCATGCGCGCTGCGGCGCTGGCCACCGCGGAGTCGTAGTTGAAGACGCTCAGCGCGAGGGTCTCGAGCAGGACCGCCTCGGCGAAGGTGGACTCGACGACGAGGATGGGCGAGTTCGGAAAGAACACCTCGCCCTCGCGGTACCCGTGGATGTCGCCCGAGAAGCGGTAGTCGGCGAGCCAGTCGATGGTGGCCGAGTCGACGATGGCACCGGCGCGTAGCCACTCCAGCTCGGGCTCGCCGAAGCGGAAGCGGCCGAGCTCTTCGAGGAAGCGGCCGGTTCCTGCGACCACTCCGTACCGTCGCCCCGGTGGCAGGCGGCGGGTGAACACCTCGAACACGCTCCGCCGGAGGGCCGTCCCGTCGCGGAGACCCGCCTCGAGCATGGTGAGTTCGTACCGGTCGGTCAACAGCGCGCTGGTCACGCCGCCAGCCTAGGCCCGCCCGGCCCGGGTAGGCTTGACGATCGTGACGGACGCACCAATCGGAGTCTTCGACTCAGGCGTCGGCGGCCTGACGGTGTCGCGGGCTATCATCGACCAGCTTCCGCGCGAGTCGATCCTCTACGTCGGCGACACCCAGCACTCGCCCTACGGCCCCAAGCCGATCGCGGCCGTCCGCGAGTATGCGCTCGCCGTCATGGACGACCTCGTCGCGCAGGGCGTCAAGGCCCTCGTCATCGCCTGCAACACCGCCTCGTCGGCCGTGCTCCGCGACGCGCGCGAGCGCTACACCGGGGCGCACGGGATCCCCGTCGTCGAGGTCATCCAGCCCGCCGTCCGCGCCGCGATGAAGCAGACGCGCTCGAAGCGGGTCGGCGTCATCGGCACCGAGGGCACCATCAACTCGCGCGCCTACGAAGACGCCTTCGCCGCCGCCCCCGACCTCACCCTCTTCACGCAGGCCTGCCCCCGGTTCGTCGAGTTCGTCGAGGCCGGCGACACCTCCAGCCCGGAGCTGCGAGCCGTCGCCGAGGAGTACCTCGCTCCGCTCCGCGACGCCCGCGTCGACACGCTCGTGCTCGGCTGCACCCACTACCCGCTGATGTCTGCGGCCATCCAGTACGTCATGGGCCCCGGCGTCACGCTCGTCTCCAGTGCCGAAGAGACGGCGAACGACGTCTACTCGACCCTCGTCGCGCACGAGCTCGAGCGCCGCTCGGCCCGTGCGCCCACCTACGACTTCCAGGCGACCGGCCCCGATCAGCAGGGCTTCATCCGCCTGGCCAAGAGATTCCTCGGCCCCGAGGTGGCGACAGTGAGCCACCTCGAGACCGGCACGATCGACCTTCCCCCGGGCTTCCGGGTGACGAGAACCAAGGAGAGCACCCCATGACCGAACGCGCCGACGGACGACAGAACGACCAGCTCCGCGAGGTCACCATCGAGAAGGGCTGGTCGAGCCAGGCCGAGGGCAGCGCGCTCGTCAGCTTCGGCGACACCAAGGTGCTCTGCACCGCGTCCTTCACGAACGGCGTGCCGCGGTGGCTGACCGGCAAGGGCAAGGGCTGGGTCACCGCCGAGTACGCGATGCTGCCCCGCGCCACGAACTCGCGCAACGACCGCGAGAGCGTCAAGGGCAAGATCGGCGGCCGCACGCACGAGATCTCGCGCCTCATCGGCCGCAGCCTCCGTGCCGTCGTCGACATGAAGGCGCTCGGCGAGAACACCATCGTGCTCGACTGCGACGTGCTGCAGGCCGACGGCGGCACGCGAACCGCGGCGATCACCGGCGCCTACGTCGCGCTCGCCGAGGCCATCGAGTGGGGCCGCGCTAGCAAGTTCATCGCGCAGAAGGCGACGCCCCTCAGCGACAGCGTCTCGGCCGTCTCGGTCGGCATCATCGACGGTGTGCCGATGCTCGACCTGGCCTACGTCGAAGACGTCCGCGCCGAGACCGACATGAACGTCGTCGTCACGGGCTCGGGCAAGTTCGTCGAGGTCCAGGGCACGGCTGAGGGCGCGCCGTTCGACCGCGACGAGCTGAACTCGCTGCTCGACCTCGCCCTCGGCGGCGCCGTCGACCTCTCCCGCATCCAGCGCGAGACCCTGGGCCTCTGACCGTGCAGCGCGTCGTCCTCGCCACCCACAACGCTCACAAGGTCGACGAGCTCCGCCGCATCCTCGGTGACGCCCTCGAGGGGATCGAGCTGGTCGCCTACGACGGGCCCGAGCCGGTCGAAGACGCCGACACGTTCGAGGGCAACGCGCTGATCAAGGCCCGTGCGGCCGCAGCGCACACGGGGCTCCCGTCGCTGGCCGACGACTCCGGAATCTCGGTCGACGCCCTCGACGGCGCCCCCGGCATCCACTCGGCCCGCTACGCAGGAACTCGCGACGACACCGACAACCTCAACCTGCTCCTCGCCAACCTGGCTGCGGTGGGGCCCGACTCGGCTCGCGGCGCGACGTTCGTCTGCGCCGCCGCTCTCGTAGTGCCCCCGCGCGACGGAGCCGTCGGGCCCGACGGTCCGGCCGTCGCGGCCGAGTCGACCGAGCTCGTCGAGCTCGCCGAGTGGCGTGGCACCGTGCTCGACGCCCCCGCCGGAGCCGGCGGCTTCGGGTACGACCCGATCTTCCACCCCGACGGCGCGCCCGGCTCGGCCGCCGAGCTGTCGGTCGCCGAGAAGGACGCCACGAGCCACCGGTCGCAGGCGTTCCGGGCGCTGGCGCCGCGCCTGCGCGCCGCTTTGGGCACGTAGCGCGCCGGCGCCGGCGCGCCTCGTCCGCGAGATGGCCCTCGCCGTCGGGCCGCGCGGGCCGGTGCGACGTGCGCGGCCACCTCGCGGCCCCCGGCCGCCCACTTCGCAGCCGCCCGGCCGTCTCATTCGGCCGACGGGCCATGCGGCGTCCCGAGTGCGGATGCTGGGCGTCGTGCGGCCCCTCACCGGCGAGATGGCCCTCGCCGTCGGGCCCGGCGGGTCGGTGTGACGGGCGCGGCCACCTCGTGGCCCCGGCCGCCCACTTCGCGGCCGCCCGGCCAACCGCCTCCGGGCCGCCCGGCCGTCTGCCTCAGGCCGCCGGGCCACGTGGCGGCCCGTGGGCGCGCCGCGTGGCCTCTTGACGGCGAGATGGCCCTGGCCGTCGGGCCCGGCGGGTCGGTGTGACGGGCGCGGCCACCTCGAGGGTGGCGCCGGGGCGTCGGGGCCGCCGGGCCTCGGGGCCGCCGCGCCGTGCGTCCGCGAGATGGCCGGCGGCGTCGGGCGGGGTGTGCTGGCGCGACAGCTACGGCTACCTCGCGGCCGGCACGGGCGGGCGCGGGCGCCCCGGGCCCTGGGCCGAGCGGGACGGCCGCCGAAGCCCCTACGGCTGGGTGCGCGCCTCGCCGTTAGCCGGCGTGGACGACTCCGCCTCGGCCTTCTTCGCCTTGCGCGACGTGCTGAGCACCTTCACGAGCACCGGCACGACGGTCAGGACGACGGCTCCGAGCAGGATGATGTCGATGTAGTTCTCGACGAACGTGGCCACCGGCGGGATGTGCCCGATGCCGTAGCCGATCATCGTGATGCCGAAGCCCCAGGCGACGGCGCCGATGGCGTTGAACAGCGAGTACTTCTTGTAGCGCATGTGCGCCACACCCGCGGCGATGGGCAGGAACGTGCGGATCCCTGGCACGAACCGGGCCAAGATGACCGCGCCCGAGCCGAACCGCTCGAAGAACTGGTTCGTCTTCTTCACGTTCTCGGACGAGAAGATGCCGCTGTCTTTGCGCTCGAAGATGCGCGGGCCCACCTTGTGCCCGATGAGGTAGCCGAGCTCGCCGCCGAGGAACGCCGCGATGGCGATGAAGAACGCGATCAGCACGATCGGCATGCCGAGGCCGTAGCTGTCTTTGGCCGCGATGACGCCGGCGAGGATGAGCAGAGTGTCGCCCGGGAAGATGAAGCCGATGAGCAGGCCCGTCTCGGCGAAGATGATCGCGCAGATTCCGAGCACGGCCCACGGCCCGAAGGCGTGGATGAGGGCCTCGGGATCGAGGAAGGGAATTGCTGCGAGCGGGAGCATCGGTGTTTCTCCAGGGAAGCGACCCGGAGCCGACTGAGTGCGAGCTTCGTGATCGGTGCCAGCGTAACCGACGGACGTGAGCGGTTCTCTGGGGGTAGCCACCCAGTCCGCGGGGGCCATCGCCCCTGCGCGGGACGGAGCAGTCCCCTGCTTCGAGACGCAGCGGTCCCCTCGGCACGTCGGCGCGGCCCCGTCGGCGCGGAGACGCGGCCGCGGGCGACCTAGGATCGGGGACGACGAGGGGGTCGCGATGGACGACGGACGACAGGACGAGCGCACACGACTGGTGGAGCGGGCGTTCGGGCCGGAGGCGACGCGCGAGGACCGACAGGCGCTGGCCCGGTTCGACGGCGTGGAGGCCGAGCGGTCGGCGGCGGTGGAGCGGGCAGCGGCGGCGGAGCGCGCAGCGGCGGAGCGAGCGGCAGCGGCGGAGCGGGCGGCGGCGGCATCGCCAACGGCGGAGGCCGGGCAGACGGCCGAGGCCGATCCGGTTGCAGCCGCGCCCACGGAGCAGCCGCCCGGGGCGGGGCCCGGCGCGAGGAGGCCGAAGCGCCGGAGACTGGTTCTGGTCGCCGGGGCTGCCGCGTTCCTGCTGGCGGGATTCGGGGTCGGGCTGTCACTCGGCCAGCATCGGACGGCGGCCGACGCGCAGGCCGCCAGAGTCACAGCCGCCGAGAGAAACCTGCGGGCGGTGCAGACGCAGCTGCCGAAGGCCGACTTCTCGGACTGGTACGACACCCCGCAGTCGAACCTCGACGTGCCGAAGATCGACATCCCGGGGACGCTTGTGAAGACGTCGTTCCGCAGCGTCGGCATCACCGACGACTCGGCCGGCGTGCGCTACTACCTCGCGAAGGACACGTCGAACTACGACTGCCTGGTGGTCGTCCACGGCAACTCGCTGTCGTCGGCCTGCGTCTCGGAGCAGTACTTCCCGGCGAGCGGTCTCACGGTCGACTGGACGACCGACGGCCAGCCCGGCAGCATCACGTGGCTGCCCGATGGGAGCTTCGCCCCGGGTGTCGGCGGCTAGCCGCGACGGGAACCGGACGGGAACTGCCACCTCAGTGCGAGAACTGCCTACCTGGTGCGGGAGAAGGGACTTGAACCCTCACGCTCGAAAGCACAGGAACCTAAATCCTGCGTGTCTGCCAATTCCACCACTCCCGCGGGCCTGGCAATCCTAGCCGCGACCGGCGCCGGCTAGCGCTTCAGGTGCGGCTGGTGGGGCGAGTACCGGGGCACGTACCGCAGCAGGATCGCGGCCCCGACGAAGCCGAGGACGCCCATCACGCCCGACGCGAGCGAGATCGTCGCAATCGCGGTGATGCCCGAGATGAGCAGGGGAGCGGCGGCGCTGCCGAAGTCGCCCGTGAACCGCCAGGCGCCGAGGAACGGCGCGGGGTCGGACTTGTCGGCGAGATCGGCACCGAGCGTCATGAGGATGCCCGAGCCGACGCCGTTCGCCACCGACATGAACATCGCGACCCCGACGAACCAGGCGACGTTCGTCGGCAGCGCGTGGGTGAACGACAGCACGACGTACGAGATGCCGAGGCCCACCATGCAGGGCATGGCGCTCCACATGCGGCCCCAGCGGTCCATGATCTGGCCGCTCGTGTAGAAGAGGCCGAAGTCGATGGCGCCGGCGATGCCGATGATGAGGGCGGTCTCGCTCGACCCGATCCCGATCGAGACGGCCCACAGCGGCAGGATCACCTGGCGCCCGGCGCGCATGGCCCCGATCAGTGCTGCGCCGCTCCCGAGCTTCACCAGCACGCCGCGGTACTTCACCAGCGTCGCGAACAGCCCTTGGGCCTCGCGGCGCACCTCCTGCTCGCCGGGGGTCTCGGCGTGCGGGGCGCGGGGCGTCGGCCTCGCGAGCTTCGACGCGGGATCCTTGATGAACAGCAGCACGGCGGCGGCCGAGAGGCACCCGACGATGTGGATCCAGAACGCCGACTGCACCGAGCCGGTCAGGTGGATCAGGCCCGCCGACAGGAAGGGCCCGACGAAGTAGCCCAGACGGAAGACGCCGCCGAGGCTCGACAGCGCCCGGGCGCGGATCTCGGGCGGCACGAACGACGTCATGAACGCGTGCCGCGCCAGCGCGAACACCGCGGTCGAGAGGCCGATCAGGAAGACCCCGATCGCGAGCACGACGAAGTTCGGCGACACCAGGCAGACGACCAGCCCGATCACGCTCACCAGGGCCGCGCCGATCATGGCCCGGCGCTCGCCGACCCGCGAGACGAGCCAGCCGCTGGGGATGTCGCCGATGAGCTCGCCGACGAGGATCAGCGAGGCCACGAACGCCGACAGGGCCAGGGTCGCGCCGAGGTTGTCGCTGGCGACCGGGATGATCGGGATGATGGCGCCCTCGCCGATCGCGAAGAGCGCGGCGGGCAGGAACGCGGAGAGTGCGACGGACCGCATCGAGAAGGAGGCGGTCTGCTGAGTCATCGCTTTGGAGCCTAGACCCGACTCGAGCGCGGAATCGCGCGTTTACACTGGAGCACATGAAGGTTCTGGCAGCGATGAGCGGCGGCGTCGACTCCGCCGTGGCGGCAGCCCGGGCCGTCGATGCCGGCCACGACGTCGTCGGCGTGCACCTGGCGCTCAGCCGGATGCCGGGCACGCTCCGCACCGGCAGCCGCGGCTGCTGCACCATCGAGGACTCGATGGACGCCCAGCGCGCCGCCAACATGATCGGCATCCCGTACTACGTGTGGGACTTCTCGGAGCGCTTCAAGCTCGACGTCGTCGACGACT
Source organism: Frondihabitans sp. GW821-FHT04F02 (assembly GCF_059420045.1). Taxonomy (NCBI): domain Bacteria; kingdom Bacillati; phylum Actinomycetota; class Actinomycetes; order Micrococcales; family Microbacteriaceae; genus Frondihabitans; species Frondihabitans sp. GW821-FHT04F02. Next base: position 100,308 of record NZ_JBWKSZ010000003.1, on the reverse strand, counting down.
TCGTCGCCGAGTACTCAGCGGGCCGCACGCCGAACCCGTGCATGCGCTGCAACGAGAAGATCAAGTTCGCCGCCCTCCTCGAGAAGGCGATCGCCCTCGGCTTCGACGCGGTGGCGACCGGTCACTACGCCTCGATCGTCGCCGACGCCGACGGCAACAAGGAGCTCCACCGGGCAAGCGCCTGGGCGAAAGACCAGTCGTACGTCCTGGGCGTGCTGACCAAGGAGCAGATCGACCACTCGATGTTCCCGCTGGGCGCGACCCCGTCGAAGGCGGAGGTGCGCGCCGAGGCGGCCGCCCGCGGCTTCACGGTGGCCCAGAAGCCCGACAGCCACGACATCTGCTTCATCCCCGACGGCGACACCCGCGGCTGGCTGGCTGAGCGCGTCGGCGCCGCGCAGGGCGAGATCCTGGATCGCACGGGTGCCGTCGTCGGCACGCACGAGGGGGCTCACGCGTTCACCGTGGGCCAGCGCAAGGGCCTCAAGATCGGCTTCCCGTCAGACGACGGCAAGCCCCGCTTCGTGCTCGAGGTGCGTCCGAAAGACAACGCGGTCGTCGTCGGGCCCAAGGAGGCTCTCGACATCGCCGAGATCGCCGGCGAGAAGTTCTCGTGGGCAGGCCTCGCGCCGCTCGACCCGACCGAGGTGTTCGACTGCGACGTGCAGATCCGCGCGCACGCCGATCCGGTCCCCGCGGTTGCGCGAGTGTCGGTGGATGGCGATAGAACAGAGTTGGTCATCACCCCGCACGAGCCCTTCAACGGCGTCGCGCCCGGTCAGACCGCGGTCGTGTACCTGGGCACGCGAGTGCTCGGGCAGTGCACGATCGACCGCACCATCAGCGCGGTGCCTGTTCCCATCCCCGCATAACTCTCCGAGGAGCCCCGCATGACCACCTCCGACACCACTCTCGAGGCGGCACGCGACGAGGCGCAGGCGCTGACCACCCGGATCCTCGGGCTCCGCGACCAGTACTACGAGGGCAACGCGTCGACGGTCGCCGACTCCGAGTACGACGCTCTGGTGCGGCGCCTCGACGAGCTCGAACGCGAGCACCCCGAGCTGCAGTCGCCCGACAGCCCCACCCAGACGGTCGGCGGCCGTGCCGAGACGACGCAGTTCGCCCCCGTGCAGCACGCCGAGCGCATGCTGAGCCTCGACAACGTCTTCGACTTCGACGAGCTGCGCGAGTGGGCCGGCAAGGTCGAGCGTGACGCCGGTGCCGGCACGGTGCGATTCCTCTCCGAGCTCAAGATCGACGGTCTCGCCATCAACCTCCGGTACGAGAACGGAGTGCTCATCACCGCGGCGACGCGTGGCGACGGCGTCGTGGGGGAGGACGTCACCGGCAACGTGCTCACGATGGGCACGATCCCCGAGCGCCTGAAGGGCACCGGCCACCCGCCCCTCGTCGAGGTGCGGGGCGAGATCTTCTTCCCGGTCGCCGAGTTCGACGCGCTCAACGCCGCGCAGCGGGACGCCGGCGAGCGGCTCTTCGCCAACCCGCGCAACGCCGCAGCCGGCTCCCTCCGCCAGAAGGAGGAGGGCAAGAGCGTCGAGAAGAAGGCGCTGATGGTCCGGCGCCTCACGGGCCTGCGGATGCTCGTGCACGGCATCGGCGCCTGGCCGGTCCGCGAGCTCGAGGCCTCGACGGAGGTGACGAGCCAGTCCGAGATCTACGGCCTGCTCGGCTCGTGGGGCCTGCCGATCTCGACGCACTTCCGGGTGTTCGACACGATCGACGAGGTCGAGAGATTCATCACGCGCTACGGCGAGCAGCGCGCCTCGGTCGAGCACCAGATCGACGGCATCGTCATCAAGGTCGACGACCTCGGCCTGCACGAAGAGCTCGGCGCCACCAGCCGCGCCCCGCGCTGGGCGACAGCCTTCAAGTACCCGCCCGAAGAGGTCAACACCAAGCTCCTCGACATCATCGTCAGCGTCGGACGCACCGGTCGCGCGACGCCGTTCGCCGTCATGGAGAAGGTGGAGGTAGCGGGCTCCGAGGTGCGCCAGGCGACCCTGCACAACCAGCAGGTCGTCAAGGCGAAGGGCGTGCTGATCGGCGACACCGTCGTGCTCCGCAAGGCGGGCGACGTGATCCCCGAGGTGCTCGGCCCGGTCGTCGAGCTCCGCGACGGCACCGAGCGCGAGTTCGTCATGCCCGAGAACTGCCCGGAGTGCGGCACGAAGCTCGCTCCGGCCAAGGAGGGAGACATCGACCTCCGCTGCCCGAACAGCAAGAGCTGCCCGGCGCAGGTCCGCGGTCGCGTCGAGCACATCGCCTCTCGGGGTTCGCTCGACATCGAGGGCCTCGGCGAGGTCGCCGCGGCCGCGCTCACGCAGCCGCTCGAGCCGAAAGAGCCGCCGGTCGTCACCGAGGCCGGTCTGTTCGACCTGACGATCGACGACATCCTGCCGATCCGCGTCATCGTGCGCGACTCCGAGACGGGCATGGAGAAGCTCGAAGACGACGGCAAGCCGAAGGTGATGTCGCCGTTCCGCATCGCCAAGCTCCAGAACGACGGATCGCCGACGCCGTCGAAGCGGGCCGAGCTGCTCCTCGAGAACCTCGAGAAGGCGAAGACGAGCCCGCTCTGGCGGTTCCTCGTCGGGCTCAGCATCCGCCATGTCGGTCCGGTGGCGGCGCGAGCGCTCGCCGACTACTTCGGCTCGCTCGACGCCATCCGCGCCGCGTCGCGCGACGAGCTCGCCGCCGTCGACGGGGTCGGCGGCATCATCGCCGATGCCCTCCTCGCCTGGTTCGAGGTCGACTGGCACGTCGAGATCATCGACCGCTGGACAGCCGCCGGCGTGCAGTTCGCGACGCCCGGCCACCCGGGTCCGGGTGCCGCCGAAGCGGCCGGGGGAGTCCTCGCCGGGCTCACTGTCGTGGCCACCGGCTCGCTCGAGGGCTACAGCCGCGAGGGCGCGCAGGAGGCCATCCTCGCCGCCGGCGGCAAGGCCGGCAACAGCGTCAGCAAGAAGACCGACTACGTCGCGGCCGGACCGGGGGCCGGATCGAAGCTCACGAAGGCCGAAGCCCTCGGGGTACGGATCATCGACGCGGCAGAATTCGCACTCCTCGTCACTGTCGGGCCGAGCGCCCTCACTGCCCCCAGTGAGGGGGACGAAGCGGCCCCCATTTCGGGGGACGATTCCTGATGAATTCGGCCCATCACTGGTCAACCGGTCAGCGGGCCTCCTAGGATGTGTGCTAGCGCATCGATCTCGTCTGTAGGGGTACGGGACCCAGGTGCGCTAGTAGGGGAACCCCGACGTGCTGTTCTTTGCCGCAGCCATCCTGTATTCCTCGGTCAACGTGCTAGGCGTGACCGGGCCTGTTGCCGTGCCACCGCACGTCGACGTGGCGTCCGTGTCCGCGACCCAGCAGTCCTCCGAGTCGGTCCGGTCGCACGACGACGCGGCCTCCTCCGTCGACGTCACGGCCGGCGCCGACGTCGCGACCGCGGCTGACGTCACGACCGGCGCTGTCGCCACGACCGCGGCCGATGTCACGACCCCGGCGGACGTCTCGACGCACTCCGCAGCCGTCGAGGGCCTGCCGATCTCGTCGTTCGCGACGCTCCGCTCCTGCGGAGCCGACAGCGACGGCCGTGCGCCCGCGAGCCTCCCGGCCGATCTCGACGCCCCCGCCTGCCTCTCCGCTCTGGCCGGCGCGTCGTCTCTGACCCTCGGCGAGTTCGGGGAGTCGCTCGACGTCGACTCCGGTGCCGATCTGACCCTGGCGCAGGAACTCGGCGCCGGCGCCGACGAAGCCACCGCCGTTCGCGCCTGGTGGAGCACCGTCCCCACGGCCCAGCGCACCGTCCTCCTCGAGGCCGTCCCGAGCATCATCGGCAACCTCGAGGGCGTCCCGTACTCGCAGCGCAACCTCGCCAACCGCATCACGCTCAGCCGGACCATCGACGACCTCGAGCAGAACCCGGGCGGCACCGTCGTCGGCGCCCCGACCCAGGGGCAGCGCCTCGCCATGCTGCAGCAGGTGCAGCAGTCGCTCATACCCGGCTACGACGGCAACGACACCGCTCGCAGCCTCGTCTCGCTCGACACCGTCTACCCGGGTCGTGCCGCCGTCGCCATCGGCGATCTCGACACCGCGAAGAACGTCAGCCTCATGGTGCCGGGCATGATGTACACCGTCTCCACGCAGATGGTCTCGTTCACCAACGCCGCAGCGGCGGTCCAGAGCTCCGAGACCTTCTGGTCGAACACGCTTGCCACCACGACCTCCGCCCCCGAGTCGTCCGCCGTCGTCTCGTGGATGGGCTACCGCACCCCGGTCATGACGAACGTGCTCGGGCTGAGCCTCGCCGAGGCCGGCGCGGTGCACCTCGAGAACGCCGTCGAGGGCCTGGACGCCGTCCGCCTCGAGGACGAGCCCCGCACGACGATCATCGGCCACTCGTACGGCTCCACGACGGCCACCATCGCCCTGTCGTCGGGCACGATCCACGTCGACGACTTCGTGGCCCTCGGATCGCCCGGCAGCGTCGTGGCCGACGCCGGCGACCTCGCCGTCACCGCGGGCCACGTGTTCGCCGGAGCCGCGGCGCTCGACCCCGTCGCCGGCAGCGGCGTCTTCGGCGCCGACCCCGGCTCGGTGGTGTTCGGCTCGAAGCTCCTCAACCTCGGCTCGGCCGTCGACCCGTACACGTCCCAGAAGCTGACCGCCGTCGTCACGCACAACGAGTACTTCACGACCGGCAGCCACGCCATGCGCAGCCTCGCGCTCATCGGCATCGGCCGAGGCGACCTCGCCGACGGCCGCGACCCCGTGCCCGACGGGCCGCAGCTGGTGAACGGTCCGTCGCTGGAGTACGTGCGGCCCCAGGACGTCAGTCGCGAGTCCGTCCACAGCGCCTAGTCGCGCCGTTTCGACTCGAGGAGCCGGGCGCCCCGAGTTCCTGCGCCCAGCTTGTGTCCTGCAGGTTCTCAGACGGGCGCCGAATAGACTCGTGGGCATGTCTGAAATCACGCGCGAGCAGGTGGAGCACCTCGCAGGGCTCGCCCGGATCGCCCTCACCCCCGACGAGATCGACAAGCTGACGGGCGAGCTCGGCCACATCGTCGACAGCATCGCCAAGGTGTCCGAGGTCGCGAACGCCGACGTGCCGGCCACGAGCCACCCGATCCCTCTGTCGAACGTCTTCCGCGACGACGTGGTCGGCGAGACCCTCACGCAGGAGCAGGCGCTGGCGGGCGCGCCCGAGCACGACGGAACCCGCTTCAAGGTGAGCGCGATCCTGGGAGAAGAGCAGTGACCGACCTCATCCACCTGTCAGCCGCCGACCTGGCGTCGAAGCTCCAGAGCCGCGAGGTGTCGAGCGTCGAGGCGACGAAGGCGCACCTCGACCGCATCGCCGGCGTCGACGGCGACGTCCACGCGTTCCTGCACGTCAACGCCGAGGCCCTCGCCACCGCGAAGTCGATCGACGAGCGCCGGGCCGCGGGGGAGACCCTGGGCGAGCTCGCCGGCGTGCCGATCGCGGTCAAGGACGTCCTCTGCACCATCGGGATGCCGTCGACCTCGGGCTCGAAGATCCTCGAGGGCTGGATCCCGCCCTACGACGCGACCGCCGTCGCGAAGGTCCGTGCCGCCGGCCTGGTGCCGCTCGGCAAGACCAACATGGACGAGTTCGCGATGGGCTCGTCGACCGAGTTCTCGGCGTACGGCCCGACCCACAACCCGTGGAACCTCGACCGGATCCCCGGCGGCTCGGGTGGCGGCTCGGCTGCGGCCGTCGCGGCCTTCGAGGCGCCCCTCGCCCTCGGCAGCGACACCGGCGGCTCGATCCGCCAGCCCGGCGCGGTCACCGGCACGGTCGGCGTGAAGCCGACCTACGGCTCCGTCAGCCGCTACGGCGCGATCGCCCTGGCGTCGTCGCTCGATCAGATCGGCCCCGTCAGCCGCACCGTGCTCGACTCGGCGCTGCTGCACGACGTGATCAAGGGCCACGACCCCCGCGACTCCACGTCGCTTCGCGACGAGTGGCCGTCGTTCGCCGACGCCGCCCGCGCGGGACTCGCGCCCGGCTCGCTCCAGGGCGTCAAGGTCGGCATCGTCAAGGAGCTGAACGGCGACGGCTTCCAGGCCGGCGTCAAGGCCCGCTTCGCCGACGCCGTCGCGCTCCTCACCGCCGCAGGCGCTGAGATCGTCGAGGTCTCGGCCCCCAGCTTCGAGTACGCGATCAGCGCCTACTACCTGATCCTCCCCGCCGAGGCGTCGTCGAACCTCGCCAAGTTCGACTCCGTCCGGTTCGGGCTTCGCGTCACGCCCGAGGGCGGCGGAACCGTCGAGCAGGTCATGGCGGCCACGCGTGAGCAGGGCTTCGGCCCTGAGGTGAAGCGCCGCATCATCCTCGGCACCTACGCCCTCAGCGCCGGCTACTACGACGCGTACTACGGCTCGGCGCAGAAGGTGCGCACGCTCGTGCAGCGCGACTTCTCGCGCCTCTTCGACGAGGTCGACGTGCTCATCTCGCCGTCCGCGCCCACCACGGCGTTCCCGATCGGCGAGAAGATCGACGACCCGCTGGCGATGTATCTGAACGACCTCACGACGATCCCCGCGAACCTGGCCGGCATCCCCGGCCTGTCGCTGCCGATGGGCCTCGCCGACGAGGACGGCCTGCCGACCGGGATCCAGCTGATGGCGCCCGCCCGGGAGGACGCCCGCCTGTACACCTACGGCGCCGCGCTCGAGCAGCTCTTCGAGTCGACCTGGGGTCACACGCTCATCTCGAAGGCGCCGAGCCTCAGCGTCTCCGAACAGTCCGCCGCAACCGAAGGAGTGGTCTGATGGCCGCCCGCCCAGAACTGATGGACTACGACAAGGCGCTCGAGATGTTCGAGCCCGTCGTCGGGTTCGAGGTGCACGTCGAGCTGTCGACCGCGACGAAGATGTTCTCGGACGCCCCGAACGAGTTCGGCGGCGAGCCCAACACCAACATCACGCCGGTCGACCTGGGGCTGCCGGGGTCGCTCCCGGTCGTCAACGGCCAGGCCGTGAAGTACGCGATCAGCCTGGGCCTCGCGCTCGGCTGCTCGATCGCGCCCACCTCGCGCTTCGCCCGGAAGAACTACTTCTACCCCGACCTGGCCAAGAACTACCAGATCAGCCAGTCCGACGAGCCGATCGCCTTCGAGGGCTCGGTCGAGGTGGAGATGCCCGACGGCACGCTGTTCACGGTGCCCGTCGAGCGCGCCCACATGGAGGAGGACGCCGGCAAGCTCACGCACGTCGGCGGCTCCACCGGCCGCATCCAGGGCGCCGAGTACTCCCTGGTCGACTACAACCGCGCCGGCGTCCCGCTCGTCGAGATCGTCACGCACCCGATCATCGGCGCCGAGGCCCTCGCGCCCGAGCTGGGTGCCGCGTACGTCGAGACAATCCGCGACATCGTCCGCGGCCTCGGCATCTCGGAGGCGCGCATGGAGCGCGGCAACCTCCGCTGCGACGCCAACATCTCGCTGCGCCCCCGCGGCCAGGAGAAGCTCGGCACCCGCACCGAGACGAAGAACGTCAACTCGTTCCGCGCCGTCGAGCGCGCCATCCGCTACGAGATCCAGCGCCAGGCCGCCATCCTCGCCAAGGGCGGCACGATCACGCAGGAGACCCGCCACTGGCACGAAGACACCGGCCGCACCTCCGCCGGCCGCCCGAAGAGCGACGCCGACGACTACAGGTACTTCCCCGAGCCCGACCTCCTGCCGGTCGAGCCCTCGCTGGAGCTGATCCAGGAACTCCGTGCGGCTCTTCCCGAATCGCCGGCCATCATGCGCCGCCGCCTCAAGGCCCAGTGGGGCTTCACCGACCTCGAGTTCCAAGACGTCAAGAACGCGGGCCTGCTCACCGAGATCGTCGAGACGGTCGCCGCCGGATCGACTCCGGCCAGCGCGCGCAAGTGGTGGACGGGCGAGATCGCCCGTCTCGCGAACGCCGCCGAGGTGGACGCATCGTCGCTGGTGGAGCCGTCGCAGGTGGCCGAGCTGATCGCCCTGATCGACTCCGGAGAGCTGACCGACCGCCTGGCCCGTCAGGTGCTCGAGGGCGTCATCGCCGGCGAGGGCACTCCCGCCGAGGTCGTCGAGAAGCGCGGCCTCAAGGTCGTGTCGGACGACGGCGCGCTCATCGCCGCCATCGACGAGGCCCTGGCGTCGCAGCCCGACGTGCTCGAGAAGATCCGCGACGGCAAGGTCCAGGCCGCCGGTGCGGTCATCGGAGCGGTCATGAAGGCCATGAAGGGCCAGGCCGACGCTGCTCGCGTGCGCGAGCTCGTCCTCGAGAGAGCGCAGGCCTGACCTGGCTTCCGACGTGAGCTCCGGCACAGCGCGGGGAGCGGCATGGTGGCTCGCGCCCCTGCGGCCCGCGGCGATCGGCATGGCAGCCGTCGTCGTGGCGCTCCTCGTCGCCTCCCGGCAGCTGCCCGCGCACACGATCCTGATCTGGTCGTCGGCCGGGAAGAAGGGCCTCGCTGCCTCCCGGAGCGACCTCGAGATCGTGGTCGTGATCACCAGCCTGATCGTGATCGGCATCTGGGTGGTGGCGTCGGCCGCGCTCGCCTTCATGCCGGCACGCCACATCCTGGTTCCCCATGCCGACTACTGGAAAGGCGGCGGACGCGACCGCATCCGCGAGATGCGCCACCGGTTCGCGATCTACGTGTCGCGCGCCATCGGCATCACCTTCTGGTTCCTGGCGGCGGAGGTCGTGGCCGCACTGGTGTCGCAGAAGAACGGCCTGCTGGAGTCGCCGTGGCTGCCGGTGATCATCTCGATCCTCTACATCATCGCGCTCCTCGTGTTCGCGGTCTGGGCGTTCGCCGACGGCTTCCAACCTCCGTCGCGAGCCGCGCAGGAGCAGGCCCGGAGGCGCACGGCATGACCGACTTCGACCGCTACGGCGACGACGTCCTGGCGGGAGGCACCTGGAAGAAGTCGAAGCGACCGGAGCCCCGCGTCGTCGACGCCGTCCGCGACCTCGTGGTGGAGGAGACGGTCTCGGGCTTCACCGGCGCCGTCGTGCGCGTCGAGGCGCAGACGGTCGAGCTCGTCGACTGGAAGGATCGGGTGCGGGCCTTCCCGTTGACCGCGTCGTTCGCCATGGACGGCGAGCCGGTGCGCCTGCGCTACCCGCAGGCGGCCCCGCAGGGGCGCATGAGGTCGGCCTCCGGGTCGTTCGCCGTGCAGGACGCCAAGGCCCGTACAGCGCTCCCCAGTCGCATCTTCGTCGAGGGGCGACACGACGCCGAGCTGGTGGAGAAGGTCTGGGGCCACGACCTCCGGGTCGAGGGTGTCGCGGTCGAGTACCTGGAGGGCGTCGACAACCTCGCCGACGTGCTGAAGGAGTTCCGGCCCGGTCCCGGCCGTCGTGTCGGCGTGCTCGTCGACCACCTGGTGAAGGGCTCGAAGGAGAGCCGCATCGCCGCGGCCGTGTCGGATGCCAACGTGCTCGTGGTCGGGCACCCCTATGTCGACGTGTGGCAGTCGGTGAAGCCCGCCCGCGTCGGATTGGCGGAATGGCCGGTGATCCCGCGCTCGATCGAGTGGAAGCACGGCATCTGCCAGGCCCTCGGCTGGCCGCACGAGGAGCAGGCCGACATCGCCCGCGCGTGGCAGAGGATCCTCGGGCAGGTGCGCACATTCGCCGACCTCGAGCCTGACTTCCTCGGCCGCGTCGAGGAGCTCATCGACTTCGTGACGGCGCCCTAGCCCCCTGCCGGGCAGCCCCCCTGCCGGGCAGCCCCCTGTCGGCCAGCCCCCGTCGGCCAGCCGCGGCGGCTCGGTCCCGTCAGCTCTGGTCGCGCCGCGATCGGCGGATGCTGCGCGCCACGAGGAGCACGATCGCCGCGAACACGACGACGATGCCGGCGAGCACGAGCCACACCAGCGGGAATCCGCCCGCATCGGCCGTTGCCGGTGACGCGGGCGGCGTCGCGGCGGCCGCGCGGATCGCGTCGGCCGTCTGCGTCGCCAGGTACCGGGTGCCGCGCTCGTTCGGGTGCAGGGCTCCGTCGGCCAGAGTGATCGACGAGAACGTCGAGTCGGCTGACAGCGTGATGCCCTCGAGGTACGAGTCGGAGGTGGCGCAGGCGGAGTGCGCGTAGCTGCCGGCGAGAGTCGACACGTAGGTGAACCCGGCGCGCTGCGTGGCGGTGCGCAGAGCGCCGTCGAGGTGCGACTGCATGCCGCCGAGGAACGCGACGTCGGTCGTCGTGAAGGGGAACCCGTCGCCGACGAAGCCCGATCCGTCGGCCACCGACCGGAAGCACCCGCCAGCCGGGACGCTCGCGGCGTTCGGGAACAGCGCCGGATAACCCACGACGAACACTCGCGCGTTGGGCGCCGCACGAGCGATGTCGCGGAAAGCGGCACGCACCTTGGGCACGACCGTGTCGTCGATCGACCGGTTCAGCGTGTTCACCCCGTCTCTCTCGAGCGTCGCCTTGCAGCTGTCCTCGCCGGTGGAGAACACGGGGCCGTTCGCGGACACGGCGATGCATCGGGCGACGGTTCCGATCAGGTCGGCGTCGTTGCCGCCGATGGTGATGGTGACGAGCCTGGTGGAGTCGCTGAGGGCGGCGACCTGGGGCTGCGCGCCGAGCTGCCGCCGGCTGACCACGTCGGAGGTGGTGGCGCCGGCGCACGTGACGTCGGTCAGGGGGAGGGCCAGTTCTCGCGCCAGGAGATGCGGGTAGTCGAGACGCGACTGGCCGCATCCGGACACGGGCTCGCCGGTGGCCTCGGGGAGGCCGTAGCCCGACGCGTACGAGTCGCCCAGGGCGACGTAGGGGCCGGTGGCGGTGGCGGCGCTGGCCGACGCCGGAACCGCGACGACGGAGGTCATCACGAGGGCCGCGACGAACGCCGCCCATCGTCTCGCCACCATCAGGCCATTCTAGGTCGGCTAGCGGAGGGGGAGGTGCCCGCCCAGCTCGCTGTCGACCTCGGCCTCGGCCGGGTTGTGGAAGGGCGTCGTGTCTTCGGCGTCGACCGTGTCGACCTCGTCGGGGCTGTCGCCGTGCTCGGCGGCGGGGTCGGGCTCGGGGCGCTCGGCGTCGTGGCCGTGGATGTCGCTCATGGGGGCTCCTTCGATGGTGTCCCGCACGCTACGCTCCGTTCGCGGCGCGCGCCCCCACGGATTCCCGGGCGCGTCGGCCTACCATGAGGCATGGCCGATTCGATCGAGGGGCGCGTCCGCAGCGGCGTCGACGCCTTTCTCCGCTGGCTTCCGCGCTGGCAGGTCGGCACCTCCCGGGCGCGCACCCGCGTCTGCCGACAGTGCTTCGGCTCGCCGATCGCGACGGCCGCCGGCTTCGACCACGACGTGCCCCACGCCGTGCAGCACGCCCTGCTGAGCCGCATGCAGGCGATCATCGACGAGGCGGTCGACGACTACACCGCCAGGAACCTGCCCATGGTCGCGCGCGAGCTCGCCAAGGCGGCCGAGCCCGAGACCGGCGGCTACAAGCCCGACGAGGGTCTCGCCCTCGAATTCCAGGGCCTCGAGATCGATCCGGAGCCCGAGCCCGGCCAGCCCTTCCTCTTCACGCTCGCGGAGCTCGCCGAGAGAGACCGGCCCGTCGCTCCGCCCGCCGCCGAACCCCCCGCCCCCTACTCCGAAGAAGCGAAGAAGGCCTTGCGCACCGAACTCGAACTCGCCGACGACCACGCCCGTCAGGTCGGCACCTCCGTCTGCCTCGCCCTCGTCGAGCACCGCCGCCGGATCTCCGACGCCGTCGACCGCCTTGTCGAACCGCAGATCGACGAGCTCCTCGCCGAGCTCGCGCAGGCCCTCGAGAACCCGCGGTCGCGCTGATGATCCCGAAGTCGGTCTACCCCCGCGCGCCGTGGTGGTCGTTCGTGTTCGACCTCGCGCTCGTGCTCGCCTTCGTGCTGATCGGCCGCCGCAGCCACGACGAGTCGAACGCGCTCGTCGGCATCGCGACGACCGCGTGGCCGTTCGTCACCGGCCTCGTGATCGGCTGGCTCTTCGTGATCGGCTTCCGCTGGCCGTTCGTCACCGTCTACTCGGGCGCGATCATCTGGATCGCCACGGTTGTCGGCGGAATGCTGCTCCGCAACGTCAGCGACCAGGGCGTCGCGACGAGCTTCGTGATCGTCGCCCTCATCGTCAACGCCGTCTTCCTGATCGGCTGGCGCGCCCTGGCGATCGTGCTGAAGAAGAGGTCGGCCGCCCGCGCCTGATCGCGAGGCCGCGCGTTACGGCTTGGCGCTGTTGTCGAGCGACGGCTCGTCCGAGAGCACGAGGCCCGACGAGCTGTTGGCGCTCGCGGTCAGCTCGGCGAGCCAGCTGCGGCTGATCGACGGCACCCGGCCGCCGTTGTACTTGAAGTAGAGCGGGATGCCGGGGTCCATCCAGAGGCTGGAGCGGCCGTCGCCGACCTTCTGCGGGTCGCGCCACGAGAAGAAGAACGATTCGCGACGGCGGAGCTTCGTGGCGATGACGATCTGCAGGTGCTCGAGAGTGCGATCCTCGAACTCGATCTCGATCGAGGTGGAACCGTAGATGAGGGATCCCAATGTCTCTCCTTGCTGAACTGGGCGCTCCAGGGTCTCGGGAGTGCAAGCAGTAGAGCGTACCTTGCCAGACACGTCGTGCGTGCGTTAGGTGTGCCTATCCTGCTCGGGCGCAGCGCAGGGCCGTCGGCTACCGTGACCCGCATGACCGACTCGACGATCATCGCGAACCCCGACAGCCCCGACGTCGCCGTGCTCCTGCCCGGCACCGGCTACACCGCCCAGGCGCCTCTTCTCTACTGGTGCGGCCGGCTCCTCGCCGAGCGCGGGTGGCAGGTGCGGGCCGTGTCGTGGATCGTCCCGGACGACGTCGACCCCGTCTCGTTCGTCGAGCGGGCGACCGAGCAGGCCTTCGCCGGCGCGACCGCTCGGCGCCTCGTCGTCGCGAAGTCGTTCGGCTCGTTCGCGCTGCCGTGGGCCGTGCGCGAGAAGGTCCCCGGCATCTGGCTCACCCCGGTGATGACGGCCGAGGCCGTGACGGCGGCGATGCAGGAACTCGACACCACGGGCCTCGCCATCGGCGGCGACGCCGACGCGATGTGGCTGCCGGCCGAGGCCGGCGACGCTGCGGCCGACCTCATCACCATCAAGGGTGCCGACCACGCGCTCACGCACATCGACGGCTGGCGGTCGTCTCTCGACGCCCAGCGCCGAGTGCTCGACGCCGTGTCGCGCCATCTCGACGACATCGAGGCGGCTGCTACTTCTTGAGCAGCTGCTCTTTGACGTGGCGGCGGATCACCTTGCCGATGAGCGACTTCGGCAGGTCTTTCACGATGACGATGCGGCGCGGCACCTTGTAGGCGGCGAGGTTCTCGCGGGCGAACTCGCGCAGGCCAGCCTCGTCGAGCGTGACGCCGGGCTCGACGACGATGGCGGCGGTGACCTGCTCGTTCTCGCTGCTGCCGAGACCGACGACGGCGACGTCGGCCACACCGGGGAACTGCCGCAGAGTGTCTTCGACCTCGGAGGGCGAGACGTTGAAGCCGCCGGTGATGATGAGGTCCTTGATCCGGTCGACGATGGCGACGAATCCGTCGTCGTCGATCGTGATGATGTCGCCGGTGCGGAACCAGCCGTCGACGAAGACCTCGTCGGTCTCCTCGGGGCGGCGGTAGTAGCCGCTGAAGACCTGCGGCCCACGGACGATCAGCTCGCCGCGCTCGCCCTTGGGCACGTCGTGCGTCGGGTTCTCGGGATCGACGGCCCGGATCTCGGTGCTGGGGAGCGGCAGGCCCACGGTGCCGGCGCGTCGGGCGTCCGAGACCGGGTTGGCCATCAGCACCGGCGACGTCTCGCTGAGGCCGTAGCCCTCGATCAGCCACCCCCCGGAACGCTCCTCCCACGGCTCGACCACGGAGGCCGAGAGGGGCATGGCACCCGAGATCGCGATCTCGATGCCCTCGAGCGACGCGCCCGCGTCGTCGGCGGCGCGCTGCAGCCGCTGGTAGATCGGCGGCACGGCCGGAAGGAACGTCGGCGGGTGCTTCTTCATCGCGGCCAGCACGAGCGCGGGCTCGAAGGCGGGGAAGAGCACGAGGCGCGCCCCCATGCGCATGGCGAACGTGAGGCAGAGCGTGAGTCCGTAGGCGTGGAACATCGGCAGCACGGCGTAGACGACGCTCTCGCCCTCCTTGACCTGCGGGATCCACGCCTGGCACTGGGCCGCGTTGGCGAGCAGGTTGAAGTGCGACAGCATGGCGCCCTTGGGGCTGCCGGTCGTGCCGGACGTGTACTGGATGAGAGCGAGGTCGTCGGTGGCCGGACGAGGGTGGTCGGCCGAGATCCTCGGCGACGACATGAGCTTCTCGAAGGTCGTCGTGCCAGTGACCGTCGTGGTGAGGCGGGCGCGCGACTCGCGGGCGCGCTTCACCGGAAGGCGCAGGGCCAGCTGGGTCTTGAGCGGCATCGCCTTGGTCACGTCGACGGAGACGATCGCCTGGATCGGCACCTCGGCCGGGAACTTCTGAATGGTGGCCACCACCTTGTCCCACGCGATGGCGAACCGGGCGCCGTGGTCGACGAACTGGTGCTCGAGCTCGCGGGGCGTGTAGAGCGGGTTGTGCTCGACGACGATGGCGCCGAGGCGCAGGATCGCGTAGAACGCCACGATGTGCTGCGGGCAGTTCGGCAGGATCAGAGCGACCGTGTCGCCCTTCTTCACGCCCAGCTTCCGCAGGCCCTCGGCGGCCCGCTGGATCTGCTCGACCAGGCTGCTGTAGCTGGTCTCGGCGCCGAAGTACTCGAGCGCCGTGGCCGACGGGTACTTCGCGGCCGTGTCGCGCACGAGGTCGATGAGTGACCCCGTCGGCGGTTCGATGTCGTGCGGAATGCCGGGGGCGTAGCTGTCAAGCCAGGGACGCGCGCTGTCGATGGTCACCAGGCCACTCTAGAAGGTTCGGAGTGCAAGTTAGCGGAGCAGCGCCCAGCGTGCGGGAGTTGACTGCTCGAGGAACACCACCCGAGAGGACACATTGTGAGCAAGGTCTGGTTCATCACCGGAGCATCGAAGGGCTTCGGCCGCGAGTGGGCCGAGGCGGCCCTGGAGCGCGGCGACAGGGTCGCCGCGACGGCGCGCAAGATCGACACGCTCGACGAGCTGGTCGAGAAGTTCGGCGAGAACGTGCTGCCGCTGACGCTCGACGTCACCGACCGCGACGCCGACTTCGCAGCCGTCGCGCAGGCGGCCGAGCATTTCGGACGACTCGACGTCGTCATCAACAACGCCGGCTACGGCCACTTCGGAATGATCGAGGAGGTCACCGAGGAGGAGCTCCGCGCCCAGCTCGAGACGAACCTCTTCGGCGCCTTCTGGGTGACGCAGGCGGCTATTCCGATCATGCGCGAGCAGGGGTCGGGCCATGTCATCCAGGTCTCGAGCATCGGCGGCATCAGCGCCTTCCCGACGGTCGGCGCCTACCACGCCTCGAAGTGGGCCCTCGAGGGCTTCTCGCAGTCGCTCTCGCAGGAGGTCGCCGGCTTCGGCATCGACGTCACCCTGATCGAGCCCGGCGGCTTCTCGACCGACTGGTCGGGCCCGTCCGCCTCGCGCAGCGACGAGATCGCCGCCTACGCCGAGGTCCGGGAGGCCGCGTCGAAGCGTCCGTCGGCCGCCGACCCGGGCGACCCGAAGGCCACCCGCACGGCCATCCTGAAGGTCGTCGACGCCGACAAGCCGCCGCTCCGCATCTTCTTCGGCAAGGCACCCCTCGGCATCGCGACCAAGGACTACGAGTCGCGCCTCGCGACGTGGAACGACTGGAACGACGTCTCCGTCGAGGCCCACGGCGACTAGCGGTCGCGTTCTCCCAGGTGGCTGGCATTCACTGAGTGGGTGCCAGCCACCTCGTTCATGAAAGCGGCGACCGAGCCGATCCGCTCCCGCCTGCAGTTCACGTTCAACGGCCAGCGCACCGGAACCCCGCAATGGGTGCAGGATCTCGGCGACGGCGACGATCCCGGCCTCTTCGGCCCCGGCTCAGCTGTCTGGTCCGTTCACGGCGGAATGTCGACGATCCCCGCCGGTGTCCGCGCCCTCCTCGTGCAGGCCCTCCACCCGGGCGCGCTCGCCGGGGTCCACGACCACTCCCGCTACCGCGAAGACCCGCTCGGCCGCCTGGCGGGCACCATCCGCTGGATCTTCACGGTGTCGTACGGAAGCCGCGCCGACGCCGTGGCCGCCTCGAACTTCGTGCTCAAGATCCACGAGCGCGTCACCGGCTCGTACCACGACCGCCACGGGGTCTCGCACGACTACGCCGCCAACGACCAGGACCTCCTGTCGTGGGTGCACATGGCCTTCGCCGACTCCTTCCTGCAGGCGGCTCTGGCCTGGGGCGAGCCGATCCCCGGCGGGCCGGACGCCTACGTGCGCGAGTGGGCCGTCGCGGGCGAGCTGATGGGGGTGGAGAACCCGCCGCGCTCCGTCGACGAGATGCAGGCGCAGCTGGCCGGGTTCGACGAGCGCGGGGTGCTCGAGCGCAGCGGGCGGACCGACGACGTGGTGAAGTTCCTGCGCCGGCCGCCGCTCTTTCCGGTGCTGCGGGCCGGCTACCCGGTGCTCTTCGACGGCGCCGTGACGACCATCTCGCCACGTTTTCAGGAACTGCTCGGCGTGCGCCCCAACCGCGTGCTGCCCGGCCGTGCCGCGACCGGCGTCGTGCTGAAGGGCATCGGGGAGCTCCTCGGCCCGGAGCCCGTCGCCGCGAAGTACGCGCGGGCTCGGCGTGCGCGGCTCGGCATCGTCGATACGGACTGACGCGCGAGGGCCGTTCAGGTGGCGAGGCGGGGCGGCGTGGGCTCGAAGCCGATCCACCCGCACGCCGGACAGACCAGGAGAACCCGGTGCACCGAGAGGGCAGTGCCGTAGAACCGGTTGAGCTCTTTGCGGGTCGTGGCACCGCACGCCGAACAGGGTCGCGCCGGGGGAGCGGGCTCGCGAGCGGGCTCGCGAGTTGGACCGCGGCTCGAGGTCGGCGGCATGGAACGCTCCGTAACCGGGGACCGTCTGCGATCACCCTGCGACAACTCAATCAACCGCGGGGCGAAACGACACACCCCCGTGCTGGGGCTGTCCCGGGGCACGGCGATCAGGCACGCTGGAGTCTTCGATCCTGGGAGATACGCATGCTGTCACTCGTGTACACGAGCACCGCCGTCGACACCTTCGACGACGACACCCTCGCCACGCTCCTGATGAACAGCCGGTCGAACAACCGGCGCCTCGGCCTCACGGGCTTCCTCCTCTACCGGGACGGCCAGTTCATCCAGGTGCTCGAGGGAGACGACGAGGTCGTCCGCGATCGGCTGCGCGTCATCTCGGCCGACCCCCGCCACACCGACGTGTCGGTCCTGGTGGAAGACGAGGAGGCTGAGCGCCTCTTCCCGTCCTGGTCGATGGGCTACGAGCCCGCCTCGGACGACCTCGCCGACCAGATCCCCGGCTATCGAGCCACCTTCGACGACCTCGCCGACAGCACACCGGGCTTCGGCAATCAGCCGGCGCTGAGGCAGATGCTGCAGTGGTTCCAGATGCGGGCACCGCAGGCGGCTTAGAGCGCTCGCCGGACAGACGTCGTCGGGCGGATGATTCGACGTCGGGCGGGCCGCGCCTGGCCGTCAGTTGTCGCGGTCGGTGCTCGTCAGGTAGAGGCGGTGGCTGGTCACGATCAGCGACAGCCAGCCGGTGCCGGTGGTCCAGCCGACGGCGACGTCGGTGAACCAGTGCGCGCCGAGCAGGACTCGAGAGAGCCCCACGGTGACGGCGGTCGCGGCCGCCGCCCCGATGACGGCCGTCTGGGGTGCGTTGCGCTTCTGGTTCAGGGCGTACAGGTAGGCGACGGTGCCGAGCACCGTCGTGGCGTTCAGCGTGTGGCCCGACGGGAACGACGGCGACTTCTCGTACGGCGCGATCGCGTCGCGGCGGTGCGGGCGGTTGCGGTGGATGATGTTCTTGCCCGCGAGCGTCATCGCCAGCGAGCCGGCGCCGGCTGCCGTCATCAGGATCACCGGTGTCAGCTCGCGTCGTCGCGCGGCCAGCGCGGCGGCTGTGCCGAGCGCGAGGACGGGCATGCCGACGGGGCCGAAACCTCGGGCGATCGCCGCTGCGGCGGCGTTCGCCGCCGGTGACCGCAGGCTCTTCGCCAGCTTCAGCGCAGGCCCGTCGAGGCTCTCGATGCCGTTACGGCTGGTGACGCCGTCGTAGATCCAGGACGCGCCGACCGACGCGACGACTGCGACGCCGCCGCCGATCGCCAGCGTCGCGACGAGCGCTCGCCTCGCACCGACGCGGGACGCGAGGCGGTGGTGACGCTCGGCCAGCCGCCTGCCGGTCTTCGTGCGCCAGTCCCGGACGTCGCGGCGGCCGACCTTCCGGTCGTAGCGGTCGTCGTGCGTGGCTGCGTCGGTCGTCATCAGGACAGTGTCCCGCACCCTGTGCGGTGGTGGTCGCTCGTTCGTCAGTCTCTGAGGCGTGCGAGAACGGCGCCGTGCGGCCGCGGGCCGGGGTCGGGCCCGGTTCGCGTGTGCGTCTCGATCACCTCGAACCCGGCGTCGCGCAACTCGATGCCGAGAGCATCGGGAGGCCAGCGGTAGGCCGTCGTGATCGCGTGGTCGAACGCCTCGACCTCGGGCCCGGTGAAGAAGCCCACCAGGAGCGCGCCGCCGGGTCGCAGGACTCGGGCGAACTCATTCAGAGCCCGCTGGATGCTGCGGGGCTCGTGGTGGATCAGCGAGTACCAGGCGAGCACTCCCGCGTAGCTGTCAGGAGCGTCCGGGAGAGCATCGAGAGTGGCGACGACGAAGGGGATGTCGGGGGAGTTCCTGCGAGCATGGTCGATGAACTCGGGCACCTGGTCGACGCCGCGGACCTCGCATCCCTGGTCGGAGAGGTGCGCGGCCCAGTGACCGGGGCCGCATCCCGCGTCGAGGATGGGTCCGTTCAGCTCGACGGCCCACGACGTCACCAGGTGCGCGTCCGCCCGGTGGACCGCCCTCATCGTGCCCAGGTGCTCAGCGTATTCGACGGCCCGCCGCGAGTAGGAGGCCTGTGCGTCTGACACCACAGCGTGATCTTAGGAGCCGGCCCGCCTAGGGTCGGGTCATGAGTGGACACGGCGATTCGCCTGCGGACGACGATCGACTCGGCCGCGGTGCGCCTGTCGAGCACGAGCGATCGACCGGCCGGCCCCGCGCCGTCCTCCTCGATTTCCACAACACGACGGCGGTCGTGGGATCGATGGAGAACTGGATCGCCGAGGCGGGATCGCGCGTGGCGAGCCGCCCCGCGTCGACGTCGGTGGCCGTGGGGAGGATCCGGACGGTCTGGGGCGACGCGAGAGAGCTCTTCCCGACCCTGGACTGGGATCTCGATGCCGCAGCGCACAGGCACGCCTTCGTCTCGACGGTGACCCGCGGCGAGGCCATGCCGCTCGACTTCGCCGAGGCGCTCTACGAGACGATGCCGAATCAGTGGGTGCTCAACGACGGGGCCCGGGACTTCATCGTCCGGGCGTCCGGCGCAGGGATCCGTCTGGCGATCGTGTCGAACATTGCCCTCGACATCCGCCCCGCGTTGGCGGGCTGGGGGATCGCCTCCGCGCTCGACGCGGTCGTCCTGTCGTATGAGGTCGGCTCCGTGAAGCCCGATCCGCGGATCTTCCAGCTCGCGGCCGATCGGCTCGACAGCGACCCGCGAGAATGCCTGATGATCGGCGACTCCGCTCACGACGACGCCGGCGGCGCGGCCCTGGGGATGCCGTGCCTGATCGCCCGGCCCGATCAGATGTGGAGGGCGTTCGAGCTCGTGTGCCCGAGGTGAGGCCGGTCCTGCGGCCCTGGCCCCGGGAGCGCCAGGTCATCCGGACCTGCCGAGGGCATGGGGAGTGCAGTCATCGGCTCTGCCGTGAAGGTGCGAGCCGGTATGACCTACAGTGAGCACCGGCGAGGGAGCCCGAATCTTCCTCAGCTATCGAACTCGAAGGGGGAGTGCCATGTCTGATGGATCGCGTCCGGAGGTGGGCCCCGGGTGGTACCCGGATCCTGAAGGGGGTCCTGGCACCCGGTGGTGGGACGGAGTGGTGTGGACGGCTCCGACCGCTCCCGCCGGCGGGCCGCAGGCCGTGGCGATGGCGAACCCGGTGAGACCCGAGCTCGCGCCGGGTGCGCCGATCTACGGGGCGTTGATCTGGGTGATCGTTCTGCTGCCGCTCGTGGTGTGGCCGCTGACCCTGTCGTACCGGCCGAAGTTCCGGATCATCGAGGTCGGGCCGTCCGGCACGCCGACTGTCGATCCGTCGTCGATCTACACCCCGCAGTACATCGCCGTGCTCCTGGCCAGCCTTGCCCTGTACGGGGTGAGCGTCCTGCTCGCCGTGGCGGACTATCGGCGGCTGCTTCGAGTGGGCGTCGTGAGGCCGTTCCACTGGGCCTGGAGCTTCCTGTCGTCGCCCGTCTACGTGATCGGCCGGTCGGTGATCGTCCGCCGAGTCGCACCGGGCCGCGGGCTCTGGCCGGTGTGGGTGCTCATCCTCATCGAGGTCGTCGGTCTCGTGCTCAGCTCGATCAGTGCGGTCGGGTACTTCCAGCAGCTGACGGATGCGCTCCAGTCGCAGACCTGAGTCGAAGTCGCAGCTCTGTCGACGAGCCGCTCGGTCATGACCTCGCCTCGACCGGGTCTTGGCAATGGCTGTGCGCCTGATTACAGTCGTCTTTGAGCCAAGGCCGGCTCGTTGCGATCAGAGAGCAACGCGATGTCATCGACCGAAGCAGTGGATTCTCCGACCCCACCAGCGGAGAACGACCAGAGATACGGAAAAGCGATAGAGAGGCCTGACGGCCGGGATTTCCCGTTCTACAACGGTGTCCCGTTCGAGCTGGCGACCTGGAAGTGGATCGTCGTCATCCTCGGTTGCGCCGCAGGATTCGCGGTTCTCATCTTCTATCCGGCGACTAGCAACGTGCAGGCGCTGGTCTCGAGATGCCTTTTTCCGGCTGTCCAACTGGCTGTCTTCATTGCCTTCACCCGCCGCCAGTGGTCAAGCATCTTGCGGCGGATCCGGCCCCGCGACTTCGGCCTCATGGTCGTGTTCGCCGTGCTCAACTTCGTCGTGTCGTTCCTGGTCGGGATCATCGTGAAGGCGTTCTTCGGCGCGAACGCCAACCCGGCAGCGGACGGCATCCACAGTGCCGGGGAAGCATTCGCCTTCTACCTCGGAACAGCCGTGCAGATCTTCGGCGAGGAACTGTTCACGATCCTGCCGTTCCTGGCCGTCATGGCGTTCTGCACCAAGGCCGGTCTCTCGCGGAAGCGCGCGCTCCTCGTCGCCTGGCTCGTGACGGCCGCGTGGTTCGGCGCGGCGCACCTGCCGACGTACCAGTGGAACTTCGCTCAGGCGTTCCTCATCATCGGCGTCGCCCGGCTCGTGCTGACGCTGGCCTACATCCGGACGAAGAACATCCTCGTCAGCACGGGCGCCCACATCCTCAACGACTGGGCGATCTTCACTGTGGCGCTCCTCGCGGCATCGGCGGCGGCGGCGCGATGAGCGCGACGGCGACGCGAGAGGCCCGCGGACGGTGCGGTACGGTGCCGGTGGCTCCTAGAGGCCTCTCAGCGCGGGCGCGACGCGCCGGTCAGTCGTCGGAGGTGCTGGTCGACGTGGTCTCCTCGTGAGTCGTCGTCGTGGTCTTCTCGGTGGTGCCGTCGCCGTCCGAGGTGTGCGTGGTCGTGGTGGTCTTCTTGTCGTCGGTCATTGGTGCACCGTACTCGGTTCGTGACCATCGTCGTTCCCAGGCAGGCGCGCCGACGGCTCAGGCGCGCCGCGCGATGAGCTCCTCCCGCACCTGCCGGCGCAGCACCTTGCCGATGAGGTTGCGCGGCAGCTCGTCGACGACGAACAGGTGCCGCGGCACCTTGTAGCCGGCGAGGTGCTCGTGGAGTGCCGCCCGGGCGGCCGCCTCGTCGAAGCGCGCGCCCGGTTCGAGCACGACGACGGCGGTGACGTCCTCGCCTCCGGCGTCCTTCGGGAGCCCGACGACGGCGGCGTCGAGCACCCCGTCGAGGTTGCGGACGGCGTCCTCGACCTCGGAGGGCGCGACGTTGAAGCCACCGGTGACGATGAGCTCCTTGATCCGGTCGACGATGGTGACGTAGCCGTCGTCGCTCAGGGTGACGATGTCGCCGGTGCGGAACCAGCCGTCGCCGGGCAGCACGGCGGCGGTCTCGTCGGGGCGGCGCCAGTAGCCCTGGAACACCTGCGGTCCCTTGATCATCAGCTCGCCCGGCTCGCCGCACGGCAGCTCGACGGTGATGTCGTCGCGACGCACGACCTTGATGTCGGTCGACGGGAACGGCAGCCCGACGGTGCCGGGGCGCCGTGTCGGGCCGAGCGGGTTGCCGAGCGCCACCGGCGACGTCTCGGTGAGGCCGAATCCCTCGACGAGGATGCCGCCCGAGACCGCCTCCCACGCCGTGATCGTCGACGCGGGGAGGTTCATCGCGCCCGAGATCGCGACGCGGCACTTGCCGAGACGCGACCCCCGCGAGCCCGCCTCGTCGGCGAGCCTCTGGTAGATCGGCGGCACGGCGGGCAGGAACGTCGGCGGGTGCTTCTTCGCCGCCTTCAGCACGAGATCGACGTCGAACTTCGGGAACAGCACGAGCCGGGCGCCGATGCGCATGGCGAACGTCAGGCACAGCGTCAGCCCGTAGGCGTGGAAGAACGGCAGCACGCCGTAGATCGTCTCCGCGCCGTCTTTCAGCTCAGGCACCCAGGCGCGCCCCTGCTCGACGTTGCTCCGGAGGTTGCGGTGGCTGAGGATGGCGCCCTTCGGCAGACCGGTCGTGCCGCTCGTGTACTGGAGGAGGGCGACGTCGTCGAGCTTCGGGCGTTCGTGCCGCTTGCTGAGACGCCGGCCGCCGACGAGCTGCTCCCACGTCGAGAGGGGCCCGCGGGAGCGCACCGGCCGTGCCGTGGTCAGTGCGGCCCGGGATTCCCTTGCGCGTCGCACGGGGAGCCTCAGCGCCGCCCGGGTGGCTGCCGACATCTCGCGCGTGAGGTCGACGGCGACGACGCGGTCGAAAGCGAGGTCGTTGGGCATGGCGCGGAGGCGGTCGGAGAGCTTGTCCCAGGCGATCGCGACCTTGGCCTCGTGGTCTTCGAACAGGTGCCGCAGCTCGCGGTCGGTGTAGAGCGGGTTGTGCTCGACCACGATGGCCCCGAGCCGCAGCACCGCGTAGAACGCCACGACGTGCTGGGGGCTGTTGGGAAGCAGGATCGCGACCCTGTCGCCCCGCCGCACTCCGAGGCGCCGCAGCCCCTCGGCGGCCCGGAGGATGTCGTCGTGCAGCTCGCGGTAGGTGGTCTCGCGCCCGAAGAACTCCAGCGCCACGTGGCCGCGGTACCGGTCGGCCGCCCCGTCGATGAGATCGACGAGGGTGCCGACGACCGGCTCGATGTCGGCGGGCACGCCGTGGGCGTAGTGGGCGAGCCAGGGGCCGTCGGGCGAGCCGGCTTCGTTGTCGGTCATGCGCCCACCTAACCATGGAGGACTGAGGGTCAGCTCGCGTCGCGGCCCGTCAGCGCGAGCAGGCGGACCCGGAGCGACGCGTCGGCTGAGACGGGAACGACCGGCGCGTAGAGGCCGCTCGACGCGAGGGCGTCGGCCTGCGGCTCGAAGACGGTCCACACGGCGTCGACGAGGTCGTCGTCGAGGTCTTCGCTGGTTCCGGTGGCGCGGGCGAGGTCCCAGGTGTGGATCGTGACGTCGCCGACCTGCTCGGCGAGGTACTCCGAGGCGCGGACGGTGTCGTACGAGAGCTGGACGGCGCGGGCCAGGTCGACCGACTTCCAGGCGTCGAGGGCCGCGGGCGCGTACCGGCGCCACTCGGCGGCGAGGTCATCGCCCAGCGGGGCGATCGCGAGCTGCGCCTCGGCGTGCGACTTGCCGGCGAGCAGGAGCGGGACCCACTGCTGGTCCTCGACGACGTGCGCCACGAGGTCGCGGGTCGTCCAGTCGGTGTCGGGGGTAGGGGCGTCCCAGTCGCGGACGGCTGCGATGCGCGCGGCGAACTCGGAGTGCGCGGTGCGGAGGAGGGAGATCCAGTCGGTGTCCACGGGTGTCCTCTCGGGGGTGGGGCGGGATCAGGGACAACTCCGCCTGTGCGGAGTGTGTTCCCAGGTGCTGTTCGCTGTCGGCGGATGATCCGAGCTCGGGCACGCGAAAGGGCCCGCGCCGACGGCGCGGGCCCTTCGTGTGCGACTGCTTACGCCGAGGCGAGAACGACCTGGATCTCGAGGTCGAACGAGATGTCGTTTCCGAGCAGCACGCCGCCCTTCTCGAGGTTCTGGTTGAACGAGATGCCGAACTCGGTGCGGTCGATCTTGCCCTTGGCCGAGAAGCCGGCCTTGGTCTGGCCGTAGCCGTCCGTGACGATTCCGCCGAACTCGGCCTTGAGCGTGGTGGGCTTGGTGACGCCCTTCATCGTGAACTCGCCGTCGATGAGGAGGTCGTCGCCGTCTTCCGTGACCTTGGTCGACTTGAAGGTGGCGGTGGGGTGCGACTCGGTCGAGAAGAAGTCGTCGGAGTGCAGGTGGCCGTCGCGGTCGGCGTTGCCGGTCGAGATCGAGGCGATGTCGATGGTGGCCTCGACGGTCGAGTCGACGATCGACTCGCCGGTGGTCAGGGTGACGTCGAACTTCGAGAAGTTGCCCTTGACCTTCGAGATCGCGAGGTGGCGCACCGAGAAGGTGAGCTCGGAGTGCATCGGGTCGATGTTCCAGGTGCCGGCGACGTATCCGGGAATGGTTTCGGTGGTGATGGCCATGGGGGGCTCCAAACGTGTGAGGTGGTCTGAGGTCTCGTCGGTCGGTGTCATGTCACCGACCCACGAATACATGCAATCGTATCTATAGCCGGACTATTCCCGGTGACGCGAAACGGAACAGAGAGAAAAGACGACCCGGTTCAGGCGGGGCGCTGATCGGGCGACACGGTCTTGGCGGGGTCGCGCTCGGCGATCGATCCGACCGCGGCGTCGATCTTCGCGAGGACCTCGGCGGGCAGCTTCACGCCTGCGGCCTTGACGTTGTCGACGACCTGCTCGGGCCGCGAGGCGCCGATGATGGCCGACGCGACGTTGTCGTTCTGCAGCACCCAGGCGATGGCGAGCTGGGCCATCGTCATGCCGAGGTCGGCCGCGATCGGCTCGAGCCCCGCCACGGCGGTCAGCACGTCGTCGTTGAGGAAGCGCTTCATCGCGGAGGCGCCGCCCTTCTCGTCGGTGGCGCGGGAGCCGGCAGGAAGTTCCTGCCCCGGCTTGTACTTGCCCGAGAGGATGCCCTGCGCGACGGGAGACCACACGATCTGGGAGAGGCCGTACTGCTTCGACGCCGGCACGACCTCCGACTCGATGACGCGCCACAGCAGGGAGTACTGCGGCTGGTTCGAGATGAGCTGGATGCCGTGCTTCTGCGCGAGCTCGTGTCCGGCCTGGATCTGGGCCGCGGTCCACTCCGAGACGCCGATGTAGAGGGCCTTGCCCTGGCGAACCACGTCGGCGAACGCCTGCATCGTCTCTTCGAGAGGCGTCTCGGAGTCGTAGCGGTGCGCCTGGTAGAGGTCGACGTAGTCGGTTCCGAGGCGCTTCAGCGACCCGTCGATCGACTCGAGGATGTGCTTGCGGCTGAGTCCGGTGTCGTTGTGGCCGCGAGGTCCGGTCGGCCAGTAGACCTTCGTGAAGATCTCGAGCGACTCGCGGCGCTGGCCGTGGAGAGCGTCGCCCAGGACCTTCTCGGCGGCGGTGTTCGCGTAGGCGTCGGCCGTGTCGAACGTCGAGATGCCGACGTCGAGCGCCGCGCGCACGCAGGCGGTCGCCGCGTCGTTCTCGACCTGCGAGCCGTGGGTGAGCCAGTTGCCGTAGGTGATCTCGGAGATCTTGAGGCCGGAGTTGCCGAGGTATCTGAATTCCATAGGCCCAAACTACGCGCGCGTCGACCCGGGCCGCATGTGAACAGCTCGTGTCCGGTTTCTGGCAATCGCAAGAAAATGCCGTACCCCGACCAAACCCCTGCTCCGTGGCCCCCGAACGAGTCGCATACCCAAGGAGCGTCCCCCGAACAGGTGACGTGGCCCGGGGCCGGGACCCAGACCCGCCCCGCACACCCGAAGCACCACTCACAATCCACCCGAAGGAGAGTGACGCCCGTGTCCTTTGATCCGACACGCCTCACCACCCTCGCGGCAGCCGGCGACCCCGCACCGCTGCTCACCCCGCAGGCCCCTCAGGACGGCTCGTTCGTCCCCAACCGCGGCGCCTCCACCGGCGTCGACCCCTCGGCCGTCGGCTTCCATCTGCCGGCCTGGACCCCTCTCGAGTGGGTCGGCTACTCGGCCATGGTGATCGTGGCGCTCCTGCTGACCGCGGTCGCGGTGTCGACTCTCTGGTGGATGCTCCACGCCTGGCGCTCGAAGGACAACCTGTCGGGCACCGCCTTCAGCGAGAACCCGCTGAAGGCCGAGCACACCTTCACGCTGCTCGTTCCGGGCCGCCACGAGGAGGAGGTCATGGGCCAGACCCTCGACCGCCTCGCGCAGCAGGACCACCAGGGCTTCGAGATCATCGCGATCGTCGGGCACGACGACCCCGGCACCGAGCGGGTCGCCCGCGAGGCCGCCGCTCGCCACCCCGAGCTGATCCGCGTGATCGTCGACGACTCGGTGCCGAAGAACAAGCCGAAGGCGCTCAACCTGGCGCTCCAGACCGCCAAGGGCGAGATCGTCGGCGTGTTCGACGCCGAAGACGAGGTGCACCCGCGCCTGCTCAGCCTGGTCGACTCGAAGTTCACCGAGACCGGCGCCGACGTCGTCCAGGGCGGCGTGCAGCTGATGAACTTCCAGTCGTCGTGGTGGAGCCTCCGCAACGTGCTCGAGTACTACTTCTGGTTCCGCTCGCGCCTCCACTTCCACGCCAAGTCGAAGTTCATCCCGCTCGGCGGCAACACGGTCTTCGTGACCAAGAAGTGGCTCGACTGGTCCGAGGGCTGGGATGCCGGCTGCCTCGCGGAAGACTGCGAGCTCGGCGTGCGCCTCTCGAGCGCCGGAGCCAACGTCGTCGTGGCGTACACGCCTGAGGTCGTCACCCGAGAAGAGACCCCAGGCTCGTTCACGTCGCTCCTCAAGCAGCGCACCCGGTGGAACCAGGGCTTCATGCAGGTGCTCGGGAAGGGCGAGTGGAAGAAGCTCCCCACCTTCCGCCAGCGCTTCTACGCCCGCTACCTGCTGACGATGCCCTTCATCCAGGCGGTCACCGGCCTCCTGATCCCGGTGTCGATCATCCTGATGCTGACCGTGAAGGTGCCCACCGGCGTCGCGCTCATCTCGTTCATCCCGCTCGCGCCGACCCTGGTGCTCCTGGCTGTCGAGATCACCGGACTCGCCGAGTTCGGCCGCACGTACGGCACGAAGGTGCGCGCTCTCGACTACTTCCGCCTGATCTGGGGTCTCATTCCCTACCAGGTGTTCCTCGCCCTCGGAGCCGTCCGCGCGGTCTACCGCCAGCTCCGCGGCCAGAACGGCTGGGAGAAGACCGAGCACACCGGCGCCCACCGCGACGCCGACGTGCCGACCGAGACGGGTGCGACCGTCACGCCCATCGGCGCAGGCCGCACGGCCGAGCCCCAGCCCGCTTACGCCATGGCGTCAGGAGACGAGCGATGACGACGACGCAGGAACGCCCTTCGGTCCGCACCCTCCGCCCCGAGACCCCGCCCGTCGAGGTCCGGCCGCCGTCGCGCGCCGGCGGCTGGCTTCGCCGCCACGCGGCCTCCCTTCTCGTGCTGCTGCCGATCCTGGCGATCGGCGGCGTGGTGCAGCGCCTCAACATGGCGGGCTCCCCGCAGCGGATCGACGACGAGGGCACGTACACCGCCCAGGCGTGGGCGATCGGCCACCTCGGCGAGCTCACGCATTACACGTACTGGTACGACCACCCGCCGCTCGGCTGGATCCAGATCGCCGGCTACACAGGCCTGACGAACGCGTTCGCGCGCTACGACCAGGCGGTCATGGCGGGCCGCGAGGCGATGCTGTTCTTCACGCTCGTGTCGGCGATCCTGATCTGGCTGCTCTCGCGCCGTCTGAAGCTCAGCCGTGCCGCAGCCGGCGTCGCCACCGCCGTGTTCGCGCTGTCGCCGCTCGCCGTGCAGTTCCACCGCACCGTGTACCTCGACAATGTGGCCGTCCCGTGGCTGCTCCTCGCCTTCCTCCTGGCTCTGAGTCGCAAGAACCAGCTCGCGGGCTTCATCGGGTCGGCCTTCGCCTTCGGTGTCGCCGTCCTGACGAAAGAGACGTTCCTCCTCGCCCTGCCCTTCCTGGCCTGGGTCATGATCAGGAACTCCGACCGCTCGACGCGCCGCTACACGCTGGCGACCTCCGGCGCCGTCCTCGCCCTCGTCGGCCTGGCGTACGTCGTGTTCGCGGCCGTCCGCGGCGAGCTCATCCCGGGGCCCGGCCACACCAGCCTGATCTCCGGCCTCAGCTTCCAGCTCGGCACCCGCGACTCGAGCGGCTCGATCCTCGACACCGGCAGCCTGTTCTTCAAGGTCGTCAACCAGTGGTGGATCCTCGACCAGGTCTTCATCGTGATGGGGCTGCTGTCGGCGATCGTCGGCCTGTTCCTCCGTCGCACGCGACCGTTCGCCGTGCTCGTCCTGTTCGCCGTGGCGGTCATGTTCCGTCCGAACAGCTACGTGCCGGTGCCCTAC
This sequence comes from Frondihabitans sp. GW821-FHT04F02, assembly GCF_059420045.1. Classification (NCBI taxonomy): domain Bacteria; kingdom Bacillati; phylum Actinomycetota; class Actinomycetes; order Micrococcales; family Microbacteriaceae; genus Frondihabitans; species Frondihabitans sp. GW821-FHT04F02. Next base: position 71,480 of record NZ_JBWKSZ010000003.1, on the reverse strand, counting down.
GTCATCATGCTGCTGCCGTTCGGCGCGCTCCTCGTGGCCGCGGTCGGCGACACCGCGGTGAAGGCGTACCGCGCTCGCCGTGCCGGGGCGGTCACGACCTCGCTCACGCGCATCGGCGCGACCGCCTGGCTGGTGGCGTCCGCGGTCGCCATCGCCGCCCTCGTGCCGCTCTGGACCGTGCAGCTGCGAGGCTTCCTGCTCTCCGACCTCGACCAGCCGATGGTGAGCGCCGAGCAGTGGGTCGACGACAACGTGCCGCACGACTCCCGCCTCCTCGTCGACGACTCCATGTGGGTCGACCTCGTGAAGGACGGCTTCGCCCAGGACAACGTCATCTGGTTCTACAAGATCGACACCGACGGCGCCGTCGAGGCTCAGTCGCCCAACGGCTGGCGCGACAGCGACTACCTCGTCACGACCAACTCGGTCCGCACCTCGGCGGCCAACAGCCCCGACGTCCAGGACGCCCTGAAGAACTCCACCGTCGTCGCCTCCTTCGGCGAGGGCACGGAGCAGGTCGACGTGCGCCAGATCCACCCGCAGGGGGAGGCCGCCGCGAAGCAGACGGCCGAGACCGAGAACGCGGCGCAGATCGCAGCCGGCACGGAGATCGCCGCCAACCCGAACTTCACGGGCTCGGACGCGGTCAAGAAGCAGCTCGAAGCCGGCCAGCTCGACTCGCGGGCGCTGGTAGTCCTGAGCGAGCTGCTCGCGACCGGTCCGGTCGACATGAAGACGCTCGTCCCGCTGCCCGGCGAGGAGGGGCTGGACTTCCGCAGCCTCGTCATCACCTCGAGCGGGGCCGGCACGCCGGCCGAGCTCAAGACCTGGCTGACCTCGGTCGGCTCCAAGTACGCCCCGTCGACGGTCACCCAGACCAGCGGCGGCACCACGGTCGTGTTCCCGGCGATCGAACCCTCCGGTCTCCTGGGCTGACCCTCAGCCGCTACCGGGATTCCACCCGCACCACCGCACCACACCCGAGAAAGGTTCCGCCATGGCAACCCTGATCCACTCCTCCCGCTCGCCGAAGAGCGCGCCCCGAGACGAGGCCAAGCGCCTCGTCCGCCTCCAGCGCGTCGCGATCGTCCTCGCCCTGTTCGTCGCCGCAGCCCTCGCCCTGGGCTCCGCCCTGTTCGGCGGCTCGTCCGCCGACGCCGCCCCCGCCGCCGGCAAGGGCTGGGTGCGCGTCGGGCACCTCTCGCCCGACACCAAGGCCGTCGACGTGCGCCTCACGGCGTTCGCCGGAGGCCAGACCGTCTACGAGCTCGACGGCGTCAAGTACGGCCAGGTCAGCCCCTACAAGCAGCTCCCGACCGGCCGCTACACCGTCGCGATGACCGCGTCGGACGCCCCGAAGTCGGCCAAGCCGGTCATCAGCGCGTCGATCACGGTCGCGACCGACAAGCCGATCACCGTCGTCGCGTACGGCACCAACGACGACCTGCAGACGAACGTCTTCCAGGACGACCTGACGAAGCCGGCGGCCGACAAGGCTCGCGTGCGTCTCGTTCAGGCGGCCACGGTGTCGAAGACCGTCAGCGTCGCCACCAGCACGGGCACGGCGATTGCCGAGGACGCCGCGTTCGGCAGCGCCTCAGGCTACGCCTCCGTCGGCGCCGGCACGTGGAAGCTCGACCTGGACGGCCGTGACAAGAAGGCCGAGGCCACGAAGACGCTGAAGCTCGCCTCGGGCAGCATCAACACGCTGTTCGTGCTCGACAACGCCTCGAACGGCATCACGATCGTGCCCGTCGTCGACAGCGCCGCGACCACCACCACCCCGAAGGGCGGCGTCCAGACCGGCGGCGGCTACGAGGCCACGCACCCCGAGCTGATCCCGACCGCCCTCCCGTTCGAGGCGGTCGCGCCGTAGCCCCCGCGCGCAAGGTCCTGCTCGCCGTCGGCATCGCGGCGGCGCTGGTGGCGACGGCGACGGTGGCGGCCTTCGCGACCGGCGTGCTGCCGGGAGGCGGTGCGCCGGCGCCGGAGGCGGCCTCGACGCCGGGTTCTTCCGGCTCCGCAGTTCCTGCGCGGAGTGCCACCGAGATCGGCACGGCGTTCCTCGCCGACTACGTGCAGCAGGGCGGAGACGATGCCGGTCGCGTCGTGCGCCGCGACCAGGGCGACGACACGGTCAGCGAGGGGCAGGCCTACGGCATGCTCGTCGCGGCCGCTCTCGGCGACGAGAAGTCGTTCGCGTCGATCTGGACGTGGACGAAGACGAACCTCCAGCGATCGGACGGGCTCATGGCGTGGCAGTGGAAGGACGGCGCCGTCGTCGACCCGATGCCCGCGTCGGACGCCGACGTCGACATGGCGCACGCGCTCGTCATGGCGGGCGCCACCTTCGACCGCCCCTCGTGGACGACCGCAGGAGAGACGCTCGCCGGTCACATCATCGACGACCTGACGGTGCAGACGCCCGACGGGCGCATCCTGCTCCCGGGCCCCTGGGCGCAGGGCGACGGCCCCTGGTCGTACAACGCCTCGTACGCCGCACCGTCGAGCTTCCAGGCGCTCGCGAAGGCCACTGGAGACGACCGCTGGTCTCAGCTGCTCGCAGGAACTCGCACGGTCACCACGAAGATCCTCGATTCGAGCGCCCTCCCCAGCGACTGGTCGCAGGTCGCCGCCGACGGCTCGGTCACTCCGCTTCCCGGCCCCACGGGCTCGTCCGGGACCGTGCAGTACGGCTACGACGCCGGCCGCGTGGCCATCCGGTTCGCTCAGTCGTGCCAGCCCGCCGACACTGCGATCGCTGCCCGCCTGGCGGGACCGCTCGCCGACAAGGACCCCCTGCCCATGCAGCTCGACCTCGGCGGGACGGCCCTCAACAGCGACCAGAGCCCGCTCGGCTACGTGGCCCGTGCGGCCGCTCGCGCGAGCGGGTCGGACCGCGCCGGCGCGCAGGCCGACCTCGCGGCGGCCGACCGGCTCGCGCAGTCGACGCCGACCTACTACGGCGCCGCGTGGGACGCCCTCGGAGCGCTGTCGCTGCAGACGGACGCCATGGGCTCGTGCCCCCTCTTGAAAGGCGAATGACATGAGACTCCCTGCACGCGCGAGCGCCACGCTCGCCGCGGCCGCCCTGGTCGTCGCGGGCCTCGCGGCCTGCTCGACCGGCGCGACCACCGAGGCGGCGCCCACCGCGACCGCCACCTCGACGCCGACCCCCGGCCCCGGAGCCGCGGGACGCCTCCAGGACCCGGACGAGAGCTCGCTCTCGAGTGCTCCGGCGGCGGGCGTGGTGCCGACGAAGATCGCCATCGCGAAGCTCGGCGTGTCAGCGGGAATGCAAGACCTCGCGATCGGCGCCCAGGGGGAGCTCGACCCGCCCACCAACGCGACCGACGCCGGCTGGTACGCCAAGGGCGTCGTGCCCGGGGCTGTCGGACCAGCCATCATCGCCGGTCACATCGACTCGACGACCGGGCCCGGTGTCTTCCTGCACCTGGCGCAGCTCGCCGCCGGCGACACCGTCAAGGTGACGCTCTCGTCGGGCGCCGTCCAGACGTGGAGCGTGACCGGAAGCCGCGACGCGCTCAAGTCGGAGTTCCCGACCAGCGACGTCTACGGCACGTCGCCGACGCCGCAGCTGCGCCTCATCACGTGCGGCGGTACCTTCGACGCCTCGATCGGGCACTACGACCAGAACACGATCGTGTTCGCCGACCTGGTGTCGACGACGGCCTAGCCGCCCGGCCCTCTACAGTTGCTGGCGTGTACCGCTTCCTGCGCTTCTTCGTCGTCCGGCCCGTCATGTTCGCGTTCTTCCGGGTGAGGGTGAGCGGCCTCCCGAACATCCCGAAGCGCGGGGGAGTGATCCTCGCCGGCAACCACATCGCCTTCATCGACTCGGTGTTCGTGCCGGCCGTCGTGCTCCGGCCGATGACCTACCTGACAGCCAGCGACTACTTCACGAAGACCGGGTTCGGCGGGCGACTGCTCGGCTGGTTCCTGACGCAGATCGGCCAGCTCCCCATCGACCGGGCGGGCGGCTCGGCCGCCAAGGCCGCGCTCCAGACCGGCCTCGGGGTCCTCGCCTCCGGCGGCGCCCTCGGCATCTACCCCGAGGGTTCCCGGAGCCGTGACGGCAGCCTGCACCGGGGCCGCACCGGGGTGGCGCGGATGGTGCTGTCGTCGGGCGTGCCGATCGTGCCGTTCGGCATCCAGGGGAGCGACCAGGTGATGGTGAAGGGCTCGAAGCTGCCGAGGCGCGCGCGAGTCACGGTCGTCTTCGGCGAGCCGATCCACTTCGAGAAGGTCGAGGGCGACTACGACGCGACGCGGCTGCGTGCGGTCACCGACGAGGTGATGGCCGCGATCGCGGCGCTGACGCCGCAGGAGTACGTCGATTCGTACTCGACGGGTCGAGGAGCATAGGCGCAGCCTCGACGGGTCGAGGAGCATAGGCGCAGCCTCGACTGGTCGAGGAGCATGGGCGCAGCCTCGACGGGTCGAGGAGCATGGGCGCAGGGCGGCGCGGGCGGCGCGCCGCTCAGCGCACGACGGCGACCGAGTGCGGCGGCAGCGCGAGCGACCGGCCGGGCTCGACGGCGGCCGAGCTGGCGAAGAGCACCTGCTCGGAGCGGATCGGGAGCTCGCGGAGTTCCTGCGCGAAGTTCACCGCCACACGGAGGCTGCCGCGCGTGATGACCAGCCAGCGGGCCTTCTCGTCGAAGTCGACCGACAGCGTGGAGCCGCCGAGCGATGGGTCGGTCAGCTCGGGCTCGGCCCGCCGCAGCGCCAGGAGGGCGCGGTAGGCCTCGAGAACGACCGCATGGCGGCCCGACTCGACCTCGGTCCAGTCGAGCTTCGAGTCGGCGAACGTCGACTGCTCCTGCGGGTCGGGCACGGCGGACTCGTCCCAGCCCATGCGGGCGAACTCGGCGATGCGGCCTTTCGCGGTGGCCTCGCCGAGATCGTGCTCGGGGTGCGACGTGAAGAACTGCCACGGCGTCGAGGCCGCCCACTCCTCGCCCATGAAGAGCATCGGGGTGAACGGCGCGGTCAGCGTCAGGGCCGCGGCGATGATCAGCTGGCCGTCATCGAGCGTCGCGGCCAGGCGGTCGCCGATGGCGCGGTTGCCGATCTGATCGTGGTTCTGGTTCGCGACCACGAGGCGCCAGCCGGGCATGCGCTCGGTGTCGATCGGTCGGCCGTGGTACGCGTCGCGGAACGACGACCAGGTGCCGTCGTGGAAGAACCCGCGCGTGAGCACCTTGGCCAGGGCGCCGAGGTGCTCGAAGTCGGCGTAGTAGCCCGAGATCTCGCCGGTCAGCGCCACGTGCACCGAGTGGTGGAAGTCGTCGCTCCACTGCGCGTCGAGGCCGAAGGCCGAGCCTCCGCGACCGGCCGCCTCGCGGGGAGCGACGAGCGACACGTCGTTCTTGTCGCTCTCGGCGATGAGCCACTTCGGGCGGCCGACGTGGGCGGAGAGGCGGGCGGCGCGGATGCCGATCTCCTCGAGCAGGTGCACCGGCGAGTCGTCGACCAGGGCGTGAACGGCATCGAGTCGGAGACCGTCGACGTGGTAGTCGGCGAGCCACAGGGCGGTGTTGTCCGAGATGAACGAGCGCACCTCGTGCGACCCCGTGTCGTCGAGATTGACGCCGGTGCCCCAGGTCGAGGCGTGCTTGTCGGTGAGGTACGGACCGAGCTGCGGCAGGTAGTTGCCGCTCGGGCCGAGGTGGTTGTAGACGACGTCCTGGATGACTCCGAGTCCGCGGTCGTGAGCGGCGTCGACGAAGCGCTGGTAGGCCTCGGGGCCGCCGTAGTTCTCGGTGACGGCGAACCAGTCGACGCCGTCGTAGCCCCAGTTGTGCGTGCCGTTGAACGCATTGACCGGCAGCAGCTCGACGAAGTCGACGCCGAGGTCGACGAGATGGTCGAGGCGGTCGATCGCCGAGTCGAGAGTGCCGGTCGGCGTGAAGGTGCCGATGTGGAGCTCGTAGATCACGGCGCCGGCGAGCGGTCGCGAGGTCCACTCGTCGTCGGTCCACGCGAAGGCCGCCGGGTCGTAGGTCTCGCTCAGGCCGTGCACGCCGTCGGGCTGGCGCAAGGAGCGCGGATCCGGAATCGGCGTGGTCTGGTCGTCGAGCAGGAACCCGTAGCGGCGTCCCGCTGCGCGGTCGAGGCCGGCCGGGGCGCGCCACCATCCCTCGTCGTCCTGGGCGAGGTCGTAGACCTCGCCGTCGAGCTGGAGTCGGACGCGCGCTGGCAGCGGGGCCCAGACGTCGTAGAGAGCCACGGTCATACCTCGGAGTCGGGGGTGGATGAGTCGTCGGGAGCAGGGATCAGCAGCGCCACCGGGTACGTGGAGAGCACATCGGCGAGCCGCAGGCGCGAGCCCGAGTGCCGACGGCCGGTGAGCACGTCGATGCGGTCGCCGCCCGAGAGGTGCAGCACGGTGTCGCGCCAGCCGCCCGATTCGGCGAGCCCGACCGGGAGCCTCGTGGCGACGGCGATGGCCCCGCCGCGATCGACGGCGACGGCCGAGGAGGCCGCCTCGCCGAACACGGGCAGCGGCGCGTACCGCTCGAACAGCTCGGACCGGTCGCGGCGCAGCGTGAGCGCGCGGTGCGTGACGAGCAGCTTGGCGGCGCCGCTCTCGTCGACAGCCGGCGTCTCGCCCTCGTTGATCGCCGCGAGGTACAGGCGGCGCAGGTCGAAGTCGACGGCGCGGCGGTTGTCGGGGTCGACGAGCGAGTAGTCCCACAGCTCGCAGCCCTGGTAGACGTCGGGGGCTCCCGGGCCGGTGAGCTGCAGCAGCTGGAGGCTCAGCGAGTTGCTCCAGCCGGCATCGCGCACGAGATCGACGACGCGGTGCAGCTCGGCCTCGACGCGCTCGTCGTCGAAGCACGAGTCGACGAGGGCATGCATCTTCTCTTCGAACTCGGCGTTCTGGTCGGTCCAGGCGGTCGAGGTGCCGGCCTCCCGCGACGCCTTCTCGGCGTAGTCGTGAAGTCGTTCGCGCGACGCGGGCCAGACCCCGACGATGCTCTGCCAGAGGAGGTTCTCGAACGGCCCGTCGCCGAGCGGCGCCAGTTCGCGAAGGCGTCCGAGCGCGGCCGCCCACTCGACGGCGACTTCCGACAGCACGCTGATGCGGGCACGGACATCCGCCGACCGCTTGGTGTCGTGCGTCGACAGGGTCGTCATGGCGTGCGGGTACGTCGCGAGCCGCTTCTGCTGCCGCTGGTGGAACTCGGCCTGCGAGAGCGCGAAGACGTTCGGCTCGGCACCCACCTCGTTCAACGACACCAGGCGGCTGTAGCGGTAGAAGGCCGTGTCTTCGACGCCCTTGGCCATCACCATGCCGCTCGTCTGCTGGAAGCGCACGGCGGCGGGGTCGCTCGGGTCGCCCAGACGGGCCACGACGTCGGCGATCGCGTCGGTGAGGTCGGGGCGGGCCCGCTCTGCGATGGCCGCGGCTTCGGCGAGCTGCTCGCCGCCCTGCGGCAGATAGCTGCGGTACACGGGGAAGGCGGCGGCGAGCTCGGCCAGAGCTTCGACGGTCGCAGGAACCGGCGCGCCGCCATCGGGCGCGAGCATCCGCGCCAGCCGGTTGATCTCGCTCCCGAGGATCCCGTCGGCGATCCCGAGCTTCGTGCCCAGGATCATGTCGTGCCAGTCGACGGGCTGGCTGCCGTCACGGACGGACGCGTCGAGCGCGCCCAGCGCGGCGGCGCCGTCGGGGTCGACCAGCACGCGGTCGAACTCGCCGAGCGCGTCGTAGCCCGTCGTGCCGGCCGTGGCCCAGTCGTGAGGCAGCTCCTCCGGACCCTCGAGGATCTTCTCGACGAGCACGTGCGCGCCGCCGGTCAGCTCGCGCAGACGGTCGAGGTAGCCCGCGGGGTCGGCGAGGCCGTCCGGGTGGTCGACCCGGAGGCCGTCGGCGATCCCGTCGCGGAACCAGCGGCCGATCTCGGCGTGCGACTCGTCGAATACCCAGGGCTCCTCGACGCGGATGCCGGCGAGGGTGTTGACGGCGAAGAAGCGCCGGTAGTTCAGGTCGGAGTCGGCGCGCTTCCAGTACACGAGCTCGTAGTTCTGGCGAGCGTGGACGTCGACGGGGGAGTCGCCCTCCGAGAAGGTGCCGGGCGCCAGCGGGTAGCGGTTGTCGAAGTAGCGGAGCTCGTCGCCCTCGATCCTGAGGTCGTCGAGGCGGTCGTCGCCGCCGTCGCCGAGGACCGGTATGAGCACCTTGCCGCCGCCCGCCGCCCAGTCGACGTCGAAGGCGGTCGCGTAGCGCGAGTCGGTGCCGTGCTTCAAGAGGTCCCACCACCACGAGTTCGTCGCCGGCGAGGCGACTCCCATGTGGTTCGGCACGATGTCGATGAGCACGCCGAGCCCAAAGAGGTGCGCGCGGTCGGCCAGCGAGTGGAGGCCGACCTCGCCGCCGCGGGCGGGGTCGATGCGCGAGTGGTCGACGACGTCGTACCCGTGGTCGCTGCCCTTCTCGGCTTCGAGCACGGGCGACAGGTAGACCCAGTCGACGCCGAGGTCGCGGAGGTACTGCGTCACGTCGGCCGCGGCGGTCAGGTCGAACGACGCGCGGATCTGGAGCCGGTACGTGGAGAGCGGCCCGTGCTCGCGGGTCATCGGGCGACCTGCTCGATCGCGCGGAGGACCACCATCGAGCGGCCGGCGACAGGCAAGCTGTCGCCGGGCTTCACGGGCGTGGCGGGTCGCTTGGGCAGAACGGTGTCGATGACGACCTCCCATTTATCGGCGTACTCGTCCGTCGGGACGGTGAACGTCACTGTGTCGTCGTGGGCGTTGAAGTAGAGCAGGAAGTTCACGTCGGTGATCCGGCCGCCGCGGGAGTCGCGCCCGTGGATGCCGTTGCCGTTCAGGAACATCCCGATCGAGCGGCCGAAACCGGAGTCCCACTCCTCGGGCTGCATGGCGTCGCCCTCGGGCGTCAGCCAGACGATGTCGGGCAGCGGATCGCCCTCACCCCGGCGGACCGATCGGCCGTCGAAGTAGCGCTGGCGGCGGAACGTCGGGTGGTCGCGGCGAAGGTGGACAAGCTTGGTGGTGAATGCGATGAGGTCGTCGTCGGCGTTCTCCCAGTCGATCCAGCTGAGCTCGTTGTCCTGCGCGTACGTGTTGTTGTTGCCGAGCTGGGTGCGGCCGAGCTCGTCGCCGTGGACGAGCATCGGGACGCCCTGGCTGAGCATCAGCGTGGCGAGGAAGTTGCGGACGCGCTGGCGACGCAGCTGCTCCACCTTCTTGTCTTTGGTGGGGCCCTCCGCGCCGGAGTTCCACGACCGGTTGTGGCTCTCGCCGTCGTTGCCGTTCTCGCCGTTGGCGTCGTTGCGCTTCTCGTTGTACGACACCAGGTCGCGCATCGTGAAGCCGTCGTGCGCGGTGACGAAGTTGATCGACGCGATCGGGCGACGGCCGTCGCGCTGGTAGAGGTCTGCTGATCCTGTGATGCGAGAGGCGAACTCGCCGAGCGTCGCCGGCTCACCCCGCCAGAAGTCGCGCACGGTGTCGCGGTACTTGCCGTTCCACTCGGTCCACTGCGGCGGGAAGTTGCCGACCTGGTAGCCGCCGGGCCCGACGTCCCACGGCTCGGCGATGAGCTTGACCTGCGACACGATCGGATCCTGCTGCACGAGCTCGAAGAAGGTCGAGAGCCGGTCGACCTCGTAGAACTCGCGTGCGAGAGCCGCCGCGAGGTCGAAGCGGAAGCCGTCGACGTGCATCTCGGTGACCCAGTAGCGGAGGGAGTCCATGATCAGCTGGAGCGAGTGCGGGTGACGGACGTTGAGGCTGTTGCCGGTGCCCGTGTAGTCCATGTAGTACTGCTGGTCGTCTTCGACGAGCCGGTAGTAGGCGGCGTTGTCGATGCCCTTGAACGACAGCGTCGGGCCCAGGTGGTTGCCTTCGGCCGTGTGGTTGTAGACGACGTCGATGATGACCTCGATGCCCGCGTCGTGGAGCACGCGGACCATCGTCTTGAACTCCTGCACCTGCTGCCCGTGGTCGAGCACGGACGAGTACTGCTGGTGCGGCGCGAAGAAGCCGATCGTGTTGTAGCCCCAGTAGTTGCGGAGGCCCTTCTCGAGCAGCGTGTTGTCTTGCACGAACTGGTGCACCGGCATCAGCTCGATCGCCGTGACGCCGAGGCTCTTCAGGTGCTCGATGATCACCGGGTTCGCGACGCCGGCGTAGGTGCCGCGCTCGTGCTCGGGGATGCCGGGGTGCGTCTCCGTCAGGCCCTTGACGTGCGCCTCGTAGATGACCGACTCGTCGTAGCTGTACTTGGGCGGCCGGTCGCCCTGCCAGTCGAAGTACGGGTTGATGACGACGCCCATCATCATGTGCGGGGCGCTGTCCTTGTCGTTCCGGGAATCGGGCGCGCCGAAGTTGTACGCGAACAGCGCCTCGTCCCAGTCGATCTCGCCGGCCGTGGCCTTGGCGTACGGGTCGAGGAGCAGCTTGTTCGGGTTGGCCCGGTGCCCCGTGGCGGGGTCGTACTGGCCGTGGACGCGGTAGCCGTAGACCTGGCCGGGCTGCACGCTCGGCAGGTAGGCGTGCCACACGTAGGCGTCCACCTCGACGAGGTCGACGCGCGTCTCGACGCCCTGATCGTCGAACAGGCACAGCTGCACCAGATCTGCCGCTTCGGAGTAGATCGCGAAATTGGTACCGCTGCCGTCGTACGTCGCACCCAGGGGATAGGGGTTGCCGGGCCAGGTGATCATCGAACCTCCGTCAGGACTCGTTACAGCCTAGGGGCGTTGGCTGTGCCTGTCCGGGCGTATGGTCGGGTTCCGGACCGCGACACCCGCGCGTCGCATCCGTCGCGACGTGCTCGCGGCGCACGCGAAGGAGCTGGCATGAAGATCGTCGTCATCGGAGCAACGGGGCACGTCGGGGGCTATCTCGTGCCGAGGCTGGTGCTCGCCGGGCACGACGTCGTGGCCGTCAGCCGGGGCGTCAGCGCCCCCTACCGGTCGGACCCGGCGTGGAACCGCGTCGAGCGCATCGTCCTCGACCGCGAGGCCGACCCCGGCTTCTCCACCGCCATCCGCGACCTGGGTGCCGACGTCGTCATCGACATGGTCTGCTTCACGCCCGAGTCGGCCCAGCAGCTGGTCGACGCCCTTCGCGGCACCGGCGCGTTCCTGGTGCACTGCGGAACGATCTGGGTGCACGGGCCGAGCCTCGAGGTCCCGATCACCGAAGACGCCGAGCGGACGCCCTACGGGTCCTACGGCGTCGGCAAGGCCGCGATCGAGAAGCTCCTCCTCGCCGAGGCGCGCAGACCGGGCGGTCTCCGCTCGACCGTCCTGCACCCGGGTCACATCACCGGGCCGGGCTGGCCGATGATCAACGCGCAGGGCAATCTCGACCTCGGCGTCTGGAACGACCTCGCCGCTGGCCGCGAGGTAGCGATCCCGAACTTCGGCCTCGAGACCGTCCACCACGTCCACGCCGACGACGTCGCTCAGGCGTTCCAGCTCGCGGCTGAGCGGCAGCCGACCGGGGAGTCGTTCCACGTCGTCTCGGAGCGAGCGATGTCCCTCCGCGGCGTCGCGACCGGCATCGCCCGGTGGTACGGCGTCGAGCCGAACCTCACCTTCCTGCCGTTCCGCGACTTCCGCGCGACGACGACGGCCGAGCACGCCGACGCGAGCCACGAGCACATCGGGCGGAGCCACTCGGTCTCGATCGAGAAGGCGCGGCGGCTGCTCGGCTACGCACCCCGCTACACGTCGCTGCAGGCGATCCAGGAGGGGCTCGACTGGCTGAGGGCGGACGGACAGCTGGAACTGCAACCGGCCTGACGCGGCATCACTTCGCGAGGGAGCCGGCCTTCTCGGCCTTCTCCTCGACCGCCGCGGGGCTCTGCGGGTCGACGTACAGCCGCGCGAGCATCCACTTCCAGACCGGCTCGAACACGGGCGTGCCGTCGGCGTCGAGCGGGGTCGAGTCGGTGATGGTCCGCAGGTGCGAGAGGCGGCCGTCGCCGAGGTAGAGCGTGGTCACGAGGCGGTGCACGCCGGTATCGGAAGCGGCGGGGACCGGCACCCTCGAGCGAACCACGGGCCCGGCGAGGCCGAGTTCCTGCCAGGAATTCAGGATTCGCCCGTAGAACGCGTCGCCCCACGAGTCGAACCCGTACATGCGGCTGGCAGGGGTCGCGCTCCGGGTGTCGAGCCACGACGCCTTGGCGTCGGCGTCGGTGATGATCGGAGACGCGAACGTCAGCTGGCCCTTCACGTCGTGACGGTGGGCGATGTACGCCGACTCGCCGCCACCCTGGGAGTGGCCGGCGACGACGATGCTCTTCCACTTGATGAAGCCGTCGTCGCTGTACTGGCCCCAGCCGCCGTTCGGGTCGGCCTTCTGCAGGTACGCGAGGGACGCGCGGAGGCGCGCGAGCACCGAGTTGGCGGCGCCAATCTTGCTGAAGTGGTTGGGGGCGCTACCGTTGAAGCGGTTCTGCTGCACCATCGTGTAGCACCGGGCGTCGACCCCGCAGGTGGTGGCGACCGACTTGCCGCGATTGAAGTAGTCGAGCCCGAGCACGTGGTAGCCGGCCTCGGCCGCCGTCGTCAAGAACCTGCGGTAGTCGTTCGGGATGTGGCCGGTCGCGGGCAGGAAGAGCAGCAGCGGGCCGTCCGCGACCGAGCGCGCCGCCCAGTTGCGGGCGTCGGGCTCGACCACCGTGCCGGTGATCAGGCCGAGGCGGAAGCTGTACGGGTTGACGGTCAGCGCATCGCCGGCCGGGCCTGCGTCTCCCGCCGCGATGCTGCTCGATCCGCCGCCCGTCGCCACCTGCGACCGGTCGCTCTGCCGGTCACGCGATGCCGCCGGGGGAGCCGTCGTCGACGCGGTGGGCTCGCCCTCCGGCCCCGCGGCCGTGACGCCGCCCGCCTTGCGGCCGCCTGAGCCGGGCATCGGGAAGTCGGGCGTGGCCGGACCCGCGATCGCCAGGCCCGCGGGAAGCCCCGGCGCGTGGCCGGCGGTCTGCCGAGTGTCGGAGCCGGTCTCGACCGACACGAGCACCAGGCCCGCCACGCCGAGGACAGCGAGCAGAGCGAGACCGCGCGTCACCCTCCCCGACTTCATCCTCCATTGCTAACACAGCAAGGTGGACGCCCCATGGCCGGCGTGCGGCCTGGCGCGCGCTGGCCGGGCCTGGCGCTCGCCGGCCCGGTCGCTTCGGCGGGTGCTCGTCGGTCTCGGCGCGTCGCCGGGGACGCGCCCACGCCGACCGGCCCCCGCCGACCCTCCCGGATCAGTAGATCTGCCCGAAATTCCCGGGTGCCGATCCGCCGGAAGCAGCCGAGGCGTCCACTTCGAGAAGGTCGCCGGTGCGGGCGTCCACCGTGATCTGCGTCGAATTCGCGGCTACATGGTTCTCGAGCTGCGCCAGCGATCTCATGCTGGGGAGGCCCCTGACCATCACGCCTTCGATCGACTGCGTCGAGACAGCCGACGGCGCAGAGGAGTGCGGGCTCGGATCGGCAACGACGGGGGACGCGGCGGCTACGCAGAGGGCGGCGGCACATACCGCGACGAAAACGGTAGCGGGACGATTCATTCGATTCTCCTGGTCGGTTTCGGGTTGTGTGTACAGAACCTTACATTCAAATTCGATCTCAGGAACCACGGCGTGGCGAGCCGCGCTAGAGTGGGCGCCACAACACACGGGAGTCCGGTGAGCCGGGCTGAGAGGAAGCGATCCACGCTTCGACCGTCGAACCTGATCCGGATCATGCCGGCGCAGGGAGGAGATCTGACCATGTCTGTTTCTGCACGCACTCGCGAGGCGTCGACTGCCACGACCACGAAGCCCGCTCGCCGGTGGCGGGTCGTCGACATCGTCGTCGCCAGCGTCCTCGGAGTCGCCTCCGGCGTCATCTTCTGGGCGTGGGGCCTCGCCTGGACTCCGCTCAGCGGCGTCCTGGCCTTCTCGCCCGGGCTCGACGGTCTGCTCGCAGGCGGCTGGCTGTTCGCCGGCGTGCTCGGCGGGCTCGTCATCCGGAAGCCCGGCGCGGCGCTCTACACCGAGATTGTCGCCGCCGTGGTCTCGATGCTCGTCGGCACCCAGTGGGGATTCTCGACGCTCATCTGGGGCATCCTGGAGGGCCTCGGAGCCGAGCTCGTCCTCGCGCTGTTCCTGTACAAGTCGTGGCGTCTCGGGACCGCCCTCCTGGCCGGCGCTGGAGCGGGACTCGTGACCGGCCTGCTCGACACCAACTTCTCGAGCGTCGCCGCGCTCGCCGCCGAGTTCAAGGTCGTCTACATCGTCTCGGCCGTCGTCTCGGGCGTCGTGCTCGCCGGCCTCCTGTCGTGGCTCGCCGTCCGCGGCCTCGCCGCCTCGGGCGCCCTGTCGCGATTCGCGTCCGGGCGGTCGGCGAAGAAGCTGGTCTGACCGGTGGCCTCCGCAGGCGGGGGCGGGGGCTCCAGGGTCGAAGCGCGCGGCTGGTCGTGGCGGCATGCGGGCAGGCGAGTTCCTGCGGTCCGGGATCTCGACCTCGTGATCGAACCGGGGGAGCGCGTGCTGCTGCTGGGCGCGTCGGGCGCGGGGAAGTCGACCCTGCTCGCCGGGCTGGCGGGCGTGCTCGGCGGTGACGACGAGGGCGACGAGACGGGCTCGCTGACTCTCGACGGCGCGTCAGCCGCCTCGCAACGCGGGCGCGCCGGGCTCGTGCTGCAGGACCCGGACTCGCAGGTGATCCTCGCGCGTGTCGGCGACGACGTGGCGTTCGGGCCCGAGAACCTCGGGGTGCCGCGCGACGAGATCTGGCGTCGGGTGCGCTCGGCCCTCGATGCCGTCGGGCTCGACCTGCCGCTCGATCGCTCGACGTCGGAGCTCTCGGGCGGCCAGAAGCAGCGGCTCGCGCTCGCCGGAGCCCTCGCCATGCAGCCGGGCCTCCTGCTGCTCGATGAGCCGACGGCCAACCTCGATCCCGCCGGAGTCACCGAGGTGCGCGACGCCGTCGCCCGGGTCGTCGCGCGGACGGGAGCCACCCTGGTGGTCGTCGAGCACCGCGTGTCGGTCTGGCTGCCCGTCGTCGACCGGGTCGTCGTGCTCGCACCCGGCGGGGGAGTCGTCGCCGACGGCACTCCCGACGTGGTACTCGCCGCCCGCGTTGCCGAGCTCGCCGAGTCGGGCGTCTGGGTGCCCGGCGTCGCTCCCGCCTTACCGGCACGAGTTCCGTCGCCGTCGTCTCCGCTGCTCGAGATCGACCGCCTGTCGGTCGGCCGTCGACCTCGCGTCGCCGTCGCCGACGGCATCACCGCGACGGTCTCGTCGGGGCGCGCCCTCGCGGTCACCGGCCCGAACGGCGTCGGCAAGTCGACGCTCGCCCTCACTGCGGCCGGGCTCCTGCCACCCGTCGGCGGCCGGCTCCGCGCCTCCGGACCCCTCAGCCTCGGGACTTCCGACCACCCCATCGACTGGAAGTCGCGCGAGTTGCTGACGCGCATCGGCACCGTCTTCCAGGATCCCGAGCACCAGTTCTTAGCGTCGACGCTGCGGCAGGAACTGGCGACCGGACCACGGGCCCTCCGCCTCGCGCCGCGCGACATCGCCGACCGCACCGACGAGCTCCTCCACCGCCTGAGGCTCGACCACCTGGCCGAGGCCAACCCGTTCACGCTGTCGGGGGGCGAGAAGCGCCGGCTGTCGGTCGCCACCGTCCTTGCGACGAGACCGCGGATCGTCGTGCTCGACGAGCCGACCTTCGGGCAGGATGCCCGGACCTGGCGCGAGCTCGTCGCGCTGTGCGCCGAGCTGCTCGACACCGGCAGCGGCATCGTCGCCGTCACGCACGACGCCGAGTTCGTCGACTCGCTCGCTGACGAGGTGCTCGAGCTCGGGGGCGCCTCCGCCCACGCGGTCTCGCGCGTCTCGGCGTCGATCGGGGCGTCGGCATGACCGTGCTCGCGACCATCGCCACCCAGCGGGTTATCGGCCGCGTCAACCCGGTCGCGAAGCTGCTCGCCGCCGTCGTGCTCAGCCTCACGCTGCTGCTGTCGATAGACTGGGTGTCGGCCGGCGTCGCCCTCGTGCTCGAAGCCGGGCTGCTCGCATGGGCCGGCCTGACGCCCGGGCAGCTGCTCCGCCGTACGGCTCCGCTGTGGATCGCCGCGCCCCTCGCCTTCATCACGACCTGCCTCTACGGCCGGGATTCCGGCGCGGCGCTCCTGACGCCGGGATTCATCACCGTCACCCAGGGCTCCGTCGCCCTCGGCCTGGCCATCGGACTGCGCATCCTCGCCATCGGAATCCCCGGCATCGTGCTCTTCGCCACGACCGACCCGACCGATCTCGCCGACGGCCTCGCGCAGGTTCTGCGGCTGCCCAGCCGGTTCGTGCTCGGGGCGCTCGCCGGCATCCGCCTGGTGGGGCTGTTCCAGGACGACTGGCGCCAGCTCGGGCTGGCTCGCCGCGCGCGCGGCGTCGCCGACGTCGGCGGTCTCATCGGCCGCATCCGCCGCGGGGCGGGCATGGCCTTCGCCCTGCTCGTCCTGTCGGTGCGACGCGGCAGCAAGCTCGCCACAGCGATGGAGGCCCGGGGGTTCGGCTCGGACATCGAGCGGACCTGGGCCCGGCCCTCGACCTTCGGCCGGCCGGAGTGGACGCTCGTCGCGATAGCAGCCCTGATCGCGGCTGTGGCCGTCGTCTGCGCTGTCGGCGCGGGCACCTGGGAGATCGTCGTTGGCTGACCTGACGGCGCCGGGTGTCGTCGATGAGCTCGCCCGCCGCGCCCTCGAGTCGGCCTCGAGGCCGGTGGTGCTCATCGACGGCCGCTCGGGCTCGGGCAAGACGACACTCGCCCGGGCTCTCGCTCCGCTCGTCGACGGCTGCCAGCTGGTGGAGCTCGACGACGTGTACCCGGGATGGCGCGGACTGGACGCCGCCTCGCGCGGCGTATCGGAGACGATCCTCGCCCCGGAAGGGCCGGGCCACCGTCGCTGGGACTGGGACGCCGGCACGGCGACCGACTGGCGCGCGCTCGATCCGCTGCTGCCGATCGTCGTCGAGGGTGCCGGGGCGATCACCCCGGCGTCCGCGGCCCTGGCGACCCTTCGGGTCTGGGTCGAGCTGCCTGACGACGAGCGCTTCGCCCGCGTGCTGGCGCGATCGGACGGCGACGCGTACGCCCGGACCGAGTGGTGGACCATCTGGGCGGCGCAGGAGGACGACCACCTGCGCCGCAACCACCCCCGGAGCCTGGCCGACGTCGAGGTCATCGGCTAGCTCCCCTTTTTCGCCGGCAGCGCTCCCGCCTCACGGAGCAACTCGTCGACCGCCGGCACGATCTTCTTCGCGAACGCCGTGGTCAGGTGCACGCGATCCTCCTTCACCGGCGCCGTGCCGATGAACGCGGGGCAGAGGTCGGACGCGCACAGCATCGGCCGGGGGTCGACGACGACACCCGTGCGCTTCTCGATCACGGTGGAGTCGGAGTCGAACCGAGTGAACCACGTCTTCTGGGTGCGAGTCAGGCAGTTGGCGGGGGTGCTCCGCGGCGTGTAGCACGCCACGATGTCGGCTTCGTCGGGCGGCGGAGCCAGAAGGGCGATCTTCGACTCGTCCGGGATCGCGCCGAGGTGCTCGGCCAGCCCGCCCGACCAGCGCTCCGCCGTGACGGGTGCGCCGGTGTCGTCGTCGGTCAGCTCCTGGTACGAGTTGGTCACGATGACGAGATCTGGCTTCGACTGACGCAGGAACTCGACCGTCTCGGAATTGTGCTGCGCGCACCTCGCCAGGATCCCGGCCGTGTCGTTCTGGATGGGTACGGCGACGAAGGGGCACGCGAACATGGCCCGGTTCTGCAGCCGCAGCCCGCTGTTCTCGGAGGTCGCGACGCCGACGAGGGAGTCGAGGTAGTGCATCGCCGTGGAGTCGCCCACGAGCACCGCAGTCGTCTCGGCATCGGCCGCGCCCCACGTGCACTCCTCCTGGGGGATCCCGCGCTCGTCGGCCTCGCCGCAGCGCAGCACATCGCTGCCTTCCCGGCTGCCGTCGAGAACCGAGTCGAGGCTGGGGTCGAGCGCGGGCCAGGCATTCGCGGCGAGAGCCGCGCGGATCTCCGTCTGGAGGGCGGCGACCGCGGGGCCGGCTGTCGCCTCGGCTGCCGCTTCGCCCGTCGCCGACGGGTCCGGCGTCACCGCCCCGGCCGCCGCCGCGGGCGGGAGGACGGGCGTCACCGGGGACTCGCCAGGCAGCAGCGCAGCCGCGAGGCCGAGCGTCGTCGCGCCGACGAGCACGCCCAGCCCGGCACGGCGGACGCCCGGCCCGACCTCGGCCCGCCACGCCGACCATCGCCGGCGCCGCCGCTCGGGAGACAGCCCCGTCGTCGGCCACGGCGATCGGAGCGCGGGCATTTCGATCAGGGCGTGCGAGGCCGCGGAGAGAACCACGCTGAACGCGATCAGCACTGCAGGGGCCCACGGAGCGTCGGGTAGGAGCGTGGCTCCGAGGATCACGACCGGGAAGTGCCACAGGTAGAGCGCGTAGGACAGCGTGCCCAGTCGCTGAGCGAGCGGATTGGACAGGAGCGGGCACCACGGCTGGCTGCTGCCGGTCGAGCCCGTTCCTGACGAGACCGTTCCGGACGCAATCACCGCCGCCGTAGCGAGAACCGGCGCCAGCGCCCACGGTCCCGGCAGGGGGAAGGAGTCGTCGAGGAGGAACAGGCTCGCCCCGATTCCGGCCAGGCCGCTCCAGCACAGTACCGTGCGAGCCGCCCCGGGCAGGCCCGCGAGAGCCGGCGCCATCACGGCGAGGAGCGCGCCCGCCCCGAGCTCCCAGGAGCGAGTCGCCGTCGAGAAGTACGCGCTCGTCGGGTTGGCGGCCGTCACGACCACCGCCACGATGAACGAAGCGGCAACGCTCGCCCCGAGGACCCCGCCCAGCGCGAGGCGACGAGCGCGGTCGGACGCCCTCCTGGTAGCCACGAGCACCACCGCGATGACGGCCGGCCAGACGAAGTAGAACTGCTCCTCGACCGAGAGCGACCAGAAGTGCTGGAGAGGGGAGACTGGTCCCTGCGACTGGAAGTAGTCGGTCCCGGCTCGCTCGAAGCGCACGTTGGCGCCGAAGGCGGCGGCCCAGAGCGCGTCGACACCGATCTGGCCGGCGCGCGCCGCATTCACTGTGAGGCGGGCGGCGACGACAGTCGCCGCGAGGACGACGACGGCCAGCGGCAGGATCCGCTTCACTCGACGGACGTAGAACGCGCGGAAGTCGATCCGCCCCGATCGCTCAGCCTCGCGGATCAGCAGGCCTGTGATCAGGAAGCCCGAGATGACGAAGAACACGTCGACGCCGAGGAACCCGCCGGACGGCCAGGCCACGGTGTGATCGAGGACGACCGCGCCGACGGCGACGGCCCGCAGGCCCTGGATGTCGGCGCGAAGGACGGTCGGGGCTGTCATCGGGCTCCTCCCGTCGGGGTCGTCGTGGACTCTCTCGACGAGAGGATGCCGCAGGTCGGCGGCATGCCGCAGAATTTGTCCACAGGTGATGGAAGCATGAGGCATATAGTACTGATATGGTTCAACTCATGCCCTCAACCACCCCGTCCGACAGCCGACGCGGCTTCCTCGCAGCGGGCGGCCTGGCCGCGGCCGGCGCCGTCGTCGGCAGCCTCTCGTCCGCAGGGCCGGCCGTCGCAGCCGCCGATCCGGAGACCTCGCCCCGGGTCTCCGTCGACGTGACCGAGCACGGAGCCAAGCCCGACGGCAAGACCGACTGCACGAAAGCCTTTGCCGCCGCTATCGCCGCGGCCGCGGTGGTGCGAGGGCGCGTCGTCGTCCCAGCCGGCGACTACCTCATCGAATCCGTGACCGTTCCGAGCCTCGTGAAGATCCAGGGGCTGGGCGCCGATGTCAGCCGCTACGGCGCGAGCACGTCGGGCGGCGTCAACCTGAAGCACCGGGCCGCCTCGACCCAGCCCATGATGATCGTGAACGGCAACGGCATCACTCTCGAGAACCTCGGCCTCCAGGGGAACGGCTCGGCGGCCCCGCTGATCCGCGTCGACAACGGGTTCGAATCGCGCTTCGAGCGGCTCCAGCTCTCGGGAGTCGCGGGCACCGCACTCCAGGTCGAGCGGGTCAACAACAACCTCTGGACTGACGTCTTCGTCAACAACAGCGGCTCCGCCTCGGCGGCCGCGGTCGTCTTCAAGTCGCCCAAGACGGGTACCAACTCGAACACGATCACGTGCGTGAACCTGACGATCGAGGGCAGCCCCGGGCCCGCGCTCGACCTGGGCTACGGCACGTCGTCCGACTACTTCGTCGAATTCGTGCGGCTCATCGCCCTCCACGTCGAGGCGCTCCAGAAAGGAGCGGATCCGGCAGGCCTCGTCCGCATCGGCAACGTCCGCCAGGTCGAGCTGATCGCCCCGATCATCTACGGCGGTCCCGGGCCACTGGTGGTCCACGACCAGCGTGCTGCGCGCAGCATCGAGCTCTGGGGCGGCATCCGAGTGATCGGCGGCGCTCTCCTGGGGGTCGATCCCGCGCAGGCGAGCGGACCGAGCCCCGTCCTCGTCAAGCTCACCCGCGGCGACGACTTCTCACTCGCGGGCACCCGCCTGGGCCGTTTCACGAAGGCTGGCGTCGAGCTCGTCGCGACCTACGGGTCTCGGTTTCTCGTCGACCCGACCTGCCGCATTCAGAACTGGGGCGGCTCCGTGCCGCTTCTTGACCACCGCGCGACCGGATCCGGCTTCGCATGGGCGTGGCCGGCTGGCCTCTCGGTGGGCGGCGATGCCTCGTTCGCGGGACGAACGACGATCAGCGGGCATCTCTCGACGCCAGCCACACCCGAGGTATTGCCGACCGCGGCGGCCCTCGCCGGTCTGGGCAAGCCGACAACCGCGCCCACGGTGGCCGGAACCGACACGGCGGGCCGAATCTCGGTGACTGCAGGGGCGTCACCGGCGAAGGCCGGTCAGGTGCGGGTGACCTTCGCCGAGCCGTTCGAGCGGCGCCCGACAGTGATGGTGACACCGGCGACGTCATCGGGTGGTCCGCGCGGTGTCTACGTTCAAGCGTCGAAGTCGTTCTTCGACGTCTGCCTGAGCTCCGCCCTCCCAGCGCGCGGCTCGGCCGACTTCAACTACGTCGTCATCGGATGATCGACTTGCCGGGGTCAGGCCCAGCCCAGCTCGTGGAGCTTGGCGTCGTCGAATCCGTAGAAGTGGCCGATCTCGTGAACGAGGGTCACGTGGATCTCGTCTTTCAGCCCCTCGATGTCGTCGACCGCGGCCAGGTGCGGCTCGCGGTACAGGATGATGCGGTCGGGCAGCTCTCCGAAGCCGTACTGGCCCCGCTCGGTCAGGCTGACCCCGTCGTAGAGGCCGAGCAGGTCGAGCGAGCCGTCTTCGGGGCGGTCCTCCGTCACGAACGCGACGTTCTCGAGCCCATCGACCATGTCATCGGGCAGCTGGTCGAGCTCGTCGACGACGAGCCGCTCGAACTCGTCCGCGCTGATGTCGTGCATGACGTCACTCTGTCACGGAGAAGCCGTACGCCCGGTCGGAACATCGGCTTCGAGCAGGAGTTCGAGCAGGGCGCCGGCGATGACGTGCGCGTAGGCGGGCGTCATGTGAACGGCGTCGTCTTTCACCGGCGTCGTTCCGATAAAGGCCGGGCACACGTTCTGGAGACAGAACAGCGGTCGAGAGTCGACGACAGCTCCGCTGATTCCATCGAATGCGGAGCGCGTGGCGCCGGCGGCCGTCAGCCAGGCCTCGGAAGTTCGCGTGATGCACGACTGCGGAGCGCTGCGTGGCGTGTAGCACTCCTGGAGGTTGGCACCCGCCGGCGGCGGCGTCAGCGCGACGACCCTCGAGCCCGCTTCAGCGATAGCGCTGGCGAAGGATGCGGTGCCAGCTGCCCATTCGGCGGACGTCACCTCGGCGTCCGTGTCGGAGTGAACCCGCTCGACCCACGTGTTCGCGACGATCACGATGTCAGGCCTCGTCTCGGCGAGGGACGCCGCCACGGTCCGGTTGTGCCGGTCGCACTCGGCAGTCCGGCCGGCTTCGTCGGCGAGGGAGATGTCGACGAACGAGCAGCCAAAGCGTGCCAAGGCGGTGAGCTGCCAGTCGGTCGACGGCTTCTCGGCAATGTCGACGAGCGTGTCGAGGTAGCGCATGGCGACCGAGTCGCCGACGAGCGCGACAGTGGTCCCGGCACCCTCGGAGCCCCAGGTGCATTCCGACATCGGCAGGCGGGTGTCGTCGTCGGCACCGCACCGCGCGAGGCTCGTGCCCGCGCGGGTGCCGTCGAGAATGCTGTCGATCGTGGGGTCGAGCACGGGCCACGAGGTGGCGGCGAGGGCGGTGCGGATCTGCGCCTGGATCGCGTCGACGGCCGGTGTGGTCGACGGTGCCGACGTTCCTGCCGTCGTCGGTTCTGACTGGGCGAGCGGGACGACCGGCGCTTCGTCGGTCGAGCGGGGTGCAACGGCGGCAACACCTATGAGCGCGCACGTCGCCAGGGCAAGAAGGCTCAGGCCGACTGGCTTGGCTGTCTTCCCGGTGCTAGCCCGCCATGCCGCCCACCGTGCCTTCTGCGCCGACCGAGACCGCGAGGGCTGCAGCCACGGCGACGTCATCACCGGCTTCTCGACCAGGTGGTGCGACCCGACACCGAGCACGAGGGCCACAGCGATCGAGGTGATGACGGTCGCTGCCGTGCCTGCGCCGAGCAGCGTCGCCGCGAAGATGAACACGGGGAAGTGCCAGAGGTAGAGCGAGTACGAGATGTCGCCGAGATAGCGGGCGACGGGGTTGGCGAGGACGACCGGCACGGGGGCATCGCTTCGGCTGCCAGCCACGATGACCAGCGCCGTCGCTCCCACCGCCGTCGCGGACCAGGGGCCGGGCACACCGGCGTCTTCCGTGACCAGCAGGAACGAGGCGATGATCCCTGCGAGGCCCAGTCATGAGGCCGCACCGACCAGCTGCCGAGGTATTCGCCGTGCGAATCCCCGGGGTACCACCTCGTGGAGCACCGCGATCAGTGCGCCGACGCCGAGCTCCCACGAGCGGGTGAGAGTCGAGAAGTAGGCCGATGCAGGGGTGGCCTGGGTCGCCTGGACCGCGTACCAGAAGGAGGCGACCACGATCACGGTCATGACGATGGCCAGTCCGGTGACGAGTGCCCGACGACTCACGCGGCCGAGCACGGCGGCGGCGACGATCATGACCACGGGCCAGACGACGTAGAACTGCTCCTCGACGGACAGCGACCAGTAGTGCTGCAGGGGCGAGACGGGCCCCGCCGCCGCGAAGTAGTCGCTGCCGACGGCGGCGAAGTGCCAGTTGGCTGCGAAGAACGCGGCCCAGACGGCATCGACGCCGACGGAGTCGGCCCGCGCCGCATTGAACAGCCCAGGCGCGATGGCGACCGTCGCGATGAGGACGAGAGCGGCCAGGGGCAGGATCCGCTTGACCCGGCGCCGGTAGAAGTCGACGAGCGAGATGCGGCCGGCCTTCTCGTGTTCGCGAAGCAGCAGCGAGGTGATCAGGAAGCCCGAGAGGACGAAGAACACGTCCACACCGAGGAATCCGCCGACGGGCTTCTCGGTGAGGTGGTTGGCGACGACTCCGACCACGGCAAGGGCTCGGAGACCCTGGATGTCAAGTCGGACGCGTCGGGGCGCAGTTGTAGTCACAACTCAAAAGAATATCACTCACAAATCCGATATTCTACTTCGTCGCAGCCAGACTTGTGCCCCCTGTTGCGTTTTTCAGGCGCTCGCGCCTGAAGAACAAAACAAGCACGGAACCCGAAGAAGGTCCCGTCCCTACGGGACAGGACCTTCTCATTCGGGTGAGTAACGGGGCTTGAACCCGCGACCTCCTAGACCACAACCAGGCGCTCTACCAGCTGAGCTATACCCACCATGCGGCTCCGCCCGTCGAGCTGGCGAGAGCTCTTCGAACGAAGCAACTCCGAAAGTCTATTACAGTCTCGGAGCCCATTTCGCCACAACCGCGTTCGAGATGCCCTGGACGTCCTCCGTGGAGGGTCCCGGCTCGGCCACGAAGCCCGCGAGTCGGTAGTACTCGAGCTCGCGGATCGACTCGAGGATGTCGGCGAGGGCGCGGTGTCCGCCGTTCTTGGCGGGGGCGTTGAAGTACACGCGGGGGAACCAGCGGCGGGCCAGCTCCTTGATGGACGAGACGTCGACGCTGCGGTAGTGCAGGTGACCGTCCACTCGCGGCATGTACTTCGCGAGGAAGGTCCGGTCGGTGCCGATGGTGTTCCCCGCGATGGGCGCGGTACCGGCGTCGGGCACGTACTCGAGGATGTAGTTGAGCACCTCGTACTCGGCTTCGGCGAGGCTCTTGCCGTTCGGGATCTCGGTGATGAGGCCCGACGAGGTGTGCATGTTCGTCACGAACTCGCCCATGTTGTCGAGGGCGGCCTGGTCGGGTCTGATGACGATGTCGAATCCGGGGTGCACCGGTACGAGGTCGAAGTCGGTGATGACGACGGCCACCTCGACCAGTTCGTCGATGCCGAGGTCGAGCCCGGTCATCTCGCAGTCGATCCAGACCAGTCTGTCGCTTGGAGCCATGTCGCGAGTCTAGCGACGTGGAGACGACCTTCCCAGGCGGGGCCGGTGGCCTTCCTGCTGCATCCTGAACCTGGGCTGGACTCCGGCTGGTAGACATGACGAATGACTGACAACAAGCTCACCGTGGCCGAAGGCGCAGAATACGTCGTGTTCTTCGAGGGCGGCCCGAGCGACGGGCGCACCGACAAGCGCGTCTCGACCACCGGCACCTACGACGACGAGATCACCGACTTCGTGCTGATCGACGGCACCGAGACGGGGATCGTGTACACCGCGACCTCGGCGAAGATGGTCGGCGAGCAGCTCCAGGTGCACTACGCGCTCGATGCGAAGGACAGCGACCCGGTCGAAGACCCCGAAGACCGCCGCGAGAGCACCAACTGACCACCTGACCACGCACTGAACGGAATGCCTGACGGGCCCACGGAGTTGGGCCCGTCATGCGTTTAGAGCTGTACACGTCGGCGTTCTGCGGGGCGTGCCATGCCGCGCGGGGTGCTGTTGCGGAGGCGGTGGGGCTCGTTCCTGCGCTCGAGGCCTCGGAGAAGGACGTCGCGTTCTTCCCCGACGAGGCTGAGGCTCGGGGCATCGAGGCGACGCCGACGATCCTGCTGACCGATGACGACGGCGCGGAGCTCTTCCGGTCCGCCGGAGTGCCCACCGTTCCGCAGCTGCTCACGGCCGTCGCCAGGCATCTTCCCGGTTCATAGCCGTCTCTTGGGGTTCGTGCGACGACCTCATTGAGTCGTTCCGCATTCTCGGTGCATGCCCGAATTCTCCGAGCCTCTCGACCTCGACATCGTCGTGCCCGTCTTCAACGAGCAGGCGACTCTCGTGCAGAGCGTCACCGCGTTGCACGCCTTCCTCTCGCGCTCGATGGCGGAGACCTGGCGCATCACGATCGCCGACAACGCCTCGACCGACGCGACGCCCGCGCTCGCCGATCGACTGGCGCAGGAACTCGAGGGGGTCACCTCGGTCCACCTGCTCGAGAAGGGCCGTGGCCGGGCCCTCAAGCAGGTCTGGTCGCAGTCTGACGCGACCGTGCTCGTGTACGTCGACGAGGATCTGTCGACCGACCTCTCGGCGTTGAGGCCGCTGGTCGCCCCGTTGCTCTCGGGGCACTCCGACCTCGCGATCGGCACCCGGCTCGACCGCTCGTCGCGCGTCAACCGCGGCGGCAAGCGCGAGTTCATCTCGCGCACCTACAACCTGCTGCTGCGGCGCACGATGGGCGTGTCGTTCAGCGACGCTCAGTGCGGCTTCAAGGCGATCCGCCGCGACGTGGCGCAGAGGCTGCTGCCGCTCGTCGAGGACACGGGGTGGTTCTTCGACACCGAGCTGCTGATCCTCGCCGAGCGGTCGGGTCTGCGCATCCACGAGGTGCCCGTCGACTGGGTCGACGACCCGCAGTCGTCCGTCGACATCGTGGCGACGGCCAGCGCCGACCTGCGCGGCATGGTGCGGGTCGCGAGCGGCATCGCCCGCGGGACGATCCCTGTGGCGGCGATCTACGAGGAGATCGGCCGGCACCCGTACGAGCGGACGCAGCAGCCCACGTTCTTCGGGCAGGTGGTGCGCTTCGGCGTGGTGGGCGCGCTCTCGACGGCGGCGTACGCGCTGCTCTACCTCCTCTTCCAGCACGTCGTCCCGGCGCAGGCCGCCAACTTCCTGGCCCTGCTCGTGACGACCATCGCGAACACGGCGGCGAACCGGCGCTTCACCTTCGGCGTTCGCGGCGGCGGTGCGGTGAAGCACCAGGCGCAGGGCCTCATCGTGTTCGGCATCGCCTGGCTGATCACGTCGGGGTCGCTGTTCGGCCTGCACCAGGTCTCGCACGACGCCTCGGCGCACGTGGAGCTCGTCGTGCTGACGGTCGCGAACCTCGTCGCCACCGTCGTGCGGTTCGTGCTGCTGCGGGTGTGGGTGTTCCGGCGGCAGGCGAGGCCCGCGCCGGTGATCAGCCCCCGCAGAGTCATCGATGATCCTGCGCCGATCACCACCCCGACCACCGAGATCCTGACGAAAGCGAACCAGTCATGAGCACGGCGACTCTCCATCGTCCGTCCGCCACCGCAGAATCCGCCCCCGCCGGCTCGCGCGCACGTCGCGCGGGCCGCTGGCTCGCCTTCGGTCCGACGACCGCGCCGCGCTGGGAGCGGCCGGCCCTCTGGGGACTGCTCGTGGCGTCGGGCTTCCTCTACATCTGGAACCTGGCGATCTCGGGCTACGCCAACACGTTCTACTCGGCGGCGGTGCAGGCCGGCGCCTCGAACTGGAAGGCGTTCTTCTTCGGCTCCTCGGACGCCGCGAACTCGATCACCGTCGACAAGCCGCCCGCCTCGCTCTGGATCATGGAGCTGTCGGTGCGGCTCTTCGGGCTGTCGTCGTGGAGCATCCTCCTGCCCGAGGCGCTCATGGGCGTCGCCACCGTCCTGCTGGTCTACGTCATCGTGCGGCGCCACTTCTCAGCGGCGACCGCCCTGATCGCGGGCGGCGTGCTCATGCTCACGCCGGTAGCGGTGATGATGTTCCGCTTCAACAACCCGGACGCGATGCTCCTGCTGCTCATGGCGCTCGCCGTGTACCTGACGCTGCGCGGTATCGAGTCGGGCCGGCTGCGCTGGGTCGTCTGGGCTGGCGTCGTCGTCGGCTTCGGGTTTCTGACCAAGCAGCTGCAGGCGTTCGTGATCCTGCCCGAGCTCGCAGCGGTCTACTACCTCTGCGCGCCGAAGCGCTGGCTGGCTCGTCTCGGCCACCTGGCCGCGGCCCTGGGCGGTGTCGTGGCCGGCGCCGGCTGGTGGGTCGCCATCGTGTCGCTCTGGCCGGCCGACTCGCGGCCCTACATCGGCGGCTCGCAGACCAACTCGTTCCTGGAGCTGACCTTCGGCTACAACGGCTTCGGCCGCCTCACCGGCGACGAGACCGGCAGCGTCACCGGCGGCACGGGCACCGCGGGCGCCGGATCGTGGGGTGCCACGGGCATCACGCGCCTCTTCGGGTCGGAGATCGGCGGCCAGATCACCTGGCTGCTGCCCGCCGCGCTCATCGTCATGGTGGCCGCCTTCGTGGCCCTCGGGCGTCGTCAGCGCATCGACGCCCGGCGCGCGACGCTCCTGCTGTTCTCGTCGTGGCTCGTCGTCACCGGCCTGGTGTTCAGCTTCGCCGGTGGGATCTTCCACCCGTACTACACGGTCGCTCTAGCCGCACCGCTCGCCGGGACCCTCGCCATCGGCGGCTCGATCCTCTGGAAGGCCGGGACCGCGCACTGGTGGCCCCGTGTCGTGCTGGCCGTCGCCATGCTCGTCACGGCGGCCTGGTCGTACGTGCTGCTCGCCCGCGCCACGGACTGGCTGCCGTGGCTGAAGTTTGTCGTGGTCGCGGCGTGCGTCGCGGCCGCGGTGCTGCTGCTGGTGCCGGGCGTGCGGCGTCGTGACGAAGTCGCTGTATCGGCGGGTTCCGGGTCGGGAGGGGCCTCGTCTGCCGCGACGCCTGCGCCCGCACCGGGGGAGTACCCGGCTCCGGTGGGCCAGGCTCCGGCCGGCGGCATCGCGCCTCCGACGCCACCGCGGGTGCGTGGCCGCGCGCTTGCCGCCAGCACTCTCGTGCTCATGCTGGTCGGCGGACTCCTCGGCCCTCTCGCCTACTCCCTCGAGACGGCGTCGACGGCGCACACCGGCTCGATTCCGTCGGCCGGCCCGGCGGTGGCCTCGTCGCGCGGCGGGTTCGGCGGCGGCGGTCCTGGCGGTGGCGGCAACGGCGGCGGCTTCGGCGGTCAGCGCGGCACGGTCGGCGGCGGCACCGGCACTGCCCCGGGCGGGTTCGGCGGCGCGGGCGGAACCGGCGGCACCGCGCCCGGCGCGACCGGAGGCACGGGCGCAGGAACCGGCCCCACCACCGGCGGCTTCACCGGTCGGGGCGCCGGGGGCTTCGGCGGCGCCGGCGGCATCTTCGGCGGCACCTCGACGGTCTCCTCGGCGTTGACGAAACTCCTCCTGGCCGACGCAGACAAGTACACGTGGGTCGCAGCCACTGTCGGATCCGACAACGCCGCGAAGCTCCAGCTCGCGACCCTGCACTCGGTGATGCCGATCGGAGGCTTCAACGGGAGCGACCCGTCGCCCACCCTGGCGGACTTCAAAGCCGACGTCGCCGCCGGCAGGATCCACTACTTCATCGGCGGATCGGTCGGCACGTCGAACGGCGGAAGCGACGCCTCGTCGACGATCGCGGCGTGGGTGCGGTCGAACTTCGCCTCGCAGACCGTCGGCTCTGACACCGTCTACGACCTGACGAACCCGCTCACGGAGTGATGCGCTCGCTCGATCCCGAGGGGTACCTGGCTCGCACGGTATCGTGGATGCCGACGCCCTCGTAGCTCAGCGGATAGAGCAGGAGCCTTCTAATCTCTTGGTCGCAGGTTCGATTCCTGCCGAGGGCACCGGACCCCAGGCGCGGCGACGCCGCTTTCGCCTCGCGACACCGGCTTTCGCCGGTGTCCTGGGGCGAAAGCGGTGTCGCCGGTCGTCCGAGCCTGCGTCAGGACGCCGGCTGCTCCGCCGCCTCCGGGCTGGTGCGGCGGCGCACATCATGCGCGCTCACGGGCGAGCTGTAGGCGGGCTCGCGCAGACGCTCGACCTCGGCCGTGTCGGTGTGGTCGGCGGGCTCGTCTGCGGCGACCGGGCTCGCGGGTGCGGCACTGGAGGTGGAAGCCGTCGCAGCCGACACGGTGGCCGTCTCCGCGGAGACCGGGGCGGCGCTCGTCGCGTCGGCGGACCCGGGCGTGGGCGCCGGGGTCGGCGCGGCCGCCGGGTTCGGCGTGGCAGCCGGGTTCGGCGCGGCCGCCGGGGGAGCGAACGACGGCAGGTCCGTGCGGCGCGCCGACGCCTCCGCCGACAGCCCCGACGCCTCGGCCGACGGCCCCGCGGGCGCGATCGGCGCGGCTTCGGGCTCCTCCGCCTTCCATCGCTCGATATCGCCCTGGAACAGCCGCTTCGCCCGGCTCGGCTTGGCCTGCCACTCGACGAGCCGGTCTCGCACGTCGGCGAAGGTCTGCTGCGACTGGAAGCTGAACGTGGCCGAGTTCGAACGGATCGACGCGATCTCGTGCTCCGACCAGGCGGCGGCGAGGCCCGCACCCGAGACCGGGAGCAGCCGGAGACGGATGCCGGCCTCGTCGGCGAGCAGCGTCGCGTGGGAGCGCTCATCGGTTCCGAGCGTCGACCAGTCGACCGAGCGGCGCGCGGCGGCTACCAGTGACGTCACGGTCGCCGCCTTGGCCTCGCGCTCCCGGACGTCGAGGATGCGCTTCGACATTCCGCGGCCGATCAAGGCTGCCACGATGCCGGCGACGACGATCGCGACGAAGGGAAGGACCGTGGTGGTGATGACCCGCGTTCCCTCGGCGGACGAGATCCAGTCGATGGCGCTGTTGAACCAGTTCATGCCGCGCAGGCTAGCCCATTCGTACCCCGGTGGCGGGGAACGGAGGCCGCGGTGTCGCGATTAGGCGACCGCCCCGAGTTCCTGCGCTGGATCGGGCCTGTACCCCGAAAGCGACGAGAGGATCAGGCGAAGCGGAAGCAGTCGGTCGCGTCGGAGCGGCTCCAGAACTCGCCGATCTCGATGAAGCGGCGCTGGCGCGGCAGGAAGCGCTTGGCGCGGAACCGCTCGCCGTCGGGGTGCTGGAAGCTCTCGACGTAGCCGAGCACCTCGCCGGTCGGCCGGGTGACCCGCACGAGGCCATCGTGAAGCTGCACGAGCTTGAGCCCGCTGCGAACCTCGGAGAGGCTGCGCACGTCGGCCCCGGCTGGAGCTGAGACGGCCGGCGCCGTCGCGTATGCGCCCTGGGGAGTCGTCGTGGTGAATTCGATGGTGGTCATGGGTGCCTCTTCTCGCTGTCTGCCGGCCGTCTGGTGGGAACGGTTCGAACATACGTGCGACCACCGACATTCGGAGAGCAGGCGAGGGAGAGTAGGTTCGACGCATGACGACTTTCACGCTTGCTGGTGGCTGCTTCTGGTGTCTCGACGCGGTGTACCGCTCGCTGCAGGGCGTCTCCGACGTCGTCTCGGGCTACACCGGCGGCGTCGCGGCGAACCCGAGCTACGAGGCCGTCTGCACCGGTTCGACCGGCCACGCCGAGGCGGTCCAGGTCACCTTCGACGAGTCGGCGATCCCGGCCGACGTCATTCTCGACGTGTTCTTCACGCTGCACGACCCCCGCCAGCTCAACCGCCAGGGCGCCGACGTCGGCACCCAGTACCGCTCGGCCATGTTCTACACCGACGACGCCCAGAAGGCCGTCTTCGAGGCCGCGCTCGAGCGCGCGTCCGAGGCGTGGGACGGCGGTATCGTCACGACCCTCGAGCCGCTCGGCGACTGGTACGACGCCGAGGAGTACCACCAGGACTTCTTCGCCAAGAACCCCGGCCAGGGCTACTGCCTGGCCGTCGCGCTGCCGAAGGTCAACAAGATCCGCAAGTCGTACGGCAAGTACGTACTCGCCTCCTGAGGCGCGGCATCGGGCCGCGCCCGACACAGTAAGGAGCTCAATGATGAGCAGCAGCACCAGCACCAGCACCACCAGCCCCACGTGGGTCGCATTCGGTCCCGCCGGCGTCGTCGGGTCCATCCACCGCACCGACGACGGCTTCGCCATCCGGATGTCGTCCGAAGGCGCGTATCACGGGGCGTTCCCGACGCTGGACATCGCCAAGAGCGCCGTCCACGCGGCGCTCGGGCCGGGTGTCGACCGTCCGGAGTTCAGCGAGCACTGATCGACTCCACGGCGAATCCTTCTCCACAGGCGGCCGACGGGCCCGATTCATCCACAGATCGGATCGGATCCCGTCGGCCGTCGTCGCGTCCGGCGACGCTTAATCCATGACAGATACGATCTCGCTCACCGGCACCATCGCCACCCAGCTCAAGAGCCTCCGCACCCCCTCGGGCATCAGCATCGCGCGCTTCCGGCTCGCGTCGAGCCAGCGCCGGTTCGACCGGTCGCGCAACGAATGGGTCGACGGCGAGACCAACTGGTACACGGTCACGGCATTCCGGCAGCTCGCCGACAACGCCGGAGCCTCGCTCGGCGTCGGCGACCGCGTCGTCGTCGCCGGCCGTCTCCGCATCCGCCAGTGGGAGAAAGACGGCAAGAGCGGCACGGCCGTCGAAGTGGATGCCGAGTCGCTCGGCCCCGACCTGCTGTTCGGCACCACGACCTTCAGCCGCATGCAGCGCCCCGAGGCGTCTCCCTCTGAGCACCCGCAGGCGCAGGAACCCGACTCCGCCGCCGATCCCGCCGCCGCCACGACCCCCACCCCGCCGGGCCCGGGCGCGGAGCCGCCGTCGGCCTTCCCGTCCGCGCCGCCCGCCGACCCCGCCTCCGCCTCCGACTGGGGTGCGCCCCGTGACGACGAGCAGCCGTTCTGAGGCGCGCGGGGCCCGCCCCCGTACACTCGGAACGTGGCTCTTCGACTCTCGCGCGCTCGCACGGCTGGCCTTGCGGCTGTCGCCGCGGCCGTCGCCCTCGGAGTGGCCGGCTGCACCGCGGGCCAGCAGACAGTCGACCCGACGACCACGTCGCCGCCCACCGGCTCGTCGAGTGCGATCTCGGCCCCGACACCGAGCGCTGTGCCGACATATTCGGCCGATCTCACGTCGGCGGAGGCCCACACGCTGCTCGATCGCACGATCAAGCAGCTGCTCGCGAAGAACGACAACCCGGACGGCCGCACGGTCGTCGACACGCTGACGACGGCCGGCTTCTCGAAGGCGTCGATGGAGCTGACGCCCGATACGACCTCGATCGGCCGGACGGTCGATTCGATCGAGTTCTCGGTGCTCTGGAAGAAGAAGGTCTGCCTCCTCGGGCAGGTCGGCACCGCGGGCTTCTCGGGCGGCACGGCTCCCGTGCTGTCCACCGGCAAGTGCCTCGTCGGCACGACCCGCGCGATCGACTGGTAGCGCTCCGGAGCCTGCTCGTCGACCGGGCCCGCATCCGCCCCGGCGAACCCTCACTGCAACCCCGAATAGACTGGTGCTCATGGCCGAATACATTTACTCGATGGTCCGCGCTCGCAAGACGGTCGGCGACAAGCTGATCCTCGACGATGTGACGATGTCCTTCATCCCCGGCGCGAAGATCGGCGTGGTCGGCCCGAACGGCGCCGGCAAGTCGACGATCCTCAAGATCATGGCGGGCCTCGACACGCCCAGCAACGGCGAGGCGAAGCTGACCCCCGGGTTCACCGTCGGCATCCTCATGCAGGAGCCCGAGCTCGACGAGTCGAAGACGGTGCTCGAGAACGTCCAGGAGGGCGTCGGCCCGATCAAGGGCAAGATCGACCGCTTCAACGAGATCTCGCTGGCCATGGCCGAGCCCGACGCCGACTTCGACGCGCTGCTCGAAGAGATGGGCGGCCTGCAGGAGGAGATCGACGCCGCCGACGCCTGGGACCTCGACTCGCAGCTGGAGCAGGCGATGGACGCCCTCCGCACCCCGCCGGGCGACGCTCAGATCGCGAACCTCTCCGGTGGTGAGAAGCGCCGCGTGGCGCTCTGCAAGCTCCTGCTCCAGAAGCCCGACCTGCTGCTGCTCGACGAGCCCACCAACCACCTCGACGCCGAGAGCGTGCTGTGGCTCGAGCAGCACCTGAGCCAGTACCACGGCGCTGTCCTCGCCGTGACCCACGACCGGTACTTCCTCGACCACGTCGCCGAGTGGATCGCCGAGGTCGACCGCGGACGCCTCTACCCGTACGAGGGCAACTACTCGACCTACCTCGAGAAGAAGGGCGAGCGTCTCAACATCCAGGGCAAGAAAGACGCCAAGCTCGCCAAGCGCCTGTCGTCCGAGCTCGAGTGGGTGCGGAGCAACTCGAAGGGCCGCCAGGCCAAGTCGAAGGCTCGCCTCGCCCGCTACGAAGAGATGGCGACCGAGGCCGAGCGCACCAAGAAGCTCGACTTCGAAGAGATCGTGATCCCCGTGGGTCCGCGCCTCGGCAACCAGGTCATCGACGCCAAGGGCCTCGAGAAGGGCTTCGACGGCCGCGTGCTGATCGATAACCTCTCGTTCACCCTGCCGCGCAACGGCATCGTCGGAGTCATCGGCCCGAACGGTGTCGGCAAGACGACGCTCTTCAAGACCATCACCGGTCTCGAGCCCCTCGACGGCGGCGACCTGAGGGTCGGCGAGACGGTCGACATCTCATACGTCGACCAGAACCGCGGCGGCATCGACCCGAACAAGAACCTCTGGGAGGTCGTCTCGGAGGGCCTCGACTACATCCAGGTCGGCAAGACCGAGATCCCGTCGCGCGCCTACGTCTCGCAGTTCGGCTTCAAGGGCCCCGACCAGCAGAAGAAGGCCGGCGTGCTCTCGGGTGGTGAGCGCAACCGCCTCAACCTGGCGCTCACGCTCAAGCAGGGCGGCAACCTGCTGCTGCTCGACGAGCCCACCAACGACCTCGACGTCGAGACCCTGGGCAGCCTCGAGAACGCGCTGCTCGAGTTCCCCGGCTGCGCCGTGGTCATCACCCACGACCGGTGGTTCCTCGACCGGATCGCCACGCACATCCTCGCCTACGAGGGCACCCCCGAGAAGCCGGCCAACTGGTACTGGTTCGAGGGCAACTTCGAGGCGTACGAGGAGAACAAGGTCGAGCGCCTCGGCGCCGACGCAGCCAAGCCGAGCCGCGTCACCTACCGCAAGCTCACGCGAGACTAGGCGTGGCCCGCCTTCAGGTGCCCACCGTCCTGCGGTGGGGCGACCTCGACGCCTACGGCCACGTCAACAACGCCGAGATGCTGCACCTCCTCGAGGAGGCGCGCATCCAGGCGTTCTGGTCGGCGGGCGAAGAGTCCGGCGACCACGGGGCGACCGCGATCCTCGACTCGAGCCCCGGCACGCAGACGTGGTCGCTGATCGCCCGCCAGGAGGTCGAGTACCTGGCACCGATCGCGTACACGCGCCAGCCGCTCGACATCCAGCTCTGGATCGGCCACATGGGCGGTGCGAGCCTCGAGATCTTCTACGAGGTGTTCTCGCCGGTCGGCGTCGAGCCTCGAGTCCTGCACACCCGTGCGGCCTCGACGCTCGTGCTGGTCGATGCCACGACCCAGCGCCCGCGCCGGATCAACGACGCCGAGCGCGCGGCGTGGTCGCCGTTCGTCGACGAGCCGCTCCAGTTCCGGCGCCGGTAGCTTTCGCTCGCGGTCGTTCTCAAGGACTCCCGCCCTAGACGTCCTCGTGGCGGGCGCAGGAACTCCGCGCCCTCCTTGCCGGGCTGTCACCGACAGGGCGCGATCCTCGCTGGCGCCCTCCCCGTCCTTACCTGAGTGCCGACGGCGGGCGCACGTCGGGCGGCGCACGCGAGCGGCTAGTCGCCCACGCCCTCCGGCACCCGCACCATGCCCTCCTGGGCGACGCTCGCCAGCAGTGTCCCCGACCGGTCGTAGAAGCGGCCGGTCGACAGGCCGCGGCCGCCCTGCGCCGTCGGCGACTCCATCGCGTACAGCAGCCACTCGTCGGCGCGCCCCGACCGGTGCCACCACATGGCGTGGTCGAGGCTGGCTATCTTCATCTCGCGCGTGGCGAGCGGCACTCCGTGGCGGCGCAGGATCGGCTCGAGGATCCCGAGGTCGCTCGCGTAGGCCAGCGCCGCGCGGTGCACGAGCTCGTCGTCGCCGAGCGGACCGACCGTCTTCATCCACAGCGCCTGGTGGGCGACGTGGGCTCCGTCGACACGGAGGAAGATCGGCGACGGCACGTGCCGGATGTCGAACGGGCGGCCGTGGGCCCAGAACTGCGCCGCGGGGTGGGCGATGCCGGCGAGCGAGTCGGCCATCGTCGGCAGCGACTCGGGCTCGGGCAGGCCGGCCGGCGGGTCGATCTGGTGGTCGATGCCGTCGTCGAGGCTCTGGAACGACGCCATCGTCGTCATGATCACGGCGCCGTTCTGCAGGGCCTCGGTGCGCCGTGAGGCGAACGAGCGACCGTCGTGGCTGCGGTCGACCCGGATCGTCACGGGGTGCTCGACCTTGCCTGCGCGCAGGAAGTACGCGTGCAGCGAGTGGGGCAGCCGCGCGCCGTCGACGGTCCGCGCGGCGGCGATCAGAGACTGGGCGAGAACCTGCCCGCCGAAGACGCGGCCGTTCGGCATCCACTGGCTGGGCCCGTCGAAGGTGTCGGGAGCGTCGCCCGGCGTGAGGTCGAAGGCTCGCAGGAGGTCGTCGAGGGGGTCGGTCGGCGTGCCGCCGACAGGCGCGGTGTCGGTCATCAGCGGTAGTTTAGATCGCTCATGAGTACCGACTTCGCACTTCCCGACTCCCTCTCGCTCGACGATCTCCACACCTTCCTCGCGCGGGCCTCCGCTGTCGACGACGGGGCCGTGCGCCTCATCGGCACCGGGGGAGTCCTCGCCGCCTACGTCGGCGTCCTCAGCCCTGCCGGCCTGCTCGACACCAGCCCGACGGTGCTCGGCCTCCGCACCTACGCCCTGGCGGCCGAGTCGACGTTCGATGCCGTCGTGTCGCTGCGGAGCGTCGTCGAGCGCCTGGTGCGTCTGCAGAACGAGATCGTCGACCCGACGGCGCCGGTCGTCGTGCCGCTGCCGCCGTCGGTCATCGCCGCGTCGTGGGCTGCGATCTCTCCGCCCCGGGGCGGATGGACCGCGCAGACCGCGCTCGAGTCGGCCGCCCTCGAGGCCGTCGCCAAGGCGGGCATCGAGGAGGTCGCAGGCGTCCTTCCGGCGGGAACGGGCGAGCAGATCGTGCAGAGGGTGCGGTCGGGCGTGTGGTCGAGGCCCGTCGAGGGTTCCGACGTTCCTGCGGGTGCCGCTTTCGCCGCTTTGACACTCGGGTTCCTCGTCGACGACGAACCCGCGCGGGTCTTCGTCGTCGGAGCGTGGACGCGCCTGAGCACCAGCCGAGGCCACGTGCTCGTCAAGCGGAGGTCGGGCCTGCTCTGACGGGTGTCGGCGGCCCCCGCTACCGTGGGGCCATGGCAGTTCTCCTCACCGGTGCGACCGGGTACATCGGCTCGGCCGTCCTCCGCGCCCTCCGGGCTCGCGATCACGACGTCACCGCCCTCGTGCGGTCCGAGGCGAAGGCCGAGGCCGTCCGAGCGGCGGGTGCGACCACCGTCGTCGGCGACGCTACCGACCTCGACCTCCTCACCCGGCTGGTGCGCGAGAGCACCGGCGTCGTCCACACGGCCGCGACGGGCGACTCGTCGAGTGCCGCCCTCGACGAGTCGCTGGTCGAGATCGTGTCGCGCGAGTTCGCGGAGGACGACCGGCCGTACCTTCACACCGGGGGCGTCTGGGTCTTCGGCGCGGGCGATGACCTCACCGAGTCGAGCCCGATGCGTCCCGAGACCATCTCGGGGTGGCGCATCCCCATCGAGGCGGCCGTTCGCCGGGCCCCGGTCCGCACGACGATCGTGGCCCCGGGTATCGTCTACGGGCACGGCGGCGGCATCCCCGCCGAGTTCGTGAGCGGCGAGGAGGTGCGCCTGCCGGGCGACGGGTCTCAGCGCTGGACTCTCGTGCACGTCGACGACCTCGCCGAGCTCTATGTGCTCGCACTCGAGGCCGCGGCCGACGACGACTACGTCTTCGCCGTGTCAGACGAGCAGTCGACGGTCCGCGAGCTCGCCGAGGCCGCGGCACACGGTCGGCCCGTCATCGACGAGTCCGCAGACGAGTCGAGGGCTCGGCTCGGATCGGCCTACGCGGACGCCCTGCTGGCCGACCAGGTGGCCTCTGCGGCGCACGCCCGAGACGTGCTGGGCTGGCGCCCAGGCAGCCCCCGCCTCGTCGACGAGTTGCGGGCGGGCTACGTCGGCTGACCGACGCCGCTCTCGTGGCCGTGGCCGGGACGAGCTCTATTCGCCGGCCGTGTTGGTCATCGCGTGCGCGGCTCGGTCGAGGTACCCCCAGAGCGTCGCGTCGTCGAGCGGGGACAGCTCGAGCGAGTCGACCGCTGCCCGCATGTGCACGAGCCACCGCTCGCGGGCCAGAGGTGTGATCGGGAACGGCGCATGGCGCATGCGCAGCCGCGGGTGGCCGCGCTCGTCGCTGTAGGTCGTCGGGCCGCCCCAGTACTGCTCCAGGAAGCCGGTGAGACGCTGAATCGCACCCTCGAGATCGTCGGCCGGGTACATCGGCCAGATGACCTCGTCGGTCTGCACGCCCTCGTAGAAGCGACGGACCAGCTTCTCGAACGTGGGCCGACCGCCGACCTTCTGCCAGAAGTTGCCCTGCACGTCGTCGTCGCCGAGTCCGCGGCGGACGGTGATCGGCTGGATGAGGGGGCGGGGGGTCTCGTCGGTCATGCTCGATTGTCTCCCGGACCATCGAACGGCGGAGCCGTCGGGGTGCTCGGTCGACGCGGTGCTCGGCGTGCTCGCGGAACAGTGGGGGCCGGCTGCGTCTCGACCGGGCGGGCGCCCTTGATGCTGTTGGCCTCGTCGAAGCCGCTCAGGATCACGCTCGAGAGCGACGGAAGGCTGATCCCCTCGGCCTCCAGGGCCTTCTTGAGCCGGATCCGGAGCTCGCGAGCCACGTTGTCCCGCTCCGCCGAGCGCGTCCGGACGGCGAGGCGCACGATGACGTGCGAGTCCGAGATCGACTGCATGCCCCAGAGCTCGGGCTTCTCGAGCATGCGGGTCTTCCAGCGCGGCTGGGCCTTCAGGTCGACGGCGGTCTTGAGGATGATCGACTCGACGAGATCGATGTCGGAGTCGTTCGGCACAGCCGTGTCGATGATGGCGCGTGCCCAGCCCTGCGACATGTTGCCGACGCGCAGGATCTCGCCGTTCCGCACGAACCAGAGGGTCCCGTTCACGTCCCGGATCTGCGTGACCCGGATACCGACGGCCTCGACGACTCCGCTGGCAAGCTGCACGTCGACGATGTCGCCGACGCCGAGCTGGTCTTCGAAGACCATGAACAGGCCGCTCAGGAGGTCTTTGACGACGTTCTGGGCGCCGAAGGCCAGGCCGGCCGCTATGACCCCGGCTGCGCTTACCACGCCGACGACGGAGACTCCGATCTCGCTCAGGATGCTCGTGAAGGCGATGAGGATGATGACGACCGACGCGATGTTGTTGAGGACGCTGCCGAGCGTGCGGGTGCGCTGCACCACGCGGACTGCCTTCAGGGGCGAGTCGAGGGCCTGCGTGTCGTCGATGTTCTGCTTTCTCTTGACACCGTTGACGACCTGGTCGACGACCCGCCGGATCACGAAGTGGATGATGATCCGCAGGATGATCGCGCCCACGATGATCCCGGCGACGGTGATGGCGACGCCCCACATGCCCCAAAACGTCGAGGCGTCTTTGGAGAGGTCGGTCGCGGCTGCGAGAGGAAGGGTAACCATTCACCCCATGCTACGAGGCGGCGTTTCGGTGCGGGCTGAACGACGCCGCGGCTGAACGATGCAACGGGTGAACGACGACGGCGGCGCTCCGAAGAGCACCGCCGTCGTCCGTTCGACCGGACCGCCTAGCTGTCGGCGGCCTGGACCTTGAGCGCACGCTCCGTGCCGGCGCGATTCTCGCTGATGATGCGACGGAGAGCCGGCGTCTCGGGGTTCGCGTCGAGCCAGGTCGTTGCCGCCGACTCGAGGGCCTCGTTCGCGAGACCCGCCGGGTAGAGGCCCGACACCAGCGTGTCCGCGATGTGGTAGCTGCGGCTCTCCCAGATGCCGGTGAGCGAGTCGAAGTAGCGGGCTACGAGCGGCTCGAGGATCTCCGGGTCGTTCGTGTGCTGGAAGCCCATCGCGGTGGCGCGCACGATGGCGTTCGGCTGGTCGTCGGAGTCGACGATCGAGGCGAACGCCGCCAGCTTGCCCTCGGTGGTGGGGATGGTCGCGCGGGCGCGTGCAGCGGCCTGAGCGCCGTTGGCGGTGTTGTCGGCAGCCAGCGCGGCGTCGATCTCGGCGGCGCCGGCGCGGCCGACGAGCACGAGGCCCTCGAGGAGCTCCCAGCGCAGGTCGGTGTCGATCGTCAGCTCCGGCAGCGTGACTGTGCCGTCGACGAGGCCCTGGAGGGCGTCGCCGTGAGCGTCGGTCGACGCGATGTTCGCGAAGAACTTCACGAACTGGAACTGGGCGTCGGACCCCGCCTGCGCCGACTGGGCCAGCGCCCACAGTGCGTCGCCCACCGCCGTGATCGTCTCAGCGCGCTTCGACGGTGCGACGTAGCTGCGGGCGGCCTGGGTCAGCTGGGTCAGCGTCGTGCGGATCGTCGTCGACTCGGTCTCGCTGGCGATGTTGGCGAGCACGAGCTTCACGTAGTCGGATGCCGGGCTCTCGGCATCGCGGGTGGCGTCCCACACCGAACCCCAGACGATCGCGCGGGCGAGGGGGTTGTGGATCTTCGCGAGGTGCTCGATGGCGGTCGCGAGCGAGCCCTCGTCGAGGCGGACCTTGGCGTAGGCGAGGTCGTCGTCGTTCGTCAGGACGAGCGCGCCCTTGGGGAGGCCGACCAGCTCGGGCACCTCGGTGCGCTCGCCGTCGACGTCGATCTCGACACGGTGGCTGCGGACGAGGTCGTCGCCCTGCAGGTCGTAGAGGCCGATCGCGAGGCGGTGCGGGCGGATGGTCGGGTAGTCGGCGGCGGCGGTCTGAATCACCGCGAACGAGGTGATGACGCCGTGGGCGTCGGTCTCGATCTCGGGCCGGAGGGTGTTGACGCCGGCGGTCTCGAGCCAGAGCTTCGACCAGGAGGTCAGCTCGCGGCCGCTCGTGACCTCGAGCTCGGCCAGGAGGTCGGAGAGCTCGGTGTTCGAGTGGTGGTGCTTCTTGAAGTATGCGGCGACGCCGGCGTAGAAGGCGTCGATGCCGACCCAGGCGACGAGCTGCTTGAGCACCGAGCCGCCCTTGGCGTAGGTGATGCCGTCGAAGTTGACCTGGACGTCCTCGAGGTCGTTGATCGTGGCGACGACGGGGTGGGTCGACGGCAGCTGATCCTGGCGGTAGGCCCAGCTCTTCTCCATGGCCTGGAACGTGGTCCACGCCTCGGTCCACTCGGTCGCCTCGGCCGTCGAGATCGTCGACGCCCACTCGGCGAACGACTCGTTGAGCCAGAGGTCGTTCCACCACTTCATCGTGACGAGGTCGCCGAACCACATGTGCGCGAGCTCATGCAGGATCGTGACGACGCGACGCTCCTTGATGGCGTCGGTGACCTTGCTGCGGAAGACGTAGGTCTCGGTGAAGGTGACCGCGCCAGCGTTCTCCATGGCGCCCGCGTTGAACTCGGGGACGAAGAGCTGGTCGTACTTGTCGAAGGGGTACGGGTAGTCGAACTTCTCCTCGTAGTAGGCGAAGCCCTGGCGGGTCTTCTCGAAGATGTAGTCGGCGTCCATGTACTCGGAGAGCGACTTGCGCGTGAAGATGCCGAGGGGGATCTCGCGGCCGTCCGACGAGGTCAGCGACGAGCGGACGACGTCGTACGGGCCGGCGACGATCGCGGTGATGTAGCTCGACATGACGGCGGTGGGCTCGAAGGCCCACGTGGCGACCTCTCCGTCGACGGTCGGCTCGGGCGTGATCGAGTTGGACACCATCTGCCACCGCGCCGGCGCGGTGATCGTGAACTGGAACGTCGCCTTGAGGTCGGGCTGCTCGAAGACCGCGAAGACGCGCCGGCTGTCCGGCACCTCGAACTGCGAGTAGAGGTACACCTCGCCGTCGACCGGGTCGACGAAGCGGTGCAGGCCCTCGCCGGTGTTGGTGTACTCGGCGTCGGCGACGACGGTGAGCACGTTCGACGAGGCGAGGCCGTCGAGCTGGATGCGGATGCCGTCGCTGACCGCGGCGGGGTCGAGCTCGGTGCCGTTGAGCGTCACCGAGTGGACGGTGCGTGTGAACGCGTCGATGAAGGTCGAGGCGCCCTCGGTCGCGGTGAACGCGACCGTGGTCGTGCTGCCGAAGACCTCGTCGCCGCGGGTGAGGTCGAGGTCGACCAGGTAGGACGACACGTCCAGAATGCTCTTGCGCTCCTGCGCCTCGATACGGGTGAGATTCTCTCCAGGCACGGCAGTGCTCCATCCATCGTCGGTTGTGTGCGTTGCGGGCTCGTGGCCCTCGACAACCCTACTGGTGAGCGGGAATCGGCGTCCCCGAGAGCACCTCGGCGACGGTCGTGATCTCGATGAGCGGAGCGTAGAGGGCCATCACCTCGAGAGCACGCCGGTGGTCGGTCTCGGTGGCGCCGGCGCACGCGTCGGCGGCGATGCGCACGCGCACGCCGGAGTCGGCGGCGGCCAGGGCCGTCGAGAGGACGCAGCAGTCGGTGGAGACGCCGCACAGGACGATCTCCGTCGTGTCACCGAGGGCCGCGGCCGTCTCGGCGTCCCACTTGCCGAACGTCGAGCGGGTGATCACGGTCGCGTCGCGCACCGGGAAGTCGGGCATCAGCTCGTAGAGCGGATCGGAGTCGGGGACCAGCGCGAACGGCCAGTCCTCGTAGTACGGCACCCACGCGCCGGCCGGCGTCTCCGGCGCGACGAAGCGGGTCAAGGCCACCCTCGACCCGAACGCCTCGCGGAGCCGCGCGGCGCCGGCGCTCGCCGAGGCGAAGTCGGGCGTGAACCAGTCGCTGCCCGGCTGGCCGAAGATCCGCTGCATGTCGACGACGACGAGCCAGGGCGCGACCTCGCCGCTCACGCGAGGTTCTCCTGGCGGCGCACGGTGCGACGGGTGAAGAGGAGCGTGCCGACGTATCCGATGGCGAGGGCGGCGAGCACCCCGAGGTTGGCGCCGCTCCAGTCGGTGCGGAACGCGCCCTTCTCAGGCCCGAGCAGATAGCCCTGCCAGCCGAGCCAGCCGGCGTAGAAGCTGTTGTCGACGAGGCCCCAGCCGATCATCGTGCCGACGACGATGAGCGCGATGGTCGGCCACTGCACGCTGCCGTAGCGGCCCTTGGCGTCGAACAGGTCGGCCGTCGAGTAGTCGGTGCGGCGCAGCTGGATGTCGGCGAGGAAGATGCCCGCCCACGCGGCGATCGGGACGCCGAGCGTGATCAGGAAGCCCTGGAACGGGCCGATGAAGGAGGTCGCGAAGAAGGCCACGTAGATCGTGCCCGCGATCATCACGACGCCGTCTACAGTCGCGGCCGCGTAGCGCGGGATCGTCAC
This sequence comes from Frondihabitans sp. GW821-FHT04F02, assembly GCF_059420045.1. Lineage (NCBI taxonomy): Bacteria > Bacillati > Actinomycetota > Actinomycetes > Micrococcales > Microbacteriaceae > Frondihabitans > Frondihabitans sp. GW821-FHT04F02. The sequence goes on along the minus strand of NZ_JBWKSZ010000003.1, from coordinate 28,742 downwards.
TCCCATGTTCAGGAACGAGAAGCCCGACGAGTAGATGTTCATGACAGACCCGCCGACGAGCCCGAGGACTGCGACGACGGCGAAGGGGACCAGGAACCACTTCGGCACGACTGTCACGAGGGCCCCGATGGGGTTGTCGTTGATGGCGCCGAGGAGGTCGGTCGAGCTGCCGGCCAGGAAGAGACCGAAGACGAAGAGGATGATCGGCGCGAGGGCGGCGCCGAACGTGGTCCACCAGACGACGCCGGCGCTGGAGGACGACCGCGGGAGGTAGCGCGAGTAGTCGGCCGCCGCATTGACCCAGCCCAGGCCGAAGCCCGTCATCATGAAGACGAATCCGCCGATGACCGAGGGCAGCGGGCCGCTCGGGAGAGCGGCCACCGCCGCGAAGTCGACCCGCTGCAGCGTCAGGATCACGAAGACGACGGTGAGCACAGCCGTAGCCAGGGTGATCCATTTCTGCAGCCGCATGATGAAGTCGAAGCCGAGGATGCCGGCGACCACGACCAGGGCCGCGATCACGACGAGGGCGACGATCTTCGTCGGGACACCCGCCGCGAAGCCGAGCTCGGTGAAGATGGTCTCCGTCGCCAGCACGGCCAGCGAGGTGAGCGCCGTCTCCCAGCCGACCGTGAGCACCCAGGAGATGACGGACGGGACCCGGTTGCCGCGGACGCCGAAGGGCGCCCGACCCAGGGTCATCGTCGGTGCGTTGCCGCGCTTGCCGGCCAGCGCGATCAGGCCGCAGAACAGGAACGAGATGGCGATGCCGAGGACTCCCACGACGATCGCCTGCCAGAAGGACACGGCGAAGTTGAGCAGGTAGGCGCCGTAGCCGATCCCCAGGACCGAGATGTTGGCCGCGAACCACGGCCAGAACAGCTGCCGCGGCGTGCCCTTGCGCTCGGACTCGTCGATGGCGTTGACGCCGTTCGCCTCCACGCCGCGCGGTGAGGCGTCGGGGGTCGCTTCTTTGATGGACACAGGCACTCTTCTCGACGCGGGGCGGGGGTCTTAGGCTCAACCTATGACCGACACCGTAGCTTCCACCACCGTCACCCCCGTCGACTTCTGGTTCGATCCGTCGTGCCCCTGGGCGTGGATGACCAGCCGCTGGATGGACGAGGTCGCCGCCCACCGCGACCTGGCCGTCACCTTCCACGTGATGAGCCTCGGCATCCTGAATGAGGACAACGAGGGAATGGACCCCGCCAACCTCGCGAAGCTGATCCGCTACACGCGCGTCGTCACCGCGGCCACCGAGCTGCACGGCCAGGCCGTCGTCAAGCCGCTCTACGACGCGCTCGGCACGCGCATCCACGTCGAGGGCCGCAAGGACGACCAGGACGCCGTCATCGCGGAGGCGCTCGCCGAGGCGGGACTGCCGGCCGAGCTGGCAGCGTTCGCGGACACGGACGAGTACGACGCAGCCATGCGCGCCAGTCACGTGGACGGCATCGACCGCGTCGGGCAGGACGTCGGCACGCCGGTCATCGCCGTCAACGGAACCGCGTTCTTCGGCCCGGTCATCTCTCCCGCCCCCAAGGGCGAGATCGCGCTGACCCTCTGGGACGGCGTCGTCGCCGCGGCCTCGTACCCCGGCTTCTTCGAGCTCAAGCGCTCCCGGACCGTCGGCCCCATCTTCGATTAGGCGAGGCGCTCGGCGGGGGCTCGACGGCCATACACTGACGGTCATGCGCATCCACGTTGCGACCGATCACGCCGGCCTCGAATTCGCCCAGACACTCATCGCCCACCTCGCCGAGCAGGGCCACGAGGTCACCGACCACGGCCCCGAGACGTACGAGCCCCTCGACGATTACCCGTCGTTCTGCATCGCCGCGGCCCGTGCCGTCGTCAGCGACCAGAGCGAGGGGCTCGAGAGCCTGGGCGTCGTCTTCGGCGGCTCCGGCAACGGAGAGCAGATCGCCGCGAACAAGGTCGAGGGCGTCCGGGCGGCACTCGCGTGGAACATGTCCACCGCCCAGCTGGCCCGCCAGCACAACGACGCGAACGTCGTCGCGATCGGCGCGCGCCAGCACAGCGAAGACGAGGCGATCGCCCTGATCGACGAGTTCATCAAGACGCCGTTCTCGTTCGAGGAGCGCCACGAGCGCCGCATCGCCCAGCTCGCCGAGTACGAGACCACGGGCGCCATCAAGGGCCACCCCGTCGACTGGGTCACGCCGACCCAGACCCCAGCCGCCGACTGAACGGCGCCCTCCCTGAACGGTCGTGTCGGCGGCCCCGGGTAGCCTCGGAGAGTGCCTGAAGGTCATTCCGTCCACCGCATCGCCAACCAGTTCCGAGCGAGTTTCGTCGGCGAGCCCGTCGCCGTGTCGAGCCCCCAGGGGCGCTTCGCGGCGGGTGCCGCCGTGCTCGACGGCCGGGTGATGGTCGACGCCGTCGCAGTCGGCAAGCAGATGTTCCTCGAGTTCGAGGGCCGAAAGTTCCTGCAGGTGCATCTGGGGCTGTACGGCTCGTGGGACTTCGCGGGCGACTTCTCGACCGACCCGACCATCCAGAGCGCGTCGGGGCGGATGGGTCAGACCAATCAGCGCGGTACCGACCTGACCGACGAGGCGGGGGAGGACAGCTGGAAGAGCATCGGCGCCCCGCGCAAGGCCCGCATGGTGCGCGTCGGCAAGCCGCTGAGTGCGGCGCGGCTGCGGATCTCCGAGCAGGAGACACCCGAAGGCGACATCGACCTCGAGGCGTTCCCTCCCGAGCCCGTCGGCGCGGTGCGGGTGAGGATCCTCGCCGAGACCGTCGTGGCCGACCTCCGGGGGCCGACGAAGTGCGAGGTGCGGACGGCCGAGGAGGTCGACGAGATCATCGCGAAGCTCGGCCCCGACCCGCTGGTCGACTCGCCGAAGAAGGGGTCCGACCGCTTCTTCGAGCGGGTGCACAAGACCAAGACGATGATCGGGCTCCTGCTGATGGACCAGTCGGTGGTCAGCGGCATCGGCAACGTCTACCGGGCCGAGATGCTGTTCCGTGCACGGCTCAACCCGCACACGCCCGGTGTCGACGTGCCCGAAGAGACGGTGCGCGCCCTCTGGAAAGACTGGACGAAGCTGCTCAAGAGCGGCGTCAAGCTCGGCCAGATGATGACCATGGACGGCTTGAGCAAGAAGCAGTACGCCCAGGCGATGGCCAAGCGCGACGACCGGCACTGGGTCTACCACCGCGAGGGGCTGCCCTGCCGGGTGTGCGGCACGAACATCCTGATGGAGGAGCCCGCCGGGCGGAAGCTCTACTGGTGCCCCGTCTGCCAGGCTTAGCTGCATGCGCCACACCCCTCACTTCATCATCGACGACGCCGACGAGGTCAAGCGCCTCATCCGCGAGAACCCGTGGGCGACGATCGTCTCGAACACGGCCACCGGCCTCGTCGCCTCGCACTACCCGGTGGTGCTCGAAGAGACCGATGACGACACGATCAGCCTGGTCAGCCACGTGGGCCGTCCCGACGAGCAGCTGCACGAGCTGGGGCAGCACGAGATCCTCGTCATCGTCCAGGGTCCGCACGGCTACATCTCGCCCAGCTGGGCTCTGTCGGCCGGGATAACGTCGGGCGGGATCGTTCCGACCTGGAACCACGTCACGGCCCACCTCTACGGCACCCCCGAGATCCTCGACGACGCCGAGAACTTCCGCGTGCTCGGCGAGCTGGTCGACCACTTCGAGCAGCGCCTCGAGACGCCGGTGTCGCTGGAGCTCGACGAAGAGGGCTCCCGCCGCGTCGCCAAGGGCACCGTCGGCATCCGCCTGCGCGTGACCCGGTTCGACGCGCGCGCCAAGCTCAGCCAGAACAAGGCGCCCGAGGTCGTCGACCGCATCGTGTCCGAACTCGAGGGCGACGGCCCCTACGCGCATCCGGGGCTCGCCGCTGAGATGCGTCGGGCCCGCGAATGAGCGACCTCCTCCTTGCGAACGCGCGGATGGTGGGCCGCGACGGAACGCCGACAGACGTCTTGATCGAAGACGGCCTCGTCTCGGCCATCGCACCCGCGATCGCACCCGGCGACCGGGAGGTCGTCGATCTCGACGGCCGCTTCGTCGCCCCCGGCCTCTGGGACAACCATGTGCACATGGAGCAGTGGGCGCTCGTCCGCCAGCGCCTCGACGTGTCGGCCGCCTCGTCCGCCGCCGAGACCGTGGCGCTCGTGAAGGCGCGCATCCGCGAAGACCGCCCGGCCGACCGCGACCTGCTGGTCGGCTACGGCTTCCGCGACGCCCTCTGGAGCGACGCTCCCACCGCCGAGATGCTCGACGCGGCCGGAGCGTTCCCGGTCGCGCTGGTGAGCGCCGACCTGCACGCCGTCTGGCTGAACCGGGCGGGGCTGGCGCTGGTCGGCCAGCCCGACCACGCGACGGGGCTGCTGCGCGAGCAGGCCGCCTTCGACGCGTCGGGCGTCATCACGGCGATCGACAGCTCGCGCATGGACGAGTGGGTCGGCGAAGCGGCGGCGGCGGCGGCCGCCCGCGGGGTCGTCGGCGTGGTCGACCTCGAGATGACCCTCTCGATCGACGCCTGGGCCGAGAGAGTGGGCGCAGGAACCCGCGCCCTCCGCGTCCGGCCCGGCGTCTACCCCGCAGACCTCGACGCCGTGATCGCCCGGCGCCTGCGCACGGGCGACGTCATCCCGGGCACCGAGGGCCTGGTGACCATGGGCCCGGCCAAGATCATCACCGACGGCTCGCTCAACACCCGCACGGCCTACTGCCACGACCCGTACCCGGTCGGCGGCGGCGTGGGGATCCCGTCGTTCTCCGTCGACGAGCTGACCGGCCTGATGGGCCGGGCCCACGAGCACGGCCTCGACCTGGCGGTGCACGCCATCGGCGACCGCGCGAACACCGTCGCCCTCGACGCCTTCGCCGCCGTCGGCTGCCGCGGGTCGATCGAGCACGCCCAGCTGCTGCGTCCCGCCGACGTGGCGCGGTTCGCCGCCCTCGGCATCGTGGCGAGCGTGCAGCCCGAGCACGCGATGGACGACCGCGATATCGCCGAGGTGTACTGGGCCGGCCGCACCGGCCGGGCGTTCGTGCTCGACTCGCTCGTGGCGGCGGGGGTGCCGCTGCGGCTGGGATCGGACGCCCCGGTCGCGCCCCTCGACCCCTGGGTCGCGATGGCGGCCGCGGTGACGCGGGCCCGCGACGGCCGCGAGCCGTGGCACCCCGAGCAGCGCCTGACCCCGGCGGTGGCACTCGCGTCGTCGACCGACGGGCGCGAGTCCGTCGTGGCCGGCAGCCTCGCCGACCTGGTCGTGCTCGACGCCGACCCGCTGGCGGGCGATCCCGAGGCCCTCCGCACGATGCCCGTGGCGGCGACGCTGCTCGGCGGGCGGTTCACGCACCGCGCCCTGTAGCCGGCGCGCCATCCGGACGGCCGACCGATCTCGGCGGTCCGGGGCGGGGTCGATCTCGGCCCTCCGTTGCGGGGCCGATCTCGGCCGTCCGATGCAGGGCCGATCTCGTCCGCGCGGACGACGGAGTTCGGCCGGACGGACGTGGTCCCGTTCCTGCGCCCCCGACAGCCTTGATGTCATGGGGGAATCACAGGAACGCGCACATCTGGCGGGGCTCGACGGGCTGAGGGGACTGGCGGCCGTGAGCGTCGTGGCGTACCACGTGTCGAACGTGCTGTCGCCGGGAGTCCGGCACCGCGAGCCGGCTCTCGTCTTCGCGCTGCATCAGGGGCTCGGGCTCTTCTTCGTGCTGTCCGGCTTCCTGCTGTACCTGGGCTTCGCCGGCCGGCTCGTCGACGGGAGGCCGCTCCCGTCGCTGCGGCGGTACGCGGCCAATCGCGCATTCCGGGTGTGGCCGGCCTACCTCGTCGTGCTCCTCGTCACGAACTGCGTGCTCGGCCTCTCGTTCGTCTGGCCGCGTGGCATCGGCCGGCTCGACGCCCCCGGCCTCGCCGCCGACCTGACCATGATGCAGGCCTACTCGCCGCACCACATCCGCACCGGCCTCGAGGTCGCCTGGACCCTGACCGTCGAGCTGACGTTCTACGCCGTGCTGCCGCTGGTCGCGCTGCTCGCGAGCCGGGTCGGCCGCAGGCTCCACGGGTGGCAGCGCGCCTCTCTGCCGCCGCTCGCGCTGCTCGTCGTCGGGGCCGCCGGCGCGCTCGTCCGAGCCGTCTTCCACGCGACGCACGGTCGCGAGCTCCACGGCTGGAGTCGCGACTGGGAGTCCGTCGTCAGCCGCAGCCTGCTGATGCACGGCCAGCTGTTCGCGTTCGGCATGGCGGCCGCGCTCGTGTACCTGGCCGTGCGGCGGGGTGCCGTCAGCGCGACCGTCGCCCGCTTCGGCGCCGTGACCGGCGGGGTCGCCGCGGGTGCCCTGGCGCTGAGCCACCGCCGCTGGGAGTCGGCCGACACGCTCGCCGCCCTCGCGTTCGCGGCCGTGCTCGTCGTCGCCGTCACGCCGACGCGCACCGGAGCGACGAGCCTGCTCGGCCGGCTGCTCGACGCGTCCGTGCTGCAGCGGCTCGGCTTCGTGTCGTACAGCGTCTACCTCTGGCACATGCCGGTCGTGCGGGGGCTCGCGGCGTGGGTGCCCGGGTTCGGTGCCGGCGGCGGGTGGGCGTACGTGTCGGCGACGGCCGCGGTCGTCGGGCTCACGCTCGTGCTGGCGAAGCTGACGTACGTGCTGGTGGAGCAGCCGGCCCTCTGCCTCCGCTCCATAATTTCAAGGAGAATGTCGGCGCAGCGCCCCCGGATCGGCGTCGAGCCGCCGTCGAGCGACTGGAACCCCTTGAATTTCGAGGCGAGCGGCGCAGGAACTCCGCAACGCGACGAGGCCGCCACCCCGAAGGGCGACGGCCTCGTGACGCTGCACCCCGCCGTGGCGGAGCGGGCTCGGTCTACTGGCTGACGTGAGCCGAGAGGAACCAGCGGTCCTTGTCGAGGCCGCGAGCGATCTCGATCGCGACGTCCTGCGACGAGGCGTCGATCTCGCCGAGCTCGTCAATGGCGATCTGGACGGAGGCGCGAGCCGAGTCGATCTGCGCGACGATGCCGGCGATGGTGGCGTCGATCTGCTGGAAACCGGCCTTGAGCGGCGGGTTGGTCGTGGTGGCGGCGACCGTCTCGAGGCGGCCGTCGACGGGGAGGCCGAGGGCGACGATTCGCTCCGCAGCGAGGTCGGCGTACTCCTGCGCGTTGCCCACGACGGTGTCGAGGAGCTCGTGCACGGCGATGAAGCTGATGCCGCGGACGTGCCAGTGGGCCTGCTTGCCGTTGACGGCGAGGGCGGTGAGGTTCGTGACGATCGGGGTCAGGAACTGGGCGGTGGCGGCGGCGACGTCGGGGTCGACAGACGACTGGGTGACGGTGATGGCGTCGGACATGGTGGAGTCCTTTCGTAAGCGGGCTGGGGCCTCGGAGGCCCCTCGATGCACCCAACGCTAGACGTCTGCGAAAATTCCGCAAGCAAGCTGAGGCTCGGCTAATTGAGGTGAGCCTGGGCTTCCCACGGGGCACAGGAAGGGGGATAACCCCCGCCGGAATGCGGCCGGTGGCACCATTGGGCCATCCCTCGCGCTCCGCCACGCTGGATCCATGACCACCACCGAGACGAGTTCCATGCACTTCTCCGCGCCTCCCGCAGCTCCCGCCAAGCAGCGGGCGCTCTACTGGCGGCTGTGGGCGGCGTTCCCGCGCGACATCGGCTACCTCGCCCTCACCGGCGTGCTGGTCGTCATCGCCGCGGCCCTCTACGGAATCGTCGGCAACATCCTGACGAGCTTCGGAGGCGGTCTGGCCGCGTTCATCGCCTTCGCCGTCCTCCTCGTCGCGGGCCTCTACTTCGGGCGGCTCTTCGGCACCATCGAGCTGACGCGTCTCGGCTGGGCGCGCGAGCCGGCGCCACGGCCGGTCGTCTGGCGCCGCAAGACCTCGGCGAACCGCTTCGTGCGCTTCGTCGAGGTCGCGGCCGATCCGCACTACTGGCTCTACTTCGCCTTCACGGTGGTCGTCTTCCCCTGGGTCGGCTTCCTCGTCGTCGCGGTGACCGTCGCCGTGGCGAGCACCGCCCTCGGGGGAGTGTTCGGCAGCATCGCTCTCGCCGTCCTGACCAGCAACGGCGCCACCTACGGGATCCCCGGCGGCATCTGGCAGTACCTCTTCAACGATCACGCCGCCATGACGTCGACCGCCGCCGTCATCGTCGCGTTGATTGCCGCTGCCCTCCTGCCGTTCATCACGCGCGGCGCCGTGCTCGTTCAGGGCGCGATCGCCGGCTGGATGCTCGGCGGCTTCCGCTCCGAGCAGCTGCAGGCCGAGGTCGCCGGGCTCGAGGTCTCCCGGAGTGCAGCCGTGTCGGCCGAGGGCACCGCTCTCCGCCGCCTCGAGCGCGACATCCACGACGGCCCGCAGCAGCGCCTGATCCGCATGCAGATGGACCTCTCCGCTGCCTCGCGCGCCGTCGAGACCGACCCGGAGAAGAGCAGGCGCCTCATCGTCGAGGCCCAGCAGCAGGCGAAGGAGGCTCTCGAGGAGCTCCGCGCCCTCTCCCGCGGCTTCGCTCCGCCCCTGCTGCTCGACCGCGGACTCGCCCCGGCTCTCGACGCCGCGGTCGACCGCGCGACCGTGCCGACGCGCTTCACGGACGAGCTTCCCGAAGGCCTCGAGATCCCGGTCGAGACCGAGCGCAACGCGTACTTCATCGCAGCCGAGCTGCTGACGAACGTGGGCAAGCACTCGGGCGCCGGCCGCGCCGAGCTCATCCTGTCGGCGCCGAAGACCATCGCCGGCGACGAGCTGCGAGTAGTGGTGACCGACGACGGCCGCGGGGGCGCGACGGCCCGGCCCGGGCACGGCCTGGCGGGGATCGAGCAGCGGCTGATGGGGCTCGGCGGGCGGCTGGAGCTGCGGAGCCCCGAGGGGGGCCCGACGCACGCCAGCGTTCACCTGCCCCTGGCCGCGCCCGACGGCTCGACGGCCCGGGGCCCGGAGGCGCGGGCTGAGACGGCGGCCGCGACGCCGAACCCGACGCTGCCGTACCCCACGGAGGATCTGTCGGCCGGGGGCGGGGGAGTTCCTGCGCCCGGGTCGGCGAAGCCGCGCACCACGGAGGACGAAGCCGCGCGCACCGACGGCGACTCGTAGGCTCGGCGGGTGACCACCACCACCCCGCCGACCAGCGAGCGCCCGTCGACAGAGCCTCCGCGTCGGAGGGTCGTCGTCGCCGACGACTCCGTGCTGCTGCGAGAGGGGCTCGTGCGACTGCTCGACGAGCTCGGCACCGACGTCGTCGGGGCGTACGGCGACGCGGACTCCCTGCTCCGCGATCTCGACCGGTCGCGCCCCGACCTCGCGGTGCTCGACGTGCGCATGCCGCCCACGCACCGCGACGAGGGGGTGCGGGCGGCGATCGAGCTGCGGCGGGTGCGGCCCCGGACGGGGATCCTGCTGCTGTCGCAGTACGTCGAGGTCGCCTACGCGAGGGAGCTCCTCACGGCGGGCTCGGACGGCGTCGGCTACCTGCTCAAAGACCGCGTGACCTCGATCGACGAGCTCGGCAGCGCCATCGAGCGGATCGCCGACGGGGCCACGGTGCTCGATCCGGAGGTCGTGGCCGCTCTCCTCGGGCGCCGCAGCGACCCCCTGGCGGCGCTGACCCCACGCGAGCGGGAGGTGCTCGCGCTGATGGCCGAGGGGCGCACCAACTCGGCGATCGCGGCGGCGCTGTTCATCGGGACGGGCGCGGTCGAGAAGAACGTGACGTCGATCTTCCAGAAGCTCGGGCTCGACGACTCGGGAAGCGACCACCGGCGGGTGCTGGCGGTGCTCGCCTTCTTGCAGAGCTGACGCACGGTGGGCAGTTGGCGCAGCGGGCTAGCCGCTCAGCCCTTCTGGGGCGTCGAGGAGACCCGCAGGATCGCCGCCCGGAACGCCAGCCCGACCTTCTTGTAGCCGGCCGTCGTCGGGTGGATGCCGTCGACCGTCGTGCCCGTGGCGTAGACCAGGCCGTGGCGGGCGAAGCCCCACGGGTCGACGAGGTCCCAGCCCTTCGCGCGCGCGTACTTCTCGAGCTGCTCCTGGTAGTGCTCGGCCGCGACCGGGTGCTTGTCGTTCGGCGGAATCGCTCCGATGATGACGTGCTTCGGACGCATCGTCGCGACGACCTTCTCGTAGCTGGACGCCGTCTGGCCGAACGAGATGCTCTTGCGGACGTCGTTGGTGCCGCCCATGAGCACGAGCACGTCCACCTTCGAGATCGGCGCCGCGTACTCGGCCATCTGCTGCACGGTGCGCCCGCCGACCGCCCAGCCGCCGACGTAGTCGATGCCGTCGCCCTGCGCGTACGTCATCCACGTGTTCGCGGTGAGGCCCGAGGCGAGCGAGCGCCCGCCGCCCGCGGTCAGCGAGTCGCCGACGATCGCGACGCGGATGCCGCCCTCCGCACCGCTGGTCGGCTGCGGTGTGGCGTTGGCCATCGAGACGGCCTCCGGAGTGCTCTCGGGCGTCGTCGCGCAGCCCGCGAGCAGGCCGATGGCGACGACGGCCACACCCAGGGCCAGCACTCGAGCACGAATTCGCATTGCACAATTCTCACCCGAAAACGGCGGCCCGTCTGACACCCCTTCTGGGCGCGGGGCTGGCCATCTTCTGGGCGCGGGGCTGGCCTTCTTCTGGGCGCGGGGCTGGCCTTCTTCTGGGCGCAGGAACGGGCCGCCCGCCGCCCGCCCCGCCACTACTGTCGATGATCGTGCTGGGCGAGTCGATCCTCGCGTCGAGCAACGCGGTCGTCGAGGTCGGCCGCGAGACCGAGCACGTCGGGCAGCTCGTGCTGCTGGCGGCCACGTCGCTGGTGATCATCGTCTGCTTCTGGTGGATCTCCTTCGCCTTCCCGCAGCACGGCCACCTCACCTCGCTGCGGACGGCCCTCGGCTGGGGCTACGGCCACTACGCGATCTTCGCCGCGGCCGGCGCCCTCTCGGCGGGAATCGAGATCGCCATCGACGTCGAGGGCGGCGACGTGGCGCTGACCCCGGCCGCGGCGGCAGCGACGCTTGCCGTGCCCTGTGCGGTGTATCTGCTCTTCGTCTGGCTGCTGGTGCTGCGGCGGCAGTCGTCGCCCCGGGTCAACGTCGCCGTGCCCGTCATGGCCGTGGTCGTGGCGCTCGCCTCGTTCGCGCCGCACTCGCTGCAGGTGGTCGCGGCGCTCATGGTCGTCGCGGTCGTGGTCGTTGTCGCCGGGTGCGATCGGTCGGTGCCCGTCGACAGGGGCCCGGCTTAGCGTCCGCGATCGGCACTCCGCTCCATGCCGGGCGGGAGGCCGGGCTCAGCGCCCACGATCGGGACTCCGCACCGCGTCCGGACTCGGTGCCGAGTCCCGATCGTGGTGCGGTGGCTGGGGCGCGTGGCGCGGAGTCCTGATCGTGGTGGGGTGGGGCGTCCCGGCCGGCTGAGCCTAGGATCGGGCCATGACGCACCTCGAGGTCCGCGGCTCGGCCGCGTCGCCGGCGCTCGCGGCGTGGGACTCGCTGTGGCTGACAGTCGTCGCGCCGCGGGGTCTCCGCGACTACGCGCGCCTGCTCGGCCTGGCGGGCATCCTCGAGGGCCTCTTCCTGCTGGCGATCTCGGGCACGGCGCCCGTGGCGGGCCTGGGTACCTTCAGCCTCCTGGCCGGCGAGACCCTCTTCGTCGCCAGCTTCGCCCCCGAGTGCGCCGCCGACACCGCTTTCGCCCCGCCGCACCGGCGATAGCCGGTGTCCTGGCCCCATCCCGGTGTTCCGGCGAAAGCGGCACCGCGGCGAGATCGGCACCGCGTGGCGAGACAAATCCAGAGGGGATGACGGGAATCGAACCCGCATCATCAGTTTGGAAGACTTCAAAGGTCTTCCCGTGCTTCCCCGGAAATCCAGGCTTCACCGGGTCAAATCATGATTTAAAGGTGTCGTTGCTTGAATTCATACTAGAGCGGTTTGAGTCACGTCTGAGTCACGCCTGAGTCATGCCGACCGTTAGCAAGGTGCGACGGCTTGCGGGTGAGGTCGTTGCCACCGGCGGGTCGGACGCGGGCACGGCCGTCAAATTACTTCGACGTTCTATCGTTACACCCGGAGGAGACATGGATGACGAATGGGCTGTTCGTGTGCTGGGGGACTGGATAACCAAAGCGGAACGCATTGGGTTCGGCGAGCTATTGAAGGTCAAGCGGGGTCCTGCCCTCGACGACCTTAGGGAACGTGAGCATCCAACGCGCATTGTTGTCGCGTCCGTCTTGGGGCACGAGAAGCTTCCTACCCTCGTGACGGACGTGGGGAGCGTCGATGGCAGCATTTACCTCGACAGTGGCGTAGAACTCGCGAAGTACGCGCTCAACATGATTCGCACGAAGGCTGAACTTCAGGAGCACGCGGCACCTTCAGCTCCAAATATGGCGGCCGATGCTCTTCACTCCACGGTCTGGCAAGCCGCGCAAAAATTGTGGACAGACGGGCACCACGCCCAGGCGGTTCAGCGTGCCGCCACCCTGCTGAACGCGAGCGTCCAAACCATGACCGGGCGTTACGATGTATCCGACGTGGTTCTCATGCAACAAGTTTTTTCTCTAAGCGCTCCAGAGTCCGGCAAACCCCGTCTTCGATGGCCGGGGGATGACAGCGACTTGACCGTGAAGGCCATGCGAACGGGCATCCTCAATTTTTCGCAAGGGTGTTTCTCAGCCATTCGCAACCCGGTTACACATGGTTCGGGCGTTCTCGACATGCAGTTCGCCTTGGAGCAGCTCGCCACCCTCAGCACCCTCGCGCGTTGGATCGATGTGTGCACGTTGATCACGGCGGAAAGTGCAGTTCGGTAGACATCTTCCGATCCTTGCCTGCTCTACCCCTCCCTCCACCACGTTGCCCAAACCTACGGACAAACATTGGTCATGCACCAAGTTAGGTCCTGAAGGGCCACGACCGACGAGACGAGACTCTGGATGTACAGCAACAACTACGGAACAAGTCCGTCACACGCTTGGGCGTAAATTTTCCAGAGACGGATCACGAACTGATCACATGCTCTTCGAGCGAAATTCGAGATGACATTGAAAGTAGGAAGTTTTCGCACGCGCGATCAACCCAGCTTGTGAACAGCCACCAGTAGTCTCCTCCGCGAAGCTCTTCCACGTGGTAGGGCCGGTATCGAACCATGTTGCTCAAGTGAAGCATGACGGCGAACGTCACCGCCTCACTTGACACCAGGTCAACGTGGGGGGAGATCGTTATGGAGTCTCGTCTTGATGCCAAGGTTCGATTGCGAACGATAAGGGACTGGTCGAAGGCGCGCTGGAGTCCCAACAGGGGTTTAGGCATGGCGGGGTAGTTGACGGGAGTGCGCAACTGATAGAGAGCTGTCGGCCCAGCTCCCGAGTCGACAAGGTTGAACGAATCCGCAAAGGCAGCGGCATGTCTAAGCATCAGACGAGGGCTCAGCTCGTTCTCGCTCAGGGCAAGGCGCGACACCTGGACCTCTAGCCACGCCAATTTATTTGGGCGTTGGCCAGAAGCTCGAATCTGAATGCTCTCCACCGGAATCAACGCCGGTCTCAGGGAGAACGAGCTTGAATACAAGTCGATGCTTTCTGGAAGATAAGGCATCAACTTCGAGAGCACCATCTCGCCCCTGTGCCACACGAACCCGCGGCCCGTCTTCTCAGCCAGAAGATGAAAGACCCCATCAGTTTGCACTTCAAGGCGTTCCTGGGAAAAACTGTAGGGGACTGACAAGCTCCCGTTGGCTTGGCCAATACCGTGTCTCAATCCGGTCCGAGATGTCACGTCAGGCTCAGCTGCGGTCAAAAATGCCTTGGCGGCGTTCAGCACAAAGTAGTAGCCCAGAAGGGGTTTGGCGACAGGATCGGCCTGAGCCACAGCCTCGTAGTACTGGCGGGCTTGATGGACGTAGGCCTTCAGCCGAAGCCTAGCCGCGGGGTCCAATTTCGGTGATCTGTCGCGTTGTAGCGGCGTATCCCCTGACGCGGCAGCTATTTCCATCGTCGACCACAGGTCGGCTACCGAAGCCCGCGGGGACACTGGATGAGCGAACGATCCCACTCCGGCGACGACAGGTCGCCCCTTGTAAGAAGTAGATTCTCCGACGAGAGCTGCAGGTGGCCTTCCTCCGGCGTTTCTACCCCCTACGGCTAGGCCAGGAGTGGTCACGTGTTCTTACCTTGCCGCTGTCTGGGCCAGCAGGGCGATGCAATCGCGGCGACTGTGAAGGTCATCAGTTCAGCCCTCGCCAATCAAGTAGCCGAACCTAGATCGAAGGAGAGGAAAGTCGCCTCGCATCGACCTGCTGCTCGCGGAGTGCTCAGCAGCCCACGTCGCAAGCTCCCGCAAGTCGTCGTCATCCAGGGCGATTATGAATCCATTTCCGTCAGATGCCGTGTCCCTGCACCGCTGGGCAAACAGCGCCTTATTTTCTATTTTCCGACAAACCAGAATGCCAATCCGGCCTCTGTCATTGGAGAAACGACCGATCAGTTGGTCCAGTTCAGGATTGGCTGGATCGCTCGAATAGTTTTTGCACTCCACGACAACCGTGGCCGCGTTGTAGTGCTGGGAGAGCCAGAAGAAAAAGCCTTGGCCAGCGACGTTGTCGAACTTGATGTCCAGCCTTTTTCGCTGACCGTGAATGGGCGCTTCGATCGTCATATTGCTGAGTGACGCGTCAAGTACCGCAGTCAGTATCGCCGCAGCAGCTCGATGGTAAGCGGTCGCTCCAGGTCTACCGGGAAGTATGGCTCCAAGCGGTTCAACCAGGGCTTCGTAGTCGACGACAGGCGCGCCCGTGCGTTCTTCGAAGTCTGGGTTTGAGTATGGAGGGTAGGCAGTACCACTCGCTCCAGCACGGAATCGTTCCAGCGCCTCCGGCCTCTTCTTCGTCTCCCGCTCCGAAGCCAACTTGTCCGAGCCGTACTTGTTCTCGATGTCTTTGGCGAAGACCTTCTTCCTCTTATTTTTCAATATGTGAACGAGACTGGAACCTGCTCGCAGCTCCTCGTCCATGAGAATTGGGCGGAGGTAGTCTCGGTAATAGCGACCCGCGTTGGTGATCAATTGCGACCGCACGATCGACTTCGGAACAAGCAATAGCTTGCCCTCAGGGCCACGGGGTAGTAGGACCATGTCTTCGGCCCAGCCGAGGGTGTTGGGGTCCCACATGGGGCCGGACCACTGCGAACTCATCTCGACATCATGAAGCTGGCACATATCTTGCGTGTAGCGCACTAAGGGATGCCTTATAATGCTGGTCGTCATGTCGCTAATGAAGTCCCGATCGATGCCGGGTATGAAGAGAGCTGTCTCTTCCAGGTCTCTCAGGAGACCCGTCTTTGCCGCCTCGCTGTTGGCGAGTGCCTCGACGATCGCCTGACGCTTGGTTGGACCAAGTCCTCGACCCCGCGACGGGCCTTCGCTTTGACCAAGATGGGTTTCATTGGGTTCGGAGCCCAAAGACTCGACGAGGGCCGCGATGCGTTCAGTATCGCCCGCCGTTATGGCAGTCAAGACTTCGTGGAAGTACGACTGAAGCAGCCCTTGGCATTCTTCGGAAAAGTCACCGCGCTGATTGCGAATGGCACGGGGGTCTAAGTAAACACGCACGTCCTCCGTCGTGTCTATGTCAACGAAATCAAGAAGCCCCTGGCCCACTTCAAGTCCGAACTGATCTGAGAAACGCATGCCCACCCACCCTGCCGATTCGTAGGCGAATACTGACACCTGGTGGGGTGCTCCCCTCATTACTAACCCCGCGAGTCGATATTTCTCCTCGGAGTCTTCTGGTTGAGAGTTGAGGAGGAACGCAAGCCGGGGACGCAGAGAGGATGAACTACACCGCGATAACAAGTGTCACGGACGAACGCCCCATACAGGACCGAGAACGTGACTAACAGGCACCTTCAGAGGTGAAGTGTTGAGTCAGCCTTAGAAGCCCTGCGCCCAAGGAATGGGCCATGAATGTCTGGCGGCAAGACTTTCAAAGGGCATCGTGAATGCCTCCACCATGTCCGGCCTGGTGTAGAGGTCGTTGATACGCATCCCCATTGTTTCCAGGCCAGTTACCCGAGTGCTGTCGTCGCCTAAATCTTTTCTAGCCGCGACCTGGAAGTCCGCAACAATTCGCATCGTGATTTCCACCGGCGGATCGTAGTTCGATGCCGTGCGGAATCGTGTGAAGGCGATGACGGCCTCGTCCGAGCCCCACACGCTCAGGAAGGTCATGAAGTCAGGCAGAACCCTCTCCATTTCCTTGCCCGCTGACTCAAGCCGCCCAGGAGTCAGCAGGTCGCCCATGAGCCGAAGCATGGGCTCGTAGACCTCGTACTTTTTTCCGGCGGTTCGTTCTTCGAGCTGCCGAAGTCGGGCCGTCTCCCCCTCAGCCACTCGGGCCTTGGTAGCCGAGCGAACGGCGAGGACAGCAGACAGAACACTCACCCCCGCCGGTATGACCGCGATGAGGACGGCAGCCTGAGTTTCATCCATACCCCGGACAATACTTGGTAGGCGGTTCAGGGGCTTGTGCTTACCGGCTGGAACGAGGCTGATCGCGTTTCCTTGGGATCGGGTGCCTAGGCGGGTCGGGTGAGCTAAAGGACTGGACCTAGCGACTGCAATCTATGTGGAGTCAGGCGGGCCCGATCCGCTACCTTTCCCCCATGGGGATGAGCTATCGGCAGTCGCGCTGGTCACAACTTTTAAATTGGGTCTATGGACCACCAGACGCTAAGACCTCACCTGAGAACGACCACTCAGGAATCCGGCTTCGGTCGCTTGTCCTCGACCTAGACACCGTCAGCGAGGTCGCCCGCATCCTGGAACGAACCCTCGGCACCACGGCTGTCTACCGACTTCAGGACGTGGCCCCGTTCACCGAACAGACCTTCTCAGAAGAGGAGTTGGCGGGCCTATCTTCGGCAGACCGGCAACGGCTTTCGGTCCAGGTGCTGCGGCCCGACCTGCAAGCCAACGGTGTTGTCACCTTCACAAAGAACCCCGGAATTTCTGTCAACCCCGCTGAATATGCGGAGGTCCAGGACGAAATATTGGTGAAACTCATGGAGAACGGAAGGTCGCGCGTTCAGTGGCGGCTCATCGCACGTCTCCTCGCGTTTCTCCCCTTTTTATCGTTCCTAGCCACGTGGATATGGCTGGAGAAAATTCAATCCATGCCCGTGCCCGCCCATGTTCTTGGGTGGCTCGTCATCGGCGGCATCCTCTTCGCATCAGCGTTGTCCTACCAACGGCTGACACGAAACCGGCCCGCAGTTCCGGCGGCTCGCATCCGCATGGAATCTAGGAGGGAGACGGCATCGCGGCGGGCGGACGAACACACAAACTTCAAAGTGTTCATCATCACGGCCCCGGCCTCCATAGCTGTCACACTTCTGACCGCGTTTCTCACGGGCCTTCTACAGATACCGGGTTAGGCCGAGGCCGCTAGCGCACGGTAGATCGTCGGTCGGGATGTGTTGAAGCTGTCCGCGAGAACTTGAACGGCCTCTCCCTCCTCGTAACGACGACGGATCGCCTTTACTTGCTTGTCCGTGAGCTTAGGTTTGCGCCCGCCCATGCGCCCGCGAGCACGAGCCGCCGCCAGGCCGTCGATCGTGCGTGCCCTCATCATCGAGTGTTCGAATTCAGCGAAGGCAGAAACCATCGTGAAAAAGAGTTTTCCTTCAGGTGTGGTCGTGTCGATGGCCTGTTCGGTTGCTTCCAGCGCGACGTTGCTCGCCAGCAGCCACTCACATATCGCTAGAAGGTCCTTTGTCGATCGCCCCAAACGATCGAGCCTGGTCACCACAAGCGTGTCGCCATCGCGGAGTACTTCGCGCGCACGGTCCCACTCCGGGCGAGAGGCCTTCGTGCCCGTGATCTTGTCCAGGTAAATCTTTGTGCAACCTGCCTCAGACAGAGCATCGATCTGGCTCTCTGGATTCTGGTCCGTCGTGGAAACACGTGAGTACCCAATGCGCTGTGAAGTCATGAAGCAATTGTAATTAAAAGGGTGCCTGAGTTCCATACTTTTCGTACACCAGTTACGAGAAGGAAGCGGGTGGGGAACAAGGCCCAGTTTCTTGTGCTCGGCGGAGCGTCCGGAAACGATCGTTTTTGAGATGAGCGAAGGCTGTCCGGGGATTAGGCAACGCGCTGGCGAAACCCTGTCGGTCCAAGGGGAAAGGCCCGTCCGAAGAGCCTCGCGGTTAGCCCTGACTGTTGGATGAATCATCCAGACCTAGGTCTGCCGCCTCTTGCTGAAATGCCCTCTCCGCTCCGGAAAACAGTTTCTCCACCGTCGCCTGAATGTCGGCACGCGTCCAATCGGCCGGCAACTCGTCCTTCGCGTCTCCAGCGTCAGTGAGCAGTTCGCGAAGGTCCCACAGAACGAAGTTGCCTTCTTCAAGAACGGGGCGGTGCCCATATCTCAGAACTAGGTTCAACGTCCAGCGCAAGACGTGAGCGACTCTCTGCCACTCGGCAAGCTCGCCCTCAGTCACGGAATCTCTTGTCGTAATCATCCTCCGCGTGTCGAATCCTGACAAGAATGTGCCGTAGTCAATGGTTCCGTTCGAGGCAATCTTCGAAGTAGCCCACGTGCCATGAGCAAGGCGATTCCTGAACTCAGACAGCTTTTGGACAGCGTGCAGAAGTTCTTTGCCCGACTCCCACTTGGGTGGAAATAATCCCCTAAGCATTTTCAGCTTGGCGCTTGTCGCCAGGGGAATCACGATTTGCTTGACACGTTCGGGTTCAAGTGGGTTAAGGAGAAAGGAGATGAGGGGGTTGAGCTCCATCTCCACAGCGGCCGTGGCCGAGATGAGGCCACCCGTCGCCAAGTAGAGGCGGTCCCGCAGTTCCGTCGCCTCCGGTGACGCAAAATGTCGTCGGAGGGCTTGGATGTCCTCTTCCTCCATCTCGATGACTTCGGCTTGTTCCCCCATGGTGCTGACGTGCATGAGGAGCCTCAACCACGTGTCGTCATCGTCTTCATCGGGGAGGGGAAGATCATCGCCAGGCATAGCATCAGATTACAAGTCGCGTACCGGCATAGTTTCCAAAAGAGGGCCAGCCCACCCGCTAACAAACTTCGTGGATGGGATGCGAGCGGGCTGGGGAATGTGGAGTTCGGGCTTCCGGGGAGATGACTAAGAACCGGAGGCCCGAATCGTGTCGCACCGTTCTCCGAAGGCAACGATCCCTCCACGGCGGCGACATCTTCGAGGTCGGGAAGGAGGCCCTTCCTCGAAGTCGGGGGGGGACTACGTCGTCCCGAAAATCTTGTTGCGAACGAGTTCCTGGAGTGGCTGGGGAACTTCTATTTCGCCGCCCTGCACGAAGGCTCGGACGACTCCACCGGGGTCGATAGCCCAGGCGAGCTTGCCGCCCTCCACATGGACGACCCTAGAGCCGACAGGGAGGCCGTAAACGGCCTTACCCACGCCGAGACGCGCATGGCCACCAACGGAGGGTCGCGAAAGATTGAGAGGCAACGTCAGGCCTCCTTGGTCCAGTCCGTGGTGCGGCGCACGAGGGTGGCGAAGCTTCGGAGATCAATCACGACGTAGCCAGCGCTCGGCTCGTGGCCAGGGCGACTCCACACGCCCGCGTAGAACTCATCGCCTGACTGCTCAGCTGCCTCACGGGCTTTATCGACTCCAGAACTGAAGTAGGGACGACGCTCCGCCCTCGTGATGACCGACCAACCATCGAGTCCAAGGATGTCGCCGTGGCCGCCTACGCCATCTGCGGGGACAAGTCGGGTGCGGTTCTCTCGGCGCTGAACCGCTGGAAGGCCGTGGCTCTGGAGGAAGAGCGTGACCTCGCGTCGCCAGCGAACTCCGGCGCGCTTGGGGTGAAATTCTTCTTGCGTCGAGTCACGCATAGAGGCCGCCTCGACGTGGGGCGGGCGACGGCGACACCGCGCCGTCTGCCGGGCGGTCGGCAGAGAACCGGGCAGTCTCGGCAGACGTGGGCACGCCTGCGCCATAACGCGCCAGGACGGTCCTAAGGGCCTTGGCACGCTCACGCTCATCCTGGACAGCCCAAGCGGCGGTCTGCGCCTTGGCTCGGCTCATCTCCCACGTGGGGTCACCTCGAATCCAGGTCTCCTGGTCGTCGGGCCAGGGGCCGGGCGCGAATCTGACCTCGCCCCACTTCTCTTTCTGACCCTCGGGATGGTTCACAAGGTGCAGCCAAGACGCGCCGAACTTATTCTTGGTCGCCTCGATCAGGTCACTCGTGATTGTGACCGTGCGGCCTCGCTCGACTACCTCCCCCCCCCGGAGAACAGCCCACCGCCGACCGGGAGCGAGGTCGCCACCAAGACGTGGAATCTCTCGCCGGGCGTGGCGTGAAAATTCTTGTTCGTTGTCATGCTTGAACCGCCTTTGCAGTGGAAAGAGTTTGCGACGCGTCCGCGTGTTGCTCCAGAGCCGTCGCCATCTCGGCTGATCCGAGTTTGCGGAGTTCGGAGGCGACGGCGCGCCCTAGAGCCGGGTCACCACGGGTAGCCATCCCCACCGCCGTGGCCAGGCGCTCGCCCTCTCGGAGCTGGTCGAGAATTTCGAGGTCGTCTACGCCGAGACGGGACATCAAAAGGTCTAGGGCCTTGATCTCGGCGGCACCGGCCTTCAGGGCGGCTGATCCCTGACCTGCTTCCTCTGCGCCCTGACGCGCGTCTCGCGCCGAGTTGGCTACGTCCAGCACCCGCTCTGCGAGATCAGTCGGGGCGAGACCCTGAGGTCCAGCCAAGGCGGCTCTGGCTTCGGGGCCAAGGTGTGCACGGGCGTGACGACGGATCGAGTCGGGAGAAACTCCGAAGTCCAGCGAAAGTCTCGAAACAGGACTGCCTTTGATGAGACCGGAGTCGATGGCTACACGGTCCGTGGATGAGCACACAGAGCACGGTCTGCCGATCTTGGTCGGGGTCGTGGTTTGATCCATCGTGGCGCTGCTCCTCTTCAAATCCTCTTCATAGGACTATCGGCGCGGCGCGAGCAAACTTGCACCGTTCAGACGCTTTCTTTCAAGTCGTCACAGAGTCAGCCGATCCGCCCAGGCCGACAAATCGTCTTCGGGGGCGCAGTGGGCGTTATCTAGAGGGTGTTGTGGAGTCTCGATTCATGATCTGGTCGCAGTCGTCGCGTTCGTCGTGACGCGTCTTCGGGAAGGCGACGCTGTAGGTCGGCGACGTGGCTTATTTGAAAGGGGTGTCGTCGGAGCCTCAACATCCTCGGCAGGCTTATTTGATAGGGCCTTCTCCCGGCGAAGACGACCGACCGTCGCCGTCGAGCATCCAAGAGCGTCGGCCTGCTCCGGGATCGACAAGTGGGCGATGTCGTCCAGCAACTCGTAGGTGTACTTCTTGGGCCGCTTGCTGAGCTTGCCGCCCTTCCTGCCCCACTCGGTGCGGTCGGCGTAGTAGTCGTCGCGCCATACCTCGAAGGCGTATACAACGGCCTCTTCCGCCTTCCGGCTCAGGTCCAGCCGTGAGAGCGTCCCCGTAAACAGAGGCAGCTTGATGCCGCCCCCGACGTGGATAGAGCTAGCCATCGGCTTCACCTTGTCCCAGGTCAAGTAGGCGGCACCCTGCTGGTCAGCGACGGCGTAGACAGCCTTGGCGATCCTTTTCGCGAGAATGTCGTCGTTTCTTGATCCAGCCTTGGAGTCCAGCCTCTTCATCTCGCGGAGAGCCAGCCCTGCAAGGTAGCTCGACAGCTCCGACTCCCACTCCAGCCATGGCATCCAGCGATACGGGATAGGCCACTGGAGATCGGAAGGGGTACGAAAGGTCTTCTTCCTCAGGCCTTCACGACGGGAGATGCCAACCCGGCCCTGTCGGGCCTTATGGGCCTTCTCGTCTTCGTCCCACTCAGGAGTGAGGGCAGGGGTGACATCCATGGGGATGAAGTCCTCACTCAGAAGCTCCAGAAGCTCGGGATCGAACTTCAAGCTTTTCGCTTCTTCAATCCAGCTAGCTCGAGCTAGAGCTAGGTCTTCACACTCTCTCCGTGGATAAGACACGTTATTTGATAGGGGGTCAGACATCTGGACTCCTTGCTTGGCGGGTTGAACTGCTTCCCCTACAATCGGCGTGAAGTCGAGTCAGCTCATTTGTAGTACGTCGAAGAACGAGGAAACCCCCACGTCGAAGAGATGACGCTTCGACGTGGGGGAGCAAATTCCCGCCAAGGAATCGGGATAACTATACCGCTCGGTTGAATCTGGCGACGACCTCGACTGAGATGTTTGGGCCACCCCTCGTCAGCGGGATCGTCGGCACGTCATCTGGAGACTCGACGGTGAGATCAAGAAAATTTGGGCAGTAGCCGAAATCTCGTTTCCGTCCTCAGCTAGCTGGCATGTGCCATCCGCTGAGCCAGCGCCTCCGTGGCCGCGTCTGCGACGACGGCGGGGCGGCCTTGGGTAGAGCGCTGGTATCGCATCGCCGCTGCCATGGAGGAGTGTCCAAGGCGGTCCATCACGTCTCGCATGGCGACACCTGGAACTTGGGCGGTAAATGTCGCAGACAGGTGGCGGAGATCATGCGGCACGAGGGCCGGAAGTCGAGCGTCCAACCGGATCTTGTGCCACGACCGGTAGAAGTCGAACTTGGAAATGCGGCCGCCCTTGGGGGATAGGAATAGCGCCTCGTCAGCACCCCGGTTCTGCTCGCTGAGGTATCGCTCTAGAGCGACGCGGGCCGGTTCCAAGAGGATGACGCGGCGGGTAGTGCCTGTCTTGGTTGAAACGAGCGAGTTGCCGCCTACATCTGAAGCCTGACGTTCCACGAGGAGAGAGCCGGTCTTGGGGTCGAAGTCCCCGACGTTTAGCCCGCGCAGTTCGGAGATGCGGAGGCTTGCCCCGAACAAGACCCACAGGATTGTCGCGTAGTGGCCAGGAGCGTGATCAAGCAACCCTAGAAAGTCTTCAACCTCGTAGCTGACCTTTGCCTTGGACGCGTCTTTCCCGGCGTTTGCGATCTGACACGGCGACCTATCGATGATTCGTGCATCAACTGCGCTCTGCAAGATGGGCCGAAGCAGGTAGTAGCCGTTTCGGCGGTTGACCTTGTGTGCGGCGCTTGTGTTCCACCATCTCTGGACGTGCCAGGGGGTGATGTCCGCGAGTGCAAGACTGCCGAACTCCTTGTTCAAGGATCGGAGAAGGGTCGCATTATTGCGTCTCGTGCCTGGCTTCCATGTCGCCTCTTTGTTCTCGACGTAGGAGGTCGCCCACGTGGAGAACTTGACGCGACCTCGCCGATCGTCCGTCCATGAATTCGTGAGAAAGCTCGCCTCCACTACCTTCAGGCGCACACGGGCTTCCTTCTCGGTCGAGAAGGTGCCAGGGACCCTCATCTGCTCGCCCGTCTCGGGGCGGCGGTAGCGGGCGCGGTAGCGGCCTGAAGGCAGGCAGTCCACACTGCCGAACTTGGTCCGTGAAGTCGTCAAGAGGTTCGTTCCCATGTCGGTTGTACGTGGGTCCGAACGGAAACCTCAACCTGACGCGAAACGAGTTTGAGTCACGCCGTGAGTCACGACAGAGGCGAACGGCCCAGGCAACAATCCCTTGGGGTCAGAAAATGCCAGATGAGAAGCCGGAAATCTTTGGAGGGGATGACGGGAATCGAACCCGCATCATCAGTTTGGAAGACTGAGGCTTTACCACTAAGCTACATCCCCGCAAAGCTGGCCCGGAGGCCGCTGTGCGTTAGTAAGCATAGGGCATTGTCAGAGCCGCTCAGTTTCCCCGGCGCACGACGGGCTAGACTTCACAAGGCTCTTTTCGCCCCGACCTCAACGGGGGCACCGGCAAGAGCCGCGCACGACACTGAAATACCGGGGCGTAGCGTAGTGGCTAGCGCGTCCGTTTTGGGGGCGGAAGATCGCAGGTTCGAGTCCTGTCGCCCCGACGTGCAGTGCTAGCAACACGAGTGCCAGGCTGGTACCACGACGGCCGGGCTGAGAATTCGACGGCCAGCACGCCAGAAGATCCGCACGATCCACCAACACAGGAGAAGTACGACATTGGTCAAGACCACGGTTGAGCAGCTCAGCCCCACGCGCGTCAAGCTCAACATCGCGGTGAGCCCCGACGACCTCAAGCCCGGCATCACCCACGCCTACGGCCACATCGCCGAGCAGGTGTCGATCCCCGGCTTCCGCAAGGGCAAGGTCCCGCCGCCCATCATCGACCAGCGCGTCGGCCGTGAAGAGGTCCTGAACCACGCTGTCAACGAGAGCATGGACACCTTCTACCGCGCCGCAGTCGAGGAGAGCGAGATCCGTCCGCTCGGCCGTCCCGAGGCGGACGTCGTCGGATGGCCTGACGTCAAGGACTTCTCCGGCGACCTGCTCCTCGCCATCGAGGTCGACGTGCGCCCCGAGTTCGACCTTCCCGACTACGAGGGCCTCGCGCTCACCGTCAAGTCGGTCGACGTCACCGACGCCGAGGTCGACGAGGAGCTCGACAACCTCCGTACGCGCTTCGGCACGCTGATCACCGTCGACCGTCCCGCCACAAAGGGCGACTTCGGCCAGATCGACCTGACCGCCACCATCGAGGGCGAAGAGGTCGACAACGCCAAGGGCATCTCGTACGAGCTCGGCTCGGGCGATCTGATCGAGGGCATCGACGAGGCCCTCGAGTCGTTGACCGCAGGCGAGACCACCACGTTCGAGTCGAAGCTGCTCGGCGGCGACCGCGAGGGCGAGACCGCCCTCATCGAGGTCACGCTGACCGCCGTCAAGGAGCGCGAGCTCCCCGAGGCCGACGACGACTTCGCTCAGATCGCCAGCCAGTTCGACACCATCGACGAGCTCAAGGGCGACCTCAAGGAGCAGCTCGGCCGCTCGAAGACCTTCGGCCAGGGTGCCGAGGCTCGCGACCAGGTCGTCGAGAAGCTCCTCGAGCTCGTCGAGATCCCCGTCCCCGAGAAGCTGGTCGAAGACGAGGTGCACCGTCACCTCGAGCAGGAGAGCCGCCTCGAAGACGACGAGCACCGCGCCGAGGTCACCGAGTCGTCCGAGTCGGCGTTCCGCAACCAGATCCTCCTCGACGCGATCGCCGAGAAGGAGGCCGTCAAGGTCGAGCAAGACGAGCTGACGCAGTACCTCATCCAGGGTGCGGCCCAGTACGGCATGGAGCCCGGCGAGTTCATCAAGGTGCTCGACGAGAACGGCCAGATCCCCGCCATGGTCGGCGAGGTCGCCCGCTCGAAGGCCCTCGCGGTCGTGCTGTCGAAGGCCAAGGTCACCGACGACAAGGGCGCCGACGTCGACCTGTCCGCTTTCACGGCCACGGCCGGCATCGGCGGCGAGACCGAAGACGAGCACGCCGGTCACGACCACGCGTAGTCCGCACGAGCGCAGAACCACTGCGTGACGAGAAGGCCGGGTGCAGACGCGCCCGGCCTTTTCTGTCGGCTGCGCACCCGAGTTCCTGCGCCCTGATGCGCATGACTGGTCTGCCGTGGGCGAACAGCCCGGAATCCGTGCGTTGCACCCCCTAAGTTCGTATGCAAGCGACAACTGAATGGGAGCACCACATGGCCGACGTAACACTGCCCAACAGTGTTTTTGACCGACTTCTCAAAGACCGCATCATCTGGCTCGGTTCCGAGGTGCGCGACGACAACGCCAACGAGATTGCCGCGAAGCTTCTCCTGCTTGCCGCCGAGGACTCCGAGAAAGACATCTACCTCTACATCAACTCGCCCGGCGGGTCGATCACGGCGGGCATGGCGATCTACGACGCCATGGAGTTCGTGCCGAACGACATCGTCACGGTCGGCATCGGCATGGCCGCCTCGATGGGCCAGCTGCTGCTCACCGCGGGCACCAAGGGCAAGCGCTACATCACGCCCAACGCGCGCGTTCTGCTCCACCAGCCGCACGGCGGCTTCGGCGGCACCTCGTCCGACATCCAGACGCAGGCCCAGCTGATCCTCTCGATGAAGCAGCGCCTCGCCGAGATCACGGCGGCCCAGACCGGCAAGACGGTCGAGCAGGTCAACGAAGACGGCGACCGCGACCGCTGGTTCACCGCCGAAGAGGCCCTCGAGTACGGCTTCGTCGACCACATCCGCTCGTCGGCCTCCGACGTCATCGGCGGCGCCGGAACCGACCAGGAATAACCCCTCTCCCCATACGAGTAAGGAACGAAAATGGAACTGCCAATGATGGGTGGAGCGGGTCGGTTCGAGACCCCGAGCTCACGCTATGTCCTGCCCTCCTTCGAGGAGCGCACCGCCTACGGCTACAAGCGCCAGGACCCCTACGCCAAGCTGTTCGAAGACCGCATCGTCTTCCTCGGCGTGCAGGTCGACGACGCGTCGGCCGACGACGTCATGGCTCAGCTGCTCGTGCTCGAGTCGATGGACCCCGACCGCGACATCACCCTCTACATCAACTCGCCCGGCGGCTCGTTCACTGCGATGACGGCCATCTACGACACGATGCAGTACATCCGCCCCGACATCCAGACGGTCTGCCTCGGTCAGGCGGCTTCGGCTGCCGCGGTGCTCCTCGCCGCAGGAACCCCGGGCAAGCGCCTCGCGCTGCCGAACGCCCGCGTGCTCATCCACCAGCCGGCTACCGGCGGATCGAGCGGCGGCCAGGCGTCCGACATCGAGATCCAGGCGGCCGAGGTGCTCCGCATGCGCACCTGGCTCGAAGAGACGCTGTCGAAGCACTCGAACAAGACGCCCGAGCAGGTCAACCGCGACATCGAGCGCGACAACATCCTCGGTGCGTCCGAGGCGCTCGAGTACGGCCTGATCGACCAGGTCCTGACCTCGCGCAAGAACCTGGCTCTCGCCAAGTAGTCCGCTGATCGAAGCCCCGAGCACCGTCGTGCTCGGGGCTTCGTGCGTCCCGCGCCGTCGCACCTCCGCGGGGGCCGGGGCGCAGGAACTCCGGAGCCAATCGCTCCCGACCTCCGCCCCGAACCACTGTCACGCCGCCACCCGGCGATTCGCGCGTCTCGATGCCGACACTGTCGGCGGTTCGGGTTAGGCTCGTTGAGCAGTCGAACCGGAGATCACAGGGGATCATCGGGTGACTGCACCACACGGCCGCGACAGGCGGCACGGCAACAACTCTGATCACGACTATTGGCTGAGGGAGGCCGCTCATGGCCCGCATTGGTGAGAGCGCCGATCTGCTCAAATGCTCGTTCTGCGGCAAGAGCCAGAAGCAGGTCCAGCAGCTGATCGCCGGCCCCGGCGTGTACATCTGCGACGAGTGCGTCGAGCTCTGCAACGAGATCATCGAAGAGCGTCTGGCCGAGGCCGGCGAAGAGCCGTCGAGCGAATTCGACCTGCCGAAGCCCCGCGAGATCTACGACTTCCTCGAGGAGTACGTCATCGGGCAGGCACCGGCCAAGCGCTCGCTGTCTGTGGCGGTCTACAACCACTACAAGCGCATCCGCTCGATGAACACCCTGACCTCGGCCGACTCGCTCGGCGACGACATCGAGATCGCCAAGTCGAACATCCTGCTCATCGGGCCGACCGGCTGCGGCAAGACCTATCTCGCCCAGACGCTGGCCAAGCGCCTCAACGTCCCGTTCGCCGTGGCCGACGCGACGGCGCTGACCGAGGCGGGCTACGTCGGCGAAGACGTCGAGAACATCCTGCTCAAGCTGATCCAGGCCGCGGACTACGACGTCAAGCGGGCCGAGACCGGCATCATCTACATCGACGAGATCGACAAGATCGCCCGCAAGGCCGAGAACCCGTCGATCACCCGCGACGTGTCGGGCGAGGGCGTGCAGCAGGCGCTGCTCAAGATCCTCGAGGGCACTGTCGCATCGGTTCCGCCGCAGGGTGGTCGCAAGCACCCGCACCAGGAGTTCATTCAGGTCGACACGACGAACGTCCTGTTCATCGTCGCCGGTGCCTTCGCGGGGCTCGAAGAGATCATCTCGTCTCGTGCGGGCAAGCGCGGCATCGGCTTCGGCGCCCCTCTCTACGAGAAGGGCAACGACGTCAACCTCTTCAGCGAGGTCCTGCCCGAAGACCTGCACAAGTTCGGGCTCATCCCCGAGTTCATCGGCCGCCTTCCTGTCGTGACCACGGTGTCGCAGCTCGACCAGGTCGCCCTGATGGAGATCCTGACCAAGCCGAAGAACGCCCTCGTCCGCCAGTACCAGCGAATGTTCGAGATCGACGGCGTCGAGCTGGAGTTCGAGCAGGCCGCCCTCGAGGCCATCGCCGACCTCGCCGTTCTGCGCCAGACGGGTGCCCGCGGCCTGCGCGCCATCATGGAAGAAGTGCTCGGGCCGATCATGTTCGACGTGCCCTCCGACGAGACGGTCGGCCGGGTCGTCGTGACCAAGGCGTCGGTGCTCGAGAACGCGGCGCCGACCATCGTGCCGCGCCAGACGGAACGCGCCGAGAAGAGCGCGTAGCCGCGACGCCCGGCGGCCCGATCTGCGGCGTTGTCGGTCGCCGCGCATGGCTCCGCTGTGGCGGTCGGTCCGTCGGCACGGCGAGGTGGCCTTCGTCGTGGGGCGGGCGCGCCTTGCGCTCGTGTGCCGAGGTGGCCGCGGGCGTCGCGCCGCGCGGGCGGAGCCGACGTGCGGGGCCATCTCGCGGGACGCGGGGGACGGCGTTCCCTGCCCCGGTGCGCCGAGGTGGCCGTCGTCGTCGGGCCGGTGCGGCGCGGGCGACGCGGAGGGCCATCTCGCGGGGCCGCGGGGCCGCGGGGCGGGCGCGCCTTGCGCCCGC
>NZ_JBWKSZ010000002.1:587888-731128 GCF_059420045.1 Frondihabitans sp. GW821-FHT04F02 | reverse complement strand
GGGGGGTGGCCCCCCCCCCCCCCCCACCAGCTCCTCCTCCAACGGGGACGGGGCGCTTGGCTGAAGAAAACTGCCTTGGTGCCCCGTCCCTGTTGGGAGAGGGCCGGCCTCCCGCCCGTCAGCCATAGAAAATGGGACGGTCAGATCCAGGTCGCCCTGCCGGCCGGGTGAAAGCAACCGTCATGTGGGTCACCGCCCAGGTACGCCTCCACGCGAACCCAAATCTATTGGTGGGAGGTTGCGGTCGCGTGTGGCATTCCACGCCGCATGACACCGCACGGGCGAACGTCTCGAACTTCTCGGGTGCTTGAATCACCCAAATGCCCCGTAAGTCGATCGCAAGCCTCGAAGGCGCTTCCAACGTGCTCCTCCGCTTAACGCTATGTCGATCACCCGTTGATGCGAGTCTCGAACGCCGACATGCATTCCGCAGTTGAACGGGAATAGAGGAAAGGTCTTGATGAACGCCCGGACGCCAGGGCGCCATGAGTCAACTCCTTACCCCGCTCAAGGTCTCAGGTGCAGTTCCGGCATTCCGACAGCGGCAGTCTCACCCCGGCGACAGGGGCGACGGTCCATGGCCGGTAGCCCACGGCCGTTTTGTTCCCACGACATCGGCGATCGAGGGATGTCAGGCGTTGTTGTGATGTGATCGTGGACTGAGATTGTCGTCGGGAGTTGGCTTCAGAGCATTTCCCAGGGTACGAAGAACGTTGGCGGCAGCGCGCATTGCGGGATCGGTGTAGATGCCCTCGAATGCGTCCTGGTAGCTGTCGCGGACGTGGTGTACTGCCCGCAGGCCCACCTCGGTGAGGTGGATTGTTTGCTTGCGACGGTCGGTGGGGTGAGGGCGTCGCTGCAGGTGACCGGATCGTTCAAGTCGGTCGACTAGTGCGGTGATGGATCCGGTGGTGTGCTCCAGAAGATCGGCGAGGTCTTCCGGGGAGACGTCGATGTTGCGGAATAAGAACAGCAGCACTCGCAGGTCCGTGGCGCTGAGTCCGAGTCCGCTGGCGAGGTGGGTGCTCATGCGCAGGTTTTGAGCCTGCAGGTGCTGGTAGGCGCCGAGGAGCTCGAGGAGGTCGGATTCGTCGATGCCGGTAGGGGCCGTCAGCGCTGTTGTGCTCATGGTGATTTTCCTGATCCGGGTAGGCCTGGTGGGGCGGTTATTGGCCGGCGGCGTAGTGGTTAGAGATTTGCTGGGCGGTGAGGACGGTGGAGTACACGGCGGCGTATCGCATCTGACCAGTGAAGTAGTAGTTGCTGGCCGTTCCGGGCCAGCCGGAGGTGGTGTCGTAGCCGATGCGGAAGTACCCGGTGGCGTTCTCGGGGGTGGTGTAGGCGGTATTGGAGGCGACGAGGGCCCCGTCGACGTAGAGGCGCATCCCGGTTGACGCCGACATCGTGGAGGCGACGTGGTGCCAGCTGCCGTCGTTGTATGTCTTGGGTGAGGTGACAACTTGCACCGCGGAGTTGTAGGTGCCGAACACGAGCTGGCCGGTGGTGTTGAGGTAGATCTGTCGGTCGTGTTGACCGGAGACTTTCACCTGGTTGCTGCCGAAGCCGATAAGGAGTCCGCCGGCGACAGTGGTCTTGAACCACACTTCCTCGCTGAAAGTGGTCGGGTTCGCGTAAGACGTTGGGGTGGACACGAAGCTTGAGGTGCCGTTCAACACATAGGCGCCGCCAGTGTCTCTCGAGCAGGCGATCGGGGTGGTCGTGCTGGTGGTCATGGTGCCCTGGTAGGTGCCGTTGGCTGAGTTGCCGTCGCTGTCGGTCGCGGTCGTCGATCCTGATGCTTCGTTGAGGTAGTACTGGAACAGGGACCCAGAGGCGTCGGCAGCTTCGGCCGCTGAGCACTTGAAGTACGGGGCGGTGGCGACCGTGTTGGTGCCGTTGCTGATCTTCGCGGTGAACCCGGCGATGGTGAACGGGGTCGACCCGGTCATGGCCCACAGGGCGGCGACGGTGAGGGCGGCGACAGCTGCCAGCAGAAACGCCAAGCGTATGCGTGATGGGCGATCTTTCGGCCCGCGCCTGCGATCTGGTGTCGTGTTCACGCGTTGTTCTCGTCTTTCGGGGGCAGTCCCACGATCATGGTCCACATCAGCGGCACGCAGCACACCCCGATCAGGATGACCCATCCCCAGAAGCTCAAGTGCAGTCCGGTGGAGAGACTGTAGAACGCTTGGTGGGCGGAGGCGGGAACGGTGACGTGTCCGACCTGCCCGGTGAGAAGGTCGGCGTGGGTGCCATGGAGGGCCTGGACGCGGATGGGGAGAAGCCCGGTGGACACGACGGTCGCGCCTGGGTGGCCGCCGGTGGTGGTGACCTCCTCGACGACGACACCGGTGAAGGGTTTCAGGACGAACGCGGCAACCGACACGGCCAGGGACATTCCCGAGATCCGGTAAGCGCTTTTGCGGGTAGCGCTCGTGACCCGCGAGGTGGCGAGGAACACGATGACGATGCCAAGAAGCACGATCGGAAGACCCCGGATCAGCCAGCCCAGCCCAGGAAGGATGGTTGTGGCGTGGCCGATGAGGTTCTGGTCGGAGAGCTGCCACGGGTCGGTGGCGCCATTGATGTCACCCCGAGTGCTCAGCAGGCCGCCGCTGATCTTGATGATGCGGTGCGTGTACGTTTCGCCGGTGTCGGTGGGCGGGTGGAACGCGATCACGTCGCCGACTACCAGATCCTGCACGGTGGTGGGGGTGGTGAGGACGAGGCTGCCCACCGGGGCTGCGGTCCCCATCGACGGGGTTTTCACGATGAACCACGACCCACCATGCAGGTGAAACAAAAAAGCTGCCGTGATCAGAGTGGTCGCGCCCACAGCGACAAGCGCGGACAGGACTGTGACGAGGATGCTGCGGCGAGGCCGCGGGGTGATCTGCTCGAGACTGATCGGTTGCGGGGCCAGCGTGGCCGACATGGTGTCCGGACGAACCACCGTCGACGCGGGTGCCGCCTCGTCCGGGGTGGTGTCTCGGATGTCGGTCACGTTTTTTCGTCCTTGTCAAGCGGGCGGGGCAGGGGCTCCATTTCGGCGGAGCCCCTGCCCGGGGTTAAGCGGGGGATGACTAGCTGGCGTAGTTCCAGACGAGCGGCAGCGATGCCTGCAGGCCCTGGTAGGTGTTGCCGGCCGAGGAGGCGAGTGTCACAGCGAAGCTGAAGCCGGTGGTGCCGCCAGCGGCGACTGCGGGGAGCGTGTACGCGGAGGTGCCGGCGAGGGCGGCGAGCGTGCCCGAGTAGACGACCGTGTTGGCGGTCGTGTTGGTGATCACGACGGACAGCTTCGCGCACAGGTCAGTGGCGGTGCCGTTAGCGCTGCCGGAGTTCGACTGGGCGCAGGTCGCACCGGGGGTCAGCGTGAATGTGCTCGCGGCCACGGTGCCGGTGTTCTTGATCGTGATGGCCGTCGTGACGGTCTGCCCGGGGATCATCGTGGTCGACCCGCCGAACTTGTTTATCGTGGAGCAGGTGGCGGTGTTGTTGGACACCGAGCCGCCGTCGGTTGAGGTGCAGGTGACAGTCGCGCCGGAGTTCTGCTCCTGCATTGTCAACGCACCCGTCGCGGCGGTATTGGTGGAGTTGGTGATCTGCGCAGCGAACCCGGACAGGGTGCCCGTCATGGTGACCGAGAGGAGAACAGCGGCGAGGACGCCGGTCGCTAGGGCGATGGGGGCGAAGCGGATGCGCTTGACCTTGACGGGGGTGAGGTTCGACACGAGACGGGCTCCAAAAGTGAGTGGGACACTAAGTAGGTGGGGGTGGTGACCTGTTCGACTGCCTGTCCGCTTGGGCGTCTTGTAAGTCGTTTGCCAGGTGATTCGGTGGTGCGTTAGCTCAATGATCATTTAGTTTGATGAGTGAGCCAAGTCCCCTCTTAGGGGGTCTCCCCGAAACCCGTGCCACGTCCTTACCCTGAATGGGCGGCCACGGATGGCCCATTGATCAGAGAGAACATGGATGACCTCCACGACCCGAACCCCGAAACCCGCCCCTGCCGAGATCGCGTCCGCGGTCCAGGCGCTCACCGTTGCTTTGGTGGAGATTGACTCCTCGCACCGGCGCATCCGGCACCGTCTTGCCCATGACCTCGGCTTCTCCACCGGCGAGCTCACAGCCATTTACCTTGTGGCCTCCACGGAGAACTGCACCCCGAAGCAGCTCGCCGGGGAGCTGGACCTCTCCACTGGCGCGATCACCGCCATGGTCGACCGTCTCGAGAAGTCCGGCCACCTGGAAAGGCGAGTCCACCCCACCGATAGGCGCAGCCAGCTCCTGGCCGTCACGACGCTCGGGCGCGAGGCCAACGACGCCATCCTGGGGCTGTACAACACCGCGATCGAAGACGCAGTTAGAAGCTCTCCCGAGGTGTTCGATTCCCGCCTCATCGACTACCTCCGTCAGGCTGCAACGGCCATCGACGCGGCCGCAACGCGTACGTGATCGATTCCTTTGCGCTACACGTGCCACGGCATCTCATCGTTGTTGCCATAAGATATCCGTCGCCTGGTCCGCGAGCCGAAGCGGATCTAGGGCCTAATGTCGTCGCATGACCGATCCGGCTGCCACACCCGCGCAACGAGGAGGCGCCCTGGGCCAGGACAAAGCCACCGCCTTGCCATTGGGTGGAAATCGGCACCTTGTCGTTGAGGCCGCCATTGCGATGTTTCGAAGCCACGCATTCCACGAGACCTCTTTCGAGGTCCTCGCAGCCGAGGCGGGACTACCGGTGACTCGTGTCAGAGAAGAATTCGCCACCTGGGACGAAGTCCTGATGGCTACCGTGGACCTCTGGTCGGGACGTCGCATGGGGCCTGTGACAGCAGCTCGCGAACAAGCCGGCACCATCGCCTATCTTCGAGCATTAGTGCGATCCAACATTGATGATCCGGGACTGATGCGCTTCCTGGCCGCACTGGTCAACATCGCCGCCACTCCTGATCACCCGCTCGCTCCCTGGCTGCAGGAAACGTGGCGGCGCTTCCACACCACTATCATGACGCAACTGGCGAAGGACATCGCGTCGGGTCTTGAGCTGGCCACGATGCAACCTGCTCGAGGAGCCGAACAACTCATCGCGCTCTATGAGGGCCTACAACTCCAAGCAATGGTTCGCCCTGGAATGCAGCTCCTCGACGCATACGACCGGGCAACGACACGCCTTCGCGACGGCTGGTCCCGCACCTACACACCACCCGTGTGGGACCTCGACAACTAATTCTGTCGACTCCGGTCTCGTATGGTCGGCACTCTGGATTTCACTTTGGAACAGGCATACGGTGGTCTTGTCGAGCTGGTTACTCGACACCCATTGGCGACGTGGCCTAGAAGCCCTGGTTCCTCTGATCCGGACCCGTCGCCTTCTCCCATCGTCTCAATGTGTGCCCCCGCGGGATTCCCGCGGGGGCACGACTATCCGTAGCTTGGGGCCTTTCCAGACCACCGAGTTTGATCCAGACTGAGAGAACCTCGATACGGATCAGGATTGGGGTTCCGGCCGGGGATGGGCCGCGGCGGCTCATCCCCGGGACAAACTCCTCAGGGGCGACCTCTTGGCCATGTTGGCCAGCAGGTGCACTTCGCAAGGGTGGACTTCGACTCCAACGGCTACGCCTGCAGATTGTCGGCTTGTCCCCGGCAATTGGGACGTCCTGCGCTGAAGCTGGCGAAGAGCCTGCGATCACCTGCGGCGAAACGCGAATGTTGGGCGTGAGCTTGTGTCGTCCGGGTCGTCGGGTGTCACCGATTCACCGGCAGCGCCGGGGTTCCGCCGCAAACGACTGTTGGCGGTAGCGGCGGCCTCCGTCATGTGGGCAAGAAAGTCGGCGGCAATTCGCACGTCCTCCACGCGAGCTTCGAAGAGTAGTCGTGCGATCTCCTGACCAGCAAAGGCCAGGAAACGATCGCTTTCAGCCTTCGCGAGCACGGTCGGACGAAGACTGACACGGCGACGGTCACGTTCCTCCCGAGTTCTCTTCACGTGTCCGGCAGCCTCGAGCCGGTCGATGAGTACCGATGTCGCCCCGGTGGTCATCCCGATCAGCTGCGCAAGCCGTGCAGGAGAGAGTGGCTGTCCGGACTGCTCCGCCCACACGATCTGCCCGAGAGCGTTCGCGTCCGCCGTCGGTAATCGCATCCACCTCGACAGGTGCCCGTTGAGCTCGTTGAACGCGACTGCCCAGTCACCGAGCCGACGCATGACCTCGACCTGTGTCTTGGACCAACCCGTTGTCAACGGCCGGGGTATGCCCATTCCTCTTCCTCTCACGATCGGGTCGCTTTACTGTAAAGCCTGAACGGGTAGAGCGCCCGACAGGAAAGGCGGCGCATCGTGTCCACTCCTCGGGTCATCATCTCCGGTGCGAGCATCGCCGGCCTGTCCGCCGCTTTCTGGCTGAGCAGGGTCGGCTGGGACGTGACCGTAATCGAGCGCGCGGATTCGTTCCGCGACGGCGGCCAGAACGTTGATATCCGCGGTGTCGCCCACGACGTTCTTGACCGGATGGGCTTGGTCGACGCCATCAAAGCCCGCAACACCACCGAGACGGGAACCATCATCGTTGACGCCGACGGCCGGACCGTCGCGACGCTGCCCTCCGATGACTCGGACGGGGCTACAGCGGAGCTCGAAGTCCTTCGCGGCGATTTTGCAAAGGTCCTCCTTGATGCGCTACCGGACGATATCCAGTTCCTCTACGGGCAGAGCATCGACACGGTCGACGACTTCACCGACGGACCCGTGCGCGTCGGCACATCAGCAGGCGAATCGCTGGCAGCTGACCTGCTGGTCATCGCCGAGGGCGTCCGCTCCTTCACACGCGACCTCGTATTCGGCCGGGACACCGATGTCGACGTCCGCGACTTCGGGGTGACGATGGTGTTCGGCACCATTCCCAGGGTCCCTACCGATGACGACACGTGGCGGTGGTACAACGCCGTCCGTGGTCGCCAAATCCACCTCCGCCCCGACCCCTACGGCACCACGCGTGCCATCCTCGCGTTCGCTGGCGATGACAAACTCATAGGTCGGGACCGCGACGACGTGAAGAAGCGCCTCCGCTCCCGCTACGCCGACGCCGGCTGGCAGGCGTCGCGCGTCCTCGACGGGTTTGAGGACTCCCCTGACGTGTACATGGACGAGCTGACGCAGATACGGATGCGTTCCTGGCGTCGCGGCCGCGTCGCGATTCTCGGCGACGCCGCCTGGTGCGTCACCCCCATGGGCGGCGGCGGCGCATCCCTCGCCCTGACCGCCGGATACATTCTCGCCGCCAACCTCCACAAGCTCGGCGACGGCATCCACGACCGCGGACGACTCGACGCCGCTCTGCAAGACGTCGACGACTGGCTCCGCCCCCTCGTCGACAACGTGCAAAAAATCCCCAAAGCCATGATCAGCTTCGCCTACCCGCAGACCCGCGTCGGCCTCGCCAGCCGGCGCCTCGCCGACCGAATCCTGCTTTCCAAACCCCTCAAGCCCATCGCCGCGAGATTCACCCACATCGCAGACACCGACCAGCCGCTCCCCGAGCTGGACATCTGACCCCGCAACGAAATACCAGCAAGAGAGCAGACCCGGCTTGGCGTTACTGCGTGTCCGCGAACCGATCGTCTATCGGGCAGACGCGGGTTGCTAGCTAACGACGCGGTCGCTGAACCCGGTCATGCCAAGGAAAACCGCGCAAGAGGCGGTCGAGTGGGCGAAGGCGGACCGGTTCAGGCCGGTGCTCGGTTCGGGGAGCATCTCCACGATGATCCACATCGTTCACCGAGTCGGCGGGCCTGTGCGCTCTCGCGTCAGCCTCAGCGAACCACCCGCGTTCTTCGAACATGACGACCTCGACCGGTTCCAGGAAGCATCTCAGCAGGATGGGTCGCGGTCAACGATCGTCTACCGGAGAGGCCCCCGACTCGATGGCACGCGGCCACACGACACCCTCGACGGCACGATCGGACCGAGCGAATGCGGGCACGACCGTACTTCCCGTCATGCCGGTAGATCGTCGATGGTGTCGGGTTCACGCGGCGTCCGTGCGTTGAGGTGGCCGCGATCCTCGACGGAGTCGGCGTACACGGGGCGACGGACCCGTTGGATCGATCCGAGGGGCCGGTGCTCGACCAGGCAGTGCCAGGGATTGAACGAGAGTTCGTCGTCGGCGAAGACCCTTCGTTCGGTCGAGTAGGTGTCCTGGGCCTCGACGGTGATCGTCGCCACCGTCCGGTACGGGATCACGTCCTCGGGCCACTCGACGGACGCGTCCTCAATCGGTGTCTGGTCGAGGTTCGTCGCGAGCTGGACGCGGAGTTCCCAGACCGCGCCCTGTCCGGTGAAGAACTCGCTCGTGAGGTCGCGGTAGGCGGACGCTTCCCTGATCGACACGTGCTGGCCCGTGAGCGCGCGGAGGTGTGGAGACGCCGGCACGGCAGCGACCTTCGCGACGTGATCGCCGTAGCGGAGGGCGCCTTGTGAGTAGTAGCTCTCACCGAGGAGGTTGACGTGGGGCTTGGCTTGTCCGGCGGGGCCCCCTGTCTTGTCGATGCCGACCTTGCGGAGGGCGTCCGCAGCACCCCGGAGGACGGTGGTCGCCGCCAGTTGCACGCCCTCGGGGGCTTTCGACGTCGAAAGCAGCACCGCCTGGTCGCGGCGGTACGTGTGGACGTCTCCTGACGAGATGGTCGGGTGGTTGACCAGCAAAAAGTCCTGCGTTCGTGCCTGCGGGTCACCGAAGAGGACCTTGTCGCCGTCGACGTCAAGGACCTTGATCGCCATGCCGAACGCGGCACCGATGCCGTCAGAGACGATATCGCCGGGCGCGGTGGAGAACCGGATGACGACCGGGTGCTCGCCATCCGTCGAGAACAGCCCCTGGGCGAGCTCGACGGGCAGGTCGTCGGCCACGGCGAGCGTGCCGCGAAGCACGCCGTGGCTCTTCGCGTGCGCGTCCCGGAGGCCGTGACGGTGCTTCTCGAACGCGAGGGCGCGGACCTCCTCGAAGATCTCACGGACAGCGGCGATGTCCTCGTCCTCACCAGGCTGGATCTGTTCGACGTCGGGGGTGTACTTCAGGTACTGCAAGGGGATCTCCTTCGATCTCGTCGGGTGCTCGATCCGTCCGGCGACGAGGCCGGAAGGCGGTCGTCAGTCGGGGACGTCGGCCAGGGTCAGCGGGTCGACCTCGGTCCGCGCGTTCTTCTCGTGGCGCCAGGCGCCGAGGCGCTCGTACCCCGCGCGGCGGACCCGGTTGATCGAACCCAGAGGCCGGAACGCGGCCAGTCCGAACCAGGGGCGCCACGACATGACGTCCTCGGCGAACACTCGACGTTCGGGGCTGAAAGACGCCTGGGGCGGCAGGGTGACCGTCGCGACGGTGCGGTAGGGGCTGAGCTGCTCGTCCCACTCGACAGACGCGTCCTCGACGGGCATCGCTTCGAGGTCGACGTTCAGTTGCACCCGCAACTCGTACCGCGCCTCCTGACGGCTGAAGTACTCCTGCACCCATTCCGAAAGGACACTGGGCGGGTCCTCCCTGCCCACCTCGTGGTCGACGAGATCCAGCTGCTGGGCCGCGACCGGGATCATGGCGAACTTGGCGACGTGGTCGCCGAAGCGAAACGCACCTTGCGAGTAGTAGCTGTGCGCCATGACGTCGATCGCGGGGGTTCGGTCGAAGGTGAGCCCCTTCGGGGCCGGGTGCTTCAGGCTCGTCGCGGCCACGGTCGCGGCGTGGTTGCCGTGGTGTTCGTGGCGCGCGGTGATGGCGTCCAGGTACACCTTCGCGTCGCCCTGCGGGATGATCGGCCAGGTGTTGAACAGGAAGTCCTGACTGGTCCACCCCTCGCGCAGCTTCTCCCCGGGGACGTCGAGCACCTTCAACGCCAGTCCACGGGCCCGCTTGGCCTGGTCCGGGTCGATGCCCCCGGGTTCGCTGGCGTAGCGGACGACGACCTCGTAGCTGCCGGGCGCCGCGAACATCCCTTGGGCGAGCTCGGGCGGTAGGTCGGCGGCGACGTCCAGCCGGCCCGTGACGACACCGTGGCTCTTCGAGTGCGTACCGCTGTGGCCGTGCCGGGTGACCTCGAACGTCTTCTCCATGGTGCGCTGCATCGTGACGATGGTCTGCTCGATGATCGAATCCTCGTCGGGCAGCAGGGCCTCGACGTCGTCGTCGTAGCTGATCGGCCGGTGGGCTCGTGGATCGCTCATGGCGGCGATGCTAGGCAGCACCTCGGCACAGGTTCCTGAGAGCTGTCCCCCGCCGAGGCACCGGTCATCCGCTTCGCGCAGTGAAGCGGGTCAGGCCTGAGCACGGGGTCTACCATCCGGGGCACAGCTCGCCCCGACACCTTGGAGGCCCCGTGCCCACGAACATCGGCTACGCCACACCCAACGCCACCACTCCCCTCGCGCCCCTCGAGTTCGACCGGCCGCCGGTCGGGGCCGAGGACGTCCTGATCGACATCACGCACTGCGGCGTGTGCCACTCCGACGTCCACCAAGCCCGCGACGAGTTCGACGGCCCGCTCGCGACGAACTTTCCTTGCATGCCCGGTCACGAGATCGTCGGCACCGTCGCCGAGATCGGCGACTCCGTGGACGGGTTCTCCGTGGGTGACCGCGTCGGAGTCGGCTGCCTCGTGTACTGGGGCAGCGACGATCAGCGCGGCGTCGACGAGGAGCAGTACCAGCAGCCCCCGGCGGTCTTCACCTACAACGCGAAGGACCCCGACACCGGCGAGGTCACCTTCGGCGGGTACTCCGACCAGATCGTCGTGAACGAGCACTTCGTGCTGCGCATCCCCGAGTCGATCAGCAGCGAGCAGGCCGCCCCGATCCTCTGCTCAGGAGTGACGACCTGGGCACCGCTGAAGCACTTCGACGTCGGCGCCGGCCTGAAGGTCGGCGTTGCCGGTATCGGCGGGCTCGGCCACATCGGACTGCAGATCGCCGTCGCCCGCGGCGCCGAGGTCGTCGCGCTCACCACCACGCCCGAGAAAGCCGAACTGGCAAAGCAGCTCGGCGCCACCAACGCGATCGTAATGACCGACGACGACGCCGTCGCAGCTGCCGAGGGAACCCTCGACTTCGTCCTGTCGACCATCCCGACGGCGTTCGACATGAACCCTTACCTGTCTTTGCTCCGGCACGACGGCCGACTGCACTCCGTCGGCATGCTCGAGCCGATCCACGAGGGCGGCATCGACTTCGGCGCCGTCTCGCTCAAGCGTCTGTCGCTAAGCGGTTCACTCATCGGCACCCTGGCCGAGACGCAGGAGGTGCTGGACTTCTGTGCCGAGCACGGCATAGCCCCTGACGTGCAGGTCATCCCCGCCTTCGGCGTCAACGACGCGTTCGACGCGATGGTCCAGGGCGACGTGCGATTCCGCTACGTCATCGACACCTCCACCCTGCGTGACGACGCGTAGCCACGACCACCGACACGAAGCCTCCTGCATCGACGCAGGAAACAACGAAAAGAGGAGAACCACGATGAGAGCACTGATCTACCATGGCCCGAAGAACGTCAGCGTCGACGAGGTCGAGGACGCGAAGATCGAAGCCCCCACGGACATCTTGATCAAGGTCACGGCCACAAACATCTGCGGCTCGGACCTGCATATGTACGAGGGCCGGACCGACTTCGAGACGGGACGTGCATTCGGACACGAGAACCTTGGCGAAGTCATTGAGGTGGGTTCCGGGGTCGACAAGGTCAAGGTCGGCGAGCGAGTGGTCTTGCCTTTCAACATCGCGTGTGGGCACTGCAAGAACTGCGAGAAGGGCATGACCAGCTACTGCCTGACGATGCAGCCGGAGCCCGCCTATGCCGGCGCCGCCTTCGGCTTCGCCGACATGGGTCCTTACCAGGGCGGCCAAGCTGAACTCCTGCGTGTGCCCTTCGGCGACTTCAACGCCCTTCGTCTTGGCGAGGACTCCGTCGAGAAGGAGAACGACTACGTTATGCTCTCCGACATCCTGCCCACGGGCTGGCACGCCGCGGAGCTCGCCCAGGTCAAGCCCGGCGACAGCGTCGTCATCTACGGCGCCGGCCCCGTGGGCCTCATGGCCGCCCTCAGCTGCCAGATCAAGGGCGCAGCCAAGGTCATGATCGTGGATCACCAGGCCGACCGGCTCAAGCTCGCCGAGTCCGTCGGGGCCATCGCGGTCGACGACTCCAAGGTCGACCCGGTGCAGTTCGTCCTGGACCAGACCCTCGGCCTCGGAGTCGACGCCGGTCTCGAGTGCGTCGGGTACCAGGGCCACGGAGAAGGCGGCA
The DNA here is from genome assembly GCF_059420045.1 of Frondihabitans sp. GW821-FHT04F02. Lineage (NCBI taxonomy): Bacteria > Bacillati > Actinomycetota > Actinomycetes > Micrococcales > Microbacteriaceae > Frondihabitans > Frondihabitans sp. GW821-FHT04F02. Next base: position 718,841 of record NZ_JBWKSZ010000002.1, on the reverse strand, counting down.
AGGAGGTGCCCAACCTCATCATGAACCGCCTCATCGCTTCCGTTCGCTTCACCGGGCACATCGGTGTCGTCGGCGTCTACGTTCCCGAGGACCCGAACTCCTCCGACGAGCTCGCCCAGAAAGGCCAGTTCGCCCTGGACTGGGGCCTGCTGTGGTTCAAGGGCATTTCAGTCGGAACGGGACAGGCCCCGGTGAAGAAGTACAACCGGCAACTCCGCGACCTGATCGCTGCGGACAAGATCAGCCCGTCGTTCATCGTCAGCCATAACCTGCCCCTCGAGCAGGCACCTGACGCGTACACGCACTTCGACGCCCGCGACGAAGGCTGGACCAAGGTCGTGCTCCACCCCGCCGGCGGCAACTGAGGCAACGGCCAGAAGGCGAGGTGCCCAGTAACTGGCTTTCATTTCGCGACGGAAGGCGTGACCGTTGATCAGCGGTGTGAGTTAGCTCCCGTGCGCGAGAAGCGCGTTGATCGCCCAGTAGTCCTCAGTGGTGTCGTATCCATGGCCGCAACGCAGGCATGACCGGTGGATCACTGGCGTTCCCGCACCAGGGGCAAGGCTGGCGTGCATGGAAGAGTGCGAGTGACACCTGGGGCAGTCATGGGAGGGGATGGTCACGGGGCTCCAATCGGTTGGGCAACCCCCTTTTAGGCGCGTCTGCTTATCGGCTATCGAGACACCTCAGTAGCCCATGACGGCGCGCCTTATGCGGTTGACCCACCAGCCGATCGTGGCCCAGTAGATCCCGCGGCCGATGACGGTGACTATGACCCAAAGGCCAGCAGCCGCCTTGGTCGCCACAAGTCCGATGAAGGCCAGGCCGATTGCTGCGCTAAGGGCTGCGATGCCCGTAAGAAGCATTTCCATGGCCGGACCATAACCGCCCCCACCGACATTCTTTGATCTACATCATCGCCCACACGGTCCTGTGCCCGGTGGGTATGGGCTATTGGAACACCTCGGGTAACGCGGCAACGAACTGATCGGCTAACCGGCGCCTGGACCTGGGGCGCTTACTTCCTCAGCCCTCGAGATCAACGTTTAATGAAACGCTGCCTACCCCAGGGCCCATGTCGTCCCGACTCACACGGTGATGATGACTTTGCCGGGGATCCGGCCTGCGGCCCCCTCGGCGTGAAGGGCCTGGAGTTCGGTCAGTGAGATACGCCTGGTGACTTCGACTGTGAGCTGCCCGTCGTCGACGAGTTTGGCAAGCGCGGTGAGGCGTTCACGGTTGGGGAGGACGAACACGGTCGCGGCCCGGACGCCCCGAGACTCATCACCGGGCGTCGCCATGAAAGCGGTGGTGCTGACCACGGCCCCGCCGTCGCGCACCGCGGCGACATATGCCTGGAACTGTTCGGGGTCGATCGGGGCGAGATTCAGCAGCACATCGACCTGACCGTCGATCGCTTCGAGGATGTCGGTGTGGGTGTGGTCGATGATCTCATCGGCCCCGGCAGTCCGGACGGCGTCGGCACTGCGCGGGCTGGCGGTGGCGATGACATGCACGCCGGCGCGTTTGGCGAGCTGGATGGCGTACTTGCCCACCACCCCACCGGCCCCGACGATCAGGACGCGCTGGCCTTCCTCGAGGTGGGCGTCGTCGAAGAGTGCCTGCCAGGCGGTCAACGCCACGGACGGGAGAGCTGCGGCATCGGCCAGGGGGATCGACGTCGGCGCCGTCACCAGGGCGTCCGCTGGGGCGATCACGTACTCGGCAGCCCCGCCGTCGCGTTCCATCGGGAGGAACCCGATCACCGCATCGCCGATGCCGAGACCTGTCACACCTGCGCCGAGGGTTTCGACGGTACCGGACACGTCGTAGCCGGGGATGTGCGGCAACTGCACCGGGATGGGGAGGAACCCACCCCGCATGCCATTGTCGGCCGCGTTGTACGCAGACGCCGCCACGCGCACGAGGACTTCACCTTCGGCCGGTTCGGGCCGCTCGATGTCGCCGTATTGAAGCACCTCGGGTCCGCCGACTTCGTAGAACTGCACTGCCTTCATGATGATCTCCTAAACTCATTTACTTCGAATCCGAAGCACTGGAAAGACCGTACCACTGCTTCGAACTCGAAGCAACAGGTAGGATGGAGAAATGCCCTCGGCTCCCCAGACTTTGACACCGACGCAACTGAGCGCCTACCTCTCGTTCACCGAGGTGGGCGCCCTTTTACGGCCCTCGGTCGAAAAGCAGCTCCAGGACGCGGGAGGGCTCAGTTACGTGCAGTTCCAGCTGCTGGCGCGGCTGGGCGACACCGAGAACGGGCGCCTTCGGATGACGGATCTTGCCGACGGTGTCGTCTACAGTCGCAGCGGCCTCACCTACCAGGCGCAGCTCCTGGAAAAGCGTGGCCTCTTGACGCGGGCGACGTCGGCAGAGGATGAACGCAGCACCGTCGTGTCCCTCACCGATGCCGGCCGAGATGTCCTCGCCGCCGTGTTCCCCGGACACATCGACACCGTCCATGCACTCCTTTTCGCGCACATCACCGATGTGGATGCCGCCGATCTGGCCCGCATTCTGGGCCGGGTCACTGAGCGGCTCCGTCAGAACCCGCCCCGCTCGGCGACACGGTCCCCGCGCAGGGTCGCGCCAGCAAGCTCGAAGCGCCCCACGCCGACGGAACGGTCGTAGGTCGCTGTGGTCGTCAGCCTGGTGTCAGGTGAGGGTCGCCCCCTCGTCGCCGTGCACGGATTCGGTCTCGATCACCGCAGCCTGCTACCGCTGGAACAAATGCTCGAAGGCGAGCCCTGGCGGCGCATCTACGTTGACCTGCCCTGGACGCCGGCAGCCGCGGGCCTGTCAACCGCATCGACCGCCGACGAGGTCGCCGCGGAGCTGGTCGGCGAGATCGATGCCCACCTTGACGGTGAGCCATTCGCGGTCATCGGGCACAGCTTCGGCGGCATGCTCGCCCGACACGTCGCCCACGAGCGACGCCACCAGATACTCGGCCTCGCCACCCTTGCAGGTGTGGTCGAACCCACCCACGCCCACCGCACTCTCCCACCCCGGACAGTCCTCCACCGGGACGGCACAGTCCTCGCGGCCGCGGACGACACCCGTGCGGCCTTCGAGGAAGGCAGCGTCATCCAAGACGCCACCACCTACCAGGCCTTTCTCGCCTACATCCTCCCCGGCATCCAGGAATCCGACACCACCGTGATGGACCGTATCGCCGCCAACTACGCACTCGCACAGGTCCCCGAAACCGCACACCCCGACCCGTTCACCGCACCCTCCCTGCACGTGTTCGGCAGGCAGGACGACGTCGTCGGCTTCGAAGACGGCCTCCGACTACGCGACCACTACCCCCGCGGCAGCTTCGCCATCCTCGACGCAGCCGGACACAGCCTCCACCTCGAACAACCCCAGACAACAGGAGCCCTCATCCGCGACTGGCTCCACCGCATCGACCACAGCCCGCAGACCCAAGACCAAATCGGCAGGACCGCCCTCAACCTCGCAACTACCTCCAAGTCGCAGTAGCGGATTGGGCAGCGGACGCGGAGCGGGCCATGAGCCTGGTCGGCTGACGATCAGGAGCCGAGGAGGGCAAACGTCGTTTGCGACTTCTTCGGAAGTCCGCCTTGCGTCGATGCGATGGGCGCCGAGAGCGATCATTTGCGCCTGCATGACGGGAAGGCCTGCCGTTATCTGCTCCTGAAAGAGCACATCGCGAGACGCAACTCGGTCACGTTGAGTTGCCGTGTCGAGTTCAAGGAGCACCAGACGGTCGAACAAGTCGGTGGCGTCCCACTGGTTGACGGCGATCCCAAGAAGCACTCCGTCCTTGCCCAATTCTCGGACGACCTCGCTTAGCCGTGGGTACGCCCATCCCCAGAAGCACGTTGCTAGCAACTCGGGCGTCGGTTCAAGGGAGCCGTCACCCACGACCTCACCGGCCGGGTTCATCCACGCGGCCAAACCGGGTACAAAGTCCGCATCCAACGCATGGATCCCTCGCCTTCGTAAATGCGCGGTTAAAGTCGACTTCCCGGAACCGGGGTTACCGCTGATGAGGGTGGTCATGCGCCGATAGTGGCACGCGCTTCTTGTGGAGGGTGTCTCGCTAACCGATCGGCTATTGAGACGACGTGCTCGGGGCTACTACCCGCGAATTACGAGCCCTGCTCGGGAAACTCCGCGCGGCTAGCCCGGTTCGTTGCCTGCTTCCTTTACTGTCCGGACCATGCCCGCCGAAGCTGTTCAAGAGCAGGGCCGTCGCGGTGTGCAGACGGTGAAACGCTGGCTCGAAGCGACGACGTTCATTGAGCTGCAGTGGAACGTCTACGAGAACACGCGTTACTGCTCGCTGCAGCTACTCGATGGGTCCATCAAACGGTGGGATCTTGCAGGGTCGTTCCTGACGGGGGACCGCCAGATGGTCTACGTCGAGAACAAGGACTACAGCTCCGCGGGGGATCAGGCCCGCCAGTTTCAAGAGTTCCTGGTCAACTGTTACAGCGCCACCGCCTATGGAGTCCGGATTTGGGGTGAGGAGCACGCGGAGTTCGTGTGGGTGACCACACACCCATTCGGTCCGATGACGCAGTGGTCCAAGCTCGCGACCCGAGATTCCGTCGTCGCGGCGGTCGAAGCAGCCCTGGCGGAGGATGATGGCCTCCTTGGTGGTGCTCCGATCGATCGGGATCTCGCCGACGTAGTGGCCTCACGCACGTGGGTGCTGGTGTTCAACAAGAAGCAGACGGAGCTCTCACTCGACCGGCGAGAGCTTGACATCGTCTTGGCTGCACTAAAGCGCAAGGAGTCAACACTGTGACGCTCGCCGATCTCCTCGCGTCCGCGGAAGACACCCCCGATCCTCGCGCGTACATCAGCCGAGTCAAGGCAGTGATGGCGAGCGAGCTTGAGCAACTCGACCGCACGGCAAAGATCGAGGACACCCACTACTTCAATCACAGCGCGATCCCCGATTTCGTTGTGAGCTGGGACGGCGAGCGAGCAAAACGTGAGGTGTTCCTCCGCCACTCGTACGAGTCAGTGGACGACGCCGACGATGAGCGCTACCTCGCCGACGCGGACGCCATGGTCGTCGCCCTTCGCCCTGCCACCGAGGAGGCCCGCGACCGCGATATTGCGCCAGCTGCTGGCTCGCGACTCTTGGTCACCGACACTGCGGCCGTTGACGTGATCGGAGCCCGCGAGTCCGTGCGCGAGCGTCCCCTGACGACGCTTGTGCAGGCAAACTTCCTGCGCGGTGCTCGCGGCCACGTTGGGCCCATACGAGCCGAACAGCTCCTGCAGATGGACGAGGGGCCAAGTCCAGCGGGAGAATCAGCGCAGACGCTGATCGCTGAAAGCTTCGCGGAAGATGCTGCCGCTCGAATCACACGGACGGCGGAACTCATCTCGCTGGCGCTCGACGACGAGCAACACATTGCTCCGAGCGTCGGAGGGCAGCTATCGCTGGCAGAGTTGCGAATCCTCCTGCCATGGTTGCTCCGCCAGGAGGGTGCGCGCTCTAATACCGCGTTCTGGCAGTACATCGGCACGTTGTTCACTTTCGAGGACTTTGAAGGCATCCGGCAGGAACTCGCCGGCCTTGATGTTTTCCCGCTGGTGCATGCCAACGCGAGCAGCTGGTCGGCAAAGCGTAGGTATGTCGGTCTGGTTGTGCCCACCGAAGAGTCGGGAGGCTCACGACCGATCGGTTGGTCGTTCGAGAACGCCGCGCTTGGCGTCGATATCGGCAGCCGGCGTCTGTACCTGGCGCACCGTGGCACGATGCTCAAGAAGCGACCGGGGAGCGTCTCTCCTGGGACCGCGTGCGGCCAACCTTGGAAGATCGACGAATTGGAAGTATCGATCTCAAGGGGATCCGTCGGTCTGTCCGCGTCACCGCAGAAGAGAGTCCGGACGTCCGAGCGGATGTCGAAGACGTCACACAATCGCTGGACGACGCCTACTTCGTTGACCGCGTCACCGTGCGGGTCGATGCTGCTGGAAACAGCGACGGTCTAGTCGACTTAGAAGTTCGCTTCGACGAAGGACTCGTTGTTGCGGACGGCGGTGCATCGCTGAGAGACCTGAGCAGTGCAGCCCTGGAGGTATTGGAACTCGGGCGCGAACTGGACCAGGACGTTCTCGAATCGCTCCTAGGCGGAGAAGTTCGCTAGCTCGATCGCGTTCGTTCTGGGTGACGGGTTGGACGGTCGTCACATTGAGCTAGCTCGCGGAGCACACGGTCAAGGTCATCTACCGAGACGGTGTGAGGCCGGCGGCGTCTGTAGCTTGTGCGGGTTGGGCGGCCCAGCTGCGGAGCATGTTCAACGCGTCGGCGGAGGATGAGCCTGGTTCGGCGAGGTAGGCGGCGATGACGACTCCGTCGCTTGATGGCAGGGTCAGTGTTTCGTAGGAGAGTGTCATCTCGCCGACGACGGGGTGGTTGATCCTCTTGGTGCCGCTGGCGTGGGTGCGGACGGTGTGTCCGCCCCACCAGGTGCGGAAGTCGGAGCTGCGGGTGGCGAGCTCGCCGACGAGTCCCATCAGGGCCTTGTCGGTGGGGTCTTGGCCGGCGAGTAGACGTAACGCGGAGACGGCTTCGCGCGCGCTGTTCTCCCAGTCGATGTAGAAGTCCTGCGCCCGTTCATCGAGGAACAGGTAGCGGGCGCTGTTCAACGGCGTTCCGTCGGTGGGGAACAGATCGGGCAGCAGGGCGCGTCCGAGGGCGTTGGACCCGGTGGGGCTTGTGATCCGATTCATGGCGACTGCGGGGACGTCGCCCATGGTGTCAAGTAGCTGCGCGACGAGGGGAGACACCCGGGCGGGCGGCTTGGCGCGGCCCTGGCGTCGGACTCCAGTCGTGGCGCGGGCGAGGTCGAACAGGTGGGCCGTCTCAGCCTCGTTGAGCTGCAGCGCACGGACGAGGGCGAACAGAACACTTTCGGAGACACCACTGAGATCTCCGCGCTCCATGCGCGTGTAGTACGCGGTGCTGACCCCAGCGAGCTGGGCCACCTCCTCCCGGCGGAGACCGGGGACGCGGCGTTCGCCGCCGAAGACGGTGAGGCCGGCCTTTTCCGGGGTGAGGCGTGCGCGCAGAGCGGTGAGGAACTGCTGCACGTCGTTCTGGCTGTCCATGCAACCGACGTTAGCCGAGCGACATCGACCGCTGGGAGTCACTGCTGTTCGCCCCCAAATCGCGGAGACTGGGGGCGAATGCTGGTGACTCTCACCCGAACAGGTTCGGCTCGTACCGTCGAAGCATGACCAACACGACCATCACCCTGAACAACGGCGTCGAGATCCCCGCGATCGGTCTCGGCGTCTTCCAGACCCCGCCCGAGGACACCGTCACGGCCGTCGCCGAGGCGCTTCGCCTCGGTTACCGCCACATCGACACCGCCGCCGCGTACGGCAACGAGGCGCAGGTCGGCGAGGGCATCCGCACCTCCGGTGTGCCCCGCGACGAAGTCTTCATCGAGACGAAGATCTGGATCAGCGACTACGGCTACGACGCCACCCTGCACGCGTTCGAGAAGAGCGCCGCAAAGCTCGGTGTCGACACCCTCGACCTCGTGATCCTGCACCAGCCGCTGCCGTCCGAGTTCGACCTCACCGTCGCCGCCTACAAGGCCCTCGAGGAGCTGCTCGCCGATGGGAAGATCCGCGCGATCGGCGTCAGCAACTTCACCACGGAGCTGCTCGAGAAGCTGCTCGCCGAGACGACCGTCGTCCCGGCCGTGAACCAGATCGAACTGCACCCCTACTTCCAGCAGAAAGACCTCCAGGCCCTCCACGCCCAGCACGGCATCCTGACGCAGGCATGGTCGCCCATCGGCGGAATCACCACCTACGTCCCCGGCCAGAACAGTGCCCTCGAGAACACCACCCTCGGCGAGATCGCGGCCGAGCACGCCAAGTCGCCGGCCCAGGTCATGCTCCGCTGGCACGTCCAGGAGGGTCGCTCTGCGATCCCGAAGTCGACCAAGGCCGCCCGCATCGCCGAAAACTTCGACGTCTTCGACTTCGAACTCACCGCTGACCAGCTCGCCGCGATCGACGCCCTCGACACCGGTGTCCGCAGCGGCCCCCCGGTCGAGTCGATCACCCGTGAGGCCTACGCCTTCGAGATCCCCGAGGCCTGACCTCACCCGGTAGGGCGGCTGACAGCCGCCCTACCGCACCGCCCCCCTTTTTCGCTTCGCCGTCTGATAGGACACCCGCAATGGAATACACCCGCCTCGGCACCTCCGGCCTGAAGATCAGCCGCATCACCCTTGGCTGCATGAGCTTCAGCGACCCGAACCCGATGGCCGACTGGTCTCTCGGCGAAGACGGCGCCGCCCCGCTGTTCCGCAAGGCCGTCGAGCTCGGCATCACCACCTGGGATACCGCCAACGTCTACGGCATGGGCACCTCCGAAGAGATCGTCGGTCGCGCCATCCGCCAGTACGCCAACCGCGACGAGATCGTCTTGGCCACCAAGATCTACTGGCCCATGTCGCAGAACCCCGGCGGCGGCGGACTCTCCCGCAAGGCCGTCCTCGAGCAGGTCGACGCGTCACTGACCCGTCTTGGCACCGATTACGTCGACCTGATGCAGATCCACCGCTTCGACCCCGAGGTCCCCGTCGAGGAGACCATGGAAGCCCTCCACGACGTCGTCAAGGCCGGGAAGGTCCGTTACCTGGGCGCGTCGAGCATGTGGGCATGGCAGTTCGCCAAGATGCAGACCGCCGCGCAGCTGAACGGGTGGACGCCGTTCGTGTCGATGCAGGACCAGTACAACCTCGTCCAGCGCGAAGAGGAGCGCGAGATGCAGGGCCTGCTCGCCGACCAGGGCGTGGGGAGCTTGACGTGGAGCCCTGTCGGCGGGGGCATCGTCGCGCGCCCCTGGGGTGATAAGAGCACCACCCGCGCCAAGTCGTACCCGACCGTCGACCAGTTCGGAAGGCCCCTGTTCCTCGATTCCGACAAGGCCATTGTCGACGCCGTCGAGGCCATCGCCACCGACCGTGGTGTGTCCATGGCGACGGTCGCTCTGGCGTGGGTCATGAAGAACCCTGTGATCACTTCCCCGATCATCGGAGCCACGAAAGAGAAGCACCTCACCGATGCTGTCGCAGCGCTCGAGCTGACGCTCACCGACGACGAGATCTCGGCACTCGAGGGGCCCTACACGCCCCGCGAACCGACCTTCTTCTGATCGGTCCGGCACCCAGGCACCACCCCACCCGTGAGGCCAGCGGCCGCCCGCCGCTGGCCTCACCCCTGAACAGGAATTTTCATGACCAACGCGACCCTCACCGTCCTCGTCGTCGGCTCCACCGGGAGCATCGGTCAACACGTCGTGGCGTACTCCGTGGCCGTCGGTCACACCACGCGCGCCCTTGCCCGGTCCCCCCGCCGCGCACGCCGCCTCGACCCCGCCGCCGAAGTCGTCATCGGTGACCTGACCGATGCGTCCACCCTCCGCGACGCGGTCGTTGGCATCGACGCCGTGGTCTTCACCAACGGCAGCTCCGACGGCGAGGCCGTGAACTACGGCGCGGTCCGCAATGTCCTCGCCGCCCTCAACGGCAAAGCCGTCCGGATCGCTCTGATGACGTCAATCGGAGTCACAGTCCGCAATGACATGACCGACTGGAAACGGCGCGGCGAACGCCTCGTCCGTGCCAGCGGCAACGACTACACGATCGTCCGACCCGGCTGGTTCGACTACAACACCGCCGACCAGCTGCGCATCGTCATGCGCCAGGGCGACACCCTATGGACCGGGTCACCGGAAGACGGAGCGATCGCCCGCCGACAAATCGCCCGCGTCCTCGTCGACAGCCTCACAAACCCTGACGCCCGCAGCCGAACCCTCGAACTCGTCGCCGAGCACGGCCCCGAACAAGCCAATCTCGGCCCCGTGTTCGCCGCCTTGGATCCCGACCGGCCCGGCTCCCTCGATGGCGTCCACGACCGCGACACCATGCCCCTCACCGACGAACCCCAACGCATCCGCGACGACCTCGACGCCCCCCAGCGCTGAGCCGGCACCACTCCTTTTCGAAAGGCGACGACCACGTCTCCCACCCCGTCCCCGACTGCAATCGTGGTCGGCGGCTCCCTCGCAGGCCTCATGACAGCACTGACGCTCTCCCGCGTCGGTGTTGACGTCACCCTCCTCGAACGCAGCGGCCCCGACCGCAGCAGAGGCGGCGGAATCTTCGTCTCCGACGGGCTCGTGGAACGCGTCACCGGCTGGGGCCTCGCCCCCGGCACACCACGGGTACCGACGACCCTGTCCGGTGGCATGCACTCCTGGCACACGATCTTCACCGCCCTCTACGCCGCCGTCCACCACGACCCCGGGGTCACTGTCATCCACCACGCCCGCGCCGTCACAGCCGACCAGGACGACACGGCCGCATGGGTAGTGACCGACGCCGGGGCCGTGTACCGGGCCGATATCGTCATCGGCGCGGACGGGCATCGAAGCGTCGTGCGCGCCGCGGTCGCCCCACACCACCGACACGCCGCATTTGCCGGCTACCTCGTGTGGATCGCCACGATTGAAGAACGCGACCTCCCCGACCGCCTCCGTGGGCACCGCACCTTCGACCGGAACGCCTTCCTCGGCGACGACACCGCCATGCTCCTCGGCGGCAGCTTCCCCGGCGAGGACGGTGACAGCCGCCGGCGACACCGGACAGTCGGATGGGCCGTGTACGACAACACCCACAACGACCTCCTCACCCGCGGCGGTCACGTCCGCGATGGCGTCGTGCACCACTCCGTAGCCGCGAGCGAAGTCCCGGCCAACCTTGGCCAGTCCCTCGCCCGACTCGGGCGCGGCCGCTGGTCCTCGACCTGGACCGACCTCATCCAGGTGAGCCTCGACGTGGGCCGGGTGATCGGTACCCCCATCAGCGAGTACGTCCCCGACGTGCTCGCTCACGGCCGCCTCGCGATCGTGGGCGACGCCGCCCACGTCGCAACGCCCATGACCGGCAGCGGATTCACCGAAGCCCTCCACGACGCCGAAACCCTCGCCGCGGCCATCGTCGCAGACCCCGCATTAGGCGATGGCTGGCGGGACGCCGCGAATACTTTGGACTCTTACGCGCAACAACGACTCATGGCCGCGCGCAACACGGTGCTGTCCGGCCAACAGTTCAGTCGACGATTCCGCGCCGCAGCGTAGCGGCGGTCACGGCGACAAATCCGTGCCGAGCTTGATCGCTGCGTCGCCGAGACGTGTACTGCTTGTGCCTTCTTCGGCTCCTCACCAGTGCGTAGCGTCCAGAACGAGCGCCCAACACGGGTGGGAACAGGAGCATCCGCATGGCACAGGAGAAAAGCAGAGCGCAGCAGCTAGTGGGGGAGGTCGCACCGAAGCTGGCTGAACTCACGGACGAGGTGTTATTCGGAGATGTCTGGACCCGACCAGGTCTATCGCCCCGCGACCGGAGCCTGATCACGGTCGCTGCGCTGACGACTTCCGGGCGAACCGATCAGCTCCGGTCGCACCTTGGACTCGCTCTGGACAACGGCTTGACCGCGGAGGAACTCGCGGAGGTTGCCACTCACCTGGCGTTCTACGCTGGATGGCCCGCGGGGATGACCGCCGCCACCGTGCTCCAGGACGTCCTCAATGCCCGCTGACCCGATCCGATGACCAAGAGCGGCCCCGCAGGTGCGGGGCCGCTCTCATTACGCTCAGTGGACCGATTCCCGCATTAGTGGGCGTCGTCTCCTAGTGGCAGGGCGTTGTAAGTGTCATCGGCGACGGGGTCGAGCCATTCGTTGCTGACGTCGGGACCGGGGGTGATGAAGGCGAGGTGGGAGAACCAGGAGTGCGCCGTCGCACCGTGCCAATGCTTCGTGCCGGCCGGGACCCGGACGGTTGTGCCCGGGGTCATACTGACCGGTTCGGATCCGTCTGCCTGATACCAGCCGGATCCGGCGGTGCACAGCAGGATCTGATCACCACCACCAGCGGAGCCGTGATGGATGTGCCAGTTGTTGCGGCAGCCCGGCTCGAATGAGACGTTGGAGACGGTAAGCGGTCCGTCGGTCAGGGGCGCGACCCAGCTCCGGCCGGTGAAGTACTCGGCGAGAGCCTCATTGGGTTTCCCGAGGGGGAAGGGCTGATCGAACGGTGTGTTGGACATACGGTTGCTCCTTCAGGTCGTACCTAGCGGGTGTGGGTCAGAACCCGCCGGCGGGACGGACCGTGTAGTGCTCATCCAGCGCGGTGACCTCGTCCGTAGTGAGGTCAATGTCGACCGCCGCGGCCGCGTCGTCGAGGTGGTGGGGCTTGGTGGCGCCGATGATGGGTGCGCTCACGACCGGGTTGTCGAGGACCCATGCCATCGCGATCTGCGCCATCGGCACGTTCCGGGCCTCGGCGATTTGCTGCACGGCGTCGATGACGGGACGGTCGCGCTCGGTGTCGGCGAAGAAGCTGTTGCCGACCGGGTCGTCGGAGGAGCGCTTGGTCTGCTCACCGGCGGGGCGCGCGACGCGGCCCTTGGCGAGGGGGCTGTAGGGGATGCTGCCGACGCCCTGGTCGGCGAGGAGACCGAACATCTCACGCTCTTCCTCGCGGTACAGCAGGGAGTACTGGTCCTGCATGGACACGAACCGGGTCCAGCCGTGCAGGTCCGCGGCGTGCTGCATGTTGGCGAACTGCCACGTCCACATCGCGGACGCGCCGATGTAGCGGGCCTTGCCGGCCTTGACGACGTCGTGGAGGGCTTCCATCGTCTCCTCGATCGGGGTCTCCGGGTCGAAGCGGTGGATCTGGTAGAGGTCGACGTAGTCGGTGCCGAGGCGGGTCAGCGAGGCATCGATCTGCTGCATGATCGCCTTCCGGGACAAGCCGGCGACGGACAGGCCCGGACCGTCGCCGGCCTTGTCGGAGAAGTGCGCCTTGGTCGCGAGCACGATGTCGTCGCGGTTGGTGAACTGGCGGATGGCTTCGCCGACGATGCGTTCGGAGTCGCCGTAGGAGTAGACGTTGGCGGTGTCCCAGAAGGTGATGCCGAGGTCGAGGGCTTGCCGGAAGTACGGCAGCGCGTCGTCTTTCGGGAGGGACCACGGCAGGTGGCCGCTGCCGGGGTCGCCGAAGCTCATGCAGCCGAGTGCGATGCTGCTGACCTTCAGTCCGGAGTTTCCGAGACGGGTGTACTTCACGGGCGGGTCCTTTCGATGGGCGCGACGATGGACGGCAGGTGCTGCCGGGTCGACGAGCGAGTGCAATGGGTGTCAGCGGCCGCTGTCACTGGGCGGTGCTGGGCGCTGCGGTCGTGGCGTTGCTGGCGGCCCAGCTCGCGAGAACGCGGAGGCGTTCCTCGGATACGGAAGCGGGTTCCGTGACATAGGTGATGATCGTGACGTCCGGCTCGCTGGCGAGCGTGAGCGCTTCGCCGGTGACTTCGACCTCCCCGACGGTGGGGTTGTGAAGGGTCTTGGTGGCGCTGTTGTGGAGGCGGACGTTGTGGGAGGCCCACCAGGTGCGGAACGCGTCGCTGCGGGTAGTCAGCTCACCGATCAGGTCGGTGAGGGACCGGTCGAAGGGGGTGCGGCCGGCTTCGATGCGGAACGCGGCGACCATGTCGCGGGCGACGCGTTCCCAGTCGGCGTAGAACTCCTGCGACGAGGGGTCGAGGAAGATGTACCGGGCGATGTTCGCCGGCTCCTTGCCCGTCGGTCGGAACCCCGGCATGAGGGCGGCGCCGAGCTGGTTCATCGCGAGGATATCGGTGCGCCCGTTCCGTGCATAAGCGGGCAGGTCGCTCATCCCGTCGAGGAGCCGCTGCACGCGGACGCTGGCGCGGAATCGGGCTGGGGCCCGCTTTGGGGCAGGGCGAGTCACAGCATGTTCGGCATTCGCGGCACGGGCGAGGTCGAACAGGTGCTGCTCTTCGGACTCGTCGAGCTGGAGCGCTCGAGCGACGGCGTAGAGGACGGCTTCGGAGACGCCGGCGAGTTTGCCGCGTTCCATCCGGTTGTAGTACTCCGCGCTGACCCCGGCGAGCGTTGCGACTTCTTCGCGGCGGAGCCCCTTGACACGGCGACCCGTGGAGGAGGCCGTCAATCCGACAGCCTCCGGACTGAGACGAGCACGCCTCGTGCGGAGAAAATCGCTCGCTTCGGTCTCGGTATCCATGCCAGAAGGGTAAGCACGACTGGTTCTCGTGAAACAGACACTGCTAGTACACCGCACAACACTGCCTGTTCCACAGGCGAAGAAAGCAGTTCCATGGAATCACCGGCAGCACCAGCTGCCGTTGCTCACGTCCTCTGAGAGAAGCCATGACCACGCTGCACACCGGTTCCGTCACCACTGCCACGGCAGCTCCGGCCAACCCGGGATGCGCGGCGAAGCGTACAGCGTTGATCGTCGCGATGCTCGGGTTCGCGGTCGTCACCCTCGACGCGCAGGTGACGAACGTGGCCCTCCCGGCGATCCGGGGAAGCCTTGGCGGTTCCTTGTCGGATCTGCAGTGGATCGTCAGCGGCTACACGCTGATGTTCTCCGCACTGCTGCTGTTTGGCGGCACCGTCGCCGACCGGATCGGAAGCCGCTCCGCCTACCGGATAGGCATGGCGCTGTTCGTCCTCGCGTCGGTGGCGTGCGGATTCGCCCCCTCACTGCCGGTGCTGATCATCGCCCGCCTCATCCAAGGGATCGGCGCGGCGATGGTCACCCCGACGTCGCTGTCGCTGATCCGGGAAGCGTTCCAGGGCTCCAAAGAGCGTGCCCACGCGATCGGTATGTGGGCGGTCGGCGGGTCCGTCGCCGCCGCGGCCGGCCCCATCGTCGGCGGTCTCCTTGCCGCGGTGGACTGGCGCATCATCTTCTTCCTGAACGTCCCCGTCGGCATCGTCGCACTCGTCGCGCTCCGCCGGGTCGCCGCGTCTTCCCGCCGGCAGGCGCGGTTTGACATTCCCGGGCAGATCACCGCAATCATCGGCCTCGCCGCGTTGACGTTCGCCTGCATCGAAGGCGGCAGTATCGGATTCGCCGAGCCGCCCGTGATCGGCGGATTCGCTCTCGCTGCGGTGTCGCTGCTCGGGTTCGTGTGGATGCAATCCCGCAGCTCGCACCCGATGGTGCCCCTAGCGCTGTTCCGCGACCGTCGCCTCAGCGTCGCGCTCGGTGTCGCCTTCATCTCAATGGCCGGCTTCTACGGGCTCGTGTTCCTGCAAAGCCTGTACTTCCAGCAGTACCGTGGCGCATCCGCCCTGATGGCTGGGCTGCTCTTCCTCCCGATGACCGGAATCACCGCCATCACCAACTCGCAGGTGTCAAAGATCACCGCCCGCTTCGGCTACGTCCTCCCCGTCGCTCTCGGCCTCGTAGGAATGGCGGTCGGATTGGTCGGCATCGTCCTCCTCCCCGGAAACGCACCAGTATGGCTCGTGGCAGCGTTGATGGCGATCGTCGGCGTCGGCGGCGGGTTCACCGTCCCCCCGATCGCCGCCCTGATCCTTGACGTCGCTCCCGCGCACCTCGCCGGCACCGCCAGCGGCGTGCTGAACATGTTCCGCCAGCTCGGCGGTTCACTGGGGGTGGCTGTTTTCGGCTCCATCGTCAACGCCAGCGCCGCGTTCCTCATCGGCGTCCACACTGACTACCTCGTCATCGCCGGCCTCGTGGTTCTCACCGCGATCGCCGCCGTTGTCGTCCTCCGCCACACCGACCAAACGTCGGCGCGGCAGTAACACCCCACCCCGAAAGGAACCTCTCATGAGCACCATCCCCACCGTCACCCTGAACACCGGCGCGACGATGCCGCAGCTCGGCTTCGGTGTCTTCCAGATCCCCGCCGAAGAAACCGAGCAGGCCGTCACCGACGCGATCAAGGCCGGCTACCGCCTCATCGACACCGCCGCCTCCTACGGCAACGAGGAAGAGGTCGGCCGCGGCATCGCCGCGAGCGGTGTGCCCCGCGAGGACCTGTTCATCACCTCGAAGCTGTGGATCCAGACCCGTGGCGAAGAAGGTGCCGCCGAGGCGATCACCACCTCCTTGCAGAAGCTCGGTCTGGACTACCTCGACCTGTACCTGATCCACCAGCCGCTCGGTGACTACTACGGCGAGTGGCGCGCCCTCGAGCAGGCGCACAAGGATGGTCGACTTCGTGCGATCGGCGTCTCCAACTTCGCCCCCGACCGGCTCGTGGACCTCATCGCGTTCGCCGACGTCGTCCCCGCTGTGAACCAGATGGAGACCAACCCCTTCCACCAGCAGGCCGACTACCAGGAGCTCCTGCAGAAAGAAGGCGTGCAGCTCGAGGCATGGGCGCCGTTCGCGGAAGGCAAGAACGACCTCTTCTCCAACCCGATCCTGTCCGAGATCGGTGACGCCCACGGTAAGTCCGTCGCGCAGGTCGTGCTCCGTTGGCTGGTCCAGCGCGACGTCGTCGTGGTCTCCAAGTCCACCAAGCCCGAGCGCATGCAGCAGAACCTCGACGTCGTCGACTTCGAGCTCACCGACGAGCAGATGACGAAGATCACCGAGCTCGAAGCCGGCGAGTCGCAGTTCTTCTCCCACGTCGACCCCGAGATGGTGCGCTGGCTCACCGGCCGCGCCGAGGCATAAGCCGCCATGCCCGTTCAGCAGCCCACCCGCAGGCAGGTCCTGCGGACCGCCGCGGCCGGCGCGATCAGCGCCGCCGCGGCGGGGCTGCTGGCCGCCTGCACCACACCCGACCGTGAAAGCCGCACCGTGACCACACCCACCACCCCCGCACGAAGCGGATCCGCAGCCACGCTGCTCGTGTACTTCTCCCGCGCCGGCGAGAACTACTGGAACGGCGGCCGCCGCACTCTCGACGTCGGCAACACCGAGGTCCTTGCGAACCTCATCCGTGACCGGATCGACTGCGACGTGTACCGCATCGAAGCCGCCGACCCGTACTCGGACCGCTACGACCCCACCGTCAGCCGGAACGTCGACGAACAGAACAGCGACGCCCGCCCCACGATTGCCGGGAACCTACCCGATCTTGCCGGGTACGACACCGTGCTGCTGGGTAGCCCTATCTGGAACGTGCAGCCGCCGATGATCATGGCGACCTTCGCCGAACACGCGAACCTAGCAGGCAAGGACGTTCACCCGTTTGTCACGTACGCCGTCAGCGGTCTCGGTAACACTGCATCATTTTACCGGGGGCTCAGCACCGGTGCCGCGTTCCACGACGGCCTCGCCGTCCGCGGCGAGGAAGTCCGCGACTCCTCCGCCGGCCCCGCCGTCGACCGGTGGCTCCGCTCCGCCGGCTTGGCCTGAAAGGCACCACCATGACCGACCAGCTCACTGTCCTCGTCGTCGGCGCCACCGGCAGCGTCGGACGCCACGTCGTCCAGACCGCCATCGACGCCGGCCACCGAACCCGCGCCCTCGCACGGAAGAAGCACCGTGCGCAGGGCCTGGCCCAAGGCGCTGAGATCGTCCTCGGCGACCTCACCGACGCATCCACCCTTCGCGACGCCGTCGCCGGTATCGACGCGGTGATCTTCACGCACGGCGACAACAGCAACGCCGAAACCGTCAACTACGGCGCCGTCCGGAACGTCCTCGACGCCCTCGACGGCCGGCCCGTCCGCATCGCGTTGATGACCACCATCGGAGTCACGGCTCTCCGCGATAGCTCCGAGTGGAAGCGGCGAGGGGAGCGACTCGTCCGTGCCAGCGGTAACGACTACGCGATCGTCCGGCCCGGCTGGTTCGACTACAACGACGACGACCAACTCCGAATCGCGCCCCGGCAGGGCGACACCCATCAAAGCGGCACCCCCGCTGACGGCGTCATCGCTCGACACGAGATCGCCCGTGTCCTCGTCGAAAGCCTCACCACCCCCACCGCCCTGCGGAAGACATTCGAGCTCGTCGCCGACCACGGACTCGAGCAGGACGACCTCACACCGGTGTTCGACGCCATCCCGGCAGACCCCGACGACACTTTCGATGGCGCCGGGGACACAGTGAACCTGCCGCTGTCGGCGGAGCCGGCCAATGTTCGCGCAGATCTCGACCGAGCCCGCCGCCAATGACCGCCCAAGGCTTGCGCCCCATCGGCACTCTCGGAGGTGCGCCCGCTCTGCGCAACGCCGTCCGGTAGGCCATGGCTACCCGAGAATCGGGCTGGTTGTCACTTCGGATCGGCGCGGTGAACGGCTCGGTAGACGGTGGCTCGTGCGACGCCGAACAGCTCGGCGAGGTCGCTGGTGGTGTGTGTGCCGGCGCGGTGCAGCTCGACCAGGTGCTTCTCCTGCGCCTTGTTGAGCTTGGGCTTGCCTCCGCGGAGCTTGCCGGCTGCCTTCGCAATCGCCATACCCTCGCGGGTGCGGGCCCGGATGAGATCGGCCTCGAACTCGGCGACCATGCCGAGGACGTTGAAGAGGAGCCGCCCAACGGGATCGGTGGGGTCGTACACCGATCCACCGAGGTTGAGGGCAACATCCTTCTTCGTGAGCTCGTCCGCGATGTCGGTCGCGTCGCGGAGCGATCGGGCGAGTCGATCAAGCTTCGTGACGACGAGGGTGTCGCCGGCTCGGACCGCGGCAAGGGCCGATCGGAGGCCGGGTCGTTCTCGAGTCGTGCCGGACATGCCGTGGTCGACGTGGATGTCTTGATCCGCGACTCCGAGGGCCTGTAGGCCGTCGCGTTGCGCCGCGAGGTCTTGTCCGGAGGTCGAGACGCGGGCGTATCCGATGAGCATGACGGCAACTGTACTGTCAGCCGTACCCTCCCCGGGCAGTTTCACGGGACAGGCTGTTGAGAATCTCGAACCTAGACGTTTCCTGAGTTCTTGATCCCCTCCCCCGAGGTCGCAGATGCGTCCGGGGAGCGACCGTTTAACGGACCGCCAACGGTGACTCTAGAACTACCTATGGTTCGGTAAAGTCCCGTCCACTAGAGTCCACCTCTTGCGGCGTCGACCAGCTCAGGCCGTCTAGCAGGTTTCATAGGTGATCCGTAATTTGCTGGACTGGCTAGCACCAAGCAGCCAGATAGATACACGGGGGCACAAGTCGCCCCCTTCGGGTCGGTAGCCTCCCTGAATGAGCTTCCAAAACTGGGTTGAACTCGCCGGCCGCCTTATCGACGCAGCCGGCGTCGCCGCCGTAGTTATTGGCACCTTCGCCGCGACCGTTTACGCGGTCGCCCGATTCATCCGACGACAGCACCCGGTCTACCGGCCATACCGCCAATTCCTTGGCCGCTCCATCCTCCTCGGGCTTGAACTCCTGGTCGCAGCTGACATCATCCGCACCGTCGCGGTCACC
The DNA here is from genome assembly GCF_059420045.1 of Frondihabitans sp. GW821-FHT04F02. Taxonomy (NCBI): domain Bacteria; kingdom Bacillati; phylum Actinomycetota; class Actinomycetes; order Micrococcales; family Microbacteriaceae; genus Frondihabitans; species Frondihabitans sp. GW821-FHT04F02. Next base: position 699,572 of record NZ_JBWKSZ010000002.1, on the reverse strand, counting down.
CCGACCCTTCAGTCCGTTGCTGTCCTCGCCGTCATCGTCCTTATCCGCACCTTCCTCAGCTTCAGCCTTGAACTCGAGATCACCGGGCGCTGGCCATGGCAGAAACAACCCAACACACCTGCAAACCCGGCGGATTCCGAAGACACCTAAAGGACTTCCGGACTAGCGGCCGGTCCTTACATGAACGTTTCAAGTCGTCGCGCGCCTCGCCTACCCAACTCGCTTCACCCGCGCTCCGGTCTGCGCTCTGAAGAGTTGTGCCGGCTGTGGTCGGATCGCCCTCGTGTGCCGGGCTACGGTGAGCCAGTGCATCTGGAACTCTTCGCCGTCATCGGCATCGCGGTCATCGTCACCGTCGCCGCGTTCTCAAAACGCCTCGGCCTGGCCGCGCCAATCATCCTGGTCCTCGTCGGTGTCGGGTTCTCCTACATTCCCGGCGTCCCCGCGGTCGAGATCCCCCACGACGTCATCCTCGACGGTCTCCTCCCACCCATCCTGTTCGCAGCAGCGATCAGGGTGCCGGTGGTTGATTTCCGCCGGAACTTCGAATCCATTGCCAGTCTGTCCTTCCTCCTTGTCCTCTTCACGACCGCCGGCGCCGGTCTCCTCCTGCACCTGCTCCTCCCGGGGCTGAACCTCGCCCTCGCCTTCGCGCTCGGCGCCGTCATCAGCCCGCCGGATGCGGTCGCCGCAACGTCCGTCGGCCGTCGTCTAGGACTACCGCCACGGCTGCTGACTGTCCTCGAGGGTGAAGGGTTGATGAATGACGCCACCGCCCTGGTCCTTCTTCGCTCCGCAACCGCCGCCGCCGCGGGTGGTTTTCTTACCCCGTGGTCCGCTGGCCGGGACTTCCTCTTCGCCGTCATCGTCGCAGTTGCGGTCGGACTAGCGGCTGGGTTCGGGACGGTCCTGGTCCGGTCGAAGTTCACCGACCCCGTCCTCGACACCGCCCTGTCGATCGCCGTCCCTTTTATTGCGTTCATCCCTACCGAGGCCACCCACGCCTCTGGGGTCCTCGCTGTCGTGGTCGCAGGGCTCTATTCGGGGCACGCCAGCCCGAGCCGGTTTACCGCGCAGGCAAGGATAAGTGACCGAATCAACTGGCGCACCATCCAGTTCCTCCTCGAAAACGCCGTCTTCCTCATCATCGGACTCGAAATCCGCACCCTCATCGAACAAGTCCAGGACTCCGGAAAGACCGGGGTCGGTGAGACCATCGGGATCGGGTTTCTCATCACCGCCGGGCTCATCGCCCTCCGATTCGCGTGGCTCAGCCCCCTTGTTCTGGCGTTAAAGTTCCGGGAACGGCACGCCGAACGGAACACCTTCCGGCGCTGGCTCGCTCTCGAACATGACCTCACCCTCCCCAAGCGTGGACTGCTTGCGAACAGGCGCCGACAGACGGCAACGCTGCGGTATGAACGGCAGCGCGCAGACTTGGATCAGTTACGGGTGGAGCGGATCGATTGGAAGGGCAGCGTTGTGTTGTCCTGGTCCGGGATGCGCGGCGTCGTTACCCTCGCCGCAGCGCAATCCCTCCCCGACTTCCCCTACCGCCCCCAGCTCGTGCTCATCGCGTTTACCGTCGCCGTCACCACCCTCATCGGGCAAGGCGCCACCCTGCCCCTGTTGATCCGCGCCCTCCGCATTCAGGGGGTGGACCGGTACGAGGACCGTCGGGAACTCGCGACCCTGTTGGATGAGATCAGCTACGGCGCCCTCGAAGTCATTCGAAACCCCGACGATGCCACCGACAGTGTCGACGGGGTCGACCCCGACGTCCTCGAACGCGCCCGCCAAGCCTCCTTCCTCCGTGCGGAGTCGGCGTGGGAACGGTCCGAGAGGAACGTGTCCTCCTCGGATCAGACCCCGCACCGGGTCTACCGGCAGGTGCGCCTCGCAATCGTCAAAGCGGAACGAGAACGCCTCCTCGACGCCAGGAGCCGCGGCGCCTACTCCTCGCGCGTCCTCGCCGAAGCGCAGCGAATGCTGGACCTTGAAGAAACCCGCCTCACCCCGCGGCGGTAACACGCGCAACGAGGGCGCTGCTGTCAAGATGGTCGAGGAGGGTGGCGACGTCGTCGTACACCTGAATGGCGCCGGCGTCACGAAGGAGCGCTTCGGCGGTGCCGCCGGAGAGCAACCCGACCGAGGTGACTCCCGCGGTGGTGGCGGCCTTAATATCCCAGACGGAATCACCGACAAGGACCGCGTGGGCGGTGTCGATCCCGCCCTTGGCCAGGGCAACGGTGATGATGTCGGGTGCGGGCTTGGCTTTCTTGACGTCCTCGGCAGAGGTTATGGCGTAAGTGTTGTCGTCGATGTTGAGCAGGGCGAGGAGACGGTCGAGCTCCCGTTGCGGGGCCGATGTGGCCAACACCACCCGTGTTCCGCGGCCCGCTAGTTCGGTCACGAGCTCTTGCGCCTGGTCAAAGATCTTCAGCCGTGGGGCGAGCTGCTTATAGCGCTTGTCATGCAGACTCTTCGCCTCATCCCTCATGGTCTGGGGCTCATCACCGATTAGCTGGTCGAGGAGTTCGTTCGAGTCCGCACCGATGGCCTGCTGAATCCGCCACGAGGGAACGTTCAGCCCGGCTGAGGTGAACGCGTAGTCCCACGCTTCGACGTGGAGAAAGTTCGAGTCGACGAGGGTGCCATCGATGTCAAACAAGACTGCGGTCGGTTCGACCATCAGGCGTCGCCGTCCGCAAGAGCAGCGCACGCTTCCATCACAGTGGGGTAGTTGCCACGAGACAGGTTTTGCGCATCGGCGAGACGGTATTCGTCACCGTCTTGGGTGATGGTCCCAGCGACCAGGGCAGACCCCTCAAGGAGAACATCCCAGGTGGTGGGAGAAGTTTCGTCGAGGGAGTACGTGGGGGTGGTGTCGGAGTCAGCCATGGCGTCCTTGCGTCAGTGAGCGGCGGCGGAAAGAGGATGCTTCCACTAAGACAACGAGTGAAAAGCCCTTTTCGTCACGCCGGACGACGAAACATGTCCTACCGAATGGCGGGAGGGCGAAGCGGGAGGACTTGCTTATTGGGAAAGTTCCCGGTCCAAACGGTCCAGAAGCGCTTCGAGGGCTACCTCGAATTCCTCATCACTTCGGTCCTCGCTCAAGAGGGGTCGGAGGCGCAGGACTTCGGGTGCGACCTCGAGTGACATGCTGCCGTCACCCGCAGGAATGTCCGCACCGCCTTCGTCCAGGGGTTCTTCGGCCGGTCCGGCTTCGGCACCTCGGACCACGGATTGCAGAAGGAGTTGGCCAAGGAGGAAGCTGCTAAATGCCCGGTACGCGTTCACAGCTTGCGGATCAGTGAACCCGTTTTCCCTCAAGGCCCTGAGGAATGTGTTGACTACCTCAATGCTGCGAAGAGGTGGACGGAGCCAGGGCGCGGCCGGGTGTCGGGTCGCCACGAGTGGGAACGCGTTGGGGTGCTCCGTTGCGATGCGACGCACCGCATGGGCCACCATTTGCAGGAAGGCCTGCCAATGTTCTCCTTCTGCCTCATCGAGGTGCGAGGTGAGATCGCTCATCAGCGATGCGACGACACCTTCGAGGAGGTCCTCTTTTCCGTGGACGTACCGGTAGAGCGACATCGCCTCCACGCCTAGTTCTTGGGCAAGGGATCGCATCGACAGGCCTTGCGGGCCCAGCCGATCGATCTGGCCCAGCGCGGTGTCAACAATGAGGTCGCGATTGAGTTTTGCGGGGGCTGGCCCCGTCCGGTTCGGCTTTTTGCGGTCGTCCACGTCGGCCCTCTCCTGCCGATATGCGGTTTTTCGCTGACAGCCGGGCTGGAGACGCGGGTGCATTCGACAACCTCAACGCTAACAACACTTACGTTGTAAGGTTGCCGTGGGACTTACGTCGTAAGCCCCACAATTCGAGCTAGGGAGGGCAGGCCGTTGAGAAGAAGCCTGTTCTGGGGTGCTTGTCAAAGCACTGTCGGTTCATCCTTCACGGCCCAGCGTCTTGAGCAGTGCTCTGAGCTAACCCTCGCCGAGACTGTTATTTCTTCGAATCGCAGGGATGGGCGACGTGCCGGACGTTGAGGAGCGTGTAGCCCTGGAGGACGTCGGCGACCCGGCCCTTGCTCGACGGGCAGGTGACGGCGACGTCTGCGCCTTTGCAGCGCTGGTGCGCCGACACGAAGCAGTTGTGCGGGTGTATGCCCGTCGCATTCTCGGTTCTGCAGCGGACGTGGACGATGTCGCGCAGGACACCTTCGTCACCGCCTGGCAGCAGCTGCCAGGGTTGCCAGACACCAGCGGGGTTCGCGGTTGGCTTTTGACGATCGCGTCGCGGAAAGCGATCGACCGGGTCCGGGCGCGACGTGATCACGCAGATATTGATGACCATGAACAGCCCGCCCGCAGCGAGGACGGCCCTGAACACTCTGCAGAGGCTTCCAGTCGGCAGCAAGCTCTCGGTATCGCCTTGTCGGCTCTTCCGGCGGAGCAGCGCCAGTGTTGGGTGCTGAAAGAGTTGGGTGGTTACAGTTACGACGACATTGCCGCGGAAATCGATCAGCCGGTGAGTACGGTGCGGGGTCTACTGTCCCGAGCACGGAAAAACATGATCCGAGAGATGGAGGCCTGGCGATGAGCAGCACGCCTAACCCCATCCCCGACCCCGTCGTGAAACACCTTCTCGATCACGACACCCCGCCCGCCGCCGTTTTGTCCCTTGAGCCCCAAGACCTCGACGGATACACGGTCGATGACCTGTCCGACTACCTCGATGCCGGGATGACTCCCCGGGATCCAGTGATCGACATCTCCCCGGCGTGCCAAATCGCTCTTGCCGCCCTCGCCCGGCTGAAAACCCTTACTGCCACGTTCCTCGATGAGGAGGCTGCCGCCGAGGGCCCTCAAGACGACTCGTGGATATCCTCGCTGCTGCAAAACATCTCCTTGGAGTCCCGCGCAGGCAGGCAAATCCCCTACCGAACAGCCCAGCTCCGCACCGAACTGGTAATCACCGAGGGTGCCGTGCGTGGTCTTATTCGCGCCGCCGGCGACATGGTGCACGGAATCCTCGTCGGCCGAAGCACCCTCGTCGGCGATGTCACCACGCTGGACGCACCAATCAAGGTAGAAGTCGACGCAACCATCATCTGGCGCAACAACATCCCTGACGCCGCCGAACAGCTACGCGCAGCCCTCCAAGACACCCTCGCCCGAAACACGGACCTCAATGTCACGGGGATCACCGTCACCATCAGCGACGTGCACATCACCCCGCAGGAGAAAAACTGATGGCCATCACCAAGATCGCTCTGGCTGACACGCTGACTGCTCTCGTGGAAGCGACCCCGGGTGTGACCCGGCTGTACCCCCCCACCCGAGCCGTACCAGGCGCAAACACGGCCCACCGACTTCTCATCGACCTCCTCATTGCCGTTCCCGCAGCGCACGTCGTCGTCGATCAGCGCCGGAAAGTAGTGTTCGCGTCGATTGGCATCGACCTGTCCGCATCGGCGGCAGAAATCGGTGAAGCCGTCTGCACCCGAATCCGTGAACAACTGTCGAACGCGGGACAAGACCTGGACGTCAAGATCACTATCGCCTACGTCACCGACTAATCCTCTGCATCTCTCGCTCCCTGAGCGCAGCGTCCTAAGAATTCTTTTCGGCCATTGTGTGACGAATGGTCCGCTCGACTCGTTTCCTTAATGACTGCCCCTCGTAAGGGGGTCCACCACTTGCTTGCGGGGTAGTCGATTCGCCAGGACACCAACACGGTGCCCTTGGACCTCATCAACTTCAGGAGAACGTTTATGTCGAACACCACCCCCACCCCCAACGCCGTGATCCCCACGACCTCCTCCAAGGCCGTCGCCCCAGCGCACTCCACCGAGACTGGCAAGACGAACATTAATGACGCCGTTGTGTCCAAGGTTGCCGGCATTGCCGCCCGCGAGGTCCGCGGTGTCCACGCCCTCGGCGGCGGCGCGGGCCGTGCCATCGGTGCGCTCCGTGACCGTGTCGGCCAGACCAACCTCGCCCAGGGCATCTCGGTCGAGGTCGGCGAGACGCAGGTCGCCGTCGATGTCACCCTCACCGCCGAGTACCCGGTATCCCTGCAGGACCTCGCCGACAACGTCCGCTCTGCCGTTGCTGATGCGGTCGAGAACATCGTCGGCATGGAGGTCGCCGAGATCAACGTGACCATTGCCGATGTCTTCGTCCCCACCGATGACGATGACGACGACTCCGACAGCCGCGTCAAGTGACCCCCACCATCACCGGCATCGCCGTCGCCGCAGCCCTCGTCCTCACCTGGATGACGCTCGGCTTCGGTGCGTTTATCCTCTTAGCCCTCGCGATGGCGGCCGGCGCGATCGTCGGCCGGATTGTGTCCGGGGACATCGAGTTCTCGGCGCTGCTGGACATCTTCAAGGGAAAGCGCTCCTCCTCATGACGATGACCGAAACGACCCCCACCACGACCCAGAAGAACGAGTGGGAGAAGGCGCCGGGACGGACGACCGTCGCCCCGAAGGCGTTGGACCGGGTCGTTTCGGCCGTCACCGCCGACGCCCTCGGCGTCTCTAGCAAGAAGGTGTCCGTCGACTTAAACGACGACGCAGGCAGCCTGTCGCTGACAGTGTCCGCACCCATTCGGGTGCCGTCGCTTCTTCGGATCGAGAACGAACCCGGGGTCGTCGACCGGCAGGGCGGTCCGCTTCTCGAGCGGGCTAAGTCTGCGCAGGAGCAGATCCGCACCCGCGTGCAGCAGCTCACCGGCAACCAGGTTGACCGCGTGATCGTCAAAATCACCGGGGTCGACATTCAGGAAGAAAGGCGCGTCAAGTGAGCACGACGAGCACATACGCGCGCATTGCTCGGCGGGAAACTCATTCCCCCCGGTCGGTCCTCGCGATCGTCCTGGCTGTCCTCCTAATCCTCGCCGCCGCTTATGCGGTCATCGAGATCATCCTCTCGATCGCCGGGCAGAAGCCGCTCCTCGTGACACCGGGGAATGCGGCGAAGGGTCTCGTCGGGGCCAACACCCTGCCTATCTGGGTCCTGATCGTGGCGGGGATCATGCTTGCCCTGGTTGGGCTGTGGCTGATCATCGCATCGTTCACCTCCGGGCGTCGCGCCCGGCACCTGATCCAGACAGATCGGGCTGTCACGGTGATCGATAACGAGGTCATCGCCTCCGCCTTGGCCCGGCACGCGTCTTACGCGGCGAACACCGACCCGGACAACACCCGGGTCTCCGTCACGCATAACCGTGCCGTGGTCGAGATGACGCCGGCGACCGGGCGGGACGTGGACAAGGGCCGGGTGCAGTCCGCCGTCGACGAGCAGCTCGCCGCCTACGACGTCACCCCAAAGCTGCGATCGAAGATCGACGTCAAAAAGACCGGGAAGGTCGGCGCATGAACACCACCAACCGTGGCGCCAACCGGCTCCTCATCTTCATTGTCGGCCTCGCACTCCTCATCCTTGGTGCAGCGTCCATCCTCCTCGGGGTACTCCCGGCCTTCAGCTCTGGCTGGAAGTCGACCGCACCGACGGTATCCAAGAACGTCGCCTCGACTTTCTCCGCGGCACCGTTCTTCGCGACCGGGTCCAGCTGGCTGTACATCGCCCTGATCGCCGTCCTAGTGATCATCGTGATCCTGCTAGTCCGGTTCATCGTCAAGCAAGGCAACGGACACACCTCGGAGTTGTTCCATGACGACACCACCGAACACGGCTCCACCATCGTCAAATCAGGCGTCGCAAAGGAAGCCCTCCAGGAGGCGCTGAAAGATCGAGACGACCTGGTGTCGTCATCGGTCACGACCTACGACGTCCAGGGCACGAACGTGCTGAAGATCAGTGCGACCGCTCGTCGTGGGGTGTCCCCGAAGGATGTCTCCGACCACATCCAAGGGCACCTGAAGGCCCTGGACCAGCTCCTCGGGTTCGAAGTGCCGGCGATGATCCAGATCTCCGGCGGCTTCCGCGCCCGGACCGCCAAGAAGACACGACTGTCGTAGGAAAGGAGACCCATTGATCCGCCTCCTGAAATACGTCCCAGTCATCATGTCGATCATCGGCGTCATCCGCAAATCCCGGAAAGACGCCGCCGCTAAGCAGGCGGGGACGGCCGGGAATGCACCGCGGAAGCGGCGCAGCACCTATCGCAAATAGACCCACCGAGAACAAGCTCCACCTGAATTACTCGCAGCAAGCAGTACCTGCACGATCAGCAACCCAAAGGGGTCTTTTCTCGCCCTTACCGCCCGCACGGTCCCCCGGCTAGAAAAGGCCCCTTACGCATGCCCGCACCACACCCGACACCCCGCCCCGGACGCCGCTTCCGGCGCCGGATCCCCCGAAGCGTGATCCGGGGCGGTCTCGTCGCACTCATCCTCACCGCAGGCATTGCGGTGCTTGGCGGTCTCGCTCTATACCTCGGAGTTGGGCTTGACCCCATCCCGGCTTCGACCCCGTGACCCAGAGTCTTCTCGATGCGCTGTTGCAATGGGCGCTCGAGTGTGAATCTTCTTCCTCCGACGTGATTGCTCGGGAAGAAACCGCAACACACAACCCCACCCCACAACCCGGTAACACCCCACCGGGCGGAAACCTAGTCTCCGTCCACAATCGGTAAAGGAACGATCATCATGATCAGCACCGACGAAATCAACACCCTCCTCTCCGGCCGCGGCGACGTCGTCGACCAGCAGGGCAAGAAGATCGGCTCCATCGGCCAGATCTTCACTGACGACCGCACCGGTGAACCGGAGTGGGTCACCGCCCACACCGGCCTCTTCGGCGGCGGCGAATCCTTCGTCCCCCTCGCCTCGGCGACTGTGACCGGCAACGACGTGCAGGTGCCCTACACGAAGGACCAGGTCAAGGACGCCCCGCACTCCGACGACAAAGACGGGTACCTCACTGTCGAGCAGGAGTCCGCCCTCTACGCCCACTACGGCCTCGAGGACACCACCACCGACCAGGCCGACCTGTACGGCAACCCCCCGGTCTATGACCAGGACGCCACCGGCACCGCGACCACGGGTGAGTACGCAGAGACGGAAACCGGCCGCCCCACCGAAGGCCACGACACGTCGGGTGCGAACACGGACGACGCCATGACCCGCTCAGAGGAGCAGCTGCACGTCGGGACCCGTCAGACCGAAGCCGGCAAGGCGCGGCTGCGGAAGTACATCGTCACCGAGCAGGAGACCCGCACCGTCCCCGTCTCCCACGACGAAGTCACCATCACCCGCGAGCCGATCACCGACGCCAACCGTGGCGACGCCCTCTCCGGTGGCGACCTCACCGAAGAAGAGCACGAGGTCGTCCTGCACGAGGACAAGGTCGTCGTCGACAAGGAGGCCGTCCCGGTCGAGCGCATCAAGCTCGGCACCGAGACCGTCACCGAGAACCAGACGGTCACGGAGGACGTCCGCAAAGAGCAGATCGAGTTCGAGGACGACACCAACACCACCGGTCGCACAACCGGTGACGTCGACACCGACCGTGCCTAACCGCGATCACCCAACAGAGACGATCACATGAGTAGCAGCATTGGCGGCCCCGGGGCCGAAGACAACCGCACCCGCGGCAACGACGGGCAAAACAAGACCGAACACGGCGTCTATGGTGCCAACCGTGACGCCCTCGCCACCGACCGGCAATCGGTCGTGGCGCGGGAGAAGGCCGAATTCGGCGGGATGAAGTTCGGTAGTGCGTTCTTTGGCTGGTTGACGGCTACAGGGCTTGCCGTGCTGCTGCTCGGGATCCTCTCCGGCATCGGCGTCGGAGTCACCGCGACCAACGGGGATGCGAAGAACGCAGCGCGGGACAACGCGACGACGACCACCATCGTGAGCGCGATCGTGCTCCTCTTGGTCGTGTTCATCGCGTACTTCGCCGGCGGTTACGTCGCCGGGCGGATGGCCCGCTTCAACGGCGTCCGTCAGGGCGTCGCCGTGTGGCTGTGGGCGGTCATCGTTACCGTGATCCTCGCGATCATCGGGGTCATCGCCGGCAGCCAGTTCGACGTCCTCAACCGCCTCGGCACCATCCCCACCGGAAGCATCAACGGAAATGCGACCGCCGGCGGAATCATCACCCTGGTCCTCGTCGTGGTCCTCGCCCTCATTGGCGCGATCCTCGGCGGGCTGACCGGGATGCGGTTCCACCGCAAGGTCGACAAAGTCGGCCTCGGTCTTTAGCCCAGGCCGGACACGAACCGGTGCGGGCAGCGGTCCCCTAACCCGCTGCCCGCACCACCCTACTTTTTGACCCCGCGCCCGATTCAAGGCCGGGACACCACGACTCGGGGCGGGCATCAACGGTGATGCCCGCCCCGTCCTCATCTCCTAGACCGGGGTATGTGCGGTCTTGACCGGAAACGAGCACTTCATGATCGACCCGCAGTCCGTCCCGCACCTGCCCGGTGTTCCCGTCTTCGACGTCGACGGAGACATCATTGGCTCCGTCGAACGCATCTACATCCATCAAGACACCGGCGCACCCCTCTGGGTGGCCATCCACACTCACATTGACGGCGCCGAGAACGTGTTTGCGCCCCTGGAGGATGCCCGGTTCGATGACCAACCCGGATCGGCCCTCCACATCGCCCTTCCCCGCGCCACCGTGGATGTCGCCCCCCCAATTGGATGCATCGACACTCTCGCCCGCGACGACGTCAACGCCCTCCGCAACTACTACAACCCGACAACCCTGGCTCCGACACCCGGCGCCGACGATGCCGCGAGCTCGGCGGGCATCGAAGTCGTTCGCTTCGAAGAGCAACTGCGAGTCAGCACCATCGCACAGCCAAAGGAACGCGTCCGGTTCCAGAAAGTCATCGTGACCGAGGAAAAGACCATCACGGTCACGGTCCGTCGAGAAGAGATCCGCATGATCCGAGAACCCCTCACCGACATGGACGAGTCCCCGACCTCCCCGCACACCAGCAGCACGGGCGATTTTGAAATCGTGCTGCACGAAGAACGCATCCTGATCAGCACCGAAGTCATCCCGACCGAACGCGTCCGCGTCACGGTGTCCCCGGTCATCGACCAACTGCCCGTCACTGACACCGTCCGTAAAGAACAAGTCGACATCCACACCACCACCGCCACCTGACCCATCCCACTACCCCGCGATTCCGAAAGTGATTCACCGTGTCCGACGATGCCGCCGCTCCCATGGATCCCGACCAGTCCAGCAGCCCCGCCCGCATCAGCCGAATCACTGCCGAAGCATTCGGAACGTTCCTTCTTGCCTTTGGCGGCGCCGGAGCTGCCCTGCTCGCGACAACACCTCCGTGAACCCGGCCCGCTCCATTGCGACTGTCCTCTACGGCGGCCCCGCAGCCCTGGAACAGCTGTGGGTGTTCATCCTCGCCCCACTCGCCGATGCCGCCCTAGCCGGCTACACGCACCGAACCTTGTTCACCCGCACCATGCCCCACACCCCCGACCACTGAAACGGCACCACCTCAAATAAGGAGCATCACCATGCCTGGACGAAACACGCTCATCCGCAGCATGCACGACCTCGGGCTCGCCGCCTGGTTCGGCGGCAACCTCATGGGAGCGGTCGGCCTCAACGGCGCCGCCGGCGGCGCCAAAGACCCAGTCGAGCGCCTCACCCTCGCAGCCCTCGGCTGGAAGAAATGGGCACCCCTGCAAATCGGCGCCCTGGCTGTCCATGCGATCGGCGGGATCGGGCTCATCGGCGCCAACAAGGGCCGCCTAGCGACGCAGGAAGAGGGCCGTACCAATACCAGCATCAAACTCGCCCTTACCTTCCTCGCCGCCGGCACCACACTCTGGTCCGGGATCGCCGGGAAACGGCTTGCAGATCATTCCGACGAAGGCACCGACGGGACCACCGAACCGGACGAGTTCGCCTCCAAGGCCCTCGCCTCCGCACAGAACCAGCTGAAGATCCTCCAGTGGGCGACCCCGGTCCTCACCGGAACTTTGATCGTTCTCGCGGCCCAGCAAGGCGAACAGCAGCGGCCCGTCGCCGGACGCCTGAAGTCCACAAAGAAGCACCGCTAAACCCCAACCGCATTACCCACGAAAGAAAGAAGTAGCTGATGGAATTCGATAAGAACCAGATCCTCGACATGCTGAAGGGCGCCGGCCAGCATGCCGACGCCAAGAAAGCCGACCAGGAACTACCCGACAAGGTCGACACCGATCAGCACTCCGACCTCCTCCAGAAGTTCGGCGTCAACCCGCAAGACCTCATCGGCAAGCTCGGCGGCATGTTCGGTAAGTAAGAACCAGCACCACCGAAGGCCCCTTCCCGTCGGGAAGGGGCCTTTCGCCGATCGTCGAGCAGAATCGCCGCCAAGACGATCGTCCAACGCACGATCGCCAACTTCGACCATTCCCCCGGAGCTACGCGGATCTAGTTGTCTCGGTTGTGTGGTCCGGCGTCGATTCCGGTGACGGTGTCTCATTCGGACACCAGGGCAGCCAGGCGAGTCTCGGAAAATAAGAGTTTTATGAGACGTCTCGATCCGTCTGATGAGGTCGCTGACTAGACCAGCAAATTCGGGTTTGACGAATGTCTTGCAAAGTTGTCTCGCCCTGTTTCGGCGTTTCACCTGCATTCTTGGGATCTACAAGACACTCTGGTCAGATGAGACTGCTTGGCTACACCCGGGTCAGTACCGGAAACCAGGACCCCCAACTCCAGATCGACTCGCTCCTCTCTATAGGGGTCCAAAAACGGGACATCTTCTCCGACGTGATGTCGGGCCGAAAAACAGCTGCGGAACGACCCGGGATGCAGAAGCTGATCGAGCATGCGACCGAGGGCGACACGATCGTGGTGTGGCGCATCGACCGGCTCGGCCGTTCCCTCCTCGATGTGCTGAACACGGTGGCGGGTCTTCGGGAGCAGGGCATTCAGGTCCGCTCAATCTCCGACGGGATCGACCCGGCGACAGCGACGGGCCGCCTCATGCTTAACATGCTCGCCACCCTCGCCGAGTACGAACGGGAACTGATCGTCGAGCGTGTCCGTGCCGGGGTCACCGTCGCTCAAAACGCCGGGACGAAGTTCGGCAGGCCCCGAATTGACCCGGCCGTGGTCGCGGAAAAGCTCGCGATCGTGGCGGCCGCTCGGGTTGAAGGGAAATCGGCTGAAGCTGCCGCGGCGTTGGTGGGTTGGAGCCGGCCGACCCTGTACCGCCATATCACCAACCAGCAACGGCACGGCGAGGGCAACTGAGGCGGCCCATGGTCCCGATCGAAAGTGGTGGCCCGCCCCAGCTGAGGCAAACCGCCTAGTCGTCGCTGCCTGCCCAACTCTCTCTATGAGCTCGGAGCGCGTCGCCCGAATCCACGAGGCCGGCGGAGTCCCTGATGGGGACCATTTCGTCACCGGAGTAGGCTCCCCGGTTACCAAGGCAGTGGCGCAGGCTCGGTCTAGACCGAACACTTCGCTTAGTGCGGACCTGATCGGTTTGAGCTAGCGGCCTCCGAAGTGGAGGCGGATGGCTCGCTCCCAGCTGGTTGCTCGCGCTTGCACTCCGCTGGCGGTCGTTATCTCGTAATGGGCGCTCCGGCGGTGCAACTGTCCGTGCTGGACCCGGGTGGTTCCGATGGCTTCGCTGATCTGCCAAAGCCCTTCGGCTTTCCACATCAGTTCCAGCCGGACCGGACCAACTGCAAATTCAAGAGGTCGCTCAGCGCTGCGAGAAGGCAGCAACGGCGTCTGCGTGTCCAGCACCCTCATCCCTCCCTTAGCTTTGCCGTGCGGCCGCTCTACTTGACAGTTCCGGCACGTCAAACAAAGTTCGTGATGGATACAAGAAGTGGTTTGTGCCCACTTCGGGTGGGCTTGCAAAAGAGTGGGCACCGTGGCCACGCCGGTCAGAGCGGGCCACGGTGACGCAGGGACATTCCCACACCCAATGAGAACGTCCACGAAGAGGAACCATCGTGACGACCAACCCGACTGGTCGCCCGCGGTATCACTCACGCCGGTAGGGGGGCACCGGCACCCCTAAGACAACCCGAAGGCGATCTTCGCGGTCTCGCCCCGAATGGGGTCTTCAAACCCCACCATGGTCGGCTTTATCCTGGCGCCATGTCCGAGCAGGCACCCACTTTCCCGGCACCACCACAGTCGGCTTCAACCCCCGAGTCTGCTGGCGGGCCAGCACGCTCCAGCGGCGACGCCGCAACCCGGGTCCGGATCGTCGAAGCCGCGATCGCGGTCTTCCGCCAGTACGCCTTCCATACCGCCACCACCGCCATCGTCGCCTCAACCGCCGGACTATCCGTCGCCGAGGTGGCGCACGCGTTTCCTACGTGGGAGAGTCTGCTGGTGGCCACCATCGACCGGTGGAACGCCCAACGCATGCGGCCCATCCTCCCCCTGGCAGAACACCACGGCGCCGTCGTGTTTCTCCGCGGCATCGTCCAAGCCAACGTCCAAGACTCCTCCCTCATGCGGCTGCTATCGGCCACCGCGAACATCGCAGCGACCCCGAACCACCCCATGGCCCCATTCCTGCACCAAGAATGGGCCCGCTTCCACATGCTCGTTTTTCGCCAGCTTGAGAAAGACATCCTCGCCGGCCGGGAACCTGACACCATGCAACCCGTCCGCGGCGCCGAACAACTCATCGCCCTCTACGAAGGCCTGCAACTGCAATCCATGGTCCGCCCCGGGATGGACCTCCTCGACGCCTACGACCGCGCCGTCACCAGACTCCGCGACGGCTGGGCCCGCACCTACACTCCACCCGTGTGGAACCTCGACATCTGAACGCCCCAGCCCTGCCGCTACGGCCCGGGGACCTCAAGCCCGAGCGCGTCGGCAAGGAAGGCTTGCACCAACCGGGTCCGCATGTCCGGTAAGTCACCACCAAACACGGAGCGAACCCCGGACCCGTCGACCAACGCCAAGAACGTCCGCGCGACGAAAAGACTGTCCACAGTCGCGAATTCTCCCGACCGAACGCCCCCATCGATCAGGGCAGCAACAAACTCGGTCCACACCTGGTTAATGTCCCGCACAGCCTCGGCAACACGAGGGTTCCGGGCGCCGACGCTCCACGCTTCAGCCCACATCCAGTCATCGTTACCCTCACTGTTAGCGGTAGCTGCGTCCACAACGAACCACAACGCGTCCACCGCCGTCATACATAACGACGCACCCGCCGACACGGCCTCTAACTCCTTGGCCACGATCTGGCGAAACATCCGTGCCGCCAGCACCGTCATGGACGGCTCAACCCGCGCCACCGTCCCCGGATCCAACCGCGCCCGTGAGGCGACCCGGCGCAGGGTCACCGCAGACAGGCCCGACTCCCACGCCACTTCCCGCGCGGCACGATCAATGGCCGCACGGATGTCACTGTCTGAGGTAGCTGGCTGCTGCATCCGCTCAGAAAACCAGTCATCAGCCTCCAGCGGTAGAACCCCATCCGGGCGCCCCTCCCCCACCACCCCTCACCGGACCCGCCTCAGTGCCCTGTGTCAGGGCCACCCGCCCAAATCCCTGCGGTTGCAGAGAAGTGAGACAGGTTTTCGCTTAATCACCTCGCCTGAATGGATCCTTGATGCTTGCCCAGCTCGTGAGTGTCATGGTCGCCTCCACGATCGGCACCGTCACTTTTCTGACCCGCGTCTGCATAGCCACCCGGTTCCGGTGCCGGTCCCGGTTGAACTCTAGTAATGTCTCACGAATCCGAGATCTCCTGACCGGCCGCCCCGCCACAACTTCCGGCCACCTCAGTTCGTTACGGTTGATGTAGCCGGGGGGTTGGTACCCCAGGCGAAGGCCCGACCCCGGGGATCCACTGATCCGGTTCCTGCGAGGAATGGCCGCGGGGTCTCCCGCCCGGGCGGGAGACCCCGCACTCCCCGGCGACACTTTCACACCGACGCACCAATGGTGCGTCACACTGTCACTACCCGCCGCCGCACCCGAAGGACCCGACCACGACGGACCTCCCCGCCGACACGCAAGACGACGTGGCACCCCTGTCACAAACCCTGCACCGGCCCGCTGCCGCGTCCTCCACCGGCAGCCATCCCGCCTCGACCACACGACCGAGCTCCCGAACACCGTCTCGTAACCCATAATCAACACACAATCAGAGCCCCGGGATACAGCACATGGTTCTGAGACGCCAACTGCCCCATCGATCTGGCACCACCGCAGGCTTCCCACGAGACGGTTCAAAACCGTAGGGATACGGGACACTGCTGGGCTCCCGATGACCCTCGAAATGGGTCTTCGATTAATGGAAAAGCATTTCTACCCTTGGACTATTCGGTCGCTGCTAATGAAGTCGATGGGATGAAGGGCGGACAGACTTATGGACGACACGGAGCAGGAGCTCGGTGAGACCACCGTGCATCACCTGTTGCTGGCTTTTCAGGGCTTTCAGAACCAGAACGAACGGCTAACGTCTGCACTGATTAACAGCCATGGGGTCGGAGCGACGGAACTTCGAGCCCTTCTCTTGCTGAGCGTGCATGGCAGCCTTTCGTTGAAGCGGTTCGGGCAGCTTCTTGGCCAATTGCCAAGCACGACTACGTTTATCGCGGACCGGTTGGAGAAGCGTCTTTTTCTCTCGCGGCGTCCAAATCCTGGGGATCGCCGGAGCATCCTGGTATCTCTTACCCCTGCAGGCACGGTCATTGTTGGAAGCATTTGGGATCGGTATCGTGCTGTGTTCGAGAGCGCCGTTCGCCCTGGCGATCGAAGCGTTCTCATTCGAACGTTCACGAACCTGTCCGCGGCGATGTCGGAAAGTTTGTTCTGATGACTATGATCATCCGCCTTCGAGGCGAAAGCATGACAGCGGATCCGAGTGCGGGTGTGTCGCGGGTTCGCTTGGATGCGTTCCCTCGGCGTGCAACGAACCGTTGGCTGCTCAGGTTGCTGTTCGCTCTGCCCTTCGCCGTGCTGGCGGTCGTCGAGAACATGTCACCCGGTTTGGCGTCAGGGACAACTGTGAACCAGGACCTCATCGAGCGCGTGGGACGCATCGACTGGACCCGCGCAGATGTCAGCTGGGTGGGGAGCCTCTACCCGCCGATAGGAACGGTGCTCACGGCGATCATTCCCGGCGCAACCCTGGGGTTGGGCCTGGCGGGAGCCGTTCTGGCAGGGCCGTTCCTTCAGCAGATGCTGGAGGTCATGCATCAGAGACGTTTTCACGCCTGGAAATCGACGACTTTCCTGGTCGCCCTCGGGGCCAACCCGCTGTTTGCTTTCACCGCCACCACCAACTTCGAAGCGTTCCTGGGTATTGCTTTCTTCGGCCTCGGGGCAGCGAACATGGTTCGTTTCGTCGCAAACCGCAACACTCAGGCCGGGTTTCGCGCGGGGCTCTTGTTCATGGTCTCCGCCCTTTCCAGTGCCAGTGGCATCGTCTACATCACCGTCATCGGCATCACCGCACCACTCATCACCCTGGCCCGCCGCGGGCAGAGGGGTGCTCGCGCCTCGAACATTCTCGTTCTCCTGTTTCCGACCCTGGCGACGTTTTTCACGGTGTTCTTCTTGCAGTTGGTGTTCCTGCACCGGCCGTTTGATGTCCTCACCGCCCAGTTCCACTACGACCCTGCCCGGTGGGCAATCGTGCCGGCGTTCGTCACGACTCTCGATGGGTTTCTGCTTTTGGCCCCCATGATTTCCGGTTGGGCCCTCGCCCTTCTGGTCCGTCGACCGGGCGCGATCCTCATTGCCACGTTCCTCTTCCTGGGCCTGCTCTTCGGCTACGTCTTTGACCTCATCCCGCTGAACGCGGCCGGCAACACGTTCCTTATCATGACCATGATGGGAATCGCCATCCTTCCCGCCGCCACCACCATGCGATCTAGCGTGTTCATCACTCTCGTGGCCGCGGCGCAGATCGTCATCGCGTGGGCAGCCGCGTATAACCGGCCCGTCGTTTTGGACTGGATGGGATCTCTCGTCAAAGCCCTGGGCTGGAGTTGACGTGAGCACCAACGACACCTCTACCCACACGGGCCCTCGGCAGGGCCGGCACCACCCCGATCAGCCGATCACTACCCAGCCCGCCTGGACTGTCGCCATCGATGTCGACCTGGTCCGGGGCGGATCCGGACAGCGCTACATCTCCGAAGACTGGCTCCCGATCCGTCGACTGCCCAACAACACCCTGCTCATCGCAACGGCCGACCGGCACCAAGACGCCGCCCTCGCCGACGCTCTGTCAGACGAATACGGCTCAGCAATACAGTTCACAAGAGTCGCCCCATGGGAATTGAAAAGCACAGTGCTGCGGCTCTTTGGAGACAAGGTCGCTGACGACGCCGCCAACCGGCTCTTCCGTAGAAACCCCGAGCTTTCAGGCCGCATCGTCTTCTCCCGAAGCCAAAAAATCGCCGCCGTGGTCTCGGCGATCGTCTTGGTTGCTCTCGCGATCATCTGGCCGCGACAGACCGCGATTGGCGTGCTCGCGACGGTCAGCTTGGTGTTTCTGGCCGGCACCGCGTTCAAGTTTCTCGTGTCCCTTCAGGGCGCCCGTTTCGACGTCGTGGAACGCATAACCGACGCCGAGGTAGCCGACCTCGACGACGCCGACCTGCCCGTCTACACGGTTCTCGTGCCCGTGTTCCACGAGGCGAACATCGTCGCGCAGCTCATCGACAACCTCGGCGGCCTCGACTACCCGGTACACAAACTGGAGGTGCTGATCCTCATCGAGGAAGAGGATCTCGAGACGCGCCAGGCCATCGAGAACGCCGAACCGCCCGCGCACTTCCACATCGTGACCGTGCCGAAGGGGCACCCGCAGACGAAGCCACGCGCCTGCAACGTCGGCCTCTACCTCGCCTCCGGCAGCTACCTCGTGATCTACGACGCCGAAGACACCCCCGACCCCGACCAGCTCAAAAAGGCCCTCATCGCCTTCGACCGCGGCGGCAACGAGACCGTGTGCGTGCAGGCGGCCCTCAACTACTTCAACGCCACCGAGAACGCGCTCACCCGCATGTTCACGCTCGAGTACTCGTACTGGTTCGACTACATGCTCGCGGGCCTTGACCGCTCGAACCTGCCAATCCCGCTCGGAGGCACGTCGAACCACTTCCGCACCGAGGCGCTCATCGAGCTCGGCGGCTGGGACCCGTACAACGTGACTGAAGACGCCGACCTCGGCATCCGGGCCTCCGCCATCGGCTACCGCGTCGGCGTCATCAACTCCACCACGATGGAGGAAGCGAACACCTCCATCCCGAACTTTATCCGCCAGAGATCGAGGTGGATCAAGGGCTACATGCAGACGACGCTCGTCCATGCCAGGCGACCCGTCGCCCTGATCCGCGAGGTCGGGATCGTGCGGTTCCTTGCGTTCGCGCTCCTCATCGGCGGCACACCGGCGACGTTCCTCGGCGTGATCCCGTTCTACCTGCTGACGGCGGCGTCGCTGGTCATCCCGAGCACGGTCATCTCGTCGGTGTTCCCGGCGTGGGTGCTCTGGATCTGTCTGTTCAACTTCCTGATCGGCAACGGCATCATGGTGTACCTGTCGATGATGGGGCCCTTCAAACGCGGGACATTCAACCTCATCCTGTGGTCACTCTTGAACCCGGTGTACTGGATCCTGCACTCCCTCGCCGCGTACAAGGGGCTCTGGCAACTGCTGACCCGCCCGCACTACTGGGAAAAAACCGAACACGGTCTTACCCAGCACACCAACTGACCCTCCGTGACACATCAACTCCCCGCTCGAACACTCACATAACCGATGTGTTCCGAAACAGTTGCCTTCCAGCACTGATTTACCGGTTGCAGTAGGCCCCCGATCACCGTACGGGGTAAACGTGCATCCCCATTCCCGCCGCGATCTCGCTCGAGCGCCAACCGGCCGAAAGACGCTGGCCGTCCGGCTAACGGATAGGTGTTGCACGACTAACACTGTGCGATCCCGAAAACTCCTAACCCTCTGACGCGGCACCATGCCATTGCTTCTACCCCTCTTTTGGGGGTTACCAGTTTTATGCAGTCGCATACAGTGAGGAGTGCGTGATGGTCTCTTCCGGTGCGTGATGTTGCGGCCTCATCTTCGGGCCGGTCTAGGACACCCAATGACTCTTGCCCCTGCACCCCCAGTCGATAACGCTGGCTCTGACAACGACCTTCTCCTCTTAATTGCGGAAGACAACCGCGAAGCATTTGGGCTGCTCTATGACCGGATCGCACCACGCGTTCTCGGGCTCGTGCGACGCATCCTCGTCGACCCCGCACAATCGGAAGAAGTTACTCAAGACGTCTTCCTCGAGGTGTGGCAACACGCTTGCCGCTTCGACCCTGCGAAGGGAAACGCGTCGTCGTGGATGCTCACCCTCGCGCACCGACGAGCTATCGACCGGGTCCGAGCATCGCAGTCCAGCCGAGACAGAGACATGAAAATCGGGATCCGAGACTTCGAGAACTCCTGTGACGACGTCGAAAACTCCGTCACCATCCGGATGGAACACGCTCGGGTGTCGACTGCGATGTCGCGTTTGTCGTCGACCCAGCGTGAAGCACTGGAGCTGACCTACTACCGAGGTTTGACCAACACCGAGGCCGCAGCTCGTGCCGGCATTCCCGTCGGCACGATGAAGACCAGGCTTCGAGACAGCCTTATTACTCTCCGCAAGCATGTCGGCGCCGCAGCGTAACCTGCGTCCGCATCGACGCCGCGATCTCATGCCTGTCCGCCCTTAACGCGCGCGATGATCTCTGACAGAGGGGGGTATGCCGCTGGGGGCGCTCTCTTGGGTGGTACCGGTCCCGACGTGACTCTGGTTTTCTAAGGTCATGGAATTGATGGGGGCCGACGCGGAGCTGCGGGCACGAATCGACCGGATCGCGTGTGATGTCGCATACGAGTCGGGGCTACCGGCGGTGACCTTGGGCCGGGTGGCGAAACGGGCAGGGCTTGACCCGAGGACTGTTGCCCGGGTGGAGCCGTCGATGCCAGTTCTTGCTGCCCGGGTGTTCCGCACGATCGCGATCCGGGAACTCGAGAAAATCACTACCGACGCTGCCGCATTCGGTTCGGCGGTCGACGCGCTGTGGTTCGTTGCCGAGGAGATCGGGGATGGAGCCCACTGCGCCGATAACTGGGTATGGGCAGACGCCTGGGCTTTGGGTCGAAAAAAATGCGGCGACCGCGGAAGTTGCCCGGGACGTAACGGGCATGTGGTCCGGTGTCATCACGGGAATCATTACTGCTGGGATCGCCTCGAAGGAGCTGCCGCTGGTGGATGCCGACTTTGTGGCGGCAGGGTTTGTGGCGCTCATTGACGGGTTGAGTATCTGTGCGTGCCTGGACGACAGCCAGGCGGACAAGAGACCAGAGTTGTTGAAAGCGTATCTGCGGTCAGCTCTCGCGCTGCCGAGCGCGGCGTAAGGGCCGCCTGCTTCACAAACGCACCCACCCGAGCCCTCTGAGCAGACGTCAATAAGGCTTCTACCGGCAGCCAGATACCGGTTACGGTAGTGGTGCCGGGGGATGGTACCCCAGGCAAAGGCCCGACCCCGGGGATCCACTGATCCGGTTCCTGTCGAGGAACGGCCGCGGGGTTTCCCGCCCGGGCGGGAAACCCTGCACTTTCCGAGAAGACCTCCGTGGGCGTGCGGATCAGTCGAGATCAGACGGCGGCGAGGGTTGTCCCTTTTCGTACCGGTGCAGTTCCTGTTCGGCGCGTCTGGCGAACGATGCCAAGGTGTCCAATGGGATGCTGGAGGCGGGGCGGGGTGCGAGGTTGTGGAGGCAGAAGGTGCCGATGGTGACGCCCGTAGATGATTTCAGCGGGTGACCGGCGTAGAACCTGCTGCCGCTGATGTCGATGAACGGGTTGTCCTGGAACCGGGGGTCCGACCGAGAATCCGGCACGATCAGCGGTGCGTCGGTGGCGGCGGCGACATCGCAATACGTCAGGTCCCTCGGCACCGACCGGGGAAGCAGGTTCGTGTGCACCCCGTACCAGAGGGTCGTCCCATCCAGCAGCGTCACCACGGCGAGATCCACACCGAACGTCGTCTGCGCCTCCGTAGTGAGTGCCTTGAGGGTGTCCGAGCCGCCGTCGGCGGCGTTGGCGACGAATTGTTCCGCGCCTGACCAGTGCCACGTCGTATTCGTCTCACGGTGTTGGGCGCGCGCTTCTTGTTCGTCCTGGCGGACCTGCTCGAGCTTGGGGATGAGCTGGTCGGTGAGGGTGATGGCGCGTTGCTTATACGTGTCGGTCGACCCGAAGGGGCGATCTGCTGCGAACACGACGGGTGCAAGCGGGTAGAAGGTCGTATCGTCGCGGCCGGTAACGACTTCTTCTGTGATGCGGTTCAAACGTTCCGCATGCTTGGCAGCGATGCCGCCCAGGACCGAATCGAAGGCGGTGATGGACCGGACGGGTTGGATGCCGGCGACGATGATCTGCGCGGACCACTTTGACCGTTGGCAAAAAGCGTCTAGAAGCCGTGTGAGGTGCTGCCGCCAGTCGGCCTCCGGGGTCAAACGAGCGGCGTCATTGAGACCGATCATGACCACGATCGCGTCATACGCGTGCAGGTCGTGGTCGCCAAGCCAGCGGGTAGCGGAGGCGACATTCATCATCTCGTGACCCATGAAACGAACCGTGGCTGGGCGGCCGGTTCCCCGGTGTGCCTCCCGAGCAAGATGCCCCGTCAAAGACAACTCATGAGAGGTCACTCCCCACCCGAACGCCGGCCCGTTCCCGATCAGCAGGATCCGGTCCGGGTCGGGACCCGGCGTGGTCACGGTCGGGGCGTCCTGGGGCGAGGGCAGACTGCCAGCGGTGAACATGATCTTCCGGTACCAACCCCGCATCACCGGCCGCAGCACACGCTCCCACATACCGATCCCCCTTACGGGCCACCCCACGGTGGATTGGCAGAACACT
This sequence comes from Frondihabitans sp. GW821-FHT04F02, assembly GCF_059420045.1. Classification (NCBI taxonomy): domain Bacteria; kingdom Bacillati; phylum Actinomycetota; class Actinomycetes; order Micrococcales; family Microbacteriaceae; genus Frondihabitans; species Frondihabitans sp. GW821-FHT04F02. The sequence continues at coordinate 676,687 of NZ_JBWKSZ010000002.1, read as the reverse complement.
ACCGCCTGCCGACACCCGGTCAACTATCCCCACCCGGTTTCCGGCACCCCGTGATCCGGTAGCGCCACCACCGCACCGCCGCCGTGGTGTCAGCCGGCGGTGTGCATGCTCAGGCGGGTCTTGGTGCGGATATCGATGCCGGCCTTTTCGAAGGTGGTGCGGGCCTCTTTCAGATACGTCTCGACTGTGTGGCGACTCAACCCCATGTGGGCGGCGACTTCTGGGAGAGTGAGCCCCGCCCCATACAGGGCGACCACGTCGCGCTGGTGCGGGGCCAGACGCGGGGTACGAACACCCACCGGCCCAAATACAGCCTTCGGGGGCCGCCCCGGAAGATGGTGCAGGGCCGGGGCCAGGCTGTCTACTGGGTCTGTTCGAAAGAGCACGCCATGGGCGTTGGCCCCCACCACCTCGTTCATCACCGAATGCGCAGGGTTGGGTGCGACCACCGCAACCGCGGTGGTCGTCTACGTTCTCGGCGCGGCCAGCAAAAGCCACGGAGAACGGCTGATCCTGGTTGGCATCGGCGTCGGGGCAATGCTCGCCTCGGTCAACGACTACCTGCTGACCCGGGCCGACATCGACCGCGCCCAGGCCGCCGCAGCATGGAAATTCGGCAGCCTCAACGCCATCACCTGGCACCAAGTCACCCCCGCCGTCATCGTGATCGCCGTCCTCATCCCGATCACCTTCCTCGGCCAGACCCCACTGCAGATCCTCGACCTCGGCGACGACACGGCGATCTCAGTAGGGCTCGCGGTCCAATTCTGGCGACCGGCACTCCTCCTCGCCGGCGTCGCCCTGGCCGCCGTCTCTGTTGCGGCCGCCGGGCCCATCTCTTTCGTCGCCCTAGCCGCGCCACACATCGCTGGCCTGGTCATCCCCGAGCTCAAAGCCCGACTTCTTCCGGCAACTCTGGTCGGTGCCCTTCTCTTGAGCGTCGCCGATCTTCTCGCCGCCCGCGTCCTCAGCCCCACCCAGATCCCGGTCGGGCTCGTCACGTCCGCTCTCGGCGGCCTCTACCTGGTTGGAACCCTTTCCAAACCCGCCAGCTTCTCATCCGCCTAATAGGTGGACAATCCGCAAGCTCTACCCTCCGCACCCCGTTTTGGGCGTCGACGCACGGGTCCAGGTCGTCTTACGGTTCTGACGAGGAATAAGGATGGTGGTGTCGTGGGGCCTTCAACGCCGGCCGCAGCGGGAGACAACATCCTGCGTCGACCCATGAGGCTCTTTGCGGCGCCAGCCTTCGACGCGGCCCGTTTCGGGTCATTGCGGGTAGGTGTGGAGCGGGTCATGGTCACCGTTGTGGCTGTCGTCACTGTTCTCCTGATGCTGTCGGCCATCCCTGATTCCGGTCCTGGGTTGAGTGGCCACGGGACGATCATGTCGTGGACGCTGGCCATCCTGATGGTGCTGTCTATTCTGACAGCTCTGCTCCGCAAGGGCTCACCGTCTCGGACCTGGTTGTGGTGCTCGGCAACGTCGTACGTGCTGCTCGTCGTGTCGCACCCGTTACTACCGGATGCCCCGTCCCTGAGCGTGACGAACCCGTGGCCGTTCACGTTCGGTTGCTCCGCTTTTGCCTGCGTGGCAATCGGGACGATGACACCCCGCCGGGCGATTGCTGGTTGTCTGCTGGTTATCTGCGGACCCGTGGCCCTGTACGCCCCTTCGCTGCCGCCGGGTTTCGTCGCGATCGCTGCCGCCGGCCTCATCGCCTTGTCCGTGTTCCTGGTCCTTGCGGTGACGTCGCTGCGCAACAGGGCGGACTGGGCTGACGCCGCCCGGCATTCTGCCGATCGGATGTTCGCTCACAGCCAGGGAGAGATCGCTCGCGAAGCCGAACGGGTGCGGACAGATGCTCTTATCCATGACACCGTCCTTGCTGCCCTTCTCGCGGCCGCTTCCTCGGCCCCCGCCCGCGAGCAGGTCAAAGGTATGGCGGTGGCGGCTTTGGACATTGTCTCGAACGTCACGCCTCGCCTGCTGCCAACAGCGGTCGACGTCATGTTGGGTGACGTCCTCCATGACGAGGCCCCGCACCTGGACGCACCCCATCGGAACACGGAAATCGACTTTGGACCCGTTGCTCACGTCCGCATGCCGGAAAACACGGCCTCAGCTCTTCTCGGCGCCACCACACAAGCCGTCACCAACAGCCGACACCATGCCGGCCCTGGGGCGACGTGCACCGTGACTGCGGAACTTCTCGGTGATCGCGGCGTCCGAATCGTCATCGCCGACGACGGGTCCGGGTTTGATACCTCCCTTCTCCCTCCGGAGCGCCTCGGGGTGCGGGTGTCGATCCTGGAACGGGTTCGGGACGTCGGCGGTACCGCCACCATTGAATCCACCCCCGGTCGCGGCACCACCGTCACCCTGGATTGGCATCCCGACGATCAACCGTCCTGCCCAACCCGGGACACGGGTACCGGGGTGCGGGTCATCTCCCGCGGGCTTTTGCGTGTTGTTCTTGCGATCCTGATCGGTGGCGCGATCACGATGGCCGCCATCGAAAACCTCGTGGTGTACAGGGCACACGGCCCAGGGGTCGCCATCATCCTCGGAGTGGCACTGCTCCCTACCCTCCTCAAAGGCGCGCATACCGGCACCATGAGGGCCCGAACCGCGTGGCTGGTCGTCGGAGTCGGCTTCGTCATCATCATCTGCGGCCCCGTCGGCTTGCACCCTGAGCAACAGACCGCCGTGTCCATCTCCTGGTATACCTGCGGCATCATCGCCGGCGCTACCATGCTCATCATGAGCGGACATCGACTCCCGCCCATCGTCGCCCTCACAGCACTGGCCATCTACATCAGCATTTGGGCCGGCCCCCTCGGCATCATCCATTTGGGCCTTGCCGGCGAGTTGATCCTCCTAACCGAGGGCCTAGTCCTCAACCACGCGATCAGCCGGGTCAACTCCCTCACCCAGGCGGCCACGATGCGCGAACGACAACTCGTGATCTGGCAGGCTCAGAGTAACGCGTACAACTCCGAACGGCGGCGACGTCTTCTCCGTGCCGGCCACAACGCAACCCCCGCCCTGCGCAAAGTGATTGCCCTAGATGGCGTCCCGACTGACGAGCTCCGCGACGAGTGCCGGGTCCTTGAGCAGGCCCTTCGCGACGAGATCCGCGGCAGAACACTCCTCAACGGTGCCATCCGTGCCGCCGCACACGACCACCGCCGCCGCGGCGCCACCGTGCAAATCCTCGACGACGGCGGCCTCGACGACATCCCCCACCACGACCTCGACCCACTACTGCACCAAGTCGCTGATCACATTCGCCACTTGACCTCCAGCCGCATCATCATCCGCACCGGCGACCCCGACTCCGATACCGCCATCACCATCGTCGCCTCCACCCCCGACGAAACCGCCGTCGCCCTCGGGCTCGACACCGACGACACCATGGACCTCTGGGTCACCATCCCCCGACCCGTGCACAACCAAGACGAAATGCCCCCAGTCGAACTCCTGGCGGCAGCGTGAGCGATACGTCGGGTCGACCCCCCGAATTTATCTAGCTCTGATCCTTTCTTCGATGGAAGGACTGGGCACCTCCGCACAACAAGCAACCCGATCATGCGTGCGAGTAGAGCGAATGCTTAACTGCCCTCCTGCCCAGGCCGGGTATCGCTGCACGCAGCTTTCTGTGGCGTCACGAACCCCGGCTTGGTGGCGTGTTGGGCGCTAATGAATGCTCTTCAAGCAGGTAAGCCTGGAGCGCCGCGTTTTCGTGCGGTGTGGGTAGAGCTGCCGCCGGCGAGTCGTCACGACAACCTCCTGCGAGATGGGCAGCAACAAACTCCAACTGAGCGGTGCCCGCATTCTCTGTCCGGCGGAACGCAAGCGGGAAGTCCCCGTTGGGGGTGGTGCGAATGGCGGCCGTGTCTGTTTACCTGTTGGTAACCATCCGAGGGAAGCCCCGCAGCGCCGCAGGGCTTTCCCTTCCCTCGCTGAAAGACCGCCCGTGATCAAGACACTAACGTCTCGGCTTCGACACCTTTACCCGAGGCCCATGCCCACCCGCGTGTTTCCGCGTGACGCCCCAGAAGCGCACACGTCCGGCCCCGACCCGGTCACGGTGCTCCTAGTCGGGGGTGACATCGTTCGCGGGTGGGGGGTCAGCACCCATGACCTCGCCCTTCCCGGCCACCTCGCACGGGCCCTGCACACCCGCACCGGGCGAGGAGTAAATGTCTCCCTAGAACTGGTCGACAGAGACGACGTTTCTTCCGTTCGGGCAATTCTCGACAACCGAGACCTGGGGGACATCGACGCCATTGCTATCCACGCAGGTCTCAGGGACCTCAACGCGTTTACCACCGCCGCCTCGTGGACGGCTCAGCTGACGCTCCTTCTCGATCAGATCCGTGACCGCACCCGCGACGGGATCACCGCGACAGTCATGGGCGTCCCCACACCAAGCCGCGTCCCTTTCCTAAAAGCACCCGCCGCCGGGGCGCTCGATGTGCAAGCCGAGCATCTGAATGCCGCCACCAAGGCCCTCTGCACCGCCCGCAAAGACACCTTTTTTATGCCCGCCCCGATGTTCGTCCCTCAACCCGATCCGGCGAACCAGCTCGGGCGACCCAGTCACTACGAATATTGGGCCGGTGAGCAAGCAGACCACCTCGCCCCCCTGCTTCCGACCCCTGAACGCAGCTCGACCGGCACACCTGCTACGGCGCTCCCCGTCCAGACGGCGCGGCAGCGGTTGCGCAGCTGGGCGCAACTGCAACCCATGATCGACACTGACAAACGAATCGACACGCTGCTCGATCGCGCCAAGGCCGTGCTGGGGGTGGACACGGCGATGTTCACCATCGCGCGCGGCGACGACCTCATCGTCCGAACCACAGCCCGAGAAACAGGTGTGATCCCCGTTGCGGGGTCGTTTTGCGCCGTGACTCTTGCCCAGTGCGGAACCGTCATCATCGAAAACACCGCCCTCGATGACCGCCTCACCGGGAACTACCCCGGCATGTTCTACGCCGGGCACCCCCTGACAGCCCCCGACGGCACACGCATCGGCACCTTCTGCGTCGTCTCCGACACGCCCCCAGAAGACGGCATCGACCCGGTCATCTTCCGCGACCTCGCCCTCCAAATCCAGAAACAGCTTTAACTTCGTCTGGACGACCACATAAACATCGGGCCACCGACGGTTCATGTTCTAACGTCGACGGTCGCTGACTGTGCTGTTAAAAATCGGCGGTTTTCCGTTGGCTGCGAGGCCGACCGTCAGGGTCGACCGCGAGCCGGTTCACCGGTCTTGCCCACAGCCGCTGCCAGCGGGAGACAGGCTCGGTTACATGGTGGCGGATCTGCCCTACCGGCCGCGGCCGGCCGTGGCCGAAGTCGTGCCAGTGATCGAGAACGTCCGCTGTCTCCCGCCAGAGCCTGAGCCCGGAATCGAGGTCGAGAAGACGCGGGTCACCCTCATCAAGGCCCAGGTGCTCTGCCCAGAGCTGCACCCGAAGGCTCTGCCCCAACATCCGGGCGCCGTCTTCCTGCCCGCCCTCGGGGCTGGCGCCCGCTTGCGCGGGGGTGGTGTCGAAGACGGCGCAGGTCAGTTCGCTATCGGTCGTCCAGGAGCGGCGGTTGAAGTTGTCCGACCCGCAGGTCATCCACACGTCATCGACGATGCACACCTTCGCGTGAATATAGATCGGCGTTCCCACGGAGTTCTCGAGGTCGAACACACCCACCCGGCCGGGCGCCGCCCGCTTAAGAAGCCGGATGGCGTCGATCTGCCCGATCCGCGACGGCGGCCCGGAGAAAGCGGTATCGGAGTTCGGGTAGCGGGGCACGACGACGATGACCTGAAGGCGGGGGCTTTTGCGAAGAGCCTCCGCGATGCCGGCGGCGACCTCGGTCGACCACAGGTACTGGTCTTCGATGTAAATCAGCTTTTCGGCTTGTGCGAACGCTTTCGCGTAGCCTCGGGCAACGCTGCGCTCCCCGCCCGGAGCGAACGGGAACGGGGGCCGCTTGTGCCCGTACGTGCGAAGCAGTTGCACCGAGTGTGGGCCGGCAAAGGGCGGCGGCGGTGTCCTCTCCGGGAGGGGCTCAGGATGCCTTGGCATTCGGGCTAGGCGTTGCATCAGCATCCGCCACGGGGTCCGCCGATCCAACGGGTGCGGGTCATCCCACCGCTCTGCGAATACGTCCAGCAGGTCGGCAACGACAGGGCCCCGTAGTTCCAATGCGGCGTCGTGCCACGGGGGCTGCTTCCCGTAACGCGGATCCATGTCCAGGGCCTGCGGGTCGCCGTGATGATCGGCGTCGTCTCGGCGGCTGTGACACAAGTCGATGCCGCCGACGAAAGCGACGTCCTTGGACGGGTCGTCTCGGCGCCGGATGACGAATAATTTCTGATGGTGCGAGCCGAACACCCGCACCCGCTGATCCAGCAGCACCTCCCCGCCGGCCTCGTTGATCTCCGCGCCCAGCAGCTGATTCGACCGGCCACTGATCGGCCCCGAGATCTTCTCCCCGTGCGATCGCCACACCAGCCCGCGCACCTCCACGTCACGCTTCGCCAGGTCGGTCAGGACCTGGCCGACAGTGGGGCCGTCGGGGAGGAGGCGTTCGTCGGCGTCACCACGCCAATCGGTAAACCACACCCGGTCCCCCGGGCCGAGCGCTGTCAATTCCTCGTGCAACCGGGCGAAGTACGTCGCCCCATGCACAAGCGGGCGTACCAGGTTGCCCTCCGACCACGGCCCCGCTCCACCGGAATGAACATCCGACACTGACGGACCCCACTCGGCACGGTCAAGGAACCAACTATTGGCAGCGACACTCACCTGTCGAAGACTACGACACCGGCAACGTCACGACCGGTCAGAGGTCTTGCCATTCATGCCTCGTCGCAGCGGATACGGACCTGCCAGGAACCGAATTGGCCCGACCACATGGGTTCCCCGGCCGCGGGGACCTCAGCCAGCTGTAATAGGCCGGCCCAGCGGGTGCAGGTGGTCAGGTTCCCGAACCCGTCCACACCCCCGAACGCGCCGACGGTATCTTCCTACCACAACACCGGCGGAAGATGATTGGCCCGACCAAACTCCGCCAACGCCGTAATGACCGCCTCAGAATCCATCCCGCAATGCCCTTCCCTCTGATCTGATCAACACGCGTAGCTCTCTGCGGCCCGCGTTTGTGAACGGTGTCCCAGCACTACGCGCAGAAATCGCTTCCCGTGCTCGAGCGCATTCAGCAAAGGTGACTTGACTTATCTAAGGTCGACCGCGCGGCCACGTGGCTGTAACGCTGGAAGAGGGATCGAAGCATGGTTCGCAAAATCGCTGCCCTTTTCCGGCCGGTGATGAAGGTCAAAGCCCGTTCCATCCACTCCGATACCGCCATTCCCCGCCCCACCTACGCTTGCCCCGCCTGCACCCCGGGTGCCTACCCCGACAAGGTGCTGCTGCTCGGGAACGGTGCTCTCGCGGGCTGGGGTGTCACCGATCACGACGACGCCATTCCTGGGCATCTTGCCCGCGCCATGACATCCCGCACCCGTCACCCCGCCGAAGTACACCTCCGCATGGACCACGGGGCCACCATTAACACCCTCAGCACACTGCTGGGCGGGACGGACGTGACGGACTTTGATGTGATCGTCGTTATCTGCGGCGCCAGCGACGCCGTGCAACTCCTCGCACCACGAAAATGGGACACTGCCGTGCGACACCTGAGCCGCGCCCTGGTGAAGGCGACGGCGGCGGAGATCATCCTGGTCGGTATCCAACCCCCCAGCACCGTTCCCGTGTTCTCCCTCAGCCCCGGCGGCGCCGTCGACCAGCACGCCAACACCCTCAACACCCTAACGAAGGCTTACTGCACCGGCCGGGTGCACTATCTTGACCCTCCTCGGCTGGACACGGTTGGCCCGCGCACGGCCCCCGCAGCGACCACCATTCCGGAAGAGCAACGTGTCTCTGACGGCTACCGGGCTTGGGCCACCACCATTGCCGACAAGATCGTCTCTGTCCGACCCCGCAACCCCACCACCCTCACCACCTAACCCCCGACAAACCGCGAACCGAAGTCATTCTTCGGGCCGAGCGGTTCGCCCCTTCAGCAGGTGTGCTTCGGCCAGGAGCTCCTCGAGGTATGCGTTGGCGGTGTCGATCTGGTCGAGGACCTCGTCTTGCGCCGTGGCCAGTTCGCGAGAGTTGGCGTTCCGGAATCGGCCCACCGCGAACGTCGCTGGCCCGATCTTCTCTCTGAACCCGGTGGGGGTGCGGCGGTGCCGGATGATGGTCGTGATCGTCCGGGCACTGATCGGGCCACCGGTGCCGACGGCGCCGGTGTGGTCGATCGAGGGCAACAACGCGACCCCGTCCCGCCACAACACCCCGACCTCCTGCTGGCAGGCGTGCACGGTCAGGTCAGCGGTGGTGGGGTCAAGCAGCGGCAGGTAGGAGCCGCGGAGGCGTTCATAATGCGGGGCAATCACCAACAACCACGCGGCGACGGCGCATCGCGGGCACTCCCCCGGAAGATCCGCAGCCGGAATGACATGGCCACGGATGCTGGCGTGGCCGGGACGAATGGTGATGTCGTGCGGCGTCACAATGCGGGCCTGGTTACGGGTGAACCCGAGAGTCCCGGTGAGGACGATGAGGAACCCGTCCCGCCGCCCGACCAGCCCTACCGGGAACCGGTACCTGGGGAGTTGGGCCAACGCGCCCTGCGGGTCCAGGAGGCCGGACCGGACCGTCCACAGCGTGTCGGGGTACCCGGTCAGTCGAGGCGCATCAATCTCCACCCCTGCCTGGGCATGCACTCTGAGGATCACCGCGAGCCGGCCCACCTTGGTTGTCCTGGCGGCCGGGAATGCGTCCAGGAACCCGGTCAGGGAGTCCCGGGTCGCCGGCAACGCCTCCACACCACACGACTCGCACCAGTCCGCAAACAACCCCCACGCCCACGACTGTTTCGGGTCCAGCCGGCGGGCTCGCCCATCCTGGGTTGCGGTGGTGTGTGTGGTGTCCATGTCAGGGGGTCCTGGGGTTAGAGGCCGAGGGTGGTGACGGCGTTCTGCTCCAACGGAGCGTTCTCCCTCGCATACACGTGCACAGTGGCGGGGTTTTTGTGTCCGGTCTGCCGCATGATCTGATGATCAGTGGCTCCCGCCCTAATGGCCTGGGTAACGAACCCCGCCCGCAGGGAGTGCCCGGTGATGTTCCCGGCCGGGATCCCGGCGGCGGCGGCACGCTCGGTGACCATCCGCCCGATCGCATTGCCCTGAACCGCCGTCGCCCGGATGGTGCCGGTTTTCGCCATCGCCCGAAACAACGACGCCCGCCCCGCAAGACCGCCCGTCCACGGGTCCTGGCAGACGTGAATCGCTAGATCCTGGCCGCGGAGGACACGCATCACCTCCGGCCGGCCCTGCTCTCGTGCTTGCAGGAGCCGGTACCAGCGGCGGAACGCACACGGCGGACACGTGGCACTGTTCGCCCCATACGGCAACGCCTTCACCTGACCCCGACCCTCCTGGTCCGTTTTCGAGGACCGCACCCGCACATGCAAACCGTCCTCCGCGTGCAGGAACACGTCCCCGATAAGCAGCTCGGACAATTCGGTGCGGCGAAACGCCCCCGCGAACCCGAACACCAACAAGGCAATGTCGCGGGTGCCTTTCACCCCGGCCGGAAACGAGGTCACATCCACCGCCAACACCGTCTTCCGTAAATCCGCCACCAGAAGCGGCGAAGCCCGTTTCGTGGGGCGGTGGGTGCTGCGGCGGATCCCGTTCAACGTGTCAGTGACCTGCCGGCTGGTGCACGGGTTCAGAAAACCCCGCTCGTGGTGGGCCCACGCGATCGCCGCCACCCACCGACCAATCGACGCCGTCGAATACCGCGGCAAATCCTCTGACGTGCGTTGGAGTGCCTTCTCGGACAGGTACTCCGCCACCTCCGCAGCCTTCCGGGGAAACGAAAGCTGCTCCTCCACGAGAGTGTCGGGGATAGGATCCTTCTCGGTGTACCCGGCCAGCCAGCGGCAGAACATCCGGACATCCGACTCATACGACCGCCGCGTCCCCACCGACAGCGCCGCCCGCTGAAACACCGCCGACGCGGTCGTCAGCTCACGGGCGGCCGCCTCTCCCCCGACCGGAACAGCTCGGGCCCGCGGGCCGGCGCCCGAGGGCACCACAACGACGGATGGGGTCGACGCGCTAGCACCCGGCCCGTATCCGTTACTCATCGCGTCTCCCTCATCACCTCGGGCCGGCTGGAGCCCGTTTTGACCTCAGATGGAGCGTACCGGGGTCAACACGGGTAATGGCGCTTACCAGGTGCTACCGAGTCAGGGACATGACCGGCCGGAGTGACGAGACAGTCGGCGAGCGATGCGTCATTGAGAATGTCTTTTGGTGGATCCGCCCTGCAGCCATGGCTTTATGTTCCGCGTACCTGAGGACGAACCCACGGACGCGACTTGGCAGTCGAGTGGAAAGGCAGTCGGCGTTAGACCCCTGGGCATGATCTTTTAGCCGGACGGAGTCGACAAAGTGCCTCTGCTCATCCTCCCCTGGTGTCCAAGACGGCAGCCCGAAATATGAGCTGCGTTGGTCACCTCCTTGGCAGGGGGGAGGTGACCGCCCGTTCCAAGATCTGTGCCTGCTGAGCCGATGTAGCGCCGGCTTCTTGCAGGGCAACCATCCGCAGTGTTTGAAAGACTGTGCAAGGCAGACTGAAACGAGCGTCGATCGAAGCTACACATGGAGGGCGACAGCTTGAGCGTAGTTCTGAGCGATATAGGCAATGGGGTTGGAATAAAAAAGACCCTCTGCCCGAATAAAAGCCAGGTCAGAGGGTCTTAGCTGTAGCGGGAGCGGGACTCGAACCCGCGACACCACGATTATGAGCCGTGTGCTCTAACCACCTGAGCTACCCCGCCGCACCAGCCGACTAGGCCGGCCTGTGCCTCCGCATCTCGACTGAGTCCGCGCGAGCGGTGGTTCAGTGTCGTTCAGAGGGACGAGCCCCCTGTGGGAATCGGACCCACTACCTCTTCCTTACCAAGGAAGTGCTCTACCAATGAGCTAAGGGGGCGTAGCCGTCGCGCCGTCAGTGTTTCAGGCCGCGATTGGCACCACACGAGAATAGCAGGACTTCGAGGCGCCTCGTGACACGGGACGACGCCGACAGCACGGAGGGTGCCGGGTCGCCCCGACACCCTCGCGATGAGGGCTACGCCGAGACGGTCGACGACGCCGCCGACAGGGCGGCGACCTCGTCGTCGGCGAGCGTCAGCGTCGCGGCCGCGACGAGGTCGGGCAGCTGCTCGACGGTCCGGGACGACGCGATCGGCGTGCCGACCGACGGCTGGGCGAGCAGCCACGCGAGCGCCACGGTGGCGACCGAGGTCGAGTGGGCTCCGGCCACCTCGTCGAGGACCTCGAGCACGCGGCGGCCACGGTCGTCGAGGTACGCGCCGGCGCCGCTGGCGCGCTGGCTGTCGACGGTCACGCCGTCGCGGTACTTGCCCGTGAGGAATCCGCTGGCCAGCGAGAAGTACGGCATGACCGACACGGTCTCGGCGAGCGCCACGTCGGCGACCGTCGGGCCGCCCTCGCTTCCCTCGACGTCGTCGCGCTCGACGAGGCTGTACTTGTTCTGGATCGCGGCGTACTTCGAGATGTTCTCGGACTCGCTGAAGCGCAGGGCCTGCTCGAGGCGCTGGCCGGTGAAGTTGGAGGCGCCGATGGCGCGGACCTTGCCGAGTTGCACCTGCTCGTCGAGAGCCTCGACGGCCTCCTCGACCGGGCGGTCGGTGAAGTCCTGGTGCGCGTAGTAGAGGTCGATGTAGTCGGTGCCGAGGCGCTGCAGAGATGCATCGACGGCCTTGCGCACGATGTCGCGCGAGGTGCCCTGGAAGCCCTCGAGCATGCCGACCTTGGTGGCGATCACGATGTCGGCGCGGTTGCCGCGCGACGCCATCCAGCGGCCGATGATCGACTCCGACTCGCCACCGGCGTTGCCAGGGACCCACGCCGAGTAGACGTCAGCCGTGTCGATGAAGTTGCCGCCGGCCGCGACGTACGCGTCGAGGACGCCGAACGACGTCTCTTCGTCGGCCGTCCAGCCGAAGACGTTGCCGCCGAGATTGAGGGGGAAGACCCGGAGGTCGCTTTCGCCGAGTGCGATACGAGGTGCGTCCGTCATGTGAGCTCCTTCTGTCGAGGTGTCTCCTGAAGACAACACCGGTCTACGCCGGGCATTCCGAGCGGCGACACATTCGGCGAGGGGCATCATCGGGTCACGCACAGCCTGGAGCTCCTGCTCGACGGCGACGACGGTCACCGCACGGGGCGGGAGCCGGGAGGGCCCGGACGGCGCCTACGCGGCCGGGGGCTCCGAGATCGCAGTGAGGGCCCCGAGTTCCTGCGCCGAGAGATCGAGGCTGGAGGCCGCGAGCAGACCCTCGAGCTGGAGAGTCGAGCGGGCGCTGGAGAGGGCGCCGATCACGCCGTCGCGAGAGGCCAGCCACTTGATGGCGACGGCGCCCGGCACGACGCCGTGGCGTTCGGCGATCTCCATGACGACGTCGACCGTGGCGACGTTCTCGGGGGTGAGGTAGCTCAGCGCACGACCGCCGCGGGGCGACTCGCCGTCGTCGACGCCGTTGCGGTACTTGCCCGTGAGGAATCCGCTCGCCAGCGCCGAGTGCGGAAGCACTGCGAGGCCGAAGTGGTCGACGATCGGGGCGACGTCGCGCTCGTAGTCGTCGCGCCGCACGAGGTTGTACGCCGACTGGATCGCCCTGAAGGGGTGCAGCCCGTCGCGGTCGGCGATCGCGAGTGCCTGCCGGAGCCGCGCGCCCGTGTAGTTCGAGGCGGCCGGATACCGGATCTTGCCCTCGTCGACCAGCTCGCTAAGCGCGCCGACGGTCTCCTCCAGCGGCGTCTCGTCGTCGTCGTAGTGCGCGAAGTAGAGGTCGATGCGATCGGTGCGGAGGCGGGTCAGCGACGCCTCGACACCCCGGCGGATGCTGTCGCGCGTGAGGCCGGGCGCGTCGGGGTGCTGGCCCACCTTGGTGCTGACGAGCACGCGGTCGCGGTTGCCGGGGCGTGCCAGCCAGCGGCCGATGATGGCCTCGGACTCGCCGCCCGAATTGCCCGGGAGCCAGGCCGAGTAGACGTCGGCGGTGTCGATGACCCGGCCGCCGTCGGCCGCGAACACGTCGAGGATCTCGAGCGCCGTCGGAGCCCCGACGGTCCATCCGAAGACGTTCGTGCCGAGCGCGAGAGGGAACGCGGAACCGGTGGCGGTCTCAGTGTCGGTGAAGATGTTCAGGTCAAGGCCAATCGACGTCGGAAACTCCACCTTAACCGATCAGATCGGCCGCCTGGCAAGGGAGACGGAAAGCAGAGCACGCCTGTCGTATCGTGGCACCCATGCCTCTCGACGAGTCCACCGTGCCCGCCTCAGACATCGACCCCTCCGAGCTGATCGCCGCCGACACGGGATCGGAGTGGTGGCGCACAGCCGTCATCTACCAGGTGTACCCGCGCTCGTTCGCCGACAGCGACGGCGACGGCATGGGCGATCTCCCCGGCATCACCTCACGCCTCTCGGCCCTCGCCGATCTCGGCGTCGACGCCGTCTGGCTGTCGCCGTTCTACACGTCGCCGCAGCGCGACGCCGGCTACGACGTCGCCGACTACTGCGACGTCGACCCGCGGTTCGGCACCCTCGCCGACTTCGACGCCCTCCGCGCAAAGGCCACCGAGCTCGGACTGCGCCTCGTGGTCGACCTCGTCCCCAACCACTCGTCGAGCGATCACCGCTGGTTCCAGGAGGCCCTCGCCGCCGGTCCCGGCTCGACCGAGCGGGCTCGCTACCTGTTCCGCGACGGCACGGGAGCCGACGGCGAGCTGCCGCCGAACAACTGGCAGTCGGTCTTCGGCGGCGAGGCCTGGACCCGGATCACCGAGGCCGACGGCACGCCCGGCCAGTGGTACCTCCACCTCTTCGACTCGTCGCAACCCGACTTCGACTGGCAGAACCCGTGGGTGCGCGAGCAGTTCCTCGACATCCTGCGCTTCTGGCTCGACCGCGGAGTCGACGGATTCCGGGTCGACGTCGCCCACGGCATGATCAAGAAGCCCGGTCTGCCCGACTACACCCCGCCCGCCGACAGCGGCAGCATGGGCGGCGGGCTCGAAGAGGGCGCGACGCCGCCGTACTGGGCGCAGGATGGCGTCCACGAGATCTACCGCTCCTGGCGCGCGCTGCTCGACACGTATGCGGGCGACCGGATCCTCGTCGCCGAGGCGTGGGTCGAGCCGCTCTCGAAGCTCGCCAACTGGGTGCGCCCCGACGAGATGCACCAGGCCTTCAACTTCACCTACCTCGAGAGCGGCTGGTCGGCCCCGTCGATCAAGCGCGTCATCGACGCCTCCCTCGAGGTGTTCTCCAGCGTCGGCGCGCCGAGCACGTGGGTGCTGTCGAACCACGACGTCGTCCGCCACGCCTCCCGCCTCGGGCTGACCGCCGACAACCCCCAGGGCGCAGGAATCGGCCCCACGAGCCCGGGCCTCCCCGACCGCGCGGTCGGCCTGGCCCGAGCCCGCGCCGCCACCGCCGTCATGCTCGCCCTTCCCGGCTCGGCCTACCTCTACCAGGGCGAGGAGCTCGGCCTGCCCGAGGCCATCGACCTGCCCGACGACGCCCGCCAGGACCCCACCTGGTTCCGCACGAACGGCGAGAGGTACGGCCGCGACGGCTGCCGCGTGCCCATCCCGTGGGAGGCCGCGTCCCCCGCCTACGGCTTCAACACGAGCGGCGAGTCGTGGCTGCCGCAGCCCGACGACTGGGCGCCCTACGCCCGCGACTCGCAGACCGGCAAGCCGGCGTCGACGCTCGAGCTCTACCGCCTGGCGCTCGCGCTCCGGGCCGAGTTCGACCTGGGTTCCGGTTCGGTCGAGTGGCTCGACGGATACGGAGCCGATGTGGTCGCGTTCCGCAACGGCGTCGTGACCGTCATCGCGAATACCGGCACGGTGCCGGTCGAGCTGCCGATCGGCGACGAGCTGCTGGCGACCGTGGAGCTCGACGGGCCGGCGCTGCCGGGCGACGCGACCGTCTGGGTCCGCTCGGCCTGATCGCGGTCGCGGCGCTGGGTGGGGTGATCCGCGGCGTTGTCGGTGCGGCATGGTGTGGGTGGCTGCGCGTGCGTCACCCCCGCCGGATCGGCACGAACCCGCCTGCCGTTCGGCGGGAACGAGCCGAATCGGCGGGGCTACGTCGCCGCCTCGGAGGGAACGTGCCGAATCGACCGGCGTGAGCCGCGGCGGCGTGTCTTCGCCGACCCGGCGGGGCCGAACCGAACCCGCGGGCCGAGCCGCTCGCCACCGCCTCGCCCCCGCCGAATCAGCACGAACCCGCCTGCTGTTCGGCGGGAACGCGCCGATTCGGCAGGACCACGTCGCCGCCCCGGAGGGAGCGCGCCGGATCGGCAGGCGTGAGCCGCATCGGCGCGTCTTCGCCGAACCGGCGGGGCCGAACCGAAAGCGCGGGCCGAGCCGCCCGCCACCGCCTCGCCCCCGCCGGATCGGCACGAAGCCGCCGGACCTTCAGCGGGCGCGAGCCGATTCGGCGGGACCAGGTCGCCGACTCGGCGGGAGCGCGCCGGATCGGCAGGCGTGAGCCGCGGCGGCGTGTCTTCGCCGACCCGGCGGGGCCGAACCGAACCCGCGGGCCGAGCCGCTCGATTGGCGGGTATGAGGCGGGGCGGGGCCGACGTTCGGCGGCGCCGCGCGCAGCCGCGGCAGGCGAGGCGCTACGCGCCGGCGTTGGCTACGAGCCAGGGGTACGGGTCGACCGGGACGCCGTTGAGGTGGATCTCGAAGTGCAGGTGCGCACCCGTGCTGTTGCCGGTCGAGCCGACGTTGCCGACCTGCTGGCCGACCTTCACCTTCTCGCCGAGCGTGACCTTGATGGATCCGGCGACCATGTGCGCGTACACGCTGGTGACCGGGACGCCGTTGATGGTGTGGTCGATCCACACGTTGTAGCCCAGGGCACCGCCGCCCTGCTCGACCTTCGAGACGGTGCCGTCGGCGATGATCTGGATCGGCGTGCCGGCGCCGGGCGTGAAGTCGAGGCCCTCGTGGAATGTGGAGCAGAAGCTGCAGTTGGCGACCTGCCGCGAGCCGAAGCCGCTGCTGATCGGCGAGGTCGTGGCGAACGGCCACTGGACCGGCGCGGTCGAGTCGTTCGCGAACGCTCCGGTGCCGGTGCTCGACGAGGTGACCTTGGGGGCGCTGACCGAGTAGCCGTCACGGCCGAGGCTGGCGCCGACGACGGTGCCCGACGCGATGTAGCCCTGCCCGGCGGTCGACGAGGTGGCCCCGCCGACGGTGGTGCCGGCCTCGACGGCGGCGGCGAGCTTCACGGCGACGTGCTCGGGGGTGTCGACGAAGTAGGCGTTCGCGGGAACGGAGGTCGCGACGACGGTGGCCCCGACGAACAGGAGGCCTCCGAGGACCCCGAAACGGCGGGTGCGACGGCCGCGGGTCGAGATCACGGGCCGGAGCGCGGCGGGTGCGAGACGAGGGGAACCGGGCGCAGGAACTCGACGCATCGGCTGGGCACGCAGCGACCGTCGCGCCGCCGGGGCGGAGGCCGCGGCGGGTGCTGCGACCGAGGGGGCTTTGGCAGCACGGGTCGCCTCACGAGCCACAGGGTCGGCCGCCACCGAGGTGCGCGTCGCGACCGTCGGGCCACCGGTCGTCGTGACCGCAGGCGTCGCGACCGTCGGGCCGGACCCCGTCGACGTGCGCGACGTGACCATCGAGCCCGGCGTCGTGCGTGTGGCGGGCCAGGCGACCGACGCCGGACTCGCCGGCGTCGATACGGGCGACGCCGAAGCAGTCGACACCGGAGCTGGCGACGCCGAAGCAGTCGACACGGACGCCGACGCGGGCGACACGGCAGACGACGACATCGCGTCGGGAGACAGGCGGGCCGGCGAGACCCGAGCCGGATTGGCACCGAGCGCCGCCGAGGCCACAGCAGTCGGATCGGCCAGCGCAGCCGCGCCAGCCAGCGAAGCCGGACCGGCGAGCGCAGCCGAGCCAGCCAGCGACGACGAGCCAGCCAGCGATGACGGGTCGACGACCAGGGTCGCCGCCGTCTCGAGCTGACGCTCGCGGGCGCGCGCGGCACGTCGCGTGAGGGGGGCCACGGTGGGGCCGTCGACGTCGCCTGCGGTTCCGCGGTGGGCGGTGGGGGCGGCGTCAGGCTGGGTCACTGCGAGTAGGTCCTCAGGTTCGGGGGCGGGCTTCGGCGCCGCGCAGAAAGTGCTGCACAGGGCTGTGGCCGGGAACTGCCCGCGGAGAGACGGCCGCGGACGACGGTGATCGAATCACCCTAGCGTGCGCCCCCGGAAAGCCTCCCGGACGAGCAACGCCTGACCAATGGTAGCGAATTCGCAACCGGATGGCTAGGCCCGATATTGATATATACCGAAGTGTGGGGGGTCGGGCGGTGTCGGGGAGTTCCTGCGCCCTCTCTGGTTCGGCACTCAGAACCCGACGTCGGCGAGTGCCTCCGCGAGCCCAGCGGCGACGGCGGGCGCGCAGACGAAGGTGAGGTCGCGGCTGGCCTGGGCTCCGGCGGGGGTGAGCACCGTCGCACCTGCTTCACCGGCGACGAGGACGCCGGCGGCGTGATCCCACGGCTGGAGGCCGCGCTCGACGTAGGCGTCGAGCCGACCCGCGGCGACGCTGCAGAGGTCGAGGGAGGCGGCCCCGATACGGCGGATGTCGCGGACGCGGCCGAGGAGGGGGGCGACGACCGCGCCCTGCTCGATACGGCGCACAGGGTCGTACGAGAAGCCGGTGGCGAGCAGCGACTGCGACAGGTCGGCGGGCCTCGACACGGCGAGACGCTCGCCGTTCAGGAAGGCGCCGCCGCCGCGGGTCGCGACGTACTCCTCCCCGGCGACGGGGTTGAACACGCACGCGGCCAGAGCCCGCCACGTGAGCGGGTCGGGCTCGCCCTCGACGACGGCGATGCTGACGGCGTAGGCCGGAATCCCGTAGAGGAAGTTCACGGTGCCGTCGATCGGGTCGACGATCCAGGTGAGACCCGTCTGCGTCGGCTCCGCGCCGGACTCCTCGCCGTAGAAGCCGTCGCCCGGTCGCTCTGCTGCGAGCCGTGCGCGGATCAGGGCCTCGACCTCGCGATCGGCGTGCGTCACGATGTCGACCGAGCTCGACTTGCTCGCGGCGACCTCGACGCCCTGGGCCCGGCGCCGCGCAGCCAGCTCACCCGCCTCCCGCGCGATGGAGCGGGCGATCTCGAGCAGCTCGGCGTTCGTGGTCATGCGACCCCCAGGTATGCGAAACGCCCGATGCTCAGCACCGGGCGTCTCTGCGTTCTTCTGTGTCGAAGGGACACAGCGTGTTGTTCCGTGTCGTCATCGGACACCGTGTGGCAAGTGAGGGATTCGAACCCCCGGAGGCTACGCCGGCTGATTTACAGTCAGATCCCTTTGGCCGCTTGGGTAACTTGCCAGGTGCGCACTCGACCAGTGTATTCACCAACCGAAGGCGCCCGTCAACAATACAGCCTCCGCGCCGTGGTCTCGACCACGGCGCGTGCGGAGGCCGCCGCCGCCGCCATTCGCTAGGGTGGATGACATGGCAGACAGCTCTTTCGACGTGGTCAGCAAGGTCGACAAGATGGAGGCCGACAACGCGCTCAACCAGGCGCGCAAGGAGGTCGAGCAGCGCTACGACTTCAAGAACGTCGGCGCCGCCATCGACATGAGCGGCGAGAAGGTGCTCATCAAGGCGAACACCGAGGAGCGCGCCAAGGCCGTCCTCGACGTCTACGAGTCGAAGCTCATCAAGCGGGGCATCTCGCTGAAGAGCATCGACGCCGGCGACCCGTACGCCAGCGGCAAGGAGTACCGCATCGAGATCTCCATGAAAGACGGCATCGACCAAGAGGCCGCGAAGAAGATCAACAAGCTGATCCGCGACGAGGGGCCCAAGGGCGTCAAGAGCCAGATCCAGGGCGACGAGCTGCGCGTGACCTCGAAGAGCCGCGACGACCTCCAGGCGACGATGGCGCTCCTCAAGGGCGCCGACCTCGACGTCTCGCTCCAGTTCGTCAACTTCCGCTAGGCGGGCTCGACCAGCGCTTCGCGCGACGATCCGGGCGCAGGAACTCGCCGCCCGCCGCCGCGCCTGACCCCTTCGTCACCCGGCCCCCCGTCGCACCCGACCTCCGCCACCCGATCGTGGCGCCATCCCCCAGAGCTGCCGGGCCTACAGCGGGCGGCCGCTCGGCGGCGCCCAGTCGTCTCGGGGCGATGTCGACGTGGATCCGCCGGCGGCGACTCCGCTGACGGACGAGGACACCGCGCCGAGCACGGGAGCGCCGCCCTGGACACCTGGTGCCACGGCCTCCGGCGCGCGCCCGCCGACGGCACGCGCGACGGCGGCGACCGCACGCTCGAGCGGCCCCGGACGCCCGCCCCAGGCGAGGGCTGCGAGGCAGGCTCCGACCACGAAGAGGGCCCAGACGGTCCCCTCGCCCGCGGGCGTGAGCCCGTCGAGGAACCCGAAGTGGTAGAGCCAGGCGATGACGACGAGGTGGGCCGAGTAGATCGAGAGCGGCATGGCGCCCACGCGGGCGAGCACGAACAGCGGCGCGTTGCGCGGAACCCGGGCGAGGAGCCCGCAGGCGCCGATGACGGCGAGGGCCACGCCGGCCGAGCCCAGCATGTCGACGAGAGTCGAGGAGTGCGGCTCGGACGCGAAGACGTAGTCGCGGAGCCGCAGACCGCCGAACGAGTGGAACAGGAGGCCGCCGGGCGTGACGGCCTCGCCGACGGAGTAGACGACCACGGCCAGCGCCGTGCCCCCGCCGAGGAGCGCACCGAGCACGCGCGGAGACCGCAGGTCGGAGCGGCCGACGGCCAGGCCCAGCAACAGGTAGGCGGCGAAGGTCGCGAGCGGGTAGTACAGGAAGATCTGCTGGAGGATGACGCCGGTCTCGGCGAGCGGGAACACCGAAGCGAGCGAGATGGGGAACGCGACGAGGGCGAGCCCGCCGGCGACTGTCAGGAGCGCGACGCGCGACCACGACAGGGCGGGCAGGAGCACGACGAAGAGGATGCCGTAGGTGGCGAGGATGACCGCCACGGGAGTCTCGAGCAGCATCAGGAGGATGCCGATCACGGCGATGAGGACGCCGCGGGTGGCGATCCTGCGCCGGGCGACTGTCAGGGCCGCGCCGCGGACCGGCTTGTCGCGCCCCGTCGTCAGAGCCAGCGAGACGCCTGCGAGCACGGCGAAGAGCACGGACGACCGACCCGCCACGATCGACCACCAGGTCGACGGCTCGCTCCAGTCGACGGGGTTCTCGACGTCGACGAGGTGCGCCGCGAACATGCCGAACAGGGCGATGCCGCGCGCCGCGTCGATGCCGCGGAGGCGTGCTCCCGGGCCGGAAGCGGCAGGGCGCGAGGCGGTGAGCGTCATGCCACCACGGTAGCGGCGGCGCCCGGGAGTCTGCAGAAGTCATCCACAGGCCCGGGCGCCGAGACTACTGAGCCCGCGACACCGTGACCATCTCGTCGCGCGGCACGACCTTCACGCGGACGCGCTCGACCTCGCCCTCGAAGCCGGCGCCGAGCGCCATCTCGTGCTCGTCGAGGCGGTGCCAGCCCTCGAGGTCGGTGAACGCGACGCCGCGGGATTCGAGCAACGCGGGGATCGCCTCGAGCGAAGGGTCGGCCGGGGCCCACCACGACGCCTGGTCGGTCAGCACGTGCTGCACGGTCTCCATCGCGTCGCTCTTGGTGTGGCCGATGAGGCCGACGGGGCCGCGCTTGATCCAGCCGGTGGCGTACACGCCGGGCACGATCTGATCGTGGTCGTCGAGCACCTGGCCCTCGTGGTTCGGGATGACGCCGCGCTTCTCGTCGAACGGGATGCCGTCGAGGGGCGAGCCGAAGTAGCCGACGGCGCGGTAGATCGCCTGCATCTCGACGGTGCGGAACTCGCCGGTGCCCTCGACGCTGCCGGCGCCGTCGGGCCGGGTGCGCTCGTAGGTGAGGCCGGAGACCCGGCCGTCGACCTCTTCGACTCGCACGGGCTTGGCGTAGAAGTGCAGGTGGAGACGGCGCGACGCGCTGCCGGTCTCGCGCTGGCGCCACTGGTTCAGGACCTTGTCGATGACGAAGACCTGCTTGTTGGTGGCGATGGCGTTCTTCGAGGCCTCGTCGTAGTCGAAGTCCTCGTCGTAGACGATCATGTCGACGTCGCGGAGCTCGCCCAGCTCGCGGAGCTCGAGCGGCGAGAACTTCACCTGGGCCGGACCGCGGCGGCCGAAGATGTGCACATCGGTGACGGGCGAAGCCTTGAGCACGTCGTAGACGTTGTCGGGGATCTCGGTGGGAAGGAGGTCGTCGGCGTGCTTGGCGAGGATGCGCGAGACGTCCAGGGCGACGTTGCCGACGCCGACGACGCCGATCGAGGAGGCCTCCAGCGGCCAGGTGCGCGGCACGTCGGGGTGGCCGTCGAACCAGCTGACGAAGTCGGCGGCGCCGTAGCTGCCCTCGAGGTCGATGCCGGGGATGTCGAGGTCGGCGTCCTTGATGGCGCCGGTCGAGAAGATCACGGCGTTGTAGTGCTTCTTCAGGTCGTCGAGCGAGATGTCGACGCCGTAGCGGACGTTGCCGAAGATGCGGATGTCGCCGCGGTCGAGCACGTCGCGGAGGGCGTTGATGATGCCCTTGATGCGCGGGTGGTCGGGGGCGACGCCGTAGCGGACGAGGCCGTACGGGGCGGGGAGCTGCTCGAACAGGTCGATCTGGACGTCGAACTGGCGTTCGGCCTTCAGGATGATGTCGGCGGCGTAGATACCGGCGGGGCCGGCTCCAACGATGGCGAGGCGCAAGGTCGTCATAGGTACTGCGTTCTTTTCCGGGCGGTTCGGGGTGTTCTCGGACAGGTGGTCAGGGTGTGTTCGGCGTGCCGCTGCGAATCGCTCGGACAAGCCCGGGCACCAGGGCCCGAGGCGGGAGAGCTAGGCCTGGCGCTCGACGACGCGCTCCGCGAAGCGGGTCAGCGCCTTCTTCACGGGGCCCTGCGGCAGCGGCGCGAGTGCGGCGACCGCGTCGTCGGCCCAGCGGCGGGCCTCGTCGTGGGTGCGGCGCGTCACGTCGTGCTCGCGGAGCTGCCGGACGGTGTCGGCGAGGTCGGCCTCGCTGACGTCGCCGCCCGCGGTCGCGGCGCGCACGTTGGCCTCGATCTCGCTGAGCAGGGCCGACGAGTCGATGTCGGTCTGGGCCTCGACGCGCAGGTACATGAGCGGCAGGGTCTCGACGCCGGCCAGGAGGTCGGTGCCGGCGCGCTTGCCGGTCTCCTCGCTCTGCGGAGACAGGTCGATGACGTCGTCGACGAGCTGGAAGGCGACGCCGATCTTCTCGCCGAAGGCCGAGACCGGCCCGAGGTACTCCCGCGGGGCGCCGGAGAACATGACGCCGACCTTGGCCGCCATCGAGATGAGCGAGCCGGTCTTGTCGCTGAGCACGTCGAGGTAATGCGCGATGGGGTCGTCGCCCTCGCGCGGGCCGATCGTCTCATGCAGCTGGCCGAGGCAGAGGCGCTCGAATGTCTGCGCCTGGAGCCGTATCGCCTCCTCGCCGAGATCGGCGACGATCGTGGAGGCCCGGGCGAAGAGCAGGTCGCCGGTGAGGATGGCGACGCTGTTGCCCCAGCGCGACTGGGCGCTCGGTACGCCTCGGCGCATGGTCGCCTCGTCCATGACGTCGTCGTGGTAGAGCGACGCGAGATGAGTGATCTCGACGGCCTGCGCGGCCGACACGACGGCGTCGGTGGCCCCGTCGCCCAGCTGCGAGATGAGCAGTGCGAGCGTCGGGCGGATGCGCTTGCCGCCGGCACTGAGCAGGTAGCGGCTCGTGACGTCGGCGAGGTCGTCGCCGAAGGCCATCTCGACGAGCAGGCCGTCTTCGACGCGCTCGAGGCCGGCGTCGATGGCCGCGACGAAGCGGCGCTCGGAGGCCGACGAGAAGAGCTTCTCAGCGAGGCCGAGCGACGAGCTCAAGCCCGAGCTCCGACGAGCCGGAGGTGCACTGGGGTTCACGGGTTCACCTTTGCGTGTGGTTCAGGCGTCGGGGGCCGAGGCGGGTCGCCTCGTCGAGCCGGCGGGCTTGTGGCCCCGGTGGAGGGCCACGATCCCTGCGGTCAGGTTGCGGTAGGCGACACGGGTGAAGCCGGCCCCGCGGAGCCACTGGCTGAGCACCTGCTGCTCGGGCCATTTCTCGATCGACTCGGCAAGGTAGGTGTAGGCGGGCGAGTTGCTGGAGGTGACCTTGGCGATTCCGGGCAGCACGTGCCGCAGGTACGCCTGGTAGCCGAAGCGCAGGGCGGCGACGGGCGGGGTCGAGAACTCGCAGATCACGACACGGCCGCCGGGCTTGAGCACACGGTACATCTCGGAGAGCGCCTGGCGCGGCTTGTTCACGTTGCGCAGGCCGAACGAGATCGTGACGGCGTCGAAGGTGCCGTCGTCGAACGGCAGCCGCTCGGCATCGCCCTCGATGAACTCGATGTGCGGCTGGCGCTTGCGGCCGACCGCGACCATGCCGGCCGAGAAGTCGAGAGCCGTGACGGTGGCGCCGCCCTTGGCGATGGCGGCCGACGACGTGCCGGTGCCGGCGGCGATGTCGAGCACCTTCTCGCCGGGCTCGGCGCCGATCGCCTTCACGGTGGCGATGCGCCACAGCACCGCGTTGCCGCCCGACAGGATGTCGTTCGTCACGTCGTAGTGCGCGGCCACCCCATCGAACATGGAGGCAACCTCGCTGGGCTGCTTGTTCATATCGGCCTTGGTCACGCAGGGAATCCTACCGGCCCGATCTCCACCCAGGCCGAGAGCAGGCGATGCACGACGAACACCCAGGTGAAGGGGACGCAACTGCCCGAGGGCCCCGCGATCCCGGTCGTTACGATGAAGAAGTGAACCACCCCCTGCACGTCGAGACCACCCGGATCGACGACATCACCCCCTTCCTCGCCCACGTCGACCCTCGCGATCCGCTCCTCTTCGTGCGGCGCGGCGACGGCATCGCCGGCATCGGCGAGGCGCTGCGGCTCGAGTTCCGGGGCGAGGCGCGGATGCGGGAGGCGGCCGAGGCCTGGCGAGGGATCGCCGCGGCTGCGACCGTCGTCGACGAGGTGCGGCTCGCGGGAACGGGGCTCGTCGCGTTCGGGTCCTTCGCGTTCGCGGACGAGTCCGACGACGTGAGCGTGCTCATCGTGCCGCGGGTCGTCGTCGGCCGTCGCGCGGGCATCGACTGGATCACGCGGGTCGACGGCGCCGACGTCGGCGAGCGCACGTCGCTGGGCGCCGAGGTGCACGTCGAGTTCGCCGAGCCGGCGTTCACGGCGGCCGCGTACGCCGGTGCCGTGCACGACGCTGTCGCCGCGATCGAGTCGGGCGAGCTGAGCAAGGTCGTGCTGGCGAGGCCCCTCGACGCCGCCCTCCCCGACGACGCCGACCTGCGTCGCGTGGCGCGCGACCTCGCGTTCGCCTACCCCGACACCTACACGTTCGCGGTCGACGGGCTCATCGGGTCGAGCCCCGAGACTCTGATCCGCAGCGAGTCCGGCGAGCTGAGCGCCCGGGTCCTTGCCGGCAGCATGGGCCGCGGCATCGACGCGGCCTCCGACGCCGCGAACGCGCTCGAGCTCGCTACGTCGCAGAAAGACCTCGACGAGCACGCCTTCGCCCTGAGCAGCATCCTGCTCTCGCTCGAGCGCCACGCGATCGAGGTCACCACGGCCGAGAGGCCGTTCACGCTCCGGCTGCCGAACGTGTGGCACCTCGCCACCGACGTCCGGGGGCGCCTGGCCGACGGCGCGTCCGCGCTCGACCTCATCGACTCCCTGCACCCCACGGCAGCGGTCGCAGGAACTCCCACCCCCGCCGCCCTGGCCGTCATCGCGCGGCTCGAGCCGTTCGACCGCGGCCGCTACGCCGGCCCCGTGGGCTGGGTGGGGGCCGACGGCGACGGCGAGTGGGCGATCGCTCTCCGGTGCGCTCAGGTGACGCGAGCGGCCGACGGCGCCGACGGCCGCGTGCGGGCCTACGCCGGGGCGGGCATCGTCGCCGAGTCCGTCGCCAGTCGCGAGGTCGCGGAGACCACGATGAAGTTCATGCCGATGGCCGACGCGCTGGGCTGACCGTCGACGACGCTGACCGGGTGGGCCGAGCCGTGGCCCCGCTAGGAGGCTGCGAGACGCGTCTTCTCGACGGCGACGTCGAAGTCGGCCGGCGGCCAGTCGAGTTCCTGCGCCCGGAGCGCGGTGATGAGGAGCCGCTGGACGGCGACCCTCGCGTACCACTTCTTGTCGGCTGGCACCACGAACCACGGCGCCTGATCGGTCGACGTGCGATCGAGGGCCACCTGGTAGGCGCTCTGGTAGTCGGCCCAGAGGTTGCGCTCGTCGATGTCGCCGGGGTTGTACTTCCAGTGCTTGTCGGGGCGGTCGAGCCGTTCTGCCAGACGCGCCTTCTGCTCGTCGAACGAGATGTGCAGCATCACCTTGATCAGGGTCGTGCCGCTCGCGACGAGCTCGCTCTCGAAGGCGTTGATCTCGTCGTAGCGTTGCTCGAGCACGTCGGTCGAGACCAGCGAGCGGACCCGCGCGACGAGGACGTCTTCGTAGTGCGACCGGTCGAAGACGCCGATCATGCCCACGCCGGGCAGCTCGTTGCGCACCCGCCAGAGGAAGTCGTGGGCCAGCTCCTCTTCGGTGGGCTTCTTGAAGGCGTGGTGCTTGATGCCCTGCGGGTCGACCGCGCCGACCACGTGGCGGACGATGCCGCCCTTGCCGGCGGTGTCCATCGCCTGGAGCACGAGCAGCACGCTCTTCGTGCCACCTGCCGCGCGCGAGTCGGCGAAGAGCTTTTCCTGCAGCTCGGACAGCTGCTCGCGGCCCGACTCGAGCGTCTGCTGACCGTACTTCTTGTCGCCGCCGAAGCCGGGCGAGGCGTCGGTGTCGATGCTGTCGAGGGCGGTGCCGGGCGCGAACTTCAGCGCGTCGGACGGTTCGGTGCTCCACGTCTTGGCCATTTCTCGACCTTAGACCCGAAGCGCCTGCAGACCCGGAGCGCCTGCAGACCCGGAGCCTCTGCCGTTCTCACCGCGCCAGCGGCACCTCGATGACAGTGCCCGTCGGCCCGGCGAGCGCCTGCTCGAGCTCGCCGCGGGTCGACGCCCGCACGTAGTCCCAGCCGTAGGCACGGGCCAGGTGCTCGAACGACACCGGCTGCGGCGTGAGCTGCACGCGCGTCATGGCGTCGACGGGCGCGGTCTGCGCGACCTCCAGCCCGTCGAAGATCGTGCCGCCGCCGTCGTTGCCCACGACGATCTGCAGCCGCGGGCGGGCCTCGCCCTCGCCGAACAGCAGGGAGCCGGCGTCGTGCAGCAGTGTGAGGTCGCCGACGAGCACGCGCGAGATGCCCCGGGCGCCGTCGGCCCAGTCGAGCGCAGGGCCTCCCGAGGTGCCGCCGGCCTGCGACGCGAGCGCGATTCCGGTGGCCGTCGCGATCGTGCCGTCGATGCCGGCGAGGCCGCGGTTCGCGTGCACGGCGATCTTCTTGCCGGTCACGGCGACGTCGGCCTCGCGGATCAGCCGAGACGCCCCGAGGATCAGCCGGTCGTGCGGCCAGGTCAGGCGCCAGAGCGCTTCGACCAGGTGGCGACGTGTCACCGGCTGCCGAATCACGTCGACCTCGGAGCGCAGGAACTCGGACTGCTCGGCCTCCAGGTCGGGCGCCGCGTCGTCGTCGCTCAGCAGCGCCCGACCGGTGTGCACCCAGCTTCCGACCCAGCCGCGATGCTGCCGACCGTCGGGGTCGCCCTCGATCCGCACGTCGTCGACCACGGTCGCCGACCGGCTCGGGTCGTACGCCTCCGGGACTGCGCCGCGCACCACGACGACCTCCACGTCGGCCCGCTTCAGCAGTGCGGGGATCTCGCGGGTGAGCGTGGGGTGCCCGAACACGACGACGCGGCGCACGGCGCCGCCGAACGCGGGATCGTCGAGCAGCTGCCGATACGACGGCACGAGGTGCGGGCCGAAGCGGGCGCCGCTCGACACCTCGGCGACGAGAGGCGCGCCGAGCAGGCGGGCGGCCTCCTCGGCCCGGGGGCCGGCCGCGTGGCCGGCGACGACGACGGTGCCGGGTACCTCGTCGACGCGGAGGTCGGCGGTGCGGCCGGGGAGGGCGGCGGTCGTCGGAGTTCCTGCGCCCGGAGCAGGCGCAGCCTCGGTCGGAAGCGTGGTCGCCGGGGCGGAGAGCGGCTCCCGGAAGGCCACGTTGAGCTGGACGGGGCCCGGTGCAGCGGGACGGTCGGGCGAGCCGGAGCGGCCGAGGGCGGCCGAGACGGCTTCGCGCGCCAGCTCGTGGACGTACTGCGCGTCGACTCCGCTGTCGGACGGCGCCTGCACGTCGCGCAGCAGGCGGAGTGCCTCGCCGAAGAGGCGCGGCTGGTGAGTGGTCTGGTTGGAGCCGATCCCGCGCATCTCGTCGGGCCGGTCGGCCGTCAGCAGGATCAGCGGGACGCCCGAGTGATGCGCCTCGAGCACGGCCGGATGCAGATTCGCGACGGCGGTTCCCGACGTGGTGACGACGGCGGTGGGCTGCCCCGACTCGATCGCCAGCCCCAGGGCCAGGAACCCCGCTGAGCGCTCGTCGAGCCGGACGTGCAGCCGCAGGCGCCCGGCGCGCTCGAACTCCGCCGCCGCGAGGGCCAGCGCCTGCGACCGCGACCCCGGGCTGAGCACGACGTCTCGGACGCCCGAGGCCTGCAGCTCGGCGAGGAGCATGACGGCGAAATCGGTAGCGGGACTGCCCGAGGGGGCGGGAAGGGTCGGCACTACCTCAGTGTGCCACTCGGCCCGTCGTCATCCGTGCGGGCGGGCGGCTCCGAGAGCTCCTGCTCGAGGCGGCGGATGCGCTCGTCGAGCTCGTGACGGTCTTCGTCGCTCACCGCCGTGAACGGGCGGCCCAGGAACTCCGGATCGTCGTCGGGGGCGACGGTGCGTCGCGGCGTGCGCGGGGCTCTGCCGAGCAGCAGCCACAGCACGGCGCCGACGACGGGGAGCACGATGACGATCAGAGCCCACACCGGCTTCGGCAGTGCGCGCACCCGCTGATGCTCGGTGAAGAGGCAGTCGACGAGGGCGTAGACGACGAACGCGGCGGCTGCCACGATCAGAACAATCAGACCCTTGACCATGTGGGCGATGGTAGGCGCCCCGACTGTGCGATCGCCTGGCCGAGGTAGCTCGTTTAGACTGCCCAGCGTGAAAGCAGCGCTCCTCTACACCTCCGCCCGCATCGGCACGTTCGCGGTCATCTTCGTGGTGCTGAGGTTCATCCCGTCGATCAACGTCTACATCGCCGCCGCAATCGCCGCGGTGCTGGCACTGCTCATCTCGTACATCTTCTTCGGCCGCCTTCGCGCCGGTGTCGCCGAGGGCATCGCGCAGCGGCGCATGGTGCCGGAGCGCGACCTCGACGCCGACGCGGAGGACGAGCTGCTCGGCGGCCGCCCCGTGCTGCGCAAGTCGGGTCCGCCGTCCGAAGACGCGTAGGGCGTCCCGGACCGACGCGCGCTGACGCCGCGCCGGTGCGCGCTGACGCCGCGCCGGTGCGCGCTACGGCTGCGCGAAGAAGAACAGGGCGCTCAGGCCCAGTGAGAACAGCAGCGCAGAGAACGACGACAGCTGGAGCGCCAGGATGAGCTCTTTCGCCGTCTTCGCCGTGACGCCGATGAGCAGGGCCGGCAGCGTCAGGATCAGAGCGAAGTAGACGTAGCCGACGTTGAAGAAGAGGTACGTGTAGAAGAACACGATCACGTACGGCACCAGAAGGAAGAGCGCGTAGACGATGCGCGACCCGCGCTGGCCGAGGACGACGGCGAGCGTGCGCTTGCCGGCCTGGCGGTCCTGCTCGATGTCGCGGATGTTGTTGACCATCAGCACCGCGCACGAGAACAGGCCGATCATGACGGCGAAGCCGACGGCCGTGTACGAGACGTCGTGCGCCTGGACGAACATGGTGCCGCACGTCGCCACGAGGCCGAAGAACACGAAGACGAAGATCTCGCCCATGGCGTTGTAGCCGTACGGGCGGCGGCCCCCGGTGTAGAACCAGGCCGCGACCACGCACGCGGCGCCGACGGCGAGGAGCCACCAGAACTGCGTGATGATCACGATGGCGATGCCCGCACCGGCCGCGACGGCGAACGAGGCGAAGGCGACGTTGCGCACCCTCTTCGCGTTGGCGACGCCGCCGCCGGTCAGGCGCGGAGGGCCGACGCGGAACTTGTCGGTGCCCTTGATCCCGTCGGAGTAGTCGTTCGCGTAGTTCACACCGACCTGCAGGAACAGCGACACGATGAGGCACAGGAGCGCGAGCGGCCAGTCGAAGTCGTTGACGGCCGCGGCGGCGGCACTGCCGAGGGCGACCGGCGCGATCGACAGGGTCAGCGTGCGAGGCCGCGCCCCCGAGATCCAGTCGCCGGCCGTCGCCTTGCGCGCGACGACCTTCCCGGGGCGTCCGCCCGGTCGGCCGGTCTTCTTCTTGCTGTTCGATCGCGTCTGTGGCACCTCGGGAGTTTACCGGGCGTCTCTCCGAAGTCGGCCACTTCGCTCCACGCCCTGCGAGGGGCAGGAGTTCGCTCTGGAGACGCTTTCCCTGCGCGTGAATTCACGCCCAGGGAAAGCCTTCGGGAACGAAACCCCCGGGGCTCAGGCCGTGGCGGCGAGGCGCGCCAGGGCGACGCGGTCGGGCTTGCCGCTCGGCAGCAGCGGGAGAGCGTCGACGACCAGGATGCGGTCGGGGGCCGCGGCGCGACCCGCGGAGTCCGCGACGGCGGTCCGGAGGTCGGCCAGGGTCAGCACGACGGGCGGCACAGCGACGACGACCGGCACCTCACCCCAGCGGGCATGGGGGGCGCGCACGACGACGGCGCCCGCCAGGCCCGGCAGCTCGCGCACGATCCGCTCCACGACGCCGAGCGAGACCTTCTCACCGCCCGAGACGATCACGTCGTCGAGCCGGCCGGTCACGGTGACGACGCCCTCGTCGTCGACGACGCCCGCATCGCCGGTGCGGTACCAGCGCACGCCGTCACGCTCGACGAACGCCGCCGCGGTCCGCTCGGGATCGCCCAGGTAGTACTCGGCGAGGGTGGGTCCGCTGAGCTCCAGCTGACCGTCGACCACGGCCGCTCGAGTGGCGCCGACGGGGACGCCGTCGTACACGCAGCCTCCGCTCGTCTCGCTCGAGCCGTAGGTGCGGACGACGCGGACTCCGGCGGCGAGTGCACGTTCCTGCAGCGATCGCGGGGTGGCCTGACCGCCGACCAGCACCGCGTCGAATCGCGCGAGCCAAGAGGCGTCGGGCGAGTCGAGCATCGTCGAGAGCTGGGCCGGCAAGAGGGAGGTGTAGCGGACGGGATGCGTCAGGCGCCGTGCGGCAGCGGCGAACGCGGCCGGATCGAAGTGCCCCGGCTCGAGCAGCTCGGGCTCCGTCTCGGCGGCGATCGAGCGGACGAGCACGTTGGTGCCTGCGACGTAGTGCGCCGGAAGCGCGAGCACCCACTGGCCCGGGCCGCTCAGGGCCGAGTCGGCGGCGGCCGCTCCGGCGAGCAGGGCGCCGGTCGAGAGGGCCACGCGCTTGGCCTTCCCCGTCGAGCCGCTCGTCTCGATCACCAGGGCGACGCGCTTCTCGACCTGGGTCGGGAGGTCCGCAGGAACTCCGGAGTCGACCCGCGGATTCACGGCGTCGCCGCCTGCCAGCGCGTCGCGCAGCCCCTCGAGCACCTCGCGCGGCCGGCGTGCGTCGATGGCTCGCAGCCCGTGCATCACTGCCCTCCCGACATCAGTACTGCCAGGGGTAGGGCGACCAGTCAGGCTCGCGCTTCTGCAGGAAGGAGTCGCGGCCCTCGACGGCCTCGTCGGTGCCGTAGGCCAGGCGGGTCGCCTCGCCGGCGAACACCTGCTGGCCGACCATGCCGTCGTCGACCGCGTTGAAGGCGAACTTCAGCATGCGGATCGAGGTCGGCGACTTCGTCATGATGATGCGTGCCCACGACAGGGCCTCGACCTCGAGCTCGGCGTGGTCGACGACGGCGTTGACCGCGCCCATCTCGTAGGCGCGCTGGGCCGAGTACTCCTGCGCCAGGAAGAACACCTCGCGGGCGAGCTTCTGGCCGATCTGCCGCGCGTAGTACGCGCTGCCGTAGCCGCCGTCGAACGAGCCCACGTCGGCATCGGTCTGCTTGAACCTGCCGTGCTCGCGGCTGGCGATCGTCAGGTCGGCGACGGCGTGCAGCGAGTGGCCGCCGCCCGCGGCCCAGCCGGGGACGACCGCGATGACGACCTTGGGCATCGTGCGGATCAACCGCTGCACCTCGAGGATGTGGAGTCGGCCGCTCCGGGCCGGGTCGGGCTTGAGAGCCTCGTCGCCTTCGTACTTGTAGCCGTCGCGGCCCCGGATGCGCTGGTCGCCGCCCGAGCAGAACGCCCAGCCGCCGTCCTTCGCGCTGGGCCCGTTGCCGGTGAGGAGCACCACGCCGATCCGCGGGTTCATGCGGGCGTCGTCGAGGGCACGGTAGAGCTCGTCGACGGTGTGCGGCCGGAAGGCGTTGCGCACCTCCGGACGGTCGAACGCGATCCGGGCGACCTGGCCGCGGACGTCGTGATGGTAGGTGATGTCAGTGAACGCGGCATTCGTCGGCCCGGCGAAGCCCTCGACCTCATTCCACTCGCGGGGATCGAACAGGTCGGAGACGGTGTCGCGCATGGCTGCAAGCCTAGCCACCGGCCCCGGTGGAAGACTGGGCCGCGTGCTTCCCTCGATCGACGACCTCGTCCGCGACGCCCACGTGGTGGCCCTTCCGCTCCGCAACCGGTTCCGCGGTGTCGACGTGCGCGAGGCGCTGCTCGTCGAGGGGCCCCGCGGCTGGACCGAGTTCAGCCCGTTCGTCGAGTACGAGCCTGCGGAGGCCTCGACCTGGCTCCGGGCCGCCATCGACTTCGGGTGGGGCGACGAGACGGCTCCCCTGCGCGACCGGGTGCCGGTCAACGCGACGCTCCCCGCTGTCGACGCGGCGCTGGTGGCGGGGATCCTCGACCGGTACCCCGGCTGCCGCACCGTCAAGGTGAAGGTGGCCGAGCCGGGGCAGAGCCTCGCCGACGACGTCGCCCGGGTCCGGGCCGCGCGCGAGTACGTCGGTGCCGCCGGGAGGGTGCGCGTCGACGCCAACATGCACTGGTCCGTCGACGAGACGCTGGCCGCCCTCGAGGCGCTGGCCCCCTTCGACCTGGAGTACGTCGAGCAGCCCTGTCGCACCGTCGCAGAGCTCGCCGCGGTACGGGCCGCCGGCACCGGGGTGCCCGTGGCCGCCGACGAGAGCGTCCGCAAGGCCGCCGACCCTCTGGCCGTCGCCCGCGCCGGAGCCGCCGACCTCCTCGTCATCAAGGCCCAGCCGCTCGGCGGGGTGGCCGCCGCGACGCGCATCGTGCGCGAGGCCGGGCTGCCGGTCGTCGTATCGAGCGCCATCGATACGTCGGTCGGGCTCTCGATGGGGGCCTACCTCGCCGCCGCCGTGCCCGCGCTCCCCCACGATTGCGGCCTCGGCACCGCGGCGATGTTGACCGCCGACGTCACTCGCGAGCCGCTGCTCCCCTCGGGCGGTGCGGTCGACGTGCGGCGCATCGACGTCGACATCGACCTGCTGCGGCAGCACGCGGCGCCCGCCGAGCGACGCGCCTGGTGGCTCGACCGCATCCGAGCCTGCTACGCCCTCCTCGGCGAGAACGGCGGCGCTTACAGACCCGAGTAGGCGTGAAGGCCCTTGAAGAACAGGTTCACGACCGAGAAGTTGAACATGACAGCCGCGAAGCCGACCAGCGACAGGTACGCCGAGCGCGCTCCTCTCCACCCGCGGGTCGCTCGGGCGTGGATGTAGCCGGCGTAGATGACCCAGATGATGAAGGTCCAGGTCTCCTTGGTGTCCCAGCCCCAGTAGCGGCCCCAGGCCTTCTCGGCCCAGATGGCGCCGGCGATGAGCGTGAAGGTCCAGAGCACGAAGCCGACCAGCGCGATGCGGTAGGCGAGGTCTTCGAGGCGCTCGGCTCCGGGGAGCGTGTCGAACAGGCGCAGACCCGGGTTCTTCGCCGTCTCGCGGCGGTCCTGGATGATCTGCGCGGCCGAGAGCCCACCGGCGATGGCGAAGAACGCCGTGCCGAGGCAGGCGACGAAGACGTGGATGACGAGCCAGTACGACTGCAGCGCCGGCACCAGGGGGCTGACCGCGACGTAGAAGTTGACCACGGCGACGCCCAGCAGGATGAGGTTCAGGCCCATCACGTAGGCGCCGAGGTACCTCAGGTTGACGAACAGGTTCACGATCAGGAAGACCGCGACGATGAGAGCCGTGCCGGTGAGGCCGAACTCGAACATGTTCGCCCACGGCACCCGGTCGGCCGCGAACCCGCGGAGCACGACGGAGGAGATGTGGACGGCGAGGCCGAGGACCATCATCGACATGCCGATGCGCTCGAACTTCGACGAGCGGCGGGGCGCGTCGGCGCCGGTGTCGACGTCGGTGCGCTCGAGGACGGCGACGGAGCCGCCAGGAGTTCCTGCGCCCTGTTCGATCATCTCGGCCTTGCCGGCGAGACGCTGGGCCTGAGCCTTGATCGCCGCGGTAGCGGCCACCTGGGCGTCGCCCGACCGCTTCGCGAGGTCGAGCGCGAAGGCGATGAAGGAGATCGTGTAGATCGCCATCGCCGAATAGGCCGCATAGAGGCAGTAGAGCGAGAGTTGATCAGTCGTCACGGGTTCACCTTACGTCGATCGGAGGCCGATTTCGGGTCGAGTACGGCCTGGTGCCTCTTGGCCAGGTCGCCGACGGCGCGCTCGAGCGTCGGGTCTTCTCCGCGGGCGAGGCCCGCGTACTCGATGCGGAGCCCGTTCTCGCCCTGGACGGCCTTGACCCACACGCGGCGGCGGGGCACGAACAGGCCCGTGAGCAGGCCGAGCACGATGAGCACGGCGAAGACGAGCACGTAGAGCTGCGACGGGTCGTGGTGGATGTCGAGCGAGACGAAGCGGCTGACTCCGGTGAACTCGATCGAGCCGAGACCGTCGGGCAACTTCACTGTCTGGCCGGGCTTCAGGGCGATCGGCTTCTCTTCGGCCGACGGCTGGGTGCCGGCGAGGACCTTCAGCTTTCCGGTCTCGAGCGTGTAGACCGACTGAGGCACACCGTCGTCGAGGCCGAGGTCGCCCGTGTACACGCTCAGCGAGAGGACCGGGTTGATGGCGTCGGGATAGTTCGACGCGTAGGCGCCCGTCGCCTGCTTGACGGCGCTGGGGTAGAAGAAGCCCTGCATGCCGAGCTGTTTCGGCAGTGCGTCGGGCACCTTGATGACGCCGAGCGACGTGAGGTTGGAATCCTGCGGGAGGAAGGGGATGGAGTCTTTCAACGCGACGTTGCCCTCGCCGTCGCGGACGACCACGTTGACCGCGTAGCCGTTGCCGAGCAGGTAGACGTTGGTGCCGCCGATCTGGAGCGGCTCGTTGACCTTGATCGTCTTCTTCTCGGCCGTCGCCCCCGGCTGGGTCGTCGTCACGTCGGTCTTGTACTCGATCGGCGTTCCGATCGCGTCGAGGATCTTCTGCTCGTACTTGACCGTGAACTTGTCGACCTTGATGTTGAACGGCGCCAGCTGGGCGTCGTTGAAGAACCGGCCCGGGTTGAACGAGTCGTACGAGCCGAGCACGTTCGAGAAGGTCTGGCCGACGACCACGACGCGCTGGCCGGTGTAGCCGAAGCCGCCGCCGATGCCGACGGTCACCAGGATGCCGAGCAGCGCGATGTGGAACACCAGGTTGCCGGTCTCGCGCAGGTAGCCGCGCTCGGCGCTGACCGAGTCGCCGACGATCCGCGTGCGGTACCCGGCCCGGCGCAGCAGCGACCTGGCGTGCGCAACAGCGATCTCGGCCGACACCGGGGCGGCGCTCGGATCGGCGGGGCGCGGCACGTCGAAGGCCTGGAAGCCGGCGAGGCGCGAGAGTCGGGCCGGGGTCTTCGGCGGGGCCGAGCGGAGCGCCTCGAGGTGGTGCTTGACGCGAGGGATGATGCAGCCGACCAGCGAGACGAACAGCAGCAGGTAGACGGCCGAGAACCACGGCGTCGAGAACGTGTTGAACAGGCCGATCTTGTCGAGGATCGGCGCGAGCGTCGGGTGGTCGAACTTGTACTGCGCGACGCCGTTCGGGTCGGAGCTGGTCTGCGGCACGAGCGATCCGGGCACGGCAGCGAGGGCCAGCAGCATGAGCAGCAGGAGCGCCGTGCGCATGCTGGTGAGCTGGCGCCAGAAGAAGCGGAGGTACCCGAGCGGGCTCAGCCGCGGCTGGGTGATGCCGGAGTCGCCCGAGTCGCCGGGCTCGGAGTCGATGTGGTCGCTCGGCCTCAGCGGATCGGCGCGCTGATCGACGCCGCGGTCTTCGGAGGTGTCGCTCGAGCCGCCGGTCAGCCCCTTGTCGGTGTCAGACGACCGTGCCATAGTTCGCGATCACCGCCCCGAAGCGCGACATGAGGTCTGCCCAGACCCCGACGACCATGAGAACTCCGATGACCACGAGAAGGCTGCCTCCCACAAGGTTGACGGCACGGATGTGCCTTTTGACGAATGCGATGGTGCGCGCCATCCAGCCGAGGCCCAGGGCGACCAGCAGGAACGGGACGCCCAGGCCCACGCAATAGAACAGACCGAGCAGGAAGCCCTGCGCCGCCGAGCCCGAGTTGACGGACATCGCGGTGATCGCGGCCAGAGTCGGCCCGAGGCAGGGGCTCCACCCGAGGCCGAAGACGATGCCGAGCAGCGGGGCGCCGACGAGGCCCACCTTCGGGCTGATCGTGAGCTTCGCCGTGCGCTGGAAGAAGGGGAAGTTGCCGATGAAGACGAGCCCCATGAGGATCACGACGACGCCGAGCACCCGGGAGATGAGCACCCGCCACTGGAGGTACCAGAACCCCGCCACAGCGCCGGCGGCCGTGTTCAGAGCCACGAAGACGATGGTGAAGCCGAGGATGAAGAGGACCACGCCGACCACCACTCGGGCGCGGTCGCGGCGCTTGCCCCGGGCGTCCTGCGACGTGCCGGCCAGGCCGCCCACGTAGCCGAGGTACCCCGGCACGAGAGGCAGCACGCATGGCGACACGAACGACAGCAGGCCGGCGAGCATCGCCACCGGCAGGGCCAGTGCGAGCTGGCCGCTGGTGACCGCCTCGTAGAACGGGTTGCCCTGGAACACCTACTTGCCGGCCACCGTGTCGGAGATGAGGGTGTTGAGGATGCTCTTGTCGACCTCGCCCAGGATGCGCGCCGCGACGCGGCCCTTGGAGTCGAGCACGATCGTCGTCGGCGTCGAGTTCGGTCCGCGGGTGCCGGCCAGCGCCAGCTGGACCTTCGCGTCGGTGACGTCGGTGACCGACGGGTAGGTGATCTTGAAGTTGCGGGCGAAGGCGCGCGAGGTGTCGGACTCGTCGCGCACGTTGACGCCGATGAACTGCACGCCGTCTGACGAGTACTGCTCGCTCAGCGACTGCAGCGCCGGGGCCTCGACACGGCAGGGCGGGCACGAGGCGTACCAGAAGTTGAGGACGACGACGTGGCCCTCGTAGGTCTTGCGCGAGATCGACTTGCCCTCGTCGGTGGTGGCCGTGAACTGCACCGGGTCGGTGCGGTCCGAGACCTTGACCTCGGTGACGCTGCCGTCGCCCGAGATGTAGTTCTTGTTCGATCCGCTCTGGTACTGCGCGAGGAGGTCGTTCGACGAGCAGCCGGCGAGGGCCACCACGAGAGCGGCCCCGAGGACGGCGGCGCGGACGAGGGTCGAGGGGCGCTTGAGGTTCACACGGCTCCAGAGTCGATGGCGGACGCGTGGAGGGCTGCGGCCGGCTCGCGATAGCCGACCTCGACGAAGGCGTCGTCGTGGCGCTCGAGAGTGGTGACGCTCGAGAGCGAGCACCGACGTCGGCGCGGGTCGTGGAACAGCCGCTCGCCCTCCAGGCTGCGGTGCACCATCCAGATCGGGAGCTGGTGGCTGACGAGCACGACGTCGCCGTCGTCGACGCTGCGCCAGGCGCTGTCGACGGCGGCGAGCATGCGAGCGGCGATGCTCACGTAGGCCTCGCCCCAGCTGGGCTTGAGGGGGTTGGCGATCCACGGCCACTCGGCCGGTCGCACCAGGGACTTCGTGAAGCCGCCCGCGCGGCCCTCGTACTTGTTCGTCGGCTCGATCAGGCGCTCGTCGGTCTGGATGTCGAGCCCGAAGAGGTGCGACCAGGGCGCCGCGGACTCCTGCGTGCGCTGGAGGGGCGAGGCGAAGAGAGCGTGCACGGGGGCCTTCTCGGCGAACAGCGCGTCGGCCGCCGCCTCGGCCATCCGATGGCCGAGGTCGGACAGCCCGAACCCCTCGATGCGCCCGTAGAGGACGCCCTCGGGGTTGAACACCTCGCCGTGGCGGACGAGGTGGATCTGGTTCGCGGGCACGGCATCCAGTGTAGATTGCGCCGTCGCGCACACCTCCCACCAGGGTTTTCCACAGGGATGCGGTCTCTCGGCCCCGAGAGACCCGCCCGACACGTAAACTCGGGGACCGTGACTGAACGCACCCTCATCAAAGACCTCGCTGCTTCCTCCGACGGGCCCGTCACGGTGTCCGGATGGGTCGAGACGGTGCGCGATCAGAAGAAGGTGCAGTTCGTCGTGCTCCGCGACGAGTCCGGTGCCGTCCAGCTGGTCGCCCCCCGCGTCTCGAACGAGGCCGGCGAGATCGAGGCCACCCCGGTGTCCGACACCATCTCCGCTCTGTCCCAGGGCTCGTTCCTCACGGCGACCGGCGAGCTGAAGCACGACGAGCGCGTCAAGCTCGGCGGCGTCGAGGTGAAGCTCGAGTCGCTCGACGTGGCGTCGCTCGCCATCCCCGAGACCCCGATCGCCGACGACTCCGGCATCGACAAGCGCATGGACTGGCGCTTCCTCGACCTCCGCGTTCCGAAGAACGCCCTCATCTTCAAGATCCAGACGACGCTGCTCCACGCGCTCCGCACCTACTGGGTCGAGCACGACTTCGTCGAGATCCAGACGCCGAAGCTCATGGCCTCAGCAAGCGAGTCGAAGGCCGAGCTGTTCCGCGTCGAGTACTTCGAGGGCAGCGCGTTCCTGGCGCAGAGCCCTCAGTTCTTCAAGCAGATGGCCCAGTCGGCCGGCTTCGGCAAGATCTTCGAGGTCGGGCCCGCGTTCCGCGCCGACCCCTCGTTCACCAGCCGCCACGCCACGGAGTTCACCTCGGTCGACTCCGAGATCAGCTGGATCGAGTCGCACGAAGACGTCATGAAGCTGCACGAAGAGCTTCTGCACGCGGCGTTCTCGGCCGTGGTCGAGAAGCACGGAGCCGCCATCGCAGAGCTGTTCGACGTCGAGCTGACGGTTCCGTCGCTGCCGTTCCCGCGCATCCCCCTGGCCGAGGCCAAGCAGATCGTCGCCGACCGCGGCTACGAGATCCCCCGCGCCGACGACGACATGGACCCCGAGGGCGAGCGCCAGATCTCGGCCTACGTCAAAGAGACCTACGACCACGACTTCGTGTTCCTCACCGACTACGCGTCGAGCATCCGGCCGTTCTACCACATGCGCAACGAGGGCGACGAGAGCCTGACGAACAGCTACGACCTCATCTACAACGGCACCGAGATCTCGACCGGCGCCCAGCGCGAGCACCGCATCGACCACCTCGAGGCGAACGCCCGCGACAAGGGCCTCGATCCCGAGGAGCTGGGCGGCTACCTCGACTTCTTCCGCTACGGCGTGCCCTCGCACGGCGGCTTCGGCATGGGCCTGGCGCGCGTGCTCATGCTGATGCTGCACCTGCCGAACCTGCGCGAGACGACCTACCTGTTCCGCGGGCCCACGCGCCTCGAGCCGTAGACCGGTTAGAGCACAATTATCAGCGGGGCGGTGCCGCAGCGCGCAGCGCTGTGCGCAGGCGCTCCGGCTCGACGCGCCAGATGGTGTGCACGCGCCCGTCGATGAGCACGACGGGGATCTCCTCGGCGTACTCGTCGGCCAGCGTAGAATCGTCGAGGATCGACAGCTCGTCGTAGTCGCGAGCGCCAGCGAACTCCACTTCGTCGAGCACCGCCTCGAGTACGATGCGGGCGTCGTCGCACA
This sequence comes from Frondihabitans sp. GW821-FHT04F02, assembly GCF_059420045.1. NCBI lineage: Bacteria > Bacillati > Actinomycetota > Actinomycetes > Micrococcales > Microbacteriaceae > Frondihabitans > Frondihabitans sp. GW821-FHT04F02. Next base: position 637,332 of record NZ_JBWKSZ010000002.1, on the reverse strand, counting down.
GGTGGCAGCCGGGCTTCGTCAGCAGGGTCACATGGGGCACGGGCACTCCGTCATGCTACCGCCGCCGTGCGAGGCACGAAAAAAGGCCCCCGCCCGAAGGCCAGGAGCCTTTTTGCGTTTGCTCTACTTCTTGTTGCGGCGCTGGTGACGCGTCTTACGAAGCAGCTTGCGGTGCTTCTTCTTCGCCATGCGCTTACGACGCTTCTTGATGACAGAACCCATAGGGCACCTCGCAGTTGTCTGTTGGATGAAACCTGGAAAAACCGGGCCCATCAAGAACCGCGGAAAAATACCTCGCGTCAGTCTACTCGCCAGCGATCGGAAACACGAACCGGCGCAGGAACTGCCCGCCCTGCACGACGTCAGCCGACGTCGGCGACCCCGCCGCGCAGCACGGCCGCCACGGCCGAGTCGGGCACGCGGAACGAGCGGCCGAATCGGATCGCCGGCAGCTCCCCCGAGTGCACCATGCGGTACACGGTCATCTTGGAGACGCGCATCATGTCGGCGACCTCGGCCACCGTGAGAAAGCGCGCGTCTGTCAGATCGTCCGACATGGTCCTGCCTCGGGTTAGGGGTCGACCCGCTCACTCGGAGCGGACGACATCGTCTTGGGGCCCGCTGAGTGTTGCTCGTGTGCCTCGTGGCTACTTTAGGGGCGCATGTGACTCGGTGTCCAGCGAGCCGGCTACCCCTGTTCGCGGTGGCCGAGCCGCTTCTTGGCGGTGTCGAGGATGCGGCTGCGGGCGCCGGCCACGGTACGGCCGAGAGTGGCCCCCACGTCGCCGACATCGGGCAGGGTCTCGGCGGCCCGGCGGAGCGGCGCGGGGACGGTGCGCCCGGTGGCGGGGGCGAGTTCCTGCGCCTCGATCGGCTCGTCGACGACGGCCACGAACGGCGTGAGCCACTCGGCGACGGCGATGAGCGGCTCGGAGTCGATGCGGTAGTAGCGGTGCTGCCCTTCTTCGCGGACCGACACGAGCCCGGCGTCGCGCAGGACGCGGAGGTGCTTCGACACGGTCGGCTGGCTGAGCATCAGCTCGACGACCATCTCGCCGACGCTGATCTCGCCGTCGCTGCCGCGGCCGTCGCCGTCGTGGCCACGGGCGTCCTGGCCGTCGGCTCGGTCGCGAAGCACACGGAGCAGCTCGCGACGCGTAGGGTCGGCGATCACTGTGTAGATGTCGGCCATGGCGCAAGGGTATCGATCCGCGAGCCCGACTACCATGGAGGCTTCTAGGCGAATCTCGGCGGCGTTGGAGGACGGGTGGCGACAGCTCCGCAGGTGGGTCGCACCGGTCGGGTCCAGCCGCGACGCCCCGTCTCGAAGGGCTCGCGAGGGCCTCTGGCCGTGCTCCGCGACTCGGTCGACGACATCACCCGCAAGTCGCCGGCGCGGTTCGCGATCCTCATCTTCACCTCGCTGATCCTCGTCTTCACCGGCATCTTCATGCTGCCGATCTCGTCGACGTCGGGCGAGATCACCCCGGTCGCCGACTCGCTGTTCACCGCCGTGTCGGTCATCTGCGTCACCGGGCTCGCGACCGTCGACATGGCGACGCACTGGTCGCTGTTCGGCCACGTCGTCATCTTCGTGGGCGTCCAGATCGGCGCGATCGGAGTGCTGACCGTGGCGTCGATCCTCGGCCTCGTCGTGTCGCGCCGACTCGGCCTCCGGTCGAAGCTGATGGCGGCGAGCGACACCAACCCGCTGCGCGCCCACGCCGGCCCGGTGCCCGAGGGGCAGGCGGTGCGGCTGGGCGAGGTCGGCGGCCTGCTGACGACGGTGGCGGTGAGCGCCCTCGCGATCGAGCTCGCGATCGCCCTCCTCCTGATTCCGCGGATGCTGATCGACGGCATCCCGTTCGGCGATGCCGTGCTCGACAGCTTCTACTACTCGGCCATGGCGTTCACGAACACCGGCTTCACGCCGAACGCAGCCGGGCTCGCGCCGTTCGAAGGCGACTTCGTCTTTCTCGGGCTGCTGATGGTCGGCGTCTTCCTCGGCAGCATCGGCTTTCCGGTCATCTACGCGATCACGCGCAACCCCCTGCATCCGCGCCGCTGGTCGCTGCACGTGAAGCTGACGCTGGTCACGACCGCCGTGCTGCTGGTCGCCGGAGCCGTCCTCTACCTTGTGCTCGAGTTCGACAACCCGCGCACCTTCGGCACCGACGACGCCGGCAAGACGGTCTTCGAGTCGTTCTTCCTGAGCACGATGGCGCGCTCGGGCGGCTTCTCGACGATCGACATCGCGCATCTGCACGACTCGAGCCTTCTGGTCACCGACATGCTGATGTTCATCGGCGGCGGCTCCGCGTCGACCGCGGGCGGTATCAAGGTGACGACCCTGGCCGTGCTGTTCCTGGCCGCCTTCGCCGAGGCGCGCGGCAAGCGCAGCATGGAGGCGTTCGGCCGCCGCATCCCCTCCGACGTGCTGCGCCTGTCGGTCAGCGTGGCCCTGTGGGGCGCGACGATCGTGGCCGTGGCGACCATCGTGATCCTGCAGATCACCAAGGCGGAGCTCTCGCACGTGCTCTTCGAGGTGATCTCGGCATTCGCCACCTGCGGCCTCTCGACCGGCCTCACCAGCTCGCTGCCCGACCCGGCCAAGTACGTGCTGGCGGTCACGATGTGGATGGGCCGCGTTGGTACAGTGACGCTCGCCGTGGCCCTGGCCAACAGCCAGCGCCGCCAGTTGTTCACCCGCCCCGAAGAAAGGCCGATCGTTGGCTGAACGGATTCCCCACGACGCCCCCGTCCTGGTCATCGGGCTCGGCCGGTTCGGCGCCGCGACCGCCGGCCAGCTCGAACGCCAGGACCGCGAGGTGCTCGTCGTCGACACCAGCGCCGGACTCGTCCAGAAGTGGGCCGACCGCGTGACGCACGCCGTCCAGGCCGACGCTCGCGACATCGACGCGCTCCGCCAGATCGGCGCCGCGGACTTCGCCATCGCGGTCGTCGGCGTCGGATCGTCGATCGAGGCCAGCGTGCTCATCACGGCGAACCTCGTCGACATCGGAGTTCCGCAGATCTGGGCCAAGGCCATCTCGACCTCGCACGGCAAGATCCTCACGCGCATCGGCGCGACCCACGTCATCTACCCGGAGGCCGAGGCCGGGGAGCGAGTCGCGCACCTCGTCTCGGGCCGCATGCTCGACTACATCGAGTTCGACGACGAGTTCTCGATCGTCAAGATGTACCCGCCCAAGTCGGTGCGGGGGCAGAGCCTCGGCGCGTGCAAGGTGCTGCCGAAGTTCGGCGTCACGATCGTCGGGGTGAAGAGCCCCGGCGGCGCCTTCCAGGAGGCCCGCCCCGACACCGTCGTCGGCGACCACGACCTCATCATCGTCAGCGGAACCGAGACGGATCTCGAGCGGTTCTCGGCCCTGGAGTCGTAGAGCGGGTCGCAGGAACCGCCCGACGCCGCCTCACTCGCCGCCGATCTCCTTGGCCCGCGCCAGCGCGGCCGCCGCGGCGTCGTCGAACACGGCCTTGAGGTCGGCTCTCTGCAGCACCTCCACCGCCCTCTCGGTCGTCCCGCCCGGGCTCGTCACCCGGCGGCGCAGCTCGGAGGGATCGATCACCTCGCGGGCCAGCAGCTCGCTCGCCCCGCGGAACGTGCCCTGCACCATGGTCGCGGCCTGGTGGTCGGTGAAGCCGAGGTCGACGGCCGCACGGGTCATCTCCTCGATCAGGTAGAAGACGTACGCCGGTCCCGAGCCCGAGATGGTCGAGAGCGCGTCGATCTTCTCCTCCGGGATCGTGACGACGTCGCCGACGCACGAGAAGAGGGAGCGGGCGAGCGCCAGGTCGGCGTCGCTCGACCGGCTGCCGGCGGCGAGGCCCGTGACGGCGAGGCCCACGACGGCCGGTGTGTTCGGCATCGAGCGGAGCACGGCCACGTGCTCGGGCAGGACGGCCTCCATCGCGGCGGTGGTGATCCCGGCTGCGAGGCTGACGACGATCGTGCCCGCTTCGAGGACCGGCGCGATCTCGCGCAGCAGGTCGACGACCAGGTACGGCTTCACGCCGATGAGCACCAGCTTCGCGCCCGTGACCGCCGACGCGTTGGCGGCCGGATCGGTCTCGGTGGCCAGAGACGTGACGGCTCCGCGTCGCAGGGCGCCCGCCTTGGCCTCGGAGCGGTTGGTCACGCGGAGACCCCCCTCGACGGTCACCTCCGGGCTGAGCAGCCCCTGCAGGATCGCACCGCCCATCGATCCGGCTCCGAGAATCGCTGTGGCGGGCAGGGTGGTGGTCATTCGTCCATCCTAGGATTGGCGGCAGCGACGCGGGCGCAGGGGTCCGGGTCGCAAATCACGAGGAAGGCTTTGCATGAGCTCGGGTCACGGAAACAAGGCGATCTTCGCGGCGCTCGGCGCCAACCTCGGGATCGCCCTCGTCAAGCTGATCGCGTGGGCCCTGTCGGGGTCGGCGTCGATGCTGGCAGAGGGCATCCACTCCATCGCCGATTCGGCCAACCAGTTCCTGCTGCTGATCGGCGGCCGCCAGGCGAAGAAGGCCGCCGACGAGGAGCACCCGTTCGGCCACGGCCGCGAGCGGTACGTCTACGCGTTCGTCGTGTCGATCATCCTGTTCTCGGTCGGCGGCGTCTTCTCGCTCTACGAGGGCATCGAGAAGCTGCAGCACCCCCACGAGCTCGAGGTGCCGTGGCTGCCGATGATCGTGCTCGTGATCGCGATCGGCCTCGAGGGCTTCTCGCTCAAGACGGCGCTCGGCGAGGCGCGGCCGCACAAGGGCACGGGATCGTGGGTGCAGTTCGTCCGCCGGGCGAAGGCCCCCGAGCTCCCCGTGCTGCTGCTCGAAGACACCGCGGCCCTCACCGGCCTGGTGTTCGCGTTCTTCGGCGTCGGCCTCACCTGGGTCACCGGCAACAGCCTGTTCGACGCGCTCGGCACGGTGCTGATCGGCGCGCTGCTCATCCTCGTCGCGATCGTGCTCGGCATCGAGACGAAGAGCCTGCTCGTCGGCGAGGGCGCGTCGTCCACCGACGTCGCCGCGATCCGCTCGGCCATCACCGAGGGCGCCGAGGTCGAGTCGATCATCCACATGAAGACCCTCTATCTCGGGCCCGACGAGCTGCTCGTCGGCGTCAAGGTGGCGCTGAGCGGGCGCATGCTGCTCGCCGACGTCGCGTCGTCGATCAACGCCGTCGAGGCGCGGATCCGCGCGGCCGTTCCCGTAGCACGCGTGATCTACGTCGAGCCGGACGTCTACGCGGCGCCCGACGCCGTCGCGCCGCCGACCGACGCGATCATCCTCCGCGCCGCCGATTAGCCGGTCGCCTGATGGTCTCGGGCCGGGCTTCGCCTGGTCCTCGGCCGCGGCGGCCGGCTAATTGATGCCTTCTGGCGCCTTCGGCGCGGCGCGGCTTCGCCGCAGCGTCCGCCAGACCGCCGGAGCGGCGCAGGCCGGGCTTCGCCTGGTCCTCGGCCGCGGCGGCCGCTAATCGATGCCTTCTGGCGCCTTCGGCGCGGCGCGGCTGCGCCGCAGCGTCCGCCAGACCGCCGGAGCGGCGCGGGCCCGCGGGATAGACGGCGGATTTGAGCCGAAACGGCGGGGCGGAGCGGGGCCTCGTCAGCGGCGGGCGGCGAAGAAGTCGAGCAGGACGGCGGCGCACTCGGCCTCTCGCACGCCGGCGTACACCTCGGCCCGGTGCGGCAGGCGCCGGTCGCGCAGGATGTCGTAGAGGCTTCCGGCGGCACCGGCCTTGTCGTCCCAGGCGCCGAACACGACCCGCGGAACCCGCGCCGCCAGGATCGCCCCGGCGCACATCGGGCACGGCTCGAGGGTGACGACGAGGGTGCAGCCGGTGAGGTGCCAGTCGCCGGTGGCACGGGCCGCGGCCCGCAGAGCGAGGACCTCGGCGTGGGCGGTGGGATCCTGCGCCCCCTCGCGCTCGTTGCGGCCCGAGCCGATGATGCGCCCGGCGGCGTCGACCACGACGGCCCCGACCGGGACGTCGCCCGTCGCGGCGCAGAGGGCGGCCTCGTCGAGGGCGTCGCCCATCCACGCGGCGAACTCCGTCGGCATCGCGGGCACCGGCCACCTCCGTCGTTCGACTCCGCTAGCCTCGAGCCTATGCGAGTGCACGTGGCCGACCACCCCCTCATCACCCACAAGCTGACCGTGCTCCGCGACCGGCGGACCAAGTCGCCGACCTTCCGGGCCCTCACCGAGGAGCTCGTGACGCTGCTGGCCTACGAGGCCACGCGCACCGTCCGCACCGAGCCCGTCGAGATCGAGACGCCGGTCGCGACGACCATCGGCCTCGCGATCTCGAAGCCGCGGCCGCTGGTGGTGCCGATCCTGCGCGCCGGCCTCGGCATGCTCGAGGGCATGACGAAGCTCGTGCCGAGCGCCGAGGTGGGGTTCCTGGGCATGATGCGCGACGAGGAGACCCTGCAGCCGGTCACCTACGCCGAGCGCCTCCCCGACGACCTGTCGAACCGCCAGTGCTTCGTGCTCGACCCCATGCTCGCCACCGGCGGCTCGCTGATCGCCGCGATCGACTTCCTGCTCGCGCGCGGAGCCGTCGACGTCACCGCCGTCTGCATCCTCGCCTCGCCCGAGGGACTGGCCGCCGTCGAGAAGGCTATGCACGGCCGCGAGGTGTCGATCGTGCTCGGCGCCGTCGACGAGCGCCTCAACGAGAACGGCTACATCGTGCCCGGACTTGGCGACGCCGGCGACCGCCTGTACGGGCTGGCCGAGTAGGGCACGGGCGGCACGTCCGGTTGACACCGGGCGTCGCCGTGCGAAACAATCGGGGCCATGACTGCACACTCGTTCGCCCCGATCACCCAGGGAGCCTCCGCTCCCCGAGGTCTCAAGGCGTCGGCCGGCATGATGTCGGTCACGGCAGTCATGTGTTGTCGAATGCACGCCTAAAGGCGTCCGACCCGCCGAGTCTCCGCAGGTCCGCAGACCTGATACCGCTGTCTGCGACCCGCACCCTCAGTGCGAGCACACCCGCTCGCGAGGCCGACTCCGGATGCACATCCGCCCACCCGGCGGCGCATCCCCACTTGCTACCCGCTTCGAGCCTCATTCCGCTCAGCAGGGAGCCACGCGGCACACACAGAAGGCATCGCGTTCCTTCTCCGCACGCCCCTCCCGCTCCACGAGGGTCGCGACAGCGGACGAACGGGCGCCTTCGACGTCCCAGAGGACTCAGCTCACCCATGTCACTCGCACTCGATACCACCCCCGTCCAGACCACCCAGCGCCACCTCACGGCCGTCACGGAATCCCCCGCCCCCCGCCTTCGCGCCGTCCCCGAGGGGAGCGAAGCCCGAGGCTTCGTCCTCTACGTGGGCATCGACGAGCTCAAGGCCCTGGAGGCCGGCACGAGCCTCGGCGAGATCGTCTCGCAGCTGCGAGCCCTGACGCAGCAGCTGGCCCCGGCCGCCGAGACGCATGCCGCCGTGGCGCTCGCCCCCGAAGGCGCCGGGGGGCGCGACGTGGATGTGGTGCGACTCGCGCTGCAGGATCCAGCCGCCCTCGCGAAGCACCGTCACACCGAGGTCGACGAGGAGCCCGGCGCCCGCGGCGGCGTCGTGGTCGACATCTCGCGCAAGCGCGTCCTGCTCGACGGCGACGTCGCTCCCCTCACCTACAAGGAGTTCGAGCTCCTGCAGTACCTCGTCCTGCGCGAGGGCCGCACCATCGACCGCGCGGAGCTCATCTCGAGCCTCTGGTCGGCGGCTGACGACGAGGTGCCGAACGAGCGCACCATCGACGTGCACGTGCGTCGCCTGCGCTCGAAGCTCGGCGCGTTCGAGGACATCGTGCGCACCGTCCGCGGCGTCGGCTACCGCTTCGACCGTCACGCCGACGTGTCGATCCGTCAGGCCTCCACGCCCAGCCCCGACGTCTTCTGAGCCGCCCTCGCCGTTGTCCCCCGGCCCGCCGACATCGCGTACCCCGGCCGTCAGTGGCCACTGGGTGACTTCCCAGCAAAATAACGATTCGGTAACTAGACGTCGTTACCTCGCCGTTATACATTGATGTCACTGAAGTTGTTTGCTGTGGCAACGTCAGTGGAATGTGATTGCAGGACACTCTTGGTGCAAGGGAGAAGGCCAGCTACCCGCCTCGGTAGCTGGCCTTCAGTCTGTCGACCGGTGCTGTGCCCCGGGGATGCCAGACTGGGCGCGTGACTCTCGCAGACCTCCGCTGGATCTCCTCCGACCAGCGCCCCCACGGCGTCCTCCTCTACGACCCGGACGACGTCGACTGGGTCGACGCGTCGGGCCGGTCGCCCCTCGGCGTCGTTCAGCCGGTTCGCGTCGGCTCCGAGTTCGAGGTGAGCTTCGTCGTGCCCGGCAACGTCCGCCCGACGAGCGACCTGCTCGACTCCGCGCTGCCGGAGCTGGGCCTCTGGCTCGCGTACGGCGTCGACGATCTGCCGTCGGAGCTCGTCGTGACGCCGTCGATCGACACGTCGACGACCGACATCACGGCGACCTGGTCGGACGACGGCCCGGTCAGGCTGGACGGCTTCGACGAGGCGCGGGCCGAGATGGGATGGTCGTCCGAGCAGGCCGCCGAGGCGCGCACCTGGATCGACTCGACCATCGATCTGGCCCGCCGGCTCCAGCCGCACATCGAGCTCACCGCCGAGCGCGTCGAGGACGACATCGCGCACGGCTTCACCATCTCGATGCCGTTCGGCGACAACGAGAACATCGACGGCGGCTACATCGCCACCGTCCTGCTCGAGACGGATGCCGAGGACGCCGAGCTCGACCCGGAGGCCGTGAAAGACCTCGGCCTCGACGGCGCTCGCGCCTGGACGGCGGTCGTCGCGCAGTTCCCGGGGCTCTTCCTCACCGAGGCCTGCGGCTACTACGGCTTCGAGGTCGCGGAGCCGACCGAGTAGCCCGTCGGCACCTCGCCTCCCCGGTCTTTTGTCGGCGGTACTCCGTACACTGATGGAACTGTTTGAGGGAGTAGCGATGAGCGACAAGAGCGCGGCCGTGGGGGCCTGGGAGGCCCTGTTCCGGGCGCAGGTCACGATCATGCGCGAGCTGACGGCGTGCTTTCCCACCAACGAGATCTCGTTCAACGAGTACGACGTGCTCTTCAATCTGTCGAACCAGACCGACAAGCGCGCTCGCATCAAAGACCTGACCCAGCACCTGCTGCTGACTCAGCCCTCGATCAGCCGCCTCGTCGACCGCCTCACCGCGAAGGGCATCGTGGAGAAGCTCAGCGACCCCGGCGACGGTCGCGGCATCATCGTGGCGCTCACTTCCCTCGGCAGCGAGGTCTTCCGGTCGACAGCCGTCCGCCACGCCGATGCCATCGCGCGCCGGGTCGGCGGGACTCTCGACCGCGACGAGCTCGAGCAGCTGATGGCGCTCTGCCTCAAGCTGCGCCTGGGCCCGAAGATCGCGGACACGCCGAACGAAGACCGGCTGTGCTTCCCAGACGATCCCAGCCTCCCGGGCGACGCGGCGAACGCGCCGGATGAGCCGGCGGCGGCTGCCGAGTCGAGCGAAGGCGTCACCGCCCCCGTCGGGGTCGGCAGCTGAGTGGCCTCCCCCACCCTCGTCTGGCTCCGTGACGACCTCCGGGTCGCCGACAATCCCGCCCTCCACCAGGCCGTCCAACGCGGCGAGCCGATCGTCGTCGTGTTCGTCCTCGACGACGAGACGGCCGGTATCCGGCCGATCGGCGCCGCCTCCCGCTGGTGGCTGCACCACAGCCTCGAGTCGCTAGCCGCCGACCTCGACGACCGCGGGGCTGCGCTGACGCTCCGCCGCGGCCCGGTGGCCGACGTGATCCCCGCCCTCGCCGCCGAGATCGACGCCGGTGCCGTCGTCTGGAACCGCCGCTACGGCGGTCGGGCCCGCGAGGTCGACGCGGGCATCAAAGAGGCCCTGACCGACGCCGGCATCGAGGCGCACAGCTTCCAGGGCAGCCTCCTCTTCGAGCCGTGGACGATCAAGACCGGCTCGGGCACCCCGTTCAAGGTCTTCACGCCGTTCTACCGCGCGTGCCTCGACCAGCCGGAGCCCCGCCACCCGTATCCCGGGCCGAAGCACCTCGACGGCCTGACCCCCGCGCCGAAGGGCGACCGCCTGAGTTCCTGGTCGCTGCTGCCCGAGAAGCCCGACTGGGCGGGTGGCCTGCGCGACCGGTGGGAGCCCGGCGAGGCCGGCGCTCATCGTCGTCTCGAGCAGTTCATCGCCGACGACCTCGCCGACTACGACCGGCGCGACTTCCCCGGCGAGGACACCCAGAGCCACCTCTCGCCGTTCTTGAAGTTCGGAGAGATCAGTCCGTTCCAGGTGTGGCACCGCCTCCGCGGAGACCTGTCGCCGGCCGCGAAGAAGCAGGCGGCGGGCTTCTTGCGCGAGGTCGTCTGGCGCGAGTTCAACTACACGGTCCTCTTCGCCAACCCCGACCTCGCGACGGCGAACTACCGCCCCGAGTTCGACGCCTTCGAGTGGGCGGAGCCGCACGAGGCCGACCTCGAAGCGTGGCAGCAGGGCCGCACCGGCATCCCCATGGTCGACGCCGGGATGCGCGAGCTCTGGCAGACCGGCGTCATGCACAACCGCGTGCGCATGATCGCCGCCAGCTTCCTGATCAAGAACATGCTCGTCGACTGGCGAGTGGGCGAGGCCTGGTTCTGGGACACCCTCGTCGACGCCGACGAGGCCAACAACCCCGGCAACTGGCAGTGGGTGGCCGGGTCGGGCGCCGATGCGGCGCCGTACTTCCGCGTCTTCAATCCGGTGCTGCAGGGCGACAAGTTCGACAAGCAGGGCGACTACGTGAGGCAGTGGGTGCCCGAGTACGGCACCGACGACTACCCCGAGCCGATGGTCGACCTGAAGCGGTCGCGGCAGGAGGCCCTCGACGCCTACGACCACATGCGACGGAAGGCCGGTCTGAAGTGACGTCGCTCACAGAGGCCGTGCGCGGCGTCGACAGGCTCTTCGCCCAGCGAGCCGGCGAAGATCAGCGAGCCGGCGAAGATCTGCGAGCCGGCGAAGATCAGCGAGCCGGCGAGGGTCATGCCCCGAGCGCCTCGTACGGGGTGTTCACGCCCGAGGGCCTGGTGCACACCGGCTCCACGGGAACGGTCGCAGGAACGCGGCCCACCGCCGACACCGTCTACCGGATCGCGTCGTGCACCAAGAGCTTCACGGCCACCGCCCTCCTCGCCCTCCGCGACGCGGGGTCGCTCCACCTCGACGACCCGGTGACGGCGTACGTCCCCGCCTTCGAGGCCGTCCGACTGCCGTCGGCCGACGCGCCGGTGCCCACGATCCGGATGCTGCTCACGATGTCGGCGGGCCTTCCCACCGACGACCCGTGGGGCGACCGGCAGGAGTCGATCACCGACGAGGCCCTCGACGCCCTGCTCACCTCGGGGCTGTCGTTCGACAGCGTGCCCGGCACCCGATTCGCCTACTCCAACCTCGGCTACGCCCTGCTCGGCCGGGTCGTCGCGGTCGCGAGCGGCACCCCCTACCGCGACGTCGTCACCCGGTCGATCCTCGAGCCCCTCGGGCTCGCGTCGACCGGGTTCGTGCGGCCCGACGACGCCGACGACCGACTCGCCGTGGGCCACCGGAGGCTCGACGGCGAATGGCAGCCGCTCCCCTTCTCGGGCCCGGGCGGCTTCTCGCCGATCGGCGGGCTGTTCAGCACCGTCGCCGATCTGTCGCGCTGGGCACGCTGGCTGTCGTCGGCATGGGCCGACGGCCGCGACGGCGACCGCGACGGGATCCTCTCGCGGGCGTCGCGGCGCGAGCTCCAGCAGATGCACCGGTACGTGCCCGCGGTGTCGAAGTCGAGCGGCGAGCCGACCGCGTACGGATTCGGGCTGTTCGTCGAAGACCAGGTCGACCTCGGAACGGTCGTGTCGCACTCCGGCGGCTACCCCGGCTTCTCGGCGCACATGCGCTGGCACGCCGCCTCCGGCATCGGCATGGTGGCGTTCGAGAACGCGACCTACGCGCAGGTGTCGGTCCCGACCGCCTCGACGCTGCACGCGCTGCTCCACGACGTCGACGCCGCGCCGCGCGCCACCGTGTGGCCCGAGACGCGCGTCGCCCAGGCGGCTGTCGATGCCGTCGTGCGCGGGGCCGACGTGCCCGCGGGTCTCCTGAGCGAGAACGTCGATCTCGACGTGCCCCTCGGCCACCGCCGCACGGCCTGGGCCGAGGCGATCGACGCCGCGGGCGGGCTCGCCGAGCAGCCGCTCCCGGCGGGCCCCGAGGCCGGGCCCGACGAGGAGTCGTCGGCGCCCTCGCACCTGGTGTGGCGGATCCCCGGCGCGCACGGCCGGCTGCGGGTCGAGATCCGCCTGACCCCGGAGGCGGCGCCGCGGGTGCAGACGCTGGGCGTGCGCGTCGAGCGCTGAGAGCGGCGGCGGGCCTGCACCGGCAGGCGCCCGTCGATGTGTTCGACAGACAGAGCGCTCGGCGATCACCCCGTACGCTCGAAGCATGACGGTCACGCACGACGACGCCCTCACCGCCCGCCTCGACCCGACGGTGCTCTACCGGATCATGCGGCTGCGCGTCGACGTGTTCGTCGTGGAGCAGGCGTGCGCCTATCCCGAGCTCGACGGTCGCGACCTCGAGCCCGACACACGCCAGTTCTGGACTGCCGACGCGAGCGGCGACGTGCTGGCGACGCTGCGCCTCCTGTACGACGGAGAGGATCGCAGGATCGGCCGGGTCGCCACCGCCCTCCCCGCCCGCGGGCACGGCTACGCCGGCGTCCTGATGCAGCGCGCCGTCGATGCCGCCGAAGGCCGGCTCACCCGCCTCGACGCGCAGGCCCGCCTCGAGGGCTGGTACGCGCGCTTCGGCTTCGTGCGCTCGGGCGACGACTTCCTGGACGACGAGATCGTGCATGTTCCGATGACGCGCCCGGCAGGCTGACGAGGCTTCTCGCCGACACACCGAACGTTCTGTTCCGGATTTCTGGCCCGGGGATGCCCCTCCGGACATACACTCGAAAAATGGCACGCAGAGAGACCCCTCCTCGCGAGAGGATCCTGGCGTCCGCGCACACGGAATTCGCCGAGCGAGGCCTCGCCGGGGCCCGGATCGACACCATCGCGCGGAACGCGGAAGCAAGCAAGGAGCGCTTGTACGCGCACTTCAAGACCAAGCGCGACCTCTTCGACGCCGCGCTCGGCTCGTCGATCGACCGCTGGCTCGAGGCAGTGCCGCTCGACGCGAACGACATGCCCGGCTGGGCGTCCCGGCTCTACCTGCACTTCTCCGCCCATGTCGACGACGCCCGGATGATCCTCTGGGGTCAGATCGAGGGCGTCAGCCTGTCGAGCCCCGGCATCGTCGATCACGAGGAGCTCGAGGCGCGCCGGGAGCGCGTGCGGGAGGCGCAGGCCGGCGGCCTGATCGACTCGGAGTGGCGCGTCGACGAGGTCTTCACGATGTCGTTCGGCCTCGTGCTCTCGTGGTTCGTCACCCCGTCGACGACGAACCTCCACCGCGAAGACACCGAACGGCGCGCGATCGTCGTCCGCGAGGCAGTCGACCGCATGCTGTCCGTCGCCCCCATCCCGGTCGCCGTCGGCGAGTAGCGCAGTCTCCTGCGAGTAGCGTCGGGACAATGACCCTCGATGCCTCAGCCCTGACCCCCGAACTCCGCGACCTCCTGGGCTCCGTGCCCGAGGCCGCCGTCACCGCCACCGACGTGCAGCACGACTCCGCCGGTACCGCACTCGGCGGCTATCTCGCCGCTCCCGCGGATGCCGACGATCTCTCGCCGGCCGTCCTCGTGCTTCACGACTGGTTCGGCCTGACCGACCACGTGAAGGTGCGCGCCGAGATGCTCGCGCGCCTCGGCTACATCGCCCTCGCGGGCGACATCTACGGCGCGGACAGCCAGCCGGCGGACGGCGACGAGGCGGGCGCCCTCGCCGGGAAGTTCTACGGCGACGTCGACCTGTTCCGCGAGCGCGTGCTCGCCAACCTCGAGACCCTCAAGGCGACGCCGGGCGTCGATCCGTCGCGCATCGCCGTCATGGGCTACTGCTTCGGGGGCTCGGGCGCGCTCGAGGCCGCCCGCGCCGGGGCCGACGTCGCCGGGGTCGTGTCGTTCCACGGCAACCTCAGCACGCAGTCCCCCGCCGCGTCCGGCTCCGTGACGGCGCCCGTGCTCGTGCTGACGGGTGCGGCCGACCCCATCGTCCCGCCGTCCGCCGTCGAGGCCTTCGAAGACGAGATGACCACCGCGGGCGCCGACGACTGGCAGATCGTGTCGTACTCGGGCGCGCTGCACGCGTTCGCGGTGCCCGGCACCGACGCGCCCGACCATGGCGCCGCGTTCCAGGAGCGGGCGAACGCGCGCTCGTGGGCGGCGATGGAGACGTTCTTCGGCGAGGTCCTCGCGTAGCCCGTTCGCTGAGCGGCCGATTCGAGGGTCCGGCCCCGTCGAGCTACGAGACCAGGGCGGGCGCCGTGATCGCGCGCAGCGTGAGCACCGTCTCGACGGCGGCCGTCGCGGCCTCCGCGCCCTTGTCCTCCTTCGACTCCGGGTAGCCGGCTCGGTCGATGCCCTGCTGCTCGTCGTCCAGCGTCAGCAGGCCGAATCCGACCGGCTTGCCGGCGTCGATGGCGACGCGGGTGAGGCCCGAGGTGGCGGCGTCCGACACGTACTCGAAGTGCGGAGTGCCGCCCCGGATGATGACGCCGAGGGCGACGACCGCGTCGGCGCCGTTCTCGAGCGCGGCCTTCGCGACGACGGGGAGCTCGAAGCTGCCCGGCACGCGCACGACGGTGACGGTGGCGTTCATGGCCTCGAGGGCGCGAAGCGCACCGCTCAGCAGCCCCTCGGCGATCTTCGTGTGCCAGGTGCCCGAGACGACGGTGACGCGGACGCCGGTGCCGTCGATGTCGGTGGTGGTGGGTGCTCCTTCGCCGCTCATGCGGTCGCTCCTTCTGTAGCAGCGGCAGTCGCCGCGGTGGGGGTCTGGCGGGGTTCGCGGGCGTCGAGCCACTCGATGAGCCCGGCGATCGTGATGACGGGCACGCCCTGGGCGGCGCCGAACTCGTGGAGGGCCGGCAGGCGCATCATCTCGCCGTCGTCGGCGACGATCTCGCTGATGACCCCGACCGGGCGCAGCCCTGCGGCGATCATCAGGTCGACGGCGGCCTCGGTGTGCCCGTTGCGGGCGCGGACGCCGCCGGCGACGGCGCGGAGGGGCAGGATGTGCCCGGGGCGGTGCAGGTCGTCTCGCACGGACGCAGGATCCGCGAGCACTCGCAGCGTGTGGGCGCGGTCGTGGGCGCTGATCCCCGTCGTCACGCCCCTCGCCGAGTCGACGGACACCGTGTACGCGGTGCCCCGCTCGTCTTCGTTCCGCGCCACCATCGGCGGCAGGTCGAGCCGGTCGGCGATCTCGGCGCTCATCGGCGCGCACACGAACCCCGACGAGTAGCGGACCAGCCAGGCCAGCCACTCCTGCGAGGCGAGCTCGGCCGAGAGCACGATATCACCCTCGTTCTCGCGCGACTCGTCGTCGGCGACGATGATCGGCCGCCCCAGGCGCAGGTGCTCGAGCGCCGTGTCGATCGTGTCGAGCGTGGCGGCGGTGGTCACAGCGCGGCCGCCGTCTCGGACAGCTCGTCGAGCTTCAGCATGCGGCGGACATGGCGGGCCAGCACGTCGGTCTCGACGTTGACCCGGTCGCCGACGGCCTTGTGGCCGAGGGTGGTGGCGGCGAGGGTCTCGGGGATGAGGGAGACCTCGAACCACGCGTCCGGAGTTCCTGGGTCGCTGATCGCACTGACCGTGAGGCTGACGCCCTCGAGCGTGACGGACCCCTTGTCGACGAGGAGCGGCGACAGCTCGTCGCTCAGGCTGAAGCGGAGGCGGCGCCAGGCGTCGCCCGGCTCGAGCTCGACGAGGGTGGCGGTGCCGTCGACGTGACCCTGAACGATGTGGCCGCCGAGACGGTCGCCGACGCGGGCCGCCCGCTCGAGGTTGACCGACGAGCCGGCATCCAGATCGCCCGTGGTGCTCATGACGAGGGTCTGCTTCATGACGTCGGCGGTGAAGCTGTCGGCCGTCGACTCCACGACCGTGAGGCAGACTCCCGAGACGGCGATGGAGTCGCCGTGGTGGACTCCGTCGACGGCCAGGGGGCCGTGGACGGTCAGCCGGACGGAGTCGCCGTTGTCGTCGATGCGGACGACCCGGCCCAGCTCCTCGATGATTCCCGTGAACACGTGTTCTTCTCCGGTCTGCACTCCGCCTTCGGGGCGGGGTGGCTCTTGTCAGAGCTCCGGGGATGGGTCGGCCGACGGCCGCCGCCCGCGCGCAGGATGACGCGCACGGGCACGCGCTGCCTCCTATCCGGACTTTCACCGTCGGTACTGGAATCACACCAGTTCAGCCGCCTCGCCGTGCGATCGTCATGATCGCCGTGCGGTGCGGGTCGCGGACTATACCGCCGGTTCAGAATCTCACTGACCCCGGAGCGCGTTGCTTGTGATCCACAAGGTATCACCGCCATGTTTCGTTCGCCTTACGCGTTACGTCCGTCGACATTGCGCCGCCGCGGCGGATTCGCCAGAGCCCGGATCCCCGCGGCCGACACCGGCAATGCGCCCGCGGGACACGGGATCACCGAACCAGCACGCCGATTCTCGCTGCGAGGATCGGGGCGAGCAGCTGGAGCTGGAGGTCGTCGATGACGGCGCCGCCGAGGTCGTCGACCCCGTCGATCCGGTCGAAGGTCGCGCCGCGCAGGTCGACCGACGACAACCGGGCGCCGGTCACGTCGAGGGTGCCGATGC
This sequence comes from Frondihabitans sp. GW821-FHT04F02, assembly GCF_059420045.1. NCBI lineage: Bacteria > Bacillati > Actinomycetota > Actinomycetes > Micrococcales > Microbacteriaceae > Frondihabitans > Frondihabitans sp. GW821-FHT04F02. Next base: position 620,509 of record NZ_JBWKSZ010000002.1, on the reverse strand, counting down.
GGCAGTCGAGCAGGGCGACCCGCGTCGCAGAGACGCCGCCGAGATCGAGCTCGGTGATCGAGCAGTTCTCGATGACGACGTCGGTCAGCTTGGACGACCGCAGGTTGAGGTAGTCGATCTTGCCGCCTGAGATCCGCACCGACTCGAGCTCGGAGTCGAACAGCTCGGCAGACCCCCAGCGCGGACGGTCGAACCGCACGGCCCGCCAGTAGGTGCGTGACGCCTTCAGCTCGGGCGCGAACGACTCGACGAGCACCGACTCGGTGAAGCGGCTGCCGCGCAGCCGGGCGCCGGTCAGCGTCAGCTGCTCGAACACGCACTCGCTGAACCGCGAGCCCTCGAGGTCGTACTCGGTGAGGTCGCCGCCGGTGAACCGCTCGGCGTCGTGCGACTCGCGTGAGCCCAGCTCTTCGGCCGCGGAGTCGTCGAGACCCTGCGGATCGGGTTCGTCGAGACGCGGCGCCTCGAACTCGGTCTTCTTCTTGCTGGCCATGCCAGAAGGGTAGCGTCGGGGTATGACATCGCCAGTGCTGCTGATCATCGACCCCGCCGGAACCATCGCGACCGCCGACCCCGACGCCCCGCAGGTGTCGGTCCTCGACCTGGGCGTGACGCGCGGGGACGGCGCCTTCGAGAGCATCGGCGTCGTCGGCGGCCGAGCCCAGGCCCTCGAGCCGCACCTGACGCGCCTCGCGAGGTCGGCGGCGATGCTCGACCTCCCGGTGCCCGACCTCGACGTCTGGCGCGAGGCCGTGCTGCGGAGCATCGAGCTGGCCGACGACACCGCGCCCGAGCTGCTCGTCAAGCTCGTCTACACCCGCGGCATCGAGGGGTCGGCGTCAGCGGCGCCCACCGGCTGGGTGCACCTGTTCGAGGCGGGCGGCTTCGATGAGGAGCGCACGGCGGGGATCGCCGTCGTCACCCTCGACCGCGGCTACCGGAGCGACGTCCGCGACACCTCGCCGTGGCTGCTGCAGGGCGCGAAGACGCTCTCGTACGCCGTCAACAAGGCGGCGCTCCGCGAGGCCGCCCGCCGCGGGGCCGACGACGTGATCTTCGTGTCGACCGACGGCATCGTGCTCGAGGGGCCGAACTCGACGGTCATCGCACTCCTCGACGGCGTCTACGTGACCACGCCCGACTCGCTCGGCGTGCTCGAGGGCACCACGCAGGCGGCGTTCTTCGCCGACGTCGAGTCACGGGGCGGCTCGACCGCCTACCGCGCCATCACCGTCGACGAGCTCCACGCCGCGACCGCCCTGTGGCTTGCCTCGTCAGGCCGCCAGATCGCCCCGGTGGCCACCCTCGACGGCGAGCCGGTGGCGCAGGACCTGGCACTCACCGCCGCCGGGGTCGAGGCTCTCCTGGCCCGCTAGCCCCGTCCCTCTCCCCGCCCCGCCACTTCGAGCGGGTCAGCACTCGATGACGTTGACGGCGAGGCCGGCCGCCGAGGTCTCCTTGTAGTTCGCCGACATGTCGCGGCCGGTCTGGCGCATGGTCTCGACGACGGTGTCGAGGCTGACGAAGTGCGACCCGTCGCCGAGGAGGGCGAGCCGGGCGGCGGAGACCGCCGTTCCTGCCGCGATCGCATTGCGCTCGATGCAGGGCACCTGCACGAACCCGCCGACCGGGTCGCAGGTCAGGCCGAGGTGATGCTCCATGGCGATCTCGGCCGCGTTCTCGATCTGGCGCCACGAGCCGCCGAGCACCGCGGTCAGGCCGGCGGCGGCCATCGACGACGCCGACCCGACCTCGCCCTGGCAGCCGGCCTCGGCTCCTGAGATGGAGGCGTTGCGCTTGTAGAGCGAGCCGATCACGGCGGCGGTCAGGAGGTAGTCGCGCACGACGGCGGCGCGCTCGATGCCGAGGAAGCGGATCGCGTAAAGGCCTACGGCGGGGATGATCCCGGCGGCTCCGTTGGTGGGTGCCGTCACGACCCGGCCGCCGCCCGCGTTCTCCTCGTTGACGGCGAGCGCGAACGCCTGCAGCCAGCGAGCCGGGGCATCGGGGTCGGTCGCCGACACCTCGGACAGGCGCGCGGCCACGTCGGCGGCTCGCCGGGGCACCTTCATCCAGCCGGGGAGCACGCCGGTCGCGGTCAAGCCGGCGTCGATGCACGCCTCCATCGCCGCCCAGCGCGCTTCGAGCCCGGCGACCACGGCGTCGGCCCCGTGCAGGGCGACCTCGTTGCGCCAGGCGATGTCGGCGATCGGGGCGTCGTGCTCGTCGCAGAGCGCCAGCAGCTCGGAGGCCGTGTCGAATCCGAGAGGGGCCTCGCGGTCGGGAAGCGCCTGGTCGGGCTCGCCCTCCCTGACGACGAACCCGCCGCCGACCGAGTAGTAGACGTCGCGGCGCACCGTCTCGCCCGTCGTCGAGCGCACCTCGAACGAGAGCGCGTTGGGGTGCGCCGGCAGGCGCGTGAGGGGTGCGAGACGCACGCCGGCGAACCCCACCTCGCCGACGCCGTCGAGAGGCAGCGTGCCGGTGGTCCGCTCGGCCAGCCCGCGCACGGCCGCCGGGTCGCACGTCTCGGGATCGAGCCCCAGCAGCCCGCCGATCACCGCGTCTGGCGTGCCGTGGCCGATCCCGGTCGCCGCGAGCGATCCGTACAGCGTCACCTCCAGCGCCGCCACGGAGCCCGGGGCGCAGGAACCCGCCACCTCGCCGGCGAACCTCCGCCCCGCGCGCATCGGCCCCACCGTGTGCGACGAGGAGGGGCCGATGCCGACGGAGAACAGGTCGAGCGCCGAGACATACGTCGAAGACATGCTCCGAGGCTACCCTTGCCGCGCGGCAGGTTTTCGGGTGGGGCGGCGCGACGGCCCGACGGCTGAAGCGGAGACCTCGACGCATCGAGCCGTCACACGTGAATGTCACGCATGGCCTTGCGTAGGTCGCCGATGCTCGGGAGGTCGGCGCCACGCCGCCCGACCGTGATGGACGCCGCTGCGGCGCTCACAGTGCCGAGCCGCGTGAGATCCGTCTCGGTCAGAGACGACCACGGCACGGATCGGTCGGAGAGCTGCCAGATCAGCGCCGCCATGAACGTGTCTCCCGCCCCCACGGTGTCCACGACGGCGACCGAGCGCCCCGCGACCCGGGTTCGCGCGATGGACGTTGAGAGGACAGCTCCTTCCCCGCCGAGCGTCAGAGCCGCCAGCGATACTCCGAGTCGCAGGAGGTGGTCGAGAACACGATCGGTGTCGAAGCCGGGATAGAGCCACTCGGCGTCCTCATCCGAGAGTTTCAGCACCTGTGCGCCCTGAGCGAGTCGCTCGAACCAGCCCCGGGCGTCAGGGACCTCCTCGAGGAGATCTGAGCGAATATTCGGATCGAAGGACACGGTGCCGCCCGACGCCGTCGTCCTCCGGACCAGATCGAGGACTTTGCCGGCACCCGGCTGGAGGAACGCGCCGATCGAGCCGATGTGAAGCCATCTCGGAATCTGCTCCAGGCGCGGGAGGTCCCACTCGACATCGAAGCCGTAGCTCGGCTGGCCCCCGGAGGTCAGATGCACTGTCGCCGTCGAGGTCCGCCGAGCTCCGAAGGCGCCCGCCGAGAGTCGTACTCCCGATGCCTCCAGCAGATGCGCGATCCGGTGTCCTCGGTCGTCATCCCCCAGCCACGTCGCGAATTCGACGTCGGCGCCCAGGCGGCCCAGCCCGAGAGCGACGTTGGCAGGACTTCCCCCGGGTATCTCGCTACCTGCTCGCCCGGTCACGATATCGACGACCGCTTCCCCGGCGATCACGATCGCCGCCCCGTTCACTCCGTGTCCGATTCGGTCATCGTCTGGCCAGGACGTGGTCGGGATCGGCCACGGCGGCGCCCTCGCGCTCGCGCTCGCGCTCGCGCTCGCGCTCGAGGGAGAATGCACTCTCGAGATCCCACACCATCGCCTCGGCGGGCCCGTCGACAGTCCAGGGCGGAGCCGTCGTCGGATAGACGCGGGTCGTCAGAGATCTTCCGGCGCTCGTGAAGACCTCGACGATCGATCCGTCGATCAGGATCCGCACGGCGGGTCGAGCGGTCGAGGGGGCGAACGCATCCCTCGCGATGGCCGGCCTCGCGTCAGCCCGCGTGTCCGAGCTGGCGTGCCTCCGGTCGATCGAGATCGAGTCGGCTTCTGCATCGACGGCGATGAGGAGGTACTCGGTATCGGAGAAGCGCAGCCGGAGCACGCCCGTCTCGGCGACCGGGAGAACCACCTCGGCCTGAGCCCCGATAGTGGCATTGCGGCCGGACCGGGAGTCGCCGAGTCGGAGCGACCTCAGAGCCGGATGCGGCTCGGAGGCGAGCCGTCCGTCCTGCAACCAAGTCGTTCGCGGTGCCGATATCGCACCCGACCATCCTGCGGCCGCAGACCAGTCCATCGGGCGTCCTTCAGTGACCCACCCGAACAAGACCGGGCCCCATGAGCTCGTCCGCATGACGGATGCGGCGTAGAAATTGTGACCGTCATCGACCCTGTGCGGGATCTGCGACCCGTCGAGGGCGATGGCGAAGACGTCGCCCGGGCCGGCCGCGTGTGACCACGAGGCCACGATCGCAACCTCTGAGCCTCCCACCGAGAGGATCTGGGGGCACTCCCATCCCTCTCCGGTGTCGACGTCGTTGACGATGCCTCGGGGCATCGACGCGAGATCGCCGACGTACTCCCAGTCGACTCCGTCAGCGGACCGGTAGTGGCGGATCGATGCCGTCTGGTCGTCGGCGGCAGCGCCGACAGCCATCGACCAGGCGCCATCGTCGTACCACACGAAGGGATCCCGGAACATCGTGATCCCCTCGTCGGCGGCCGGGTCGGCGACGACCTGCCGGGGCGGCCCGTAGGTGGCGCCGTCGTCGAGGGACTCGGCCATCAGCACCGACTGGAAGGGATTGTGGTCGACCTTTCCGGAGTAGTAGGCCCTGACGGCTCCGCTGTGAAGCACAGTGTTGCCGGACCAGGCACCGCCCGAGTCCGCACCACCCGGAACAGGCACGATGGCTGGGCGGTGAAGGCGCCAGTGAACGAGATCGTCACTGGTCGCGTGGCCCCACTCGACGGGTATCTCGATGTCGACCCGGGGTCGAGACTGGAAGTACAGGTGCGCCTGGCCACCGATGTCGATCGGTCCGTTGGGGTCGTTGACGTACCCGCGCGGAAGGCGGACATGGAACCGCGGAAGGTGGTGATCGGCTGTGCGTGTCATTGACGGAGGTCCTTCCCTGCGCGCCGAAGTGGATCCGGCCGGAGTCTCGTTCATCGGGATGATCCTGCCGTCACGCCTTCGATGAAGTACCTCTGAGCGAGGATGAAGAGGAGAACGCTGGGGATCATGGTCAGGATCACGCCGGCGAGGACGACCGAGATCGAGCCGGTGCCGAGGTTGCCCTGAAGGGCCACGAGTCCCAGCGGGAGCGTGAAGGTGTTCTGCTGGTTGAGGAAGATCAGAGGGCGGTAGTACTCCGCCCAGAAGCCCGAGAAGTTCAGGATCGCCAGGGTCGCCACAGCGGGGCTCGCCATGCGGATGTAGATGTGCCGGAAGACGCCGAACTGGCTGGCACCGTCGATCCGAGCGGCTTCCCCGAGTTCCTTGGGCATCTGCATGAAGTACTGCCGCATCAGGAACGTGCCGAACGCGCTGCCGAGGGCCGGGATGATGAGAGACGCGATCGACCCGGTGAGGCCGATGTCTTTCAGGATCACGAAGACCGGAATGATGATCGTCTGGATCGGCACCATCATCGTCGCGAGGAAGATCCCGAAGATCGTGTTCTTCCCCGGGAACGAGATCATGGCGAAGGCGTACCCCGACAGGCTGCAGGTGACCGTCTGCCCGACGACGATGAGCAGGGTGACGACGACGCTGTTCAAGAAGAACTGTCCGATCGGCAGCTGGTGGAACACGGCGGCGTAGTTGCTGAAGTCCCAGTCCACCGGAAACCACTGCGGCGGATTGTTGAACGACGCGGCGGGCGTCCGAAGCGATGTCGTCAGGGTCCAGAGGAGCGGACCGAGGGCAAAGACGGCGGCGATGATCAGGATCGCCAGGCCGAGGGCGCTGCCGACCGTGACAAGGGGCTTCCTGCGTCGGACGACGCCGTCGACACGGGGCTTGTTGTCGTCGAGAGCGGGGACCGGGTGGAGGATTTCTGTCGTCATTGGTAGAACACCAGCTTTCGTGCGGCGATGAATTGAAGGCCCGTGATGATGCCGATGATGACCAGGAGCAGGATGGCGATGGCGGAGGCGAATCCGAACTGGAGGTTCTGGAACCCGGCTTGGTACATCGCGATGGTCGCGGTCGTGGTGGCCGTCCCGGGCCCGCCCTTCGTCATGATGAAGGGCTGGTCGAACAGCTGCATCGCATTGATCATCGCGATGACTGTCGCGAACAGGATCGTCGGGCTGATCAGCGGGATCTTGATCCTGAACAGCGTGCGCCACGGACCGGCCCCGTCGATGGCCGCGGCTTCCTGCACATCGACGGGCACGGACATGAGGGCTGCGACGAAGAGGACGAACGTGAAGCCCACCTGCTGCCACACGACGACGAGGACGATGGTGACCTTTGCCGAGAATGGATTGTTCAACCAGTGCACGCCCGAGAGGCCGAGCTCGCCGAGGTAGTAGTTGATGAGGCCGAACTTGGTGTCGAAGATATAGCCCATGAAGATCGACACGGCGGCCGTCGATGCCAGCAACGGCAGGTAGAACGACGTGCGGAAGAACACCCGCGTGGCGTTCCGGCGCCGGTTGTTGGCCAACACCGCCAGCAGCATCCCGAGAGAAATCTGCAGGATCACGATTGCCAGGGCGAGGGTGATCGTGACGCCGAACGATGCCAGCACCTGCCCATCGGTGAAGAGCCGCGTGTAGTTGTCCAGACCGACGAACTTCGGAGGCGTGAAGACGTCCCACGATGTGAAGGACAACCCGAGGGACGCGACGATCGGGGCAAGGGTGAAGACCGCCACGAAGATGACGGCGAGCCCGATCATGAGAAAGCCGAATGTGGCTTCGCGACGGCGTGCCCTCTTGGCACCCGGGCGTGCATGCGGGGTCACGCGGCGAGGGCCCGTGGCCGAGCCATCGCGGCGTTCGAGAGTGGCTGACATCAGGACGACTGCTTCGCTGCCTGCTCGAAATCGGCCTGCATGCCGTCGAGAGCCTTCTTGGCGTTGCCGGACGAGATGGCCTCCGTGGTGCGCTGATTCAGCGATGTCGCCAGAGCGTTGTAGTACGGCGGTGCCGAGATCGGAACCGAGTTGTCCAGTTGGTCGTAGAACGTAGACCAGTGCGCAGGTCCGGTGGAAGCGTACCGGGCGCTTGTCATGAGGGGCTTCTGGGCGGGGGTGGTCACATTGCCCGGCCACAGAGTGTCGAAAGTCGACGGCTGCACCATGAGCTTCACCACCTCGAAGGCGAGGTCCTTCTTCTTCGAGGAGTTGAAGATGCCGTAGCCGCCGGCACCGAAGAGCGACTTGTTGCTCTTCCAGGTCGGGAAGTTCACGACGTCGAAGCTGCCGTCCTTCATGCCCGCGTTGTGGAGGCCGCCGGCCCAGAATCCTCCGCCGATGGCCATGCCGATCCGGCCCGAGGCGAAAAGTCCCTGAAGGGTCGCACCGCCTCCGACATCGGGCGACGGCGAGTAGCCCGACTTCTGGAGGTCGATCATGTACTCGAGCGCCTCGACGGCAGCGTCGGAATTGGCTGTCGGCTGACCCCATTTCCATCCGCCGTTGCGACCGCTCACGCCGATGGCGTTGTTCTTGAAGGCGTCGCTCTTCCAGAGCCAGTCACCGCCGGAGTACTTGCCCTCCTCGAGCAGGTTGCCGTCGTTGGCGTACAGGAACGAGGTCCAGCTGCCCCACAGGCGCACGACCCAGTCGAAGGCGTTCGTGTTGCCGCCCATCTTGGCGATGCTGCCAGCCGAAGAATGGAAGTCGTCCATCGTCCAGTTGCTCTTGGGTGCATCCAGACCGGCTTTCTCGAAGACGCTCGTGGAGTAGAACATGCTGCCGGCGTTGAAGCTGTCGGGGAGCGTGTAGAGGTGGCCCTCGTACATCGTCGACTCGACGAGAACCGGGTGGACACCAGAGAAGTAGGTGTCGAGAGACGACAAGTCCTTCGTCACGTAGCTGTCGAGGGGGACCAGCAGGTCCTTGGAGGCGAGCAGCTGCTGACCCTCCGTTGCGACGCTGACGATGTCGGGGGCGTTGCCTGCGGCGATCTGCGTCAGAACCTTTGCGAGGAAGTCGTTCCAGTCGGTGCCGTTGATCGCCGTGACCTGGAAGCTCGCGTTCTTGTCCAGCGCCTTGATCTTCGGCTCGATCGCCTTCTGCAACGTCGTCGCAGCGCTCTGCTCGCCGAAGTAGAGCATGGTGACGGTTCCGCCGCCCCCGCCTCCGGTGTTCGTCGAGCAGGCGGCGAGGCTCGTCAGTCCTGCCAGGGCCAGCCCCGCCCCGCCTGCCTTGAAAAGGGTTCGACGATCGATGGGTGATTGAAATGCTGAGACCATTACCCGCTCCTCTCTGAGCGCTGTCCGGCCCACCTCGTGGTGAGCCAATACGTATTTGCTGGCACGACCCTACACAAGTGGCAGTGACTAGGCAATACGTATTTGTCTCTGCCATGATGAGACAGACAAGGAGGCCCAGATGGCAAGCCGTGAAGCACCCGAGCCGGCCAGGCGCGTGACAATGAAAGACGTCGCTCGGGCCGCCGGCGTATCCCAGCCCACGGTCTCGTTCGTCTTGAACGATCGGCGCGATGTGTCGGTGGCCGACGAGACCCGCGTGCGCGTCATCCAGGCCGCGAAAGATCTTGACTTCCAGCCCAACCGTGCCGCGCAGGCGTTGCGCTCGAATCGGTCTTACACGGTCGGCGTGATAGCCGACAGAGTCGTCTCCCAGCCCTACGCCGGTCGGATCATCACAGGAATCCAACGAGCAGTGCAGGACGCGGGCTACGTCTGCTTCGTCGTCGAGACCGAGCAGACGCCCGACGGGGGCAAGGCCGCGGTCGAGAACCTCGTGCGCCAGGGTGTCGCCGGCCTCATCTACGCAGCGCCCGGCCCCGAGATCGTCTATCCCATCGACGTCCCGGATGGAACCCGGGTCGTCTTCGTCAACTGCTTCCCCGAGACGGACACCACGGCCGCCGTCGTGCTCGCTGACGAGTACCGGGGAGGCCGCGACGCCGCCATGGCGGTGTTCGAGTCAGGCCATCGCGATGTGGTCTTCCTGGGCGGCCCCGAGGATGATTTCGCCTGCCGGGAACGCGTCCGCGGGCTCTTCGACGCCGCTGCGGAAGCGGGAGTTGATCCCTCCGGCATCCGCTTCGAGTACGGCAACTACCAGGTCGGATCCGGGTACGAGCTTGCCACGTCTGCCCTCGAGGAGGGCCATCCGAGCGTGTTCGTCTGCGGCAACGACCGCATGGCCGTGGGCGCCATGATGGCCGCACAGGCGCGCGGCCTCAGCTGCCCTCGAGACATCAGCATCGTCGGATTCGACGACCAGCCCGACCTCGCCGATCAGATGCATCCGTCGTTGACGACTGTCGCGCTGCCTCACGAGCGCATGGGCTTCGAGGCGGCGATGCTCCTGCTCGAAGGCAGGGCACCTGTGCGGCACATCGTGTCGTGCAGATTCATCCCCCGGCAATCCCTGTCAGCACCCCCTACAAGAGGATTCGAGTGAGCAATCGCCCATCGACGCATTTCCGTCCGCCGTCCGCGTGGGTCGGAGACGTCATTCCGTTCGCCGTCGGCGACACCGCATGGCTCTTCTACCTCCTCGACGAACGACCCTCCGAACCCCCGCTGGAGCGGCCGTTCGGCATGCCCTGGGCCGCAGTCACGACGACGGACTTCGTCGAATTCGTCGACCGGGGAGTCATCCTGCCCTCGGGCGGGCCCGATGCTGCCGACTTCGACTGCTATACCGGCAGTGTCGTACGCGACTCTGACGGTCTCTTCCACTTGTTCTACACGGGACACAACCCTCGCATCAGGGTGAGTCGAGACGGGACCGATGGAGATGCGCAGGTCGTCTGCCACGCCACCTCGCAGGGCGATCTCACGCAGTGGACGAAGCACCCCGACTGGGATCTGCCCGCAGGGCCCGAGTACGCACCTCAGGACTGGCGAGACCCGTTCGTCTTCCGCCCGTCCGAGGGCGGACCCTGGCAGATGCTGATGGCCGCTCGCCGTATCGACAAGCCGTTCCGCCGCTCGGGTGTCGTAGCCCGTCTCGAATCGGACGACCTCGTGACCTGGCGCGACGCCGGGACCGCATGGGAGCCCCACCGCTTCATCACACAGGAGTGTCCAGATGTCTTCCAGTGGGGCGACTGGTGGTACCTCGTGTACTCGGAGTTCACGGATTCGTTCTGCACCCGCTATCGCGTCTCGGCTACTCCGGACGGCCCCTGGCATGCCCCAGCGGATGACACCATCGACGGCCGAGCCTTCTACGCGGCCAAGACCGTGGAGCTCAGCGGAAACCGCTTCTTCGTCGGATGGATCGCCTCCAAGCAGGGCGAGCGAGATGACGGCGCGTGGCAGTGGGCGGGCACGATGTCCATCCTCCAGGCGCATCAGCGCTCCGACGGATCGTTGGCCTTCGACCTTCCCGACGCGGTGAAAGACGCCTACGGCGCGGACATCGATGTCACGGAGCAGTTCACTGCTGCGAATGGCGCAGATCCTCGAGTCGGAGCTGGCGCGCGTGATCGATTCTCCGCCTGGCTCGGCCCCGTCCTCGAGCCCGACAGCATCTTCGCCGTCGAGATCGACATCGCGCCTGGCTCTCAGTCATGCGGGGTCCTGCTGCGATCCTCCGACGACGGCGAAGAGGGCTACGCGCTTCGTCTCGAACCGCAGCGGAACAGGATGGTCCTGGATCGATGGCCGCGAGGACGAACCGGCGACGAGCAGTGGCAGGTGCTCGGCGACGTTCCCCACGCGGTCGAGCTCGAGAGATCAGTCGCACTCCCGGCAGGCACGCACCGACTGGAGGTCCACTTCGACCATGACATCTGCGTCGCCGTAATCGATGGCGGGGTCGCCCTGAGCACGCGTCTGTACGACCGGACCGACGGCCGAGTCGGATTGTTCGCACAGGATGGCGGCTTCACGGTGCGGAAGGCGGAGATCAGACACCGGGATCGCTGACCGGTGGCCGAGACGGTAGCCCGGCGCAGGAACTACCCCGCCGCCGCTCCCCCGCGCCCGTGCTCGCGCATCGCGTCGCCCATCTCGCCCAGGAACCGCGTCACCGCGTCGAGCTCGTCGGGCGAGTAGCCGGCCATGACGTCGTCGGTGAGGCGTCCGAGCGGGGCGAAGAAGCCGCGTGCCACGTCGCGGGCGGGCTCGGCGAAATGGACGCGCACGATCCGCCGATCCTGCTCATCGCGCGTTCTCACGACGTGCCCCGCCTTGGCGAGCCGGTCGATGATGCCGGTCGCCGCCCCGGAGGTCAGGTCGAGCGCCTCGGCGATGCCGCCGGGCGTGGCCGGCGAGCCGGCGTCCTGCTGGTGCATCACGTAGAGGAGTGCGTCGAGGTCGCTCGACGAGAGTCCGTGCTGTGTCGAGAACGCGGTGGCGACGTGACGCGACTCGGTCATGAGCACCTGCAGGCGCATGACGATCTCGGCGCGCCGACCGGAGTCGGGTCGTGTGCTCGGGTTCATCGGGAGAACCTCCTCGTTGCAGAATCTAGCGGAACGGAGTAGAACTCTTAGCATCTAGACTTCTCAGTGACTAAGACATCGATTTGCTGAAGGATCTCATCATTCGCCGTTTCTCCGCCGCCTTCCGCTCCCGCCGCAGCTCCTGGCTCGTCCTGGGGCTGACCGCCATCGCCGTCGCCCTGCTCTTCGCCTTCCTGCCGAAGCCGGCCTCCGACTCGTACCCGCCGTCGGGCCTGCCCTCCAGCGCCGAGTCGGCGAAGGTGTCGGCCCTGCTCGCGGCGTTCCCCTCCGCCGACACGACCGTCGGAATCGTGGTCTACGACCGCGGCGGCGACGATCTGACCGCTGCCGACCGCACCGCGATCGCCGAGCGCGCCACCGCCCTCGCGACGCTCTCGACCACGCCCGAGGCCGTCCGCCCGCAGTTCAGCGACGACGGCTCGGCAGCCCTGGTCGCGGTGCCCGTCTCGTCGTCCGACGACGTCGGCACGACCGCGGCCGACCTCCGCACCGCGGCCGCCAAGTCGCTCCCGTCCGGCCTGACGGCTCAGCTCACCGGCCCGGTGGGGTTCCAGGACGACGTCAGCAATTCGTTCGCCGGCGCCGACTTCCGGCTGCTTCTCGTGACGGTGCTGGTGGTCGCCGCCCTCCTGATCATCACCTACCGCAGCCCGGTGCTCTGGATCGTGCCGCTCGCCGTCGTCGGCACTGCCGACGGGCTCGCCGGCGTGGTCGTCAACGCCTTCGCCGAGCCGCTCGGCCTCACCGTCGACGCCTCGATCTCGGGCATCCTGTCGGTCCTCGTCTTCGGGGCGGGCACCAACTACGCCCTCCTGCTCGTCGCCCGGTACCGCGAGGAGCTCACGCGCACCCCCGACCGCTTCGCCGCCATGCGCACTGCCGTGACGAGCGCGGGGCCGGCCATCGCCGCCAGCGGCGGGACGGTGGCGCTCAGCCTCCTGACCCTGCTGCTCGCCACCCTGTCGACCAACCGCGCTCTCGGCTTCGCCTGCGCCGTCGGCGTGGTCGTCGCGATCCTGTTCGCCCTCATCGCCCTCCCCGCGGCCCTGGTGATCTGCGGACGTCGCCTGTTCTGGCCGTTCATCCCCCGCGTCGCCGACACGACTCCCGAGACGGGCGATACTCCGCGCGGATTCTGGGCCGGCCTCGGCACCCGCGTCTCGCATCGACCCGTCGTCGTCTCCGTCGTGGCCGTCGTCGGCCTCGGAGTCCTGGCGCTCGGACTGTCGGGATACGCCGTCGGCCTCTCGCAGACGGCGCAGCTGCTCGGCGACCCGGCCAGCGTGACAGCGCAGAAGGTCATCGACCGCTCGTTCTCGGCGGGCCTGACCAGCCGCACGACCGTCCTCGCTCCGACCTCGGTCGCCGATCACGCCACGGAGCTGGCGAAGGGCACGACCGGCGTCTCGAGCGCGACGGCGGGCGACGCCCACGCCGGACGCACCGAGATCAGCGTCTCGCTCACGGCCGAGCCCGAGAGCGACGCCGCGTTCCGCACCATCGAGCGGCTGCGCGACGGCTATGCCGACGGCGACGGCTCTCTGGCGCAGACTCTCGTCGGCGGGACCGACGCGACCGCCCTCGACACCCAGAACGCCGCGAACCACGACCAGGACCTCGTCATCCCGATCATCCTGGCCATCGTCTTCGTGGTGCTGCTCCTGCTCCTGCGGTCGCTCGTCGCCCCGATCCTCCTGATCGCGAGCGTCCTGGCCACGTTCTTCGCCAGCCTCGGCGCCTCGACGTTCCTGTTCACGCACGTCTTCGGCTTCGACGCGCTCGACTCGTCGGTGACGCTGTTCGCATTCCTCTTCCTGGTGGCGCTCGGCGTCGACTACAACATCTTCCTGACGACGCGGGCGCGCGAGGAGTCCGCCCTGCACGGCACCCGCCCCGGGATGATCCGCGCCCTCTCGTCGACCGGGGCCGTGATCACGAGCGCCGGCGTGCTGCTGGCCGCCGTCTTCGCCGTGCTCGGAGTGCTGCCGGTCGTCGCCCTGACCCAGGTCGGGATCATCGTCTGCATCGGCGTGCTGCTCGACACCCTCGTGGTGCGGACCGTGCTCGTGCCCGCGCTCGTCTTCGTCACCGGCAACGCGTTCTGGTGGCCGTCGCGGCCGCACCACGGGGCGCACATGCGCTGAGAGGCGGACGGACGCCGATCGACGTCAGGCGGCGCCGACTGACAGGTCGAGCTCTCGCCCGAGGTACCGGGCGTACTCGGCCGCCCGCCGCTCGACCCCGGCCACGACCCGGGCGAAGTGCTCCGGCCTCAGCGAGGCCGTGCGATCGGCGTACCCGAGCAGGAACTCGTCGAACGCCCCGAGCAGCCGCACGTCGCCGCGACGAACCGGCGACGCCGTGCCACCCGGGGGCTCGAGGTCGCCGCCGTCGACGGCCACGCCGCCGAGCGAGGCCGCGCGAGCAGCTCGGTGAGCCAGCGCAGGTCGTCGCGGGCGGCGAACATGAGGGTGCCGCGCATCGGCCAGGAGCGCACGACGGCGCCCGAGTCGAGGGCCGCATCGACGTCGGCGAGCGAACCGGTCGAGCGGAGCGCCAGGGCCCATTTGACCGCATGGAGATCCTGCGCCTGGAGGGCCAGCAAGCCCGACGCCGCCTCGGGGACGCGCGAGAATCCGCGCCCGGCGACACCCTGAGCGCGCAGGCGGCGTCGAGCGACCTCGGTCATGGCCACAGCTTGTCACTGGCCGCCGACCGGGCGCTCGGCCGTGAACCTGCCAATCCGCCTGCCCCGGGTCGGAACGCGCTGCAAGCGCCGTAGCCTCGGGGGCCACGGAACCGCACAGGTTCTGAACGGAGGCACCACCATGGCCGACAAATCCGCCCGCAAGGACACCGCGAAACCCGCCGCCCGCTCCCTCAAGGAGAAGCGCCTCGACAAGAAGGAGAAGGCGGCCAAGACCTCGTTCAACGAGGACGTCGTCTCGAAGGTCAAGAAGAGGTAGCGGCAACGGGGTACACCCCCGGGTGACAGATGTGGCGGGTGTGATTTAGGCTCACCCCGCAGAGTCACTGTTGCCAGGGGAAGGCGCACGCCATGATCACCGTCTCGTCCATTCGTTCTCGCGTCGGTGCCGTGGTGGTCGCCGCCGCCGCGGTCGGGGCGCTCGCCCTCGTGAGCGCCGCCCCGGCCAACGCGGCCGAGGCCGGCGCGTGGGGCACCTTCACCGTGGCCGGCTCCAGCAAGGCGTACACCGGCACGATGTCTCTCCCGGGCGGCTTCCCCGAGACGACCTTCACGAGCACGTCGAGCGCGGCCACGACCCCGAGCGGCGTGTCCACGTGGCAGGCGAACGCGACCCCGGTGGGCGAGGTCTACGGCACCAGCCGCGGCAAGCCCTACCTGAACCAGCGACCGAACGCGAACAACGCCGCGTCGCCCGCGGTCACCACCTACACGTTCGCGAGTCCGACCCCCGCCTCGGGCTGGTCGTTCGTCGTCGGGGACATCGATGCCGATGGCGCCACCATCACCGCGACCGATGTGAACGGCGACGCCGTCCCGGTCGACGCGCTCGGGTTCCAGGGCGCCTACAACTACTGCGACCGCGCGGGCGGGCCCTCGTGCGACACCTCCAAGGCCCACGACCTCCCGACCTGGGACCCGGCTACGGCCACGCTCACCGGAAACGCCACGGCCACCGACACCGAGGGCGCCTCGGGCTGGTTCAGCCCGTCCGTGCCCCTCGAGACCCTGACGATCACCTACCAGTGGCGCTCGGGCTTCCCCGTCTACCAGACCTGGTTCGCCACGAAGACGTTCGCTGCGTCCGGCGCCGTCCGCGTGAACGGTGCCGCGTACGGCGGCGCGAAGCTGACGATCCGCGACGCCTCCGGCACGGCGGTCGCGACGACCACGACGGCGGGCGACGGCACCTGGAGCGTGCCCGGCCTGGTCTCGACGAGCGGATACACGGTCTCCGTGGCCACTCCCCCGCAGGCAGCGGCCGCCGATCCGATCACGTTCGACACGCTCGACGCCGACACCCCCGGCCTGGACTTCGACTTCACGATCCCGCCGGTCGAGGTCACCGCCACCATCGTCACGCCCACCGGGGAGCCTGCGGCCGACACCCCGATCGTGATCACCCGCGACGGCGACGACGCGCCGACCGCCACCACGACGACCGACGCCGACGGCGGATTCACGGCCGAGCTGCTGCCCGGCCAGCCGTACACGATCGTCGTCGACGGGGCTGACGACCAGCCGATCGAGTTCACGACGCCCACGACATCGGGCGCCCTCGCGACACCGCTGGCCCAGCCCGCGGCGCCTGCCCCGCCGGCCCCGCCCGCGCCTCCGGTCTCAGGCTCTCCGGCCCCCTCGCCCACCCCGGTCATCGCGGGTGCCGCAGACGACCCGGCTGAACTGGCCATGACCGGCTCGGCCCCGGAGCTGCCGTTCGCCGCCGGGGGGCTGCTGCTCGCCGCGGGCGTCGCCCTCATGGTCGCCGCGAGGGTCCGAACGCGACGCCGCCCGTAGGCCGCGCGACGGAGATCCTCGCCGCCGGCCTCCCCCGACGCCGATCGGCCGGGGTCGGGTCGAGGATCTCCGTCGTCGCGAACGCCGAAGGGTGCGAGCTCAGTCGACGTACGACCCGGCGCCGCGAGCGCCGAGCGCATCGACCGACACGAACGTGCCGTCGGCGCGGCCGACCGCAGGAGCACCGGTGAAGGTGCCGGCGGGGCGTGCCGCGTACTCCGCGTCGACCACGACGTACGTGCCGGCGGGGTAGGCCGCGCGGGGCGAGGCCATGGTGCGAGCCGGACGAGCGGCGCGAGCCGCCTTGGCCGGACGGGTGCGGACCGAAGCGGTGCGCGGGAGACGGATGGAAGCGGTGTCGGACATGGTGCGACTCCTTCATTCGAAGGTCGGGGCCGCTCCGTCGCGGCCCCCGTGTGTCAAGGTGCTCGTCGAGCACCCACTGGCGGTGAGCTTACGCGGCACGCATCGGAGGACGCTCCGTGCTCCGCGTGGGTAGGGTGCAGGCGTGACCGACCTCATCCGCCGCCGCCTGCTGGTCGACGGCGTCGTCCAGGGCGTCGGATTCCGCTACTGGACCGAGCACGAGGCGAACCGCATCGGGGTGGCGGGGTTCGTGCGCAACCGCGAGGACGGCCGCGTCGAGATCGAGGCGGAGGGCACGCCCGACCGGGTGGCTGAGCTGCTCACGTGGGTTCGGGACGGCGGGCCGGCCGCCGCACGCGTCGACGGCGTGGAGGTGGGCGACGTGCCGGTGCGGGGCGAGGGCGGGTTCACGACGGCCCGCTAGTTCCTGCGCCCGGGGCACCTACGAGGGCGGGCCGGCGAGGAGCGCGCGCGGGTTCTGCGAGAAGACGGCGTGGTTGAAGCGGCGGCCGAGCTCGGGGTCGCGGGGCTGGCGGAACGGCCGGTCGGAGCCGTGCACGAGCGGAGCGACGCCGACGATGCGCGCCATCGCGTCGATCGCGCGCTCGTCGTAGGCGCTGGTCTCGTAGAAGACGTTGGGATCGCTCTTCGGCACGCGTCCGCCCCGTGCCGAGGCTGCGGCGTGCGCCAGCGGCGCGAGCCCGGCTAGCGCGATGAACGCCACGCGCAGGGCGGGGTGCCGGTCGCGGCCGCCGTCGGCCCAGGTGTTCCAGGCGGTCTTGAGCTGCTCGGCCCGCGGCAGGGTGTCGCTTGTGGCGACACCGTGGTTCGGGGCCGCGACGACGTGGCGCGGGTGGAAGAGCACGGGCTTGCCTGCGCGCTCGACGATCGAGAAGACCGGCTCGAGGCGCTCGAGATCGGCCGCCGACGCCAGGCTGGTCGCGGGCACCTGCAGCCCGACGACCCGGTCGTGGGCGAGGATCGCGGCGACGCCGTCGAGGTCGAACTCGTTCATCGGGGTGGCCGCCCAGACGCGGAACGGCTCGCCGAGCTCGAGCGCCGACCGGTGCCAGACGGCGATGAGCTCGCGGGCGTCGTCGAACGGGAGCTCCTCGACGCGGAGGTTGCCCGGCAGCGACAGAAGCACGTCGCCCTTGCCCTCGGCCAGCTCGCGGAAGCGGCGGCTCTCGACGTCGTGCGCCGTCGGGTTCACCGAGTAGGGCGACTCGCCCTCGGTCAGCAGGGTCCAGTCGTCGACGATGCGCGGCAGAGCCGAGCGCGAGCGGAGAGCGTCGAGGAACTCGACCGGCAGCAGGTGCTGGTGCAGGTCGACCCGCGTCGACGCAGGCCTGACAGCACTCGTGAGAGGCGCAGTCGTCTCGGGGACACTCGCCAGACGCATTGCCCCAGAATACCGGGCGCAGGAACGTCGGAGGCCCCTCCTAGGCTTGGAGTATGCCCCCGGAACCCCTCGTCGTCGGCCCCGACGGCCTCTCCCGCCCGATCTGGGCCTCGACCGACCCCGTGCTCCAGGCCTACTACGACACCGAGTGGGGCATGCCCGTGCGCGACGAGCGCGGCCTGTTCGAGCGGCTGAGCCTCGAGGCGTTCCAGTCGGGCCTCTCGTGGGCGACGATCCTGAAGAAGCGCGAGAACTTCCGTGCGGCGTTCCGCGACTTCGACCCCGAGGTCGTCGCGGCCTTCGACGACGACGACCGCGCACGGCTGATGGCCGACGCCGGCATCGTGCGCAACCGGCTCAAGGTCGACGCCACCATCGACAACGCCCGGGCCGCGATCGCGCTCCGCGACGAGGGCGGGCTCGTCGACCTCGTGTGGTCGTTCCGTCCCGAGGTCACGCCCGAGCCCCTGACCCTCGCCGACATCCCGACGACGTCGCCCGAGTCGGTCGCCCTGTCGAAGGCCCTGAAGAAGAAGGGCTTCCGCTTCGTCGGCCCGACCACGATGTTCGCGCTGATGGAGGCGACGGGCATCGTCGACACCCACCTGCTGGGCAGCCACCGACGCGGAACCTCGGGCGTCTGGGCCTAGCCTCCCCTCCGGATTCACTTTCGGCGAGTAGAACTGCACCGTGACCACCACCGACCGAACCGGTCAGACAGACGCCCTCGAGCAGGGTCAGATCAAGGCCCTGCGCAGGAACTCCCTCCGGGCCTGGATGCTCGACGGCCTGAGCGACCGCTCCGGGGTCCACCCCGGCCCCCACGCCGAGGCACCCGAGAAGACGCACTCGTGGTGGCGCGTCATGTGCCTCACCGGCGTCGACTACTTCTCGACGCTGGGCTACCAGCCCGCGATCGCGGCCGTCGCCGCTGGCCTGCTGTCGCCGTTCGCGACCATCGTGCTCGTTCTTCTGACCCTGCTCGGCGCGCTCCCCGTCTACCGCCGGGTCGCCCGCGAGAGCTTCAAGGGCTCCGGCTCGATCGCGATGCTCGAACGGCTGCTGCCGTGGTGGGGCGGCAAGCTGTTCGTGCTGATCCTGCTCGGCTTCGCGGCCACCGACTTCATGATCACGGTCACCCTGTCGGCGGCCGACGCGACGGCCCATGCGATCGAGAACCCGTACGCGCCCGGCTGGTTCCACGGGGCGCAGGTACCGCTCACGCTCTTCCTGATCGCGTTGCTCGCCGTCGTCTTCCTCCGCGGCTTCAAGGAGGCGATCGGGATCGCGGTCGTGCTGGTCGGCCTCTACCTGGTGCTGAACGCCGTCGTCATCGTCGTCGCCTTCGTGCACGTCGGCGAGAACACCCAGGTGATTGGGAACTGGTGGCAGGCGCTCGCCACCCAGCACTCCAATCCGCTCGCCATCGTCGGGATCTCGCTGCTGGTGTTCCCCAAGCTCGCACTGGGTCTCTCCGGCTTCGAGACCGGGGTCGCCGTCATGCCTCAGATCACCGGCGACAAGGACGACACCCCCGGGCGTCCGCTCGGCCGCATCCGCGGCGCCAAGCGCCTGCTGGCCACGGCCGCGATCGTCATGAGCTGCTTCCTGATCACGTCGAGCATCGCGACCACGCTGCTGATCCCGCAGAAGGAGTTCCAGGCGGGCGGACAGGCCAACGGACGGGCGCTGGCCTACCTCGCCCACCAGTTCCTGGGCAATGGATTCGGCACGGTCTACGACATCTCGACCATCACGATCCTCTGGTTCGCCGGCGCCTCGGCCCTGGCCGGCCTCCTCAACCTGGTTCCGCGCTACCTGCCCCGCTACGGCATGGCCCCGCACTGGGCCGCCGCGGTCCGCCCGCTCGTGCTGGTCTTCACCGCCATCGCCTTCATCATCACTCTCGCCTTCGACGCGAACGTCGACGCGCAGGGCGGCGCCTACGCGACCGGCGTGCTCGTGCTCATCACGTCGGCCTCGGTCGCCGTCTTCCTGTCCGCCCTGCACAAGCGCCAGCTGAAGCGCACCATCGGCTTCGGCGTCGCAGTCGCCGTCTTCGGCTACACGACGGTGCTGAACGTGATCGAGCGCCCCGAGGGCGTGCGCATCGCGGCCCTCTTCATCGCCGGGATCGTCGTCGTCTCGATCCTGTCGCGCGTGCGCCGCTCGTTCCAGCTCCGGGCCACCTCGGTCTCGCTCGACGCCGCCGCCCTGGCATTCGTGCAGGAGGACGCCGACGAGTACGGAGCCGTCCGCATCGTGTCGAACGAGCCCGACGACGGCTCACGGCTCGAGTACAAGACCAAGCTCGCCGACGAGCGCAAGGCCAGCGGCATTCCCATGCGGTCGCCGATCATGTTCCTCGAGGTCTACCCCGACGACTCCTCCAACTTCGAGGAGGACCTCGAGGTGTGCGGGTACTCGGTGCACGGGTACCGCGTGCTGAAGGTCCGCAGCGGCAACGTGCCGAACACGATCGCGACGATCCTGCTCGAGATCCGCGATGTGACGGGCGTCGTGCCCGACATCTACTTCGAGTGGACCGAAGGCAGCCCGATCTCGAACATGCTGCGCTTCCTGGTGACCGGCGTCGGCGAGGTGGCGCCCGTGACCCGCGAGGTGCTGCGGCGCGCGGAGAAGGAGCGCTCTCGTCGCCCCGACGTGCACGTGAGCTGAATGCTCGATCTAGCGGTAGTGAGGGGTCGCTGCTTGCTCTCGCCGGGGTCTGGCTGAGCAACCAGCGACTCCTCAGCCGGGTGAGTGCGAGGGATGGAAGGCGGGCAGGCCGAGGCACCAGTCGAGCATCGCCGGCCACTCGCCGTAGCCGGAGGACGGCGTGATGTGACCCGCGCCCGGAACCTCGACCACAGGGGCCGCCACGTGCGGGGCGATCCCGGCCGCGCCGTGCGGCGCGAACTCGTCGCCGCCGCCGATCACGACGAGCGCCTCGTCGGCGCGGAGGTCGAGCGGCTCGCCCGTCGGTCGCCAGGCGAACGCCGCCACCGCGGGGATCGCGAGCATGACGTCGGCCTCGGGCGGCGAGACCACCGCCACGCGAGCCACCCGGGGCACCTCTATGCCTTCGGCATCCGCTCGCGAACAGGCCCGGAGCCACATCACCGCTGAGGCGCTGTGGGCGACGACCGTGACCGGCCCCTCGGTGAGCGTCGCCAGGTTCGCGAGCGCGACCTCGAGCCAGGCGGCTTCGTCGGGGGCGTCGGGATCCGGCAGCTGCGGGTAGCGGACGTCGTGTCCGCGGACTGTGAGCTCTTCCGCGAGATACCGCTGCCAGTGCCCGGGCGGCCGATGGTTCTCATAGCCGTGGAGGATCAGGAAGCTCGAGGGCGTCGGGACGTCCATCGTCAGCCGAGCGCCAGGGGGCGGACGGAGACGACCTCCGCGACGGCCCGCGGCGGCAGGTCGACGACCATGCGGACGGCATCCGCGATGTCGCTCGCCCCGAGGTACTTGTCGGCCTGGTAGGCGTTGCCCCTGGAATCCTGGATCTCGCGCTGCATGTCGGTGTCGACCTGCCCGGGGTGGACCGAGCTCACGCGGACGCCGTGGGCGCGCTCCTCCTGTCGGAGGGCGTCGGCGAAGGCCCGGACGGCGAACTTGCTGGCGGCGTAGACGCCGCCGTCGCCCCGAGAGGTGAATCCCGCACCCGAGTTGATGACGATGACGG
Source organism: Frondihabitans sp. GW821-FHT04F02 (assembly GCF_059420045.1). Taxonomy (NCBI): domain Bacteria; kingdom Bacillati; phylum Actinomycetota; class Actinomycetes; order Micrococcales; family Microbacteriaceae; genus Frondihabitans; species Frondihabitans sp. GW821-FHT04F02. The sequence goes on along the minus strand of NZ_JBWKSZ010000002.1, from coordinate 598,845 downwards.
TGCCCCGTGCCGCACGGAGGGCGGGGAGGGCGACACGCGTGATCTCGGCGACGGCCACGACGTTCACCTCGAGCACTCGGCGCCACTCGTCGCGCGACGTGGCCTCGACGGTCGACCCGCCGATGACACCGGCCGAGTGCACCAGCACGTCGAGCGTCGTGAGCGAACCGTCAGGCCCGGCGGCCAGGAATCCGTCGAGCGCACCGTCGCCGGTCAGCTCGGCCGCCCAGGTCGTGGCCGACGGCAGCTCGGCGGCCAGGGCGTCGAGAGCCCCCTGATCGCGGCCCTGCACGATGACGTGGTGGGTGCGGCCGAGGTCGACGGCGATGGCGCGCCCGATTCCGCGCGAGGCACCGGTAACGAGGGCGATGGGGCGGGGCGTCGTGGTCATGGCTCCATTCTGGCGGGCCGGGAGGGGCGGCGGCCGGGAGTTCCTGCCATCTGAAGGCAACTCGGCGCCACCCGTCGCGTGTCGAGGACCCGCCTCCGGTAGCGTGCACGGATGCGCAGCATGCCCGATTCCCTCGACCTCGACGTCGTCTCCGAGATCGACTCCCGACTCGACGCGGTCATCGCCGACCACGACGTCGTCGTGCCCTGGGCCATCGAGAGCGGCAGCCGGGCGTGGGGCTTCCCCTCACCCGACAGCGACTACGACTGCCGGTTCTTCTTCGTGCGCGGTCGCGACCGCTACCTGTCGCTCTGGCCCGAGCGCGACGTGATCGAGACGCCGCTCGACGAGGTCTTCGACGTGAACGGCTGGGACCTCGCCAAGGCCGTGCGGCTCCTGGCCCGCGGAAACGCGGTGGTCGTCGAATGGCTGAGGTCGCCGATCGTGTACCGGGGCGACGAGTGGTTCCGGGAGGAGTTCCTGCACCTGGCCTCCGAGGTGGCCGACCGCGCGCTGACCGGGCGCCACTACCTGCACACCGGCATCAACCACTGGCCCGACACCGACGCCCCGATGAAGCTGAAGCGCATCTTCTACTCGCTCCGCGCCGCGACGACCCTGCGGTGGCTCGTGTCGAACCCCGACTCGGCTGTGGCGCCGATGGATCTCCCGACCCTGCTCGCCGAGAGCGACCCGCCCGCCGACGTGCTGGCCGAGACCGCCGAGCTGCTCGAGAAGAAGCGCACGACGCGGGAACTCGGGGTCGGCCGCCCGCCCGGAGCCGTCGCCGCTTTCATCACCGGCGAGTTCGAGCGCGCCACCGAGCTGTACGAGACCGCCGAGCTGGTGCCGTCGGTCGTCAAGCAGACGGCCTCCGACGCATTCTTCCGCCGCGTGCTCGAGCGCTACCAGGGCTGACGCGGCTCCGGCGCGGCGCCGCTCAGCGCCAGCTCCTCGGCCCGTCGGTGCCCGCCGGGTACTCGTCGAGCGGCACCTTCCCGGCGCGCCAGGCCTTGAGCACCGGCTCGACGATCCGCCAGCCCTCGACCGCCGCGTCGCCACGCACCGACAGGGCCGCGTCGCCGTCGAGGATCCCCTGCAGCACCTCGCCGTAGGCCGGCAGGTCGCCCTCGCCGAAGTCGACCTCGAGGCTGGCACGGTCGATCGTGTAGGGGTCGCCGGGCCCGTTGACGTTCAGCTCGAGGCTCATGGTGTCGGGCGAGATCGCGATGCGGAGGCGATCGGCGGTGGTGCGGGTGTGGAACTCCGGCGGCACATGCGTCGGCGCCTTGAACGTGATCATGATCTCGCGCCGGTGAGTCAGGAGGGCCTTGCCCGAGCGCAGCAGGATCGGCACGCCGGCCCACCGCATGTTGCGCACCTCGACAGTCATCTCGGCGAGCGTCTCCGTCCCGAGATCGGGGTCGACCCCGGGCTCCTTCTTGTAGGCGGGCAGCTTGCGCCCCTCGATCGTGCCCGTGCCGTACCGCGCTCGGCGGCTGGTGGTCGCGTCGTCGTTCCACAGGTGCGTGGCCCGGAGCACGAGCTGCTTCTGGTCGCGCACGTCGGCCGCCCCGAGAGTGGCGGGCGCCTCCATCACGAGGACGGCCATCACCTGCAGCAGGTGGCTCTGGATCATGTCGACGAGCGCCCCGGCGTGGTCGTAGTAGCGCGCGCGGTTCTCGAGGCCGAGCTGCTCGTCGTAGACGATCTCGATGCTCTCGACATCGCGGCTCGACAGCATCGGCTCGATCAGGCGGTTCGCGAACCGGAGTCCCAGCAGATTCAGCACCGTCGACCGGCCGAGGAAGTGATCGACCCGGTGGATCCGGTTCTCGGGCACGATCTTCAGCAGCTGCGCGTTCAGCTTCTTCGCCGACCGCTCGTCGGTGCCGAACGGCTTCTCGAGCGCGAGCGACGTGCCCTCGGGCACCCCCATCTTCTGGAGCGCCGCGCAGGCCTTCTCGGTGATCGCCGGCGGGAGGGCGAAGTAGATCGCGGGCGGTGAGGCGCAGGAACTCAGCAGCCCCGCCAGCCCCTCCTCCGAAGTGACATCCGCCTTGATGTACGTCGTCGAGCGCAGCGCCGCCTGCACGGCGGCCCCCTTCGCCCCCTCGCTCGCGAAGGATTCAGCGACCCGCTGCTTCCACTCCTCGGGGCTGAGGTCTTCGACACCCGAGCCGATCAGCTGCACGCGGCGGTCGCGGTCGTGCGTCAGGAGCGTCCCGAGGCCGGGCATGAGGAGCCGTGCAGCGAGGTCGCCCGAGGCGCCGAGGATGAGGAGGGTCGAGGTCTTCGAGGGGGCCATGCCTCGGATGCTAGACGTGCAGGACGACCGGCGCCCGGGGAGACCCGTCTCAGCCGCGGAGTGCCGCGAGGAGCGCCTCGCCGTTCGGCGACCCGAGGCCGGTGCAGGCGTCCCACCCCGGACCGGCCGAGAAGCTGCCGTTGTCGCCCTCGGTCACGTCGCGGAACGCGGAGGCCGCTGCGTACAGCTTCGGCTGGGCGAGCCCGAGCGGTGCCCCGAGCGCCTGCGTGAGCCTCGCGGCCAGCGCCGCCCACAGCGGAGCCACGGCGCTGGTGCCGCCGAGGACCGACCGCGTGCCGTCGACCAGCACCTCGTAGCCCGTGGCCGGGTCGGCGTTGCCCGAGACGTCGGGGACGCCGCGGCCGCCGCCGGGCTGGGTCGACGCGGGCACGCCGCTCGACGACTGGTAGCCGGGCCGCGCGAAGGCACGGCTGACCCCGCCGCCGGTGGCGCCGCGGCCGGCGCCGTTGTTCCAGACGGTCTCGGCGGCGATGGCGCCGCCGATCGCTCTCACGCTCGTGCCCCCGCACGCGAGCACGTTCGGGCTCGACGCGGGGAAGTCGACGTGGTCGGCGCCGTCGGTCTGCCCGTCGCTCGAGCCGTTGTCGCCCGCCGCAGCCGTGACCGTGACTCCGAGCGCGGCCGCATCGACGAGGGCGTCGTCGAACGACGAGCGCGCCTGTGCGGTCCAGCGGTCTTCGCTCTGACCCCAGCTGATGCTGATCGCCGCCGGAGTCGGCGTCGCGTGCGCCGCCGTCGCGACAGCGTCGACGAAGCCGTCATCGGTGTTGGGCGCGAAGTAGACGACTATCGCGGCCTCGGGCGCCAGCGCGCCGACCACCTCGATGTCGAGCAGCACCTCGCCGTCGGCGCCCGACGGGTCAGCGCCCGGCGCGTTGGAGCCGCCGTCGACGCCGACCGCAGTCACGGACGGCGTCGCGATGCCCAGCCCGCCGAAGTACGCGTCGAGATCGGCCCGCCCGAAGCCGCCGCCGAGCTCGACGATGGCGATGGTCTGGCCCTCGCCGTCGGTGCCCGCCGGGAACGCGTAGAGCTCGCCGAGCTCGACGGGCATGAAGGAGGCGGCCCCCGCCGTCGCGGGGGCTACTCGAAACTGCGCGCGCCTGGGGGCGGTCGTCCAGCCCGAGGACGGCGGTGACGACGCCGTCGAGGGCGCTCGGAACGCTGAGCGTTCCGGTGCGGTGCCGGTGGACGGCGCGAGGCGAGGCGCTGTCTGGCCCGGCGTCGCCCGTGACCGGCGCGTCAGCTCCGGCCGGGCCGTCACCCGCGACCGGGCCATCACCCGCGACCGGCGCCTCGCTCGCGACCTCGTCGAGCGACGTGCCGAAGACGGCCGACATCACCCGCACACTGCCCGAGACCCGGGCCCGTCGGCTCGCCGCATCGACGGCGATGACCGTGACGCCGAGCGACCCGAGGGTGCTTCGCAGCAGGTCGACGTCGGCCGGGGCGGCGCCGTGGTCGCGCAGGTACGCGTCTCGATCGACGGCGCCGGCCTCGACGACAGCGGGATCGACGGGGTTCGCCCGCCGCAGGATGAGCGTGGCCTCGACGACCGCGGAGTCGTCGAGGGTCGCGGCCGCCGGCTGGACGCCGGGCGCGGGGGCGCGCTCACTGCCGGGCAGGGTGACGAGGTCGAGGTGGGCGAGTGGATCGGTCGCGTCGGTCATGGGTCCGGTGTACTCCGAGCCACCGACATGGCAGCCGGGATGGACGAAAGGCCTCCGGACGCACGTGTGCCCCCGGCACGAAGCCGAGGGCACACGGAGGTCGAAGGGAATGCTCGGCGCGGCCGCCACTCGGATCAGGAGAAGGACGAGCGCACCGTCCCCATCGACGCTGGGCGCCCGGTAACCAGCCGAGTCGCTTGGACACCATAGCGAACTCCTCGGTGCCACGGGTGTCTTTTGTCTCGGAATGCCTCCCGATCTGGGGTGAGCCGCCTCGATCCCGGTGCTTCCCGCAGGCGACACCTGGGACAATGGTCGGCGTGACCGTCCTGATCGTCTCGCTCCTCGTCGCCTGCATCGTGCTCCTCATCGTGGTGCAGAGCGTCGCGCGCCACCGCCGCCTGCAGAAGCGGGCCGACGCGGGTCAGGCGAGCCTTCCCGCCACCACGTGGATCGTGTTCGGGGCTTCGGCGGCCTTCCTGATCTTCGCCGTGTTCGTGCTGCCTGCGATCCTGCGGGCCTGACGTGGGGGGCTCAGCGTGACGGCGGCCACCCCGCTCTGGCGCGACCTGACGGTCGGGCTGTCGCTGCCCGATGCGGCCTTCGGCGCCGCGATCGACATCGACGGCCTCCTGGTCGAGCCCGATCTCCACTACACCGCGACGGCCGAGTCGAGCCGCCTTCTCCTGATGCCGCGCGCGGGGACCTTCACGAGGCTCCTGCTCGAGTGGGAGACGCTTCCTGAGATCGGGATCTTCTCGGCCACGTCGTTCCCCGCCGACGCATTCGACTCCGCCGAGCTGGCCCGGCTCGAGACCTGGATGCGCGACGCGGCCTTCCTGCTGCACTCGCACCGCGACCTGATCCGCGGGTCGGCCGAGCGCGCCGTCGCCGACGCGGCCAGCGGCCGCGACACGAGCCTGCCGCGGACGACGACGCCGAGCTCGCACGTCGTGTCCGTGCATGTGGGCACACGGGTCGGCGAGCCGTTCGAGACGGGCGACGCCGCTCAGACGTACGACCAGCACATCTTCCGCGAGCTGCTGTTCGACGACCTGTGGCAGGCGCACGTGCACCTGCTGGCGGGCCTCGACGCACCCGCCAGCATCACGTACCTCTAGTCCGTAGTCCTGTCCGTCTGATCCAGCCCTGCGGGCGTCAGACCTCTTCGATGCCGAACCGGTCGACCCGGCGGTGGAACACGGTGCCGGTCAGGCCGCCCAGCAGGGCGCCGCCGATCGACAGCACGATGATGAGACCCTCGACGATCAGTGCCGGCACGGTGATGAAGTCGTCGATGGTCAGCGGCCCGAGCTGGTCGCGGTAGTCGGCGATCATCGAGTTCTGGCTGCCGATCACGACGGCCACGACCGAGAAGATGATGGCGAGGAACACGCCCCACAGCCACACCGCGAAGCCCTGCTTGATGCCCGAGAACCGGGCCATCCGCGCTGCGACGAAACCGCCGACGAAGTACGAGATCAGCATCACGAACAGCGCGATCCCGAGCGCGACGATCTGCAGCGTCTGGACGCTCAGGGTCGTGCCCGACGACGAGATCGTGTCGACGCTTCCGTCGAGGAGCGGCTTCTGCACGAAGCCCGAGGCCTGCGCGATGCCGCCGGCGATCCCGCCGAGCAGGACTGCCAGGCCCGTCGCGGCGAGCCATCCGAAGAACGCGGCGCCGAAGTTGAAGCCCGAGAACTCCTGCTTCTGCCGGAACACCATCTCGCCGTGGAACGCGCGCCGCTGCGCGAGCTCCTCGGGGGTGAAGTCGTCGTCCGAGGCGATCCCGTCGGCGAACCCGAGGCTCTCGGCCGGCGAGGTGCCGAGGCTCGAGATCGGCGTGGTGCTGGTCACGGCCGGAACCGTCTGGGTCGGCGGCGCGTACGGCGTCGGCGTCGTCACCGGCGCGGGAGCGGCGCCCTCCGACGGCGAGACGGGCGCGGGCGGCGGGGTCCACGACGAGGCGCGGGCGCCGTTCGGCGCCGTGATGCGCGTGTCGTCGAGGTCGTCGTTCGCATCGGCGCCTGCGGGGGCGGATGCCGATGATGCGGGCGCAGGAACTCCGGCCTCCCCCGAGCGGGCCGCCTCGGCGGCCCGGAGCGCGCTGTCGTCGTGCAGCGCGCCGGTGGCCGAGGCTGCGGCGGGAACCGCCGACGTCGGCTGCGCGAGCGGCGGCACGCTCGGCGCCGCGGGAGCGGCGTCCGGCTCAGGCGTCGAGGCGGGCTCGCGGGTCGAGGTGGGCTCGGGCGTCGAGGCAGGCTCGGGCGTCGAGGCTCGCTCGGCTGCGGCCGGCTCCGGCGACGAGTCCGGCTCCGGGCCGGGCGCGGAGCCGACGGCGATGGGCTCGGAAACGGGCTCATCGGCGGAACGGGCGGGCTCGTCGACGGGCTGCTCGGCAGCGTGCACCGGTTCATCCACCGGCTGCTCGGACGCGGGCTGCTCGCCGGCGGGCTCCGACTGGCTCGGACCGACGGGCTCGGACTCCGCCTCGGCTGCCGACTGCTCGGCGGCGGGCCGCTCCGTCTCGGCGGAGGCCTCCGGGGCGCGGGTGGCGGTCCACGCGGGGGCGGGCGCGGCGAAGGACGTGTCGTCGGGGTCGGCGCTACGTTCCTGCGCGAGGGCACCGTCCTGCGCGGAGGCATCGTCCTGCGAAGGGGCACCGCCCAGCGCTGTCCTGCTCTGCTCTTCGGCCTCGCCGTGCGGGGCGCCGGCCGGCGTGTTCGGATCCGTCATGATCGCTCCTCGTGATCGGTCTCCGGGGACGCTACCCCGCCCCGCCCCGCCCGCCGCTCTCCCCCGCCGCCTGCCGCCGAACCCGCGCCGGCGCCGTCCCAGGCCGCCGCTGGCCCGTTCCCGCGCGCCCGCGTCACGAACCGGCCGATGCCGCCGCCGCCCGCTAGCGTGGGGGCACCGATCGACGACGAACGACGAGGCACCATGACCGACACCACTTCGCAGCCCGCGACGGGCCGCTCGCGCCCCGACCCCGAGATCGCCCGCTCCTGGCTGCTCGTGCCGGGAACGCGGCCGGAGTCGTTCGATTCCGCCGGCTCGTCGCGCGCCGACCAGATCGTGCTCGACATCGAGGACGCCGTCGACCCGAAGCGCAAGCCGGCCGCCCGCGACGACGTGGTCGCCTGGCTGTCGAACGGCGGTCGCGCCTGGGTGCGGATCAACGACCGGTCGAGCGACTTCTGGTCGGACGACGTCGACGCCCTCGTCGGGCTCCCCGGCCTGCAGGGCGTGATGCTCGCCAAGACCGAGGCCGGCGAGCACGTCACCGAGACCTTCGACCGCCTGCACGGCGTCACACCGGTGCTGGCGCTGGTCGAGTCGGCCCTCGGCATCGAGCTCTCGCCGAGCATCGCCAGCGCGCGCGGCGCGTTCCGCCTGGCGTTCGGCTCGGGCGACTACCGCCGTGACACCGGCACCAGCGCCGACGACATGGCCATGGCCTACCCGCGCTCCCGCCTCGTCGTGGCCTCGCGCATCGGCAACCTGCCCGGCCCCATCGACGGCCCCACGGTCGGCTCGAGCCACGGCGTGCTCCGCGAGCAGTCGACCATCGCGGTCAACCTCGGCCTGACGGGCAAGCTGTGCCTCGACGTCGACCAGCTCCCGGTCATCAACGAGGTGATCTCGCCGACGCCGTCCGACACGGCGTGGGCCCGCGACTTCCTCGCCGACTTCGAGGGTCGGGGCCGGATCATCCGCGACGGCAGCGACCTGCCCCGCCTCGGCCGCGCCCAGAAGATCGACCGGCTCGCGCGTGCCTTCGGAGTGCAGCCGAACTAGGCGCCCCAGCGAGCCCCGCAGGTGGCACGCTTGACCCATGCCCTCCCGCCCCCGCCGCAGCGTCACCCGCATGACGCTCGACGAGGCCGAGCGCATCGTCGCCCTCGACCGCGACGGCACGCTCGACCGGAGCGAGCCGGCCGTCGACAAGGTCGTCTACGAGGCGCACCGGGTGATGCAGCGCGCAGCGATCTGGGGCTCTGGCCCGGGCCACCCGTCGCGCCGCCGCTTCGCCTTCCTGTTCGTCGGAGTGGCCGTCTTCTTCGCGGCGTGGATCGCCGGACTCCTCGTCCCGCTCGTCGTGGGGAGCTGATCGGAGTGTCATCGGCCCGCCCGCGGTACCGCCTCGAGTTCCTGCTCGTGATCCTCGCGGTGGTCGGCATCGTCGCCGCCATCGGCGTCACGCACGACCGGGCCACGTCGACGCAGCTGTCGCACGGGGCAGCAAGCTCGCCGCCGTGGCCGGCCCCGACGGGTGATCGCCAGCAAAAATTCAGCGCCGCCGCCAACCTGCCGAACGTCTACGGCGCGAAGCTGGCCGAGCACGTCCACACGCACCTCACGATCACCGTCGACGGCGTGCCCCAGGCCGTCGCCGCGCAGATCGGGCTCGACGAGAGCCACGGCTACGCGACGTCGCTCCACACGCACGACACGTCGGGCATCATCCACGTCGAGTCGCCCGAGCGCCGCGACTTCACCCTCGGTCAGTTCTTCACCGAGTGGGACGTCCGGCTCGACGCCCGCCACATCGGCTCCGAGGGCCGCGACATCGGCGAGATCCTGACGGTGTTCGTCGACGGCCATCGGCGGGTCGGCGATCCCTCGTCGATCGTGCTGCGGAACCTCGACGACATCGACCTCGTCATCCACGCGGCAGGAACCCGCGCGCAGCCCGCTCCGGCCTTCGACTGGCCGGGCAACTACCGCTAGGCGGGCTCCCCCGCCCCGGCGGCGTCCTTCGCGCCGCCCTCTGCCTCGTGGTCGCCCTCGGCGCGAGCGTGCGCGCGCTGCATCGCCTCGCCGTGCTCCGTCTTGCCCTCGGCGATCAGATCGTCGTCGCCGGTCACCATGCCGATCGACTCGCGCACCCGGCCTCGGACCGACGCGACGACGTCGGCGGCCGAGGGATCGAACATCTCGCCGGCCTCGCCTTCGCCCTCGTGACGGAACACCCGGAGCACGCCGCCCTCGTCGTACTCGATGGGCTGCTCGGCGTGCTCCACGCACAGCTTCGCGACCTCCTCAGCGTGGGCGTACATGACCGAGTGGGCGGCCCCGGGGATCTCCCACAGACGCGACGACGGCAGGAGCTCGCCGACCCGGCGCACCCAGTCGCTCGGAGCGACCGCGTCGAACTCGCCGCGGATCACGAGCGTGTCGGCCTTCACGTGCGGGAGCGCGCGCTCCATCGGGAATGTCATCATCTTCGGCAGGATCCGCGAGAACCACTTCACGCCGCAGAACAGGTAGGCCGAGAACGCGAGCGCCTTCACGCGGCCGGGCTCGTGGACAGCGGCCTGGGCGAATCGGAGGCCCTGCTTGAGGAGGACGCGCTCAGCCGGGTTGATGACCGGCCCGATCAGGACGACGGTCGAGATCTCAGGACGCCTCGCGACGAGATCGGTCACCACCTGCGTGCCCATGGAGTGGCCCACGATCACCGGATCGACGAGCTCGAGCTCGTCGATGACCTTTCCGACGAGGTCGGCGTACTGGCGGATCGTCATGGCGTCTTCCGGGTGCGGAACGCCCGCGAAGCCCGGAAGGTCGACCGCGTAGACAGGGCCGAACTCGTTCAGGTTCGGGGCGAGCCTCTCGAAGTAGTTGCTCGCGACGCCGATTCCCGGGACCAGCACGAACGGCCGGACCCCCTTGTCGCCGATCGACGACACGCGCACGTAGACGTCGCCGGCTTGGACGCGCGTGACGCTGACGGTGGTGTCGGATCCCTTGACCATCGGGCCAGTCTGCCAGCGCCTGGAAGAAAGTTTCAGTCGGGGCTTGCTTAACGAACTATCACGATATATCTTTGAGCTATCGCCGGGTAGGAAAGCCCAGCGGTCCACCGAACTTGCAGAGCCCGACAGCGTCGCCCTCTGCACCTATCGAAAGAAGTACTCCATGAACACGCACGATTTCTTTGAGAAAGACACAACCCGTACCCACCACGAGCGTCCCGAGTTCGGTCCCTTCCGAGGCCGCGGCCGCGGCTTCGGCCCCGGCATGAGCGGCTTCGGTGCCGCAGCCGGCGCCATGGGCCCCGGCTTCCCGTTCGGCGGCCCCGGCATGGGCTTCGGCCCGGGCCGCGGCGGCCGCGGCCGCGCTCGCAAGGGCGACGTCCGGCTCGCGATCCTGTCGCTCCTCGGTGACGCCCCCGCGAACGGCTACGGACTGATGAAGTCCATCGCCGAGCGCACCGAAGGCGCCTGGCGTCCCAGCCCGGGCTCGGTCTACCCGACCCTGCAGCAGCTCGTCGACGAGGGCCTCATCGCCGTCACCGGCGAGGGCCGTCAGTCGATGTACCAGCTCACCGACGAAGGCACCGCCTACGTCGCCGAGCACGGCGACGAGATCGCCAAGGCGTGGGGCGAGGCCACCGAGGCCGACCCCCGCCACGACGAGTTCATCGGCTCGGCCATCAAGCTCGCCGGCGTCATCAAGCAGTTCGCCTTCGACGCCACCCCCGAGCAGCGCAGCGCCGGCAAGGACAAGCTCGACGAGCTGCGCCGGGCGCTCTATACGATTCTGGCCGACTAGCTCCGT
>NZ_JBWKSZ010000002.1:88886-587791 GCF_059420045.1 Frondihabitans sp. GW821-FHT04F02 | reverse complement strand
CGTCTCTCACCGGATGGCCCTCGTGCTCCGCGCGGGGGCCATGCGGCGTCGGCGGAGCTAGTTATGCCTTCTGGCGGCTCCGCCGCGGGCTCCGTCTCTCACCGGATGACCCTCGTGCTTCGCGCGGGGGCCATGCGGCGTCGGCGGAGCTAGTGGCGCCCTCTGGCGGCTCCGCCGCGCGCGGCTGCGCCGCGGGCTCCGTCTCGTGCCGGATGGCCCTCGTGCTTCGCGCGGGGGCCATGCGGCGTCGGCGGAGCTAGTGGTGCCTTATGGCGGCTGCGCCGCGGGCTCCGTCTCTCACCGGATGGCCCTCGTGCTCCGCGCGGGGGCCATGCGGCGTCGGCGGAGCTAGTTATGCCTTCTGGCGGCTGCGCCGCAGGCTCCGTCTCGCTCTGCTTCCCCCGGTCGCGATACGATCACACGCACGCTCGTGAGCTCGTTCTGGCAAGGAAAGTCACGGCGGTGAGGGTCAAGACTGTGCACGGGTGAGGGGAAGCGTCGTGGTGCGTCGGAAGAGAGATCGATTCGTAGCGGACGGAGCGCCTGCGCCTCGTCACGCCCGACGGATCGTCGCTGCCGGAGTGGCGATTTCGATATCGGCTGCGGCGCTGGTCGGCATCGGAGCATTCGCAGGATCAGCGAAGACCGCGACGCCTGACGCCTCTGCCGTGACGCTCGCCGCCCTCAGCTCGAAGGCGTCACCGCTGAAGATCACCAAGGTCACCGCCACCTCGACCGGCACGTCCGTGCGCACCACCCTGAAGATCACGAACAGCTCCTCCGTGCGGAAGCCGGCTCTCCGCGCCTGGCTCTACCTGGCCGCAGGCACCGAGAAGTACACGCTCGGCCAGGTCACCGTGAAGTCACTCGCGGGGGGCGCGAACGCGACGGTCCGCGCGATCCACCGTGATCCTGCCCGCGCGGCGAAAGGGAAGTACGCGGTCCTCGCCTGCACTGGCGTGTACTCGACGCAGAACTGCCGCGCGTCGGCGGCCAGTGTCAGGACCTCGCCCGCGACACGGGCACGTCCCGACACGGGTGTGATGCTCGATGTCGCTCGGGCCTACTACCCGGTGGCGCTGATCAAGAAGTACATCGACCTCCTCGCCGAGAACGGCGGCCGCTTTCTGCACCTGCACCTCACCGACGACCAGAACGTCGGAATCGAGAGCAGAGTCCTCGGCCAGACCCCCGCGAATGCCGATCTCGACGACGGCGTCTACACGAGTCGAGTGACCGGCCGTCCCTTTCTGAGCGCCGCGCAGGCTCGCGAGATCTCCGACTACTCAGCGAAGCGAGGCATCGCGCTCGTGCCCGAGATCGACACTCCCGGTCACATGGCTGCCGCATTCGCCCTTCTCGAGGCTCGACACGGCACCAAGTGGGTCGATCGCATTCGTTCGGGTGAAAGCGAGCTCGACACCTCGGCGCCGGGAAGTCTGGCGCTGGCGACCGAGCTGTACACGGAGGTGACGCGGACCTTCCCGTCCAGTCGCATCGTGCACATCGGCGGAGACGAATGGGGAGGCGGCGTCACCGCCGATCAACGCGTCAGATGGCTGAATGCGATGGCGGCCGCTGTCGGCAATCGTCAGGTGTGGGCCTGGAACGACGGGATCGACCGGACGGCGGTGAAGCGATTGGATCCGCGCGTCCGCGTCACCTACTGGAGCTTCGATGGAGATGCCGAAGACGAGGCGGAGCGCCTTGAACGGAGAAAGCACCGGGCGAGCGCGAACGATCTCTCGGCGGCGGGGATCGACCTGCTCAACTACAACTCGTACTACCTCTACGAGGTGCCGAGCGATCTCGACGAGGCCGACAGCGCGTACACCGTCGCCGATCTCCGCACGAACTGGTCGCTCCGGACATGGGACGGCGACTCCGGTTCGCTTCTTCCTGCTCCGATGTCGGGTGCGGCCGTGGCGATCTGGGGAGAGGACCTCGAGAAGCCGCCCTCGGACGCTCTCCTGCGCTGGAGCACGCCGCACGTGGTCGCGATGATCGAGACCGCGCGCTCCTGATTCTTCTCGTCGTCGAGAGCCGATCGCCGACATGCACGCCAGCCGTCGGCGAACATGGCGCGACAACCAGCTGATGCCGCCTATAGTAGCGGCGGGCTGACCGCCCGACCGCTTCCCCCAGACCCACAGGAGATCCCGATGGCTGCCGACTACGACGCCCCACGCAACGCCCCCGACACCGACGACAACGTCGTCTCCATCGACGCCCGAGCAACCAAGCCGACCGGCCTGACGGCCGACCTCGACGACGGCGACTCGGCCGACGGCTTCGAGCTCGAGGCCTCCATCGTCGACGAGGCGCTCGACGTCATCGTGCTGCCGATCCAGGAGCACGAGTTCACCTGCGTCGAGTGCTTCCTCGTCCGTCCGCGCATCCAGCTCGACCACGAGACGAAGCTCGGACCGGTGTGCATGGAGTGCGCCGCGCTCTAGATCGACAAACCGACGCGCTTTCGCCCCGGGCGGACACGACGCCTCCGCGGGTCTACCGTGCACCGCGTTGCTCCACGCAACACCCGAGGTGCGATGCGCGAAGGAGCAGACATGTCGAGCACGACGGCAAGCCAGAGCAAGGGTCCGGTGACGAGCCTCGTCGCCGCCCGGATGGACCGACTCCCCTGGACCAGGTTCCACTGGTCGATCATCGTCGGCCTCGGCATCTCGTGGGTGCTCGACGGTCTCGAGATCCAGATCGTGGCGTCGAACGGCTTCGCCCAGGAATTCAACATGTCCTCCGGGCAGGTCGGCGCACTCGGCACGACGTATCTGATCGGCCAGGTCGTCGGAGCCATCGTCTTCGGCCGGCTCTCCGACCGCCTGGGGCGCAAGAAGCTCTTCATCCTGACGCTGGTGATCTACCTGGTCGGATCGGGTGTCGCGGGCCTCTCGCCCGCCGTCTGGTTCCTGTTCGTCTTCCGATTCGTCGCCGGCCTCGGCATCGGCGGCGAGTACGCCGCCATCAACTCGGCGATCGACGAGCTGATCCCGGCCAAGTACCGCGGCCGCGTCGACATCGCCATCAACGGCACCTACTGGGGCGGTGCGGCTCTCGGAGCGGCGACCAACTACTTCTTCCTGAACCACGACATCTTCGCGGTCAACGTCGGCTGGCGCCTGGCGTTCTTCATCGGGCCGGTCCTCGGAATCCTGATCATCTTCCTCCGCCGCAACATCCCCGAGAGCCCCCGGTGGCTGATGACCCACGGCTTCCAGAAAGAGGCCGAGGCGACGGTCGACGACATCGAGTCGCGGGTGAAGCACGAGGGCGGCCACCTCGAAGACGTCGACCCGAAGCTCGCGATGGAGGTCAAGGCGACGGGCAGCATCCCGTTCCGGACGATCGCACGGGTCCTGTTCAAGCAGTACCCGACCCGCACGCTCGTCGGCGCGACCATGATGATCACGCAGTCGTTCCTCTACAACGCGATCTTCTTCACCTACGCGCTGGTGCTCACGAACTTCTACGGCCTCAGCGACAGCGGCGCCCAGGTCTACTTCTTCCCGTTCGCGATCGGCAACCTGGTCGGGCCCCTCGTGCTCGGGCCGCTCTTCGACACCATCGGCCGCCGCAAGATGATCTTCAGCACGTACGTGATCTCTGGAGCAGTGCTCGCGGTGTCGGCGGCCCTCTTCAGCGCCGACCTCCTGACCGCGACGACGCAGACGATCTTCTGGTGCGTGGCGTTCTTCTTCGCATCCGCCGGTGCGTCCAGCGCGTACCTGACCGTGTCCGAGATCTTCCCCCTCGAGATCCGCAGCCAGGCGATCTCGTACTTCTTCGCGCTCGCCCAGATCTTCGGCGCCCTTGCGCCGCTCATCTACGGCGTGCTCGTCGGCGACGGCACCGACCGCGGTCCGCTCACCGCGGGCTACTACCTGGGCGCGGCCATCATGATCATCGGAGGCGTCATCGCCCTGATCTTCGGGGTCAACGCCGAGCGACAGGGTCTGGAGTCGATCACCGAGCCCCTGTCGGTGGTGCGCAAGTAGCGCCGAACCCGCCGCTTCGGCTCAGCCCCTCGGGAGTTCCTGGGGGGCTGAGCCGTTTTCGCGGGCCTGAGCCGGCACCAGCGGCGTCTCTCCCGCGAGGTCGAGGCCGAGGTCGACGAGCACGACCCGCCCGGCGAGACCCGACGCGGGCGCCAGCAGCAGCCCGGCCTTCACGGCGCCGAACGTCACGGTCACCAACGCAGGAAGCACGGCTCCGGGCTCGGGCACCGACCCGTCGTCGCACCCGACGCCCGAGGGCAGATCCACCGCGACGACCGACGGCGCGCCCATCATCCGCGTGATCACGCGCGGGCGCACAGCCTCGACGACCTCCTCGGCCCGACCACGGAGCGCAGGATCTCCTCCGGACCCGATGCCGAGAATCCCGTCCACCACGACGTCCACCCCCTCGAGCAGCCCGTCGAACGCGGCCGAGCCGGGCATGGCCTCGCGCGCGTCGGCCGACGCGCCCGCAGCGACGGCGGCGGCGAGCCCGGCGTCGTGGACGCGCGAGCCCGTGGTGAGGATCCGCACGTCCGTGCCGTCGGCAGCGATGGACGCCGCGGCGAAGAGCGCATCGCCGCCGTTGTCTCCCGTTCCTGCGAGCACCAGGACCACGCCGGGTACGGATCCGCGGGTGCTCAGGACGGCGCGCACCTCGTCGGCGAGCGCAGCAGCGGCACGCCTCATCAGGGGTTCGCCCGCCTCGAGCAGGGGCGCCTCGGCCCGACGGACCTGCTCGGCGCTGTATCCCGGAGTCGTCATGCGGCCATGGTGGCACGGCGGACCCTCGGGAGTTGCGAGAATGGCCGGATGCGCGCAACGACTCCGAGCCCCTTCGACGGCACCGAGATCGCCTACGAGGTCTCGGGGGCGGGCGAGCCGCTCCTGCTCGTGCACGGGTCGGGGCTCTCGAAAGGCACGTGGCGGGGCCTCGGCTACCTGCGCGACCTCGAGAGCGACTTCACGGTGATCGCGCTCGACCTGCGGGGCCACGGCCGCAGCGGCAAGCCGCACGACGCGAGCGCGTACGTGCCCGCGGCGTTCGCCTCGGACGTCGACGCGGTGCTCGACGCTGCGGCACTCGGCCCCGTGCACTACGTCGGATACTCGATCGGCGCGCGCATCGGCCTGCGGCTCGCGCTCGACGAGCCGGCGCGCTTCCTGACTCTGACCACCATCGGCGGCTCGTTCGGCGACATGCACGGTCGCATCTCGTCGACGTTCTTCCCGACGTGGCGCGATGCGCTCGACAGCGGAGGGATGGACGAGTTCCTGAGGCGGTGGGGCGCGTTCCGCGGACGCGAGGTCGACCCGGCGACGGCTCAGGCGTTCCGGGCCAACGACCCGCTGGCGCTGCGCGCCTTCTTCGAGGCCGTCGAGGAGCAGCCCGAGATCACCGACGTCGAGACTGAGCGGATCACGGTGCCGAGCCTCCTGATCGCCGGCACTCACGACCACCCCCGCTACGAGCAGTCGCAGGCGGCGGCGAAGCGCATGCCGAGCGCCGCGTTCTTCGACCTGGTCGAGCAGGACCACAGCTCGTCGCTGCTGCCGGTCGACGAGGTCTCGGACCTGATCCGCACGTACGTCGAGGTGCAGCGGTCGCAGGTGCCCTAGGGCCGATGCCGACCGGCGTCGAAGCCGGGTGCGGACGTCATCGGCACGGGCCGGGACGGCGGCGGCCGATCAGGCCGCTCGGAAGCCGCAGCTCAGCCGCGGCCGGTGGGGTCGGCGGCCACGCCAGCGCCGACGCCGCCGACGGGCGATCCGGCCCACGAGACCAGGGTCCAGCCCGCGTCGGGCGAGCCGTCGAGCGTGACGACGCCGGTGTTGCCGAGCTCGTGCTCGCGCAAGAAGGAGCCGTCGTCCGACAGCCCGCGCGTCGTGGCCCACACGCGGATGGCGGCACCGTGGCTGACGGCGGCCGCCACAGCGACGCCGCTCGCGGCGATCTCGGCCACGGCGTCGTCGTACCGGGCGAAGAACTCGTGTCCGCTCGGACCGCCGGGCAGCCGCACGTCGAGATGGCCCTCCGCCCAGCGGTGGACAGGGTCGATGTAGCCCTCGTACGCCTCCTGGTCGGCTCGGTCTTCGAGGTCGCCGGCCTCGACCTCGCGGAGTCCGTCGAGCGGCATCGGCTGGATGCCGAGGGCGGCGGCCAACGGCGCCATCGTCTGGTGGGTGCGCACGAGCGTCGACACGAAGAGCGCCTCGATGCCCGTGTCCTGAAGCGCCGACGGGAGCGCCGCCGCCTGCTCGCGCCCCAGCTCGGTCAGGCTCGGCCCGGGCGCCCTCGTGTCGAGGATCCCCCCGACGTTCGCAGTGGTCTGACCGTGGCGGATGAGGAGCAGGCGCATGCCTCTCAGCCTACGATGCGGCATTCTGGTCGGGATGACTTCTCTCACCGACCACATCGACTCGTTCTCCGCGTTCATCTCGGCATCGCCGTCGTCGTACCACGCAGCCGAGGAGGCCGCGGCGCGTCTCACGGCGGCCGGCTTCGCGCGTCTGGCCGAGGGCGACGCCTGGCCGACGTCGGCCGGTCGGCGATTCATCGTGCGCGACGGCGCCGTGATCGCCTGGGTGCAGCCGGAGGGGGCGACCGCGACGACGCCGTTCCGGATCGTGGGCGCGCACACCGACTCGCCCTCGTTCAAGCTGAAGCCGAACCCCGACACGGGCAGCTACGGCTGGCAGCAGGCGGGCGTGGAGGTCTACGGCGGTCCGCTCTCGAACTCGTGGCTCGACCGAGACCTCGAGTTCGCCGGCCGCCTCGTCACCCGCGACGGCGCCGTCCACCTGGTGCGCACGGGGCCGGTCCTGCGCTTCCCGCAGCTGGCGATCCATCTCGACCGCGGGGTCAACGACGGGCTGAAGCTCGACCCGCAGCGTCACCTGCACCCGATCGTCGGACTCGACTC
This sequence comes from Frondihabitans sp. GW821-FHT04F02, assembly GCF_059420045.1. NCBI lineage: Bacteria > Bacillati > Actinomycetota > Actinomycetes > Micrococcales > Microbacteriaceae > Frondihabitans > Frondihabitans sp. GW821-FHT04F02. Next base: position 580,854 of record NZ_JBWKSZ010000002.1, on the reverse strand, counting down.
GTCGGGCGGGCGCGGCGGCGACATCCTCGGCGCCCTCGCCGACATCGCGGGGGTCCGGGCCGACGAGGTGCTGGGCCACGACGTGCTCGTCGCCGACACGGCGGCACCGGCGCGCATCGGCTTCGACGGCGAGCTGCTCGCGGCCGGCCGCATGGACAACCTCTCGAGCGTGCACGCGGGGCTGACCGCCCTGATCGAGGGGGCGCAGGAACTCGCCGCCGCTGCCTCCATCTCCGTCCTGGCCGCCTTCGACCACGAGGAGGTGGGGTCGGCCAGCACGAGCGGTGCGAGCGGCCCGATCCTGGCCGACGTGCTCACGCGCATCTCCGCCGGCCTCGGTGCCACCGACAGCGATCGATTCCGCGCGTTCTCGGCGTCGTGGTGCCTGTCGAGCGACGCCGGCCACGCGGTGCACCCGAACTACCCGGAGCGACACGACCCCGGCAACCTGCCGGTGCCGAACGGCGGGCCGCTGCTCAAGATCAACGCGAAGCAGCGCTACGCGACCGACGGCGTCGGCTCGGCCGAGTGGGCGCGGGCCTGCGAGCAGGCGGGCGTGCCGTTCCAGCCGTTCGTCTCGAACAACGCCATGCCCTGCGGGTCGACCATCGGACCGCTCACCGCGACCCTCCTGGGCATCCGCACGATCGACGTCGGCGCTCCCCTGCTGTCGATGCACTCGGCTCGCGAGCTGGCCGGGGTCGACGACCTCCTCTCGCTCTCGCTCGCTGCGGGGGCGTTCCTCCACCCGCGCGGCGTCTAGCGGCTCCCACCGCCGCCGGTCAATCCCCGCGCCTCCGACTTGGCATGGACGGGTCGGTCTGCCACTATGCCTGGTATGAAGCGCTACGAGAACCCTCGGGGGATCGGTTCGGAACGCTCATGACCAGCAGCTACTCGAGTGATCCCCGCGTTCCGCCCGTGCGTGTCGAGCATCTCGGCAAGCACCATCGGTCGACGCCTCACGGACCGGTGGGTCTGCCCACTGCGGCGCCGGCTCCCGATCCGGGGCCCAGCTACGAGGACTTCCTCGAGCCTGACGACACCGGCGGCGAAGTCCCCGACAGGACCGGCTGAGCACGACCGGCTGAGCAAGACCGGCTGAGCCCTCGACGGGCCCTCGACGGTAGGCCAGGGTAGACATGTCGGTGCACGACGCAACACGATGTCGGCATCGAGCGAGGCGGCCGCGCCGGGTGGCGCCCGCACAGAAAGGCACGCCATGACCACGACGTCGAACAGCGACTACGACCCCTCCGTCCTGAAGGGGGTGTTCGAGAGCCGGTTCACGTACGCAGCGGGTGTCGAGCGCAACGTCCACCGCTATGCGAGCCGCACGGCTCTCACCGACTCCGAGACGGGGCAGAGCTGGACCTACGCCGAGCTCGGCGAGGTCACCGGCCAGCTCGCCGCGGGCCTCGCGGACCGCGGCGTCGGCACGGGCGACGTGGTCTGCTACCAGCTCATGAACCGGCCCGAGTTCGCCTTCCTGTACGTCGCGACGCAGGGCCTCCGCGCGGTCGGGTCGCCCATGAACTTCCGGCTTGCCCCGGGCGAGACCGCCTTCATCCTCGACGACTCGAAGCCGCTGGTCTTCGTGTTCGAGGCGGCCGACGCCGCACTCATCGCGCAGGCGCTCGAGCTCGCCTCGCACCGGCCGAGCGTGCTGGTCGCCGTGGGCGACGCCGACGTCAGCGCGGTCGAGGGCGCGATCGGCTTCGACGAGCTGCTCGTCGAGGGGGCGCCGTCGTTCACCGCCCCCGCCGACGGCTCGACCTGGGACGAGACCACCCGCCTCTACACGTCGGGCACGACCGGCCGCCCGAAGGCCGTCCCGCTGTCGAGCCTCAACGAGGTGCTGACGGCGCACGACGTGATCATCAACATGTCGCTGACGCCCAAGGACAAGACGATGAACATGTCGCCGTGGTTCCACCGCGGCGGCACCTACTGCGCCGGCCCGAACACGGTCTTCTACGTGGGCGCCGAGGCCGTGACGCTGCCGCGCTTCGATGCCGGGCTGGTCATGGACCTCGTCGAGCAGCAGGGCGTCACGTACGTGATCGGCGCCCCCACCAACCTCGAGCGGCTCGCCGACGAGCAGGAGGCCACGCCCCGCGATCTCTCGACCCTCAAGGGGATCGTCACGATGGGCGCCCCCTTCGAGCGGAACGCCGCCCTCCGCTACCAGAAGGTTCTGACGCCGAACATCTCGAACGGCTACGGCACGACCGAGGCGTTCTGGAACACCTTCCTGCCGGGCGACGAGCTGACCACCTACGCGGGCGCCGCCGGTCGCGCGTCGATCGACGACGACGTCGTGGTCGTGGCCGTCCGCAGCACCGGGCTCGGCGACCCGGCCGACCAGGTCGCGACCGACGGCAAGGAGATCGGGGAGGTCGCCGTCCGGAGCGTGAAGTCGGGCTACGCCTACCGAAACAACCCCGAGGAGGACGCCAAGAAGTTCCGCGACGGCTGGTTCTTCGCCGGCGACCTCGCCACCTGGAACGACGACGAGGTGATCACCGTCGTCGGCCGCAAAGACGACATGATCATCTCGGGCGGCGAGAACGTCCACCCGGTGCAGGTCGAGGAGCTCCTCGCGCAGCACGGCGGCGTCGCCGACTCGATCGTCTGCGGCCTGCCCGACACCGAGTGGGGCCAGATCGTCGTGGCCTACGTCGTCCGCCGAGATGGCCTCCCCGCCGACGACCAGGCCGCTGCCGACGAGCTCGAGGCGTACTGCCGCGCGTCGGCCGAGCTCGCCGACTTCAAGCGCCCGCGCTTCTACGCGTTCGTCGACGAGCTGCCGTACACCGCCACCGGCAAGAAGCAGCACTTCGTGATGCAGGACCGCTCGACGCGCGACTTCGCCGACGGCGAGTTCACCAAGCCGAAGCGGTAGCGCTCCCCCGGTGCCGTCCGGGCGTGACCCAGGTGAGTCCTCCCGGCGTACCCCCGTGGTACCCCGGGACGATGCCGGGCGGCCGGGCTCTGCGTAGCTTCGTGAGCATGGAATCAGAGAGCACGGAGAAGACAGCATGATCATCGCAGACGGCCTCACCAAGCGGTACGGCGAGCGCGTGGCTCTCGACCACGTGTCGTTCGAAGTCCAGCCCGGCATGGTGACCGGCTTCCTCGGCCCGAACGGCGCCGGCAAGTCGACCACGATGCGCCTCATCGTCGGTCTCGACCGCGCCTCCGAGGGGGGCGTCACGGTCAACGGCAAGCGCTACGCCGATCACCGCGCCCCGCTCCGCGAGGTCGGCGTGCTCCTCGACGCGAAAGCCGTGCACCGCGGCCGCAGCGCCTACGACCACCTCCTCGCCATGGGCGCCACCCACGGCATCGGCGCCAAGCGCGTCAAGGAGGTCATCGCCCTCACCGGCCTCGAGTCGGTCGCGAAGAAGCGCGTCGGCGGCTTCTCGCTCGGCATGGGCCAGCGCCTCGGAATCGCCGCCGCCCTGCTCGGCGACCCTGCCACTCTGATCCTCGACGAGCCGGTCAACGGCCTCGATCCCGAGGGCGTCGTCTGGGTCCGCACCCTGGCACGGCACCTGGCCCGCGAGGGCCGCACCGTCTTCCTCTCGTCGCACCTGATGAGCGAGATGGCCCAGACCGCCGACCACATCATCGTGCTCGGCCGCGGCCGGGTCATCGCCGACGAGTCGGTCGAGACGATCCTCGCCCGAGCCAAGGGCGACGGAGTCCGCGTCCGCACCCCGCACGCCTCGTCCCTCACACCGCTCCTCCAGGGCCAGGGCATCACGGTCACCGGGACCGCGGCCGACCTCCTCGAGGTCCACGGTCTGCCGGCCTCCCGCATCGGCGAGCTCGCCGCCGCCTCCGGCGTCGTCCTGCACGAGCTGACCCCCCTCTCCGGCTCCCTCGAGGACGCCTACATGAGCCTCACCCAGGACGAGGTGGAGTACCGCGACACCTCGGTGCCCGACGCCGCCGCCGTCTCCGCCGACACCCAGAAGGAGGCAGTCCGATGAGCACCGCGACCGCACCCGCCCGTCTCACCAGCCACGCGAGCCTCTCGCACCTCACCTTCGCCGGGCTCCTCCGCTCGGAGTGGATCAAGCTCCGCAGCCTCCGCTCGACGTTCTGGTGCTTCGCGCTGATCTTCGTGCTCAACGTCGGGTTCGCTCTGCTCATCGCATCAAGCGGTATCGGCGGCACAGGTGACGGCACGCGCCTCCCCTACGAGCTCGCTCAGACGGGTGCGACGCAGGCCGTCACGCTCGGTATCAACTTCACGTCACTGATCGCGGCCGTGCTCGGTGCGCTCGTCATCACCGGCGAGTACGGCACCGGGATGATCAAGTCGACCTTCACGGCAGATCCGCGCCGCCTCGGCGCGGTGTTCGCCAAAGCCATCGTGTTCGGGATCACGACGTTCGTCGTCGGCCTCGTGTCGCTCGTGGTCTCGGCGCTCGTGGCGTCGCCCATCCTCTCGAGCAGCAGCGACATCGATCTCGACTGGTCGGACGGCACGTTCTGGCTCGCCCTCGTCGGCGGTGCCGGCTACCTCGCGCTCGCTGGACTGATCGCGTTCGCCCTGGGTGTCGTCATCCGCGCCAGCGCCGGCGGCATCGCTGCCGGGATCGGGCTGCTCTTCGTCGCTCAGATCGGCATGCAGATCGTCTTCGGCATCACACAGGCCAAGTGGGCGGAAAACGTCCTGGCGTTCCTGCCGTCGAATGCCGGCAGCCTCATGTTCGGCTACGGAGCCGGCGAGGCGAGTGTCGTGAAGGGTGTCGTCTCGCTCGATCAGGGCCTCGGGTTCGTCGTAGTGCTCGGGTGGCTTCTCGTCACCGGCATCCTCGCCGTGATCCTGGTCAAGCGCCGCGACGCGTAGCGTCCGCTCCCCGAGATGGCCGTCGCCGTCGCCTCCCCGGCCGGGAGGCGACGACGGCGGCCATCTCGCGTACGTCCGAGAGGTCTCGCTCGACACCCCAGGGAGCGCGAGCCGTGCCGACCCGCCAAAACGACGGCTGTCGGACGTAGAATCTCGCGCATGAGCTTGTACGACGTCCCCGTCGAGACCGCGTCCGGTACCACCACCTCCCTCGCCGAGTACAGCGACAAGCTGCTGCTCGTCGTCAACGTCGCCAGCCGCTGCGGCCTCACCCCTCAGTACGCCGACCTCCAGCAGCTCCAGGAGAAGTACCGCGACCAGGGCCTCCAGGTCGTCGGCTTCCCGTGCAACCAGTTCAACGGGCAGGAGCCCGGCTCGAACGAGGAGATCCAGGAATTCTGCGTCGCCACCTACGGCGTCGACTTCCCGGTGTTCGCGAAGGTCGACGTGAACGGCGACGACCGGCACGCGATCTACGACGAGCTCACCGCCGTCGAGGACGCCTCGGGCGAGGCCGGTGACGTGAAGTGGAACTTCGAGAAGTACCTCGTCGCGCCCGGCGGCGGAGTCGTCGCGCGCGTCCGCCCGCAAGAGAGCCCGGCCGCCGACGAGTTCGTCGCCCTCGTCGAGGCCAACCTGCCCGTGCCGGTCGTCGGCTAGAGCCGCCGCCGCCCCGCGGGGCCGTGACCCTCCCCAGCGCCGCAGAGACTAGCCCCGGGGCGCCGCCGTCGACTCGCGCACCACGAGCGACGTGGCCAGCTGCAGGTGGTGGGAGAGCGGCGCCGAGCCCTCGATCATGGCGAGGACCGTCGACAGGGCCGTCCGGCCGATCTCGTCGAGCGGCGTGTGCACGGTCGTGAGCAGGACCGGCGCCGGCAGGGCCGCGTACGTGTCGTCGTAGCCGACGACGCTGACGTCGTCGGGCACACGGAGTCCGGCGCGCGCGAGCTCGCGCATCACGGCGAGCGCGCCCGGATCGCTCGACACGAAGAACGCGGTCGGCGGGTCGACGAGGTCCATCATCCGCACCGCCTCGGGCCCGGCGCTGATCATGCCGTCCTCCGAGACGAGCGCCGAGTCTTCGTCGAGCCCCGCCGCCTCGAGCGCCGACCGGTAGCCGGCGCGCCGCTCGCGGAGCCCGGCGTGCGTGGCGAGGCCTCCGACGAAGCCGATCCGGCGGTGCCCCAGGCCCAGCAGATGCTCGGTGGCCTGCATGGCTCCCGACCAGTTGTTGGAGCCGACGCTTGCGACGTCGGGGTCGAGCGCGTTGGGCGGGTCGATCGAGACCACCGGGAGGTCCAGCTCGGCGCACACCCGGAGCGCGTCGCGCGAGAGCTGGGTCGTCACGACGAGGAGCCCGGCGTAGCCGCGCTGCCAGAGCGCACGGATCCGGTGCGGCTCGAGGCGCGACGCGGGCCCCGGGTCGAGCGGCGCGATGACGTCGGCGACGATCTCGACGCCAACGGCGTGGCCCCCGGCGAGGAGCGCGTCGAGCATCCGCAGCGAGTACAGGTTCGCGAGCGTGTCGAAGAGCACGAGGATGCGACGACGTCCGCCCGACTCCGGCGCTCGCGTCGTCGGGGCGTAGTCGAGGAGCCGGACGGCGTCGTGGACGCGCAGGCGGGTGGCCTCCGAGACCCCGGGCCGGTCGTTCAGGACCTTCGAGACGGTGGCCTTCGAGACGCCGACGACCTCGGCGACGCTGTCGAGGGTGGCGCGGCGGCGGGGGGCTTCGGGCATGGAGTCCATAGTAGCGAAAAGGTTTCGCCAGTTCCTGCGCAGGCGTGCCCTTTCTACGAAGCGGATGTGAGGGCTCACAGCCGTGTTGACGCGGCTTGAAAACCGACCTAGAGTCGCTTTTGAGCGAAACAAGACGAAAATGTTTCGCACAGTGCAGTACCGCAACGACAGTGCAGTACGGCAACGAGAGTGCAGAGTCGCAACGACCGCGGCGCCACCGCTCGGAGCGCAACGAAGCCCTAGTGCAAGGAAGCATGCCGTGAACGACGACGACACCAGCAGCGCCATCTACCCCAACCCGATCCTGCCCGGATTCAACCCCGATCCCAGCGTGGTCGCGGCCGACGGGGCGTACTACATCGTCACCTCGACCTTCGAGTACTACCCGGGCCTGCCCGTCTACCGCAGCCACGACTTCGTGACCTGGGAGCAGGTCGGCAACGTCGGCACGCGCCTCGGCCAGCTGGCCGTCACCGAGGTTCCGACCGGCCTCGGCGTCTGGGCCCCGACCATCCGCTACCGCGACGGCGTCTTCTACGTCATCGTCGTGATTCCCGCCGGACGCGGCTGCGTCGTCTTCACCGCCACCGACCCCGCGGGCGAGTGGAGCGACGGCACCGTCGTCGAGGGCTTGAACGGCATCGACCCCGACCTCGCCTGGGACGATGAGGGCACCGCCTACGTCACCTACTCGGGCCTCGTCATGAGCGGCGACGAGCTCGGCACGCACCTGGGCATCCAGCAGGTCAAGGTCGACCTCGCCACCGGCGCGATCCTCGAGGAGCCCCGCTCGCTCTGGTCGGGCTCGGGCTTCATGTTCCCCGAGGCGCCGCACCTCTACCACCGCGGCGAGTACTGGTACCTGATGATCGCCGAGGGCGGCACCGAGCGCGGCCACGGCGTCTCGATCGCCCGCGGCACCTCGCCCGAGGGTCCGTTCACGGCCTACGACGCCAACCCCTTCCTGACGGCGCGGAGCACGATCCGACCCGTGCAGAACACCGGCCACGGCGACCTCGTCGAGGGCCCCGCTGGCCAGACTCTGATCGTCCTGCTCGGCGTCCGCCCCGGCGGCGGCACCCGCGCGTTCTCACCGCTCGGCCGCGAGACCTTCGTGTCGACCGTCGACTGGATCGACGGCTGGCCCGTCGCCCAGCCGGTCCTCCTCTCCGAGCAGAGGCCGATCGCCGACTCCGTGCGCTTCGACGCTCCGCTCGACGACCGCTGGATGGCCGTCCGCCGCACCCCCGCCGAGATCGCCGCCATCGACGCCGAGCGCGGCGTGCTCACCCTGACCGGCGACGGATCGACCCTCGACGACGCGCACCCCGTCTTCGTCGGCCGCCGCCAGCTGACCTGGTCGGTCACGTCGCAGACCACGGTCGACGTCTCGAACGGTACCGGCGGCCTCGGCGTGCGCTACGACCAGCAGGCCCACTACGAGATCGAGGCCCGCACCGACGGCGACGAGGTCGTCGTGACCGCCCGCGCCTCCGTGCCGAGCTTCAGCCGGGAGTGGTCCGGCCGCCTGCCCGCCGGGCCCGTCACGCTCCACCTCGACTCGGCCGCACCCGAGGCCGACGGGTTCGGCCCCGACATGATGACCAGCGACTTCGTGTCGCTCTGGGCGTCGTCCGGGGTGCCGGGCGGCGCCTATCAGGAGCTCCGCCTCGCGTCCGTCGACGGCCGCTACCTGACCGCCGAGACGGCCGCCTCCTTCACCGGCCGCGTGATCGGCCTGTACGCCACTGCCGGCACCGTCGCGTTCGACGGGTACGACGCCACCGGCGTCTGACCCGCCCCGCTCTCCTCCTCCCCCTGCACGTCGAATCGACCCCAGAAGGCACTCTCATGAGCTCCCACCCGACCATCCCGGAGTCCGCGTCACGGCCGTCGCCGACCGCGACCGAAGCGCCTGAGACGACGGCCATCCCGACTCGCCCTCGTCTCGTCCGCTTCGGCGCGGGCTTCATCATCATCGGGCTGTTCTGGGCGGTCGGCCTCGCCATGGTCGCGAACGTGCTGCTGCCGCAGCGCCTCACCGACATCGGGGTCGCGTCGCCCGAGGCCTGGTTCGGCACGATCAACGCCATCACCGCCGTCGTCTCGCTGGTCTCGAACCTCGTGTTCGGCAATCTCTCGGACCGCGTCCGCACCCGCTTCGGCCGTCGCACGCCGTGGATCGTCGGCGGCGCAGTGCTCGGCGGAGTCGCGCTCGCCGCCGTCGGAGTCATCGACGACCCGGTCGGCATCACGGTCGTCTACTCGTTCGCGCTCGTCGGCCTGAACATGATGCTGGCCCCCGCCGTCGCCGTGATCTCGGACCGCGTGCCGCTCTCCGCTCGCGGGACGATGTCGGCGTTCTGGGGTGCCGGCGTCACCATCGGGTACCCGATCGGCGCCCTGGTCGGAGCGGCGTTCATCACCGTGACGATGCCCGGCTACTTCCTGGGCGGCGCGCTCATGCTGCTCGCCGGCGTGCTGGCAGTGATCGTCTGGCCGCGTGAGAAGTCGGCGCTCGACCTGCCCGCGAAGGCCGGAGGCTTCAAGGAGCTCGGAAAGTCGTTCCGCCCGCCCCGCCACGCCCCCGACTTCTACAAGGCCTTCGTCGGCCGGCTCTTCATGCTCATCAGCTACCAGATGATCGCGGCCTACCAGCTCTACATCGTGCAGCAGTACATCGGCCAGACCGTCGCCGAGTCGGCCGCCACGATCTCGGTCATGTCGATCATCACGCTCGTCGTCGGCCTCGTCGCCTCGCTCGGCTCCGGGCCGATCTCGGACCGCATCGGCCGCCGCAAGGTACCGGTCGTCGTCGCATCGGTGCTGTTCGCCGTCGGAGTGGCCATGCCGTGGATCTGGCCGACGACGATGGGCATGTTCCTGTACGCCGGCATCGCTGGCCTCGGCTACGGCGTCTACTCGTCGGTCGACCAGGCGCTGAACGTCGACGTGCTGCCGAGCAAGGAGGAGGCCGGCAAGGACCTCGGCATCCTCAACCTGGCCACGACTCTCGGCCAGACCCTGGGCCCGATCATGACCTCGTCGATCGCCGTCGCCACCGGGTCGTACACGTTCATCTTCCCGATCTCGATCGCGATGGCCGTGCTGGGCGCGTTCACGATCACGCGGATCAAGTCGGTGCGCTGACCCGCTTCAGAAATTCAAGGAGAAATGCCCCGGATGGCGCCAGTCAGGTGCGATCCGGGGCAGTTCTGCGAAAAATCTCCTTGAAATTCTGGGGCGGCACGGGGCTAGGGACGGGCGGCGGCGGTGAGCCCGGCGACGCGCACCAGGTCGAGCTTCGACTCCTCGGGGCTGCCGGCGGGCACCGTGTAGGCGACGATACGGAGGTCCGACCCCGCGACCGAGAACACGTCGCAGTCGAGCTCGATCTCGCCGACGAGCGGGTGCGTCACGTACTTGTGCTCGGAGACGTGGGTGCCGACGGAGCCCGACGCCCACATCGTGCGGAACAGCTCGCTCGTCTCCATCAGGCCGTCGATCAGCGACCGGACCGCCGGGTCGCCGGGGTACCTGCCCTGCACCTCGCGCAGATCGCAGACGAGCGAGCCCTGGAAGTGCTCCGTGCCGAGCTCCTGCCGGACCCGGAAGCCCGCTCCGCCTGCCAGGTCGGAGCCCGCGAACACGGCTCGCACGAGGTTGCGCTCCCGCGCCGGGGCCAGAGACGGGTCGCCCAGCAGCGCCGCCCAGAGCGGGCTCCAGGTCAGGAGGTCCCACGTCGCCGAGAAGACGGCGACGGGCGTCTCGCCGAGCCGCGCGATCAGGCGCTGGACGCTCGGCGGGATGTGGTTCGACACGATGCCGTCGCCGGGAGGCAGGAGGCCGACGACGCGGTACAGGTGGTCGCGCTCGTGATCGGTGAGCTGCAGCGCCCGCGCGAGGGAGGCCGCGACCTGGTCGGACGGGTTGCGCGCTCGCCCCTGCTCCAGCCGCACGACGTAGTCGACGCTGAGCCCGGCGAGCGCCGCCAGCTCTTCGCGTCGGAGGCCCGTCGCACGGCGGCCCGTTCCTGCGGGGAGGCCCACCGCACCCGGCGACAGGCGCTCGCGCCACGACTTCAGGAGCGAGGCGAGTTCGCCGTGAGGATCTTGCACCTCTCTATTGTGCGCAGGAACTCGGGACCGCGGCTGGTATCGCGAGTCCTACCGTCGACGGGGGCCTGGGCACTCCGAGGCACGACGAGCACCATGGAGCCATGACAACGACACTCATCACAGGAGCCAACAAGGGTCTCGGCTACGAGACCGCCCGCCGCCTCATCGAGGCCGGGCACAGCGTGTGGATCGGCGCCCGCGACGCCGAGCGCGGCCAGAAGGCCGCCGACGAGCTCGGCGCGACGTTCGTGCAGCTCGACGTGACCGACCAGGCATCGGTCGACGCGGCCGCCGCGACGGTCGCAGCCGCCGGCGGCCTCGACGTTCTCGTGAACAACGCCGGCGTCACCGGCCCTCAGTCGAAGCCCGCCGAGCTGACCGGCGCCGACTTCGAGGGCGTCTACGCCGTCAACGTGTTCGGCATCGTGCGGGCCATCCACGCGTTCCTACCGCTGCTGCAGGCGTCGGCCAACCCGACGATCGTCAACGTCACGAGCGGTCTCGGCTCGTTCGACTCCGTCCACGACGCGAACCGCATCGAGTCGAAGGTCGTCGCGCCGATCTACAACTCGTCGAAGTCGGCGGTCACCATGCTCACCGTGCAGTACGCCCGCGCGCTCGACGGCATCAAGGTCAACGCGGCCGACCCGGGCTACACGGCCACCGACCTGAACGGCAACTCGGGTCATCAGACGGTGACCGAGGGCACCGACGCGATCGTCACGCTCGCGACGCTCCCGGTCGGCGGCCCCACCGGCACCTTCATCGACCGGAGCGGCCCCGCGGCGTTCTAGCGGACCCGCGCCACCGAGCGAGCCGGCGGGTGCGTGGAATCGGCAGGATGCGGGCCCGGACCCCGCAGATTCCACGCACTCGGACCGCCCGACAGGTGTGCGATACCGAAAAGATCCCGGGGCCGGTTTGCCTGTTCACCTTGACCCGCCACAATGGCCCCGTGACCAAGAAGATCGACACCGCCCTGAAAGACCTCACGCACGCTCTCGAGAAGCACGCGCAGATCGTCGGGCTGAAGCCCATCCCGCTCAAGAAGGCCGGCCGCGCCGCCGCCGAGCTTCGAAGCGCGGCGACCGCCTACGCGACGATCGTCGAGCAGAAGACCGGTCAGACGAACCCCTTCATCGACTTCCTCGACGCGGCGACCATCGAGTCGCTGACAAAGGAGCGGGAGTTCATCGCCGCCCGCAAGGCAGCCGAGGCGAAGGCCGAGGCCAAAGCGCAGGCCAAGGCCGGGGCGAAGGACTCGAAGGCCGGCTCCGAGGCCTGAGGCGCTACGACCGCTCGTCGACCAGTGCGATGAAGCGGCTGCCGACGCCCTCGACCTCTGTCCGCGCGAAGCCGGCCGTGGGCTCCGGCGCCTGGAACGGCGAGTGGTAGTCGCACATCAGGTAGGTCCAGTCGGGCCACCACTTCTTCGGACGGGCGTCCTCGGCGAATCCGCACACGACGCAGTCCAGGTGCACCCACACCTTCTTGGCACCCGTGCGGTTCGTGCGCGACTGCACGAGCCACTGCGGCGGGTCGCTCTCGATCGCCGCCAGCTCGTCTTCGGTCAAGCGCGACGGGATGCCGTGGCGCGTCGCCATCTCGAGCGGGATGTCGAGGCGGAGGGCGGCGTCGCGGCGAGTGAGCATGCCCCAGGGTAAACAGCGCGTAGCAATCGAGCCAATTCGCGCAATGCCCTATGCCGGGAGGCCCCCGGGGGTCTAGCGTCAGCGGCGAGAGGGGGATTCCTCCCTCCCGACGCGTGGGGTCGATATCTGGGGTCGACTCCGTTCACAAAGCGCGCCGCCTGCGTCGCAGTACCCAGAAAGGGAACATCGATGTTCGACAAGCGATTCATCACATCCGCCATCTCCAGGAGCGCCGAGAACGGCCTCGACCGTCGCAACTTCTTCACCGCCGCCGGCGTCGCCGGCGTGGGTGTGGGTGTGGCGGCCATCGCCGGCAACACTCTCGCCGGCCCTGCCGCTCCGGCCCATGCCGATGAGGTCAGCGACGCCGCTATCCTCAACTTCGCCCTCAACCTCGAGTACCTCGAGGCCGAGTTCTACCTCCGCGCCGTCACCGGCTCGGGCCTGCCCTCGAGCATGACCGACGGCACGGCGACCCTGGGTGGCGTCGTCGGCGGCAAGAAGGTTCCGTTCAAGTCGGGCGCCATCAAGGCCATCGCGACCGAGATCGCGGCGGACGAGAAGGCGCACGTCGCGTTCCTGCGCTCCGCTCTGGGGTCGGCCAAGGTCTCGCGCCCGGCGATCGACCTCAAGACGAGCTTCAGCGCCGCGGCCACCGCCGCCGGCCTGATCAAGAAGGGCCAGACCTTCGACCCGTTCGCCAACGAGGAGAACTTCCTGCTCGGCGCCTACCTGTTCGAAGACGTCGGAGTCACGGCCTACAAGGGTGCGGCGCCGCTCATCACGAACGCCACGTACCTGGGCGCCGCCGCCGGCATCCTGGCCGTCGAGGCGTACCACGCGGGCATCATCCGCGAGCGGATCCTGAACACCGGGCTGTACGAGCAGGCGCAGGCCATCTCGAACGCCCGAGACAGCCTCGACGGCAAGTCGAACGACGACCAGGGCGTGGTCGAGAAGAACGTGCGCAACCTCGTTCCGACCGACAAGAACGGCATCGCCTACGGCCGGACCGCACCGCGCGTGCTGAACGTCGTCTACCTGACGCCGAACGCGGCCACCAAGGGCGGCTTCTACCCGGCCGGCGTCAACGGCACCATCTCGACGAGCGGCGCGGCGGGCGACCCCACGTCCTGATCGAGCAGCGAGGGAGGCGGCGGGCGCGATCAGGCGCCCGCCGCCTCCTGCGTTAACGTGCCGCCTCTAGCGCTCAGCGCGGAACGGGGATAGCTTGTCCCCCAAGAGGGGGACTCCTCCCTCTCGACGCGAGGAACCGGCATCTGGGACCGGCTCCGATCACCCATCGCGTCGTCTGCTCTGCAGTGCCCAGAAGGAGAACAACGATGTTCGACAAGAAATTCATCACGACCGCTATCACGCGAAGCGCCGAGAACTCGCTCGACCGGCGCAACTTCTTCACCGCGGCCGGCGTCGCCGGCGTCGGGGTCGGCGTGGCTGCTGTCGCGGGAGGGGCCTTGCCCGCCCATGCCGACACCGCGTCGGACGGAGCCGTCACCGACTCCGCGATCCTCAACTTCGCGCTGAACCTCGAGTACCTCGAGGCGGAGTTCTACCTCCGCGCGGTGTACGGCACCGGCCTCGACAGCTCGCTGATCGGCGGGATCGACCCGCAGGGGAAGGTGCTCGGCGGCCACAAGGTGCCGTTCAAGTCGTCGTTCGTCCGTGCCATCGCCACGGAGATCGCGGCCGACGAGAAGGCGCACGTCAAGTTCCTGCGCACCGCTCTCGGCGGAGCCAAGGTGGCACGGCCCGCGATCGACCTGCGCAACAGCTTCACGGCTGCGGCCACGGCGGCCGGCCTGATCAAGAAGGGCGAGACGTTCGACCCGTTCGCGAGCGACGAGAACTTCCTGCTCGGCGCCTACATCTTCGAGGACGTGGGAGTCACGGCCTACAAGGGGGCTGCGCCGCTCATCACCAACAAGACGTACCTCGGCGCCGCCGCGGGCATCCTGTCGGTGGAGGCGTACCACGCCGGCATCATCCGGAGCGAGCTCTTCCGCAAGGGCCTGCACACTCCCGCCGACCGGATCTCGGACGCCCGCGACTCGCTCGACGGTCCGACGAAGGACGACCAGGGCGTCGTCGTCAACAACACGCAGAACCTTGTTCCGACGGACGCGAACTCCATCGCGTTCGGCCGGACCGCGGCCCGCGTGCTGAACGTCGTCTACCTGAACCCGAACCAGGTCGACAAGGGCGGATTCTTCCCCGCGGGCGTCAACGGCGCGATCGTCGCGAGCGGGAACCCGGGCAGCCCGACGGCCTGAGAGACCGGGCCGGGGTGCACGTCGCCCGAACGACGTGCACCCTGTGCCCCTACAGCCAGTGGCGGTGCTTGAACACCCGGTAGAGGCCGAACCCCGCAGCGAGCATCAGGAGGACTGCGAAGGGGTAGCCGAACTCCCAGTGCAGCTCGGGCATGTGGTCGAAGTTCATGCCGTAGATCGAGGCGATCAGGGTCGGCGTGAACAGGATGGCCGCCCACGACGAGATCTTCTTGACCTCCTCGTTCTGCTGGATGCTCTGGTCGGTCTGCCGCCTCGTCACGATCGTGGCGTGCACCGTCAGCGCGTTGTCGAGGATGGCGCGGAACGAGGCCACACGTTCGACGATCAGGAGCGTGTGGTCCTGGACGTCGCGCAGATTGCGCTGCAGCTCGACGTCGACGCCGTACTTCTCGCTGCCGCGCTGCAGGTTATCGAGCATCTTCACGAGCGGCACGACGGCCCGCTGGAAGTTGATCACCTCGCGCGACAGGTTGTAGATGCGCTCCGAGAGCCCCGTGCTCTCGAGGCGGAAGAGATCGTTCTCGATCTCGTCGATGTCGTTCTCGAGGCCGGCCAGCACGGGCTCGTACTCGTCGACGACCTGGTCGAGGATCGCGTAGAGCACGGCCTCGGGCCCCTCCGCCAGCAGCTCGGGAGCCGCCTCCATCCGCTTGCGCACGGTCATCAGGTCAGGTGACTCCGCGTGCCGGATGGTGACGACGAACTCGGGCCCGAGGAAGACGTGGAGCTCGCCGAACTCGACGGTCTCCTCCGCGTCGACGTAGCGGGCCGGTCGCAGCACCGCGAACAGGATGTCGTCGTAGCGCTCCAGCTTGGCGCGCTGGTGGCCGAGCAGGGCGTCCTCGACGGCGAGGGGGTGGAGCGAGAACTCGGCGGCGACCGAGCGCACCTCGGCGGGGCTCGGCCGGTACAGGCCGATCCAGCCCATGCCGTCGTGCTGGTGCATCAGGCGGTAGGTGGCGTCCAGGCTGCGCGGGTTCTCGATCCGGCGTCCCGCGACGTACACGCCGTTGTCGATGAGGGGCATCCCAGAAGGATGCTCCCCGCGGGTGAACGAGCGGCGTCAGACGCGCCGCGAGCGCCAGAGGGCGGCGGCGAGGAAGGCCGCGCCGGCGACGATGTCGAGGGTCCAGTAGACGGGGCTGGTGGTGTCCGAGATGAACAGGAGGCCGTACGCGCCCTCCGCCATCAGCACGACGGTCAGGGGGAGCACGGCGAGCCAGCGTCGAGCAGGGCGCCCCCAGCGCACGTACGCCGCACAGGCGCCGAGGATCAGGCCGGCCGCGATGCCGGGCACCGTGTACATGTTCTGCAGCGGAGCGGCGTAGTAGTAGCCGCGCCAGATGCTGACCACCCCGTAGGCCTCGAGCATCGCCTCGAAGGCCACGATGCCGAGGATCGCGCCGAGCAGGGGCCTGGCCCGCGAGAGCCACACGAGCAGGAAGGCGAACATGCTCCAGCCACCCGCCGAGTTCGCCAGCGACCCCAGCCAGTCGGGCAGGAACCCCTGCGCCGGGCTGGTCGCCCCGCCGATGAGAGCGGCCCCGACGAGCACGATCACGACGGCGCGCACGGTGCTCGCGACAGTCTCGGAGCGCCACGGGTGACGGACGGCGGCAGCATTCGCAGAACTCATATATCGACTGTAGGGGCTCTCCGCAGCCAGGCAATCCCTCCCCGGATCGGATCGTCTCGTCCTCGAGGACCACCCGGGCCGCTACCGTCGAGGCATGCCCTACGACGCTCGGGTGTGGATCGTCGACTGCGACGCGCCCATCGACACCGGCTCGCTCGACGCGGGCGAGCGATGGCGGGCTGCGCGGTTCGCGAGCGCCCGCGACGCACGCCGGTACGCGGCAGCGCACGCGGGGCTGCGCGACGTGCTGGGCGAGGCGGCGGGGGTGGCGGGCGGCGGCCTGGAGTTCCTGCGCGCCCCCTGCTTCTCGTGCGGCGAGCGGCACGGCAAGCCCTCCCTCCCCGACGGCCCGCACTTCAGCCTGTCGCGCTCGGGGCGGTGGGCGGCGATCGCGGTCGCCGACGAGCCGGTCGGCGTCGACATCGAGAGGGCGCAGGAACTCGGGGCGGCACCCTCCCTCGCCGACACTCTGCTGGCGGAGGGCGAGGCGTCGTCCGACCTGCTGCGCACCTGGGTGCGCAAAGAGGCGCTCCTGAAGGCGACCGGCGAGGGTCTCACCCGGCCGATGACCACCGTGCGCGCCGACGACGAGCGGATCGTCGACCTCGCTCTGGACGGTCCGCTGGTGGGGGCGCTGGCGTTCACCGTCGCGTCGCCGGCGTCCACTAGGGTGCGCAACCGATGAACGACGACTCGCGCCCCGGCCTCCTGCTCGGCTCCGACCGGACTCCGCCCGAGCGCACGCTCGTCGACGTGCTGCGGCAGACGGTGGCGGCGTTCCCCGAGGCCTCCGCGCTGGAGGACGACCAGGGGGCCCTCAGCTACCGCGAGCTCGCCGTGCAGGTGGGCGCGGCAGCGTCCGCGCTCACCGCGGCGGGCGTCGCCCGAGGCGACCGGGTCGGCGTGCGGATGCCTTCGGGCGACCGCTTCCTCTACCTCGCCATATTGGCCGTGCTCACCGCCGGCGCCGCGTACGTGCCCGTCGACGCCGACGACCCCGAGGAGCGCGCGGCGCTCGTCTTCGGCGAGGCCGGGATCGTCGGCGTCGTCGGAGCCGGCGGGGTCTTCGACCCGCGCGACGGCACCACGCGCGCCGCCTCGATCTTCGCCGGGCCGGCGCCGCACCGCAGCCGCGCCGAGGCTCTGCCCGCAACGGCCCCGCTGCCGGCCGACGACGCCTGGATCATCTTCACCTCGGGCTCGACCGGCACGCCGAAGGGCGTCTCGGCGAGCCACCGCTCGGCCGCCGCGTTCGCCGACGCCGAAGCGCGGATGTTCCTGAACGCGCCCGGCGTCGACCCGCTCGGCCCCGGCGACCGCGTGCTCGCCGGCCTGAGCGTGGCGTTCGACGCGTCGTGCGAGGAGATGTGGCTCGCCTGGCGGAGCGGCGCCTGCCTCGTGCCGGCCCTGCGCTCGCTCGTGCGCACCGGCGCCGACCTCGGGCCGTGGCTGGTGCTGCACGGCATCACCGCCGTCTCGACCGTGCCGACGCTGGCCGGCCTGTGGCCCGCCGAGGCGCTCGAGAGCGTCCGCCTGCTGATCTTCGGCGGCGAGGCGCTGCCGCCCGACATCGTCGACCGGGTCGCCGGCGAGGGCCGCGAGGTCTGGAACACCTACGGCCCCACCGAGGCCACCGTCGTCACGACCGGCGCACTCGTCGTGCCGGGCGAGACCGTCCGCATCGGCCTGCCGCTCGACGGCTGGGACGCCGCTGTGGTCGACGCCGACGGCCGGCCCGTCGCCGAGGGCGAGGTCGGCGAGCTCATCATCGGCGGCGTCGGCCTGGCCCGGTACCTCGACCCGGCGAAGGACGCCGAGAAGTACGCGCCGCACGAGGGCCTCGGCTGGGAGCGCGCCTACCGCTCCGGCGACCTGGTGCGGTTCGAGCGCGAGGGCCTGGTCTTCCAGGGCCGCGCCGACGACCAGGTGAAGGTCGGCGGCCGCCGCATCGAGCTGGGTGAGATCGAGGCGGCGCTGCTGGCGCTGCCCGGCGTGGGCGGCGCGGCGGCGGCCGTCCGGAAGACCGACGCCGGCAACCAGCTCCTCGTCGGCTACCTCGCCGTGGCCGACGCGCAGGCGTTCGACCGCGGCTCAGCGCTCGAGCGGCTCCGCGAGGGGCTCCCCGCGGCCCTCGTCCCGCTGCTCGCCCTCGTCGAGGGCGACCTGCCCACCAAGACCAGCGGCAAGATCGACCGCGACGCCCTCCCGTGGCCGCTCCCGGCGACGACCATCGACGGCGCCGACGCCGGTCTCGGCTCGGACGAGCTGATCCTCGCCGCCGACTGGCAGGCGGTGCTCGGCCTGCCGATCGACGACCGGGACGCCAACTTCTTCGACCTCGGCGGCGGCTCGCTGGCCGCGGCGCAGCTGGTCGCGCGCATCCGCGAGCGCGATCCCGAGTTCACCGTCGCCGAGATCTACTCCCACCCGCGGTTCGGTGCCATGGCGGATGCGCTCGCCGTGCGCGGCGGCGGTCAGGCCGCCCGCGACGACTACCACCGCTCCGCGCCGACGCCGCTGCGGATGCAGTGGCTGCAGACCCTGCTCGGGATCCCCCTGCACATCCTCAGCGGCGTGCGCTGGCTGACCTACGCGCTGACGGCCTCGACGCTGCTCCAGTGGGCCGATGGCGACGCGTTCCGCGCTCTGCCGTCCGTCGGCTGGCTGACCCTGGTGATCCTGATCGTGGTGTTCGTGAGCCCGATCGGCCGCATGGCCATCTCGGTCGTCGCCGCGCGCCTCCTGCTGACGGGCGTCGAGGCCGGCGACTACCGGCGCGGGGGCGGCGTGCACCTGCGGCTCTGGCTCGCGGAGCAGGTGGCGCACCAGATCGGCGCCGTCGGGCTCGCGGGCGCGCCGTGGGTGAGCTACTACGCCCGAGCTCTCGGGGCCCGTATCGCCCCCGGCGTCGACCTGCACGCGCTCCCGCCGGTGACGGGCATGCTCCGCGTCGGCCGCGGCGCGTCGATCGAGCCCGAGGTCGATCTGTCGGGCTACTGGATCGACGGCGACGTCGTCCGGATCGGCGCCATCCGGATCGGCGCCGGCTCCACCGTCGGCATGCGCTCGACGCTGCTCCCGGGCACCCGCATCGGCAAGGACTCGTCGGTCGCACCCGGGTCGGCCGTCTTCGGGCGCGTGCCCTCCGGCCAGGAGTGGGCCGGCTCCCCCGCGGCACGCGTCGGGAAGAACCGCACCTGGTGGCCGGCCGATCGCCCCGCGGCCCCGAAGCGCTGGCTGCTCGCGTACGGCCTGTCGTCGGTGGTGCTCGCGCTCCTCCCCGTCGCGGCCCTGGCCGGCGGCGGCGCCGTCCTCGCCCTGGGGGTCGCAGGATCGGGCTCGCTGGGCGAGGCCTTCGCCCGCGCGCTCGCGCTGCTCGTGCCCGCGACGCTCCTGGCCGGCTTCACCGCCGCCGTGCTGGTCGTCGCCTTCGTCCGGCTCCTGGCGCTCGGCGTCGCCGAGGGCACGTTTCCCGTGCGCTCCCGCGCCGGCTGGCAGGTGTGGAGCACCGAGCGGCTGCTCGACCTCGCACGCACCTTCCTCTTCCCGCTCTACTCGAGCCTGTTCACGCCCGTCTGGCTGCGCCTCCTCGGTGCGGAGGTGGGCCGCGACGTCGAGGCGTCGACGGTTCTGCTGCTGCCGTCGATGACCACGATCCGCGACGGCGCGTTCCTCGCCGACGACACCCTGGTCGCCTCGTACGAGCTCGGCGGCGGGTACCTGCGGATCGCGCGGGCCGAGATCGGCCAGCGGGCCTTCCTCGGCAACTCCGGCATGACCGGCCCCGGCCACACCGTGCCCCGCGACGGTCTCGTCGCCGTGCTGTCTTCCGCTCCGAAGAAGTCGAAGGCCGGGTCGTCGTGGCTCGGCTCGCCGGCCGTCCGGCTCCGCCGCACCGTCGCCGCGACCGACGAGGCCCGCACCTTCCGCCCGCCGGCCGGCATCCGCGCGGCGCGCATCCTCTGGGAGCTCGGCCGATTCGTGCCCGTCGTCGTGTCGTGCCTGCTCGGCCTCACACTCCTGTTCGCCCTGATCGCGCTCGTCGACGCCGTGGGCCTCGGCTGGACCATCGCGCTCTCGGGTGCCGTCATGCTCGCCGCGGGCGCGGTCGCGGCGCTCACCGCGACGGCCGCCAAGTGGGCGCTCGTGGGCCGGATCCGCGCCACCGAGAAGCCGCTCTGGTCGAGCTTCGTCTGGCGCAGCGAGGTCGCCGACGTGTTCGTCGAGCTCTGCGCCGCCCCGTGGTTCGCACAGCCCGCCGCCGGGACCCCGGCGCTGGTCTGGTGGCTCCGGTCGCTCGGCGCCTCCATCGGCCGCGGCGTGTGGACCGACAGCTACTGGCTGCCCGAGGCCGACCTCGTACGGCTCGGCGACGGCAGCACCGTCAATCGCGGCTGCGTCGTGCAGACGCACCTGTTTCATGATCGAATCATGAGCATGGACACCGTCACCCTCGACGCCGGCTCGACCCTCGGGCCGCACAGCGTCGTCCTCCCCGCCGCCCGCCTCGGCGCCCACGCGACGGTCGGGCCCGCGTCGCTCGTCATGCGCGGCGAGGGCGTCCCCACCGGCAGCCGCTGGTCGGGAAACCCGATCGGCCCCTGGCGCGAGGTCCGCGTCTCCGACTACCGCGCGGCCGCTCAGTGACAGGACGCACCACCTACCTCCCCGACAGCGGAAACCCCGGCTACCGAACGAGCTCGTACCACCTCGACCTCGTCTACCGGGTCTCGACGAACCGCCTCCAGGGCACCGCGACGATCACGGCCCGCGCGACGGCCGACCTCCGCCGCCTCTCGTTCGACCTCGTGGGGCTCCGCGCCTCGAAGGTCCGCGTCGACGGCACCAAGGCGCGCCTCTCGCAGACTGCCGCGAAGCTCGTGGTGGTGCCGCCCGAGGCGATCGATGCGGGCGAGGAGTTCGTCGTGGTGATCGAGTACGCCGGCGCCCCGGCGCCCCGGCGCAGCATCTGGGGAACCGTGGGGTGGGAGGAGCTCACCGACGGCGTCATCGTGGCCGCGCAGCCGAGTGGCGCGCCGACCTGGTTCCCGTGCAACGACGACCCGTCCGACAAGGCGTCGTACGTGATCCGAGTGGCCACCGAGCAGCCCTACGCGGTGGTCTGCAACGGGGTGCTCGCCGAGCGGAACACGAAGTCGGGTCGCACGACGTGGGAGTACCACCAGCCCGAGCCGACCTCCACCTACCTCGCGACCGTCCAGATCGGCCGCTACGAGATCCTCCCGGTCGACCTCGCGGGCGTCCCCGGAACCCTCGCCGGGCCGCCGGCCCTCCGCTCGCGCATCGGGCACGACTTCGGGCTGCTGCCCGAGATGATGACAGCCTTCACCGAGCGCTTCGGCCCGTACCCGTTCGCCGCCTACACGGTCGTCGTCACCGACGACGATCTGGAGATCCCGCTCGAGGCCCAGGGGCTCGCGATCTTCGGGGCGAACCACGCCGACGGCCGCAGCGGGTCGGAGCGCCTGATCGCGCACGAGCTCGCTCATCAGTGGTTCGGCAACAGCGTCGGCGTCGCGAGCTGGGGCGAGATCTGGCTCAACGAGGGCTTCGCCTGCTACGCCGAGTGGCTCTGGTCGGAGGCCTCCGGCGGCCCCTCGGCGGCGCGCCTGGCGGCCTCCGCCCGCGCCCGCCTCGCCGGCCTGCCGCATGACATCGTGGTCGGCGACCCCGGGCCCGACGCCATGTTCGACGACCGCGTGTACAAGCGCGGCGCTGTGACCCTGCAGGCGCTCCGCGCACGCGTCGGCGACGACGTGTTCTTCGACACCCTCCGCACCTGGACGACGCGCCACCATCACGGCGTCGCGACGACGACGGACTTCGTCGCGCTCGCGTCCGAGAAGGCCGGGGCCGACCTCGGCGAGCTGTTCGACGCCTGGCTGTTCGGGCTCGCGGTGCCGGCGCTGCCGCGGGCGTAGCGGGCCGGCTGCGGGCCCGGCTGGCGGGCGGTGCTGCGTGGCGACGGTCGGCGGCGCGCTGCGGGTGCGCGCAACTCAGGGAAAGCGCGCGGGCCGGGCCGCCGACGGCGGGCCGCCGCAAGTCCAGGGTGCAGGGCGCCTGAGATGCCGACGGCTGGCAGCTCGGCGGCGCGTGGGCGCAACGCCGGAGACGCGGACGGCGGGCTGCCGGAGGCGCGGCCCGACGGCGCTCGGGGTGCGGGCGGTGCGGGGTTCCGCGCCGGGGCGCACGTTCCTGCGCCCCTGCTCGCATTTCAGGGAAGCGCGCACGCACCGCCCGACACGCGGACCCGGGCACGGACGGGCGGGGTCTGGCAGGTGTCGGCGCGCCTCCGGAGACCCGCCCATGCCACTGCGCGCCCGCCGACACGCCCCTGTTGCTAGGCGCCGCGACGCGCGAGCGCGACGAGGTAGCGGCACGGACCCGCCGACTCGTTGACGTAGGCGCAGGCCACCGGAGTCCCGAGCTGCAGGCAGTCTCCGGCCGCCAGGTGGTGCGTCTCGGCGCCCTCGACGAAGGTGAGCTCGCCGTCGAGCACCCAGATCTGGTGGTGCGTGAACGAGTACGAGTCGGCGGGGTAGTCGACGCGGACCCCGGCGGGGAGCTCGACCTCGACGAGCTCGATCGGGCCGCCGGCGCCGGGCGACACGGAGCGGCGGTGGTACCCGGTCTCGGGGTCGGTCCACACGGCCTGATCGCCGAACCGCGCCACTCGTCCGCCGGCCCCCGTGCTCTCGGCGCGCGCGATGAGCTCCGAGAGCGTGATGCCCAGGGCTCCTGAGATGCGGCCCAGCAGCGCCGCGGTCGGCTGGACCTCGCCGCGCTCGATCTTGGCGATCATGGCGCGTGAGACACCGGACCGATCGGCGAGGGCGCTGACGCTGAGGTCGCGGCTGTGGCGGGCTCCGGCGAGGGCGGCCGCGAGCGAGTCGGTCAGGTCGTCGGTCATGGGTGCAACTATACGACCTGATCTGGCTACTATGGTGCCATGTCCGACCCCACCGTGCCCGCGCTCCTCGTCCGCGATGCGACTCCCGACGACGCCGCGGCCTGCGCCCGCATCTATGCGCCCTACGTGACCGACACGGCCATCACCTTCGAGAGCGTCGCCCCTACCGCCGATGAGATGGGCCGCCGCATCGCCGAGGCTCAGGTCTCGCACGCCTGGATGACGCTGGAACTGGACCACACCACCGTCGGCTACGCCTACGCGGGCCCGTTCTCCGGCCGCGATGCCTACCGCTGGGCCGCCGAGGTCAGCGTCTACCTCGACTCGGCGCACCGCGGGCGCGGCGGTGGGCGGGCCCTCTACGGCGCGCTCCTGCCCCGGCTGGCCGACCGGGGGTTCCGCATCGCCGCCGCCTGCATGACACTGCCGAACGACGCCAGCCTCGGGCTGCACGAGGCGCTCGGGTTCGAGCGGGTGGCGACGTTCGCCGACATCGGCTGGAAGCTGGGGCGGTGGCACTCGACGGCGTGGCTGCAGAAGCGGCTGGCCCCCGCCGCCGAGGGCGAGCCCGCCGACCTGACCTGACCGCGCCCCGCCCCGCCCCGCCGCCCTGCCCCCCGCCGCCCAGCCCTTCGCCGCCCCCGCCCCGCCCCCCCGCCCCCGCCGCCGGTGAGGGGTCGCTGCTTGTCGAAGACGCCTGTCGGCGGGAGCAACCAGCGACTCCTCACCGGACGTGGGGAGGGCGGGCGGGGAGGGCGGGGCAGGGCAGGGCGGGCAGGGCGGGGCTAGGGGGCGACGACGAGGTCGGGGACGGCGGGCAGGTCGGCGGGGGTGTCCGCGTTCCTGCGCACGATGCCCGAGGGCAGGAAGGCCGCCAGCACGGCCGAGCCGAGCAGCACGCTCGCCCCGACGACGACCGCCGGGACGGCCGCCGACACGTAGCCGGTCGGCGTCAGCTGCCCGCCGGCGCCGGTGAACACGGCGGTCAGGACGGCGATGCCGAGCGCGACGCCGATCTCGCGCAGCGTCGAGTTCGTGCCGGACGCCTTCGCGTGATCGTCGGGCGCCATGTTCGTCAGGACCGCCGTCGAGATCGGCGCGAAGACGGCACCCATGCCGACGCCGGCGAGCAGGAAGCCGGGGAGCAGCGTCAGGTAGCCGACGTCGGCGCTCATGGTGAGGGCGATCTCGAAGAGCCCGGCGCTCAGGAGCGCGAGGCCGGAGACGATGAGGATGCGGGTACCGACCCGCGGGGCGATCAGGCCGGTGAGCGGGGCGACGATCATGGGTGCGAGGGTCCACGGCATGGTCGCGACTCCGGCCTCGAGCGGGGTCTTGCCCTGCACCACCTGCAGGAACTGGATCAGGATGAACACCGCGCCGAAGGAGCCGAAGCTGAAGCTCATAGCCACGAAGTTCGCGAGGGTGAAGCTGCGGTCGCGGAACAGGCGGAGCGGCAGGAGCGGCGTCGGGTTGCGGCTCTCCCAGATCAGGAAGGCCGCGAGCAGAGCGCCGCCGCCGATCAGGGAGCCGAGCACCTCGAAGCTCGACCAGCCCGCATCGTTGCCGCGGACGATGCCGAAGACCGCGCCGAGGACGCCGAGCCCGGCGAGCAGGACGCCCACGATGTCGGCACGGACGCGCAGGCCGAAGGTGTTGGGCAGGGCGTAGAGCGCGAGCGGCACGGCGATGATGCCGATCGGCACGTTGAGCCAGAAGATCGACTCCCAGCTCCAGCCCTCGACGACTGCGCCGCCGATCAGGGGGCCGAGCGCGACGCCGAGTCCGGAGACGCCGCCCCAGATGCCGATAGCCATCGGCCGGAGGCGGACTGAGACCGCGCCGACGAGCAGGGTCAGCGAGAGCGGCATGACGGCCGCCGCGCCGGCGCCCTCGAGTGCGCGGGCCGCGATCAGCGCCCCGGACGAGGTGCTCATCGCGGCGAGCGCCGACGCGACCGTGAAGACGACGATGCCGCCGACGAAGAGGCGGCGACGTCCGAACCGGTCGCCGAGACTGACGGCCAGGAGCATGAGCGCCGCGAACGAGAGCGTGTAGGCGTTGGTCACCCACTGGAGGTCTTCGACGGTGGAGCCGAGCTCTTCGTGGATGACCGGGAGAGCGCTGGTGACGACGAGGTTGTCGAGGGTCGCCATGAACATCGGCAGGGAGGCGGCGACCATGGCCAGCCAGACGGGAATCCGGCGTGTGCTCGTTCGTGCGGACACGAGTGCTCCTTCAGGACTGTTCTTACGAGACACGACTGGTCTCGCAGGAATGGGATGGTTGTAATCGAATGATTACTAAAACCGTAGTAATCGAATGATAACCTGTCAAGCATGGCTACCAAATCGGCTCCGGATACCCGCATGACCTCCGCGGAGCGCCGCGAGCAGATCATCCAGGCGGCGACGAGCGTGTTCGGCGACCGCGGCTACCACGGCACGACGACCGACCAGGTCGCGAAGGCCGCCGGAATCAGCCAGCCCTACGTCGTGCGCATGTTCGGCACCAAGGAGGCGCTGTTCCTCGAAGTCATCAACGCGGCGCTGGCGATGCTGCTCGTGAGCTTCCGCGAGCAGCTCGCGGAGCACCGCAGCTCGGGCGAGCCCGCCGAGGCGCTGGTCCCGAAGCTCGGCAACGCGTTCATCGACCTGGTGAAGACCAGGGGCCTGCACCGCTCGCTCATGCAGGGCTTCGTGTCGGGCGGCGACCCCGTCATCGGCGTCGCGGCACGCCGGGGCTTCCTCGAGGTGTACGCGTTCCTGCGCGACGAGGCCGGCTTCGCCCCCGAGGAGGTCCAGACCTTCCTGTCGTACGGGATGCTCACGAGCGTGCTGCTCTGCATCGAGATGCCGTCGCTGTTCGGACGCGACTCCGACGCCACCGAGCTGGCCTGCGCCGCCTTCGGCCACAAGCTCGACATCGTTCTCGAGACGATGGGGCCGGACGCCGCGACCGCGTGAGCATGCCGCCGCCAGCCCGTAGCCAAACGTCACGCGTCCGAAACATCCGAGAAAGCCTCGTTCCCTAGATTTGGCCCGACGGGTCGTTCCGCAGCAGGATCCCCGACGTCGAACGGCACGCCGCCGCCCGAGCCCGAATCTCAGGAGAAGCCATGACCGGAAACGCCGCCCGCCTGCAAGCCATCAAGGACGTCGAGGCGTACGTGCCTCCGGCCGTGAGCTTCTCGCTCGACGAGGCTCCGGGAGCGATCTTCGGCGAGAACGTCTTCAACCGGGTCGTCATGCAGAAGCGCCTCCCGAAGTCGGTCTACAAGTCGGTCGTCGCGACCATCGAGCACGGCGCGACGCTCGACCCGGCGGTCGCCGACGCCGTCGCGTCCGCGATGAAGGACTGGGCCCTGGAGAAAGGCGCCACGCACTACGCCCACGTGTTCTACCCGCTGACCGGCCTCACCGCCGAGAAGCACGACAGCTTCTTGGAGCCCGTCGGCGACGGCACCGCCCTCGCCGAGTTCGCCGGCAAGACGCTGGTGCAGGGCGAGCCCGACGCGTCCAGCTTCCCCAACGGCGGCCTCCGCAACACCTTCGAGGCCCGCGGCTACACCGGCTGGGACGTCACCAGCCCCGCCTACGTGCTCGAGAACCCGAACGGCAACACGCTCTGCATCCCCACGGTGTTCGTGTCGATGACCGGCGAGGCGCTCGACCACAAGACGCCGCTCCTGCGCTCGCAGCAGGCGATGGGCGAGCACGCCGAGCGAGTGCTCCGGCTCTTCGGCCACGACGACGTGAACCACGTCGTGTCGTTCTGCGGTCCTGAGCAGGAGTACTTCCTCGTCGACCGCCACTTCTTCCTCGCGCGGCCCGACCTGATGAACGCCGGGCGCACCCTCTTCGGCGCGAAGCCGCCCAAGGGCCAGGAGTTCGACGACCACTACTTCGGCGCCATCCCCGAGCGCGTGCTCGGCTTCATGATGGACACCGAGCGCGAGCTGTTCAAGCTCGGCATCCCGGCGAAGACCCGCCACAACGAGGTGGCGCCCGGCCAGTTCGAGATCGCGCCGATGTTCGAGCGAGGCAACATCGCGGCCGACCACCAGCAGCTCCTGATGACGACGTTCAAGTCGATCGCGAAGAAGCACGGCATGGAGTGCCTGTTTCACGAGAAGCCGTTCGCGGGCGTGAACGGCTCGGGCAAGCACGTCAACTTCTCGCTCGGCAACAGCGAGCTCGGCAGCCTGTTCGTTCCCGGCGACAACCCCCACGACAACGCGCAGTTCCTGGTCTTCTGCGCTGCCGTGATCCGGGCCGTGCACCTCTACGGGGGCCTGCTGCGCGCGTCGGTCGCGTCAGCCAGCAACGACCACCGTCTCGGCGCGAACGAGGCTCCCCCGGCCATCATCTCGATCTTCCTCGGCGACCAGCTCGCCGACATCTTCGAGCAGATCGCGCGGGGCCCGGCCACGTCGTCGAAGGGCCGCGGCACGATGACCATCGGCGTCGACACGCTGCCCGTCCTGCCGACCGATCCGGGCGACCGCAACCGCACGAGCCCCTTCGCCTTCACGGGCAACCGCTTCGAGTTCCGCGCTCCCGGCTCGCTCCAGACGGTGGCGGCCCCGATGGTGACGATCAACACGATCATGGCCGACTCGCTCGACTACGTCGCGACGACGCTCGAGGCGGCCGTCGCCGAGGGCGTCGACTTCGACTCCGCCGTGCAGACGCTCCTGACCGAGATCATCACCGAGCACGGCGCCGTCGTCTTCAACGGCAACGGCTATGTCGACGAGTGGCCGATCGAGGCCGAGAAGCGCGGGCTCAAGAACCTCAAGACCACGCTCGACGCCCTTCCTGAGCTGATCACCGACGAGGCGCTCGCCCTCTTCGAGAAGTACGGCGTCTTCACCCATCGCGAGATGCACAGCCGCTACGAGATCGGCCTCGAGCAGTACGTCCTGGCCATCGGCGTCGAGGCGCGGCTCACTCAGGAGATCGGCCAGACGGTGATCCTCCCCGCGGCCGTGCGCCACCAGACCGAGATCGCGACCAACATCGCCGCTCTCAAGGCGGCGGGCATGACCGACGTCGATCTGGCTCCGCTCGACGGCATCAGCGCGCCCGTCGCGGCGCTCCGCTCGGCCCTCGCGACGCTCGGCGACGCGCTGACTGCCGACGCCGGCCACGACGCCCTCGCCGAGGCCGAGCACGCCCGCGACGCTCTGCTGCCGGCGATGCTGGCGGTCCGGGGCGCAGCCGACGAGCTCGAGACCATCGTGGCCGACGACCTCTGGCCGCTTCCGACGTACCAGGAGCTCCTCTTCGTCCTCTAGCGCCGCGGCAGGCGGGCGCAGGAACTCCCGGCGCCGGCCCACCCCGCCTCCGCCTAGTCGACCGAGACGACGAGGTCGGCCAGCTCGCGCGACATCCGCACGACGAGGGCGTTCTCCTCGTCGGGCCCCGTCGCCCAGGCCCGCGCCGCCTCGGGCGTCTTGCCGAACCGCTCGTGCCGCTCGATCAGGCGCGAGAGCCGGAGGTCGCGAGGCGTGTCGACGAACCACACCTCGTCGAACTCGGCGTGGACCAGAGGCCACGGGTCGTCGTCGCCGAGCAGGTAGTTGCCCTCGCTGATGACGATCGGCACGTCGCCCGGGATGGCGATCGCCGAGCCGATGCTCTCCTCCACGTCGCGCGTGTACATCGGCGCGTAGACCACGGGCTCGTCCGCCGTGCGAAGGCGTCGCAGCAGGGCGAGGTACCCCCAGGCGTCGAACGTCTCGGGCGCGCCCTTGCGCTCGGCGAGATCGAGGCGGCCGAGCTCGGCATTGGCCAGATGGAAGCCGTCCATCGGCGCGACGGCGGCGTCGCCCAGCGACTCGGCGAGGCGGGTCGCCAGCGTCGACTTGCCCGAGCCGGGCTCCCCCGCGATCCCGATCATGAGCCGTCGGCCGGCGTGCTTCAGCTGGAGGTGTCGGACGCGCTGGACGAGGTCGGCGATCGGCATGCGACCAGTCTGCCCGGTGCCCCTTGCCGCCGGCCCGTCACGCCCGCCCGAGTGCGACCACGACTATGACCGCGATCATCGGGACCATGACGAGGAAGGCGATCGGCGGCGCCTTCCGGTCGACGATGCTCTTGCCCTTCGTGATCAGAAGGAGCGCCATCACCATCGGCATGAGCGACAGCTTCGCCTCGTGGAGGAAGAGCACCAGGCTGACTGCGGTCAGAGCGACCGCCAGGACCGACCGAGCCACGACGAGGTCGAGAAAGCGGCGCGGCGGCTCCCTGTCGCCTGTCATCGGACCTCCCTCCTGTCCTGCCTCACCGCTCCGAGAAGGAGCGGAAGGCAGACCCACACCACGAGCGATGTGAGCGCGGGACCAACGCCTGTCAACTCATCCGTCGGTGAGAGCCACGTCCATTGCGGCTCGGTCAGCCACAGACTGAATCCCAGACTCGAGAACCACTCCCCGACGACGGGGAGCCGGGGTGTCACGGCGATGTCATACGCGATGGGGACGACCATCGTGACGACGATCGCGAGAGGCGTATTGAGGAGCAACGAGCCCATCGCCACTCCAGAGAGTGCCGCCGCGAGCGAGAATGCGAACACCGACCAGATCGAGACGCGCAGGGCAGGCACGTCGAAGACAGTCCAATCGCCCCAGTGGAGCACGAGGAAAGCCGAGACCGAGAGCACGGTGATGGCGAAGGCTGTAGCGAGTACGAGCGCGATTGCTGCGAGAACCCTGGCGCCGAGCACAGTCTGTCGGTGCGGGACCAGCGCGTAGGTGGTCAGCGCTGACCGGTGGGTCCAGTCACCAGTAGTCGCCAAGACTGCGACGATCGGCAGTAGCAACGGCAGAGGGAGCGATGCCGACCCGACGAACTCGCTGAGTCGAGCGCCACCCTGCGAGGCGAGAAGCGCCGCGCCAACCCCCAGCGCGACCATGACAGCGAGGAGCACCCGGGATGCGCGGGTGTCCACGGAGCGCCGAAACTCGACCTGGAAGCATCGAAGGAAAGTCATCGCCCACCGCCCCTGACGAAATCGAGTAGCCGCTCGCCGCCTAGACCCGCGTATTCACCATGCGTGGCGGCGAGGAAGGCCTCCTCGAGGGATGATTCGTGCGGCGCAAGGTGTCCGAGGAGGATCCCCCGCTCGAAGGCAACTCGACCGACGTCGAAAGCATCGCCTTCGACGCTCAGTCATCCGTTTTCTGCGATTGACACAGCAAAGCCAGCACGGCTGAGGGTCTCGTGAAGGAGAACGTCGTCGGACGAGCGGACGAGGATCGAAGCCGGGTTAGTAGTTGTCCCTACTCCGACTGCCGAGAGCCGCCCCCGGTCGATGACCACAATCGAATCTGCTGCAGCGGCGACTTCCGAAAGCTGATGGCTGGACACCACGACGGTTCCTCCGTGGTCCGCGAAGCCCCGGAGGAACTGCCGCAACCACTGGATCCCCTCCGGATCGAGTCCGTTGGCTGGCTCGTCGAGAATGAGAAAGCGGGGTGCCCCGAGGACGGCGATTGCGATCCCCAAGCGCTGGCGCATCCCGAGGGAAAGGGCCCCCACCCGCTTCTTGGCCACCGACTCGACGCCGACCGCTTCAAGACAAGCCAGCACGCGCTTCCGTGTGACGCCGATCATCAGGCCCGCGAGATACGCGGTCTCGACGACACTTCGGCCAGGATGCTGCGCCGCAGCATCGAGGAGAACGCCTACGGTCCGCCCAGGTGATCGAAGCGCCGGGAACGGCGCGCCATCGAATAGAGCGCGGCCGGAGTCCGGTCGGGCGTGCCCGATCATCATCCTGAGCGTCGTCGATTTACCTGATCCGTTTGGGCCGACGAACCCGGCCACGGTCCCGGTCGGCACCGTGAATGAGATACCTTCGACGACCGTCTTCGATCCATACGACTTCGTCAGTTGATCGACGATGAGCCCGCCATTCCTAGCATGCATCAGTGGAACCAGCTCCAGATTTCCCATCCTGACACCAGGACGCTGAGTGCATTGGCGAGCTTCACGAGCGGCTTCCAGACGTTGGTGTTGAACCACGCCCAAGCCTTCTTGACACCCGCGGCAAATTTCGACCACCATCCGGGTATCTTCTTGATGATCTTCACCGCTGCATCAATAAGGGGCTTGATGCTGGCTCGTGAATCGCTAGGGCGGTCGGAGGGGCCGACCGGACTCACCGGCTCGTGGACGGACCCACCAATGGTGAGCGGGATCACCGCTCCAGATGCGGCTACGGACGAGGAGGGGAAAGACCCGCCGACAGGTCCAGCGGCAACGGCCGCCAGCGGTGCCGGAGCGGCCGAAGCCGCAGCAGAGAAACCTGCGACGCCAACAGCGGAGAGAGCGAGAGTGGCAACGATTCTGTGGCGCAACTTCCAGGTCGTTCGATTAGTTTTCATGGCATTCTTCCCATCTCGGTAGCCGGCGCTTCCGGCTATCGATAGCTCGCGTCAGTTGGCGCTGGTGCGAGCCGAGGCGGGGCCCTCTGGGTCCCGCCTATGCAGTATTTCGAGTGTGTGCACCACATGTCAATGGCGAAATCCAGCCACTGCTCGGACCAAGCGGAGCGAGCGTCCACGCCGAACCGTTCCTATGAGATCCGTGACGTTCCGATGAATTCCGGAGCGTTCCTGAACGCGCAGCACCGTCGCAAGCGAGAGAATGCAGATATGGAACCCGATCTGAGAATCGTCAGCTACAACCTTCGCGAGCACCTCGCGATCGGGGAGCTGACCGACCTCGTCGAGGCTCACCGAATGGACGTCCTGTGCCTGCAGGAGTGCGACAGCACCGACATCCCC
Organism: Frondihabitans sp. GW821-FHT04F02; assembly: GCF_059420045.1. NCBI lineage: Bacteria > Bacillati > Actinomycetota > Actinomycetes > Micrococcales > Microbacteriaceae > Frondihabitans > Frondihabitans sp. GW821-FHT04F02. The sequence continues at coordinate 548,807 of NZ_JBWKSZ010000002.1, read as the reverse complement.
GACCAGATCCTGGGACTGAAGCTGGCGGCCTCGACGAAGACCAACCGCCTGGGGCTCGCGCTCTACTACCGCGAGGACCGCTTCGAGCTGCTCGGCACGAGTCTCTTCGCGCTGATGAAGTCGATGCACGACCGCGTGATGGCCCCGGCCCACGAGCGGCTCCTCGCCGCGCGGCTGAAAGACCTCGTGACCGGCGAGGAGCTCGTCGTGGCCGACTTCCACGCCGCTCCGCTGACCGCCTCGAACGGTCTGCGCCGCCGCCAGATCGGCCTGGCGCACGAGAAGCTCAAGGAGCTCGCCGGCGGCGTCCCGACCGTGATGGTCGGCGACTTCAACTACCCGTGGTTCCGCCAGGGGCTGCGCAAGCACCTCCTGAAGACGGGCTACGAGCTCTCCATCACCGAGGAGCCCACGTACTCCCGCTCGGGCTTCAGCGGGCACTTCGACTTCGCGACCACGATGGGGATGAAGATCGCCAGCGTCCTGTCGCTCCCCCAGGGCAAGTCGGACCATCGTCCGATCCTGCTGCTGGCGAGCGTGGCGGCTGTCGCAATTTGATGTCACGTACTCGAAACATTCTCGGCAGAATGTTTTCTTCCGTGTTGCTCGACTCGGAGTGATCTGATTAGTATCTTGACTACGCCACTGATCCGGCGGTGGCGGGAGCTCTTTTATTCGGGTAAGAGGCTCCCGCCCTTCTCTTCTTCTATGTCACGTCGGTAACGGTCGCGCGGCTCCGCGTGTACTGTTCAGCAGGCTCACGGCCCGCCCGCTGTCTCCGCCGGTCGGGGTACACGCACGAAGGACGGTGAATGGCTGACGACAGGATCGCGCGCACCCTTCTGCGCGAGACCGTCCTGACCGAGCTCACCCACGCCATCCTCGACGGCCGTCTCCCACCGGGCCACCGCCTCCGAGACGACGACCTGATCGCCTGGCTCGGCACCAGCCGGGCCCCGATCCGCGAGGCGCTCGCCCAACTGGCCGACATCGGACTGGTCGAGATGGCTCCCAACCGCTTCACCAAGGTCGCGCACGTGTCGCCGCGCACCTACGCCGAGTCGGCGGCCGTCTGGGCCGCCCTGGTCACTCGCGCAATGCACTGGGGCATCCTGCGGTTTCCCGGCGAGCAGCTTCCTCTTCTCGAGGCGCTCAACGACGAGCTCCGCGCCGCGCCGGCCAGCGAGTGGCCACCCGGACCTTCGCCGATCGACCGGTTCGTGGCATGCGTGGTCATGCACTGCGACAACACGGTCCTGATCGAGAGCATCCAGGTGCACGCGCCCCTTCTGACCCTCGGCGTGAACAGCTTCAAGGACCACCTCGACACGACGCCGGTGCGCGGCTACTTCGACATCGTCATCCGGCGCTGCCGCGAGCACGACGCCGACGGCTTCGAGGCCGAGATGCGCGCGTTCCTCGACGGCACGATGAGCCACTTCATCGACCGGGTCACCGGCGACGAGCTCCGCCCCTACCGAAAGGCGTCCGGTGCCGGTTCCTGAGCGTGAGGCCCTCATCGTCCCGAACCGGCGGCTCCTCACCGACGACGTCTTCGACCGGCTCAGCGACGACATCATCCGAGGCCGCCTCGAGCCCGGACAGCGCGTGCACGACGTGGCGCTCGCCGGCGAGCTGGGCCTGTCGCGGGCCACGGTCCGGACGGCGATCCTGCGCCTGACCCATATCGGCCTGGTCGAGTCGGTGCCCAATCTCTACACGCGAGTGGCCCCGCTGTCGCTGCGGTACTACCTCGAGGCCGACGACACCGCTCGCGCTCTCTACCTGATGGCCGTGCGCTACGGCACCCCGCTGCTGACAGACCCGCAGATCGCCGGCATGCAGGCGTGGGTGGCATCGCTCGCCGATCGCGACGAGGTCGACACCGAGTCGATCTTCACGGGTGCGGCGACGGCGGGCCTCTTCCAGCCCTTCGTCGACAGCCTGGACAACGCCCCGCTCGAGCGCACGCTGGCTCGGCTCCGGCCCCACCTCCTCCGCGTGCTCGGCCAGTTCGGGCACCTCGTTCCGCGCGAGGTGACCAACCCTGCGCTGAACGACGCCATCGCGTGCGCCGCGCAGCACGACGTCGAGGGCACTGTCGCCGCCTTCCATCGGTACTACGACGAGGGCATGGCGGTCTTCCACGAGCGGCTCGCGCGCGAGCCCGCGTTCGTGCACGGCTGACTATGTGTACGCGTGTGACGAACAGCCCCGGGTTTCCCACGCGCCTCGGCTAGCCTGCTCAGACCAACCCCGCGAAAGGCCTTGCCGCATGTCCAGCTCGTCGTACGACTTCGATACCCGCCAGATCCATGCGGGGACGAACCTCGACAGCGACCACGGTGCGCGCCTGACGCCGATGTACCAGTCGGCCGGCTTCGTCTTCGACTCGTTCGCCGACGGGCAGGGCCGCTTCGACGGCACGATCCCCGGAGCCGCCTACGCGCGCACCGACAACCCCACGAACGCCGCCGTCGCCCGCCGTCTCGCCGACCTCGAGGGCGGGGCCGCCGCGCTCCTGACCGCCAGCGGCACGGCGGCGATCGCCCTCACGTTCAACGCCCTGGCCGTCTCGGGCGACCACATCCTCGCCACCGACAGCCTCTACGAGGGCTCGCGCACGCTGTTCGCGCGCAGCTTCGGCCGCCAGGGCGTCGAGGTGGAGCTGATCCCCGCCGACGCGCCCGACGAGGTGTGGGCCGCGGCGATCCGCCCGACCACGAAGGCCCTCTTCACCGAGACGATCCCGAACCCCAAGAACGACGTCGTCGACCTGGCCCGCCTGGCCCGCATCGCCCACGAGGGCGGCTTCCCGCTGATCGTCGACAACACCGTGGCGACGCCGTACCTGGCCCGACCCATCGAGCACGGCGCCGACCTCGTGATCCACTCGACCTCCAAATGGCTCTCGGGTCACGGCGCCGTCCTGGGCGGAGTTGTCATCGACGCAGGAACGTTCGACTGGTCCGCCCACACCGACCGCTTCCCGAACATCGCGTCGCCCGGCCCGACCGGCGTGCCGTCGTTCGTCGAGCGCTTCGGGCCCCTCGCCTTCCTCACCTACCTCCGGAGCGTGACGGCCCTCGACTACGGCCCCACGCTGCCGCCGACCAGCGCGTTCATGCTCCTCCAGGGCATCGAGACGCTGTCGCTGCGCATGGACCGCCACGTGGCGAACGCCCTGGCGCTGGCCCAGTGGCTCGAGCACCGCGACGAGGTGACGGGCGTCGACTACCCGGGCCTCGTCGGCAACGAGTACTACGCCCGAGCGCAGAAGTACCTGCCGAAGGGAGCCGGGGCCGTCGTCACGTTCGAGCTGGCCGGCGGGCTCGAGGCATCGAAGGCGTTCATCGACTCGCTCGAGCTGATCAGCAAGATGACCCACCTCGGCGACGTGCGCACACTGGCTATCCACACCGGCTCGACGATCCACGGCCACCTGACCGAGGAGGAGCGCCTGTCGCGCGGCATCACGCCCGGCACGGTGCGGCTGTCGGTCGGGCTGGAGAGCGTGCGCGACCTGCTGCGCGACCTGGAGCGGGCGCTCGACGCTGCCGGGGCCGCGACCGGGCCGGCGCTGTCGGACGCTGAGCGGGAGCACGCTGCCGCCTAGTTCCTGCGGAACAGCGTTCCTGCGGAACAGCGTTCCTGCGCCCGCTTCTGACTCCTAGTAGCTGGTGCTGCGCACCGGCGAGCCCATCGGACGCGTCCCGAGCGGGACCGCCGGCCTCACGAACGCGGCGCGCACCAGCTTGACGACCGACCAGGCGAGCACCACGACGAGCATGACGTTGCGGGCGCCGAGCACGATGAGCGCGATCGGCGCGAGGTCGAGCAGCGGGATGTAGAGCACCGGGTAGACCAGCGTCGTGAGCCCGGCGACGACGAGGGCGAGGATGGCCGGGGTCTTCCAGTCCGGCGGGCGGAGCACCAGGCCGACCACGACGATCGGCGTGAGCCACAGGACGTACTGCGGCGACCCGACCTTGTTGAAGACGATGAAGGCCGACGCGAGCGCCAGCGCGCCGACGAGCACGAGGTCGACCTCACGGCCCAGGGCGTGCGGCAGCGTCGACAGGCGGCGGGTCGCCACGGCGAGCACCACGATCAGGGCCGCCATCACGATGAACATCACGGCCGTGGCGTGCGAGACGAGCCACTGGTCGCCGGGGCCGGTGACCTCCTCGGTGAGCAGGACGCGGTTGTGGATCAGGTGCGCCCCGGGCACTCGGGCGAGCGACATCCAGAGCCACGGCGTCGCCAGCGGCGCCTCGACCTGAAGGGCGCGCCCGTTCTGCTGGGTGACGAAGCTGTCGAGGTGGGCGCCCCCGCCGCCGATCAGCACGATGGACGAGACGAGGAGAGAGACGGCAGCGCCGGTGATCAGGACGATCCAGCGGCGGCTCGTCGCGACGACGGCCGAGGCGATGACCGCGGCCGGCCACACCTTGATCCAGGTCGCCGCCGCGAGCAGGAAGCCGGCGACCCACGGGCGCGAGCCGAGGAACAGCATGCCGACGACGACGATCGGCGCCGTGAAGCCCTCGAGGCGGAGCAGGTCGACTGCGGCCAGGACGGCGATCGTCAGCACCCAGAACCCGGGCGCCCACTGCGAGCGCACGAAGCGGCCGCGGCGGATCAGCGCCTGCAGCGCGATCCCGTTCGCGACGCCGACGAGCACCACCCAGACGACCGTGTAGAGGCCGGCGCCGAGCACGCGCGAGCCGACGATCGGCAGCAGGGCGCCCGCCGGGTACACCCAGTCGGTGGCGAAGACCGGCCACTGGCCGCGGTCGACGGCGTCGGAGGCCCACTTCGCGTAGACCGGGAGATCGCCGCCGAGCTCGCCGCTCAGGATGTACGGGATGCTCAGGATCAAGACGACGACGTGCACGAGCACGAGACCCGACCAGAGCACCCGAGCGTCCTGCGCCCACTTCGAGAGGGAGGCGAGGGGACGAGCTGGCACCCTTCGAGCATAGACACTCCCGGGCGCACCCTCGTCCGCCCCGGTTCATCCTGCGTTCACGATCCGGGCCTACGGTCGCGCCAACGAAAGGGGTTCTCCATGGACGTGCTCTTCACTGTGATACTCGTCATAGTCGTCGCCCTCGTGTTCGACTTCACGAACGGCTTCCACGACACCGCGAACGCCATGGCGACCTCGGTCGCCACCGGCGCCCTCAAGCCGCGGACCGCCGTGCTCATCTCGGCCGTCCTGAACCTCGTCGGCGCGTTCCTGTCGACCGAGGTGGCCAAGACCGTCTCGAACGGCATCATCAAAGAGGGTCCGGGCGGCATCGAGATCACCCCGGTCATGATCTTCGCCGGCCTCGTGGGCGCCGTCCTCTGGAACCTCACCACCTGGTACCTCGGCCTCCCCTCGTCGTCGACGCACGCACTGTTCGGCGGCCTGATCGGCGCGGCCGTCATCGGCGCCGGCGTCGGATCAGTCGACTTCGGCGTCGTCCTGACCAAGATCGTCGTGCCGGCCCTCGCCTCGCCGCTCGTGGCCGGCTCGGTCGCGCTGCTCGCGACCTTCGCCGCCTACCGGATGACGCGCAACGCCCGGGCCCGCGGCTCGGAGCGCGGCTTCCGGCACGCGCAGACGGTGAGCGCCTCCCTCGTCTCGCTCGCGCACGGCACCAACGACGCCCAGAAGACGATGGGCGTGATCACCCTGACGCTCATCGCCGCGGGGTACCAGGGCGCAGGAACGGGCCCGGCGCTCTGGGTGATCCTCGCCTGCGGGCTCGCAATCGGACTCGGCACCTACGTCGGAGGCTGGCGCATCATGAAGACCGTCGGCAAGAACATCACCGACGTGCAGTCCCCGCAGGGCTTCGCGGCCGAGACCGCGTCGGCGGCGACCATCCTGATCTCGTCGCACCTCGGCTTCGCGCTCTCGACCACCCAGGTCACGTCGGGCTCGGTCATCGGCGCCGGCCTCGGCAAGCGCCTCGCCATCGTCCACTGGGGCGTCGTCGGCAGGATCGCCACCGGCTGGGTCATCACCCTCCCGGCGGCCGCGCTCGTCGGCGGCGTCGCCGCATGGGTGGCGTCGACCAGCACCATCGGCCTCGTCGTCGTCGCGGTCCTCGCCCTCGGCGCCGGCGTGACGTTCTACGTGCTCGCCAAGCGCAAGCCCATCTCGGCGCATGATGTCGCCGGCACGTCGGCCGACGCGCCGGAGCTCGAGACGGAAGGAGTCCGCTGATGTTCCTCGGAGTCGACTGGGGCGCGTTCGTCGTCGTCTTCCTGGTGGCGCTGGCCGCCACCGCCGTCGTGGTGCTGTTCTTCTCGGCGGGCCTGCGCCTGCTGGCGAACGGCGAGCTCGAGACCGGCGCCGTCGATGCGAACGGCTTCCCGGTCGGCGAGGGCAGCACGCCCGTGACCGATCGCTCGCCGACGCGCACCGCCGGCGGCTGGGCGTGCATCGGGGTCGGCGGCCTGGCCGTGCTCTACGCGCTGTACCTGATCATCCCGCAGTTCCACTAGCCCCCGCGCGGCACCTGCGCCCGCCTCCCGCCTTTCGCCCACGATCCCGACATCAGCGCCCACGATCGCGACATGGCACCAGGATTCCTGGTGGTGTCATGTCGCGATCGTGGGCCTCGGCCGACCGAACGGGAGGCCCTCCGCTGCAAGGGCCGACCTCAGCCGGATCGGCTGCAGGAGGTCGCGCCACTCCGAACGGACGACCGTGCGCACGCGAGGGTGCGCGAGCAGGCGGCGTTCCCGCTTTCGCTCGTCGAGGGCGATCTGCGCCGGTGTCCGTCCGTTCGCGTACCGCGGGTTCGTGTACTTGTGATCGCCGTCGAACTCGAGGGCTATCCCGAATTCCTCCCACCAGAGGTCGACGAAGCCGATCAGGCCGTCCGCGTCGTCGAATGGCTCCTGCAACGAGGGCTGCGGAGCGCCGAGCTCGAAGAGGCGGAGCCGCGCAAGGGACTCTCCTGCCGAGCCCGCCTTGGGCGAGCCGAACTCGATGAGGCGGCAGGCGGAGGCGCGGCGACGGGCCGTCGGACGATCGGCGAGCAGTCTCACCAGGTCGTCGTGGGTAACGATGCCGCCGGCGAGAGCCGCGTCGACCATCGCGAGACCGTCCGCGAAGAGGCAGGTCAGCGCGACGTCGACGCAGGTGCGGGCCAGCGTGGTCACCTGCACCCCGTCGACCACCTCGATCTCGAGGTCTGAGAGCGGACCCGCGTGCTTGACCACGCCGGCCCAGCGCTGCCCCCGCTCGCGCTCCGGATCGGTCACGTGCACCGGCTTCGGCGTGCCCGAGAGGAAGGGCAGACCGTGAACGGCCGCGGCCGACTCATGCGAGAACACGAGCCTCGACAGCAGCGAGGTCGAGGCGGCCTGCACCTGCAGCACGTGCTTCTGCTCGGGAAGGAGACCCGCCCAGTCGGCGGCGCGCACGTAGACGCCCGGATGCACGCGGATCAGCCGGCCCTCGGCGGCCGCGCGCTCCAGGCGTCGGGCCTGGAGGGAGGTGGAGGAGCGGAGCAGGTGCGGGAGGGCGGGGAGCGGAGGCACTCGACCAGGGTGGCCCGGCGGCGGCGGGGAGATCCTGCGCCCGTGCAGTCTGTGGACAACTGCACGACTGGGGAGACACGGCGCGACCCGGTTGACGACACGCGACCCCCGAAGTCGAGGGTCGCGTGTCGGTCGAGCAGCGAGGGCTAGAGGCCCCGCGCCAGCCGGTAGTAGGCCGCGTTCCAGTTGGCCGCCTGACGGAAGTCGCGCAGCGTCGTGTGCTCGTCGATGACCAGGAGCTCGGTGCCGGCCATGCGGGCGAAGTCCTCGAACGCCTCGAGGCCGACGGCGGTCGACATGACGGTGTGGTGCGCGGCTCCGGCGGTGAGCCAGGCCTCGGCCGACACGGCGAACGACGGGCGGGGCTCCCACACGGCGCGGCCGACGGGCAGGTGCGGCAGGTCGGCGTCCGGAGCGACGACGTCGACGACGTTGGCCACGAGGCGGAAGCGGTCGCGCATGTCCGACAGGGCCACGACGATGGCCGGGCCGGGGTCGGCCGTGAAGACGAGGCGCACCGGGTCTTCGCGGTCGCCGATGCCGAGGGGGTGGATCTCGAGCGACGGCTTCGACGAGGTCAGCGACGGGGCGACCTCAAGCATGTGCGCACCCAGGATCTTCTCGGCGCCGGGCACCAGGTGGTAGGTGTAGTCCTCCATCAGCGAGGCGCCGCCGGGCAGGCCCGAGCCCATCACGTTGGCCGCGCGGATCAGGACCGCCGTCTTCCAGTCGCCCTCGCCGCCGAAGCCGTAGCCCTCGGCCATGAGGCGCTGCACGCCGAGCCCGGGGAGCTGCTTGAGCGCGCCGAGGTCTTCGAAGTTGGTGGTGAAGGCCGAGAAGCCGCCCTCCTCGAGGAACGACCGGAGTCCGAGCTCGATCGCGGCGCCGTCGCGCAGCGACTGGTGGCGCTCCGCGCCGGGCAGCAGCTCAGGAACTACCGCGTACGAGTCGAGGTACTCCTGAACGAGCGAGTCGATGTCGCCCGACCCGGCCGCGGCGACGCGCTCGGCCAGCTCGTTGACGCCCCACGTGTTGACCGAGACGCCGAAGACGTGCTCCGCCTCGGTCTTGTCGCCCTCGGTGACGGCGACGTTCCGCATGTTGTCGCCGAAGCGGGCGAGCTTCATCGAGCGGGTCGCGGCCCAGCCGGCGGCGGCGCGCATCCAGGTCGAGATCTGGCCGACGACGCGCGGGTCGGAGACGTGGCCGACGACGGTCTTGCGCGCGATGCCGAGGCGGGTCTGGATGTAGCCGAACTCGCGGTCGCCGTGGGCGGCCTGGTTCAGGTTCATGAAGTCGAAGTCGATGTCGCCCCAGGGCAGCTCGACGTTCGCCTGCGTGTGGAAGTGCAGGAGGGGCTTCTGCAGGGCGTCGAGGCCGGCGATCCACATCTTGGCGGGGCTGAACGTGTGCATCCACGCGGTGAGGCCGATGACCTCGTCGCGGGCGTTCGCCTCGAGCACGAGGCGCCGGATCGCGTCGGAGTCGGTGAGCACGGGCTTCCAGACGACCTTCACGGGGACGCCGGCGTCTCCGAGCGCGGCGGCGATCGCCTGCGACTGCTCGGCGACCTGGCGGAGGGTCTCCTCGCCGTACAGGCCCTGCGACCCGGTGAGGAACCAGACCTCGTAGGAGTCGAGGGAGGTGGTCAGCTTGGTCATTTCGTGGTTCCTTCCGACGCGGCGGGCTGCTGCCCGTACACGTTCTGGTAGCGGTCGAAGAGAGCGTCGATGCTCTCCCGGGGGATGGGGATGGCCTCGCCGAGCTGGCGGGAGATGTGCACGGTGCGCGCGACGTCCTCCGCCATGACGGCGGCCTTCACGGCGTCCTTGGCGTCTCTGCCGATCGTGAAGACGCCGTGGTTCTGCATCAGGACGGCGCGCGAGCGGTGACCGGTCAGCGTGGCGACGATGCCCTCGCCGATCGACTCGTCGCCAATGATCGCGAACGGCCCGATCGGGATGGGCCCGCCGAACTCGTCGGCCATGGCCGTGATGACGCAGGGGATCTCCTCGCCGCGGGCGGCCCAGGCGGTCGCGTAGGTCGAGTGCGTGTGCACGACTCCGCCCACTTCGGGCATGTTGCGATAGACGTAGGCGTGCGCGGCGGTATCGGACGACGGCGAGCGCTCGCTGCCCGGGGTGCCGGGAACGACGGTGCCGTCGAGGTCGCAGAGGATCTGGTTCTCGGGGGTGAGCTCGTCGTACGAGACGCCCGAGGGCTTGATCACGAACAGGTCGGCGCCGGGCACGCGGCCCGAGATGTTGCCGCCGGTCCAGATGACGAGGCCGTAGCGGGTGAGCTCGGAGTGCAGGGCGGCGACCTGCTCACGGGTGCGCTGGATCGCAGCGTCGAGATCGGTCATGAAGCGGTGCCTTTCGAGGTGATGGGGGTGGCGGCGGCCGCCGCGCGCTGGAGCGGCAGAGCCGCGCGGTAGCGGTCGAGGTAGGCGGCGAAGCCGGCGACGTCGGCCGGTTGCGGGTCGACCGTCACGGCGTCGGACGACGCGAACACCTCGTCGTCGAGGAAGTCGCTGAGCGACGTGTCGGCGGCGCGGCGCAGGTAGGCCGCGAGCACCGCGATCCCCCAGGCGCCGCCCTCGCTGGCGGTGGTCTCGACGGCCACGGGCACGCCGACCGCGGCGGCGAGCAGCTGCTGCGCGGCGCCGGCGGTGCGGAAGAGGCCGCCGTGGGCGAACAGCCGCTCGACGCGGACGTCTTCGTCGTCGAGCGCCTCCATGCCGATGCTCAGCGTCGCGAAGGCCGCGTACAGCTCGGAGCGGATCAAGTTGCCGAGGGTGAAGCGGCTCTCGGGCGTGCGGACGAGCAGCGGCCGGCCGTCCTCGACGCGGGTGACGGGCTCGCCCGACAGGTAGTTGTACGACAGCAGGCCGCCCGCGTCGGCGTCGCCGGCCAGCGCCTCGTCGAGCAGGGCGGCGTAGACGTCGTCGGCCGAGAGCGTCGTGCCCGCGACCTCGCCGAAACGGCCGAACACGCGTGCCCAGGAGGCGATCTCGCTGGCCCCGTTGTTGCAGTGCACCATCGCGACGGCGTCGCCCGCGGGCGTCGTGACGACGTCGAGCTCGGGGTGCACGCTCGTCAGCTGCGAGTCGAGCACGACCATGGCGAAGATGCTGGTGCCGACGCTGACGTTGCCGGTGCGGGGCGCGACGGAGTTCGTCGCGACCATCCCGGTGCCCGCGTCGCCCTCGGGCGGGCAGAACGGCGACCCCGCCTGGAGGGTGCCGGACGGGTCGAGGAGGGCGGCGCCGGCGGGCGTCAGCGAGCCGGCGTCGGCCCCGGCGACGAGCACGGCGGGGAGGAGCTCGGCGAGGTGGAGCGACGGGGCGTGGTGCCGGAGGAGTTCCTGCGCCCGATCGAGGAGGGCCGTGTCGTAGTCGCGCGTGGCCGGGTCGATGGGGAACATGCCCGACGCGTCGCCGACGCCCAGCACGTTCTCGCCGGTGAGCGCGCGGTGCACGAGCCCGCCGAGGGTGGTGAGCGAGGCGAGGCGGTCGACGTGCTCCTCGCCGTCGAGCACGGCCTGGTAGAGGTGCGCGACCGACCAGCGGAGCGGGATGTTGAAGCCCAGCGCCTCGGTCAGGGCGCCCGCGGCCTCGCCGGTCGACGAGTTGCGCCAGGTGCGGAACGGCACGAGCAGCTCGGCCCTGTCGTCGAGCGCCACGTAGCCGTGCATCATCGCCGAGATGCCGATGCCGGCGAAGCTCTGCGGGTCGACGCCGTACTGCTCGCGCACGGAGGCGACGAGGTCGGCGTACGCGGCCTGGAGGCCCGACCAGACGGAGTCGACCGAGTAGGTCCAGCGGCCGTCGACGTACTCGTTCTGCCACTCGTGGCTGCCGGTGGCGAGGGTGGCCAGGTCGGAGCCGACGAGGCAGGCCTTGATGCGGGTGGAGCCGAACTCGATGCCGAGAGTGGCATCGCCGGCGGCGATCAGTTCGCGGGGTGTCGTCATGTGGAGACGTCCTTGTCTTCGGTGGGCGTGCGTCCTCAGTCTGCCATGTGAGCGCTCACTTTGTGAAGCTCCCCGGCACGTGGCGCAGGAACTGCCCCGCCCCGCCCGCTCACCCCGCCGCCGGCCCCGTCGACTCGCGCACGACCAGCGTCGGCTCGAGCGCCGGCAGCGGCTCGGCGTCGCCCGGCGCCAGCAGCCCCTCGACGGTCAGCATGATGCGGCGGCCCAGCGCCGTGAAGTCCTGCCGGACCGTCGTCAGCGGCGGGATGAAGTGCGCCGCGTCGGGGATGTCGTCGAACCCCACCACGCTCACCCTCCCGGGGACGTCCATGCCCCGCTCGGAGAGGGCATGCAGGACGCCGAGCGCGGTCGGGTCGTTGGCGCAGAACACGGCGGACACGTCGTCGGGCAGCCGGCGGCCGATGGCGTAGCCGCTCGCGGCCGTCCAGTCGCCGCGGTAGACGTCGGCCTGCGGCAGCCCGAGCCGCACCAGGGCGTCGCGCCAGCCGCGCTCCCGCTCGCGAGCGTCGTTCCACGCGACAGGGCCGCCGACGTGGACGATGCGCTCGTGGCCGAGGGAGGCGAGGTGCTCGGTGGCGAGGACCGCCCCGCCGAACTGGTCGAGCGCCACGGAGACGAGGCCGTCGTCCGGGCTCGCATCGGCGGTGACCAGCGGCACGCGGAGGTCGATCTTGCGGATGGCCTCGATCGAGCCGGTGTCGGGAGCGATGAGCACGATGGCCTCGACGTTCTGGCCGATCAGGGCATCGATCGCGGCGCGCATCCCCGCACCGACCTCGGCCTGGTCATCGGGCGGGATCGTGGCGATCGACACCTGGTAGCCCGCCTGGCGAGCGGCGCCGTCGAACCCCTGCATCGTGCTGGCGGGGCCGAACAGGGTGCCGCCGGCCGAGATGAGGCCGAGGGCGCGGGTCTTGCGGCTCGCGAGGGCGCGGGCCGCGGCGCTCGGCCGGTAGTTCAGCTTGAGGATGGCGGCGTCGACGCGGGCGCGGGTGGCGGGACGGACGTTCGGGTCGCCGTTGACGACGCGCGACACGGTCTGGTGCGAGACCCCCGCCTCGGACGCCACGTCGAAGATGTTCGCCACGCCGCCGAGTCTAGGGGCGCGCGGTGCGGAATCAGGAGAAGCGGACGCACCCGGATCGTGCCATCCTGGGCGGCAGGCGCGGCAGTGCAGCCGGCCTGAATCCGCAGCGACGCCGGGAGGCAGCCATGACGACGATCAATCCCGCGCTCCTGTACGGCGGCAACGCCGAAGAGGCGCTCGACTACTACTCCTCGATCTTCGACGACAGCGAGGTGCTGTCGGCCGACCGCTGGGGACCGGGCTTCGACACCCCCGAGGGCACCCTGCTCGCGGCGACGATCCGCATCGGGAGCCTGACCTTCACCCTCATCAACGGCTACGACGCCGGCTTCACGGACTCGGTGTCGTTCCAGGTCTCGTGCGCCGACCAGGCCGAGGTCGACTACTTCTGGGACGCCCTGACGAAGGACGGCGAGGAGTCGCAGTGCGGGTGGCTGCACGACCGTTTCGGCATGGCGTGGCAGATCGTTCCGGTGCAGATGCCGGGCTTCCTGGGTGACCCCGACCCCGCGCGGGCCCAGGCCGCGATGCAGGCGATGATGGGCATGAAGAAGCTCGTGATCGCCGACTTCGAGAGCGCCATGGACGCGGTGGGCGCCTGACCGCGCCGGGCCTCGCGGCGGTGACGGCGCGCCTGCGGGCGGCCGGTTGCGTCTTCGCGGAGGAGGAGGCGGCGCTGCTCGTGGCCGAGGCGGGCGAAGACGGCGGGCGGCTCGAGGGGATGCTCGCCCAGCGCGAGAGCGGGCGGCCGCTCGAGGTGGTCGTGGGGTGGGCCGAGTTCCTGCGCCTGAAGATCATGGTGGCCGACGGCGTCTTCGTGCCGCGCCGCCGCACCGAGCTGCTCGTCGCGGTGGCGCTCCGCCGCGTCGAAGCGACCGCGTCGCCGCGCGTGCTCGACCTCTGCTGCGGGACCGGGGCCGCCGGAGCCGCCGTCGAGGCCGCCCGACCCGACGCCGAGGTGTGGGCGAGCGACGTCGACCCCCGAGCGGCGGACTGCGCCCGCACCAACCTGCGCGCCGCCGACCGGGTGCTCTGCGGCGACCTGTTCGCGCCCCTGCCCGGCTCGCTTCGCGGCCGCTTCGACGTCGTCATCGCCAACGCCCCGTACGTGCCGTCGGGCGAGGTCGCCTTCATGCCGCCCGAGGCGCGCGACTTCGAGCCTCTCGCCGCGCTCGACGGCGGGCCGGACGGCACCGCGATCCAGGCGCGGATCGCCGGCGAGGCAGCGGAGTGGCTCGCACCCGGCGGACTGCTGGTCGTGGAGACGAGCGAGCGGCAGGCCGTGACGACCGTCGGGCATCTGACGACGGCGGGGTTCGCGGCCGGGATCGTGCGCGACGACGAGCTCGACGCCGTGTGCGCGACCGGCTCGCGTCACCCCACTTCGGGGGCCGCGTGACGCCCGAGCGACCCTCCTGAGCGTCGCTCGGGTGCCGTAAGCTGAGACGGATTCGCAGGTCTGCACTTCCGGGAGACCGCTGGGCGAGATGGCACGAGCACCCGAAGGCTCGGCGCCTAGCCCCGGCCCCGTAGAACCGAAGGGGGAGCGACCGCAATGGAAGCCCACGACTACTGGAAGGCCCTGCTCAAGAGCTGGGCTCTCATTCTCGTACTGGTCATCGTCGGCGGCGCCGCCGGCGCCGCCTATGCGTTCGCCCGCGGCGACAGCTACGAGGCGACGACCTCGGTGTTCGTGTCGACGCCGCAGGGCGCCACGACCGACCAGCTCTCGCAGGGGTCGCAGTACACCCAGAACCTCGTCGCGTCGTACACCAAGCTGGCGGCGTCGCCCAAGGTGCTCGACCCGGTGATCGACGAGCTCGGCCTGAGCACCACGGCCGAGAAGCTCGCCACGCACGTCGCAGCGACCAACCCCCTCGACACCGTCATCGTCCAGGTGGTCGTCACCGAGTCGTCGGCCACCTCCGCGGCGGCCATCGCCAACGCGATCGCCGACTCGCTGCGCACCGTGACGATCGAGCTCTCTCCGGTCAGCTCCACGGGCGCCCCGCAGGTGTCGATGACCGTCATCGCGACGGCCGACACCCCGACCTCGCCCAGCGGCCCGAACCGGCCTCTGATCATCGCGTCCGGGTTGGTCATCGGCCTCCTGCTCGGCATCATCGTCGCGGTCGTCCGCGCCGTCGTCGACACCCGTCTCCGGACCACGGTCGACGTCGAGCGCGCCTCGGCCGCGCCCGTCATCGGCACCGTCCGCCGCTCGGCCGACCACGTCCCCGGCATCGTCGTCGCGGACGGCGCCCAGTCGCCGCTGGCCGAGGACTACCGCCGCGTCAGCGCCACCCTCCCGTTCGCCGGGCCCGAGGGCGCGACGTCGGTCCTGGTCGCGCCGGTCACGACCGGCGTCCCCGCCGCCGAGGTCGGGCTGAACGTGGCCCTCGCGTCGGCCGAGCGAGGTGCCCGCGTCCTGATCGTCGACGCCGACCTCCGCACGCGCCGCATCTCGGAGCTGACCGCGACGACCGACGCGCGCGGCCTCGCCGACGTCCTCTCGGGTGCCGTCCCCGCGGCCGAGGCGATCGTCGAGTGGCGCGACGGAGTCGACGTGCTCCCGGCCGGAGCCGTCCAGTCGAACCCGCACTTCGCCCTCGGCCGCCCGGTCCTGGCCGAGACCCTGGCGACGCTCGCCGACGCGTACGACCTCATCGTCGTGGACGCCCCCGCGGCGCTCGAGTTCGCCGATGCGCTCACCCTCTCGCGAGCCGTCGACTCGACCCTCGTGGTCGCGTCAGCCCGGAGCACGAGGCGGCAGCAGCTCACCGAGGTCGTCGAGCAGCTCGAGGCCGTCGACGCGTACGTCACCGGCGTCGTCCTCTCGGAGGTCGGCGGGCGCGCTCCAGTCGACGCCCCGACGCGGCAGACCCCCTCCGCCCCCACCGCGCCCCCGGCACCCGCCGAGGCCCCGGTGGCGCCGGTCGTCGAGTCCCCCGCGACGAAAACGCCTGCCCCGCGGACCACGGCCTCGACCGCCCGCACCCCTCGGGGCACTGCGGCGAAACCGAAGCCCACGACGAACGACTGACCGTGGCTCCCGCGCCGGAGGCAGCGACGCCGGGGTCAGCTGCGGCGGTACTCCTGGTACCGGTGGCCCCACGCGCCAGTGACCATGCCCGCGCCGCGCGCCATGGTGCGCACGCCGCGCGCGCGCTGGCCGAGAGACCTGGCGACGGTGCCGAGAGCGACCCGGGCGAGCCCGCCGGCCAGGCGCACGACGCCCTTCGCCGTCAGGCGGACCCGCAGCGCGAGGCGCGCCCCGAAGCCGATGTGGCGCGTGAGCAGGAGCGACGTGAGGCTCCAGCCGTTGCCGCTCGAGAACGCCCGCTGCACGACCCACTGCCGCGTCAGCCGATGCGGCGGCACCACGTCCGTCACCACGGCCTCGTCGCACCAGAGCATGCGGCCGCCGTTCTGCACGATCGTCCGCGTGAAGACGGTGTCCGAGCGGCCGATGGTGCCGAGCGAGCGGTCGAAGCCGAGTCGCAGGGCGCGGATCGCGCGCAGGTCGAGCAGCAGGTTGTTCGTCGCCGCGACGTCGACCTCCGTGCCGGTCGGCAGGCGTCGGCGGTCGAAGAAGCGGCCGGCGACGATCCACGGGTCGGGCGTGATCGAGTACTCCGAGATCACGGGGCCGACCGTGGCGGCGACGCCCTCCGCCAGCATGAGTCGCACGAGGTCGACCAGCCAGCTCGCGCTCGGCCGCTCGTCGTCGTCGATGAAGACGAGCAGGTCGGAGTCTCCGCTGTCGTCGAGCGCCCGGTTCCGGGCCGCGGCGATGCCCGGCTCCGCCTCGTGCGAGTAGGCCACGGTCACGTCGCCCGCGTCGGCGGCGAGCCGCGCCACCTGGTCGCGCGCAGAGCCCTCGGGGTCGTTGTCGACGACCAGCACGCGCGATGCGATGCCCAGCGGCGCGGTGGTGCGCGCCTGCTCGACGAGCTGGGGCAGGACGGCGTCGAGGTCGGCGGGCCGGCGGAAGGTCAGAACGGCGATGGTGAGCGATTCGGGGCGCTCGGCGTCCTGGGACGCCGCGGGTTTCGTCATACAGACGATCATGGCGCATCCCGCGCCCGGGTCGAGAAGGAGAACGAATGAGCACGACCGCGATGACGACCGAGCGGGCCGCGACCGCGATCCCGCTCTGGCAGCGCCTGCCCTGGTGGCTCTGCGTCCTCGTCGTCTACGCGCTCTCGCGCGTGCTGACGACGGCCGTGCTCCTCGTCGGCACGCTGCGCCAGGGGGCGAACCCCTTCACCGGCGCGCGCCCGGGCCTGCTCGAGTACTCCGTCATCTGGGACGGCGTCTGGTACCGCCGCATCGTCGAGAGCGGCTACCCGACGACGCTCCCGGTCGACGACGCCGGTCACGCGGTCACCAACGCCTGGGCGTTCCTGCCCGGATACCCGTACGTCATCAAGGCGCTGATGACCATCACCACCCTGCCGTTCGACGTGGTCGCGGTCTCGGTCTCCGTCCTGGCGGGCGCGGGGACACTCCTGGTCTTCCACCGCATCCTGCTCCGCGTCACCGGATCGGCGGGCACCGCCCTGTTCGGGGCGACGCTGCTCGCGCTCAATCCCGTGTCGCTGCTCTTCCAGGTCGCCTACGCCGAGTCGCTGGGCGCCCTGCTGATCGCCGCGGGCCTGCTGTTCGCGCTGAAGAGGCAGTACTGGCTGGTGCTGCCGGTCGCCGTCGTGATGGCCTTCACGCGCCCCGGCGAGATCGCCTTCGCGTTCTTCCTCGGCCTGCACATCCTCTACCGGCTGTACCGACGCCGCGACGACCCGTTCCCGCTCCGGGAGTTCGTCTCCGCCGCGATCGCCACGCTGGCCGGCCTCGTCGCGGGCCTGGCCTGGCCGGTCATCGCGGGCGCGGTCACCGGGGTGCCGAGCGCCTACACCGACACCGAGCTCGCCTGGCGTGCCGCCGCGATCGGCCACACCGAGTTCCTGCCGTTCACCGGCTGGTTCGCGGCGGGCGAGCACCGGGCGGGAGTCGTCGGCGTGGTAGCAGTCGCCGTCTTCATGCTCGCGTGCGTGGCCGCGCTGTTCGTCCCGGCCGTCCGCCGCCTCGGCGTCGACCTCCGCCTCTGGACGTTCGCCTACCTGGCGTACCTGTTCGCGGTCTTCTACCCGCAGTCGTCGACGATCCGCCTGCTGATGCCGGTCTTCCCGCTGATCGGAGCACTGGCACTGCCGCGCTCGCGCGTCTACCGGGTCGCGATCGTCGTGGTGCTGATCGTCGTCCAGTCGGTCTGGACGCTCTTCGTCTGGCACGTCACCGCGAAGTCCCCTCCGCCTCCGTGACCGGGGCCTGCTCCGCTGCGGCGGCCAGCTCTGCGCGCCGCCTGCGGAGGTCGCGCTCGACGAACCAGAGGTTCGGCAGCAGCTGGCACAGCGCCACCATGATGAGCGAGCCGATGATCGGCCCGGCGGCGCCGAAGGGCGTGATCAGGAACCACGACAGCGCCAGGTTGAGCGGCACGCCGATCAGGATGGGCACCACCTGGAAGGTCATCCCCCGCTTGTCGGTCATGTACATGGTCAGCGGGTACTTCGCCGCCTGGATGGCGATGTAGCCGAGGAACCCGATCAGCAGCGCCGTCGGCAGCACGATCCTGCCACCCGAGACGAAGCGCACCAGCCACGGCGACACCGCGACGAGCGCACCGCCGACGGCGAGTCCGCCGATCAGGAAGTAGACGACCGCCTTGTACGGCGACTCGACGCGGCCCTGGGCGCGCGCCCTCGTGTAGATCGGCCAGAGGGCGACGCCTGCCGCGTTGATCGTCTGCAGGACGATGCCGAACAGCTGCGCCGCGAGGTTGTACTGAGCCAGCTGCTCCGAGCCCGAATGGTGCGACAGCAGCACCCGGTCGCTCTGGATGGCGATCGGCAGGATCAGCGACTGCAGCATCATCGGCCACGCGACGCTCATGATCTTGACGCTCGGGTACCGGCGCGGGCGGAAGACGTTCTTGAGCGACTCCTTGACCTGAGGCGACAGCACGCGCCAGGCGATGACCAGGCAGATGACCGAGACCAGGCCGTTCGCGACGTACGAGACGATCGAGAGGAAGTTGCCGGCGGGCACGGCGAGCAGCACGAACGAGCCGATCACCAGGATCATGAACGGCGCGACGACCGTCTGGCTCGCGACCTGCGTGGTCGTCTTGCGGAGTCCGATCAGGATCCGCTGCCCGATGGTCATGGGGATCACGATGCTGAAGACCGCCAGGCAGAGCCCTGCGGTGAGCCCGCCGCCGGGCAGCAGTCCGTCGCCGAGCAGCCGCGGCCACAGGTCGAAGACCGTCAGCACGGTGGCCGCCAGCAGGATGACGCCGCCCGCCGTGAACAGCACGCGGAACGCCGTGATCAGCGTCCGGCGCACAGCCTCGTCGGTGCTCGGCTTCTCCGACCCGGCGACGGAGTTGATGACGACGGCCGCGATGCCCAGGTCGGCGAACGGCAGCAGCTGCGGGAAGGAGGTGAGGAGGCCGTACTGCGCGTAGGCGGCGGTGCCGAAGTGGCCGATGATGAGGTGGCTCGTGATGATGCCGAGGATCCCCGAGACGCCCATGACGACGACCTTGATCGCGGCCGTCGACCCGACCTGGCGCATGCCTGAGCCGCCGCCCTTCTTCGACGGGGCCGCCGGCGTCGTCGACGGGCGCGCGGGTGCGTCCTGACTCATTGGCGTCTCCCCCTCGCTCGTGCGATCGCTGTCCGGTAGGCCTCGACGTGGGCCCGGCCCGCCGCCGGCCACTCGCGGTTCGACAGGTCGGGCCGCTCCCCGGCGGCGATGCCCTCGGCGGCCGAGAGCGCCGCGGCGATGTCCGCCGCGTCGAGATCGCCATCGTACTGCCGCACCCACTGCTCCCCCACCTCACGGGCGAGCCGCTCGTTGACCTCGTTCGCCGGAACGAGCACCGGCCGATCGAGGCTCAGCGCGGCCAGGGCGCTGCCCGAGTTGTGCATCCCCCGGTGCGGCAGCACCACCAGGCGGGCACGACGGACCGCGGCCACCAGATCGACGTCGTCCAGGTAGCGCAGGTCGAGCTCGACACGCGGGTCTCCGGAGGCGAGTTCCTGCAGTCTCGAAGCGAGCTCAGGGCTCGCCGGCTTCCCGGCCACGGCGAGCGACACCTCGCCGGGCACCGAGCGGAACACCTCGACGAGGCTCTCGACGCCCTTGTACGGACGGATCAGGCCGACGAACGCGGCGCGGCCGGGCTCTCCCTCGCCGGGCGCCGCCGACGTGTCGTACCAGTCGCGGTAGTGGCCGTGCGGCACGAGCGCCGAGAGGGTGCGCCGAGGAACGGGCGTCAGGTCGTTCAGCAGCACCACGAGCGCCGTGCGGCGCTCGATCAGCCGCACCAGCGCTGCGCGCCGGCCGTCGAGGCCCTCCCACGGCGTCAGATTGTGCAGAGTCCGCACGATCGGCCGGCGGAGGACCGCCAGCCGGGCCACCAGGAGCAGCGTGAGCAGCTGGCGCACGAGCGTCTTCGTCGGGCTGGCGCCGGTCACGAGGATCTCGGGCCAGTGCACGTGGAACACGTCGTACCGCCCCAGCAGGGCGGACCGCCACGAGAACGGGAGGACCCGCACCCCCGGCTGGCTGCCGATGGCGTCGGCCAGCTGCCGGAGGTACGGGTTGGTGGTGGGCCGGGGCCGGGGGAAGGACTGCTGTACGGTCAGTCCTCCCGCCCGCCCCCGAGTGCTGCTGCTGTTCACTGTCAGGGCTCGGACCTCAGGGCTTGAAGGCGCTGAGCTGCGACACCGAGAGCTTCTGCGGGGCGTTCGTCGCGCTGCCGGAGACGTAGCCCTGGACCGCGATCCCGCCGGCCGCCTGGATTCCCGAGCTCGAGTCCGTCTGCGTGAACTGCCACGCGCTGGGCTCCGGGGTCCCCGTCAGCCAGGCCTTCAGCTTGATGGTCGTCGGGCTGGTGCCGGTGACCTGCATCCGGAAGGTGACGTTGGCGCCGGCCGCGAAGGTGCCGGGGACGGTCACGGTGCTGCCGAGGTTCGTCCCGACGCCTCCCGAGATCGCCGTCAGCGTCAGCGTGGCCGTGTTGGTCGGCGTCAGCTTGAGCGTGGCACGGTACTCGTTGTTCGCGTCGACGCGTCGACCCGAGACGTAGATGAACGTGCCGCCGCCGGTGGCCGCCTTGTCGAGCTGGAACCGGGCCTGCAGGTCGGTGTTCGCCTGAGGGCTGGTCATCAGCTGCGCACCGGCCTGGGCGCCCGCCTTCGAGAGGGTGATCGCGCCGGCGCCCGGTGCGACCGAGAGGGCGCTGGCCGAGCCGACCGCGGTCCACGCCCCGCCGGTGTCCGCCGTGCCGAATCCACCCGAGACCGTCCGGTTGAACGAGTCGAGGTAGAAGGGCAGGTTCGCCGGAGCGGTGACGGCGACTGTCGCCGTGGACGTGTTGGTCGCGCCCTTGTCGTCGGTCACCTTGAGCGTCACCGTGTAGGTGCCGCCGGTGGCGTAGGCGTGGGTGGGCTTCGCCGTCGTCGCGGTGCCGCCGTCTCCGAACGTCCACGCGTACGAGGCGATGGTGCCGTCGGGGTCGGACGATCCCGAGCCGTCGGCCGTCAGGGTGAGGCCGGACGTCGAGGTGGTGAAGGACGCCGTCGGAGCCTGGTTGGCCGGAGCCGTCACCGTGACCTGCTGGGTGCTCGTCGCCGTGCCGCCGTCGTTGTCCGTCACCGTCAGCGCGACCGAGTACGTGCCGGCCGAGGCGTAGGCGTGGGTCGGGTTGGCCGTCGACGCCGTGCCGCCGTCGCCGAACGTCCACGAGTACGAGGCGACCGTGCCGTCCGGGTCGGACGACCCGGAGCCGTCCGCCGTCAGCTTCAGGCCCGTCGTCGACTGCGTGAACGACGCGGTCGGGGCGACGTTCGGAGCCTTCGTCACGACGACCGAGGAGGTCGAGGTGCCGGTGGCGCCCTGGTTGTCGGTGACGGTGAGCTTGACCGCGTAGGTGCCGGCTGCCGCGTAGGTGTGGCTCGGCGTCTTGCCGGTGGCCGTGCCTCCGTCGCCGAACGTCCATGCGTACGAGGCGATCGTGCCGTCCGTGTCAGCCGACGCCGAGGCATCGGCCGAGAGGACCAGGGCGTTCGCCGAGGTCGTGAACGACGCGGTAGGCGGCACGTTGGCCGACGGGGCGACCGTGACCGACTTCGTGAGGGTGCCGGTGGCGCCCTCGTTGTCGGTCGCCGTCAGCGTGACCGTGTAGGTGCCGGCCGAGACGTACGAGTGCGACGCCGTCGGGCCGCTCGCGGTCGAGCCGTCTCCGAAGTCCCAGGCGTACTGGGCCACGGTGCCGTCCGAGTCGGTCGAGGCCGAGGCGTCGACCGAGACGCCGAGGTTCGTCGTGGTCGCGGTGAACGCGGCCGTCGGAGCCTGGTTGACACGCGGAGCCGTGACCGTCACCTGAGCGGTCGACGACGAGGTGGCGCCGTCGTTGTCGGTGACCGTGAGCGTGACCTTGTAGGTGCCGGCCGAGGTGTAGGCGTGGGTCGGCTTGACGGCGGTGGACGATCCTGCGTCCCCGAAGTCCCAGGCGTAGCTCGCGACGGTGCCGTCGGAGTCGCTCGAGGCCGAGGCGTCGAACGCTGCCGAGAGGTCGGTCACCGCGGTGGTGAACGAGGCCGTCGGGGCGACGTTGACGCGCGGTGCCGTGACGACGACCTGGGCGGTCGAGGTCGCGGTGGCGCCCTTGTCGTCGGTCACCGTGAGGGTGACCGTCTTGGTGCCGGCCGTGGCGTAGGTGTGGCTGGGCGTCTTGCCGGTGCCGCTCGATCCGTCGCCGTAGTCCCAGGCGTAGCTCGCGACGGTTCCGTCGGAGTCGCTGGAGGCCGAGGCGTCGAACGAGGCGGTCAGGTTCGACACGCTGGAGATGAACGACGCCGTCGGGGCGACGTTCACCGCACCGGCCGTGCCGAGCGCGTAGTGGGCGCTGACGGTGGACGCGCTCAGAGCGGTGTCGTAGATCGCGACCTCGTCGATCGAGCCCTGGAAGTAGGCGCTGGAGGAGCCCCAGGTGGTGTCGCCGCCGATCTTCCAGTAGCCGGTGTACGGCTGCGCCTGAGTGGCGCCGTTGGTGCCCTGGAGCACGCCGTCGACGTAGAGCTTGAGGCCCGCCGACGACTGCGTCGCGACGACCTGGTGCCAGGTTCCGTCGTTGTAGGAGCCCGCCGTGGTGATCGTGTTGGTCGTGCCGGTGTAGGTGCCGTAGACGAGCTGTCCGTTGTCCTGCATGTACACGTGGCGGTCGTACGAGCCCGACTGACCGGTCTGCGACGAGCCGAAGCCGACGATCTTGCCGCCGGTGGTCGTGGTCGTCTTGAACCAGGCCTCCTCGGAGTAGACCTCGGGATCGTTGAACGACTGGGTCGAGTTGACCTGACCGGACGAGCCGTCGAAGGTCGCGGCCGTGTCGGAGTTGCCGGCCAGGGCGCCGGTCGCGCCCTTCGTGACGCCGCCGGTGTAGGTGCCGTTCGAGCCGGCGAGCGAGCTGTCTTTCGCGGTCGTGCCGCTCGAGTCGCCGAGGCGGTAGTAGAGCACGGGCGAGTCGCTGAAGACGCGGGCGCCGTAGGTGTCGGTCGGCGCGGAGTTGAGCTGCGACGGGTAGCCGGCCGCGACGTACTGGTTGTTCACCTGCGACGTGGTCAGCGCCGTCGGGTAGACCGAGACGTCGTCGATCGAGCCCTTCAGGAAGTTGTCGCCGTTCCAGGACGAGTCGCCTCCGATGCGCCAGAAGCCGCTGTAGTCCTGGGCGCTGGTGGTGTCGGTCCGGCTGCCGACGCGCTTGCCGTCGACGAAGAGCTGCATCCCGGACGACGACAGCGTGCCGATGACCTGGTGCCACTGGCCGTCGTTCACGGCCGTCGGGCTGGTGAGCACCTGCGTGTTGCCGTTGTAGACGCCGAAGTTCACGGTGCCGCTCGGGTCGAGGTACAGGTGACGGTCGTAGGAGGTCGACGTGCCGGTGGAGGAGTTGCCGAAGCCGACGATCTTGCCGCCGGTGGTGGAGGTCGTCTTCACCCAGGCCTCGACCGAGAAGGTCTGCGGGCCGGCGACGGCCGACTGCGTCGCGGCGAGGCCGTTCGCGGTGCCGTCGAAGGTGGACGCGGAGTCGCCGTCGATCGTCGTCGCTCCGGTCGCGCCGCGGGTCACACCCGAGCCGGCGACCATGTCGGTGTAGCCGACGTTGTCGTAGACGGTGGTGCCGCTGGCCTCGTCGAGGCGCCAGAGCGACGAGGCGCCCTGCGACGCCACGGTCTGGGCGTAGGAGGACGGCGCCGAGCTGCTGGCCACCACCGAGACCGTGTCGCCGATCACGGTGTTGCCCTCGGGGTCGGTCGCGCGCACCCGGTACGAGTAGGTCTGTCCCGGCGTCAGGCCGGTGTCGACGAACCCGAGCGACGGCTGCTTGTAGAAGCTGGAGTCGGCCGTCACCTTGTAGACCGGCGTGGTCTGGTTGTTGTTGCGGTAGACCTCGTACTTCAGGGTGCCGGAGTCCTGGTCGTAGTTGGCGGCGAAGCTGACGCGCGCGGTGCCCGAGGCGAGCGAGACGACCTTGGGGGTGTAGTTCGCGCCGCTCAGCTGAGGTCCGCGCTTGTTCGTGGAGAGCGCCTTGACCGCGAAGCGGACCAGGCCCTGCTGGCGGACGCCGTTGACAGTGGTGAACTCGCCGCCGTAGACGACGTAGTTGTTGTTCGCCGCGACGCTCCACGGGCCCTGGCTCTGGCCGGTGAAGGTGCCGGTGTTGAAGTCGGGGAACCAGTTGAGCAGGCTCGGGGTGGGGTTGCCGGCGTAGTTGTAGTAGCCGTACGGGTCGGCCGTCGCAGTGCCGGTCGCGGCGATGCTGAACGCGAGGCCGCGGTGGAAGGTCCACGTGGGCGAGGTCTGCGGGAAGCCGCCGATGTTGCCGCAGTAGTGCGGGTGGCCGGCGATGTACTCGGCCGTGTCGGTGACGGCGGTGGAGTAGGTGTCGCCGTGGCAGTCCTCGACCCAGACGAGGTTGCCGGTGGCCCAGTCGGCGCGGAAGGATCCCTCGAGGTTGCCGCCGGCGCCGAAGACGTAGCCGGAGCCGTAGAGGCCGCTCGCCGAGGCGGTGAGGCTGGTGATCGACGCCTGCGTGCCGCCGTTGCGAATCAGGTTGTTGCCGTTCCACGGGAGCAGCGCGCCGGAGGTGTCGAGGGCGGCGAGTCCGTAGCCCGGGTTGCTCGAGCCGTTGACGGTCGTGAAGCCGCCGCCGACGATGATCTTGGTGCCGTCGGGCGACATCGCCATCGAGGTGACCTGGCCGCCGTCGGCGACGGGCGCCCACGCGGTGACAGCCCCGGTGGCGGCCGATGCCGCGGCGAGCTTGCCACGGGTCGACTTGCCGACGCTGGCGAACGAACCGCCGAAGTAGACGGTGCTGGCCGTGGGCACGATGGCCGCGACGGTGTAGTTGGGGGCCGGGTTGAACGTCGTGATGAGCGCGCCCGTGGTCGCGTTCAGCGCGGCGAGGCGGCTGCGGCTGACGCCGTTGACGGTCGTGAACGTGCCGCCGATGTAGATGATGCTGCCGTCGGGCGATGCCGCGACGGCCTTCACCGCGCCGTTGATGGACGGCGCGAAGCCGGTGTTGAGGGCACCCGTCGTGATGTCGTACGCGAGGAGGTCCGTGCGCGTCACAGTACTCACGCCCGAGGCCGCGCCGGCAGGCTGCGCCGTCGAGAAGTCGCCGCCCGCGTAGACCGTGTTGCCGACGATCTTCTGCGACCACACCACGCCGTTGATCTGCGGTGCGGCCAGCGCGTCCGCGGTCACCGTGGTGGGCGTCGACGGGTTGGTCGGGTCCGTCGGGTTCGAGTCGGCCAGCGCCGGGGAGGCGACGATGACACTGCTCAGGACGATGGCTGCGGCGGCTGCGATGCTGGGGGCACGCAGACGCGAGGGCAGGGAAATCCCCATGGGGGTGCCTCACTGATTCGGGTAAGCCGCTCGCCCGGCGGCTGGGGACCGACGGGTTCACGTGAAGTTCGCACGAGCTTCGGGTACGTGCGGTGGTGCTGCGCCAGGCGCGACTGCATCGTTGACTTGGCAGAAGGTGAGGATTTTCGGGTTCTCACCGTTCTCAGAACACTAGCTGACCCCCGCTCGGGTGCCATACCCCCCTTAAAGGGGGGGTCCCCCCTTTGGCGGACCCGATCTACTGCGGAGCCGAGCCCGCGAACACCGTGATCGGAACGCCGACGTAGTAGTCGACGAGGATCCGCACGTCGCTCCGATCGGCCTTCGCCAGCGTGAACGTGTAGGTCGCCCTAGCGGTCTTGCCGGCCGCCAGAGCCGACGGGAAGTCCTTGCGAACGCTCACCAGCTCGTTGGCGGGGGCGTCGTCGCTGCCGTGCGTGACGCTCGTCACGACCGACGACAGCGGGATGCCCTTGCTCGTGTCGTTCACGAACGTCACGGTGAACCGGATCGCCGGACCGTCGATCTCGCCGATGCCGCTGCCCTTGCCCGTGACCGCGGTGATCGCGCCGACGCTGACCTTGACTCCGGAGACGGGCTGCGCGGTGGTGGTGAGCGGAACGGCCTCGGCCTCGGCACCCGGGCTCGCGCTCGCCGAGGGCGTCGACACGGGGATGCTGGCCGACGGGCTCGGCGAGTCGGTCGGCGCCGGGGTGTAGCCGGGCGCGGTCGGCGTGGGCGTCGGGTTGATCGTCGTCGTCGCGGAGGGCGTCGCCGTGTCGTCGCCGGAGCGGCCCACGGCCCGCACGACGAGAACCGCGATGACGGCGACGACCACCACGACGACGATCGTGACGATGACGGCGGTGCGCCGGGACGGCGATGCGGGAGGGGTGTCGGCCATGGCTGCTCCTTCGGGGGTGCGGTCGTCCGGGTCGGGATTCGGGACCCTCGCCTGCTGTTAGCATGACCGCACCGTGGCCCCCTCATCCTTGCATGCGCGTTCCTCCCGTCGCGCCGTCGTCCCGGCAGCCCTGTTCGTCGCGGGCGCGGTCGTCTCCTTCATCGGCTCCTGGAACGTCTCGCTGTGGACCGACGAGGCCGCGAGCGTGTCGGCGGCCGACCGCAGCCTGGGCGGTCTGTGGCAGCTGATCCAGGGGCAGGACGCCGTGCACGCCCTCTACTACGTCTTCCTGCACGCCTGGACCTCGATCGCGGGATTCTCGCCGGTCGCCCTCCGGCTGCCCAGCGCGGTGGCGGCGGGGATAGCCGTGGTCGGCGTGTGGGCCCTGGCCCGTGCCCTCCAGCGCCCGGAGGCGGCCGTCTGGGCCGCCGCGGTGGCGATCGTGCTTCCACGCATCACCTGGATGGGCGTGGAGGCGCGCTCATTCGGCCCCAGCGCCGCGATCGCCGTCTGGGCGACGGTCGTGCTCGTCCGCGCCCTCGAGTCGGGCCGGTGGCGGTGGGTGGTCTACGGCGTCCTCGTCGCCCTCGGCGTGGCCCTCAACATCTACCTCGCGCTGCTCGTCGTGGCGCACGCCGTCTCGCTGCTCCTGCTGCGCGACACCTCCTGGCGCACCCGCGGCGCCTGGCTGATCGCCGCCGCGACAAGTGCCCTCGCCGCATCCCCGGTCGTCCTCGAGTCGATGCGGCAGTCGGCGCAGCTCGGCGACAACGCCATCGGCCTGTCGACCATGCTGCGGCAGGCGGTCGTCAACCAGTTCTTCCTCGGCGACACCCCGACCGGCAACGGCGGCTCCGACTCGGGACGCTCCGCGTGGGCGGTCGCGGCCGTCGTGCTCGCCGCCCTCTGCTGGGCCCTGGCGGCGTGGGCGTGCGTGCGCGACGGGAGGAGCGGCGCGCGGGCCTCGGGTGCCACGAGGTCGGCGATCCTGCGCCCGGTCATCGTCGTGGTGCCGATCGCGATCGTGCCCACGGTCGTCGCCATCGCCTACTCGGTCGCCGTCTCGCCGCTGTACAACGCGCGCTACTTCACCTTCGCGGCCCCCGCCGTCGCGCTGCTCGTCGGGCTCGGGCTGGAGCAGCTCGGCCCGCGCCTCGGCCGTGGCTCGCGCGTGCTCCGCTTCGCCGCCCTCGTGGCCGTCATCGTGCTGGCGGCACCCGTCTACGTGTCGCAGCGGCAGGTCACGGGCAAGAGCGGCACCGACTGGTCGGCGGCCGCGGCGATCGTCGGCGATCGTGCCGCCCAGGGCGACGGCATCTACTTCTCGCCCCTCGAGGCGAACCGGCAGGCCGTCGTGAAGCGCTCGGAGCGCTACGTCGACACGGTGTACCCGGCTGACTTCGACGGCCTCGTCGACCTGACCCTCAGAACGACCGGGGCGCAGGATCACACCCTCCGCGGCACGTCCTGGCAGATCGAGGGTGCGCGGGCGTCCGAGCGGCTCAGCCGCGTCGACCGCGTCTGGGTGCTCCGACCGGCCGACTACGGCGCCGCCGCGAGCGCCGCCGACGATGCCGTGCTGCGGACCGCCGGCTTCACCCGCACGGCCGTCTGGGACGGCTCGCGGACCGACGTGCTCGAGTTCAGTCGGGGCTGAGGCCCGGCGCGACGCGCTTCCACCGCGGCAGCTCCGCGGAGCTCTCGCGGGGTCGGTCGGCGTCGCCGCCCCGGCGCTTGACCTCGAGGAGCAGCGCCACGGCGATCACGACGATCGGCGACGACGAGAACCACGGCCCGAACGGCACGAACCACAACGTCGTCACGACCATCAGCAGAGTCGCGGCGGGCGCGGTGCCCTGGGCGATGCGGCGGCTGGTCGGCCAGAGCAGGACCACCAGCAGGGCCGCGATGAGGGCGAGGCCGACGAGGCCCGACTGGATCCAGACGTCGCCGAAGATCGAGTGCACCTCGAAGTGGTTGCCGAGCATGTAGACGTTGACGTAGCCGTTATCGGGGTCGTACCCGATCGAGCGCATGCCGGTCTTGGCGATCTCGATGTCGGCGCCGGTCGGGGCCGACCCCGCGCCGAAGCCCCACAGGCTGTTCTGCATCAGGGCCAGCGTCGCCTGCAGCTCCGGCCGCGATCCGACGATGAGGTTGCCCGAGGTCTCGATCTGGGCGATCGACCGGGCCTGCGTCTCGGCCCCGAGCAGACCGCCGAGGATCGCCGCCTGGCCGACGAATGTCACGACGACGGTCGCCACCGCGATGCCGAGGAGCACGAGAAGGGTCGACCCTCGGTGGAGCACCCGCAGCACGGGGCGCTGCGCGATCAGGAGCACCGCGGCGAGCAGCAGCAGGGCGAACGACGAGCGGAAGTCGTGCGTCGCGCACATCAGCATGAGCGCCACGAGAACGAGGAGCTCGACCCACCAGCGTCGGGTCAGGTGGGCCAGGCCGAGCGCGATCAGGGCGACGGGGTAGTAGAAGCCGAACTTCCACGGGTTGCCCTGGAACGCCGAGTTCTGCACGTCGGTGCCGATCAGAAGGCCGATTCCGAACAGGATCGCGACCAGCGACGGCGAGAACAGCGTCCGCGCCCACAGCAGCAGCCCGATCGAGAGTCCGGCGCCGATCATGATGCCGGTCTGCGTCGTGAAGACGAGGCCGTTCGTCCCGTGGGTAGCGGCGTTGGCGAACCGCAGCCAGACACCCGCGACGGCCGTCGCGAGCGAGAGGCCGACGAGCAGCCAGCCGAACCGGTAGCGGCCCACTGCGCGCACCCAGACGGGCGAGAGCAGGGCGGCCACGATCCAGCCGACCTCGACGCCCTGGGGCAGGGTGATGCGCCAGCCGAGGACCACGATCGACGCGGCTGCGACAGCGAGCACGGCGCGATGGCGCGAGCGCTCGGCAGCGGCCTGGCGGATCAGGCGGGTCGGCGACTGGCTGGCGATTCGGGTCGTCAGGGTCATGGCGTCCACCATACGGCCTGATGACCACTCGGCAATCCCCCATTCTGTCCCCCAGAGCGCCCACACCCTGTCGGGGTCTACCCCGCCCGTGGCGAACCCTGAATACTTGATGACTCATCGGGTTCACGCCCAGTTCTCGCGGGCCGGAGGGCCCGATCGCATCGAGATGAACCGCTGAACAGCCCCCGTATCGAACAGATCGAGAGACACCCGTGCCGACAAGCGCCCACCGGAAAGACGTCCCGAGCCGCCGCTCGAAGGTGTTCCCAGCCGCCGGCCTCGTCGTCGGACTCGCGCTCGCCCTGCTCGTCCCCCAGGCGGCCGCCGCCAAAGGCGCCGTGGTGGCCAACGACGGCTTCGGCGGCCGCACGCTCTCGTCGAGCTGGGGCACCGCCAGCCTCGGTGGCGCCTGGTCGCTCTCGAAGTCGGGCTCGACGAAGTTCTCCGTCTCCAAGGGTCGGGGCGTGCTCTCGTCGCTCGCCCGCGGCGCCGCGGCATCCGCGACGCTGAAGAAGCTCTCCCTCCGCGACGTCAACGCCGTCGGGCTGATCGGCATGCCGTCGACGGCGGCCCGCACGTACAACGCCTTCGAGCTGCGCCGCCAGTCGGACGGCTCGCGCTACCGCGGACGCCTCAACGTGATGTCGTCGGGCTCGGCCGTCCTCGCAGTGTCCCGCCTCACGACATCCGGCGAGACCAACCTCGACACGGTCGCTCTTCCCTTCAAGGTGGCCAAGGGCTCCGAGGTGCGACTGCAGTTCCAGATCACCGGCACGACCGAGGTGCGCATCCTCGGGCGGGCGTCCCTCGACGGCGATGCCGTGCCGGACTGGCAGCTCGACACGACGGACACCTCGTCCAAGCGCATCACGAAGGCCGGCACCGCCGGCTGGTGGCTGTACTCGTCCGGCTTCAACGCCAAGGCCATCTCGTCGACCCTCGACAACTTCACCGTCGTCAGCAACCCCAGCGTGCCCACGGACGCCGACGAGTCGCCGGCCACCACCACGCCCGTCGAGTCGGCCGCGCGCCCCACGCGCGGCTCGGCCGCCGTCGGGACAGCCGACTACGCCGTCCCCGCCTCTGGCGCGGTGATCGTCTCGACCTCGGGCAGCGACTCGGGCTCCGGCACCCTGGCCTCCCCGCTGCGCACTGTCGCGGCCGCCGTGTCGAAGGCCACCTCGGGCGACACGGTCGTGATCCGCGGCGGCACCTACAACGAGTCCGTCTCCGTGCCGGCGTCCAAGTCGATCACCATCCAGGCCTACCCTCACGAGGCCGTCTGGTTCGACGGCTCCAAGCGCGTCACGGCGTGGACGAAGTCCGGATCGACGTGGACGACCCCGTGGAGCTTCTTCCCCTCCAGCGTCATCGACGGCATCGCCGACAACCCCGGCTACGTCGACTCCGCCGCGCCTCTGGCCGCGCGCTTCGACCAGGTCTTCGTCAACGGGGCGCAGCTGACCCAGGTCGCCAAGGCCTCGCAGGTCACCGCCGGCACCTTCGCAGTCGACTCCTCTGCGGGTACCGTCACCATCGGCTCCGACCCGTCCGGTCAGGAGGTCCGGGTGTCGAACCTCAGCCAGGCCCTCGCCGTGCTCTCTCCGAACTCCACCGTGCGCGGCTTCGGCGTCCGGCGCTACGCGAGCCAGCAGGTCTCCATCGGGGCTGTCCGCCTCGCGGGCGCCAACGTGACGGCGCGCAACCTCGTCGTCGAGGACAGCGCCTGGATCGGCCTCAACAACTCCGCCGCGGGCGGCACCCTCGACCACCTCACAGTCGTCCGCTCCGGCCTGCTCGGGATCGGCGTCAACGCCGGCTACGGCTTCGCCCTCACCAACTCCGTCGTCGACGACAACAACTCGTCGCACTTCAAGGCGGCCCCCGTCGCCGGCGGCTTCAAGATCACGCGGTCGCGCGGCGTGACCGTCACGAACAACCAGGTCAACGACAACTGGACGACGGGAATCTGGTTCGACGAGTCGTGCTACGACATCGTCGTCGCCGGCAACACCGCGACCGGCAACACGACGGCCAACGTCGAGCTGGAGCTGTCGCAGAAGGCCATCGTCGCTGACAACGTGCTCACGGGCGGCAAGGCCCCCGTCTACATCCTCAACACCGGCGACGTCCGCGTCTGGAACAACTCCATCGGAGCCTCGACGGTGTTCGGCATCAAGATCCACCAGGACTCCCGACTCGCGTCCGACCTGTCGGTGCCGGGCCACGACAAGCAGCGGCCGGTGCCCGACCCCACCGTCCCCTGGGTGACGAAGGACATCGACGTCGAGAACAACGCCTTCGGTGCGGGCACGGGCTTCCAGATCTACGCTCTCAACGCCCCCGCGAAGAAGATCACCATCACGGGCAACCTGTTCAACCGGCGCACCTCGAGGGCGCAGTCCGTCCTGGTCGCCTGGGGCTACTCCTCGACCGACCAGTCCTTCACCTCCTACGACAGCCCTGACGCCCTCGCCTCCGCGGTCGACAGCAGGTGGAAGAACCTGCAGACCTCGGACATCCAGGCCCTCTCGGTCATGACGACGCAGATCGCGGCATCCACCGGCACGGCCTCCCCCATGCCGGCCGACATCGCCGCGGCTGTCGGCGTCCCCACCGGCACGCGCTGGATCGGGGCGGTCGACTAGGTCGCGCTGCCTGCCGGAACCGGCCACCCCGAGTTCCTGCGCCCCTCTGCAGACGACGGCGCCACCCGGACCGAGGTCCGGGCGGCGCCGTCGTCGTGCCGGGTCGCGCTCAGTGCGGAAGGACGGGCACGGCCTCGATCGCGTCGGCCGTGGCGGTGATCGCCTCGGCGGTCCGGTCGAGCAGCGCGGTGATGTCGCCGGCCTCGAGCCCGGTGCCGCCCTGCAGAGCACGGGCGATGGCCTCGTGGTACTGCGTGTACATCGTGTCTCTCGCGCGCGCCCCGGTCTCGGTGAGCGAGAGCAGGAGGCTGCGGCGGTCGTTCGGGTTCGGGGTGCGCCCCACGAGGCCCGCACCCACGAGGCGGTCGGTCAGAGCGGTGATGGCGCCGGTCGTGATGTCGAGGTGGGCGGCCAGGAGCTTCGGCGTCGTGTCGCCTCTCTCGCCGACGTGCATGAGGGCGTTGAACTCGAGGGGGCTGAGCCCGACGCTCGCGGCGAAGACGGCACGGAGGCGCCGGTGCGCGGCGTCGGTCTCGGCCATGGCGTGGGCGATCTCGCGGACGACCGGGGTGTCGGCCGACAGGGTCGGCTCGAAGTCGTCGGCGTCGGCTGCGCTCAGCGCGAGCGCTGCGGGATCTCGGGTCACGAGGGTCTCCTGGATAGAGGGGTAGCTCACTTCTGGTGAAAAGTGCGCATCTTTATATTCGCAGTCGGACGGGTGCCGGATTTGCCCCACTAGTGGGGGTTTGTGTCGATGAATGAGTAACCACATCATTGAGTAGCTTCACAATCGAGTAATCAACCAGCTCGCAAAGACCACTCACCAAGCGGCTCGCTGCCGCCCACTACCAGACCACCCAAGGGGTTCCGAAATGTCCAGCAACCTGCACGCCGCGAAGGCCAAGCGTCTCCGATTTGCTCCTCTCGCCATCGCGACGGGCGTCCTCGGAGCGGTCCTCCTCTCCGTCTCCATGTCCGGCACGCTGTCGGGCTTCGTGGCCAGCATCCAGAACTCGACCAACACCACCGCCACCGGCGCGCTGACCATGCAGGAGCAGAACTCCGGTGCCACGGTCACCTGCTCCTCCACCGACGGCGGCACGGTCTCGACCAACACGGCGACCTGCGCGACCATCAACAAGTTCGGCGGCTCGACCACGATGATCCCCGGTCAGACGGTCACCACCCCCATCACCATCAAGAACACCGGCACCGTCACCGCAAACACCTTCACGCTGACCCCGGGCTCCTCCTGCACCCAGTCGAACAACGGCTCGCTCAACGGCACCGCCACCGACCTCTGCTCCAAGCTGACCGTCGTCGTCACGAACACGACCACCAGCGCCACCGTCTTCTCGGGCACCCTGACGGCTCTCGCCGCCGGCGGCGCCATCGCCCTCCCGACGCAGGCCGCCGGCGCCACCACCGGCTTCAGCTTCGCCGTCACCCTGCCCTCCACCGCGGGCAACACCTACCAGGGCCTGGCCGCCTCGCTTCCCCTCACCTGGACCTACTCGAGCTAGTAGGCACAGCCTCGAGCTGGCCAACCTCCCCGGCGCGAGCCGGCCGCCCACTCGGTCGGCTCGCGCCTCCAGCCCGGATCGACCGGGCACGCATCACCCCGCCATCCCAGCAGCACCGCACCCCGCCATCCCAGCAGCCCTCCCCGGGCTCCCACGCCCCTTTGCAGGGCACCCAGGCCCCGGCCGGAAAGTCAGACCATGACGAACGTGACAGAGAGCCTCACCGCCTCTCGCACCGTCGACGCTGACCTCCCGACCGGGGCCCGTCCGCGTCCGCGGCAGAACGGCCGCCAGAAGAGCCAGACCGTCCTGATCTGGCTCGGGGCCGCGGCGGCGACCGTCCTGGTCGTCCTCGCCCTGATGTTCCACGCTCAGGGCGGGCGCTGGTTCATCGTCCAGACGCCGTCGATGGGCACGGCCGCCCCCGTCGGGACCCTCGTCCTCACCACCCCCGTCGAGGTCGCCGATCTGCACACGGGCGACGTCCTGACGTTCCACCCGCCGACCGAGACCGGCGAGGTCTTCACGCACCGCATCGTGGCCATCGACGCCGACGGGATCTCGACCCGCGGCGACATCAACGGCGCGACCGACCCGTGGCGCCTGCACCAGGCCGACCTCGTCGGCAAGACCACCACGATCCTCCCGATGGCCGGCTGGCTCGTCCGCGCCCTGCCGATCCTCCTGGTCGGAGCCGCCTTCGTCCTGATCGCGACCCGCCTGATCGCGAACCCCGCTCGTCGCATGTCGTTCCGCATCCTGGGCTTCTCGATGCTCGCCTCGCTGACCGTCTACGTGCTCAAGCCGTTCGTCGGCCTGGTCGTCCTGACCACCGCCGCCACGAAGACCGGCGGCGTGAGCGCCCAGATCGTGTCGACCGGGATCCTGCCGATCACCGCCACCGCCAAGGGCGGCACCAGCGTGGACCTCCACGCCGGAGAGGTCGGGACCCTCACCGTCCGCCACATCACCGACCTCGCCCACTACAGCGTGTCGAGCCAGCTGCACCTGACCCTGCCCGAGTGGATCCTGTTCGGAGTCATCTGCGCGATCCCGATGCTGTTCACGTTCGTCGTGGGGCTGCCGTCGGAGCGGGTCGAAGACGGGGAGGCGGCTGCGGCTGCTGCTGCCCTGGCCTCTTCCGCCGACCGCTCAGGAGACGTCGCGTGACCACCCCCTTCCGCGTCGCCGCGATCGTCGGCGCCCTCGCTGCGGCCACGCTCGCCCTCAGCGCCGCCCTCGTGCCCGGCTCGAGCGCCGGCTTCATCGCCTCCGTCAAGAACAGCACCGACACCGCGGCGACCGCCCCCTTCTTCACCTGCGCCGGAGCCCTCGCCAACGACAGCGCTCCCGCCCTCTTCGTCCTCCCGCTGAACGAGGCGTCGAACGCCACGACGGCGACCGACACCGACTCCGGCGCCTACCCCGGCACCTACCGCGGCAGCATGACCACCTCGACGTCCACGCCGCAGGCCTGCTCGCGCGACACCGGCGGCGCGTACGTCCTGAACGGGTCGACCAGCTACGTCTCGACGGCGACGTCGTTCGCGAACCCGCAGACCTTCAGCGAGGAGATCTGGTTCAAGACGACGACGGCCGGCGGCAAGCTGATCGGCTTCGGCTCGTCTCAGACCGGCGCCTCGGGCTCGTACGACCGCCACCTCTACGTCGACACGACCGGCAAGCTCGTCTTCGGCACCTACAACGGGGCCACGAAGACGATCACGTCGACCGCGGCCGTAAACGACGGCGCCTGGCACCAGGCCGTCGGAACCTTCTCCACCGCCGCCGGCATGAGCCTCTACCTCGACGGGACGCTCGTCGCCTCCAACTCGACCTACACGGTCGCCCAGAACTTCACCGGCTACTGGCGCATCGGCTACGACTCGCTCTCCGGCTGGCCGAACGCCGCGGCGAA
The DNA here is from genome assembly GCF_059420045.1 of Frondihabitans sp. GW821-FHT04F02. Taxonomy (NCBI): domain Bacteria; kingdom Bacillati; phylum Actinomycetota; class Actinomycetes; order Micrococcales; family Microbacteriaceae; genus Frondihabitans; species Frondihabitans sp. GW821-FHT04F02. Next base: position 513,227 of record NZ_JBWKSZ010000002.1, on the reverse strand, counting down.
CGGCTTCTTCACCGGGAGCCTCCGCTTCGCCAGCGTCTACACGGCCGTCCTCACGCCGGCGCAGGTCGCGCAGCATTGGAACGCGGGCCGCTAGCGCGGGAGTGCGCGGGGTCGGCGCCGGCGGCCGCGCCGCAACTCAGGCGTTCTGGGCGCGCCCGGGCCAGCCGCCCCGCGTTCCTGCGCCCGCGTGGCCAGAACTCCTGACGCGCGCGCGACCACCCGCCGCGAGCGGCCCGCCCGGGACCGGCGGCCATACGCACCCGACGGCGCCCACTCCCCCACGGCGCCCGCGCGTTCTCGCCGTCGAGAGTGCACTCGTTGTCGCCCAGCCGCCCACCAGAGACAGCGAGCGCACTCTCGGCGCGCTCGCGCCGGCGGCCGCGCCGCGACTCAGGCGTTCTGGGCGCGCCCGGGCCAGCCCCTAGAGCGCCGCGATCCGCCACGACGCGGTGTGCGTCGCGCCCGGCTCCAGCCGCACGAGGTCGGTGCCCGACGTGAATGCGTCCGGCGGGCAGGTCATCGGCTCGACAGCGAGGCCGATGCGCGAGATCTCAGGAGCGTCATCACGATCGGCCGTGTGCACCTGAACCCAGGGCAGCTCGGTTCCCCACGCCATCTCGACGCCGGTTCCGTCGGCTGCGCGCACCCGCACGGCCGCCGTGCCGGTCGCGTCGCGCGCAAGGTCGGTGAAGGCGTGGTCGATGAAGACGTCGTCGATCGCCCGGGCCTTGCGGAAATCGAACTCGGGGTGATCGGCCACGCCGCGCGTCTCAGTCGGGATCAGCCGGTCGGGCGTCACCTCGAGCACGGTCGCCGCCGGGAGCTCGAGCGTCCAGTCGTCGACGTGTCCCGGGCCGGCGATCAGGTACGGGTGCGGCGCGGTGCCGTACGGGGCGGCCGACGTTCCTGCGTTGACAGCCGTGACGGTCGTCGAGAGGCCGTCGTCGCCGAGCGCGTAGGCGACCTGAACCCGCAGCGGGAACGGGTAGCCGTCGCTCGGCACGACCTCGGCCTCGAAGACGGCCTCGCGATCGGTGGCCTCGATGATCTCGAAGCGGGTCCAGACGAGGAGCCCGTGCAGGGCGTGCCCGCGCTTCGGCTCGGTGAGCGGCAGCTGGTACGAGACGCCGTCGAACGCGTAGACGCCGTCGACGACGCGGTTCGGCCAGGGCGCCAGGATCGCGCCGCGGTACGCGGGCCGCACCTCGTCGGCGTCGAACGGCACGACGAGATGGCGGCCGTCGACGGTCAGCTCGCGGAGGGTGGCTCCGACGCTGGCGATCGTGGCGGAGTACGCGCCGTGGGTCAGCACGACCTGGGCTCCGGAAAGGGGGGTGGGGTTCGTCATCGAATGGTGCCGTTCTGGATCGGAGTGGGTGCGGAGATCAGGCTATCGGTGCCGTCGAGGCCCGGACGATCAGCTCGTGGTCGGCGACGACCGACACGAATCCTGATTCCGGCGCCGGGTCGGCGATGCGGGCCACGAGCAGGTCGACGGCGGTGCGCGCGATCTGGGCGCGGCCGGGCGACATGGTGGTCAGGTCGGGGTGCGCGAAACGGGCATCGGCGGTGTCGTCGATCCCCATGACCGCCACGCGCGCAGGAACTGGCAGCCCCCGTCGCAGGACCGCGTACAGCGCCCCCAGCGCGAGTGCGTCGTTGAACCCGAGCACGGCGTCGAAGGCGAGCCCGGAGTCGAGCGCGGCAGCCGTCGCAGCCGCGCCGGCGTCACGACTCCACGCCGGCACCTCGCGCAGGAGCTCCTGATCGGCCGGCAGCCCCGCGGCGGCGAGGGCGGCCTCGACGCCCTCGCGCCGCAGTGTCGCGGTGTGCGTCGCGATGCCGCTGGCACCCAGCACCAGGATCCGGCGCCGCCCGATCGAGATCAGGTGCTCGGTGGCAGCCCGGGCGACCTCGTGGTCGGCGATCAGGACATGGTCGGCCAGCCCCTCGAACTGCCGCTCGCCGATCACCACGAGCGGCAGCCCGGCACCGGGCTCAGGAAGGTCGTCCGGCCCGAGCGCGAGGGGGTCGACGATCGCGCCGTCGACCAGCTGACGCTGGTCGCCGGTCAGCGCCGCGAGCTCCCGCACGCGGTCGCCGCCGGTCGTCTCGACGAGCACCGTCAGGTCGTGCACGGCGGCCGCGTCGATCACCTCCTGCGCCAGCTCGGCGAAGTAGGCCTGGTCGAGCTCGGGCACGATGAGCGAGATCATCCCCGTTCGGCGAGTGCGGAGCCGCCGCGCCGACAGGTTGACGCGGTAGCCGAGCTCGGCCACGGCGGACTCGATCCGCGCACGCGTCTCAGGACGCATGTACGGATAGCCGGTGAAGAAGTTCGACACCGTCTTGACCGAGACACCGGCCCGGACGGCGACGTCGCGCATGGTGGCGGGCACGGGTCTGCTAGGCCTTCGCCAGGCGCACCACGTTCCAGCTCAGGGGCGGGAGCACGACGCTCAGGACGCTGCCGTCCCAGCTCGTGTCGCCGTTCGCGACCGGGGCGACACTGTCGGCCGTGTCGACGGTGACCGTGAGGTACGGGTCGGGGTTGTGCAGCGTCGTCGCCTCGACGAGGCGGACCGAGCCAAACGCACGGGTGTCGACGGCGACGGTCAGCGACTCGGTGAGCGAGCGGTTGATGGCGAAGACCGCCACGTCTCCCGACTCGGGGTCGTGCGTCGCGACCGCGTCGAGCGACGGGACCTCGCCGAACTTGGCGGTCTCGACCTCGGGCGACTGCAGCTCGACGCGCAGGACGTCGCCGCGCGCGTGGGCCGATGCCTGGGCGAACGGGTGGAAGGTCGTCTGCTTCCAGCTGCGGCCGCCGGTCTCGGTCATGATCGGGGCGATGACGTTGACGAGCTGAGCGAGGCTGGCGCTCACGACGCGGTCGGAGTGCCTGAGCAGCGAGATCAGGAGCCCGCCGACGACGACGGCGTCCGCGACGCTGTACTGGTCTTCCAACAGCACGGGCGCGACCGGCCAGTCGGTCGGGTTCTTGCTCGCCTCGCCGTCGAGGTACCAGACGTTCCACTCGTCGAACGAGATGTTGATGCGCTTCTTCCGCTTCATGGCGGCGCGGGTGTGGTCGACGCTGGCGACGACGTCGTCGATGAAGTGGTCCATGCCGACGCCCGAGGCGAGGAAGCTGCCGAGGTCGCCGTCCTTCTCCCAGTAGTAGGCGTGCATCGAGATCAGGTCGACCTCGTCGTACGTCTCCTCGAGCACCTCGCGCTCCCAGGTGCCGAAGGTCGGCATCTCGGCGCCGGAGCTGCCGCAGGCCACCAGCGTGAGGTCGGGGTCGACGAGGCGCATCGCGCGCGCCGTCTCGGAGGCGAGGCGGCCGTACTCCTTCGCCGTCTTGTGGCCGATCTGCCACGGGCCGTCCATCTCGTTGCCGAGGCACCAGAACTTGACGTCGTAGGGGTCGGCCGAGCCGTTCTTCCTGCGGAGGTCGGAGTGGAACGAGCCGCCGGCGCCGTTCGTGTAGTCGAGAAGGTCGACGGCGTCCTGAACGCCGCGCGTCCCGAGGTTGACGGCCATCATCGGCTCGACGCCGGCCTTCTTGGCCCAGCGCATGAACTCGTCGACGCCGACGAGGTTCGGCTCGGTGGAGTGCCAGGCGAGGTCCTTGCGCACCGGGCGGTCAGCGACGGGGCCGATTCCGTCTTCCCAGCGGTAGCCCGAGACGAAGTTGCCGCCGGGGTAGCGCACGGTCGAGATGCCGAGCTCGCGAACGAAGTCGATGACGTCGCCGCGGAAGCCGTCGGCGTCGGCCGTCGGGTGGCCCGGGTCGTGGATGCCGCCGTAGACGCAGCGGCCGAGGTGCTCGACGAAGGTGCCGAAGGTGTTGCGCGAGACAGGCGCGACCACGAAAGACGGGTCGAGGGCGAGGCGGGCGTGCGGCATGTGATCTCTCCTAGGGGTTACATCGTTGTAACGGCTATCTTCTACAACGATGTACTACCGAGTCAAGGGAGCGCAGGAACTCGGCCCCGCCGTCCCGCCGGCCGCCGCCGCGCGCTCAGCCCCGCCGGCCCCGCCGGCCCGCCCGCCGCCGCCGCGCGCTCAGCCCCGCCGAAGCGGCACACCCCCGCCGTCGCGCCGGAGGGGCCGTGCCGATTCGACGGGTAGGAACGACACGACACCCCGCCGAAACGACGAAGGCAGGCCCCACGGGGCCTGCCTTCGTGCGGATCGTGCGGGGGTGTCAGACCGTGACGGTCGCGAGCACCTCGTCGAGGAGCGCGGACGCCTCCTCGTCGGTGGACTTCTGCGCGAGCGCCAGCTCGGAGATGAGCACCTGACGGGCCTTGAGGAGCATGCGCTTCTCGCCGGCCGAGACGCCGCTGTCCTGGTCGCGGCGCCATAGGTCGCGAACGACCTCGCTGACGCTGTAGACGCTGCCGCTGCCCATCTTCTCGGTGTTGGCCTTGAAGCGGCGCGACCAGTTGCCGGGCTCTTCGACGTGGTCGCTGCGAAGCACGTCGAACACCGCCTCGACGCCCTTGGCGTCGATGACGTCGCGGACGCCGACCAGATCGACGTTGTCGACCGGGAGCTCGATCATCAGATCGCTGGCGTGGACGTTCAGGGTGATGTATTTCTTCTCAGCGCCCTTGATGGTGCGGGTCTTCACCGCGGTGATCGTGGCGGCGCCGTGGTGGGGGTACACGACGGTCTCCCCTACTTCGAAAATCATCTAGTCGTGCCTCTGTTCTCTTTACGTATCGTGAAGCGGCTTTAGGCCGATGGCACTTCTCGTCGAGAGTGCGGACCAATGCCGGGCATCATCTCGGCAGTCTTACTATTCTACCCGATTCAGGGGTTGTATGATGCCGCGGTTCTGGCCACCCGTGCGCCGACGGCGAAACGCCTCTCGGCAGCCGCACCCGAACGCGCCAGCCACCTGCCGCATCGGGCTCGCCCGGCCTCGCCCGTCAGCCCAGGACGAGCACCAGCAGCACGACGTTCAGGCCGATGAGCGCGACCGCGGCCACAGCGGCCATTGCCGACGTCCACCACCGGTTCGCGAGGTCGCCCATGATCGCCTTCGACGCCGTGAAGATCACCAGCGGCACGATTGCGAACGGGATTCCGAACGAGAGCACGACCTGGCTGATGACGAGCGCCCAGGTCGGGTCGACGCCGAACGCCAGGAGGGCCAGCGCGGGCAGGAGAGTGACGACTCGGCGGTAGAGGATCGGCACCCGCACGTGCAGGAGCCCGTGCATGATCTCCGAGCCCGCGAAGGCGCCCACCGACGTCGATGCCAGCCCGGAGGCGAGCAGCCCGATGGCGAAGAGCGTCGCGACGACCGGTCCGAGGTTGGCCAGGAGCGCCTGGTACGCGCCCTCGAGCGTGTCGGTGCCGGCCACCCCGCGCAGGGTTCCGGCGGCCACGAGCAGGATCGCGACGTTGACCGTGCCGGCGACGACGAGCGCGATCGTCACGTCGATCTTCGTCGCACGCAGCAGGCGCGGCTTCGTGACGAGCGTCCCGTCGAACCGGTCGCGGGCGAGAGCGGAGTGCGCGTAGATCGCGTGGGGCATGATCGTCGCGCCGAGGATCGACACGGCGAGCAGGACCGACTGCGATCCCTCGAACCTCGGCACGAGGCCGCCGGCGACGCTCGCCCACTGCGGCGGGGCGACGACCAGGCCGGCGCAGAAGCCCACGGCGATCAGCACCACCATCGAAGTGACGACCCGCTCGAAGACCTGGGCCCGGCCGCGGCTCTGCAGCAGGAGCAGGCAGAGCGAGACGATTCCGGTGAGGAGCCCGCCGATCAGGAGCGGGATGTCGAACAGGAGCCCCAGCGCGATGGCGCCGCCGATCACCTCGGCCACGTCGGTCGCCATGGCGACGACCTCGGCCTGCAGCCAGTACGCCCGACGCAGCCACGCGCCGGGAAGCCGGCGTCCCAGGATCTCGGGCAGCGAGGCGCCGGTGGCGATGCCGAGCTTCGCCGACAGGTACTGGATTAGCCAGGCGGTGGCGTTGCCCGCGATGACGACCCACACCAGCAGATAGCCGAAGAGCGCGCCCGCGGTCATGTTGCTGGCGACGTTGCCAGGGTCGAGGTAGGCGACGCCCGCGACCAGGGCGGGCCCGAGCAGAGCGACGACGCGCTGCTGCGCCGGAACTCGTGTCGCTTCGATGGTCATTCGGCCTCCGGGGTGGACTTCACAGAGTAGGGCAGGCCACCGACGCGCGAGGTGTTCCTGAGACAATGGCCGCATCATGTCGATCAGCCGCCGGGTCTTCCTCTCCGCCTCCGTGACGGGGGCGGGGGTCCTGGTGCTCGCGGCGTGCTCCGATCCGACGCCGGCGCCGTCCTCGACGCGCACTCCGGCCCCGACCGCGACGCCCACGGCGACGGGCGCGCCCGGAGTGAAGCCGAGCGCCTTCCGCCGGAGCTCCTGGGGCACCGACCCCTACGCCTTCGGCTCAGGAAGCGTCCTGACCGACGCGTCGACCGACACCGACCGGCAGCGCATCGCCTCCCCCCTCGACGACAAGCTCTTCTTCGCCGGGGAGGCCGTCGCCGCGACCTACCCGGGCACGCTCGCCGGCGCCCGCGAATCAGGACTCGACGCCGCCCGCCAGGTCGCCGGCATCGCGTCCGCAGGCGAGCGCATCGCCGTCATCGGCGCGGGCATGGCCGGCGCCACGGCCGCTCGCGACCTGGCCGACCGCGGCTTCGACGTCGTCGTCGTCGAGGCGCGCCACCGCGTGGGCGGCCGCATCGCCTCCTACGAGTCCGACCAGTGGCCCATCGACGCCCAGCTCGGCGTCGCGACCCTCTCGGGTCAGGGGGCGCAGGAACTCGAGGCGGTCCTGACCGCGGGCGGCGTCACCACGGTTCCGTTCAGCGCCTCGCCGGCGGCCCGGTCCGGCGCGAAGGCCACGCCCTTCCCCGCGACGTCCGCCGTCGAGGCGGCGCTCGCCCAGGCATCGCGCTGGGCCGACACCCGCAGCGCCGAGTACTCCGTGGACGCCGCCGTCACTGGCTCGCGCGCCGGGTCGAAGCTCTCGGCGACGGCCGACGGCAGCGGCGTCTCGAACGCCGACCGTCTGGCCTTCCTGCTCGACGAGGTGCTGCCGGCCCGGTTCGGCCTGGACCCCGACGCGCTGTCGGCGCGCGTGCTCGCCGAGGCGTCGGCTCCGGGCGACTCCCAGCTCGTGACGAAGGGTTTCGCGGCCTACGTCGCCACCCTCCTCGAAGACCTCGACGTGCTCCGAGGCAGCAACGTCACCCAGATCGACTACGGCAACCAGGGGGTCGGACTCCGTCTCGTCACGGGCGAGTCGCTGTCGGCCGATCGCGTCATCTCCACGATCCCCCTGGGCGTCCTGAAGCAGAAGAAGATCGTCTTCGAGCCCGAGCTGCCGGTGGCCAAGCTCGATGCCATGGACCGCCTGGGCGTCGGCGTCCAGGACGTCCTCTGGCTGCGCTTCGACCAGCGCCTGTGGTCGACCGATGCCACCGTCTGGGCGATCCTCGACGACTCGGCGACCTACCGCCTCTGGCTGAACCTGGAGCCGTCGACCGGATTCCCGATCCTGGTGGCGCTCATCGGGGGCGACGACGCGATCGCCGCCGAGAAGCTGTCGGACGGCGACGCCGTCGCACAGGCGCTGTCGGACGTCGCGGCCTACCTCGACGTCGTGCCCGCGACGGCGTCCCCGACGCCGTCGGCGACCCCCGCGCCCTGAGGTGCGGCGGGCCGGGGAGTTCCTGCGCCCGGTCTGCGGTGTCTCGTCAGGTGCCACGGGCGCGCGTGGCTCAGGCCGATGAGCGCCGACGCGACCGCCAGGAAGATCACGAGCACGATCGCGTTGTAGAGCCGGAACTGCTCGGGGCTGACCTGCGCCGGGTCGAGGAAGAAGTAGGGGTACCAGCGGACGTCTCGGCCGCGCTCCAGCGTGAAGAAGCCCCAGACGAGCGGGAACGGCAGCACCAGCCAGAGGGTGCGCCAGCGCACCGGCGTGCGGCCGGGCGCCAGCACCCAGTCGAGCAGCACGTAGCCTGAGAGCCAGAAGTGCAGCACCTGGCTCGACGTCGGGAACGCCAGCGAGTAGTGGTGGGCCGCCGACTGCGTGACGATCACGCCGAACACGATCCCCGAGACGATCACGTAGGTCGTGACGATCGCGTGGACGACGGCGAACCAGCGCGGATCCAGGCGGCCGCGGAAGGTCAGGACTCCGGAGACGGCGAGCACCGCGACGTTCGCCATGGCGCTCTGCTGCGTGAAGTAGCTGAAGTAGTTGAGGGTCGCGAACGTAGAGAACCCGAGGACGTACTGGAAGTTGGCGATCAGAGCAGCGACGGCGACGGCGGCCGCGACCAGGCGGAGGAGCCCGGAGATCCGGAAGTCGAGGGAGGTTGTCACCGCACCACCCGCCTCTGCTCGACCGCGCTTCGCATCCGAACGAGAGTACCGAGATTGCCGCAGAGCGGCGTTCAGGACGGCGAGCGCTCCTCGTCGGCGTTGAACCGCTCGAGGCCCGCCGCGAGGTCGTCGATCTCGTCGTCGCTCCATTCGGACAAGCGCCGCTCGAGCTCGTCGTGGTTGGCGCGGATCGATCGGTCGAGCAGTTCGCGGCCCCGCTTCGACAGCGTCAGGACCTGCCCGCGCGACGTCTGCTCCGCGGTCACGGCACCCACCTCGATCAGGCCGATCGCCTGGAGGTCGCCGACCTGGCGTGAGACGGTCGAGCGGTTCAGCCGCATGGCGCCGGCGATGTCGATCGCGCGGCACTCGGGAGTCCCGTCGATGAAGTTGAGAAGCGTGTGCTGCACGAGAGTGAGCGGCTCGGCGGTGCGGCGGCTGCGAGCGGAGGCACGGCGCGAGATGGTCTGCAGCTGCGTGTAGACGGCCTGCATTCGATCCTCGCGTCGGGTACTCACGCCCACGAGTTTAACGATCGGGTGTACTGTACACCTGTGTTGCACTATGCAACATTATGACTTCGCCGCTCGACGGCGCACCCCTCCGCTGCAGAAAGGACCCCGTGTCCACACCGACCCACGCCCTCCGGGAGGTCGCCCTCCGCCCGGGCCACCCCCACTCCCACCGCCTCCCGGAGGCGCCGAGGCCGGCCCGCCCCGGGCCCCGCCTGTTCTTCGGCACGCCCGTGGCCGTCTTCAAGGCGTTCGGCGTGGCGATCCTGGTACCGCTCTTCCTCGGCGCGGGCATGACGCTCGCGTACCTGGGCGCGTTCCACCAGCCCACCCCGCACGACCTCCCCGTCGCCGTCGTCGGCACCAGCGCCGAGACCAAGGTCTTCGCGCAGACGCTCAGCGACGGCGCGGACGGCCAGCTCGCCGTGCGGACCGTGGCGTCCGATCAGGAGGCCCGACGCCTGATCACCGACCGCACCATCACGGCCGCCTACGAGGCGAAGGCCGACTCCGCGACTCTCCTCATCTCGTCCGCCGCCTCCGAGACCACCGCCGAGGTGACGCAGAAGGTGTTCCTGCCCATCGCCTACGAGCAGAAGCTCCCGTTCACGGTCGACGACGTGGTCCCCGCCGCCCAGCACGACTCCACGGGCCAGGGGCTGTTCTTCCTGCTCGTGGGGCTCAGCGTCGGCTCGTACGCCACCGCCGCGGCCGTCGCCGCCTTCGCCTCGCGCCTGGGCATCCGGTGGTCGCTCGTCACGGCCGGCGTCATGTCGGCCGTCATCTCAGGCATCGCGGTCACCGTCGCAGGCCCTATCTTCGGCGTCCTCGGCCACTTCGTCTGGGCCACCTGGCTGCTCGGCTGGCTCTATTCGGCGGCGATCGTCCTGATCGGCGTCGGCCTGCACCCGGTGCTCCGCCACTGGACGACGGCCGCGCTCACCATGCTTTTCGTCATGTTCAACTTCACGTCGTCGGGCGGCATCTTCGCGGTGCAGCTCATGCCCGGCTTCTTCGCCGCCCTCCACGGCTTCTGGAACGGCGCCGCCTGGCTCGACGCCGTCCAGACCCTTCAGTACTTCTCAGGACAGTCGTTCGGCTGGGACGTCCTGCGCCTCGGCATCTGGGCCGCTGTGGGCCTCGCGCTGACGCTGGTCACGCACCTGGCGAGCCGGCGCCGCACCCGCCTGGCCGACGAGCGGGTCGCCGTGCGCGAAGAGGAGCAGGTCGTCGCCGCCTGACCCCGGAGAGCGGCACGGACGCAGGAACTCCGCCCGGCCGGAGCGCGCCACCCGGTGGCGGGCGCCTCGGCCGCGCGGAGTTCCTGCGCTGGTGACGGGTTCAGCTGGAGAGGTCGTAGACGGTGTAGCCGCCCACGGTCTTCGCCGTGTAGTTGGCCGCGACCCAGGCCGCGATCTTCGACGCCGACGACGACGAGCCCGTGCCGCCGCCCATGCCGCCGCCGCCCGAGACGTAGTAGCCGATGGCGCCGGACTTCACGTACGCCTCGAACTCGGCGAGGGTGGGCGTCGGGTCGTCCGACCAGCCGCCGATCGCCATGACCGCCTGGCCGCTCGACAGCTCGAGCGTCGCCGCGGACTGATCGTTGTCGATCGCCGCCGCCCAGCGCGCCGTGCTCTTCTTCAGGAGCGTGTCGAGCGCTGTCGACGACGCGGCGCCGGAACTGCCGACCCCCTGCGTCGAGGTTCCCGAGTCGGCGGTGCCGCTGTCGCCGGTGCCGTCACTCGTGCCGCTCTCGCTGCCGCTGCCGTCTGTCGTGCCGCTGCCGCCGCTGGCCTCGCCGCCGGTGCTGCCGCTGCCGCCCGGGGGCGTGCCGCCGAAGCCGCCCGACGGGGCCTCGCCGCCGCTCGCACCGCCGTTCGGCGGGGTGCCGCCGCCCGTGCCGCCGCCCATCCCGCCGCCGGTGCCGCCGCCACCTCCGCCACCGCCGAAGCCGGAGGTGGTGGACGACGATCCGACGCTCGGGATCGAGCCGGTGTGGCCGACCGACGCCGTCGCCAGGGCGTAGGCGCCCGACCCGCCGAGGGCGAAGAGCGTTCCCGTCAGGACGGCTGCGACGGTCACGCGGTGCCAGGCCGCGATCGACCCGACGACGAGCGCGATTCCTGACACGACAGCACCCGCGAGCACCACCCACTTGAGCCAGGGCAGCCAGGTGGCGTTCTCGGACAGCAGGTGGAACGACCACGCGCCCGTTCCTGCGACCGCGACAGCGAGGCCGAGTCGGCCGACCCACGTGGTGCGCATCCGCCAAAGCAAGGCGCCGCCGATGCCGACCAGGCCCGCGATCGCCGGGGCCAGGGCGACCGTGTAGTACGGGTGGATCGTGCCGCTGGTGAAGCTGAAGACGAGGCCGGTCACGACGAGCCAGGCACCCCAGAGCACCAGGCCGGCCCGGACCGGGTCGAGGCGCGGGCGCCGCCCGGCGACCACGATGCCGAGCACCAGAAGCAGCAGGGCCGCCGGGAGCAGCCACGAGATCTCAAGGCCCATCTCGCTCGAGAACAGCCGATTCAGGCCGGTCGATCCGCCGAAGGAGCCGCCGGCCGTGCCGCCGGTGCCACCGCCGCCCCCGTTTCCTGATCCCGAGCCGAAGAAACGGCCGAGGCCGTTGTAGCCGAAGGCGAGCTCCAGAACGGAGTTGTTCGTCGAGCCGCCGATGTAGGGGCGCGAGTCGGCCGGCCAGAGCGCGACGATCGCGACCCACCAGCCGGCGCCGACGACGACGCCGACCAGGGCGCCGAGCACGTGGAGAAGGCGCTTCCGCAGGAGGGTGGGCGCTGCCATCAGGTACACGGCGGCAAACGCAGGAGCCACGAGCAGGCCCTGGAGCATCTTCGTCAGGAAGGCGAAGCCGAGCACGAGTCCGGCCGCCGCCAGCCACTTCCAGCTCGCCCGGGGCAGGGCGCGCACGACCAAGTAGGCCGCGAGCGTCATCAGGAGCACCAGCAGGGCGTCCGGGTTGTCGAAGCGGAACATCAGCGCCGCGGCCGGCGTGCACGCGAGTGCGAGTCCGCCCACGAGGGCCCCCGCCGCGGACAGGCGCGGACCGAGGGTCGCGAGGCTCCGACGCACGATCGCGAACACGAGGGCGACGCTGGCCACGCCCTCGAGCGCCTGCGGCACGAGGAGGCTCCACGAGCTGAAGCCGAAGATCCGGGCCGAGATGCCCATCACCCAGAGCGAGGCCGGCGGCTTGTCGACGGTGATGAAGTTCGACGAGTCGAGCGACCCGAAGAACAGCGCCTTCCAGCTCTTCGAGCCGGCCTGCACCGCGGCGGCGTAGAAGCTGTTGGCGGTTCCGCTCTCGGAGAGCCCGACGATGTACAGGAGGGCGGTCGCGATCAGGAGCGCCCAGAGGCTCGGCCGCACCCAGACGGGGTCGGCCTTCCTGCCGAGGAGCGCCCGGGCTGCGAGCGTGCGGTCCCGCGGGGCGGCGTGCCCGGCGATAGGTCCGGCGTGTGCGGTCATGGGGAGTCCTTCTCAGGTCGAGTGGACTCTGAGGATCGCTCCGGGCGCTATGCGCCTCCTATGACAGGCCGATGCGCCTGCTCAGCGTTGCCGGACAGGCGCATCGGTGTTGCGAGACGGCGACTGGCGCGTCGCCGTTCAGGAGGGCTGCGTTACGCGGCGGCGACCTCGGTGGTGGCCGAGACGAGCTTGTCGACGACCTCGCTCAGCTGGCCGACGACCTCGGCGTCGTCCTTCGGGTGCGTCTCCGCGAAGCGGACGACCGAGCCGGGGATCGCGAGCTTGACATCCTCGAGCACCTTGGCGCCGGTGATGCCGAAGGCCTTGCGGGTCTCGTCCTGAGCCCAGACGCCGCCGAACTGGCCGAACGCGGAGCCGATGACGGCGAGGGGCTTGCCGACGAGAGTCGACTCGCCGAAGGGGCGCGAGGCCCAGTCGATGGCGTTCTTCAGGCTCGCGGGGATGGTTCCGTTGTGCTCGGGCGTGACGACGAGCACGGCGTCCGAGGCGCCGATGGCGGCGCGGAGCTTGGCGGCACCCTCGGGCACGGCGCCGTCGACGTCGATGTCCTCGTTGTAGAACGGGATGTGGCCCAGGCCCTCGTGGATCGTCAGCGTGACGCCCTCGGGTGCGACCTGCGCGGCAGCTTCGGCGAGCTGGCGGTTGGTACTGGCGGCACGGAGGCTTCCCACGAGGACGAGGATCGAGGTGTCGGACATGTTTTCTCCTTCAAGAAACGAATTGGATACGAACGCATAAGTCCGCACCCGCCAACGCTATTCCCGTTGCCCGTGACGTAGGGTCATAATCGGCAACACGTGATGTGAATTTCGGCATTCCGAAAAGGTTTCGCCCCGAAAATCACTGTGACACGGTGGTCTCTGCGACGGGCAACCGGCCCGGTCGCGAGTGACCGAGAGAGCCGCCGTGCCCGCACCCCTGATCAGGCGAATCGTCCCGTGTCTCCTCATCGCCTCCCCCGCCATCGTCTTCCGGGTGACCGGGTTCGCGCCCCACCCCGTCGTCGACCTCCTCGTCTTCGGCGGCGCCGTCGTCGCCGCGTCGTTCATGCTCGCCTGGGCCGCCGAGGCCGCCCAGAAAGACATCTCGGGCGCGCTCGCCATCGCGATCCTCGCGCTGATCGCCGTCCTGCCCGAATACGCCGTCGACCTGTACTACGCATTCCGCTCAGGATCCGACCCCGCCTACGAGCAGTTCGCCGCCGCGAACATGACCGGCTCGAACCGCCTGCTGCTCGGCTTCGGCTGGCCGCTCGTCGTCTTCGTCGCTCTCTTCGCCGCCCGCCGTGCCGCAGCCTCCCGCCGCGCCTCAGGCACTGTCGTGCCGAAGTACCTCGACCTGCCCGGCTCGTCGCGCCTCGACGTGGGCGTCCTCGCCATCGTCGCGGTCCTCGCCTTCGTCATCCCTGCGAGCGGCGAGATCGCCCTCTGGTTCGGCGTCATCCTGATCCTGATCTTCGGCGCATACCTCTGGAAGGCCGGCCGGGCCGCCGACGACGGCGAGGAGGACTTCGTCGGCACAGCCGCGCACATCGCGAACCTGCCCGCCCCGCGGCGCAAGGTCGTGTTCGTCGGCATGTTCGTCGTCTCGGCGGCCATCATCCTGTCCAGCGCAGAGCCCTTCGCCGATGCGCTCGTGCAATCAGGGTCGAGCCTCGGCATCGACAGCTACTTCCTCGTTCAGTGGCTCGCGCCGCTCGCGACCGAGGCTCCGGAGTTCATCGTGGCCGTCCTGTTCGCGCTGCGAGGCCAGGGCGCAGCCGCCATCGGAACGCTCATCGCCTCGAAGATCAACCAGTGGACCCTGCTCGTCGGATCCCTCCCCATCGCCCACGCGCTCGGCGGCGGCGGTACGGCGCTCCCCCTCGACGGACGCCAGATCGAGGAGTTCGTCCTGACCGCGTCGCAGACTGTGATGGGCGTCGCGATCATCGTCGCGCTGCGCTTCCACCGCTGGGCCGCGATCGCGCTGGTCGCCCTGTTCGCCGTGCAGTTCTTCGTGACCGACGAGACCGGTCGATACGTCCTGAGCGCCGTGCACATCGTCGTCGCGATCGTCGCCCTCTGGATCCACCGACGCGACATCCTTCCGACGATCACGGCGCCGTTCCGCACGTCGGCCGCCCTTGCGGAGGGCCCCGCCGAGCGCGAACTGGAAGGCGCGGGCAGCCGCTAGCGCGGCCCCTCAGAGCGCCGCCCCTCGCGTTCCGGCCCACGATCGGGACTCCGCACCATGAGATCCGTTGGTGCGGAGTCCCGATCGTGGTTTCGCGGGGGTGCCCGGTGCGCCCGTCAGGCGAATCGCACCGGTGCGGCCCGGGCAAGGGGGCCGCGCGGCGCCGACGCGCCAGAATGCCTGAGTTGCTCGAGGGCACGCGCGCAGGAACTCCGGCCAGCCCTCAGACAGCCACCCAGATGGCGCCGGCGGCGACGTTCGCGAGCTCGACCGCGTTGCCGTCGCCGACCGCGACGGCGAGGCTCCCGGCGAAATCGTGCCGCTCGACGACGCGGACGCGCGTGCCCACCGCGACCGCCAGAGTGTCGAGGTAGCGGAGCAGGGCGGGGTCGTGGTCGCTGACCCGGACGACCGTGCCCTCGGAGCCGTCAGGGAGTTCCTGCAGTCGAATGCCCTCGGGGTGCGTCACGGTGCCGTCCGCCGCGGGGATGGGATCGCCGTGCGGGTCGTGGTCGGGAAAGCCGAGCTCCGCGTCGATCTTCGCCAGCAGCCGGTCGGAGATCGCGTGCTCGAGAACCTCGGCCTCGTCGTGCACTTCGTCCCAGCCGTAGCCGAAGTGCTCTACCAGGTACGTCTCGATCAGGCGGTGACGTCGCACGACCTGGACGGCGAGCTGTCGACCCGACCGGGTGAGGGTCGCCCGGCCGTACGGCTCGTAGTCGAGGAAGCCCTCGCGCGCGAGCTTCTTGAGGTTGCCCGAGACGCTGGAGGGGGCGACGCCGAGAACGGCGGCGAGGTCGTTCGTGGTGAGGCCCTCGTTCGACCACTCGTGCGACTTGAAGATGACCTTGACGTAGTCCTCGGTCATCGTTCCCAGGCGTTCTTCCGGCATCCTCAAAGCCTAGGGCGCGGTCGGCCCCGCCGGGTCGGTCTGTCGGTCACGCCGGCGGGCAGAAACAGCTCGGCCCCGCCGATTCGGCTCACCCCCGCCGTCGCGACGGAGGGAGTGTGCCGATTCGGCGGGGCCGAGCGAGATCGCCGGCGGCTCAGTGCGCCATCGGCACCGGCGCGCCCTCGACCACCGGCGGCTTGCGCACGAAGAACGCCGCCGCGATGGACAGCAGCGAGACGATGGCGCCGGCGAAGAACGCCATCTGCACGCCCGCCGCGGTCGCGTCGACCTCGTTCGCCCCGTCGGAGAGTCCCGACGCGATGCCGGTGGAGAGTAGGGTGACGAACAGCGCCGTGCCGACGCCCGCCATCACCTGCTGGACGGTGTTCAGGATCGCGCTGCCGTGCGAGTACAGCTCGGGCTTCAACGAGCCGAGCGACGACGTGAACAGCGGGGTGAAGGTCATCGCGAGGCCGATGCTCAGGATCACATGGACGACCGGGATCATGTAGACCGGGGTGTCGGCGTTGAGGGCCAGCGCCATGGTCCACAGCGCTCCGCTCACGAGGACGGAGCCCGTGATGAGCAGCGCCGTCGGGCCGAACCTGTCGAACAGGCGGCCGACGACCGGCGACAGCACGCCCATGACGATGCCGCCGGGAAGCAGCAGCAGGCCGGTCTCGAGCGTCGGGAGGTGCAGCACGGTCTGCATGTAGATCGGCAGGATGATCAGGGTGCCGAAGAGCGCGATGCTCGAGACGGCGATCATGGCGATCGAGATCGAGAAGTTCTTCGTCAGGAAGGTGCGCAGGTCGAGCAGCGGGGAGCCGCCGCGCGCGAGGCGCGTCTGACGCAGGATGAAGAGGGCGAGAGCGACGACGCCCACGGCGACCGGCACGAGCGGCGGCACCGGCTGGGCTGAGCCGGCCGCGGCCTCGCCGACACCCGACAGGCCGTACAGCAGACCGGCGAAGGCGAACGCCGACAGGATCACCGAGAGCACGTCGAGCGGCACCTTGCGAGGCTCGGTGACGTTCTTCATCTTGACGGCGCCGAGGATCAGCGCGGCGATGGCGATCGGCAGGACGATGATGAACATGAAGCGCCAGCTCAGCGCGCTCAGGATGATGCCCGAGATCGTCGGGCCGATCGCGGGCGCGACCGAGATGACGATCGAGATGTTGCCCATCGTTCGGCCGCGAGCGGCCGGCGGCACCAGCGTCATGGCGGTCGTCATGAGCAGCGGGAGCATGATCGCGGTTCCGCAGGCCTGGACCACGCGGGCGATCAGCAGGATCGAGAACCCCGGAGCGATCGCGGCGATCAGCGTGCCGACGCTGAAGAGCGTCATCGCCATCAGGAACACCTGACGGGTGTGCAGCCGCTGCAGCAGGAAGCCCGTGATCGGGATGACCACGGCCATCGTCAGCAGGAAGCCGGTGGTCAGCCACTGGGCGGTGGCGGCGGAGACCTTCAGGTCGATGATGAGCGTCGGCAGGGCGACGCTCATGATCGTCTCGTTCAGGATGACCACGAAGGCCGAGACGATGAGGAGCCCGATGACCACGCGGTTGCGGGCCGCGTCGTCTTTCGAGAGGGCTGCCGGATCGTGGGCAGGAGTCGAAGCGGTGGCGGCGCCGGCGAGCGGCGTGGAGCGAGTGTCGGTCGTCAAGAGTGAATCCAGTGATCGTGATGGGCGCCGAGGGTGACTGCGGGGCGCTGGCCGCATGAAGGGTCGAACGTGGTGGTTCGGTCAGTATTCCCTCACCCGCCGACATTCACCAGCGGTTCAGGAGAACCCGGTGCCCGCCTCACGGCGCGCACCGGGTTCAGGCCTGAGGACGTCAGACGAGAGCGCCATCCGAGGCGAGCTCGACATCCGCCTCGAGCGGGGTCTGAGTGACCGAGGTGCCGACGTGAAGCTGGAACGCACCGGCCTCGTGCTGCCAGCCGGCATCCCAGTGGGCGAACGCGCGCGCAGGAACGTCGATGACCACCGTCTGGGTCTCCCCCGCCGCGACCACGACCGGCGCGAACCCGGCCAGCCACCGTGCGGGGCGCTCGACGGCGGACTCGCTGCGAGAGAGGTAGGCCTGCACGACCTGCTTGCCCTCGCGCGCACCCGTGTTCGCGACGTCGACCGAGACCGTGAATCCGCCGTCGGCCGCCGCGGTCGCCGTGAGCCCGTCGAGGTTCCACGTCGTGTAGCCGAGCCCGTGCCCGAACTCGAACGCCGGGATGCGTCCGGCCCGCAGCCACGCCCTGTAGCCGATGTGGATTCCCTCGTCGTAGGCGACGAGGCCGTCCTTGGGCGTGACGTCGAGCACGGGCACGTCGCTCAGGGTCTCCGGCCACGTGGTGGGGAGGCGCCCGCCGGGCTCCGCAGCGCCGAACAGCAGATCGGCGAGGGCGTTGCCGTACTCCTGGCCGCCGAAGTAGGTCAGCAGGAGGGCCTTGACGTCGTCGTGCCAGGGCATGACGACCGGCGAGCCGGAGTTGACGACGACGACCGTGTTCGGGTTCGCGGCGAGGACGGCGCGCACGAGGTCGTCCTGACGACCGGGCAGGTCGAGGTCCTTGCGGTCGAAGCCCTCCGACTCGACGCGCGAGTTCGTGCCCACGACGACGATCGCGACGTCGGCGTCCGCCGCCGCGGCGACCGCCTCCGCAATGAGCGCCTCGGGGTCGGAGTTGTCGGCCTCGAGGCCCGCAGTGATGCCGAAGACACCGGCCATCGAGGCGTCTCGGGTCTTCATGTCGAACTCGACCGTCAGATCGACGGGCTCTCCTGCCGCGACGGTGAGCGGCGTGACGATCGACGGCGGGGCCAGGAGGCTCGCGCCGAGGTCCATGCCGCCGGTCTCCTGCGAGGTCTCCTCGTGCACGAGCTCGCCGCCGACAAGGATGCGGCCGTGGCCGACCGCCGCGAAGCCGAACAGCACCTGGCCCGAGCGGGTCGGGGTCCACGTCGTCGACAGCTCCATGCGGTGCGAGGTGTCGATCGGGGCGTCGCCGCCGAAGTAGACGAGCGCGGTGGCGCGGCGGTCCTCGCGGAACATCTCCGTGCCGTCCTCGTCGAGGAAGCGCACCAGCATGCCGGGCTCGGACGTCGACGGGTTGACGATCTCCTCGAGCGGGAGCTCGGCGATGCCCTCCTGCACGACGGCGCCGATCGAGTAGGTGACCTCGGCGTCGGGGAGCGCGGCGGTCAGGCCCTCGAGCGGCGTGACGATCCTCTCGGGGAGGACGGTCGCACTGCCGCCGCCCTGGGTGCGGGCCTGCAGGCCGTTGTGCCCGATGACCGCGACCTTCCTCAGATCGGCGGCGGCCAGCGGGAGGGTCCCGTCGTTGGTCAGCAGCACGCTGCCCGCGGCCTCGGCCGTACGGGCGAACGCGATGCCGTCCTCGGCCGAGACGGGCGCGGCCTGCACGGGGGCGAAGCCCTCGAGCGCGCCGACGCGGGCGGCCAGGCGCAGGATCCGGATCACCTTGCGATCGATCGCCTCCTCCGACACCTCGCCGGCCTCGACGGCGGCGACCAGCGCCGCGCCCCACGGGCCGTCGGGCCCGGGCATGACGAGGTCCTGCGACGCCTTCGCGCTCTCGACCGTGCGGACGGCGGTCCAGTCGCTGATCACGACGCCGTCGAAGCCCCACTCCGAGTTGAGCGGCGTCTCGAGCAGTTCGCTCTCGGTTGCCGTGGTGCCGTTGATCGAGTTGTACGACGACATGACGAGCCAGGCGTGCGCCTCCGTGATGCTCTTCTCGAAGGCGAGCAGGTAGAGCTCGCGCAGGGCACGCTCCGAGACCTCGGTCGAGGCCGTGAAGCGCTCCGACTCGTAGTCGTTGGCGATGTAGTGCTTGGGCGTCGCGCCGACGCCGTTCGCCTGGACGCCCTCGACGTAGGCGGCGGCGAGCTCGGCCGTCAGGACCGGGTCTTCCGAGAACGCCTCGAAGTGGCGACCGCCCAGGGGCGAGCGATGCAGGTTGATGGTTGGTCCGAGCACGACGTCGACGCCCTTGCGGCGAGCCTCGACGGCCGAGGCGGCACCGTAGCGGGCGGCGATGTCGCGGTCCCACGACGACGACAGCGCAGTCGCCGACGGCAGGTTCAGCGACGGCGACCGTTCGTCCCAGACCTCGCCGCGGACGCCCGAGGGGCCGTCCGACACGAGGATGCGGCGCAGGCCGATCTTCTCGATGGGCCAGGTGTTCCAGAAGTCGCGACCGGTCAGCAGCTGGACCTTCTCCTGGAGGGTCAGCTTCGCTGCCAGTTGTTCGAGACGCGCGGTCTCTTCGGCGCTGTCGTACATGTGTGACTCACTTCCTGAATGACGGACCTCCCGTCGACCATACCTCTGAAACCGACCGACGGTAGGTAAGTACTGTGCGGCTAGGGTGATCCCGTGACCAACGACGCTCCACCCCGCCGCTACGCCAAAGGCGATGCGCGCCGGCGCGAGATCCTCGCCGCCGCCCTTCGCGTGATCAGCGAGCGCGGCTACCGCAACTCCTCGCTCCAGGAGATCGCCGACGCGGTCGGCCTGACCAAAGCCGGCGTCCTCCACTACTTCGACTCGCGCGAAGGCCTCCTCGCCGAGGTGCTCCGCGAGCGCGACGCGGCCGATTCGGCCGACTTCACCCCGACCGACGGCGACGTGGTCGAGCTCCTGAGCGGCGCGGTCCGGCACAACCACGAGGTGCCCGGACTCGTCGAGCTCTACTCGCGGCTCGTCGTCGAGAGCGAGTCGCTCGAGCACCCCGGCCACGCCTACATCGGCGAGCGCTACAAAGATCTCGAGACCCGCGTCGGCGAGGCCATCCGCCAGCGGCAGGGCGCAGGAACGGCGCGCACCGACATCGACCCCACCGTCGCCGCGCGGCTCTTGATCGCCCTCAGCGACGGCCTCCAGCTGCAGTGGATGCACGACCGGACCATGGACATGACCGAGGCGTTCGACGCGGCGGTCGCGCTGCTCGCACCTCCGGCGGCGTCCTGAGACGGCGGCGGGGCGCAGGAACCCGAGTTCCTGCGCCCCGCACTGGTCACCTCAGAGGGACCGGCGAGCTGGATCAGGCCGGCACGTAGTTGAACTCGTCGGGGTTCGGGCCGGTGCGCTCGTCCTTGTTGCGCATTGAGATGTCGGTCATGTCGATGTCGGAGAGCTCGAAGTCGAAGATGTCGAAGTTCTCCTTCACGCGCGACTCGGTCACCGACTTCGGGAAGATGATGTCGCCACGCTGGATGTGCCAGCGGAGCGTGACCTGAGCGGGCGACTTGCCGACGTTCTCGGCGATGCGGACGATCGTCGGGTCGTCGAGCACGAGGCCCTGTGCGATGGGCGACCAGGCCTCGGTCGCGATGCCGTGCTCAGCGCCGAAGGCACGGAGGGGCTCCTGCGTCAGGTACGGGTGCACCTCGATCTGGTTCACGGCCGGGGTGACCGTGGTCTCGTTGGCGAGGCGACGGAGGTGGTGCTCCTGGAAGTTCGAGACGCCGATGGAGCGCGAGCGGCCCGAGGCGTAGATCTCTTCGAGGGCCTTCCAGGTCTCGACGAAGTCGCCGACGCCGGGGAGGGGCCAGTGGATCAGGAACAGGTCGATGTGGTCGAGGCCGAGAGCCTCGAGCGTGCCGTCGAACGCAGTGAGGGCGTCGTCGTGGTCGTGGAAGCCGTTGTTGAGCTTCGACGTCACGAAGATCTCGTCGCGGTCGATGCCGGACTCGGCGATCGCCTCGCCGACCTCTTTCTCGTTGCCGTACATCTCGGCGGTGTCGATGTGGCGGTAGCCGACCTCGAGCGCCTTCAGAGTGGCGGCCTTCGTGTCGGCGGGCTCGATCTGGAAGACGCCGAAACCGAGCTGCGGGATCGTGCGGCCGTCGTTCAAGGTAATCGTGGGGACTGCTGAATCGGTCATGGATCCATCGAACACCCCTCGCACTGGTGTCATTCCAGGTTTGACGACACCTAACGAGCCTGGTAACTTGGTCGATGGTGTTCTGAGACGAACCATCTACTCGACTCGCACCCGCACCGACTCGTACTGCTCCTCCCGGGGCACATTCCACCGAGTCCATCCCGTCAGACTTCACAGGCTGACACCAGCACGCCGACACTCGGCGTGTGCGACACACCTGCCTTCCCAGGCCGATCGTTCACCGCGATCCACCCGCCTGGGGGCCGCTGCTCGAAGAGAGCAGAGCCCTGAACGTCAGAGCGTCGCCACCACGCATCGAAAGACCGCACCATGACACAGACACTCAACCTCATCCGCATCGGCGGCACCGTCACCACGGCGCCCGCCCTCACCCACGACAACCTCGTGGAGT
The DNA here is from genome assembly GCF_059420045.1 of Frondihabitans sp. GW821-FHT04F02. Classification (NCBI taxonomy): domain Bacteria; kingdom Bacillati; phylum Actinomycetota; class Actinomycetes; order Micrococcales; family Microbacteriaceae; genus Frondihabitans; species Frondihabitans sp. GW821-FHT04F02. The sequence continues at coordinate 491,405 of NZ_JBWKSZ010000002.1, read as the reverse complement.
TCGTCGTCGTCGACGACAGCTCCCGCGAGTTCCTCGTCCGCCTTCCGCTCGCCGACCTCGGCTCCGAGGTCGCCCCGGGCGCCCACGTCCAGGCCACCGGCGCCGAGGGCTGGGTCGTTCCGGGCCGCGCCTGGCGCGACGAGCCCAGCCGCACCATCCTCCAGGCGCACGAGGTGCAGCTCGGCCACCTGGCCTTCGCGGCCTAGTCGGCTCCTGCCACGAACGGCGCCCACCCCTCGGGGTGGGCGCCGTTCGTCGTCGATGCAGGAGATCCGCCCCGCGGCGCCGCTCCCTGCAGTGGCGCTCCCCGCAGCGCCGCTTCGCTCAGCGCCGCTCCCCCACCAGCCCGTGCTCGTACGCGAAGACGACCACCTGAATCCGCCCCCGCAACCCGAGCTTCGACAGCACCGCGCGCACGTGCGACTTCACCGTGGCCTCCGTGACGTACTGGTCGCGGGCGATCTCGGCGTTGCTCAGGCCGCGCGCCACCAGCAGGAACGTCTCGCGCTCGCGGGCGGTGAGTCCGGCGAGCGCGTCGTCGCCCCGCTGGGGGACGACGCCGGCGGCTGCGAGTTCCTGCACCAGCCGAATCGCCTCCTCCTCCGTCGGCGCGGGCGCTCCGGCGGCAGCGGCCCGGATGGTGCCGAGCACGACGTCGGGCTCGGCGTCTTTGGTCAGAAAGGTGTACGCGCCCGCTGCGAGCGCAGCGTAGACGGCTTCGTCCTTCCTGATGGTCGTGAGGGCGATCACGCGAGGCGATCCGTCCAGGGGAGCCTGGCGCAGGATCCGCCTGGTGGCGTCGAGCCCCGACATGACCGGCATCCTGAGGTCCATCAGCACCAAGTCCGGCGCCTCGCGCTCGACCAGCTCGAGCGCGGCCTGCCCGTCGAGCGCGGCCCCCACGCAGACCAGGTCGGGCTGGGCCTCGAGCAGCATGGCCATGCCCGACGAGAACAGGCGCTGGTCGTCGACCACGGCGACGCGGACGGGTACGGCGGCGCGGGTCGCCCCGGCCGGGCTGGCTGCGGCCGTGTCGGCTGCGGCCGTGCTGGCTGCGGCCGTCTTGTCAGCGGCTGGCGTCACTGCGGACTCAGGCATTCTGGTGCCCCCGCGCGAGGGATCGCACCGTCGGCACGAACGCCGTGACCGCGAAGCGCAGGGTTCCTGACTCGTCGGCCGGCGCCGCAGGACCTGCGCGGAGCCATCCGCCCGAGAGCCGGGCGCGCTCCTTCATGCCGGCGATGCCGATGCCGGTGGGCGAGGGCTCCACGAGCGCAGCCTCCCCCTCCGAGAGGACCTCGAGACCGAGGCCGTTCTCGGTGCGGTCGAGCACGACGACGACGCGCGCCGACGACCCCGCGTGCTTGAGCGCGTTGGTGAGGCTCTCCTGCACGATCCGATAGACCGCGACCTCCTGCGCGGAGGTGAGGGCGACGCCGTCGCTCGCGCCGCTCTCCTGCAGGTCGATGCGCATGCCCACCTGGCGCATCTGGTCGACCAGCTCGGGGATGTCGTCGACGCCGAGCCGCGGCAGGATCACGTCACCCTCGCCCTGGATGCGCTCGACGAGGTTGCGGACGTCGACCAGGGCGGCCCGCGCCACCTCGGTCACGGTGCCGAGCGCCTCGGTGGCGACCTCCGGCCGGCGGGGGCTGAGGGCCGCAGCGCCCTGCGCCTGAGACACGATCACGGCGAGCGAATGCGCCAGCGAGTCGTGCACGTCGCGCGAGACGCGCGCGCGATCCTCCGAGAGGCGCAGCTCGACGTCCACGCGCTCGAGCTCGCTGCCTGACCATTCGACGTCGGTCCGGACGCGCGCGATGACCCACGAGATGCCGAACCCGATCGCCCAGGCGATGACGCCGAGCGAGATCGCGGCTAGGGCGAGAGTCAGAGCATCCGCACGCGGCGACTGGCCGGAGTCGGTCCACGACCCCCATTTGTACGGCCAGCGGGCGGTCGGGACGGCGGCGGCGAACGCGAACAGGAGACCTGAGACGACGACCGTCGGCAGGGCCAGCCAGCGGACCCGGAGCGGGGCGAAGGCCGCGACGAGAAGGACCGCGTAGGCCGCGGCTGCCGACGCCGGCCACGTCGTCGAGTCCGGAGGCTGGAGAAGGCCGAGCGCCTGGCAGAGCCCGACGACCAGGACGAGCCCCAGCGCGATGCGCGGCAGCCGCGCCGCCAGCCCGATGGCGATCGCGTAGAGCGAGAACATCAGGATGTTCGGCCCGAGCGGCCAGCGGCCGGACTCGGCGACGATCCAGAGGACCAGGTAGACGGCGCCGGCGGCCGGGGCCGCCGCATGTCGGAGGACGCGCAGGACTCGGAGCGTCGTCAGTCCGAAGACGGGATTGGTGGTCTGCATGGCTCCGACGGTACGGGCGAACGGGGCGGAGGACGCCTCTCGCGCCCCCTTTTCATCCCGACGGAGGAGGTGACGACTCGCCTCGTCCGGCGTCTCGCCGCGTGCACCGCAGGACCATTCCCCCTACTGGGGACTGTGGTGCGGCACACCGCGGACGTAGCTTCGTCGTGGGGGTCGCCCCGTCCCGATCACCGGGGAAGGAATCCATGATGGAACGAGAAGCGCACGGACGCGCACCGATGGCGAACACGACACGGAACTCCAACACGGCGCTGAACTTCAACACGGCGCTGAAGACCGCGGTCGCGGTCACCCTGACCGCGGTGACCATCGTCGCGCTGAGTCTGGCGAGCGTGAGCTCCGCCGACGCCGCCACCCGCGTGACCTTCACGTCGGCCGTCCCGACCTGGGCCACCACGACCAACCTGACCAGCTCCACCTCGGCGTCGACCGTCATCGAGGGCGAGATGTACTTGAAGCTGCGCGATGCCGCCGGCGCAGAGGCGGTCGCGCGCGCGGTGTCCGACCCGGCGAGCCCGCAGTTCAGGCAGTACGTCGCCCCCCAGGACTGGATCGACACGTACTCGCCGTCGCAGGCCGACTTCGACCAGGCCGTCGCGCAGGTGAAGGCCAACACGGGCATCACCGTCACCGGCACGCCGGCCAGCCGCTCCTACATCGTGTTCCGCGGCTCGGTCGCCGCCTTCAACAAGGCGTTCGACACCCGGATGGGAACCTACTCGGTGGCCGGCGTCACTCGGATCGCTCCGCAGTCGACGCCGTCGATCACCGGCACCGCCGCGCGAATCGTCTCGGGAATCACGCTCGACCAGAGCCGCTTCGCAAAGCCCGCCGCCGTCACGCGCGGCACCAGCACCGCCAAGTCGGTGGCCGCCCTGAACGCGTCCACGCCCAAGTCGGTGACGGTCAGCACGCCGTGCTCGTCGTACATCACGCAGAACTACGCGCGGTACCCCTCGACCCACGGCACCACGAGCGTCGCCACCGCGAACTGCGGCTACACGCCTCGTCAGATCCGCGCCGCCTACGGCACCACGACGAGATCCGGGGCCGGCCAGACCGTCGCGATCGTCGGCGCGTACGCGTCGCCCACCATCACGTCGGACGTCAACTCCTACGCGGCCTACCTCGGCGAACCGCAGCTCGCCAAGGGCCAGTACACCGATCTGTCGGCAGCCAGATCGACCTTCACCGACAAGGCCGCGTGCGGCCTTCCGAGCGGCTGGCAGAACGAGCAGACCCTCGATGTGCAGGCGGTTCACGCCGTTGCGCCGGCAGCCAGGATCCTCTACGTCGGCGCATCGAACTGCGGCGGCGCCATGGACATCGCGCTCTCGAAGATCCTCGACGAGGGCCTCGCGACCATCGTCAGCAACAGCTACGGGGGCGTCGGCGAGCCCACCGACTCCGATTCGGCGGACTCCGTCCAGGGCGACGTCAACCTCCACCTGCAAGCCGCCGCCGAAGGCATCGGCCTCTACTTCGCGTCGGGCGACGACGGCGACGAGAAGGCCAACTTCGGCTCCATCTCTCCTGACTTCCAGGCCTCCTCGCCGTGGGTCACCGCAGTCGGCGGCACGGCGATCGGCCTCTCCAAGACCAGCAGGCGCCTCTTCACCGTCGGCTGGGGCGACACCCTCGATCCGATCTCGAAGTCGGGCGGCAAGCTGACGTACAGGCACACGCTCCCGGGCAGGCAGTTCTTCGGCGGCTCCGGCGGCGGCCTCTCGGCGATCTTCATCACGCCGTCGTATCAGGAGGGCTTCGTGTCGAAAGGACGTCGCGCCGTGCCCGACATCGCCGCCCTGGCCGACCCGTTAACCGGATTCCTGATCGGCTACCGCCCCATCACGAACAACACCACCCTCTCCACCGGCTCGTTCGGCTTCGGCGTCGTCGGCGGAACGTCGCTCGCGACACCCATCGCCGCCGCGCAGATGGCGATCGTGCAGCAGCAGACCGGCGTCCGCGTCGGATTCGCGAACCCGTCGCTCTACGCTCTGAAGAAGGCGTCGTCGACCGCCATCACCGACGTGGCACCGCGGGGGCGCAGCACCGTGCTGGCCTACTCGAGCTCCGCGTACTCGTACGCGGTCACCCTCGACACCGACTCCAGCCTCAAGACGCGCGTCGGCTACGACACCGTCACGGGGCTCGGCGAGCTGGACGTCGACTCGGCAAACGACTTCATCGACCCCGCGGGCACGGGCTACTGACGGACTGGCCCTCGAACGGGGGGTCCGAGTCCGCCCAACCGCGCTTCGAACGGCTCCGAATCCCCTGAGCACAACGGCATCGATTCGGGTCCTGCCGTGAGTGCACACCCCGTAAGGGCCGGGGGCGAGATGGTCGGGAAGCCATTTCGCCCCGCAGGCCCCGTCTGACGGCGGGGCGCCTTTCGAGCGCCCCGCCCCAGTCGCCGAGAGTAGCTCCGGGCGCAGGAACTGGCCGTCGGCCGATCGACGACCGCCGAGCCCGAGGTGGCCCCGATCCGCAGCGAGCCGGAGAGAGGGTTCAGGCCCGGCGGAGTCGAGTTCCTGCGCCCCTGCTGTGAATGTTTTCAGCACTGCACGTTTGCAGTTGCGTAACTTTGCACGTGTGGCAAGAATTGACGCATGGTTCCCGAACAACTGGGTCTCCGCGATCGAAAGCGCGAAGAGACCCGCCGCCGCCTCGAAGCGGCTGCCGTCGAGCTCGTCCTGAGAGACGGGCTCGAGCACGCGACCGTCGATTCGATCAGCGCTCGCGCCGACGTCTCGTCGCGCACCTTCTTCAACTACTTCGACACCAAGGAGGACGCGGTCCTCGGCATCCACGACGCCGTGCTCACTCGGGAGTCGGTGACGGAGCACATCGCCGCAACGGACGGCGTCGATGTGCTGGAGTCCACGCTCGTGCTGCTGCTCTCGCTGATCCGCCCGTCCATCGAGGGCGCCGCGCTGCACGAGTCGCGCGTCGAGCTCCTGAGACGGCACCCCCAGCTGCTCTCGCGCCACATGGTGCAGATGACGCGCATGGTCGACGATCTCGTCGCCGCCGTCACGCGCATCCTCCAGCACGACCGCCCCGGCGTGACCCCGAGCCGCGCCGAGGCGGAGACCCTGCTCTCCCTCTGCGGCGGCGTCGTCCGCACCTCCGTGCGCGAGTGGATCGACGACGGGGCACCCGAGCCCGCCGACGTCGTCCGCACGCGCGCCATCGAACTCGTCCGCTCTCTCATCGAAAGAATCACATGACCACCGTCGCCCCCGCGCCCACGAGCGCCACCGGCACGTCGAAGCGCGGGATCCTGCTCGTCTTCGCCGGCCTCATGGTCACGATGCTGCTCGCATCGCTCGACCAGACCATCTTCTCGACGGCCCTGCCGACCATCGTCGGCGAGCTCCACGGCGTCGACCAGATGATCTGGGTCACGACCGCCTTCATCCTCGCCGAGACGATCGTGCTGCCCGTCTACGGCAAGCTCGGCGACCTCATCGGCCGCAAGAGCCTGTTCATCGTCGCGATCGGCATCTTCATCGGCGGGTCCGTGCTCGGCGGGCTCGCCGACTCCATGCCGTCGCTGATCGTGGCGCGCGCTATTCAGGGCCTCGGCGGCGGCGGTCTGATGATCCTCGCTCAGGCGATCATCGCCGACGTCGTCCCCGCCCGCGAGCGCGGCAAGTACATGGGGATCATGGGCGGCGTCTTCGCCTTCTCGAGCGTCGCCGGCCCGCTCCTCGGCGGTTTCTTCACCGACGGCATCGGCTGGCGCTGGGCGTTCTGGATGAACGTGCCGCTCGGCATCCTGTCGATCGCCCTCGCGGTGTTCTTCCTGAAGCTGCCGCGCCGCGCCGACCAGGGCAAGCCCCGGATCGACGCCTACGGCATGGCTCTGCTCGCCATCGCCTCCACCTGCCTCGTGCTCGTCACGACCTGGGGCGGCAACCAGTACGACTGGAACTCCCCGCAGATCATCGGCCTGTTCGCCGGCCTCGCGATCTCAGGATTCTCGTTCGTGATGGTCGAGCGCAGGACGGCCGAGCCGATCATGCCGATCCACCTCTTCAGGGCTCCGAACTTCGTCTTCACGACCGCAGCGACGCTGATCATCGGCATCGCGATGTTCGGATCGCTCGCCTACATCCCGACCTACCTCCAGATGGTCACCGGCTCGAACGCCACCCAGGCGGGCTTCCTGATGATCCCGATGATGGCGGGCCTTCTGATCACGTCGATCGCCGCCGGCCAGATCGTCTCGAAGACGGGCCGCTACAAGTGGTTCCCCGTCGTCGGCATGGTCATCGTCGCCGGAGCCCTCGCCCTCATGAGCACCATGACCGCCTCGACCGCGGTGTGGATCATGTGCCTTTACTTCGCCTTGATGGGCATCGGCCTGGGCCTTGCGATGCAGATCCTGACGCTCGTCGTGCAGAATACGTTCCCGCTTCGCGAGGTCGGGACCGCCACCGCCGCCAACAACTACTTCCGCCAGATCGGCGCCTCGCTCGGCGCCGCGGTGGTCGGCAGCATCTTCGTGTCGCGCCTGACCAGCCTCCTGAGCGAGAACCTGCCGCCCTCCTCGGCGGGCGCCACGGGCGGAACCGACTCCCTCACCCCCGAGCTCGTCAAGAACCTGCCGAGCGCGCTCAAGACCGCGGTGATCGACTCCTACAACGACGCGCTCACCCCGATCTTCCTGATCATGGTGCCGCTCGTGCTCCTGGCCGCCGTGCTGCTGCTCTTCGTGAAGGAGGTGCCGCTCGCGACGACTCTCGAGCAGTCGCCAGCCGAGGGCCTGTCGACAGGGTCGATCGCCGTCGTCCCCGCGACCGCCCAGGGCGACGACCGGGCGCAGGGCGACGACCGGGCGCAGGAACTCGAGACCGCCTCCCGCTCCACCGTCTGACCCCGCGTTCGCGCTGAGGGCGCCGGTCCGTCTGGGCCGGCGCCCTCTGCCGTGGCCGCGCCGCCGAGGCGCGTGTCGTGCGCGGGCTCGCGCCGTGCCGGCGGGGCCCGCGCCGGGGCGGGTGCCAGCTCAGGAATCCTGCACCGCCGCGCCCGCACACGCCGTGCTGCCCCGCGCCGCCGCCCCACGTTTCCTGATCCGCGCGCCGCGAGATGCGGGCCGTGCCGCGCCACGCCCGTGCCGCACCACGCCGCGCCCGCGGTCACCCGCGGGCGAATTCGCGCCCCACCCTCGGGCGACAGCCCGCGCGCCGCGTGGGCCGATGCGCTCGGACCGCGCTATGTCCCCCTGAATGCCGTCTTTCGATGTCCCTCGGGCGACGCCACACTCGGGGGATGTCCGATTCGCCCAGGCCCGCGCCCCGTGTCGCCCTCGTCGTCGTCTCCGCCGTCGCGGCGATGATCCTCGTCGCCGGCGGTGCCGTCGTGCTGTCGACCGGCGTCTCGGCCCCGTGGCTCGTCGCGGCGGCGGTCGTCCTGATCGTGAGCCTCACCTGGCTGGCGAGCCCGCGCAAGAAGTAGGGCGCAAGAAGTAGGGCGCGCCACCGGGGCGAGACAACCCGCCTGCCCCTCAAAACGTCGCGTCGCCCGTCGGGAAGATCGCTCCGCCTCTCAGGGAGGTCGCGTCGCCTAGCTCATCACGTGGTTGACGACGGGCGACTTCTCGCGGCGTCCACGACGCAGCTCGCGCGGAGTGGGCCCGAGCACGCGGCGCATGACCAGCGACGGGATCGCCCGGCGTCGGCCCTCGGGGGTACGCCAGGTCAGGACGGCCCTCGGCGCCTCCTCCGCCACGCGGATGCGCTCGAGGGCGCGGTTCCACGCCTTCTTCGCGGCGAAGACAGAGTAACCGTGCTGTTCGACGTCGCCGAGGCGCACCGTGCCGAGCACGTCGCCATCGAGATCGAGAAGCTCGACGTTCACGCCCTTGACGCTGCTGCCGGTGCGGTTCTCGACACGGACGTCGTACGCCGCGTAGCCCTTCTTAAACGACGTGGGCGAGAGGTGCTCGTGCGTCTTGGCGTCCAGCCAGTTGCTGAAGACGGTCACGACGAGGGGCGAGTCGCCCGGAGCGACCACCGGGACGGCGGCGTCCTCCTGCTTCTTGAGCGACCGAGCCGTGAGGCCGAGCGTGATGGCGAGGGGCGTGCCGACGACGACCGCTCCGATCGCCTTGAGCAGTGGCGCGACCATCAGCGGGTACCTCCAGAAGACAAGTCCATGCATCGATCTTGCACCCGATAGGCGTCGCCTTTCTCCACGGGATTCAGGTAATCCGCCAGACCGGGTACAAATCCGGCCCGCGAATCTTGGACGAGTCGACGAAAGTCCTGAGGCGGGCGCCGTGTTGAATAGGAGGCGGCCCGACCAGGCCGTGCACCGTTCGCCAAGGAGATCCACTCGCATGAAGCCCCTGCAGAACCGCCGCGTCGCCGTCACCGGGATCGGCGTGGTCACCCCGAACGGCGTCGGAGTCGACGCCTTCTGGAAGAGCCTCTTCGAGCCTGTCGCGCCGCTCGCCGTCCGCCGCGTCGACCAGGAGGCGCTCGACGCGCGCCGCCTGATGAGCCACAAGAACGCCAAGAACTCCGACATCGTGACGCGCATGGCCGTCGTCGCCGCCGATGAGGCGCTGCGCGACGCAGGTCTCCTCAAGATCGACCCGGACGCTCCGAACCCGTCGACCTCCGACACCGCCGAGCTGATCGACGGCATCGACCACGAGCGGGCGGCCGTGTCGCTCGGCACGGGCATGGGCGGAGTCCAGACGCTCGCCGACCAGATCCTGCTGCTGGATGCCAAGGGCGAGCGCCTCGTGTCGCCGCACCTCGTGCCCATGGTCATGCCGAACGCCCCGGCGGGCGCCATCAGCATCCGCTACGCCCTCCGGGGCGTGGCGACCACGATCTCGACGGCCTGCGCGGCCGGCACCGACGGCATCGCCGCCGGCGCCCGCATGATCGCCCAGGGCACGGCCGACCTCGTCGTCGCCGGCGGCACGGACTCGAGCCTGACGCCCGTCTGCCTCGCGGGCTTCGCCAACATGCGCGCGCTGTCGAAGACCGGAGTCGCCCGCCCGTTCGACCGCGACCGCGACGGCCTCGCCGCCAGCGAGGCGGCCGGCATGCTGATCCTCGAGCCCTACGACGATGCCGTCGCGCGCGGCGCCCGCATCTACATGACGATCGAGGGGGCGGCCTCGACCGCCGACGCCTACCACGTCACAGCTCCAGCACCAGGCGGCACCGGCGCCGAGCGCACCATGCGGCTCGCGCTGGAGGACGCCGGGCTCAGCCCCGAGCAGATCACCCACATCAACGCGCACGGCACGTCGACCGGCCTGAACGACAAGGCCGAGAGCGAGGCGGTGTCCCGCGTGTTCGAGGGCTCGCGCCCCGTCGTCACCAGCATCAAGGGCGTCACCGGACACTCGTTCGGCGCCGCCGGTGCCGTCGAGGCCGTGGCGGTCGCACTCACGATGGCCTCCGAGACCATCCCTCCCACGGCGAACCTCGAGAACCTCGATCCCGAGATCGACCTCGACATCCCGACGGAGGCCCGCGCCTGGACGCCGGGTCCCGTCCTGTCGAACAGCTTCGGCTTCGGCGGCCACAACGGCAGCCTGATCTTCGCGCCGGTCGCCTGATCGGCGAGCGCGGCGCCGAAGCTCTCGGCGGCGCGCACCTACACTGGCTCGTCGTGAGCCCCCATCAGCGACGGACGACCGCGGAGCCCCGCATCCCGCCCGCCGTGGCTTTTCTCGTCGCGCTCGCGCTGTACGCGACCCTTCCCGGCGATTCCGCGCCGATCCGTCATGCTGTGACACTGCTGGCCGTCCTCGCGGGCGTCCCCCTCGTCGTCCTGAACCCGCTCCGATACTCGCGTCAGGAACCCTGGTCTCGCGATCTCTCGGTCGGCCTGCACGGCGTCGTCGCGGCCGCCACCCTCGCCGCCCTCGGCGAGACCGTCGCCGGCCTCGTCATCCAGGGCACCCCACGGCTCCTCGTCGCCGCGCTCCAGGTCTGGGTCGCGATGGTCCTCTCGTTCTCGCTCCTCTACTGGCAGATCGACCGCGACGGACCCGTGGCCCGCCTCCACCCGGAGCTCCCCCATCGCCGGCGACCTGATTTCCGCTTCCGCGAACAGGGGGGCACCACTCCCTGGTCGGCCTGGTACGTCGACTATCTGCGCACGTCGTTCCGCACGGCGGTCGCCTTCATGACGGCCGACGCGACGCCGGTGTCGCGTCGGGCGAAGTGGCTGACGGCGGTCGAGTCGTTCGCGGGGTACGTGCTGATCGGCGTGGTGATCGCGCGGGCTGTGGCGCTCGTCGTGTGACCTCCGCACAGGCCGATCGGGCGCAGGAACTCGCCGTCCCGAGTTCCTGCGCCCCTCATCGCGGCCCTCCAACTAGTTCGACACCCGAACCATCGAGCGTAGAGTGAGCGCATGACCACTCCTGATCTCGTGCGCGCCGTCCGCGCCCTCGCGCGGGCGTCGCGCATCGTCGAGCGGGCCGCCGACGGGTTGAGCTTCGCCGACTACCGCGTCCTCGCCACGATCTCGTCGGGCGAGGAGCGCGCCTCGCGCCTGGCCCAGCGGCTCGAGATCGGCAAGCCGGCGATCAGCGCGACGGTCGACTCGCTGCACCGGCGCGGGCTGATCCGGCGTGACGCCGTGGAGGGCGACGGTCGCGCGACGTCGCTCGCGCTGACCGACCAGGGCTCTGAGCTGTTCGAGAGGATGGAGGGACGCATGGCGCGCCAGCTGGAGCTCGTGGCCGGCCGCGCCGACGATCCTGCCGCCCTGATCGCCGCCCTCGCCACCCTGAACGACGCCGTCGAGCGCACTGTTCAGGAGCGCCGCAGCGCCGAGACCGCGGCCGCGCAGTGAGCGCCGGCACGACCGAGAGCTCCTCGAAATCGGGATCGCCCACCACCTCTGCCGAGGGCTGGGTCCGCCGCCTCTGGCGCTACATGCTGCGACACCGCGCCAGCCTGATCATCTCGCTCGTCGCGTCGCTGGCCGGAAGCATCTGCCAGGTCGTCGTGCCGCTCATCGCGCGGCAGATCGTCGACGGCGTCATCGTCGAGAGGACCTCGCCGCTGGCCCCCTGGCTCGCCCTGATGGTGGCCCTGGCCGTCGCGAGCTTCGGCTTCACCTACCTGCGTCGGTACCGGGGCGGGCGAGTCGCCATCGAGGTGCAGAACGACCTCCGGACCGACATGCACGACCACCTGCAGCGGATGGACCAGTCGTCTCTCGACCGAATGTCGACCGGCCAGCTGGTCAGCCGCGCGAACTCCGACTCGTCCCTGGTGCAGAGCCTCCTGATGATGCTGCCCATCATGAGCGGCAACGTGATCCTGATGGTGCTGTCGCTCGTGGTGATGTTCACCCTGTCGCCGCTGCTGGCGCTCGTCAGCCTCGTGATGGTTCCGGCGCTCGTGATCATCGGCTACCGGATGCGCGCCAAGGTGCTCCCCGCCACCTGGGACGCCCAGCAGAAGGAGGGCGAGGTCGCTCAGATCGTCGACGAGGACGTCGCCGGAGTACGCGTCGTCAAGGCGTTCGGACGCGAGCGCCGCGAGGTCGAGACGATGTCGCGCGTCGCCACCGACGTGTACGGCGCCCAGATGCGGTCGGTGCGGATCCAGGCGCGGTTCCAGCCGCTGCTCGAGTCGATCCCGACGCTGGCTCAGGTCGCGATCCTCGCGCTCGGCGGCTGGCTCGCCATCGAGGGTCAGCTCACCATCGGCACGTTCCTCGCCTTCACCTCCTACATCGCCGCGCTCATGGCGCCGGCCCGCCAGCTCGCCGGCGTCCTCGCGATCGGCCAGCAGGCGCAGGTCGGCATCGAGCGCATCTTCCAGCTCATCGACCGCGAGCCCGGAATCCGCGACGCTCCGGACGCCGTGGTGCTCGACGCGGTCTCAGGAGATCTGCGCTTCGACGGCGTCGCCTTCTCGTACGACAGAGCCGCCGGCCACCCGGCCCTCGATGGCCTCGACCTGCACCTCAGATCCGGTGAGCGCGTCGCGCTGGTCGGCCCCAGCGGCAGCGGCAAGTCGACGGTCGCCGCGCTCGTCGCGCGCTTCCACGACCCCGACCGCGGCTCGATCTCGCTCGACGGACACGACCTTCGAGGAGTCACCCTGGCGTCGCTCCGGTCGTCGATCGGCATGGTGTTCGAAGAGAGCTTCCTGTTCTCCGACACCATCCGGGCCAACATCGCCTACGGCCGGCCGGACGCCGCCGACGACGACATCAGGAAGGCCGCGGCCACCGCCCAGGCACTCGAGTTCGTCGACGACCTGCCGAAGGGGTTCGACACGGTCGTCGGCGAACGCGGTCTCAGCCTGTCGGGCGGTCAGCGGCAGCGGATCGCCCTCGCCCGGGCGATCCTCGCCGACCCCCGGATCCTGATCCTCGACGACGCGACGAGCGCCATCGACGCCTCGACCGAGCAGGCCATCCACGACGGCCTTCGCGCCGAGCTCGCCGGGCGCACGGTCCTCCTGATCGCGCACCGCGAGTCGACGCTCCACCTCGCCGACCGGATCGTCGTGCTCGAGCACGGCCGGGTCGCCGCCGAAGGCACTCACGCCGAGCTCGCGGAGTCGAGCGCGCTCTACCGGGCGCTCATCACCGGGCAGTCGGAGGATCAGGAGTTCGGCGCCGCCGCAGCCGCGGCCAGCGGCGACGTAGACGCTCTGGCGGCCGGAATCCCTGAGACGGCGACCGCCCCGACACCGCAGTCCGCGCCGTCGGCCCAGGCCGTCCCTCGCGGCGGCCTCGGCGGCGGCCTGGGTGCCGGTGGCGGCCACGGCGGCTCCCGCGGCGCGGCGGCGCTCTTCGCGGCGACGCCCGAGCTCCTGGCCCGCGTCGAGGCGCTCGGCCCGGTGCGCGACGCGCCCTCCGTCGACCTCGCCGTCGAGACCCGCCAGGACCGCGGATTCTCGCTGCGCACCCTGCTCCGCGAGTTCCGGAAGCCCCTCTTGCTCGCCCTGGTGTTCGTCGTGATCGACGCCATCGCCGGCTTGATCGGGCCGTACCTGGTCAAGACGGGCATCGACTCCGGCGTGCAGAAGGGCTCGGAGCTGGTTCTGTTCGCCGCGGCCGGGGCGTTCCTGCTCGTCACGATCGTCGACCTGTTCGACGGCATGGCCGAGACCCTCGTGACCGGCCGGGCGGCCCAGCGCATCATGCTCAGCCTGCGGATCAGGATCTTCGCGCAGCTGCAGCGGCTGTCGCTCGACTTCTACGAGCGCGAGATGGCCGGGCGCGTCATGACGCGAATGACGACGGACGTCGACCAGTTCGAGGGTCTGATCCAGAACGGCCTGCTGTCGGCGCTCGTGTCGATCGTCACCTTCGTCGGCGTGGGCGTCGCGCTCGTCCTGATCGACGCCGAGCTCGGCCTCCTGACGCTCACCGTGGTCGTGCCCCTGGCTGTCGCCACCGTCGTGTTCCGTGCCCGGGCGGCCCTCCTCTACGACGTGGCGCGCGAGCGCATCGCCGTCGTGAACGCCGACTTCCAGGAGAGCCTCTCGGGTGTCCGCGAGTCGCAGGCGTTCACGCACGAGGCGGCCACGATGGCGCACTTCGCCCGCCTCGCCCGTCGGTTCGTCGACTCCCGGATCGCGGCACAGCGGCTGGTCGCCCTGTACTTCCCGTTCGTGCAGTTCCTGTCGGGAATCGCCGACGTGATCGTGCTCGGCGTCGGGGCCACCCTGATCGCCGACGGGAAGCTCACCTCCGGCGACCTCATCGCCTTCCTGCTCTACATCGGCATGTTCTTCTCCCCGATCCAGCAGCTGTCTCAGGTCTTCGACGCCTGGCAGCAGACGAGGGTCTCGGTGGCACGCATCGGCGACCTCATGGCGCTGGAGACCCTGACGCCGGAGGCGGCGACGCCCCTCCGGCCTGGACGCCTGGCCGGTCGCCTGCGACTGGAAGGGGTGGGGTTCTCCTACCCGGTGCTCTCCGCGATGCCGACCGGCGGCGACCGTCGCGGGCCGTCCGACGCCCGCTCGCTCGTCGTCGACGCGGGCATCGTGCCGAAGGCGCCCGAGGCGCTGCACGACATCGAGCTCGATATCCCGGCCGGCGAGACGATCGCGCTCGTCGGCGAGACGGGAGCCGGCAAGTCCACCGTCATGAAGCTCCTCGCTCGCTTCTACGACCCCGACCAGGGCGCGGTCACGATCGACGGCCACGACCTCCGGGAGCTCGACCTGCGGGAGTTCCGGACGCAGCTCGGCTACGTTCCGCAGGAGGCGTTCCTGTTCACCGGGACCGTCCGAGACAACATCGCGTACGGCCGGACCGACGCCTCTCAGGACGACGTCGAACGCGCTGCCCGAGCCGTCGGCGCGCACGAGTTCGTGATGGAGCTGCCCGGCGGCTACGACCACCGGCTCACGGAGCGCGGCCGCTCCCTCTCGGCTGGACACCGGCAGCTGATCGCGCTCGCCCGCGCCGAGCTCGTCGACCCCGTCGTGCTCCTGCTCGACGAGGCGACGTCGAACCTCGACCTCCTGACCGAGGCGCGCGTGACCCGGGCGATGCACCGTGTGGCCCGCGGCCGCACCACGGTGGTGATCGCGCACCGCCTGCAGACGGCGCGCGCCGCCGACCGCATCGGCGTGCTCTCGGGCGGGCGGCTCGTCGAGGTGGGCACGCACGACGAGCTCCTGGAGCGGGAGGGACGCTACGCGAGCATGTGGCGGGCGTACGAGGCGGTCGAGGTCGGGTAGGCGGCGAGACGCGCGGAAAGCGCGCGGGTGACCGACCCGAGTTCCTGCGCC
Organism: Frondihabitans sp. GW821-FHT04F02; assembly: GCF_059420045.1. Taxonomy (NCBI): domain Bacteria; kingdom Bacillati; phylum Actinomycetota; class Actinomycetes; order Micrococcales; family Microbacteriaceae; genus Frondihabitans; species Frondihabitans sp. GW821-FHT04F02. The sequence goes on along the minus strand of NZ_JBWKSZ010000002.1, from coordinate 476,258 downwards.
CGATTCGACGCGACGGGACCACGGCCTGAGCACCGGCACGCAAGTCGATGCAATTGCATGAGCATGGGGAATTCGTCACCCTGACGCGAGGTTGGACCGAGCATGAAGCGCATCGGATTCCTGTCTTTCGGGCACTACCAGGCCGTCCCCGGCTCGCGCGTCCGCACCGCGAAGGACGTCCTGCAGCAGACCATCGAGCTCGCCGTCGCGGCGGAGGAGATCGGCATCGACGGAGCGTATGTGCGCGTGCACCACTTCGCACGCCAGCTCGCGTCGCCGTTCCCGCTGCTCGCCGCCATCGGCGCCCGCACCTCGACCATCGAGATCGGCACCGGCGTCATCGACATGCGGTACGAGAACCCGCTGTACATGGCCGAGGAGGCGGCCGCGGCCGACCTGATCTCGGACGGCCGGCTGCAGCTCGGCGTCAGCCGGGGATCACCTGAGACGGCGCTCAACGGCTACGAGTCGTTCGGCTACCGCCCCTCGGAGGGCGAGACCGACGCCGACCTCGCACGCGATCACCTCGACGTCTTCCTCCAGGCGATCGATGGCGCCGGAGCGGCCGCCGCCAACCCGCAGATGACCGGATCGACCGGCTACCTGCCGATCCTGCCGCAGTCCGAAGGCCTCCGCGACCGCATCTGGTGGGGCGCCGGCAGCCGGGCCACGGGCGAGTGGACGGCGGCGCAGGGCCTGAACCTGCAGAGCTCGACCCTCCTGACGGAAGACACCGGGGTGCCGTTCGACCAGCTGCAGGCCGAGCAGATCGAGCTGTACCGCGCCGCATGGGCGCGGGCCGGCTGGGAGCGCGAGCCGCGCGTCTCGGTCTCGCGGAGCATCCTGCCGCTGATCGACGACGAGTCGCGGCACTACTTCGGGCTCCGCGCCCAGGCCGACAGTCAGGATCAGGTCGGGCATCTCGACGCGAACACCCTCGCGCGCTTCGGCCGCTCGTACATCGGCGAGCCCGAGCGGATCGTCGAGGAGCTCGCGAACGACGCGGCCGTCGCAGCCGCCGACACCGTGCTCGTGACGGTGCCGAACCAGCTCGGCGTGGAGTTCAACGCGCGCCTGCTCGAATCGGTGCACGCCATCGGGGCCGAGCTGGGGTGGTCGAAGGAGCCGCAGCTGCAGGCCTGAGGTGACGGCGCCGCCGGGCTGCGCGTGATGCGCGGTGCGGCGGCGACTGCGCGCGGCGGCGGCGCCGCAGTTCCTGCGCCCTAGACGGTCGCGACCTGCATCGCGCCGGCCGTCAGCTCGACCGAGACGAGGCGCTCGGCGATGTGCGGCGACTGGTGGGCGATCATGAGCTCGTCGGCCTGGGCCCCCGCGGCGAACTCGGTCAGGTAGTCGCGGACCTCGTCGGCGGTTCCGACGGCGGAGAAGCGCATCATGTTGGCGATCTGGCGGCCGTTCGGCGTCGTCAGGAAGATGTCGATCTGCTCGTCGGTGTACTCGGGCGACGAAGGCGTGCGCGAGATCATGCCGCGGACGCGGGTGCGGCGGGTGGCGTCGAACTGCGCCTGCGCCTCCTCGTGGGTGGCGGCAGCGACGACGTTGACGCCGGCGAGGACGTGCGGCTCGGCGAGCTGCGCCGACGGGGTGAACTCGCGGCGGTAGAACTCGACGGCGTCGTGCAGGAGGTCGGGAGCGAAGTGCGACGCGAACGCGTACGGAAGCCCGTAGGCGGCGGCGAGCTGAGCGCCGAACATCGAGGATCCGAGGATGTAGAGGGGAACGTTGGTGCCGGCACCGGGAGTCGCCTGGACTCCGGGCACGCGCGACTCGCCGCGGAGGTAGCCCTGCAGCTCGAGGACGTCCTGAGGGAACGACTCCGCGCTCATCGCGTCGCGGCGCATGGCGTGCATGGTCACCTGGTCGGAGCCCGGCGCGCGCCCCAGCCCGAGGTCGATGCGATCGGGGTAGAGCGTCGCGAGCGTGCCGAACTGCTCGGCGATGGTGAGCGGCGCGTGGTTAGGCAGCATGATGCCGCCGGCGCCGAGCCGGATCGTCGAGGTCTTGCCCGCGACGTGCCCGATCAGGACGCTCGTCGCACTCGACGCGATCGTCGCCATGTTGTGGTGCTCGGCGTACCAGACCCGGCCGTAGCCGTTCGCCTCGGCAGCCTGAGCCAGCGCCACGCTGTTCTCGAAGCTCTGCGCGATCGTCTCCCCGGGAGAGACGGGAGCGAGATCCAGGATCGAGAGGGTTGTAGTCATGAAGGAGCGAACGCAGGAACGGGCCCGCGTGTTCCCACCCCGCCTATCGCGCCGTGTACTCCCGTGCCAGCCACGCCCCTTCGGGGCGCGCGCTGCAGGCCGCCATCGACGCGCAGGTCTTGTAGTCCGACAGCGCGTACAGGAAGAACGCCGCCTCCTTCGCGGCGATCTGCTCGGCGGTCAGGTTGGCGGGGCGCTCGGCGATCGGGTACCCGAGGTAGCCGGTGAGCGACGGGCCGTCGTCGAGCCCCTCGTCGAGCCCCTCGTGGAGGCGCTCGGCGAGATACCCGGCGACGTGGTGATCGCTGTGGTCGCCGTCGCCGAAGTCGCCCTCGTGGTCGAGGGTCACGACCGCGGCCGGGGCGACCCGGTCGGCGATGGCGCGGAGGACGGCGTGCAGGCTGGCCAGCGAGTAGGTCGCCGTCCCGTCCACCGTCGAGATCGTGGCGATGCGCCCCTCCCAGAGCTTGCGGAGGCTCTGGCCGCCGCTCCTCTCGCCGCCGGAGCCCTCCACGCCGCCGTCGGGAAGCCGCATGAAGACGAGCGTCACGTCGGGCCGGGCCTCGAGCCGGGCGAGGGTCGCCGGCTGGTCGGAGAACGCCTCGGTCGTCTCGATCCAGCGGTCGTCGGTTCGGGCGAGGTGCGAGTAGGCGGCGCGGACGCCGGCCTCGCGGGCGCGCCAGTACCACTCGTCGTCGTCGTCGTCGCCGGCCGTCAGATAGACGGTCGTGACCGGGCGGCCCGCCGCGAGCTCGCCGGCGAGCCGGGTGAAGGCGAAGAGGAGGTCGTCGTCCTGGTGGGCGAGCACGAAGAGCGTTCCGTCGACGGCGGGCTCGGGTGCGACGGGGCCGACGGGCCGGGAGACGACGGTTCGGGCGAGGCGTGCGCGTTCCTGCGCCGCTCGGATCCGGGCGCGGACCCGGCGGACGCGTCGCCCGATCAGGAAGAGGATGCGGTTCATGGCCGGGCCGAGGCGTGCGTCTCGTAGATGCGGACGCCATCGCGGTCGTAGCTCAGCGTTCCCGAGGCGGCGACGGCCCTCTCCATCTCGTCGAGCTGCGCGCGGGCGAAGACGCCGGCGACGACAGCGGTGTGCTCCTGGTCGTCCGAGAACACCACCCAGGTGCGCGCGGTCTTCGGCTCCTGGTAGGCGCTCTCGAGCAGCTTCGCCGTGGAGAGCCTCTTCGGCGAGGCCGACTGGACGTCGGCGAAGGTGTTCGTCTGCAGGTACCTCAGGAGGTAGTCGGGATAGTGCGGACCGATCAGGACGGGGAACGTGTCGGTGACGCTGAGCTCGTAGTCGGAGGGCGCGAACCGCTTGTCGAGCCACTGCGCCGCCCTGACGTCGGACGCCGAGATTCGGAGGCTCGCCTCGGGCTGGAAGTAGGTGCCGACGAAGAGGACCAGCAGCGCGGACAGCGTGCTGATGAGACCGAGGGCGCTGACCCGACGGACGCGATGGCGGCCTTCGGAGCCGCCCCGGGTCCAGAACAGCCACGAGACGCCCATCGCGTAGAACGGCAGCCCGAACAGGAAGATGCGGAACTTGCCCTCCCCGCCGTAGGACTGGCCGAGCAGGGTGAAGACGGGGGCGATGGCCAGCCACGCGACGACGACCGTCGTGCGGACGTGGCCGTTCAGGATGCGTCGCGTGAAGCCGGCGAGCGCGAGCAGGACGGCGAATCCGGTCAGCAGGACGACGCCGTGGCTCTGGAGCGACGCCGCCTCGGAGACGCCGACGGACGACACCGATGCCTGCGAGATGTTGGCGCCCGGGTTGAACGACGAGAACAGGCCGAAGTGCTGGCTGACGTACGGGAGGTTCGGGAGCAGGTACAGGACCGGGAGCGCCACGAGCGCGATCGCGACCCAGAGGGGGCGGAGGTGGCCGAGCACGAAGAGGGGAACGAGCGCGAGGATCGCCACGTAGGGCGTGAGCTGATGGCTCGCGACGATGACGCCCTGGAGGCCGACGACGGCCACGATCGGGAGGATCCGGCCGCGTCCCGACCGCGTGACGCCGAGCACTTCGGTATTGATCGCGCGGCCGAGCCGGACGGCGGGCCGGGCCAGCTGGCGCTCGAACCACACCATCAGACGGCGCGGCTCGCTGCCGAGCGCCGACACCGCGACGAGCGCGGCCGTCAGGTACAGCATGAAGGCGAACGCCTGCGGCGAGTAGTAGTTCTGACCGACCCAGTTGCCCACCGTGAAGACGATCACGGAGGTCCAGGCCCAGCGGCGGTGCCGGGAGATCGTGCGGGCGATGGCGAGCACCAGTACGGCGTCGACCAGCGCGAAGAAGACCTCGGCCCAGGTCGCGTAGTGGGTCGCGTCGGGGATGCCGAGCGCGGAGCTCACCGTCGCGCTGAACGAGAAGAAGCCGGGCCAGCGGTTGTAGAGGTCGATCGACGGATCGACGCTGCCGTTGGCGACGATGTAGTTCGTCACGGCGATGTGCTTGTAGACCCACGGCAGGCGCGGGGCGTTCTCGACGAGGTTCGCCGAGCCGTAGAGGATCACGATGAGCAGAGCGAGGGCCGACGCCAGCAGCCCGTGGGCGCGCTTCGTAGTGAACAGCCCGACGAGTGCCACGACGAAAGCGATCACGACGGCGGCGTACCAGAAGACGGGGAACTCGACGAGCAGGCCGAACTGACCGAGGTCGGTGCTGTTCGTCAGGGTGAGCCCGACGATCCACAGGGCGGCGGCGACCACGAGCACGAGCCACGGGAGGGCCGAGATGCGGGCTACCGGGTCCCGGGGGGCCCAGCCGCCGGCCGCCCGCGCGACGGGGTCGGCCGACGGGCCGCGGACACCGACCGGGCGGCGCGCGATCAGGACGGCCGCGACGACCAGCACGAGCACGGTCGCCGCCCGCGCGTGCCAGACCTGAGTCCAGACCATCGCGAGTGACAGCAGCGTCAGGACGACGATGCTTCCTACCGCCGTGAAGACCAGCCGGGCGGCTGGCTCGATCGTGGGGAACCGGCGGAGGACCGTCCAGCCCGGAAGGATCAGCACGGCGATCAGGACCACGATCGACCGGACCGGACCAGGAGCGTCGACGACGACGAGGGTCGCCGCGATCAGTCCGTAGACAGCGAGGCCGATCTCGGCAGCGCGAAGCGTGAGTCGTGGACGGGCGACCGCGTCAGGACGAGCGTCGGCCGTGGTCATCGGGCCGTCACAGCGCGGTTCCCCCGCGGCACCCGGGAGGTGCGGGTGCGGCGATGCGACCGGTGCGCGAGAAGGACGTCGGACAGCTGGTCGACGTGCGGCTCGTAGGGGAACCGGCGCGCGACATGCGCGTGCACGGCAGCGCCGAGGCCGGGCTCGGACGTGCGCCAGGTCAGGAGCTCTGACAGGCGCCCGGCGAGATCGGCGGCGTCGCCGGGAACCACGAGCAGGCGCTCCATGCCGTCGGCGAGCACCTCGGCGCTGCCGCCGAGATCGGATGCGATGGCCGGAATTCCTGCGGACATCGCCTCGACGGTCGTGCGGCCGAACGACTCGGGCGCCCACGACGGGGCGACCACGACATCGGCGGCGTGCAGGATCGGCACGACGTCGACCTGATTGGGGACGTGCGCCACCGACCCCTCCGGGAACGACCGGAGCAGCTCGCCGATCTCGTCGTCGGCGGAGGCCGCGTCGCCGACGAAGACCAGCCGGGCTTCGGTCGGGTCGAGGTCGAGCGACCTCCAGGCCTGCAGGATCGTCAGCACGCCCTTGTCGCGCGAGATCCGCCCGAAGTACATCGCGACGCGGACGCCGTCGGGCAGGTCGAGCGCGGCACGCGCGGCGACCCGCTCGGCCTCGGTGGCGACGGGGTACCTGTCGAGCGGGACGGCGTTGTGCACGACCGTGATGCGGTCGGCCTGGATCCCGCGCGCCACCCACACGCTCTTGATGTACTCGGACACGGCCACGAACTCGGCGACGCCGGTCATGAGCTGCGACTGCAGGCGGTAGTTCGGGGCGTGGTGCAGGTGCACGACCAGGGGAACCCGCGCCAGGAGCGAGACCACCTGCGCCCAGATGATGTTCTCGGAGCGGTTCAGCCAGAGCACGTCGGGCCGGAGCCGCGCGACGCGGTAGGCGGAGCGCACGAACGAGGCGAGCCCCGGGAGCGCGCGGCTCGGCTCGAAGCGGACCGTCACGGGACCGCGCAGGTGCACGCCGAGGATCTCGAGGTCGGCGCGCTGGACGCCCGACTGGGTGTAGAGGAGGTCGACGTGGTGCCCGCGGGTGACGAGCGCGGTGGTGTCCTCGTAGACGCAGACCTCGATGCCGCCCACGGGCGCGAGCACATCGGTGGCCGTCACGATGCGGAGCGGCGGGACCGTCCGGTCGAAGCGGTCGGGGCCGAACCCCGAGGCCGTCTGAGTCTCGTCCACGCCGGTGCTCACGCGCGGGCCTCGGCCACGTTCTCGCGGCCGATGCGCAGCCAGGTGCGTCGGCTCCTCAGGTACGCGCCCGGACCCCCGGGGAAGCCCCGCAGCTCGGTCGAGACGAGCGATCGGGGGTAGCCGCCCGAGAGGTTCGCGGGATCCTGCGCCGCCTGATTCTCGTCGGTCTGCTCTGCGACCGCACCGCGGTGCAGCACGCGCCCGACGGCCCGCTTGGCGAAGCGGCCGGCCGCCGAGGGCACCTGCCAGCCGAGGCCGATGAGGTGGCGCGGGTCGTCGAGCACGAGCGAGGTCAGCATCGCCGTGAAGCCGAGCCCGTAGCCGTGCAGCTGCCTCTCGAGCTCGGGCAGCGTCTGGCGGTGGCGGTGGTGCACGACGGCCTGCGGCTCGAAGGCCAGGCGCCCGCCGGTCCAGAGGATCGACACGATGGTCGCGAGGTCCTCACCGCCGAGCGCCGGTGTGCCGGTGCCCAGGGCGGAGTCGAACCCGCGCACCCGAAGGAGCGCCGCGCGGCGGAAGGCCATGTTCGCGCCAGCACCGTACGCGCCCACGCCGTAGACCGGCAGCCGCTTGATCTCGGCCCCCGTCGGGTCGCTGACGGCGATCTTCGAACCGCGGACGGGCGCAGGAACATCCTTCGCCGCCTCGAGCACGACCGGCACGAAGGTGCGCTCCCCGGCGAACCCGCCGTAGTAGCCCTCGAACCAGATCTGCGCCGGGGTCTCCAGCTCGGCGGGCAGGATGAGCCCGGTCAGGGCGTCGATGCCGTCGGCGCGTGCGAAGCGCCGCCCGATCACGCGGAGCCAGTTCTCATCGACGCGGACGTCGTCGTCGGTGAAGGCGACAACCTCGCCGCGCGCGGCCTCGATCCCGGCGTTGCGGCCCGCGGAGACGCCGGGGCGCGACTCGCGGACGATGCGGACGGAGTCGTGGCCGGAGACGATGCCCGGGAGCGCGTCGTCGGCAGGAAGGGTCACTCGGTTGTCGACGACGATGAACTCGACGTCGGGGTAGTCGAGGCGGCTGAACGCTGCGAGGAGGACGGCGAGATCGTCGGGGCGCGCCACGACCGTCGAGACCACGACCGAGATGCTGGGCAGCCGCTCGTCGGGCACGTCGACGGCGTCAGCGGCGCGGTCGGGAATCTGCTGGGCGTAGAGAGAGGCCAGGGCGCGCGAGGCGTCGGCCGGGTCGTCGGTGAGCTCGATGTCGACGGCCCCGACGGGGACCGCACCGCGGTAGCCGACGACCATGGCGGTCGAGTAGCGGTAGTCGGCGACGAGATCGGGAACCGACCGGCCGAGGTCGATGGAGACGACGCGGCGAGGACCGGGGACCACGGTCTCGACGGGCTCGGTGCTGGTCATGTCGCGCCTTCCTCTGGTGGGACGCCGGTGTCGGGGTCGCGGCCGGTGTCGGGGTCGCGGCCGGTGTCGCGGCCGGGGTCGATGTCGAATCCCAGGAGCCGCGCGAGGTCGTCGGCGCCATCGGCCTCGCGGGGCTCCTCCCCAGTGTCCAGTGCCGGGGCGGCGGCCGTCACGTCCCCTTCCGGGGTGCGTTCGGCGACAGGTGGGGTGGTACGGGCAGCTGTCGAGGCGGCCGCTCGTCCTCCGACAGGACCGCTCCTCCTGTCGGGAACCGCGTGGTCGGGAACCTCGTCGTCGGGAATCGCGGTGACCGCCTCCTCGGGAACCGGATCGGATGCGCCTCGCCGTGCCGCCTGCAGACGGACCACGAACCAGGGGAAGCACGCGACCGCGAGCACGGCCCGGCCGAGGTTCCAGGCGAGCGTCTGTGGAAAGAGGATCGAGACGGCGGCGACCGCGATCGCTGCCGCGACCAGCATCACGAGGCGGATCGGAGCGCCGTGCCAGCGGTCGCGATCAGGAAGGAAGACGACCTGCAGGACGGCGAGGAGCGAGTACGAGGCCAGAGTCGCGACTGCCGCTCCGGAGATGCCCATCGCCGGTACGAGGAGCAGGTTCAGCACGATGTTCAGGACGGCGGCGACTCCCGTGATGATGCCGACGGTCTTGCCGCGGCGGCCGACGACGAGCAGGCGGCCGGAGGCCCCGGACGCCGCCACGGGGAACGCGGTGAGCGCGACGAGCAGGACGACGAGGGTCAGCCCCGCTGGGCGGAACGAGGCCGGCGCGAGGATGCGGAGGGCCAGCGGCGCGATCAGGGTCACCCCGAGAACGATCGGGACGAGGATGCCGTACAGCTCGTCGCGCGACTTCATGGCGAGCGAGTAGCGGGCCGCTTTGTCCTTGAGCGCGGCGAAGTGCGGCGTCCACGCGCCGTTCGTGAAGTTCAGCAGCAGGATCACGGCCGAGCCGATGACGTAGGCGACCTGGTAGCGGCCGACCTCCGTGGCGCCGAGCTCGCGCTGGATGATGATGCGGTCGCCCGCGTTCAGGACGAAGTAGGCGAGGCTGCCGAGGGCGAGCGGCACGCCGAGCGTGATGGCGCGGCGCGTGACCGCCCACTGCCTGAAGCCCTGCAGGGTCGGCCGCACGACAATGAGACCCAGGAACATGGCGACGAACTGGCAGATGACGCCGCCCCAGGCGTAGGTGGTGGCGTCGTTGTGCACGGTCAGGATCAGCACGAGTCCGACCACCGAGCCGCCGATGGCCGAGATGACGCTGACGACGGTGAACGGCTTCAAGCGGTCCTCGGCGACGAGGAGCGCCAGCATGACGGTGACGGCGGCCGACGGAGCCGTCCAGAGGATGACCGCGACGACGAGCAGCGGGAAGTCGCCGAATCCGAGCGGGCCCGACCAGAGAGGGATGGTGGCGAGCGCGATGGCCGTGACGGCGAACGAGATGACGACGCCGATCGTGACCAGGCCGCGGGGGCGCTTGCCGTCGCCGTCGTCGGCGCGCTCGAGCACGAGGGCCTCGTCGAGGCCGAGGAGTGCTGCGACGCTGAGCACCTGGTAGATCGCGAGAGCGCTCGACAGCGCGCCGAACTCGCTCGGACCCATCAGGTGGGTCAGGACGGGCGAGATGAGCGTCGAGACGACGAGCTGCAGCGACCAGACGACGACGTAGAGGAGTCCGCGACCGAAGAGCCTCGATCCGCCGTCGGCGGGCGCGGCGGCGGCCGGGCCCTCGACGGAGACGTCGGCAGCGGCGGCGGTCACGGGGTGCCGTCCTGAGCTGCGGGGGCTGCGGACCGGCCGGGAGTTCCTGCGCGCACGTGCTCGGCGTCGAGCGCGTCGAGCAGGGGCGTGCTCTCGGCGGTGGAGAACTTGCGGGCGAAGAAGTGAGGGAGCTCCTGCTGGGCGTCGGATCGTCGCGACAGCACGCGCTCGGCGTGCTCGTGGGTCAGCCACGGCGGGCTCTTGCGGCGCGTGCCGTCCCAGCCGATCCACCAGAGGGTCGCGCGGACGTGCTTCTGCTCCCAGTCGGGAACGAAGCGCTCGGTCATCAGGATGGAGGGAACGAACGTCTCGTCGGCGACCCAGCTGCGCTTCCAGAAGCCGACCAGCTCCGGATGCGCGTCGACGGCGTCGAGCACGGCCTGCGCGTGCTCGCGCGACAGGACTTTGAGCTGAGAGCCGCCGGCGAACGTGACGCCGTGCGGCAGTCGGCGCGGGATCGGCAGGCGGATCATGCGCTTGCGCCAGGCCCAGTGCCGGTAGCGCAGGCGGTCGAAGCCGCCGCTGGGGCCCCACTCCGGATGCGGCAGAGGGTCGATCAGAGCGAACGACGTACCGGCGTGCTCGCCGAGCAGCTCGGAGATCTCATCGCTCGAAGCCAGGGGGTAGTCGGTGCCGGTCAGCACGGCCACGTGGGTCGCGTCGGTCGTCGCGAGAGCTGCGCGATACCCCTGCAGCTCGGCCTCGACGTTCTCCCAGCGCGCCCAGCCGGTCTTGATCCGGGGCATCACGACCGCTCGCTCAGGAAGCCCGCGGGTCATCTCGGCGAACGCGTCGTCAGGAGTGCTCGGATCGCAGTGGAGGAAGACCGGGAACGGATCGAGTGCCCGCACGAGTCGCTGCACGTGCTGCGGATCCGTGTGAGCGAGGATCACGCACGCGAGAAGGGCGCGGCCGTCCTGCGCGCGGCCGTCCTGCACACGGGTGCTCTGCACACGGGAGTTCTGCACACGGGAGTTCTGGGCGTGCCGCATGGGCGGGTGGGTCCTGTCGTCGGGTCGGGTCCGAGTCGCGCGCTTCTCCGGCGCACAACGAGGCCACCGGCGGGAGCAGACCGGGTAGGTGGTCTGCTTCTCAGGTTGCCTCCACGCTATTTGATGCGTCTGAGGGCGACAAGATACGCGTTGGGGTGACAGACGAACCTGTCTGCTTTGTCCCCCGAGACGAGTGCTCTGATCGTGGGGGGCGCAGGAACTCGCCGCCCGCCGCCCGCGGGGGCGCCGCCTGTAGCCTGATCCCATGCCCGCGATCCTCACGATCCTCGACGACTACCAGTCGATCGCCCTCGATTCCGCCGACTGGAGCGAGGTGCGGGAGCACTTCGAGATCGACGTCGTGACAGAGCACATCGACGACGTCGATGCGCTCGTCGAGAGGCTCTCCGGCAGTCAGGTCGTCGTCGCCATGCGCGAGCGCACCGCCTTCCCCTCCGAGGTCTTCGAGCGGCTCCCCGAACTCAGGCACTTCGTCACGACCGGCATGGCCAACGCCTCCGTCGACACCGCCGCCGCGAAGGCGCGCGGCGTCGTCGTCACCGGCACGGAGGGGTCCGGTCGCGAGGTGGCCGAGCTCGTCATCGGCATGATGATCGCTCTCGCCCGCAACATCGTCGCGGAGGATGCCGCCCTCCACGCCGACGGCTGGCAGCACACCATCGGCACGCGCCTCGAAGGCAGGACGCTGGGACTGCTCGGCCTCGGCAAGCAGGCGCGATGGGTCGCAGAGCTCGCCCTCGCCTTCCGGATGCGCGTCGTCGCATGGAGCCCCTCGTTGACGCCGGAACGCGCCGCCGCCCACGGCGTGGCCGCCGTGTCGCGCGAGGAGCTGTTCGAGGGCTCCGACTTCCTCTCCGTCCACGTGCCGCTCACCGAGGCCACGCGAGGGATCATCGGCGCGGAGGAGCTCGCGACCATGAAGGAGACGGCCTTCCTGATCAACACGTCCCGCGGCCCGATCGTCGACTCGGAGGCCCTGATGATGGCGCTCATGGTCGACACCCTCGCCGGCGCCGCACTCGATGTCTACGACGTCGAGCCGCTCCCTCTGAAGGACCCCCTGCGCAAGCTGTCGAACGTCCTGCTCCTCCCCCACATCGGCTATGTCACACGCGAGGTCTACGACGTCTTCTACGGCCAGGCCGTCGAGAACGTGCTCGCGGTACTCTCCGGCACCCCGGTCCGGGAACTCTGATGGCGGGCTTCGCCTTTGCTCCTCCGCCCGTGCCGTCGGTGGCGATCTCAGGATCCGACGAGCGATTCCCCGTCCGGCGCATCCTCTGCGTGGGCCGCAACTACGCCGAGCACGCGCGCGAGATGGGCAGCGACCCCGACCGCGAGCCGCCGTTCTTCTTCGCCAAACCGGGCGACGCCGTGGTGCCCGCCTCAGGAACAGTGCCCTACCCCACTCTGACGTCCCGTCTGGAGTTCGAGGTCGAGCTCGTCGTCGCGATCGGAGTCGGCGGTTCGTCGATCGCCCCGGCCGACGCACTCGAGCACGTGTGGGGCTACGCGGTCGGGGTCGACCTCACGCGCCGCGACCGCCAGCAGGAGGCGAAGGACACCCGTCGCCCCTGGGACGTCGCGAAGGGCTTCGACGCGTCGGCTCCCCTGACGCCCCTCGTGCCGCGGGCATCGCTGATGCCGCGGGTGTCGCTCGACGCTGGCGCCCTCACTGCTGGCGCCCTCGACGCGGCGTCCGGGCGAATCTGGCTGGCCGTCGACGGAGTCGTCGCTCAGGACGGCGACCTCGCCGACCAGATCTGGCCTGTGGCCGACGTCATCGCGGCGGCGTCCCGCGCCTGGGAGCTCGCGCCCGGCGACCTGATCTTCACGGGGACGCCGTCGGGCGTGGGCCCGGTCGCGCCGGGGCAGACGCTGTCGGGCGGAATTCAGGAGATCGGGACCTTCGAGTTCGTGCTGGGTGCCGCGCCCGGCGCGTGAGGGTGCAGATCTCCTGACACGCGCACGGCTCGGCCCGGTCGGACCCGCCGGCGATCAGGAACGGATCGTGGTCGTGACGTCGACGAGGCTCGGGTCGCGCGGTGCCGAGCCGAAGCCGAAGCGCACGGGAGGGTCCAGGGGCGCGAGGGCCCCGAGTTCCTGCGCGTCGAACTCGGCCTCGACACTGGCGACCCGCCGGGCCAGCGTGACGCCGTAGTACTCGCGGCGGCCGCCGCCCGCGGTGCCGGCGGTCGCGGATCCGGGAAGCAGGAACTTCGCCACCGGGTTGATGAGCCGCAGCCACGCGGGGCGGGTGGCCACACTCCGCGGAACCGCCCTCAGGAGCCGTCCGAGCGGCGAGATGCCGCCGATCCCGAGCCGCAGCCGGAGCACGCCCGGGCCGGCCTCGACCAGGATCCCGCCGTCGACCTTCCGCCACTCGACCGGCAGGACGCGCACCTCGTCGAACTCGTAGGTCGCCGAGATGTAGTGCGCGACGTCCTCGCGGGGTGCGAGGAGGACCCGGTGGCCGCTCCCCGTCTCGACCATGACGTCGGCGAAGGAGCCCAGCGGCGACGTGTTCCAGAGCCCGACGACGAGCCGGGTTCCTGATTCGGTGCCGACGCCGGCGATGCGGCCCACGAAGCGGTCAGTGGTCATCCGTCAACCGTAGGCGTCCGCGACGGTTGTGGGTTTGTCTGCGTTCGTCTTGCTTTGTGCCCGAAACGCGCATACAGTCTCCTGAAACGCAGGACGCAGCTCCTGAAAAGCAGGCAGATCACGCCTGCGATACCAACGGCACGACGAGCAGGCGACGCGGAGGTCACCGGATGTACGCACTGGAGCGACACGACTCGATCACCGAGCTGCTGCGCGCCGAAGGCCGCGTCGTGGTGTCCGACCTCGCCGACCGGTTCGAGGTCACGACGGAGACCATCCGCAGGGACCTCGACGTGCTGGAGCAGGCCGGTCGGCTGCAGCGGGTGCACGGCGGGGCAGTTCCTGCGGGCCATTCGAGCGTCACCGAGCTCAGCCTCGCCGAGCGGCAGGAGCAGCAGACGCCCGGCAAGACGGCCATCGCGCGGGCCGCGGCTCGCCTCGTCCCCTCGACGTTCGTGGGGTCGGTCGCCCTCGACGCGGGCACCACGACCGCGGCGGTGGCTGCGGAGCTCGCGTCGTGGCGCCCGGCCGTGGATGGCGTGCTGCTCACCGTCATCACGAACTCCGTCCCGATCGCGGCGCTCCTGCAGCACAGCCCGCACATCGACCTCCGTCTGCTCGGCGGGCGGGTGCGCGGCCTGACCAGCGCCGCCGTCGGGAGCACCACCGTCGACCAGATCGCCGGGCTCCGTCCTGACATCGCGTTCATCGGCGTCAACGGCCTGAGCGCCGGGTTCGGGCTCTCGACCCCGGACGAGTTCGAGGCCGCCGTCAAGACCGCCTTCGTGCGCGCAGCCCGCCGCGCCGTGGCCGTCGCCGACGGCACCAAGCACGGCGCCGAGGCTCTCACGCGCTTCGCCCGCCTCGACGAGCTCGACACCGTCATCACCGACGTGGAGCCGCCCGCCGACCTGGCCGGCGCGCTTCGCGACGCCGAAGTGGAGGTCCTGGTCGCATGATCATCACTGTCACCCCGAACCCCTCGCTCGACCGCACCATCGAGCTGACCTCGCCGCTGGCCCGCGGCGCCGTGCAGCGCTCGGTGCGCACCACGGACGAGCCGGGCGGCAAGGGCGTCAACGTCTCGCGCGCTCTGGCGGCCTCAGGTGCCGACACCGTCGCCATCCTGCCCGGCGGGCTCGACGATCCGGTGCTCGTCGCGCTCCGCTCACGAGGCGTGGCCACCGTCAACCTGCCGATCGACGCGCGCCTCCGGTCGAACGTCACGATCACCGAGCCCGACGGCACCACCACGAAGATCAACGAGCCCGGCCCCGACCTCGGCGGCCACGCGATCGCGCTGGTCGACCTGATCGTCGAGCACGCGGTGAGCGCCGACTGGCTGGTCATCGCCGGATCTCTGCCCCCCGGGCTGCCCGCCGACTTCCTCGCCGGCGTCGTCCACGCCGTCCGCGTCGCGCACGGCGACTCGGCCCCGCGCATCGCGGTCGACTCGTCGGGCGAGCCGTTCCGCCAGCTCCTCGACTCAGGAGTCCCGGTCGACCTCGTCAAGCCCAACGCCGAGGAGCTCGCCGAGGTCGTCGGCGGCGATCCCGATGTCTACGAGACCGACCGCGACGCGGCCGTGGCCGGGGCGCACCTGCTCCGAGCCCGCGGTGTCGGCGCAGTCCTCCTGACTCTCGGCAGCGCGGGCGCGATCCTCGTCGACGACGACGGCGCCTGGTTCGCCGCGGCGCCCGTCATCGAGGCGCTCTCGACCGTCGGGGCCGGCGACTCGTCGCTCTCGGGCTACCTGCTGGCCGAGACGAGCGGAGCCTCGGCGCCCCGCCGCCTCGCCCAGGCCGTCGCCTCCGGAGCGGCGGCCGCGTCGCTGCCCGGCAGCGTCGTCCCCACCCTCGCGCAGACCCACCCCGAGGCCATCGACGTCGTGCCGTTGTCTCAGGCGCGCGCCGTTCAGGCCTGATCCCCTCTCGTTCCACCTGACTACCTGCAGCAGCAAAGGAGCTCCAGCCCATGTCCACCCTCATCAACACCGACCTCGTCGGCCTCGACGAAGACCTCGGAGGCACGTCGTCCGACGTGATCCGCGCTCTCGCCGCCCGTGTCGCCTCCGTCGGCCGCGCCGGCTCGGCGTCCTCCCTCGCCGATGACGCCATCGCCCGAGAAGCCTCCGTCGGCACCGGCGTGCCCGGCGGCATCGCCATCCCCCACGCCCGGTCGGCCTCCGTGACGGAGCCGACCCTCGCGATGACCCGTCTCGCCCGCCGCGTGCCATTCGGCGCACCGGACGGCGACGCCGACATCGTGTTCATGATCGCGGTGCCGGAAGGCGCCGACGGCGACCACATGACCGTGCTCTCGACGCTCGCCCGTGCACTCATCCGCGATGACTTCACAGCGTCCCTTCGCGCTGCCGCGACCCCCGCCGACATCGTCGCGATCGTCGACGCCGAGGTCGGCGGCGAGGTCGACGCGGCCCGCGGCGTGACCGGGACGGCCGCTCCGGCCGCCGCGAGTGCCGGCGCCGGGGCTGCCGCGGGTGCTGGCGCCGGTGCCGCCAAGGGCACGGCCCCCGCCATCAAGCTGGTCGGCGTCACCGCCTGCCCCACCGGCATCGCCCACACCTACATGGCCGCCGACGCCCTCGTCGCGGCCGCCGCCAAGCTCGGCGCCGAGCTGCAGATCGAGACGCAGGGCTCCGGCCAGGTCGTCCCGCTCGACCCCGCCGTCATCCGAGAGGCCGACGCCGTCATCTTCGCCGTCGACGTGGACGTGCGCGACCGCGCGCGATTCGCAGGAAAGCCGCTCGTCCAGGGCCCCGTGAAGCGCGGTGTCGACGAGCCCGACGCGATGGTCCGCGAGGCGCTGGCAGCCGCGAAGAACCCGAGCGCGGCCCGCGTCTCAGGTTCTCTGGCCGAAGGCCCAGCCATGAGCCAGGGTCGCCGCGGCTTCGGCTCGGCGCTCAAGACGTGGCTCCTGACGGGCGTGTCGTACATGATCCCGTTCGTCGCCGGAGGCGGCCTGCTCATCGCGCTCGGCTTCCTGCTGGCGAAGTACGGCATCGCGCTCACGGCCGAGGGCCACACGGTCAACAACGCCGCCTACGCCCTCCAGAACTACACGCTCTGGAACCTCCCGCCGCAGGGCCTGGCCTACTACCTCGGCGCCGCGGCCTTCCAGATCGGCGGAGCATCGCTCGGATTCCTCGTGGCAGCCCTCGCCGGCTACATCGCCTACGCGATCGCCGACCGACCCGGCATCGCCCCCGGTTTCGTCGCCGGCGCGATCGCGGTGTTCATGAACGCCGGATTCCTCGGCGGCCTCGTCGGCGGTCTGCTCGCCGGTTTCGCGGCCTACTACATCGGCAAGCTCAACGTGCCCCGCTTCGTGCGCGGTCTCATGCCCGTCGTGATCATCCCGCTGTTCGCCTCGATCTTCGCCTCCGGTCTCCTGCTCCTCTTCCTGGGCGGACCGATCGCGGCCCTCACGAAAGCGCTCGGCGACTTCCTGAACGGCCTGTCCGGCTCGGGCGTCGTGGTGCTCGGGATCATCCTCGGCCTGATGATGTGCTTCGATCTCGGCGGCCCGGTCAACAAGGTGGCCTACGCGTTCGCTGTGGCCGGACTCTCGGCGGGCTCGGTCGCCAACCCCGCCCCGTGGGAGATCATGGCCGCCGTCATGGGAGCTGGCATGGTGCCGCCGCTCGCGATGGCGCTCGCCTCCACCGTGCTCTACCGCAAGGGCTTCACCCCGATCGAGCGCAACAACGGCGCGGCGGCGTGGCTTCTCGGAGCATCGTTCATCTCGGAGGGCGCGATCCCGTTCGCCGCTGCGGACCCGCTGCGCGTCATCCCCGCCAGCATGGTGGGCGGCGCCCTGACCGGAGCGATCTCGATGGCCGCGGGCGTGACCTCTCAGGCGCCGCACGGTGGCATCTTCGTGTTCTTCGCGATCGGCAACCTCCTCATGTGGATCGTCGCGATCCTCTCCGGAACCGTCGTGACGGCTGTCGTGTACGTGGTCCTGAAGCGCTTCGTCCGCCGCCGCCCGATGGACGCCTCGATCGCCGACGCCGAGCGCGCCGAGGCGGGGCTCGCGCCGGCCGGACAGCCGGTGGCTGCGTAGCGGCCCGGGCCCGGGCTGCGCGCTCAGGAAAACCGCACGGCCTCTGACGCCGGCGCGGGCCTCGACGGGAGGACCGCGCCGGCTTTCCTGTGCTGGCGGCGGCGGGCGCGCCTCGGGCGACCACCCTGCCGTGTTCCTGGGCGCAGGAACTAGCCCGCGATTCCGCGCACGGCGGCGACGGCTGCCTCGACGTCGGCGGCGACCGACCCGAGTTCCTGCGCTGTGAGCCCGCCGCCCCAGGTGAACCGGACCGACGTCTGCGCGAGGTCGGCGTCCATGCCGAGCGCCGTGAGGACGTGCGAGGGCTCGTCGCTTCCGGCGGCGCAGGCGGAGCCGCTCGACGACACGACGCCGCGGCGCTCCAGCTCCAGCAGGACGGCCTCGCCGCTCGTGCCCGGGAAGACGAACGACGCGTTGGCGGGCAGCCGTGCCTCGGCGGGGCCGGTCAGGCGGGCGCCGGACACGCGCGTCAGGACTTCTGCTACGAACGCGTCGCGGACGCCCGCGGCGGCGTCCGCCCGAGCGCGTCTTTCCTGCTCTGCGATCCCGACGGCAACGCCGAGCGCCACCGCGCCCGCTACGTTCTCGGTGCCGGAACGCCGCCCGCGCTCCTGCCCGCCACCGTGGACGAGCGGCTCGAGCGGCACCCGGCCCGCGACGTAGAGCGCGCCGACGCCCTTGGGCGCCCCGAGCTTGTGTCCTGAGATCGACAGCGCCTGAACGCCGAGCACGTCGACGCGAGTGTCGAGCCAGCCTGCCGACTGGACGGCATCGGTGTGGAAGGGCACGCCGGCCTCGCGCGTCACGGCGGTCAGGTCGGCAATGGGCTGCACCGTCCCGATCTCGTTGTTGGCGTGAGCGATCGAGACGAACGTCGTATCGCTTCTCAGGACTCGTGCCAGCGCCGCCGGGGTGACGAGCCCGTCGTCGGTCAGGTCGACGTACGACACCTGAAACCCGAGCAGCCGCTCCAGGAAGAGCACCGACTCGAGCACGGCCTCGTGCTCGATGCGGCTCGTCACGAGGTGCCTGCCACGGGGCGAACCGAGCGCGATCCCCTTGATCGCGAGATTGTCGGCCTCGGTGCCGCCCGCCGTGAAGACGACCTCCCCCGGGCGGCAGCCGAGCCAGTCCGCGATCTGTGCGCGGGCTGTCGCGAGTGCCCGAGCCGCCGACTCCCCGACCGTGTGGTGGCTTGACGGATTGCCGAAGTCGCTCGTCAGGAACGGCCACATGGCCTCGACGGCCTCGCGGCGGGCGGGCGAGGTCGCGGCGGCGTCGAGGTAGAGCACGGGTGTCCCGTCAGGCGTCAGCGCGGGCGAACCCGGCGGGCGTGCGTCCGGCAGGAACGTCGACGTCGATGTCGAGCCCGAGGTCGAGCGCGCGCACGCTGTGGGTGAGCGCGCCTACCGAGATGAGGTCGACCCCGGACGCCGCGATGGCGGCGACGGTGGTCAGGTCGACCCCGCCGCTCGCCTCCACGAGGGCTCGTCCGGCCACGAGCTCGACTCCTGAGACGAGGTCGGCTGACGAGAAGTTGTCGAGCATGATCGTGTCGACGCCCGCCGCGAGCACGGCCTCAATCTGGTCGATGCGGTCGACCTCGACCTCGACGTGGGTCGTGTGCGAGAGCTTCCCCTTCATGGCGAGGAGGGCCTCGGTGACAGTCAGCCCCGACGCGATCAGGACGGCCAGGTGGTTGTCCTTCACGAGCACGGCGTCCGACAGCGAGAAGCGGTGGTTGCGACCCCCACCCGCGACGACGGCGTCGCGCTCGAGGGCGCGGAGCCCCGGTGTCGTCTTGCGGGTGTCCACGATCTGGGCCCGGGTGCCCTCGGTGAGAGCGACGTACTGAGCTGTCAGAGTGGCGATGCCGGAGAGTCGCTGCGTCAGGTTGAGAGCGACTCGCTCGGCCCGGAGCAGAGAGCGGGCCGAGCCGCGAAGCACGGCGAGCGTCTGGCCCGCCACGAAGGCGTCGCCGTCGGCGGCTAGGAGCTCGACCTCGGCGAGCGGGTCGACCTCGCTGAGAGTCGCGGCGAGCACGCGCGTCCCGCTCAGGACGCCGGGCTCGCGAGCCACCACGGCCGCCGTCGCGGTCGCCGTCTCAGGAATGAGGGCATCGCTCGTGACATCGCCCCAGGGGGCGTCCTCTCGGAGCGCGGCGCGGACGACCTGCAGGATCGCGTCGTCAGTGAGCATGCTGGGGAACCTCTCGTGTCCACGTGATGGCGTGGGCGAACTCGTCGGATGGGAAGGGGAAGTCGGCCCGGTAGTGGGCGCCGCGCGACTCCTCGCGGGCGAGGGCTCCCGCCAGCACGAGGCGGGCCACGTCGAGCAGGTTCGTCGTCTCAGGATCATCGGTCGGCGCTGTGGCACCCGCGAGGGTCGCGGCGGCGGCGAGCATCGTCTCTCCTGACCGCTCGACGCCGGCAGCCGACCACATGAGGTCCTGAAGATCCGGGCGCAGGAACTCGCGCCTACCCCCGCCTTCCGCACCGGTCGGGGCGGGCCCGGGTGCCTCCACCTCGCGTTCCTGCGTCGTCGGAATCTCGTCGGCCGTGATCGCCTCGACCGCGCGCCAGCCGAAGACCGCGGCCTCGAGCAGCGAGTTCGAGGCGAGGCGGTTGGCCCCGTGAACGCCGGTCGAGGCCACCTCGCCGACCGCGTAGAGGCCGGGGAGCGACGTACGCCCGCCGAGATCGGTCGAGATGCCGCCCATGAAGTAGTGCGCGGCGGGCGTGACCGGGATCGGCTCGGCGGCCCAGTCGAGTCCGGCGGCGCGCGTCGCCCGCGTGATGGTCGGGAAGCGCTTCTCGAGCGTCTCGCGGCCGAGAGCGGTGGCGTCCAGGTGGACGGGGAGTCCTGCCTGCAGGGCCATCTGCCGGGCGATGCCACGCGCCACGACGTCGCGCGGGGCGAGCTCGGCGCGACGATCCACGCCGGTCATGAAGCGTCGGCCGGCGGCGTCGAGGAGCACGGCGCCCTCGCCTCGGACGGCTTCCGAGATCAGGAAGCTGCCCGGCACAGCCAGCGCCGTGGGATGGAACTGGTAGAACTCGAGGTCGTCGACGCGCGCACCGGCACGCCAGGCGGCTGCCAGGCCGTCGGCCGTCGCGCCCGCCGGGTTCGTCGTGAACTCGAAGAGCTGCCCGGCGCCACCCGTGGCGAGCACGACCGCGTCGGCGCGGATCTCCAGCGGCTCCGTGCCCTCGCCGACACGAGCCATGAGCCCGGCTACGCGAGGTTCTCCGTCGGCGGTGATCAGGAGGTCCGTGACGAATGCGTGCTCGACGACCTGTACCCGCGATGCCGCAAGCCGCGCGATCAGGGCCAGGACGATCGCCCTGCCGGTCGCGTCGCCGCCGGCGTGGAGGACGCGCGCGCGGCTGTGCGCCGCCTCGAGACCCCGGGAGAATCCTGATTCGTCGCCGTCGAAGCGAACG
This sequence comes from Frondihabitans sp. GW821-FHT04F02, assembly GCF_059420045.1. Taxonomy (NCBI): domain Bacteria; kingdom Bacillati; phylum Actinomycetota; class Actinomycetes; order Micrococcales; family Microbacteriaceae; genus Frondihabitans; species Frondihabitans sp. GW821-FHT04F02. The sequence continues at coordinate 455,327 of NZ_JBWKSZ010000002.1, read as the reverse complement.
CCCCAGCGGACCAGGTCGGCGATTCGAAGGGGACCGTCGCCGCACAGAGCCTCGACGGCGGCGAGGACCGACAGTCCGGCACCGGCGGCCAGGGTGTCCTCGACGTGCAGCTCGACGGTGTCGTCATCGAAGACTGCCGCGGCGATTCCTCCCTGCGCATAGCGGGAGTTGCTCTCGTCGAGCGCGCCCTTGGTCAGGAGCGTCACGCTGTGACCCAGTGCGTCGGCGTGGAGTGCCGCGGTGAGACCGCCGAGCCCCGACCCGACGACGACGATGTTCCTGAGTTCGGCCATGTCAGACCGAGACCGTGTGGTTCGGCTTGGCGGCGAGCATCCGCTCCAGCGCGACTCGGGCGGGCTCGGCGACGTCGTCAGAGACCTGAATTCGGTTGAGCACCTCGGCGGGCCGGTCGGCCGTGCCGATCAGCGCCTCGAGTGCCCAGGCGATGTAGCCGGGGTGGATTCGGTACATCGTCGAGCATGGGCAGACGACCGAGTCGAGGCAGAAGATCGTGTGCTGCGGGTACTGCTGTGCCAGACGCTGGACCAGATTGATCTCGGTGCCGATCGCGAAGGTCGAACCGGCGGGAGCCGCCTCGATGGCCTTCACGATGAAGTCGGTCGAACCGTACGAGTCGGCGGCGTCGACGACGGGCATCGGGCACTCGGGGTGCACGATGACCTGCACGTCGGGGTGCTCGGCGCGGGCCTGCTCGATCTGGGCGACGGTGAAGCGCTTGTGCACAGAGCAGAAGCCGTTCCAGAGGATCACCTTCGCGTCGTCGAGTTCCTGAGATGTCGACCCGCCGAGCGGTTTGCGAGGGTTCCACAGGGGCATGCTCTCGAGCGGGATGCCCATGGCCTTGGCGGTGTTGCGGCCGAGGTGCTGGTCGGGGAAGAACAGCACGCGGCGGCCCCGGGCGAAAGCCCATTCGAGAACGGTCTCGGCGTTCGACGAGGTGCAGACGATCCCGCCGTGACGGCCGCAGAAGCCCTTGAGGTCGGCGGCCGAGTTCATGTAGGTGACCGGGATGACCGGAACTCGTCCTGATTCGTCGACGGCCGTCATGTCGCCGTAGATGCCCTCGAGCTGCTCCCAGGCCGCCTCGACGCTGTCGATATCGGCCATGTCGGCCATCGAGCAACCAGCCGCGAGGTTCGGCAGGATGACCGCCTGCTCGGGCGTCGAGAGGAGGTCGGCGGTCTCGGCCATGAAGTGCACGCCGCAGAAGACGATCGCCTCGGCATTGGGCGACGCCTTGGCCTTCACCGCGAGCTGAAACGAGTCGCCCACGTAGTCGGCGTACTGCACGACCTCGTCTCGCTGATAGAAGTGGCCGAGCATCAGGACGCGGTCGCCGAGGATCTCCTTCGCCGCGAGGATGCGGCGGTGCAGCTCGTCGGCCGACGCCTCGCGGTACGCGGCCGGTATCTCGCCCTGGAGCGGCGAGCGCGCCGGGATCGCGTCGAACATCGACGAGCCGGGGCCGTACGAGGGCACACCCGTGTCGAACGCCCACGGCGCCTCGCGGAGGTCGGTGGTGCAGACGGCGCCGGGGGCCTCACCGTTGGTGATGCGGCGGATCGTGGTGTCGACGGAGGTCATGGTGCGGCTTTCTTCGGTAGTCGGATGACTGGGGTGTGCGCTGCGTCAGGAAGGAGGTCCGGCGCTCGGGTCTCAGGTGCGCCCGAGCGGATTGGGGTCGACGAGGTCGACTGCGTGGTTGTAGCGATAGAGGCGCGGGGGCCGGTGCGGGGTGCCGGTCAGGAACTCCCCCGTCGGCACGACGGAGTCGCTCGACTCGACCATGCGGCGGAAGTTGGCCGGGTCGAGCTCGCGTCCGAGCACCGCCTCGTGCACCTCGCGCAGGCCGGCGAGCGTGAAGGTGTCGCCGATGAAGGCGTGGGCGATACGGCTGTACTCCATCTTCGTGCGGAGCCGCCAGAGGGCGTAGTCGACGATCGTCCGGTGGTCGAAGGCGAGTTCAGGAAGGTCGTCCGCGTCGAACCAGCACACGTTCGGGTCGCTCTGCACGAGCGCCGTGGTCGCATCGTCGGCCGCGCTGGCCCGCGACACGAGTGCCCAGTACACGATCGACACCACGCGCTCGGCCAGAGACCGGCCTCGCGCGCCGAACGCGTAGAGCTGCTCTAGATAGGTCGGCGACAGCGCCGTCGTCGTCACGAGGTGGCGACGGGCCGCGTCGGCCAGGTCTTCGTCGAGCGCGAGCGGGCCACCCGGCAGGGCCCAACGACCGCGGTAGGGCTCCCGGATCCGGCGCACCAGCGGGATATGCAGAGCCATGCGCCCCGTCGAGTCGGACGGCATCAGCGAGAAGACCACCGTCGAGACCGCGAGCGCAGGAGACATGCTCGCCAGCGTGGAATCGCTCACGTTGCCTCCCCTTGCCGGCCCTCGAAGTTAATGTCTACCTGACTCTAACCCTTAAAGTCACTACGACCCACTACTTTCTCCCGATCTGGCTAGGCTCGGGCCCATGTCGGTTCTCCTGAGCGCCACCCGCCGCCTTCTCGTCCTGCGGGGGCGGAGCACGGCCGACGCCGAGACGCTCCGCCGCGCGATCGAGAACCGCGGCACCGCCGCCCCGATCCCCGCAGGCCTCCGCAAGGTCGCGTCCGTGACCGAGGAGCTCGTCGCGGGCCACCGGCTCGTGACGCTCACGCCCCTTTCGGAGCCGTCGGGAGCGCACCTCATCTACACGCACGGCGGCTGCTACGTCTTCCCCCTCGTCGGGCCGCACTGGGGCATCCTGGCCGGGCTCATCGCCCGCTCCGGCGTGAGCGTGAGCGTCCCCCTCTACGGGCTCGCGCCGGAGTTCACCGCGGTCGACGCCTATCCGTTCCTGAACGAGGTCGCCGAGCGGGCACGCGACGACCACGGCGACCGCGTCTTCCTCGGCGGCGACTCCGCGGGGGCCGGCCTGGCGCTCGGCCAGGCCATGGCCCAACGCGACGCCGGACTCCCTCCGGCGCGCGGCGTCGTCCTGATCTCCCCCTGGGTCGACGTGACCATGTCGAATCCCCGGGTGCAGGAACTCGCCCCGCTCGACCACATGCTCGCCCCCGCCGGGCTGGTGGAGGCCGGCCGACTCTGGGCCGGGGGCCTCGACCTGCGCGACCCGCGCGTCAGCCCCCTCTACGGCGACCTCTCAGGACTTCCGCCCGTGCACACCTACCAGGGCGACCGCGACGTGTTCCTCGCCGACGCAGAGCTCCTGACTCGCGGCATCCGCGACGCCGGTGGCGAGGCCGAGCTGAGAATCACGCGCGGCGGCTTCCACGACTTTCCGGGCGCACCGTGGCTCCCGGAGGCACGGCTCGCCCTGGATCGGATCGCTGACGTCCTGAGGTCGTGACCCGAGACCCTGACTTCGGCGACCCGCTCAGTAGGGTTGTCGCATGCGTCTCGCCGTCCTCGGCTCCCCCATCGAGCACTCCCTCTCGCCCACCCTGCAGTCGACGGCGTACCGCCTCCTCGGGCTCGACCACGAGTACGGACGGCGCGAGGTGGCGTCGGGCGAGCTCCCTGACCTCCTGAACTCGCTCGACGACTCCTGGCTGGGTCTCAGCCTGACCATGCCGCTCAAGCGCGAGGTCGTGGCGATGCTCGACTCGGCGTCGCCGCTGGTCCGACAGCTGGGTGTCGCGAACACGGTCGTCTTCTCAGGCACGGGGGCGGGCCGCACGATGGCCGGGCACAACACCGACGTCGACGGCATCACGCGCGCGATCTCGGAGGCGCACGAGGGGCGGCACGAGCGCGTGGCGATCCTCGGCGGAGGTGCGACGGCCGTCTCGGCACTGACAGCGGCGCACGAGCTCGGGGCGCGCTCGGTGTCGGCGTTCCTGCGCGATCCCTTCAAGGCGCAGGAACTCGAGGCGGTCGCCTCGGCCCTCGACATCGCGTTCGCCGTCGACTCGCTGTCGAGCGCTCCCGCGAGCGGGCCCCACGATTTCGTCATCAGCACTCTCCCCGGCGGGGTTCCGCTTCCGGAGATGACGCCGTCGTCGCCCGATGCCGTCCTGCTCGACGTCGCCTACGACCCCTGGCCGAGCCCCCTCGCCTCGGCCTGGCGGGCCTCGGGCGCCACCGCCGTCAGCGGGCTCGACATGCTCGTGGAGCAGGCGATCGGGCAGATCCGTCTCTTCACGGGACGGGCTCAGGACGAACCCATCGATGGCGAGACGGGAATCAGGCAGGCCATGCGGGAGTCCGTGGGGCTTGCACCATCGGCCGCCGGTAGCCTCGACTCGTGACCGAGACCTTCCGCCCCGCGTCCCTCCGAGGCTTGATGCTGGACGCCGGCGCACCCAAGATCATCGTCCCGATCGTCGGCGCGAGCCTCGACGCGGTGCGCATGACCGTGGGCGGGCTCGCCCGCGACGACTACGACCTCGTCGAGCTGCGCGTCGACCACTTCGACGACGTCGAGCACCACACCGAGGTGCTCGAGCTCCTCGAGACGGTGCGCGAAGAGCTGCCTGACGACGTCCCGGTGCTGTTCACGTTCCGCTCGAAGCCGGAGGGCGGGGCACGCGACATCGATCCCCGCGACTACGAGTCGCTCCTCCGTCTCGCAATCCACTCCGGACTCGTCGACGCGGTCGACGTCGAGATGTTCACCGAGCTCGGATCGCTCGAGCGCCTGGTCAACGGCGCCCACGAGGCCGGAGTCGCCGTGATCATGTCGTCGCACGACTTCGAGCGCACGCCGCCGGTCGCGCAGATCGTCGCGCGGCTGACCCTCCAGCAGGATCTCGGAGCGGACGTGGTCAAGATCGCCGTCATGCCCAATACTCCTGGCGACGTCCTGACCCTGCTGCAGGCGACCGCGGAGTTCACCTCGACCAGAGCCGTGCGCCCGGCGATCACCATGTCGATGGGGCCGCTCGGTGTCGTCAGCCGCCTCGCCGGCGAGACCTTCGGATCGTGCGCGACGTTCGGGTCGGCCGGGACCGCGAGCGCGCCCGGCCAGGTCGACGCGCATGAGCTGCGCGCCGTGCTGCAGCTGGTCCACGCGGCGCAGGGCTGACCTGCGGCCGCGCTCGCGCGGAGGCGCGGTGCGCTTGCGGTGCGGTGGTGGGGCGGTGCGGTGTGGTGCGCTTGCGGTGCGGTGGTGGGGCGGTGCGGTGTGGTGCGCTTGCGGTGCGGTGCGATGCGGTGCGGCCTCGCTGCGGCGGCGGTGCACGGAACTCAGGCGATCTGCTCCCGCAACCGCGCTAATCCGCGCGCTGCCGACCCTAACGCGCCCGTTTTCCTGAATAAGGGCGCAATTCCATTGCCCGCAGGCGATCACCGTGCAACTATCTACGCATGCTCGAAGATTCGCAGGTGATCCCCGACGAAGCGGCCGCACTCGACGACGACATCACGGACGACACCTTCGTGGAGGTCGCGGTCGAGGTGTTCGCGATGCTCGCCGATGCGACACGGGTGCGGCTCGTCCTCGCGCTCGACTCAGGAGAGCTGTCGGTCAACGCCCTCGCCGAGCGGGTGGGCAAGTCGCCCACCGCGGTCTCGCAGCACCTCGCGAAACTCAGGATGGCGCGCATGGTCTCGACCCGTCAGAACGGCAACCGCGTGTTCTACCGGCTCGTCGACACGCACGTCTCGAAGCTGGTCCAGGACGCCATCCATCAGGCCGAGCACACGGTGGGCGCCCCGATCCGGCACCACCACGGGGAGGGCTGATGTCACACGACCACGGGGCGGCGACGTCGTCCCGCACCCGCTTGTCGATCGCCCTGGCGATCACGTCGGTCATCCTGATCGCCGAGGTCGTCGGAGCCGTCACCACCGACAGCCTCGCGCTGCTCGTCGACGCCGGCCACATGCTGACCGACGTCGCGGGACTCACCGCGGCGCTCGTCGCCGCGGGGCTCATGTCCCGTCCGGCGACATCGGCCCGCACCTGGGGCTATCGCCGCGCCGAGGTACTCGCCGCGCTGGGTCAGGCCGCCGTGCTGCTGGCCGTCGGCATCTACGCGCTGGTCGAGGGCGTGCAGCGACTGCTCGCCCCGCCCGAGGTGCCGTCGTCGTCGCTTCTGATCTTCGGGATCATCGGCCTCCTCGGCAACGTCGCCTCTCTCGCCGTCCTGTCGTCGTCCCGTGGCGAGAACCTGAATCTGCGCGCGGCCTTCCTGGAGGTCCTGAACGACGCCCTCGGCTCGGTCGCCGTCATCGCCGCTGCCATCCTGATCTCGCTGACCGGCTGGACCCGCGCCGACGTGATCGCCGGCATGCTCATCGCCGTCCTGATCATCCCCCGCACGGTCGGTCTCCTCCGCGAGACCACGGGCGTCCTGCTCGAGTCGACACCGCGTGGTCTCGACCTCGAAGCCGTCCGCACGCACATGCTCGAGCTGCCGCATGTCCGCGGCGTCCACGACCTCCACGCGTCGCAGATCGCGACGGGCCTGCCCATCCTGAGCGCGCACGTCGTCGTCGAGCAGGGCTGCTTCGAAGACGGGCACGCGCCCCGGATCCTCGACGACCTCCAATCGTGCGTGCTGGAGCACTTCAGCGTCCAGATCGAGCACTCCACCTTCCAGCTCGAGCCGGTCGCGCACCAAGCGCACGAGCACGTCGACCACGCCTAGGCGGGCGGCGCGCACTCAGGCGATCTGAGCAAGCCAGGGCGCAGGAACTCGGGTCCCGCGCCCCGCCGGCGACAACCCTCCTGAGCAGCCCCCGGACCGCCGGGGTTATCCCCACCTTCGCCGCTCGGAGAAGTTATCCACAGATCCGCCGACGATGCTCCACGGCGCCGTCACGGCCGCGAACCTTGTCGGCATGAACCAGAGCACACTCCAGTCCGTCCACCAGTACGTCCTCGACAACGGCGGCGCCCTCCCTCGGCGCGACCTCCCGTTCAGCAGTCGTACATTGACCCGGGCCGTCCGCAGCGGCGCCGTCCGGCGGGCCCGGCGAGGCTGGTACACGACCTTCACCGAGGCCGATCCGAGATTCGTCGCTCTGCGAGTCGGCGGTCGTCTGACCGGCATCGCTGCTGTCGTCCTGCTCGGCGCCTGGACCTGGCAGACCGACATCCCGTTGGCGGTGTCCGTCCCGCGGAACGCCGCGCGACTCCGACGGGCGCCGGGCGTCCGCGTCGTCCACGACCGTCAGCACGTCGTCGACAGGGGCGACCACACGGTCGTCGACGCGAGGGACGCCCTTCGGCGGGCCCTCCTCGACTCGTCGTTCGAGGCCGCCGTCGCCCTGTGGGACTGGGCCCGGCGCTCATCGCTCTACAGCGTCGACGATCTGCGGGAGGTGCTCGACAGCCTTCCCGCCGACGCCCGCGGGGTGGCCACCTGGTCGGACGCCGAGTCGCAGAGCGTCCTGGAGTCCGTCGCGAGGGTCCGGTACATCGCCGATGGCCACCACGTCGAGGCGCAGGTGGCGGTGAGCACGGGTCAGTCGATCGATCTGGTGGTGGACGGCGTCGTCGCTGTCGAGCTGGACGGCCGCGAGTTCCACCAGTCGACGTTCGAAGCCGACCGGACGAAGGACCTCGCGATCGCCATCGACGGCAAGATGCCGCTGCGCATGAGCTCGACCATGGTTCGCCACGCATGGGACCAGATCCGGCTGGCGACGACGCGAGCCGTCCAGCGGCACCTCGGCGACTCCACGGCAGCCATCGGCGTGCGACCGCTCCGACGGGTCCGGCCTCGCGGCCGGCGGCCCTGGCGGTGCCGCGTCAGCCCCGCGGCGATCGATGAGGCTCACCTCGGGGCGCCCCGGGGGAGGCTCACCTCGTCCGAGGTCCGAGCCCAGCGGGATGCCGACGCCATGAGCTCCCTCGCGCGGGCCGGCCGGGCTTGCTCGTGAGCTTGGAACTGATGAGGTCTCCGGCTTGCGACGTAGACCACCTGCTCCGCGACCAGAACGAGCTCACGCCAGACGACAGCTCACGAGGCTCGACTTCCGGCGAACGCGGAGACACCATCGGGGATCGGGATCCAGGACGACGACGACGCGCTCTCGAGCACCGCATCGATGATGCGGGCGGCGCGAGCGCCATCGGCGAAAGTCGGGAGCCCCTCGGGGGCCCCGCCCCGCACAGCCGCGTAGGTGTCGGCGAGGAAGGCCGCGAAGGCGTCAGGATAGCCCTGCGGGTGGCCCGAAGGCACGAGGTTGAGCCGCGCCTGATCGGCGGAGACGTCACCCGAGGCCCTGTGCAGGATCGTCGACGACGCCTCCCCGCCGATCCAGACGCTGTCGGGGTTTTCCTGGTCGAAGACCGCAGAGCCGGCCGATCCGTCGACCTCGACCCAGAGGCGGTTCTTGCGGCCGGCGCTGACCTGCGAGATCACGGTGTTGGCGGTGCGGCCCGACGCTGTGCGGAAGGTGGCGATGGCGGTGTCCTCTGTCGTGACCTCCCGGATCGGCGCAGAGCCGTCCGACGCGCCCCCGAAAGACAGCCCAGAAGGTTCAGGACGCATCGGGTACACGATCGACGTCGTCGCCGATACCTCGGTGAAGCGCTCACCCGAGATGAACTCGGCCAGGTCGCACCAATGCGAGCCGATGTCGGCGAAGGCGCGGGACCGACCGCCGGCCCCCGCGTCGACCCGCCACGAGGACGACTGCGGATCGAGCAGCCAGTCCTGCAGGTACGAGCCGTGGACGAGAAGGACGTCGCCGAACTCTCCGGCGATGCGCCGAGAGCGGAGCTCGCGGACGAGGGGGTGGTAGCGGTACGCGAAGGGGACGGTGGCGACGACCCCGGATGCGAGTGCGGCAGCCTCGAGTTCCTGCGCCTGATCGGCCGTCATCGCGAGCGGCTTCTCGCACACGACGGCGACACCGGCGCGGATGGCCTGCATGGCGTAGTCGAAGTGGGTGCCGTTCGGGGTGCAGATCTGAATCACGTCGGGCGAGTCGACCAGGAGGTCGTCGAAGGCCGCGTATGCCCTGGGAACGCCCCACTGCGATGCGAACTCGGTGGAGCGGGACGGCGACGAGCCGAGGACTCCGATGACCTCGGCACCCGCGTCTCGGGCGGCTCGCCGGTGGACTGCGCCGATCATGCCGGTACCGATGATGGCGACACGCAGCGGTGTGGGAGCCATGAGTGATCCTTCGAGATTCGGAGACGGTCTGCTCTGATCTAACCGAGACTTCTGCCGACTGTCAATCAAAAGTCCGGCTCGCTACGCCAGAAGTCGGACGGGAGAGAGGCCGTCGAGGCCGAGGCCGTCGAGGCCGAGGCCGTCGAGGCCGAGGCCGTCGAGGCCGAGGCCGTCGAGGCCGAGGCCGTCGAGGCGCCACGCACAAGCGCCCGCCACCGTGAGGTGACGGGCGCTGAGGCACGAACGACTAGAGGACGATGAGGCCGTCGGTCTTGGTCGTGGCGGCTGTGTAGCGGTCCTGGACGTTCTGCCAGGAGACGATGTTCCAGAACGCCTTGATGTAGTCGGCGCGGACGTTCTTGTAGTCGAGGTAGTAGGCGTGCTCCCAGACGTCGAGCATCAGCAGGGGCACGAGGCCGAAGGGCACGTTGCCCTGCTGGTCGAAGAGCTGGAAGATGCTGAGCTTCTGGCCGACGATGTCGTAGGCGAGGACGGCCCAGCCGGAGCCCTGGACGCCGAGGCCGACCGCGGTGAAGTGCGCGACGAACTGGTCGAACGAGCCGAACTGGTCGTCGATGACGGACGCGAGGTCGCCGGTGGGCTTGTCGCCGCCGTCCGGGGACATGTTGGTCCAGAAGATGGAGTGGTTGACGTGGCCGCCGAGGTTGAACGCCAGGTCTTTCTCGAGCTTGTTGACGTTCGCGAGGTTGCCGCTCTCGCGGGCTTCGGCGAGGGCCGCGTTGGCGGTGTTCGCGCCGGCGACGTAGGTCGCGTGGTGCTTGGAGTGGTGCAGCTCCATGATCTGGCCCGAGATGCTCGGCGCGAGGGCCGAGTAGTCGTACGCAAGGTCGGGAAGAGTGTATTCAGCCACTGTTGTCGCTTTCTCTTGGGTGTGCCGCCGGATTGGGCGGTGCATTCCGCGGTGATTCGGAGTCGTTTCCAGCCTAGGATCTCAAGTGCACTTGAGGTCAAGCTCCCACTCAGGTGAGAACTCGGTTTGGACGACACATGACGAAGACCGCAGGAGACGCCCTCTCCATCGGGGAGCTCGCAAAGCGCTCCGGCGCCACTGTGGCGACGATCCGCTTCTACGAGTCGAAGGGCCTCGTCCAGTCAACTCGAACGGTCGGCGGAACGCGCATGTTCCCGCGCCACGCCCTGCGACGCGTCTCGATGGTGCGGCTCGGAGTCCGGTTCGGCATCCCGCTCGCCGACATCGCGGCGATGTTCGACTCGCTCCCGGTTGATCGCGCGCCATCCCGCGCCGACTGGCAGCGCATCTCGAACGCCTGGAACATCCATGTCGAGGAGCGCCTCGCCACGCTCACCCGGATGCGCGACCAGCTCACGGACTGCATCGGCTGCGGTTGCCTGTCGCTCGGAACCTGCTCCCTCCTGAATCCTGAGGACGAGCTCGCGGGCGACGGGGCAGGCCCCCAACGAGTCCTGCCCTCCTGATTCGCTACGATCGATGCATGTCAGAACATGAGGGCGACCCCGCAGGAACTCGGGTTCCCGCGTCCGATCCCGACTCCATCAACTTCCGCACGCGCAAGTGGGTCCGTCCTGAAGACCTGAAGGCCAACGGGTCGCTGCTCGGCGGGTCCCTGCTCCGCTGGATCGACGAGGAGGCCGCGATCTACGCCATCCTCCAGCTCGGCAACGGCTTCGTCGTCACGAAGTACATCTCCGAGATCAACTTCGTGTCGAGCGCAGTCCAGGGCGACCTGATCGAGATGGGCCTGCGCGCGACGCACTTCGGCCGGACGTCGCTCACCATGCGCGCGGAGGTGAGGAACATGGTCACGCGCCAGAGCATCCTGACCATCGACAAGATCGTCTTCGTGAACCTCGGACCGGAGGGCCTGCCCCTCCCCCACGGCTACACCGACATCACCTACGACCGCGACCGGATCCCAGGGTCCATGGCCTGAAGCGCGCACCAAGACGTGCTCGCTAGGCTGACGCCGTCCTCCCGAAATTGAGCCGAAGAGAGCCCATGTCAGTCGTCAAGATCAACGCCATCCACGTTCCCGAGGGCCACGGAGCCGAGCTCGAGAAGCGCTTCGCCGCTCGCAAGCACTCGGTCGACGGCGCCGCCGGCTTCGAGGGCTTCCAGCTGCTCCGCCCGATCAAGGGCGACGACCGCTACTTCGTGGTGACGACGTGGGCCGACGAGGCCAGCTTCCAGGACTGGGCCGAGAACGGCGCCAAGGCGGCCCACGGCCACGGCGGCCCGGCCCCGCACGGCGACGGACACGGCGCCAGCGCCGGACACGCCGACAGCGCCGGACACGGCGCCCAGGCTGCGGCGGCCGACGGAGCCACCGCGCCCACGCCTGTCGCCACGGGCGCCGACCTCCTCGAGTTCGAGGTCGTCGAGCTCTAGCCCGGAAGGGGCGAGCCGGAGCGGCGGAGACGGACGCCGGGCGCGGCTGCGGTGCGGCTCGGCGGCGGTTCCTCAGTTCCTGCGCCCCTGGTCGTCTCGTCGACCGGATGGCACCATGGAGGCATGCCCGCTATCACCGCCGTCTGCCGTGTCGCCCGCCTGCGTCCTGACTCGGGGAACGTCGGCGTCACCGCCATCGACAAGACTCCCCTCGACGAGCCCGTCGCCGTGAGGAAGCTCGGCGTCTACGGCGACGTCCAGGCCGATCGCACGCACCATGGCGGGGCCGACAAGGCGGTCTATGCCTTCTCGGACGAGGATGCCGCCCACTTTGCAGGATTGCTCGAGCGCGAGATCGCCCCCGGCCTGTTCGGCGAGAACCTCAGGACCACCGGGGTCGACGTGGGCGGGGCCGTCATCGGCGAGCGCTGGCGGATCGGCGACGCGCTCGTGCTCGAGGTGACGATGCCCCGAACGCCCTGCGCCACCTTTGCCCGCCGCATGAAGGAGCCGCGCTGGGTGAAGCGATTCACCGCCGAGAACAGGACGGGCGCGTACCTCCGCGTCGTCTCCTCAGGTTCGGTGTCCGCAGGCGACCCCGTGATCGTCACCGACCGGCCGTCGCACGGCATCACCATCGCCGAGTGCTTCGCGGGCCTGAGCCCGGATCGGGCGCGTCTCCTGGTCGACGCAGCCGACGGCGGCTCGTTCGTCGCTCAGCCGGTGCTCGACGTCGCGGTGAAGGCTCTCCGGCGTGTCTCTGCCTGAGTCGGGCTCCACCCGCACCGCCTCCGGCTACTTCGTCAGCTCGAGGATCGTCGCGTTGTGCGCCGTGTGCGTCGAGGCGATTGCGTAGCCGGCGTCCTGCAGCGATTTCAGGCCGTAGTCGTCGTCGCCGTACTCGACGAGCCAGACGGTCGTGACGCCGTCGAAGCGGTCGTGTCTCAGAGCCTCATCGACCGTGTAGACGGAGTCGTGCCACGAGTTCGTGTCGGCGTACGGCGTCTCGAGAGTGACGTCTCGGAGGCCCCGGTAGCCGGCCGGATAGAGGTACATCGAGAGCCGGACCAGACGTGACGGCCGCGTGGACTCGTCGAACACGACGGCATCGCCGGCGTGCGCGCTGGTGCCGACGACCTCGCTGATGGACTGCCATCCCGTGTTGTTCTTCGCGTACGGCGTGCGGGAGGCGGCGTAGATCGGCGCTGCGACGCCCAAGAGCAGCGCCACGCCGGTTATGGTCGCGACGAGAGTGCGGCGCGGTCGGGTGCGGCCGATCAGTCCTGCGATCCGGACGAGTCCGATGGCCATCAGAAGACCCGCCGCGGGCGCGGAGTACGAGAGGTAGCGAGGAGTGAAGTCGGCCACCACGAGGTTGCCGGCCATCAGGATGAGGAGAGGGCCGACAAACCAGGCCATGCCCAGCCAGGTGAGGCTGATCGGCCGGGGGCGGCCCACTTCGGCCGCGCCCAGGTCGACTCGGCGGTCGCGGACGAGGTCGATGACGAAGAACGCGACCGCCGTCACGATCAGAACCCAGGCGATCGCCGCGAACCACCACTCGCCGAACCAGGTCGTGACGAGGATCGAGTGCGGCGTCACCGTCTCGCGGCGCGCGAGGAACCCGACCTGATCGTGCTGCCCGAGGCCGAAGACGATGACAGGAGCCGCCGCCATCACCGCGCCGGCTGTCGCAAGCGCCCACCGTCTCAGGATGTCGCGCGGCACCCGGGCCTGGAGCAGGACAAGCGCGTGAACGACGACGAAGAGCCCGAAGTACAGGAATGTGTAGACACCCGCCGCTAAGAGCAGGCCGTAGCCCAGCCACCATCGCTTCGAGGTGACACCGCGGCCGACCAGCCGCACCAGCAGGAAGAGCGACCAGGCGGCGATGGCGGCACTGAAGGCGTAGGCGCGCGTCTCGTCGCTGAACGCGATCGTGCGCGGCACGACGGCGAAGAGCAGAGCCGCGGTGACAGCGAGCCGACGGGAGCGGAGCTCGCGGACCAGGAAGTACAGCCCGACGGCGGCGAGGCCCGTCGCGATCGCGGCAGGCATCCTGACGGAGAACGGCGAGGCGCCGAACATCTCGATCCAGAAGTGCAGGCCGAGGTAGTACGTCCCGTGGACGGCGTCGACGTGGCCCAACATCCGGAAGAGGCTCGGGAGCGGCCGCTCTGCCGAGAGAACGCTCGCCGCCTCGTCACCCCAGAACGACGGCACCCACGACCACGCGGAGGCCAGGGCCCAGGCGAACAGCCCGAGTGCCCAGCCGAGGCGGAGGTCGCCGCGGCGGTGCGCGACCCGGCCTGAGCGGAGCGGCGCGGGAGACAGGCGCGCGATGGCGGGGGAAGAACTCACCCGTCCAGAAAACAGGATGCGTCCCAAGACAATCCTAAGAATGGGCAAACACCACCTGGGAATCGTCAGAACAGCCGACATCCTTTAGTCGCAGTCGGGTGCCGTCGAGCGCGATTCGCGCCGCAGGAGCGCCGCACGTCGAAGTCGGGACGCGCGGGGGCTCAGGACGCGCGACCCTGCTCGAGCCCGCCCGCGTCGTCGGCGCCGTCACGCCTTGCTACGGCGACCTCGCCCGCGTGTCCGAGCCGTCCTCGTTCACCTGATGAACGCAGCCGACTCAGGCGTTGTGCTCCAGCGAGCGTCGCGATCCTCGTGGATGCGGCGCGCGGCGAGCAGATCGCCTGAGTTGCGGGCGGGTGCGCGCGACTCGCAGGGCGCACGGCGCACGGCGCACGGCGCACGGCGCACGGCGCACGGCGCAGGACGCAGGACGCAGGAACTACGCGAACCCGTCCGTCAGCACCGGCGCCCCGGCGCGCTGCCGCTCCACGAACAGCACGATCGCCGCGGCCACCGACCGTCGAGACTCCCCGCCGAGCACGTCGTGCCCGCCGCCGTGGACGACGCGCACGACGCCGAACGGCAGCTGGGTCGCCCAACTGGCCGCGTCGGCGATGTCGGTCACGGCGTCGCGATCGCCGTGGAAGACCAGCGTCGGCTGGCGGACGGAGCGGGCGGCCGGCAGGGCGATGCCGTCCGGGAGCTCGACGCCCCGCGACGACGCGGTCACGACGTTCGCCAGCACGAGGGCCTCGATGCCGATGGGACGCGACGCGGCGAGGCCCGCTGCGAGGGTCGCACCGACTCCGGAGCCCACCAGAACGCGCGGCAGGTCGTTGGCCGTGTCGTCGAAGGCCCGGACGACCGCGGCCCGCGCGGACTCGATATCGGGCGTGACGTCAGGAAGCGTCTCGACCCGGAACCCGGCGAGCGCCAGGGCGTCGACGACATGCCCGAGGTCGCCGCCCGGGTCGCCGCCGCCGAGGACGACGACGGTTCCGCGGGTCGATGAAGTCACCTGACGATCATCCGACGCCCGGGGGTGGGCCCGCGCAACGTGACGAAACGTGACGCTAGTACTGCCCCTTCTTGGAGCAGGTCTTCTGCGCGGCGGTCTGCCCCGTGACCGACGGCGGCAGAGTGACCGACGCGGAGGGAGCCGTGGTCTTCGCGGGCGTGGAGGCCGGTGGCGTCGTGGCTGGCGAGGTCGATCCGGGAGACGCGGGCGTCGATGGAGGCGAGGTGGCCCCCGTCGACGGCGTGCTCGACGGGTCGGTCTCGGCGGCGTCTCCGGTCGTGCCCGTCAGGACGATCGGCCGGTCGGCGATGAGCGCCTGATTCAGCTGCCCGGCCGCGTACGCGTTCGGCACGACGCGGTTGCTGTCGTCGGGGTCCTCCCCGACCGGGTACTGCACGAAGACCATGTTCGACAGGCCCACCGTCTGCACGGCCTGGACGATTCCGATCAGCGTCTTCACGTTGAGCGTGTCGGAGAGGAGCATGTTCTTCGAGGCCGCCGAGGCGATCGCGAACAGCTTGAAGGGGTTCGCGTACGTCGAGGAGCTCGTGAGCTGGCGAGCCAGCGACGACATGAAGACCTGCTGGTTGCTGATGCGGCCGAGGTCGCTTCCGTCTCCCACTCCGTGGCGACTGCGCAGGAACGACAGGGCCTCGTCGCCGACCACGGTCTGCTCGCCTGCTTTGAGGTCGAGCGGCGGATCGACGTTGTCGTCCTGAATCGGCGTCGCGAGGCAGACGGTGACGCCTCCGATCGCGGTGGAGATCGCGCTGGTGCCGGCGAAAGTGACGCTCGCCGCATAGGGGATGTCGAGCCCGGTCAGCTGCTCGATCGTCAGGACGGCGCAGGCGAGACCGTGCCGGTCGTCGCCGCCGCGGCTGAGGGCCGTGTTCAGCATCGCCTTGCTGCTCGAGTACGAGTAGCCGCCTGAGGCTGTCGGGCAGGACGGAATCGGGATCATCAGGTCGCGGGGGAAGCTCACGACGGAGATGCTCGAGTGGTCCTTCGAGATGTGCAGCAGGATGTTGACGTCGTTGTTGCCGGCGCCCGTACTGGCGTCCTGATTCGCGGAGTCGGAGTAGTCCTGGCCCTGCCCGGTCCGGGTGTCGGTGCCGATGAGAAGCATGTTGACCTCGCCGACGGTCTGCCCGGCCGGCGCCTCGGGCGGAGGCTCGGCCGTGTGCCCCGGGAGGTGGGGGATGTGGACGGGCGGCGCAGCGGTGGTCACGACATCATGGGCCGCGTAGGCGACGACGCAGGCGGATGAGACGAGCCCCACGGCGACCACGACGGCGACCAGGCGCAGCAGCGACGCGACGGGATGCGGCCGCCTGAGCTGACCGTGCTTGACCTGCGCGACCTTGCCGCCCTGCGCGACCTTGCTCTCCTGCGCCATCCCGCTCCCTGCGTCGGCCGGCGCCTCAGCAGCTCGCCGGGCGCATGACATCGCCTGGCGGCCGCCGTCGCCGGTGATTCCACAGGCTAAGCGACGGGTGGGAGTTTTCTGCGGAAGGACGCCCGCCGGCCGGGCGTGTCCGCCGGTGCAGACCGTTGTGACGGGCTAGCGAACCTTGGCGAGGAGCTGAGTCGAGCACGCCTCGGCGGCGACCCACGAGAGCATCGCGCACTTCACGCGCATGACGAACTTCGAGACGCCCTGGAAGGCGACCGCGTCGCCGAGAAGGTCTTCGTCGGGTTCGCCCGCGCCCTTCGAACGCATCATGCCCCGGAACGCCTCGGTGCGCTCGGCCAGCTCAGCGAGGGTGAGGCCGGGCGCGATGTCGGCGAGGACCGATGCCGACGCCATGGAGATGGAGCAGCCGTCGCCCTGCCACGCGAGTTCGCGGATGGTGTCGGTGCCGGGCTCCATCACGACCCGGACGGTGATCTCGTCACCGCACGTGGGGTTGCGTTCATAGTGCTCCGCGTCGGCACCCGGCAGCTCGCGATCGCCGGTCCGTGCCTTGGCGTGGTCGAGGATCACCTGCTGATAGAGGCCTGCGAGTGCGTCGGACATCACTCGGCTCCGAAGTAGGCGCGGACCTCGGAGACGCCCTGCACCAGGCGGTCGATCTCGTCGTCGGTCGAGTAGAGGTAGGTCGAGGCGCGCGTAGTCGCTGTCAGCCCGAGCCGGCGATGCAGCGGCTGCGCGCAGTGGTGGCCTACGCGCACCGCGATCCCCTGCGCGTCGAGGAACTGCCCGACGTCATGGGCGTGGACACCGGCCACGTCGAAGCTCGCCAGACCGGCACGCGCGACGCCCGAAGCGGGGCCGACGACGCGGACACCGGGCAGGGCACCGAGCTCGTCGACCAGACGCTGGCCGAGGCGCGCCTCGTGCTCGTCGATGGCTTCGAGCCCGACGCGCTCCAGGTAGCGGACCGCCTCGGCGAGTGCGATGGACTGGGAAACCGGCTGCGTGCCGGCCTCGAACCGCGCGGGTGATGGCAGAAAGCTCGACGACTCCATGGTCACGGTCGTGATCATCGAGCCGCCGGTGCGGAACGGCGGCAAGGCGTCGAGCAGCTCCTCACGCCCCCAGAGCACGCCTATGCCGGTCGGGCCGAGCATCTTGTGCGCCGAGAAGGCGGCGAAGTCGACGCCGAGGCCGACCAGGTCGAGCGCGCGATGCGGAGCCGACTGGCAGGCGTCGAGCACGACGAGGGCACCCACGCCGTGCGCGAGCTCGGCGAGCTCGGCGACGGGAGCGACGTGTCCGGTGACATTCGAGACGTGCGCGAAGGCGAAGACCCGGGTGCGATCGGTCAGGGCCGCAGCCGCGTCGTCGATCGACCAGGTGCCGTCGTCGTGCACGGGCACGTAGCGGAACGTCGCGCCGGTGCGAGCTGCGAGTTCCTGCCAGGGGACGAGGTTGGCGTGATGCTCGGCCTCGGTGACGAGGATCTCGTCGCCGGGAGCCAGGACGAAGCGGCTCGCCTCAGGTCCGCCGCGACCCAGAGTCGCGTTGCCCATGCCGTAGGCGACGAGGTTGAGCGCGTCGGTGGCGTTCGACGTCCAGACGATCTCGTCGCTCGACCGGGCGCCGACGAAGCGAGCGACAGTCTCGCGAGCCTCTTCGTACGCCTCGGTCGCCAAGGCGGCCAGGGTATGAGCGCCGCGGTGGACTGCGGCGTTCGTCGTCTCGAGGAACCGCCTCTCGACATCCAGCACCGCCGACGGCCGTTGCGCGGTCGCGCCCGAATCGAGGTACGCGAGCGGTTCGCCGTTGACCTCCTGCTGGAGGCCGGGGAAGTCGGCGCGGTAGCGACTGAGCGAGCCGACGGAAGACGAGGAGGTGCTGATCACACCTTCAACGATTGCATACTCGGCTGAGTCGGGCGAGGGTTCTCCACAGGCCGCGACCACGAAGCCGGCTCGAACCGCTTCTTGACCTTCAGGAAGGGGCGCTCGATGGCGAAGTGGCTTCCGACGGCCACTGCGCACGACGCTCCCAGCAGCAGGAACTTGCCACCCAGTCCGTGCACGTACGGCTCGAGCAGCGCCAGGACGATCATGTGCCACAGGTACAGCGAGTACGAGACGTTGCGGCCGAACCAGGCCATGGGACGCCAGGAGAGGAGTGCTCCGACGGGCGTCGTGCGCGACCCCTGGCTGACCCCGGCGACGAGGAGGGTCGTCGCCAGACCGGCGGCCGGCAGAGTGAGGGCGAATGTTCCTGCGTCCTGTTTCCAGTCGTCGGGCATCAGGAAGAGGACTGCCAGGATGCCGGCGAACCCGAGGCTCGACGAGATCATCGACATGCGGCCGGAGAAGAAGGTGCAGACCCGCTCGTGAGTGAGGGCGAGCGCCAGCACGCAGCCCATCATCAGCGGGGCGAGGTTCGAGACCGGGCTGAAGTAGATGTCGGGAGTGGCGATGCCGGACGGGGCGTCGTAGAACACCGCGGCGAGGGTGCACGACACGACGACGGCGCCGGCGCCGATCCAGGCGACGGTGCGGCGGCGGATGCCCCGCGACAGCATCAGGAGCAGGATCGGCGGCCATACGAGGTAGAACTGCTCCTCCATCGCGAGGCTCCAGCCGGGGGCGAAGACGCCCTGCGACACGTGGCCGAAGGCGCGCATGAAGTTGCCCGTGTAGGTGAGCGCGATGAGGGCGCCGCTGGCGGCGCCCACGTCGGAGTAGCCGTAGTCGCCGACCAGGAACCACAGCGAGACACCGACGACGACTACGACGAGAAGAGTCGGATACAGGCGCAGGATGCGGCGCACCCAGAAGCGGCCCAGGTTGATGGTCGCCGACTTGCGGTGCTCGTCGAGCAGAAGCGACGTGATCAGGAAACCCGAGAGCACGAAGAAGACGTTGACGCCGACGAAGCCGCCGGAGAACCCGGGCACGTGCAGGTGGTAGAGCACCACTGCGAGGATCGCGAGGGTGCGGAGTCCGTCGAGCGGAAGGATTCGGGCGGGACTTCGGGTGGAGGGCGCCATTAGGACAGTGAACTCCCTGGTCGTAAGTGCTTGCTGAGTCCGTCCCCCGACCGGGCTCAGTCGAGGGGCTTCGCCGGGACGCCGCCGACGGTCGCCCCCGGAGCCACATCGGCCGTCACGACGGCCCCGGCGCCGACGCGTGCGCCCGAGCCGACCGTGACCGGCCCGAGGATCGCGGCCCCCGCTCCGATCATGACGCCATCGCCGACGGTCGGGTGCCGACGGGCTGACCCGGAGATGCCCCGACCACCGAGAGTGACCCCGTGGTACATCAGCACGTCATCGCCGATGACAGCCGTCTCGCCGATCACGACGCCCATGCCGTGGTCGATGAAGAGGCGGTCGCCGATCGACGCGCCCGGATGGATCTCGATGCCGGTGAGCCATCGTGCCGTCTGCGACCCCAGTCGGGCAGCGAAGCGGGCACCCGGGAAGGGGCGCTCGCGCCACAGTCTCGACGTCAACCGGTAGGCCCAGACGGCGTGCAGCCCCGAGTAGACGATGACGATCTCGGCCGTGCCGCGCGCCGCAGGGTCGCCGCGCCGGACGGCACGGACGTCGTCGCGCAGGCGCGCGATCAGCCGCACCCCTAGTCCGTCAGGTCGCTGAACAGCACCGTCGAGAGGTAGCGCTCACCGGTGTCGCAGACGATCGCGACGATGCGCTTGCCAGCGTTCTCAGGACGCTGCGCGATCTCGAGGGCCGCGTGCATGATCGCTCCCGACGAGATGCCGCTGAGGATTCCCTCTTCGCTGGCGAGCTCACGCGCCACGCGGAGGGCGTCGTCGAGCTCGACCGGGAAGACCTCGTCGTAGACGCTGGTGTCGAGCACCTCGGGCACGAAGTTCGCGCCGATGCCGGCGATCTTGTGCGGGCCGGCCTTGCCCTGCGAGAGCAGGGGCGAGTCGGCGGGCTCGACCGCGACGATCTGGACGCCGGGGACCTTCTCCTTGAGAACCTGGCCGACACCCGTGATCGTGCCGCCTGTTCCGACGCCGGCGATGAAGATGTCGACCTTGCCGTCGGTGTCGCGGAGGATCTCCTGCGCCGTCGTGGTGCGGTGGATCTCGGCGTTGGCGAGCGTCTCGAACTGGTGCGCCAGCACGGCACCGGGGGTCTCGGCGACGATCTGCTCGGCTCGGTCGTGTGCGCCGCGCATGCCCTCGCCACCCGGCGTGAGCACGATCTCGGCACCGAACGCCCGCATCAGCACGCGTCGTTCGACGCTCATCGTCTCGGGCATCGTGATGACCACCCGGTAGCCGCGCGCAGCGCCGACGAGCGCCAGGGCGATTCCGGTGTTGCCGCTCGTGCCCTCGACGATCGTTCCGCCGGCGGTCAGCTCGCCCGAGGCCTCAGCCGCGTCGACGATGGCGACGCCGAGACGGTCTTTGACGCTGCTGCCCGGGTTGTAGAACTCGAGCTTGCCGAGGATCTCGGCCCGCTCGGAGCCGCCGAGCTTGTTGATTCGAACCAGGGGGGTGTTGCCGAAGGCCTTGGTGATGTCACCGAAGATCTTCGGGGTTACTGCGATTGCGTCTGACGCTGTCGTCGGGGTCACTGTCGTCTCGTTTCGTCGCGATTGCGGGGCGAGACGATTCTAGGCTCGGGCGCCGATTCGCCGCCGGAGTTCTCAACAGACCACGGGCGCAGGAACTCGCAGCCCGCCGTCGGGGCCCGCCGTGCCGGCGACGCGGCCCTACAGGGTCGCGAGCGATGCGACCTGGATGTCGAGGTCGATGATGAGCGAGAGCTGCCGCCCGCCCGTCAGGGAGCGGAACTCGTACTGCCGGTCGCCGATCTCCTGCGGCTCGGCCCAGGCGAGCGCGAGGCGGCTGCGGTGGTCGAGCGGCGTGTGGATCGCGAGCCAGCGGATGATCGCGGCGCGCTCGTCGCGGACGGCCTTGCTGCGGATGGCACGGCGGCGGCTGATCACGGCGGCGATGGCGGTGAAGACGACGCCGAGGATGATCGCGGCGAGCTTGACGTTGCCCTCGAGCGGAAGCAGCGTGGCGATGACGATCGACTGGACCGCGGTGAGAAGAAGGGTGGAGTCGAGCATGGAGTAGCGGCGCATGGGCACGCCTCGCCCGTTGCCGGCCTTGAGGCACGACGACGGCAGCTCGATCTCGCGCAGCGCGTCGGCTGCCGAAGGATTGACGATGGTCACGATGGAACTCCCCTGGGCCCGCCCGTCGGGCCCACGTTTATGTTCCCGGGTGCAACCAACCCCGGGGAGTCCCCCGTCCGGGGCATCGTGCCCCCAATTCACGGGGTTCCCGGGCGCGTCGCTTGCTAGCCTGCCCGCATGGCCACCCCCGAATTCGTCCTTGCCCTCCGCGAGAAGATCGGGACCGCGCCGCTCTGGCTCACCGGCGTGACCGCCGTCGTCGTGCGCGACCTGGACGGGTCGCCGCGGACTTCATCGGCTTCGGCTTCGGCTTCGGCGGAGATCCTGCTGGTGAAGCGGAGCGACACGGGTGCGTGGACACCCGTGACCGGCATCATCGATCCCGGAGAGCAGCCCGCCGCAGCCGCTGCTCGCGAAGTGCTCGAGGAGGCCGACCTCGTCGTCGTGCCCGTCCGGCTCGCTCGAATCGGCGTCACCGACGAGATCACGTATCCCAACGGCGACCGCGCCCAGTACATCGACCACACCTTCGTCTGCCGCTATGTCTCGGGCGACCCCCGGCCGGCCGACGGCGAGAACACCGAGGCGAGGTGGTTCGCCGCGGATGCGATGCCGACCATGAGCGCCGACATGACGGAGCGCGTCACCGCAGCGCTGACGGGTCGCCCGGAAGCGGCGTTCTCGGTCTGAGCGGGGTGAGTGCCCCGAGTTCCTGCGCTTCTCTCGTCTCAGGGCGTCGCCGTCACGTCGTGCAGGTGATGAATCGGGTCGTGGACGAAGTAGAGGGCGAGAGATTCGACCGTGAACCCGCTGCCGTCGGAGCGCAGCCCCGTGCGCGGCAGCTGCTCGGGGCGCACGGCCTCGAACGCGTCGGCGATTCTCGCTGCCGACGCGAGCAGCTCGTCGGCGACCACGGTCGGTTCTTGCGACGCGTAGTCGTCGGTGACGGCGGTGGCATCTTGGTCCCAGTCGGGGAACGTCGGGGCGTCGTCGTCGAGCATGAGCTGAAGGCGCGTCGAGAAGACGCGGAAGACGTCGCGGACGTGCGCGCCGTACTCGAGAGGCGACCACGTCGCGTCGTCGGGTCGGTCTCGCGCGTCGGGCTCTGCGAGGCGTGGCCGCCACGCGGCGGCGTTCTCTCGCACGAGACGCGGCACGTCGTCGAACGCCGTCGCGCTGGAGTCGTAGCCGCAGTCGGCGCACGGCCTCTCGAGGACCCAGGTCCAGTTCTTCGTGTCGGGGGTGATCGCCATGCGACGACAGTAGGGGTGCCCGCCGACATCCGCGCCTGCTCGGACTGCCACGCATCGTCGAACCACCGCCAGTCGCGCTAGCGTTGAGGGGTGGTGAGATCCAAGTCCAAGCGCGCCCGCCTCGCGGCGGAGACCGTCGACCCCGCAGAGGTCGAGGGCGCCGTCGCCGACGGTCTGCTCATCGCGAAGTCGGCGGCCACGATCGCCGTCGCGAACCGGATCATCGTGAGCGCGCTCCGCGAGCAGGAGTCGTTCGACGTCGTCGAGACAGCCGTCGCCGTGCGCGACGAGCTGGCGCACCTCGCCGAGGAGCAGGTGGAGCTCGCCGGCCGCATGGTCGACACGCGGGCCAAGGCTCTCAAGTCGAGCGGACGCTCGCGCCACCAGTTCGACTACCGTGCCGACGACAACACTGCACTCGCCTCGCGGCAGACCATCTACACGACGATCGCCTCGCGTCTCGAGACCCTGGCGGCCGATGACGCCTACGTCGACGAGATCGTCCTCGCCGCGCGAGACCGAGCCTGGAACGACATCGGCGGAGCCATCATGAGCCACGTCACCAGCGTCGTCGTGCCGGACGTCGGCTACGGCGAGGGGCGAGACGAGCGAGTCAAGCTGCTGCTGGACATCGACCTCGCCACCCTCGCGGCGAGTGCATCGGGCAAGGCCCGTTCGTGAACTCTCTGTAACTCTCTGAGGATTTCCCGCGAATCAGGGAATGATTGCGGTGACTGCACGCTTGGAGTCCGAGTGTCGGTGGCTCCCCGTAGCCTCGCGACTGCGTCCAACGGTGAACGCCTCTTCTTTTCTCCCTCCCGTTTTCACGACCGTCAGGATGCAATGACCTCGACCACCTCTGCCGCGACCGCGGCACCGAACTCGTCGCCGGCACCCGCTGCCCGCGACCACAAGTGGATCATCCTGGCCATCGTCGGGCTGGCTCAGCTGATGGTCGTTCTCGATGCCACCATCGTGAACATCGCTCTCCCTTCGGCGCAGGCCGACCTGGGTTTCTCGAACGACAACCGCCAGTGGATTGTCACGGCCTACTCGCTCGCGTTCGGCAGCCTCCTCCTGCTCGGCGGCCGCCTCTCGGACATCTTCGGTCGCCGCACGACCTTCATCATCGGGCTCGTCGGCTTCGCCGGTGCTTCCGTCCTGGGCGGGGCCGCCGACTCGTTCGGCGCTCTCGTCGCCGCTCGTGCTCTGCAGGGCGTGTTCGGCGCGCTGCTCGCCCCGTCCGCACTCGGCGTCATGACGACGAGCTTCACCGAGCCCAAGGAGCGCAGCAAGGCGTTCGCCATCTTCGGCGCCATCGCCGGTTCGGGAGCGGCCGTCGGCCTCCTCCTTGGCGGTGTGCTCACCGAGTACACCTCCTGGCGCTTCTGCCTCTTCGTCAACGTGGTCTTCGCAGTCCTCGCCCTCGTCGGCGCGATCGTGTTCCTGAAGGCGCGCGGCGTCGTCGCTCACAAGCCCAAGGTCGATGTCCCCGGCGTCGTCACGGTCACGGCCGGGCTCGTCGGAATCGTCTACGGCTTCTCGAACGCCGAGACCAGCTCGTGGAGCGACCCGGTCACGATCGCCTGCCTCGCGGCCGGCGTCGTCCTCCTGATCGCGTTCGTCCTGATTCAGCAGCGCGTCAAGCACCCCCTGCTCCCGCTCCGGGTCATCCTGAACCGCGACCGCGGCGGCGCGTACCTCACAGTCGGCCTCGCCGGAATCGGCATGTTCGCCGTGTTCCTGTTCCTGACCTACTACATGGAGCAGACGCTGAACTTCTCGTCGCTCAAGACCGGCGTGGCGTTCCTCCCGATGCCGCTGTCGATCATGTTCAGCGCCACCTTGTTCGGCAGCCGCCTGCTGCCGCGCGTCGGGCCGCGTCTGCTGATCTTCGTCGGCGCCCTCATCGCCGCCGGCGGCCTCGCACTCTTGACGCGGATCGGCCTCGATTCCAGCTACGCGGGCGTCGTCCTTCCCGGCCTCATCGTCATGGGCCTCGGAATGGGCCTGATCTTCTCGTCGGCCATGAACACCGCCACCTCGGGCGTCGCTCGCGAGGACGCCGGCGTGGCCTCGGCCACCGTCAACACGGCGCAGCAGATCGGCGGCTCCATCGGAACGGCGCTCCTCTCGACCCTCAGCGCGAACGCCATCACGTCCTACCTCGACGACCACGGTCGCACCCCGACCGACATCGCCAACGCGACGCTCTCCGGGTACCACCTTGCCTTCTGGATCGCGACGGGCGTCTTCCTGATCATCGCGCTCATCGGCGGACTCCTGATCCGCCCCCACGGCGTCCGTCAGGCCGAGGTCGCTGCCGCCAGCGAGCACAGTGGCAGCGACGTGCCGGTCGCCGCGCACTAGCGCTCACCGCAGTACGGAACGGCCCCGGGCTTGGTGCCCGGGGCCGTTCTGCGTGTCGTGCCCGGGGCCGTTCCGCGTGTGCGGGTGGCGGCGGCCTGGTCGTGAGGGGCGGCGGCGGTCGCGGTGGGCCCCGGCTGCGTCGATGCCGAAGCCGAAGCCGACGTCGACGTCGACGTCGACGTGAGGGCCCGCGCTTGCGGCGAAAGTGCAACTTTTGTCGCCCCGGGGAACGTTTTTCGACAAAAAGTGCACTCTGGGCGAGGTGGAAGCTCGGCTCCGCGTGTGACGCGGTTGCCGGCCCGCGCCGTCAGGCGCCGGCCCGCGCCTCGGCGACGAGGGCCGCTGTGTCCTCCTCCAGCAGGTCGAAGTTGGCCCGCGCCCCCGCGAGGACGCCACCCGCGGCGGCGGCGACCACCTGCTGGGAAGGGTCCGTCACGTTCCCCGCGGCCCACACCCCGGCGACCGAGGTGCCCTGCGCCGCGTCGACCTCGATCCGCGTCCCAGCACCCATCGGCACGGGCGCGAGGTCGAGCCCGAGGTCGGCGACGAACCCGGCTCGGGCGACGGCGGTCGGCATGACTGCGGCGGCCCGAGCGTCGACGACGTTCCCACTGACGAGTCGCAGGCCAGTGAGCGCATCGCCGTCGACACGGATTGACTCGATCGGGCCGCCCTCGACGACGCGGACGCCTCGCGCGGCGAGCCGCTCTCGGTCGTCGGGGCCAGGCGCCGCCGACGGGTCGTGCACCACGAGGGTCACGTCAGGCGACCACTGCGAGAAGAGGAGCGCCTGGTGCGTGGCGAACGTGTTGACGCCGATGACGGCGATCGGCAGGTCGCGGACCTCCCAGCCGTGGCAGTACGGACAATGGATGACGTCGCGGCCGAAGCGGGCGTCGAGGCCCGCGACCTCAGGAAGCTCGTCCGTGATTCCCGTGGTGACCACGAGGCGACGGGCGCGCAGCGTCAGCATTCCTGAGTCGGCCGACGCAACTCGGCGTGCCCCCGCACCATCGCCCGAACCGGGACCGCTCCCAGCACCGGCGACGCCGCCCGCACCCGCACCCGCACGACCCGCAGCTGACGCCACCACATCCACCTCGAACCCCCGCGCCACATCGCCACGCGCCGCGACCACGACCCCCTCGCGAACGATGCCGCCGTACGACTCGACCTCGGCGCGACCCGCGGCCACGAGGTCGAGCGGAGTCATCCCGTCGCGGGTGAGGAAATTGTGGACGCCCTCTGCACGGGCGTTGCGCGGCTCACCCGAATCGACGACGAGGACGCGTCGGCGCGCTCGGGCAAGCGTCAGCGCGGAACTCAGGCCGGCTGCACCTCCGCCGATGACGATGACGTCGTAGGGGTTCGCATCTCCGGACACGGCTTGGACTGAATCGATCATGGCTCATCCTCAGTCGACACGAGTCCGGACGGCAACTAACCTTGCCGATATGGCAAACCTCGACCCCACGCGCGCGGTGCTCGACGCCGTCGGCACCCGCCTCCGAGCCCTCCGTCAGCAGCGCGACGTGACCCTCGCCGAGCTGTCGGCCGAGACCGGGATCTCGGTGAGCACGCTCTCGCGGCTGGAGTCGGGCGGTCGCAAGCCGACTCTCGAGCTCCTCCTCCCCCTCGCCCGAGCGCACGGCGTCCCGCTCGACGATCTGGTCGGCGCACCGCAGACCGGCGACCCGCGCATTCATATCAAGCCGGTCCGCCGGCACGGCCAGACGATCCTGCCGCTGTCGCGCGGCGCGTCAGGCGTTCAGGTCTTCAAGCACTTGTTCGCCGAAAGCACGGACGGCACCCGAAGCGCTGACGACCGCAACCCCACTCCGCGCACGCACGAGGGCCACGAGTGGGTCTACGTGATCCGCGGTCGCCTGCGGCTGATCGTCGGCGACCGCGACATGGTCCTGGAGTCAGGCGAGGCGGCCGAGTTCGACACCACGACGCCCCACTGGTTCGGCCGCGCCGACCAGCGCGCCGTCGAATTCCTGAGCCTGTTCGGGCGGCAGGGGGAGCGGATGCACGTGCGGAGCTGACCCGGTGGCCGCGTATCCTGACACTGGCGCAACGGTGCGCCCCGAATCGACCGGGTGCCGCCTGATCTGACGACTGCCCCGAGTTCCTGCATCACCTTCGACCGCACCCGAAAGACGCCATGATCACGCCTGCCCTCGACCGCCCGATCGGCGTGCTCGACGTCCTGAAGAACCCGCGCCTGCTCACCCGCGAGGCGCTGGCGGGCATCGTCACGACGCTCGCGCTCGTTCCCGAGGTGATCTCGTTCTCGGTCGTCGCCGGAGTGGACCCGCTGGTCAGCCTCGTGGCGTCGATCGTCCTGACTCTGGTGATGACCGTGCTCGGCGGCCGACCGGGAGTCGTGACGGCCGCCGCCGGGTCGGTCGCGCTCGTGATCGCGCCTCTGGTTCACGAGCACGGGGTCAAGTACGTGCTGCCGACGGTCGTTCTGGCAGGAGTCGTGCAGATCGTCTTCGGCACCGCGGGGCTCGCGCGTCTGATGCGCTTCATCCCCCGCAGCGTCATGATCGGCTTCGTCAACGCGCTCGGCATCCTGATCTTCGTCGCGCAGGTGCGGCACGTCATCGACGTGCCGTGGCTGGCCTACGTGCTGTTCGCCCTGACGCTCGCGGTGATCCTGATACTGCCGCGCTTCACGAAGGCCGTGCCGGCGCCGCTCGTCGCGATCGTGCTGGTGACGGCGATTGTCATCTTCGGCGGTGCCGACGTGCCGAACGTGGGCGACGAAGGACCCCTCAGCGGAGGCCTTCCCGGCCTGACGCAGCTGCTCGTTCCGCTGAACCTGACGACGCTGTCGATCATCTGGCCGACCGCCATCAGCGTGGCGTTCGTCGGCCTGATGGAGACCCTCCTGACGGCGAAGCTCGTCGACGACCTGACCGAGACTCGCTCCCACAAGGGCAAGGAGTCGTGGGCGCTCGGCGTCGCGAACATCGCGGCGGGGTTCTACGGAGGCATCGCCGGCTGCGCCATGATCGGCCAGACCATCCTGAACGTGAAGACCGGCGGCGCCCGGACGCGAGTGTCGACGGCGGTGGCCGGGCTGTTCCTGCTCGCGCTCGTCACGGGTCTGGCGGGGGTCATGGCGCAGATCCCCATGGTGGCTCTGGCCGCGGTCATGATGATCGTGGCCATCACGACGGTCGACTGGCACAGCGTGAAGCCGTCGACCCTACGCCGCATGCCCGTCCCCGAGACAATCGTCATG
Organism: Frondihabitans sp. GW821-FHT04F02; assembly: GCF_059420045.1. Taxonomy (NCBI): domain Bacteria; kingdom Bacillati; phylum Actinomycetota; class Actinomycetes; order Micrococcales; family Microbacteriaceae; genus Frondihabitans; species Frondihabitans sp. GW821-FHT04F02. The sequence goes on along the minus strand of NZ_JBWKSZ010000002.1, from coordinate 426,997 downwards.
GTCGTGACCGTCGTGGTGGTGGTGGTGTCGAACAACCTCGCGCTCGGAGTGCTCGTCGGCGTCGTGCTCGCGATGGTCTTGTTCGCGCGCCGAGTCGCGCACGTCATTCAGGTGGATCGCGCTTCCGTGGGCGAGGCCGTGCGATACGCCGTGTCAGGACCCTTGTTCTTCGGCTCGTCCAACGACCTCGTCGAGCGGTTCGCCTACGCCGAAGATCCTGAGAACGTCACGATCGACCTCACCGCCGCCCAGGTATGGGATGCCTCGACCGTCGCCGCTCTCGACTCGATCGAGACGAAGTACGCCGCGCTCGGCAAGACCGTAGCGATCGAGGGCCTCGACGAGAGGTCGCAGGCGTTCCATGGCCGCCTGACGGGCAGGCTCGGCGGCTAGCGCGGAGCGCGGAGTTCCTGCGCCCGTGCACTGATCAGGGCGCAGGAACTCGGCGCCTCGCCTCCCGACGCACGTCGCGATTCAGGAGAACTGCACCGCGCCCGCCGCGGACTCGGCGATCGCACGCTCTGCCCGCCCAGATCACCTGAGTCCGCACCGCGCACGACGAACGCGGCCCCGCCACCCGAACCTCTCGCAAGTCCGGGCGGCGGGGCCGCGAGTCGTGGGTGGCTTACGCCTGGGGCGAACCGGAGGCCGCGGCCGACACGGGGCTCTCGGCCTCGGCGGGGGCAGCGGCAGGCGACTGGGCCGACGAGCCGGCGGGGGCATCCTGCGACGAGACCTCGACGCCGTGGAACGTCTTCAGGATCTCGACGGTGTCCGCGACCTCGGCGTCACGCGCGTCATCGGTCCAGCCGAGCGAGCTCTGCAGGATTCCAGCGATCTCAGCGAGGACCTCGTGGGTCACGCCGCCCACGAACGCGAGGTTCGTGCGGCGCAGGATGACGTCGACCAGGTGGACGGCGTCCTCGTGCTCGGCGAAGTAGGCGATCTCGGCCTCGGTGAAGTCGGCATCGCTCGCGAGGGCCTCGGACGGCTGGTCGAGGAGCGTCTGGATGACCTCTTCGGCGCGCGTTCCGTAACGGGTCAGGAGGCGGTCGACCTGAGCGCGATCCAGGCCGCCCTGGTGCTCGGTGATCCACTTGGCGCGGTCGCCGGGCAGCGTCGGGAAGTCCTTGCCGCCGCCGATGGGCATGCCCGCGGTGTCGACGGTGCGTCCGACGCCGAGGCGCGTGGTGGCCTCGGTCGAGAGGTGCGCCGAGAGGGCGCGGAAGGTGGTCCACTTGCCGCCGACGAGCGACAGCACCTTCGACTTCGGCAGCGAGGCGACGTCGGTCTCGACGATGCGGTAGTCGCGCGACACGAAGCCGGCGGCGAGGTCGTCGTGCTTCGGCAGCGGGCGCACGCCCGAGTAGCGGTAGACGATGTCGTCGCGCGTGATCGTGATCTTCGGGAAGACGTGCTTCACGAGGTCGAAGAAGTAGTCGACCTCCTCCTCGGTGCAGACTGCGGGCTGGCTCATGTCGGCCTCGAGGTCGGTCGTCCCGATCAGGACGCGGCCCTTGAGCGGGTAGATCAGGACGATGCGGCCGTCGTTGTTCTCGAAGAACAGCTCGCGGCCGTTGGTGGCCTTGAGGAGCTCGGGGTGGTCGACGACGATGTGCGAGCCCTTGGTGCCGCCCATGAACTGCGACGTCGCGCCGAAGACCTCGTTGGTGAGGTCGGTCCAGGGCCCGGAGGCGTTGACGACGACATCGGCGGTGACGACGAACTCCGTGCCCGACACGACGTCGCGCAGGAGCACGCCGCCGTCCTGAGCGCCGACCGCTTCGACGTAGTTCGCGCTGCGGGAGGTGGCTCCGGCGGCGCCGCGGTTGCCGGCGGCGAGGCCGTCCTTCAGGACGTCGAGGGCGAGACGCTCGGGCTCGTGCACGGAGGCGTCGTAGTAGGTGCCGGTGTACTTGAGGTTCTTGTTCAGGGCGGGCATATCGCGGAGGGCCGCAGACCGCGTCAGGAACTTGTGACGCGGGACGGTGCCGCCGTCACGCGAGAAGGAGTCGTACAGGGTCATGCCGACCTTGATCAGGACGGCGCCGCGCTCCTTGGTGGAACGCTGCTTGTGCGTGAGCATGCGCAGGGGCGCGTTCATCAGACCGGAGAACGTCGAGAAGATCGGCATCGTGGTCTGAAGCGGCTTGACGTAGTGGGGTGCGATCTTCAGGAGGCCGTTGCGCTCCTCGACCGACTCGCGGACGAGACGGAACTCGCCGTTCTCGAGGTAGCGGATGCCGCCGTGGATCATGTGGCTCGACGCGGCCGAAGCGCCCGACGCGTAGTCGTTGCGCTCGACGAGCACGACGTCGACGCCCTGCAGCGCCAGGTCGCGGAACGTCGCGATTCCGTTGATGCCGCCGCCGATGATCAGGACCTGGGCCGACGGCCGATCCACGATTCGCGACACGTTGGCGCGGAGCTTGCCCGCTTCTGTCTTCTTCGACTCGGTCACTGGCTCTGTCCTCTTCGATCTCAGTGGAACTGGTGATGCTGAACACAGCCATACTTGACGTGTGCGCGCGAGTGGTCAAGGCCTGTGCACATACGTGCAGACGGAGGCACTCATGACTCTTCCTGATTCAACCGCGTCAGACCGCACTCAGGACGCCTTGCGCGCATCGCATCTCTACTATCTCCAGGACCTCACGATGGAGGCGATCGCTCGCGAGCTCGGGACGTCGCGATCGTCCGTGTCGCGCCTCCTGAGTTTCGCGCGGGAGACCGGCCTCGTCGACATCCAGATCAAGTCGCCGCTCGATCAGGCGACCGTCGTGAGCGACGCCCTGCACCGTCGATACAACGTCGTCGCCCACGTCGTGCCGATCCCCGACCAGACCACCGACGTCGATCGGCTCGACCGCGTAGCCCTGTCGGCTGCACGAATTCTCACGCCGTTCGTCGACTCGAACATGGTCGTCGGCATCGCCTGGGGCTCGACGGTCAGCGCGATCAGCCGCTACCTCGTGCCCAAGTCGACGCACGGCTCGATGATCGTGCAGCTGAACGGCGCTGCCAACACCCGCACGACCGGCATCGTCTACGCAAGTGAGATCCTGCGCCGGTTCGGAGACGCGTTCGGTGCGCAGGTGCAGCAGTTCCCCGTGCCGGCGTTCTTCGACGACCCCGACACGAAGCTCGCCCTCTGGCGTGAGCGCAGCACCAAGCGGGTGCTCGAGCTTCAGGAGTCGATGGACGTCGTGCTGTTCGGCATCGGAGCCCCGTCGGCCCTCGTGCCGAGCCACGTCTACTCCGGCGGCTACCTGGAGGATGCCGACCACGAGAGCCTGCGGCGCGACGGCGTCGTGGGCGACGTGGCGACCGTCTTCCTGAGGGAGGACGGCTCGTCGAGCGACATCGAGCTGAACAAGCGCGCGTCGGGTCCTGAGTTCGCAACGATCCGCCGGGCGCCGCGCCGCGTCTGCGTGGTCGCCGGCACGTCGAAGGTGCCGGGTATTCGCGGGGCTCTCGCGGCTGGCCTCGTCACCGACCTGATCATCGACGAGAGCACGGCGCGGGCGCTGCTCGGCGCCTGAGGAGCACTGACTGCCTGAGAGGCCCCAAGGGGCCGAGAAGCACTGAGAGCCTGAGCAGCACCAGAGCCCGGGGCGCAGGAACTCGCACCCGCCGCCCGCCCCGAACTCAGGAGGCCCGCACCGCCTCGCCCTGCCACGCGTCGACGCGCCACCCTCCGTCAGGAGACCCCGACAGCTCGATCACCCCGGCGTTGTCGAGCGAGTGGGCGACCGAGAACGCCGGGTCGAGGTTCGTCGCGCGGCCGCCGAGCCAGACGCGGATCGATCCGGCGTGCGACACCACGACCGCCGTCGAGACGTCGTCGTGCCTCTCGGCGATCGCGGCGAGCGCGCCGTCGAACCGGCCGAGGAAGTGCGATCCGTCGTGGGCCCCCGGGACCGTCGCCGCGAGGTCGCCCTCGGCCCATCGGCGGATCGGCGCAAGGTAGGCGGTCATCGAGTCGGTGTCGTTCGTGCCCTCGAAGTCGCCGGCCTCGATCTCGTGCACGCCGTCGACGACCTCGATCTCCAGCCCCCGGGCGCGGCCGAGGGGCGCGGCCGTCTGCGCCGTGCGCTGCAGCGACGAGACGTAGATGCCGGCGATCGACTCGTGCGCCAGGCGATCGACGAGCGCCTCGGCCTGCGCGCGGCCGAGCTCAGTCAGCTCGGGGCCGGGGGCGGCGGTCGAGAGGATGCCGCCGGCGTTGGCCGTGGTCTGAGCGTGCCGAATCAGGAGAATTCTCACCCCCTCAGCGTAGGGCCGGGCATCGGCGACGGGTGCCGTGCAGATGCCCTGAATAAGCAAGGTCCGGCCGCTTCCACGCATTGCATGCATCGTTGCATGCAACGTATGCTCGTCCCGTGACAGCGACCCCTCCCGACACGAGCGCCGCCGAGCGCGCGTACATCGACACCAAACGCCGAATCATCCGCGGCGACCTGCCCGGCGGCTCCTCCCTGAGCGAGATCACCGTCTGCCAGGAGCTCGGGCTCAGCCGCACGCCCGTGCACGAGGCGTTCCTCCGCCTCGCCGCGGAGGAGCTCCTGACGCTCGAGTCGCGCAAGGGCGCCGTCGTCCGGCCGATGTCGCCGAGCGAGGCCGACGACGTCGTCGAGATGCGCGAGGCCGTCGAGGCGGCGGCCGCCCGGCGCGCCGTCGCCTCCGACGCGACCGAGCTCGTAGCCGTGCTCAGGACTCTCCTGACGATGCAGCGCGAGGCCCTCTCGTCCGGAGACACCGACGCCTTCCTCGAAGCCGACGACGCTTTCCACACCGCCGTCGTGCTGGCGAGCCGCAATCCGATCGCCGCGCACTTCTCCCGCCTCCTGCACGACCGAGCCCATCGCCTCCGTCATCACCTCACCCGTGTGCGTCCTGATCACCTCGCGGTCACACTCCACGATCACGAGGCGCTGGCCGATGCCGTCGAGCGGCGCGACGCCGATGCCTACGCAGCGGTCCTCACCCGCCACGTCGGCATCCTGAGGGGCCTGCTGTGAGCGCGGTCGACACCGGCTCGGTCCGCGCGACGACGGTCGCGGGCGCAGGAACCGCGAAGCCCCGCACGTGGCTTCTCCTCTGGGGCGCCGTCTTCGTCTCGTCGTGGGGCGGCAACCAGTTCAGCCCCCTCCTCCTGATGTACGAAGACCGGCAGCACTACAGCTCCGTGCTCGTGAACGCGTTCCTGGGCGTGTACGTGCTCGGGCTGGCGCCGGCGCTCCTGATCGCCGGTTCGCTGTCGGACCGCCACGGCCGCAAGCCGCTGATGCTGGCGGGGCTGGTGTCCGCCGTCGTCGGGAGCGGGCTGCTGGCCTGCGGGCCGATGGGTCCCGAGTTCCTGCTGATCGGTCGCCTCTTCTCAGGAGCGACGGTCGGCGTCGCCATGGCCGTCGGAAACAGCTGGATCAAGGAGCTCTCGCAGGGCCGCTTCGACCCCACGGCCGACCGTGCCGCTGGTGCTCGCCGCGCGTCGCTCGCCTTCACGCTGGGCTCAGGCGCCGGTGCCCTCGTTGCAGGCCTGATCGCGCAGTGGGGGCCGATTCCTGAGGTGCTGCCCTTCCTGATTCACATCATGGTGACCCTGCCGTTCATCCTCGTGGTGCTGCGGGCTCCTGAGACGCAGTCGGGCAGCGGCCTCGCCGGACCGTGGTGGAAGCAGCTCACGGTGCCATCGGCCAAGCACCGCCGCTTCGTGCGCGTCGTCGCGATCTCGTGCCCATGGATCTTCGCCGGCGCGGCCATCGGCTACGGCTATCTGCCGACGCAGCTCCGTGGGGCGACCGGATCGTGGGGTCTCGTGTTCGCGACTGCCGCGACCGTCGTGGCGCTCGGTGTCTCGTCGGCGTTCCAGCCGCTCGCGCGCCGTGTCCACTCGACGGCCAGCGCTCGCGGCCTGGCGACGATGGTCGCGTTCATCGGGGTCGGGCTCGTGATCGTCATCGCCGCGATCGCCACCCAGTCGATCTGGGTCGGCCTCGCTGCTGACGTCGTGATCGGCTTCGGCATGGGCATCGGCCTGGTGTCCGGGCTTCAGGAAGTGCAGACGATCGCAGGGACTCGCGACCTCGCCGGCCTGACCGGCGTCTTCTACGCAATCGCCTACGCCGGCTTCCTCGCCCCGGCCGTCATCGCGGCACTCGCCTCCGCGGTGCCCGTGCTGACCATCCTGACGGTGGCCGTCGGGCTGGCGCTGGCGTCGTTCGTGCTCGTGCTGGTGTCGTCGCGGAAGCACCTGCCGCTGGCCTGAGCGGCTCGGGGCCGCGCGCCGCGCGCGTGCGGACGCCCTCCGCCGCACCGCGAGCCCCGCCCCAACCCGGGCGGTGAGGAGTCGCTGGTTGTCGACAGAGCAGCCTGCGCCGACAACCAGCGACCCCTCACCTCGCCGCCCGCCGGAGCGCTACCCCTTCAGCGCACCCGACGACAGGCCCGCCACGTAGAACCGCTGCAGACCGACGTAGAGCGCGATGCACGGGATCATCGCGATCACGGAGCCGGCGACAAGGGTGCCGTAGTTGACCTGGCCGTACGTGCCCGTCTGCAGATTGAGCAGGGCGACCGGCAGCGTGTAGAGCGAGTCCTTCGTCAGGAAGGTCAAGGCGCCCAGGAACTCGGTCCACGCCGCCAGAAAAGCGTAGAGGGCCGCGGTGGCCGCTCCCGGCAGCAGCAGCGGCCGCAGCACCGTGACGATGACCCGGGTGCGGCTCGCACCGTCGACGAGCGCCGAGTCTTCGAGCTCGTCGGGGATGGCGTCGAAGGCGTTCCGCATCACGAAGGTGCCGAACGGCAGGTTGACCGTGACGTAGAACAGCACGAGGCCCGCAAGCGAGTTTGTCAGGTGCATCGCGTTCAGCTGCAGGTAGAGCGGCGTCAGGATGGCCTGGAACGGCACCATCATGGTGAGCAGCACGAGCCCGAAGACGACCTTCGAGCCGCGGAACCGGAACTTCGAGAACCCGTAGCCGGCCATCGTGGCGACGACCGCGGTGATGACGGCCGTCGAGATGGCGACGATCAGGCTGTTCACGAGGCCCGTCAGCAGGTGCGACGACGGGCTGAAGATGGCCTGGAAGTTCTCGAAGCCGAAGTTCCAGAAGGTCGCCCAGGTCGGAGCCGCCGTGATGACGGCATTCGGCTGGAAGGCCCGCATGATCGCGATCAGGAGCGGCACGCCGAAGATCAGCGCCGAGCCGATTCCTGCAATGGCGTAGAGCGTGCGCTTGACCCGGGTGTCGCGCGGGTGGTCGACGGTGCCCTGGTGATGCTTCAGGCTGCGTGGCGACGGATCCGTCGACGGCGACGTCTCGGAGACGCGGCCTGCGAGTGCGGTCATTCGTCCTTCTCCCTCAGCGCCCAGAACTGGAACGCGGTCACGAGGCCGATCACGATGATCAGCGCGAAGGCCTCGGCGGTCGCCGCGCCCAGCTGGAGCTGCACGAACGCGCGGTTGTAGATGTAGCCGACGATGGTCTGGGTCTCGGTTCCGGGGCCGCCCTGCGTCAGGATGTAGAACTGCGTGAAGGCGAGAAGCGAACCGGTGACCGAGATGATGACGCTCAGGGCGAGCGTGTTGCGGATGATAGGGATCGTGATGAGGCGCTCCTGCTGCCACCAGCTAGCCCCCTCGAGCGACGCGGCCTCGTAGATCTCGTCGGGGATGCCCTGCATGGCGCTCATGACGAGCACCATCGTCAGGCCCGAGACGGCCCACACCACGAACACGCAGATCAGGCCGGTCGCGAGCGGTCCGTTGACGAGCCACGCCGTGGTGCCGTCGGTGATGTGGAGCAGCTTCAGCAGCACGTTCACCAGGCCCGACGACGGCTGTGCCTCGAGCACGAGCATGAAGCTCAGCGTTGAGAGCCCGACGACGAACGGCAGGAAGAAGATCGTGCGGAGCAGCGTCGCCCCGCGTCGCTTCGACCGCACCAGCACGGCCAGGAAGTACCCGACCGCGAGGATCGGCACCGTGACGATCGCCGTGTACAGCAGGGTGTAGCCGATCGACTGCACGAACGCCGGGTCTTGGAAGAGCTTGAAGTAGTTCTCCAGGCCGATGAAGCGGTAGCTGCCGATGAGCGGCCAGTTGGTCAGCGAGATGTAGATCGCGACGATCAGCGGCGCCACCACGAAGACGACGACGAACAGCATCGCTGGCGTGACGAGGGCGAAGCCGGTGCGCGGCGGATGGGTGAGCGATGCGCGTCTGCGCGGTGGCGCCGGCGGACGATCAGACGCGAGCGGCGGCCTGACGGTTGTTGTGGACACTTCTGCACCTCCTTGTGCGAGTGGGTCAGGCCTGGGCCTGGTCGAGGATGCGATCCCAGGCGATCTGCCCGGTCTTCATCGCCTGGGTGACGCCGCTGCCGAACACGGCCTCCCGGAACATCGAGAAGAACGGGCTCGACGGCTGGTTGTAGAGCAGGTTGTACGCCAGCGTCTGCGGCGCGTAGCCCTTGTCGATGTTCTCCAGCGGCAGCACCGACAGCGGGTACTTCGCCTCGTACTCGGGGGTCAGCACATCGGAGCGGATCGGGAAGTAGCCGCCGGCCGGGAGGTTCGACTGCGTCTTCGTGGCGGTGGCGTACTTCATGAACTCCCACCCGCCCGGCGCGTTCTTGGCGCCGTTCGGGATGCACATGTTGTCGCCGCCGTCGAAGAAGGCGGCGCCGCCCGTGGGGCCGGGCAGGAGCACGGCGCCGATCTTCTTCATCATCTCCGGGGTCGACGCCGCGATCGCGCCGTACGACACGGGCATGAGCCCGACGGTGCCGGCCCGGAAGTCGGCGCCCCACGTCTGCCCGGCGTCGCTGTAGGCGTTGCGGGAGACGAGCTTGTCGGTCCAGAGCTGACGGTAGAACGACAGCGTCTGCTCGAGGGCGTCGTTGCCGACGATGTTGCCCTGCTGCTTGCCGATCGGCCCCTTCTGCATGTCGCTCCCGGTCGCCCAGATGTGCGGCTGCACCGTGAACCCGAGGATGCCGGCGGCGTTGCCCGACAGGGTCCAGCCGAACACGTCGCCGCCGAGCTTCTGCACGCTCTTCGCCGCGGCGAGGAGCCCGTCGAAGCCCGTCGACAGGGAGGCCGGGTCGACGTCCGCCTTCTGGAGCAGCTCGCTGTTGTAGAACAGCATCGAGTTGTCGGCGAGGTACGGCACCCCGAAGATCTTCCCGTCGTGCTTCAGCAGCCCCATGTGCCCGGTCGAGAGCTTGTCGTAGTACGGGAGCGCCTCGACAACGCTCGTCAGATCGGCGAACACGTCGCGGAAGATGAACAGCGACGAGTTGATGTCGTCCATGTCGACGACGTCGGGCGGCTCGCCGCCTCGGATCGCGGTGGCGAGCTTGGTCACGTACTGCCCGTCGGGCACGGGCGTGAGCTCGACCTTGAGGTCGCCGTGCGACCTGTTGAAGTCGGCGACGAGGGCGACGAGGCCTGCCTGCGTCGCGGAGCGGCACCACACGTTGATGGTGCCGGTGGCCTTCTTGGTGAAGCCTGCTGCCGAGGAGTCGATCCGAGGCAGCGTGCCCGCGCATCCTGCGAGTGCGAGCGACGCTGCTCCGATAACGGACCCCGCCAGAAACGTTCTCCTGTCGACGGCCATGGCGCTAGAGAGTCGGGATCCATACGCGCATGGGGCCGATCTCGCGGTTGGCCCACGCGTAGTACGGGATCGCGGTGAGAGCCACGGGCGCAGGAACTTCTGGTGGCCGGCTTGCATTCGCACCGGGGTAGCCGACACCGTCCGCGCCGCCGTGGTCGACCCGTCGGTAGGGCCAGGCGGTCTCGGCGTGGGTCGACGGCGTCGACCCGGACAGTGCCAGGGTGACGACGCCGTCGAGCAGGCCGTCGACCTTCGTCGCCTCGATGGGCGCGGCGGTGTCGAGCAGGATGTCGTCGACGGCCGTCCCGGGGATGTCGCCGTGCTCCACGGCGTAGACGAGCGGGCCGCGCTCCACTGCGACGCTGCCGCGGGCCGCGTCGACGCGGGCGTCGGCGGCGTAGAGGTGCGGGGCCAGGTCGAGCTCGACCTGCACGACGTCGCCGACGGAGAACTCGCGCTCGATGCGCACGTACTCGCCCGCGGGTGCGGCGACGGGCTCGCCGCCGACGGTGACCTTCGTGTCGTCCGACCACGCGGGCACCCGCACCTCGAGCGCCCAGCTGCCGGTCGTCTCGGTGATCTCGATGCCGATCGAGCCCGACCACGGGTAGTCGGTCGTGACGCGCACCGCTCCGTTGTCGAACGCGAAGTCGCCCGAGGCGAACTGGTGCAGCTGCAGGCCGCCGCCGGTGGTCGTCGCGAGGTACGCGTCGAGGCTGGCGAAGGTGCGCATGATGTTCGGCGGGCAGCACGCGCAGTCAAACCAGCCGCGGCGGCCGTGAGCCGGCGAGCGGTTCTCGTCGGCATGGGCGTCGGCGCGCTGCTGGAGCGGGTTCACGTAGAAGTACTCGGTGCCTGCGAGCGAGACACCGGGGAGGAACGCGTTGTAGAGGAACCGCTCGATCGCGTCGGCGTAGACGGGCTTGCCGGTCGCGAGCAGCAGTCGCCAGGCCCACTGGACGCCGCCGATCGCGGCGCACGACTCGGCGTACCCGCGGTCGGTGGGCAGCTCGTAGGGGTCGCCGAAGGCCTCCCAGTCCCAGCGGGCGCCGAGGCCGCCGGTGATGAACGCCTTCGACGACATCATGGAGGCGAACTGGGTCTCGAGGGCGGCGAGGAGCTCGGCGTCGCCGGTCTCGAGGGCGACGTCGGTCGCGCCGGCACCGAGGTAGACGGCGCGCACGGCGTGGCCCTCGACGGTCACGGCCTCGCGGACGGGGAGCCGGTCGGAGAAGTAGGTGGCCTCTTTGCCGCGCTCGGCGGTGTAGCCCCGACCGCGGGCCTCGACGAAGTGGGCGGCGAGGTCGAGGTAGCGGCGCTCTCCGGTCACCCGGTAGAGCTCGACGAGCGCCATCTCCACGACGGGGTGGCCGTCGACGTCGAGGCGCTTGTCGGGGCCGAAGGTCGCGTCGAGGTGATCGGCGAGCTTCACCGCGACGTCGAGCAGGCCGGTGTCGCCGGTGGCGCGGACCTGCGCGACAGCCGCCTGGAACAGGTGGCCGGCGCAGTACATCTCGTGGCTCCACGGGAGGTCGGTGTAGCGCCCCGCGACCCCGCCCTGGATCTGCTGGACGGAGTCGAGGTAGCCGTCGTCGGCCTGAGCCTGAGCGACCAGCACCGTCACCTCGCGCTGCATCTCGAGGAGGTCGTCGGACGGGTTGCGGCCGTACTCGAACGCCACCGCCTCCAGCCACTTGTAGATGTCGCTGTCCATGAAGATCGGGCCGCGTGCCTCGCCGGACTCGAGCCCGGCGGCGATGCGGAGGTTCGAGAAGTTGCCGGCCTTCTCGAGGAGGTCGTAGGCCTCGCGGATGGCAGCAGCGCCGTTGCGCTCCTGTCGCAGCGACCAGAACCCGGAGGTGATGTGGGCGGCGCCCGCGTCGAGGGGACGGAGCGCCGCGGTCGCGGAATCGGTCGGCTGGACGGGCTGGGCTCGACGCGGAGTGCCGAGGGTGGCCGTGGTTGTCATGCTGCTCCTTTGCAAGCGTGCGGCGGAATACGTTTTCTGATATCACCGTACGGCGCGCATTGCGTCGACACAAGGCCCGGATGCAAACTGTGGATAAGTCCGTGTCTATGATGATCTGTGGAAAGGGACCACCTCGAGTTCCTGCGCGCTTTTCAGGAAAGGCGGTTGCCGTGGCCGGCGAGACGATCGTGCGCATCACCGACGTCGCAGCCCTCGCCGGCGTCTCGATCGGCACCGCCTCGAAGGCGCTGAACGACACCGGCCAGCTGCGCGAGGAGACCCGGCTGCGCGTCCGCGAGGCGGCGCAGAAGCTGGGCTTCGTCATGGACGCCCGCGGCCGGGCGCTCTCGTCAGGACGCAGCTACACCGTCGGCATGATCACCACCGACTCGTTCGGCCGGTTCTCGATCCCGGTCATGCTCGGTGCCGAGGACGTCCTGAGCGCCGGGCAGATGGCCGTCCTGATGTGCGACACCCGCGACGACTCCGTGCGCGAGCAGCACTACCTCCGGTCTCTCTCGTCGCGTCGAGTCGACGGCATCATCGTGACGGGCCGGTCGTCCGACCCGCGCCCGCGCATCGAGGTCGACATCCCCGTGGTCTACGCGTTCACCCCGTCGCTGTCTGCGGACGACGTGTCGGTCGCGGTCGATGATGCGCGCGGCGCCGAGATCCTCGCCGAGCACCTGCTCACGATCGGCCGCCGCCGAGTCGCCTACGTCTCCGGGCCGTCGCGCCATGCGGCCTCGACCCTGCGCGCCGGGGCCGCCGCCGCCCTGCTCGGCCCGAACCTCGTGGCGCCGCCCCTCTTCGGCGAGTGGTCGGAGCGCTGGGGGCGCCAGGCCGTCGACCTGCTGCTGCGGCAGAACCCCGACGTCGACGCCATCGCGTGCGGCAGCGACCAGGTCGCCCGCGGCGTCTGCGACCGGCTGCGCGAGCTCGGCAAGTCGGTGCCTCAGGACGTCGCCGTCACCGGCTACGACGACTGGAACGTGATGGCTCTCGCCAGCCGCCCGCCGCTCACCACCGTCAATCTCCGCCTCGAAGACGTGGGCCGGCTGGCCGGGCGCGCGCTGCTCGACCTGATCGCGGGGCGCGAGCCCGCGTCCGCCGTGATCGAGCCGACGCTCGTGATCCGCGAGTCGACCGTCGGGGCCTAGCGACGGAGATTCTCCGCGCCACCCGTCCCGATCCGCATGCGTCGGTCGCCGCCAGGCGTTTCTCCGTCGTCGGCACCGCCCCCGACCGGGGGCCGCTTAACACGCTCGTTACAGCCCATTTATGAGGCGGTCACAAGCGCCCGCCCGCCGGCCGCGAAAGTGAGGCCATCCACCACCCGCCAGCGAACAGGAGACCTCTGATGTCGACCGGAACCGGCTCCACGAACGGCGTGACGTACACGTCCGCCGACCCGAACTACTTCGAGAAGCGGCAGCTGCGCCGCACGGCCGGATTCTGGGGGATCTGGGGCATCGGCATCGCGGCCGTCATCTCAGGAGACTTCTCCGGCTGGAACGCGGGCATCACGAGCGCCGGCTGGGGCGGCCTCCTGATCGCGTCCGCCGTCGTGGTCGTGATGTTCTTCGGCATGATCTTCTCGATCGGCGAGATGAGCGCCGCGATGCCGCACACGGGCGGCGCGTACTCGTTCGCCCGCGCCTCGATGGGGCCGTGGGGCGGATTCGTGACGGGGCTCGCGGAGACGCTCGAGTACGTCCTCACGACGGCCGCGGTCGTGTCCTTCTCGGCCGGGTACGCCGACCCGATCCTGACCGACCTCACCGGGGCGAGCCTGCCGATCTGGGTGTGGTGGATCATCCTGTACGCCGTGTTCATCGGCCTGAACTCGCTCGGGTCGAGCGTGTCGTTCCGGTTCGCGCTCGTGGTGGCGCTGATCTCGATCGGGGTGCTCGTCACGTTCGCGGTCATGGCCGTCTTCTCAGGGAAGCTGGACTTCGGCAGCCTGTTCGACGTGAAGCCGGACTCGGGCCAGACGGCTTTCCTGCCGCACGGGATCCTGCCGATCTTCTTCGCCCTGCCGTTCGGCGTCTGGCTGTTCCTCGGCATCGAGGAGCTCCCGCTGTCGGCCGAGGAGGCGCACAACCCGACGAAGGACATCCCGAAGGCCAGCGTGTGGGGCCTCGCCACGCTGATCGGCTGCGGCGCGATCGTGCTCGTGCTGAACCCCGCCGTGATCGGCGGGACCGCGGCCGGCGCCAGCCTCGAGCCCCTGCTCGACGGCTTCCGCGCGATCATTCCCAACGACAAGATAGCGGCCGTCCTGAGCGCGTTCGCCCTCGTAGGCCTGCTGGCCAGCCTCCAGGGCATCATGTTCGCCGCCGGCCGCAACATGTACTCGCTCTCGCGGGCCGGATACTACCCGCGCGGTCTGTCGGTCACGGGCAAGCGCCAGACTCCGGTGATCGCGATCGCCGTAGCCTCCGCGATCGGCCTGATCGCGCTGTTCGCCGCCGAGAGGTCGACGCCGGGCGCTGGCGGCGGGCTCGTGCTGAACATCGCCGTCTGGGGCGCTGTCGTGTCGTACATGCTGCAGATGGTGTCGTTCCTGATCCTGCGCCGGAAGTTCCCGAACGCGAAGCGCCCCTACAAGTCGCCGTGGGGAGTCGCCGGGGCGTACATCGCCGGCATCATCGGGCTCGCGATCTTCGTGGGCGAGATCCTGAATCCCGCGCTCTGGTCGGCGATCGTGATCATGCTGATCGTGTACGCCGTCGGCCTGGTGCTGTTCGCCACGGTCGGCCGCAAGAACCTCGTGCTCGCCCCCGAGGAGGAGTACGCGCTCTCAGGAGGGCTGCACGGCGACCCGCAGGCCGAAGGCTACGACGCGATGGAATCCGAGATCTTCCCGCACGCCGTTCCCGATCCCGCGCCGCGGGAGTCCGACCTCGTGTAGTCGCGAGCGCAGGAACTGCCCCACCCCGCCCGGGGTGGGCCGGTTCACGCGCTCCCCCGTCACCACACCCGCGCGATGACCTCGTTCAGCAGCCCGTTCGTCGGGAAGTTCGCCTGGCTGATGTACACCCCGGTCGAGCCCCGGACGTAGTAGGTCGAACCGATCTCGACGCCGTACTGGCTGTCGGTCGTGACGCTCTGGCAGCGGGTGCCCTCGCCGAGGGGGACGCAGGTGAAGCCCTTGGACTTCAGCCCCGTGAGAAAGGCGACGGCCTTGACCGGGTCGACCGGGGCGATGACCATGTCGAGATTGGTGATGTCGGCCCGGGGGTCGCGCCACAGGCACTCGAGTCTGCGGCCGCTCGTCTGCGCACTGGCGGGAAGGAGTCCGAGCTTGCCCTTGAGGTCGTATCCGGCGGGGTTCAACGGCGTCGAGGCGAAGGTCTTCGCGTAGGTCGCCGCCGACATCGTGGCCTTGCACGAGGTCGGGACGGTTCCGTGGTCGTGGTGCGGGTCGGCCTCGGCGGTCTTCGTCGGCTTGGCCGTCGGCTTGGTCGTCGCGGACGACCCGGGCGTCGCGGTCGCGGATCCAGCACCGCCCGAGGAGGGCCCGCCGGACGCACCGTCGCCCGGCGACGTGGACGGACCCGCCGCGGACGACACCGCGGGCGAGGTGGTCGCCGTGCCAGTGCACCCGGTCAGGATGAGCGTCGCCGCAAGCGCCGCGACGCCGAGATATGCCTTGCCCCGCATGTGATCCCCCTGTGAATCGACTATGCCCTCACAGTAGGCCGGTCGCCGGTCCGCGGGGTCAGTCGGAAGAATGATTCAGCGCCCGGTGGGCACGCGCTTCCACCGGGCCCCGTAGCGGCGCAGCGAGATCCGGGTGCGGTCGGCTCGGAAGAAGTCGTGGGAGAACTCGATGGCCGCCTCGGACGCGTCGAACGTGATGCGCCAGATCTCGAACAGGGGTGCGCCGACCTCCACACCGAGGATCGCCGCCTGCTCGGCCGTCGCGGCCACGACGTCGATGGTCTCGTCGGCCTGAGCCATCTCGACGCGGTAGTCGCGCGACAGCACGCGGTAGACCGACCCGGTGTGGTCGCTGTCCTGGAACCCGGGCACGAGCCGCATGGGCAGCACCATCGTGTCGAGCGAGAGCGGGATGCCGTCGGCGTCGCGCCGTCGACGCATCCGGAAGACGTTCTCGCCGTCGGCCAGGCCGAGGCTCCGCTGCTCGGACGGCGACGCCACGCCGATCCCCTCCGACAGCACCTCCGTCGACGAGGTGAAGCCCTGCTGGCGCAGCATGTCGGGCACGCCCATGATCGTGTTGAGCTGGCGCTCGATCTTGCCGTCGGCGACGAACACCCCGCCGGTCCGGCCCATGGTGCGCCGGATCACCGCCGCCGACTCGAGCTCCTCGAGGGCCTCGCGCAGAGCCGAGCGAGGCACCCCGAACTGCTCGGCGATGGCCCGCTCCGATCCGATGCGATCGCCCACGCGCAGCTCGGCGCGCGCGATCATCCGCCGCAGGCGCTCGGCGAGCTCGGAGTGGTCTCGGGGCACGCGATGAGCTTAGATGCCGAGCGCGGTCAGCGATCCGTCGAGGGCCTCGACGAGCCGGGGAACGTCGTCCTCGTCGAATGCCAGGGGAGGACGCAGCTTCAGGACGCTGTTGGTGGGGCCGCACACGCTGGTGAGCACCCGGCGGTCGCGGAGCTCTTCGAGGAGGGCGAGGGCGGAGCGCGTTCCTGCGACCTTGGTGCCGGGGTCGTCGACGATCTCGACGCCGGTGTACTGGCCGGATCCGCGGACGTCGCCGATGCCGGGGTGCGAGGGCACGAGCTCGCGGATCGCGTCGCGGAGGACGGCTCCGACGCGAAGGGCCTTGGCCTGGAGCCCGTCGTCGCGGATGACGTCGAGCACGGTCTGGGCGGCGGCGATCGCGACGGGGTTGCCGCCGAAGGTGTTGAAGTACGGGCGCCGGGTGCTGAACGCCTCGAGCACCTCCCGGCGCGCGGCCATGGACGCGATCGGGAAGCCGTTGCCCATGGGCTTGCCGGTCGTCACCAGATCAGGAACGAAGCCGTGGCGCGCGAACCCCCAGAACGCCTCGCCGGTGCGGCCGAACCCGGGCTGCACCTCGTCGGCGATGACGACGCCGCCGTGCTGGTGCACGAGCTCGAGAGCGGCGCGGATCATGCCGGGCTCGCCCAGGAAGATCCCGTCGGACGAGAACGACGAGTCGAGAATGAGCCCGGCGAACCCGTCGCTCGACGCCTCGATGTCGGCGATCGCCGCGGCGACCTGAGCCAGCCACCAGGCGCCTGCGCCCTCGGCCGTCTCGGAGCCGAGCCGGTACGTGTCGGGCGGGTCGACGATGCGCAGCGTCGGGTCCATCGTCTCGGGCCCGCGGAGCGACGGCGAGTGCGCCGAGACCAGTGCCGTGTTGCCGTGGTACGCCTCGCTCGTCGCGATCCAGGCGGTTCCGCCGGTGTACTCGCGGCCGACGCGCAGGGCCAGGTCGTTCGCCTCGGAGCCGGTGCAGACGAACATGACCTGGTCGATCTCGTCGGGCATCGTCGACAGGAGGTCGTCGGCGTAGTTCAGGACGCCCTCATGCAGGTAGCGCGTGTGGGTGTTGAGCTCGGACATCTGCTTGCGCACGGCCTCGACGACGCGGGGGTGGGCATGCCCGATGCTCGGCACGTTGTTGTAGAGGTCGAGGTACTCGTTTCCCTGGGCGTCCCAGGCGTGGGCGCCGCGGCCCCGGACGATCTCGACCGGGTGCTTGTAGAACAGGCGGTAGGCGGCCCCGAGCACTTCGCGCCGCTCGGTCAAGGCACGCGTGCGCGGGTCGAGCGCGGCGGCGTCCTCGGCCTTGAAGCTGTTGCCGTCGAGGATGGAAGCGGTGTTCGCCATGGGGGTCCCGTCGTTCGTGGGTGCACGTCCATTCTCCGAGGGCGCGGTGCCCGGCGGGGACACCCCGTGTTACCGGGACGTTACCAACCGCCCCGGCCGGATGAATGGCGTGTTACCGGCGTGAACGGCTGGTAAAGGATGGGGCGCGAGTGCCTGAGTTCCTGCGCCCCGCCCCTAGGTTTCTGTCTCATGACGAGCGAGCAGATGGCGGGTTCGCTCGCGGCTTTCGATCACGTGGGCCGCGGCGACGACGCCCCCTCCTGGGTGCACGCCGGCGTGTGCGGCCGCTGGGCCCTGCCCCCGGAGCGCACGACCGTCACGCTGATCGCCGTCTCGGAGAACATCACGTTCAAGGTGGCGGTGGACGGCGTGCCGGGCCTGGTCGTCCGGCTGGGCCGCCCCGGGTACGCGGTGAGCGTCGAGCACGTGCGAAGCGAGCTGCTCTGGGTGGAGGCCCTGCAGCGCGACGCGGGGGTGCCGACGCCGTCGCCGCGACACGGGGCGGACGGCGACCTGGTGCAGTTCCTGACCGACGACACCGGGGCCGCCTGGACGGCCGTCGGGTTCGACTTCGTGACCGGCACCATCCTCGAGGATCAGATCGACTTCGCCGACCACTTCGTCGAGATCGGCCGGCTGACCGCGCAGCTGCACGAGCACTCCCGCGGCTGGGAGTCGCCGGCCGGGTTCCAGCGCTTCGACTGGTCGCTCGACGACATGACGGGCGGGCTGGCGCGCTGGGGCGACTGGCGGAGCGCGCCGCTGACTCAGGCGGATCGCGCCGTGCTGGAGCGGGCGGAGCACTCGGCCCGCGCCACGCTGTCGGGAATCCTGAGGACGCCGCAGCACTGGGGCCTCATCCACTCCGACCTCCGCCCGTCGAACGTCATGACGCACGAGGGCGCGATGACGATCATCGACTTCGACGACTGCGGGTACGGCTTCTACCTCTACGACTTCGGCTCGGCGCTGACCTTCTACGAGCACCGGCCCGCCGCCCTCGAGATGGGCGCGCGCTGGCTCGACGGCTACCGCGAGGTGGCACCGCTGTCACGCGACGACCTCGAGGTCGCGGGGTCGCTCTCGCTGATGCGCCGGCTCACGATGCTCGGCTGGGCGACCACGCACCGCGCCGACGCACTGCCCGCCGACCTCTGGGACGAGAACATGCCCGGCACGGTCGAGGTCGGCGCCCGCTACCTCGCCGACCCGCTGTGGCTGGTCGGCGCCTAGCGCTTCGTCAGGCCCGCGACGCCTGAAGCAGCGCCCACAGCTCGGCCCGCCCGGCGAACGACTCGAGATCCAGATCGAGCAGGATGCCGACTCTCGCGATGCGGGCCTTGAGCGTGTGCCGGTGCAGGCCCGCCTCGCGCGCCGCCGACTCCCAGTGCCCGTTGTGGTCGAGCCAGAGCCGCGAGCACGCGACGAGGTCGCCCGGCTCGCCGTCGAGGGCCCCGAGCCGTCGCCTGGCGAGGCTCTCGGCCGCCGGCGACCACAGGTCGTCGAGCAGTCCCGCCGCCGAGTCGCCGAAGACGTGCAGGCCGGCCCTGGGGTCCTGACCGAGCGCCCGCGTCGCCTGAGCGAGCCCCGTGGCGGCCTCGACGGGCGCGAGCACCGACGACAGGCCGATCGGCAGGACGGCCAGCGCCGGCGTCGTGTCGACGAGCCGGGACAGGTCGTCGGTCGATGCCGCCGGCAGCAGGAAGACGATGCGCTCGGCCATGGCGTCGGCGAAGGCGAGGTGCCTGCGAGTGAGCGCGTCGACGAGCCGCCAGCGCTCGGACGGCTGCGAGGACCTCGCCAGCACGACCACCCCGACCCGGAGCGCGTCGGGGATCTCGGCGTCGAACTCGGCGGCCGCCGCGACGGCGCCCGGGAGGTGCCCGTCGAGCAGGAGCCGCACGATGACGGCGCCGAGCCGCTGCTCGAGGTGGCGCTCGGCGTCGCCGTAGCGGAGCAGCACCTCGACGATCGCGACCGCGCTGGTGACGACGGCCTGCATGGCGACGTCGTTGCGGCCGGCCCCGGCCACGCCGATGGCCCCGCGGAGTCCGCCGCGCGGGCCGAGCGTCTGCGTCGTCGCGAAGCCCGGCCAGCCCGGCAGGGTCGTCTCGACGCTGGCCCGCGAGCCGCGCCCGAGGATCCTCCGCCCCTCGGCGACGAGGGCGTCGAGCCCGGTGCCGCGCGCGTTCTCCTCGATGACGACGTCGCCGGTCGACGACAGGATGACGACCGCGCCCTCGACCTGCTCGGCGAGCGCGCGCACGACGGCGACCAGGGTTCCTGCGGTGAGGGCGGCGACCGAGACGGCCCGCTGAGCGCCGAGCGTCCACGCGTCGCGCTCGTGCTCCCTGGCGGCGATCCGGTCGGCGACCCAGCGGATCAGCGCGATGAACGGCACCTCGTACGGCACCTCGACCAGGGTGACGCCGCGGGCTGCGCAGGCGTCGACGAGCGGCTGCGGGGTGCCCTCGCGGATCACCTCGAGGCCGAAGCCGAGCGCGACGGCACCGGCCGCGACGAGACGGTCGACGTAGTCGGCGTAGAACTCGTCGGCGTCGTCGAGCGGAAACTGCGTCCCCGTCGTGAGAAGCATCGTGTCGCCGGTCAGGAACGGCGTCGGGTCGACGAGGTCGGAGCTGTGCACCCAGTCGATCTCGGTGTCGCGCCCGTCGCCGGTCAGGCGCGGGATCAGCCGCAGGGCGGGCTCGGCGAGAAGGCCTCGGACAGTGGGAGGCGTGGTGGTCTGCACGCGCCACAGGCTATCCCCCGATTGCCGCTCGGGCCACCGGTTGTCCACAGTCCTGCCGAAACGGCATCGCCGGGGGTGCGCTCTCTCCCTAGTGTCTCGTCTAACCGATCCACCGTTTTCTAGGAGGCGCCATGACGCTCGTCGACTCCCGGCTGTCCAGCGACGGCCGCGCTCACGTCGGGGGGCCTTCTCTCCCGCAGGAACGCCGCCTGGTCACCGAGATCCCCGGCCCCCGATCGCGCGAGCTCCTCGCCCGCAAGAACTCGGCGGTGGCCCGCGGCGTCGGGATCACCCTCCCCGTCTTCACCGACGTCGCGGGCGGCGGCGTGCTCGTCGACGTCGACGGCAACAGCCTCATCGACTTCGGCACGGGCATCGCCGTCACCGGAGTCGGCAATGCGGCCCCCCGGGTGGTCGCCGCCGTGCACGAGCAGGTCGACCGCTTCACGCACACCTGCTTCATGATCACCGGCTACGACTCCTACGTCGACGTCGCCGAAGCTCTCAACCGACTGACGCCGGGCGATCACGACAAGCGCACGGCGCTCTTCAACACGGGCGCCGAGGCGGTCGAGAACGCCGTCAAGATCGCGCGCTCGTACACGGGGCGACCCGCGGTCATCGCATTCGACCACGCGTACCACGGGCGCACCAACCTGACGATGGCGCTGACCGCCAAGTCGATGCCCTACAAGAGCGGCTTCGGACCGTTCGCCCCCGAGATCTACCGGGCGCCGCTGTCGTATCCGTTCCACGACGGGCTCTCCGGCCCCGAGGCCGCGAAGCGCGCGATCGCCATGATCGAGAAGCAGGTGGGCGCGGCCAGCACGGCCGCGATCATCATCGAGCCGATCCAGGGCGAGGGCGGCTTCATCGTCCCCGCGCCGGGCTTCCTGACCGCGCTCTCCGAGTGGGCGACGGCGAACGGCGTCGTGTTCATCGCCGACGAGGTGCAGACCGGCTTCGCCCGCACCGGCGCCATGTTCGCCAGCGAGCACGAGGGGCTCGTCCCCGACCTCATCGTCACCGCCAAGGGCATCGCGGGCGGCCTGCCCCTCTCGGCCGTCACCGGCCGCACCGAGATCATGGACGCCCCGCACGTCGGCGGACTCGGCGGCACCTACGGAGGCAACCCGATCGCGTGCGCGGCGGCTCTCGCCGCCATCGAGTCGTACGAGCACGACGGGCTGGTCGCCCGGGCCGGCGAGATCGAGCAGATCATGAAGGCCCGGCTCTCGGAGCTCCAGGCCTCCGATCGGCGGATCGGCGACGTGCGCGGACGAGGCGCCATGATCGCCGTCGAGCTCGTCGACCCCGCGACCGGCGAGCCCGACGCGGCCCTCACCTCCCGTGTGGCGGCCGCCAGTCATGCCGCCGGGGTGATACTCCTGACCTGCGGCACCTACGGCAACGTCATCCGGTTCCTGCCGCCGCTCTCGATCGGCGACGCGCTCCTGCATGAAGGGCTCGACGTGGTCGCCCAGGCATTGGAGGCCGCATGACCATCACGACGACTCGCGAAGCCGAGCTGCTCGCGACGATCCCGACCGGGCTGCTGATCCACGGCGTCTGGCGCGACGCCACCGGCGGCGAGACGTTCGGCGTCGTCGACCCCGCCACCGGCGAGACGCTCGCGCAGGTCGCCGACGCCTCGCCCGCAGACGCCGTCGCCGCGCTCGACGCCGCGGTCGGGGCCGCCGACGAGTGGGCGGCGACCCCGCCCCGCAAGCGAGGCGAGATCCTGCGGCGCGCGTTCGACCTGACCATCGAGCGCGCGGACGACCTCGCGCTGCTCATGACCCTCGAGATGGGCAAGTCGCTCGCAGAGGCGAGGGGCGAGGTCACGTACGGCGCGGAGTTCCTGCGCTGGTTCTCGGAGGAGGCCGTCCGCATCTCGGGCAGCTACGGGACGAACCCCGAGGGTACGGGCACGACGATCGTGTCGCATCGCCCCGTCGGGCCCTGCTTCCTGATCACGCCGTGGAACTTCCCGCTCGCGATGGCCACGCGCAAGATCGCGCCGGCGCTGGCCGCCGGGTGCACCGTGGTGCTCAAGCCGGCCGAGCTGACGCCGCTCACGAGCCTCGCGTTCGCGGCGATCCTGATCGAGGCGGGAGCGCCCGCCGGTGTCGTCAACGTCGTCACCACCACGGACGCGTCCGGCGTCTCATCCGCCGTCATGGCCGACGACCGCCTGCGCAAGGTGAGCTTCACCGGCTCGACCCCGGTCGGCAAGATCCTGCTGAAGCAGGCGGCCGACAACGTGCTCCGCACCTCCATGGAGCTCGGCGGCAACGCGCCCTTCCTGGTGTTCGACGACGCCGACCTCGACAAGGCGGTCGACGGGGCCATGCTCGCCAAGTTCCGCAACATCGGCGAGGCCTGCACCGCCGCCAACCGCTTCTTCGTGCAGTCGGGGGTCGCCGACGAGTTCGCCGCCCGACTGACGGCGCGCGTCGAGGCGCTCCGCGTCGGCCGCGGCACCGAGGACGGCGTCTCGATCGGCCCGCTCATCAATGAGGCGGCGGTCAGCAAGAGCGCCGAACTCGTCGGCGACGCCGTCTCACGCGGCGCGTCCGTGGTCTCGGGCGGCTCGGCCGTCGACGGGCCGGGCACCTTCTTCGAGCCCACCGTCCTCACCGGCATCCAGCCGGGCACGCGACTCCTCCGCGAGGAGGTCTTCGGGCCTGTCGCAGCGATCGCGACCTTCGAGACCGAGGCGGAGGGCGTCGCGATGGCGAACGACACCGAGTTCGGCCTGGTGTCATACGCCTTCACCACGGACCTCGCGCGGGGCCAGAGGTTGATCGCCTCGCTCCGCTCCGGCATGCTCGGTCTGAACTCCGGCGTCGTGTCGAACGCGGCCGCGCCCTTCGGCGGCGTCAAGTCGTCGGGTCTCGGACGCGAGGGCGGCGCTCAGGGCATCCACGAGTACCTCGACACGTCGTACACGTTCGTTCCGCTGACCACTTCCGACGACGCCTGAACCGGAGCGATCCATGCCTCTTGAGCCACTGCAGAACTTCATCGGCGGCGAGTTCGTACCCGCCCAGGGCGATGCGACGATCGACGTCGTCGACCCGCGCACCGAGGAGGTCGTCGCGGTATCGCCGGTCTCGGTCGCGGCCGACGTGGACGCCGCGATGGCCGCGGCCGACGCCGCGCTGCCCGGCTGGAAGCGGTCCACGCCGAGCGTCCGCCAGAAGGCGCTGCTCGCGCTGGCCGACGCGCTCGAGGCCCGCTCGGACGACCTCGTCGAAGCCCAGGCCCGCAACACCGGCCAGCCGAAGGCGACGATCGCGGCCGAGGAGGTCGCGGTGGGGGCCGACCAGATCCGGTACTTCGCCGGCGCCGCGCGGATGCTCGACGGCGTCGCCTCGGGCGAGTACCTGGAGGGGCTGACCTCGTCGGTGCGGCGCGAGCCGATCGGCGTCGTTGCCCAGGTCACCCCGTGGAACTACCCGCTGATGATGGCGCTCTGGAAGATCGGCCCGGCCCTGGCCGCCGGCAACACCATCGTGCTGAAGCCCAGCGACACGACCCCCGAGTCGACGCTCGTGCTGGCCGACCTCACCCGCGGCATCCTGCCCGACGGCGTCTTCAACGTCGTGCTCGGCGACGCCTCGACGGGCTCGCTCCTCACCGAGCACCCGACTCCGGGCCTCGTCGCGATCACCGGCAGCGTCCGTGCGGGCCGCGCGGTCGCGACCTCGGGCGCAGCGGGGCTCAAGCGGGTCCACCTCGAGCTCGGCGGCAAGGCACCCGTCGTCGTCTTCCCCGACGTCGACATCGACGCGTCTGCCGAGGCGATCGCCCAGGCCGCCTTCTTCAACGCCGGCCAGGACTGCACGGCCGCGACCCGCGTCATCGTGCACCGTTCGATCCACGACGCCTTCGTCGACGCGCTCGTGCGGGCTGCCGAGGCCACGATCACCGGCGACTCCGACGAGGCGTTCTACGGACCCCTCAACAACGCCCGTCACTTCGCCGCCGTCTCGGCCGCCGTCGAGGCGCTGCCCGATCACGCGACGGTCCGCACCGGCGGCTTCCGGGTCGGCAGCGTCGGCTACTACTACGCCCCGACGGTGGTCGCCGACGTCGAGCAGACGGACTCGATCGTCCAAGACGAGGTGTTCGGCCCGGTGCTCACCGTGCAGGCCTTCGACACTGACGACGAGGCCCTCGAGATGGCGAACGGCGTGCGGTACGCGCTCGCATCGAGCGTCTGGACGAACCAGCACCAGACCGCCGAGCGGTTCGCGCGCGACCTCGACTTCGGCTGCGTCTGGATCAACACCCACATCCCGCTGGCGGCGGAGATGCCGCACGGCGGCTTCAAGGAGTCCGGCTACGGCAAAGACCTGTCGCGGTACTCGATCGACGACTACACGCGGGTGAAGCACGTCATGAGCGCCCATTGACGACGCCGAGCGCCGCCGATGGGCACCCATGACAGCCCACGCACCGTATGTCAGCTCTGCCCCAAGGAGATCAGCATGACCACCACCCTCACCTGCGACGTCGTCGTCATCGGTGCCGGCGCGACCGGCCTGACCGCCGCGACCGACCTCGTCCGCTCCGGCCACAGCGTCATCGTGCTCGAGGCCCGCGACCGGGTCGGCGGACGCCTGTGGACCAACGACATCGACGGCCAGATGTTCGAGATCGGCGGCCAGTGGGTCTCTCCCGACCAGACGGCGCTCATAGCCACCCTCGACGAGCTGGGGCTCGAGACGTACTCGCGCTTCCGCGACGGCGAGAGCGTCTACGTCGGCCGCGACGGCGAGCCCAAGCGCTTCACCGGAGACATCTTCCCGGCGTCGAAGACGACCGAGAGCGAGATCGAGCGCCTGATCGAGGTGCTCGACGAGCTGACCGCGCAGACCGACCCGGACGCACCGTGGAACCACCCGCGTGCCGTCGAGCTCGACCACGTCTCGTTCAAGGACTGGCTGGCCACTCAGTCGGACGACGAGGAGGCCCGCGACAACATCGCCCTCTTCATCGCCGACGCGATGCTCACGAAGCCGGCCCACGCCTTCTCGGCACTGCAGGCCCTCCTCATGGCGGCGAGCGCCGGCAGCTTCTCCAACCTCGTCGACGCCGACTTCATCCTCGACAAGCGCGTGGTCGGAGGCCTGCAGAGCGTGCCGCTGGCCCTGGCGGCACGACTCGGCGGCGACGTGCACCTCGACGAGGCCGTCCGCACGCTCGAGTGGGGCGCCGACGGGGTCACCGCCGTCACGGACTCGCTGCGGGTCGAGGCGAAGCGGGCGCTGGTCGCCGTCCCGCCGAACCTCTACAACCGCATCGCCTACGACCCGCCGCTGCCGCGCCGACGCCAGCAGCTGCACCAGCACCTCTCGCTCGGTCTCGTGATCAAGGTCCACGCGACCTACGAGACCCCGTTCTGGCGCGAGTCGGGCCTTTCGGGCACGGCGTTCAGCCCCTATCAGCTCGTCCACGAGGCCTACGACAACAGCAACCACGGCGAGACGCGGGGCACGCTGGTCGGCTTCGTCTCGGACGAGAAGGCCGACCGCCTGTTCGCGCTCTCGCCCGACGAGCGCCGGGCCGAGATCCTGAGCTCCCTCGCCGCCTACTACGGCCCCGCGGCACTGGAGCCGGTCGTCTACTACGAGAGCGACTGGGCCGCCGAAGAGTGGACCCAGGGGGCCTACGCGGCCAGCTTCGACCTGGGCGGACTCACGCGGTACGGTGCCGATCAGCACTCGGCGGTCGGCCCGATCCGCTTCGGCTCGAGCGACATCGCCGGTCTCGGCTTCCAGCACGTCGACGGCGCGATCCGCATGGGGCATCGCCTCGGCACCGAGATCGCGGCGTCGCTTCCGGCGACGGCAGGGGTCACCCCCTAGCCGCCGCTCCGCTCCACCGTCTCCGCCCGCACTCGAACGACCACCCGCACGCGCACCTCCTGCACCACGCTCTGCCCTGCTCCACCCCTTCCCGCAACCTCGACGGCGCACCCGACCGTCCCGATTGAAAGAAGCTCGGCACCCATGGCACTCGACTTCGACACGCAGGCGGTCGCTCCGGCGGCCACCGAAAGCAGCAAGCTGAAGAAGCACTTCGGCCGGTTCGACATCCTGTTCTTCCTGATCTGCACCATCGTCGGGGTCGACACGATCGCCGCGGTCGCGGCGGCAGGCGGCGAGGCCTTCACCTGGATGGTGATCTTCGCGATCATCTTCTTCGTGCCGCAGGCGCTCCTCTTCTCGGAGCTCGGCACCGCCTTCCCGCAGCAGGGCGGCCCCTACCTGTGGACCAGGATGGCTTTCGGCCACCTGGTCGGCGCGATCAACAACGTCCTGTACTGGATCACGAACCCGGTCTGGCTCGGCGGAACGCTCGCCGGCGTCGCGGCCTACGCGCTGCGGGAGTTCTTCAACGGCGGCAAGGACTTCTCCACGCCGGTCTACTACCTGATCACGGTGC
Organism: Frondihabitans sp. GW821-FHT04F02; assembly: GCF_059420045.1. NCBI lineage: Bacteria > Bacillati > Actinomycetota > Actinomycetes > Micrococcales > Microbacteriaceae > Frondihabitans > Frondihabitans sp. GW821-FHT04F02. Next base: position 400,360 of record NZ_JBWKSZ010000002.1, on the reverse strand, counting down.
CGTTCATCTGGGTCGCCGTGCTGGCCGCGGTCCTGTCGTTCCGCGTCGGCAAGTGGATCACCACCGTCGGCGCCTTCGCCCGCTTCGTGCTGCTCGGCGTCTTCGTGATCACTGTCATCGCCTACGGCGTCCAGAACGGCGTCCACGGTCTCGGCGCCAGCAGCTTCCTCCCCACCGCCGGCGGCTTCGTCGGGCTCATCGGCGTGCTGCTGTTCAACTTCGTCGGGTTCGAGCTGCCCAACAGCGCCGGCGAGGAGATGAAGGACTCCACGGCCGACGTACCGTTCGCGATCGCGCGCGGGGCCGCCTTCTCGTTCCTCCTCTACGCGGTCCCGATCCTGGGCATCCTGCTCGTGATCCCTGCCGACCAGGTCACCAGCCTCGGCGGCTTCGTCGACGCGATCAAGTCGGTCTTCACCGTGTACGGCGGCTCGATCGCCTCCGACGGCGTCCCGACCCTCACGGGTGCCGGAGCGGTGCTCGGCGGGGTCGCCGGCATCGTCGTCGTGATCTGCGTGCTCACGTCGGGCGTCACCTGGATCATGGGCTCCGACCGCGCCCTGGCGGTGTCGGGCTACGACGGAGCCGCTCCCCGCTCGCTGGGCGTCATCAACGCCAAGCTGGGCACGCCGGTCCGCGTCAACATCTTCAGCGGCATCGTCTCGACGCTCGTGCTGATCCTCGCCACCTCGATCACGGGCGGCGACGCGTACAAGTTCTTCACCGCCGTGCTCGGCGTGACGATCTCGACGACGCTGATCAGCTACCTGCTGATCTTCCCGTCGCTGTGGAAGCTCCGTCGCAGCCACCCCGACACTCCGCGCCCCTACAGGATGCCCGCGCACCGTTTCCTGACGATCCTGCTGATGGTCACGCTCGCGTTCGCCGTCGTCCAGCTGATGGCGCCCGGCGCCGGGTTCGACTGGTTCGGCAAAGACTTCCGCCCGGACGGCTGGAAGGCGAGCGAGGGCGGCCTGTACCTCCTGACCGAGCTGCTGCCGGTGCTCGCGTTCATCGTGCTCGGCGTCGTGTTCTGGGCGCTCGGAACGAAGACCCGCCGCGAGAACCTCACGATGGAGGCGGAGCTGAAGAAGGCCAAAGCCGAACTCGGTCCGACGTTCCACTGACGACGAAGACGGACGCCCCCGTGCGCCTCGTCGAGGTCGCCGACGGGATCCTCGTCGCCACCAGCCGCCGCGACTCGACGACCACCACCGTGGTCGTCGGGCCCGGCGGTCGGGCGCTCCTCGTCGACCCGGCGTGGGAGGTCGACGAGGTCGAGTCGCTCGCCGACGACCTCGACACCCTCGGCCTGACCGTCGAGGCGGGCTTCTCGACGCACGCGCACTTCGACCACCTGCTGTGGCACCCGCGCTTCGGCGACGTGCCGCGGTGGGCGTCGCCCGAGACCGTCCGCCGCTCGACCTCGCCGGAGGGCCGTGCGGCGCTCCTCGCCGAGCTCGGTCCGTGGCCCGCCGAGCTCGTCCCCCTGGTGGCCCGGGTGCAGGAACTCGCCGCCCCCGCCGTGCCGTGGCCGGGTCCGCGGGTCGAGCTCGTCGTGCACGACGCCCACGTTCCGGGCCACACCGCACTCTGGCTGCCGACCCGACGCGTCCTGCTCGCGGGCGACATGCTCAGCGACGTCGAGCCGCCCCTTCCCGAAGACGGTCCCGACCCGCTCGCCGCCTACGCCGAGGGTCTCGACGCCCTCGAGCCCTTCGCAGCGGCTGCCGCCCTGCTCGTCCCGGGCCACGGCTCGCCGACGGCGGAACCGCTGGCGCGGCTCGCCGCCGACCGGCGGGCGCTGGCCGCGCTCGCGCGCTGACGTCGCGGGCGAAAGGGCGAGAGCGTCAGGGCAGGGAGGGCTGCTGCTGCGTGATGCAGTGGATGCCACCTCCGCGCGCGAAGATCGGGAGGGCGTCGACCGTGACGACGCGGCGGCCCGGGTACTCCTCGGCGAGGATCCCGGCGGCACGGTCGTCGGCCGCCGGATCGCCGAACCCGCAGGCGATGACCCCGCCGTTCACGACGAGGTGGTTGACGTAGCTGTGGTCGACGACGCCCTCGTCGTCCCGGAGCCCTGACGGGGCCGGCAGGTCGATCACCTCGAACGGCGTTCCGCTCGCGGTCGTCTGCCCGCGCAGGAACTCCCTCGACGCCGCACTCACCGCGTGGTCCGGGTGCCCCGTGTCGGTCTGGGCGTGGAGCAGCACCCGCCCGGGCGAGGGCATCGCGGCGACCATGTCGACATGGCCGCGGGTCCCCAGCTCCTCGTAGTCGCGGGTCAGCCCCCGCGGCAGCCACACGACATGGGTCGCGCCGATGGTGCGTGCCAGCTCGGCCTCGACTCGGGCGCGGTCGGCGTGCGGGTTGCGGCCCGGGTCGAGCTGCACGGTCTCGGTGACCAGCACGGTCCCGGCGCCGTCGACGTGGATGGCGCCGCCCTCGTTGACCAGGAGCGACGGAATGACTTCGGCGCCGGCGAGCTCGGCGACGACACGGGCGATCTCGCCGTCGCTCCCCCACTCGGCCCAGGCCTGCGCGCCCCAGCCGTTGAAGATCCAGTCGACGGCGCCGAGGCCGGGCGCGGGCGCGGGCGACAAGTCGGCCGCCCCCGCCGGCACCACGAACGTCGGCCCGATGTCGCGCATCCAGAAGTCGTCGAGCGGCGCCTCGACGATGTCGATGGCGGCGGAGAGGTGCCGTCGCGCATCCGCGAGCGCCGACGGGTCGACGACGACGGTGACCGGCTCGAACTCGGCGGTCGCGTGGGCCACCGCTGCCCAGGCGGCGCGGGCCTCCTCGGCGGAGGCCGGATCGTCGCCGAGCGTCAAGCCCTCGCGCGGGAAGGCCATCCAGGTGCGGTCGTGCGGCTCGGTCTCGGCCGGCATGCGCCAGCCCATCAGAGGGCTGCCGATCCTGCGCCCGAGGGCTCGACGCCCGACGATCCGGGGCCCGGCGAAGAGGGGCCGGGTGATCCGGGGCCAGATGCTTCGGGGCCAGATGCTTCAGGGCCAGACGGCGACGACGAGACCGCCTCCGCCGCCGCCTCCACCGCCCCGTACCCGTGCGCCACCGGGTCGACCGGCGCGACGAGGGCACCGTACGTGTCGGGCCGCCGCGTCAGCAGGAAGGGGAACAGCCGCAGCCACTCCTCGCGCTGGGCGATGTCGAGGTCGGCCACCAGCACGGCGGAGGCGTCGCGCGGCGCCTCGGCGAGGATCCTCCCGAACGGGTCGGAGATGAACGACGACCCGTAGAAGGCGATGTCCCCCTCGTCGCCCCAGCGGTTGGGCACGACCATGAACAGGCCGCTGGTGATGCCGTTCGCCACGATGACGTGGCGCCAGATGCCGCTGGTGTCGAAGTCGGGGAAGGTCGGCTCGGAGCCGATCGCGGTGGGGTAGGCGAGCACCTCGGCGCCGGCGAGCGCGTAGCTGCGCGACACCTCGGGAAACCACTCGTCCCAGCAGGTGGGGAGGCCCAGACGGGCCTCGAGGCCCGCGGGATCGTGCACGGGATAGGCGTCGGCGGACGGCCCCGGCTGGAAGTAGGTGTCTTCGTAGTAGCCCGCGCTGATCGGGATGTGGGTCTTGCGGGTGGCGGCCACGATCTCGCCTGTCGGCGAGGCGAGGATCGCGGTGTTGAAGCCCCGCGGGTCGCCGGCGATCCCCATCGACGCGGCGGGCCGCTCGTACAGGGACGCGTGGACGAACAGCTCGTGCCGCATCGCCGCCTCGCGCGCGAAGGTCGCGGTGGGCCCGTCGTGCAGGTCTTCGGCGTCGTCGACCGGCCGGCCGGTCGCGGGGGTGTCGCCCGGGTAGCGCCGCAGCGTCAGCTCGGGCAGGAAGACCACCTCGGCACCCTCGGCCGCGGCGAGCCGGATGCCCTCGTCGAGCTCGGCGACATGCTCGGCGGGGTCGGCGTGCCAGCGCATCTGCACGAGGGCGACGCGGACGGGGGCACGCGCCGATTCGGCGGAGACGGGGGCGGCGAGCGGCGACGGGAGCACTGGAGCGACGATGAGCTGCATTTGTTGATCATACGATCAACAAGCGCGGAAGGGAAGGCTACGATTCAGGGATGCCTTCTCGCCGACCACCCGCTGAGCGCCGCGCCGAGATCGCCGCGGCCGCTCGCGCCGTCGCCCTGCGCGAGGGGCTCGGCGCGGTGACCCTCCGTGCGGTGGCGGCCGAGACCGGTGTCGCCTCGGGGCTGGTGGCGCACTACGAGCCGTCGATGGAGACGCTCGTGGCGCGCACCTTCGACGAGCTGGCACGGGCGGAGCTCGACGAGGTCGCCCGTCTGGCCGGTGACGGGCCCGCCCTCGGAAGGCTGCGGTCTGTGCTCGCGACCCTCCTCGCCCCCGGGCGCGACGACGTGTCGTCGCTCTGGGCCGACGCGTGGAGCCTCGGCCGCCGCTCGCCGACGCTGGCCGCCGCGACACGCTCGCTGATGGGCGAGTGGAGCGCGCTGGCCGACGAGATCCTTGCCGCCGGGATCGCCGAGGGCGCGTTCGCGACGGCGACGCCGGAGCTGGTGTCGCTGCAGATGTTCGCTCTGCTCGACAGCACGACGGCGTACGCGCTGGTGGGCTACCGCGAGGCGTCCGAGCGGTCGGCAGTGGTGTTCACGTCGATGGAGACGGCGCTGGGGCTGCCCGCGGGCGCGCTCACTGAGCCGCAGTAGCGGGCAGGGACGCCTCGTCGGCCCCGAGGAAGACCAGCCGCTGACGGATCGTCGTCACGGCCAGGTCGACGAACGCGTCGCGCTCGTCGAGCGTGTCGGTGACGTAGCGGATGCCCACGAAGAGCCCGACCAGGATCGTCGCCTCACGGTGCGTGTCGACGCCCATCGTGATGAGACCCCGTGCCGCGGCGGCGCGGAGATCGTCCGACATGCGGGCGACCCAGCCGACATAGGGGCGGGGAGCGGCGGGATCCTGGAGGCTCTGCTCGTTGACCAGGCGCAGGCTCGCGCGGGCCAGCGGGTTGGTCGTGAACGCGCGCGCCACCTCGGCGGTCGACTGCACGATGTCCGAGAGCGGGCCGTCGGGCGACGGCTCGGTGTTCAGGAAGGTCCCCTGCGGAAACGCCTCGGCGACGACCCGCGCGGCCATGTCGGCCTTGGTGGCGAAGTGATAGCTGACGAGGCTCTTCGCCACGCCCGCCCGCGTCGCGATCGACCCGTACGACGCCGACTCGTAGCCGCGCTCCTCGAACTCGGCGCCCGCGGCCGCGAGGATCCGCGCCACGGTGGCGCGGCGCCGGTCTTCGCGGATGCCCATGCCGGGGATGCTAGACCCGGTCCCTCCGCGTCGCCAGCGCCGGTTCGGGGGTAGACGCCGGGTTCGCGGGGCGGGCGCAGGAACTCGCAGCCCGCCGACCGTCCGACCGCCGCCGCGCTACTGCGCCGTGACCGACACCTCGATGCGGTTCGCCCACGGGTCGTCGAACCCGAGCAGGCGGCCGTCGTCGGCGGTGGCCACGCCGTAGTGCGCCAGCCGCTCGCCGAGCGCGCCGAGGTCGTCGGCTCCGGGCACCTGGATGCGGACCAGGCCGAGCCCGAGGGCGAGCTGCCGGCGACCCGCGCCCGCACTCTGCCAGGTGTTCATGGCCATGTGGTGGTGGTAGCCGCCGGCACTGACGAACAGCGCCTGCGGACCGAACTCGGTGGTCGCCTCGAAGCCGAGCTGCTCGACGTAGAAGCGGCGGGCGCTGGGCACGTCGCCGACGCTGAGGTGCACGTGGCCGACGGTCGCGGGGCGCCTGGCGGCCTCGGCGAACGCCTGCTCGGCGAGGTTCTCGCTCAGGAAGGCGTTCGGATCGAGAGCGAGGGTCGCCATGTCGATCTGGCCGTGGGTCCAGCTCCAGCTCGTGCGCTCGCGGTCCCAGTAGAGCTCGATGCCGTTGCCCTCGGGGTCGTCGAAGTAGAAGGCCTTGCTGACGAGGTGGTCGGCGCTGCCGGTGAAGGAGTCCGGGTAGCGGGAGGCGACCGAGTAGACGGCGGACGCGAGGTCGGCCTGGGTCTCGAAGAGGATCGCGGTGTGGAACAGCCCGGCCTGGCGAGGGCCGGCGTGACGCAGCTCGGGGGCGTGCTCGAGGATCACGATCGGGACGCCGACACGGCCGAGGACGCTGCGCTCGGGCTCCTGGGCGAGCACGGCCAGCGAGACGGCGTCGCGGTAGTAGGCCGTCATGGCGTCGAGATCGGCGACGCGGAGGGTGACGGCGCCCATCGACGTGTCGGCGGCGAGGAGGTCGAGGGCGCTGGTTCCCGAGGAGCTTGTGGACATGTCACCGAGAATACACCCAATTAGTTGTACCGACAACTAATTGTAGCTGAGTGCGCCCCCATGGGACGAGGCGTTGACTGCTCCTGTCCCCGAACGGAAGGTACCCACTCCATGACACTCGAATCTCTTCCCGCGCAGGCCTCCGGCACGTTCGACCTCGGCGGCGACCTCACCGTCAACCGCCTCGGCTACGGCAGCATGCAGCTGACCGGCGCCGGCGTCTGGGGTCCGCCGAAAGACGAGGCCGAGGCGATCCGCGTCCTGCGCCGAACCGTCGAGCTCGGCGTCAACTTCATCGACACGGCCGACTCGTACGGCCCGGCCGTCGCCGAGCCCCTGATCGCCAAGGCGCTCAAGCCCTATGCCGACGACCTCGTCATCGCGACCAAGGGCGGGCTCACGCGGTCCGGACCGAACGAGTGGCCGCCGGTCGGCCGCCCCGAGTACCTCCGCCAGCAGACCGAGATGAGCCTGCGCTGGCTCGGCCTCGAGCGGATCGACCTGTACCAGCTGCACCGCATCGACGAGAAGGTGCCGCTCGAAGACCAGGTCGGCGAGCTGAAGAAGCTGCAGGACGAAGGCAAGATCCGCCACATCGGCCTCTCGGAGGTCTCGGTGGAGCAGCTCGAGCAGGCTCAGAAGGTGGCGACGATCGTGTCGGTGCAGAACCTGTTCAACCTGACCGACCGGTCGTCCGAGAAGCTGCTCGACTACGCGACCGAGCACGGCATCGGCTTCATCCCGTGGTTCCCGCTCGCGACCGGGTCGCTGGCGGCGGAGGGAAGTCCGCTCGCCGAGATCGCAGAGAAGAAGCAGGCCACGCCGGCGCAGCTCGCACTCGCCTGGCTCCTCAAGCGCTCGCCGGTCATGCTGCCGATCCCCGGCACGTCGACGGTGGCCCACCTCGAAGACAACATGCACGGTGCCGAGATCGAGCTGAGCGACGCCGAGTTCGCCGAGCTGAACGCCATCGCGTAGGGCCCGGGCCGCGGAGATCCGGTCGCTCGGCGTCGACTAGTCTCGAAGCCGAGCGATTGGATCCACCCGTGACCGACATGAGTCTCCGCCTTCCGACGACACGGTTCCAGGCGGTGCTGAACCTCGGCCCAAAGACGGCCGCGGCGATCGGCCCCGCCACCTGGAAGAAGGCGGCCGGCCTCGGCACGCCCGACCTCTTCGGCGACTGGGACGACGAGACGGGCCACTCGAGCCTCGCCGTCGAGTTCGACAGCGGCCAGATCCACCTCGACACCGTGGACGGCGGCATCGACTACCACTTCCATCGCGGCAATGGCGCCGAAGCGGATCGGAGTCCGTGGCCGCCGGCGGCGACCGACGAGATCCTGTCGTGGGCGTCCATCCTGCTGGCGGAGTTCCACCAGCGCATGCCCGACCTGCTCGAAGACGTCGAGGAGGCCGCGGCCTGGCACGACGAGGGCTTCGACCTCTACATCTGCGAGGTCGAGGAGCCCACGAAGCTCGACCTGATCTCCGTCGACATCGAGGGCGAGCTGCTCACGCTCCCCTGGCTCGGCAGCGGCGCTGTCGACCACGAGCACATCGACGGCGAGCATCATCCGATAGCGCTGCTGTGGTCGGCGTCGGAGGGCGCCGCGGAGGTCGCGATCGCCGAGGCGCGCCTCGATCCTGCGACCGAGCTGCCCGTCACCAGCGCCCTGCCCGGGATCGACTGGACCGCCGTCGGCCTCCCCGCCGACGAGGTGCTGTCCTGGCTCGAGGGCATCTACCTCAACCACCACGTGCTGCCCGACGCCGTCGGCACGATCCTGACCGCCGCGCTCGAGGGCATGGGCGGCGTCGACCAGAACTGACGCTCGGCCATCCGTCACTAGTGGGCGGCGGTCCGGCGTGCCAGACTTGACGAGCGGCGGTTCCCGAGCCCCCGGTCCACCGATCATGTCCGCTCCATCGAAACGCCGACGTTTCCGCCCTCTCCAGGCGACTTCGATCTCGAAGGGATCCCCCGCTTCGTGCCCTCTTCCTCCGCGCCCCGCGACGCCGCGGCGCTTCGCCGCCTCCCCGGCATCCTGTTCGACCTCGACGGCGTCCTCACGCCGACCGCCGAGGTGCACATGCGCGCCTGGGCGACGCTGTTCTCGACCTATCTGACCGAGCACGTTCCCGGGGCGGCGCCGTACACCGACGCCGACTACTTCGACTACGTCGACGGGAAGCCCCGCTACGACGGCGTCCGGTCGATGCTCGCCAGCCGCGGCGTCACTCTGCCGGAGGGCGCGCCCGACGACGCCCCCGACGCCGACACGGTGTGCGGGCTCGGCAATCGCAAGAACGAGGTGTTCGCGGCGGAGCTGGCGCAGAACGGGGTGACCCCGTACCCGGGGTCGCTGCAGTTCCTGCGCGCGGCCATCGCGTCGGGTCACCAGGTCGCCGTCGTCTCGAGCTCGCGCAACGCCGTGCCCGTGCTGGCCGCGGCCGGCCTGAGCTCGTACTTCGAGGTCGTCGTCGACGGCGAGGTCGCGGCCGCCGAGGGCCTCGCGGGCAAGCCCGCCCCCGACACCTACCTCGACGGCGCCCGCCGCCTCGGCCTGACCGCGGCCGACTGCGTCGTCGTCGAGGACGCCCAGTCGGGAGTCCAGGCCGGCCGCGCCGGGGCGTTCGGCCTCGTGCTCGGCGTCGACCGCGGCGTCGGCGCCGCAGCCCTGCTCGACTTCGGCGCCGACTTCGTCGTGACCGACCTCGACGAGCTCGTCGGCCCCGTCAGCGAACCCCTCGACACCACCGCCACGGAGAACCGCGCATGACCGTCATCACCGAAGACCCCCTCGACCGCAACCGCTTCCCGCTCGACGAGTGGGCGTTCGTCGAGGCCGAGCACGCAGAAGACCACGGGGTCACCGAGACGATCTTCGCCGTCGGCAACGGCTACCTCGGCCTGCGCGGCAACTTCGACGAGGGGCGCGGCAGCCACGCCGACGGCACGTTCATCAACGGCTTCCACGAGACCTGGCCGATCCGCCACGCGGAGGAGGCGTTCGGGTTCGCGAGCGTCGGCCAGACGATCGTCAACGCGCCTGACGCCAAGGTGGTCCGCCTCTACGTCGACGACGAGCCGTTCGTGCTGAGCGAGGCCGACATCCTGAAGTACACCCGTCGACTCGACTTCCGCGACGGCGTGCTCGTGCGCGACATCGAGTGGCGCACGCCGTCCGGCAAGCTCGTGCGGCTGACGAGCCGGCGCCTCGTGTCGTTCACCGACCGCCACCTCGCCGTCATCGACTACGAGGTGACAGTCCTCGACGCCGACGCGTCGATCCTGATCTCGAGCCAGATCCTCAACCGCCAAGACCTCGGCGACGAGTACCACGCGGGCATGCGCGCCGCCGCGACCTTCGACCCCCGCAAGGCCGAGAGCTTCACGGCGCGAGTCCTGCAGCCGTCGTACAAGAAGGTCCAGGGCACCCGCTACGTGCTCGGCTACCGCACCTCGAACTCGGGCATGACGATCGCCGTCGGCGCCGAGCACACGCTCGACACCGAGAACGAGTGGTCGCAGTCGACGCAGATCGACGACGACCTGGCTAAGCACGTCTACCGGGTCAAGGCGAAGGCCGGCAAGCCGATCCGCATGATCAAGGCCATCACGTACCACTCGTCGCGGGGCGTGCCGCCGCGCGAGCTGGCCGACCGCTGCGACCGCACCCTCGACCGCGCCGCCGAGACGCCGGTGGAGGAGATCTTCCAGGCGCAGCGCGACTGGCTCGACGACTTCTGGGTGCGCAGCGACGTCGAGCTGCCCGGCCACCCGATCCTGCAGCAGGCCGTCCGCTGGAACATCTTCCAGCTCGCGCAGGCCTCGGCCCGGACCGACGGCCAGGGCGTCGCCGCGAAGGGCGTCTCGGGCTCCGGCTACGGCGGTCACTACTTCTGGGACACCGAGATCTACGTCATGCCGTTCCTGTCGTACACGGCGCCGAACGTCGCCCGGAACGTCCTGCGCTTCCGCGAGGGCATGCTCCCCGCTGCACGCGACCGGGCGAGCGAGCTCAACCAGCGCGGCGCGCTCTTCCCGTGGCGCACCATCAACGGCCTCGAGTCGAGCGCGTACTACGCGGCCGGCACAGCGCAGTACCACATCGACGCCGACATCGTGCATGCGCTGATGCAGTACGTCGCCGCCACCGGCGACGAGGACTTCTTCGCCCGCGGCGCCGTCGACATCCTCGTCGAGACGGCGCGGCTCTGGGCCGACCTCGGCTTCTGGCGCTCGAACGGCGACCAGAAGTTCCACATCGACGGAGTCACCGGGCCCGACGAGTACACCACGGTCGTCGACGACAACCTCTACACGAACGTCATGGCGCGGGCGAACCTCTGGTCGGCCGTGCGCATCTGCGAAGAGCTGATGGCGAACGACCCTGTCGCTTACGAGCGCATGGTGACGCGCGTCGGACTTCAGGAGCACGAGATCCGCGGGTGGCGCGCCGCCGCCGACGCCATGGAGATCCCGTTCGACCCGCACCGCGGCATCCACCCGCAGGACGCCCAGTTCTTGGACAAGGAGCTCTGGGACCTCGACTCGACCCCGGCGTCGAAGAGACCGCTGCTGCTCCACTACCACCCGCTGGTCATCTACCGATTCCAGGTGCTCAAGCAGGCCGACGTCGTGCTCGCGCTCTTCCTCCAGGGCGACGAGTTCACGCCCGCCGAGAAGCGCCGCAACTTCGAGTACTACGACGCGCTGACCACCGGCGACTCGACGCTGTCGGCCGTCGTGCAGTCGATCATCGCGGCCGAGGTGGGCCACTACAAGCTCGCCCACAGCTACTTCCTGTCGGCGCTGTTCGTCGACCTCGCCGACCTGCACCACAACACCTCCGACGGCGTGCACGTCGCGTCGACCGGCGGCATCTGGAGCGCCATGGTGTTCGGGTTCGGCGGCATGCGCGACCACTCCGGCCGCCTCACGTTCAACCCGCGCCTCCCGGCCGACTGGGAGCGCCTCACGTACAAGATGACCGTCAAGGGCTCGCGCATGCGGGTCGACGTGACGCAGTCCGACATCACCTTCACCATCGAGGAGGGCACCCAGGTCACGGTGCACGTCGTCCACGAGAAGATCGAGGTCGTCGCCGGCTCGCCGGTGACCGTCGCGCTGCCGAACCAGGGTCCGCGGATCGAGACCGCTCCCCCGACGACCAGCGACCTCCGCGGGATGCTGCGCCCCGACGGCTCGGTCGTCACGGCGTCGATCCCGACGATCTCGGTCGACCGGAGCGACATCGACATCGACGTCACGACCTAGGTCGGTGCGGCGGGCGCGGGGCTCACCCCCGCCGTTCCGGCTCGGCCCCACCCGTCGGCGCCGCACCCCCGCCGTTCCGGCTCGACCCCGCCCCCTCGGCACCGAACCCCCGCCGTTTCGGCTCGACCCCGCCGTCCATTCGGCGGGGCCGTGCCGATTCGGCGGGCCCCCGGCCTTCCCGGCACACCCCCACAGCGCAGAGCCGCATCCGCGCAGGAACTCCGCCTACACCCCGACGACCGCCCCCAGCGCGGCGAACATCTCGCCCTCGATCTCGGCCATCGAGCGCCGCTCGCCGGGCTGGAGCCAGACGTCGAACGCGACCCGGAACACCGTCATCCCCGACTCGGCGGCCAGCGTCGCGGCGGGCTCGGGCACGCCCCGCTCGCGCAGCCGCGCCCCGATGCCGGCGGCGACGTCGGCCATCTTCAGCAGCTCGCGCTCCATCAGGCCGGGGTTCACCGACAGCACCTGCCAGCGCTTCCGCGACCACTCGCGGCGCTCGTCGGGGAAGAACTCCGTCGCCGAGGCGAGCGCGCGCGCCACGACCTCCAGGGGTGCGAGCCCCTCCGGCACGCCGAGGACGGAGTCGACCATGGTCGCTCGGAACTCGACGGAGCCGCCGAACAGCACCTCCTTCTTGTCGGGGAAGTGCCGGTAGAACGTGCGCTCGGTCAGGCCGACGCTCTGCGCGATCTCGGCGGCGGTCGTCTGCTCGTAGCCCCGCTCGAGGAAGAGCTCGAGTGCCGCCTCGCGAAGGCGGTCGCTGCCGCCCGGTTCCCATCGACCCATTCTCCGATGATACGGGTCTCGACCGGGTGATGACAGATCCTGACATCGGGCGTACAGTTGTTGATGTCCGTCACTGACATCACTAGGAGATGACATGCGTGTTTTCATCACCGGAGCATCCGGCTGGATCGGCTCCCACACCGTCGACGAGTTCCTGAGCCACGGCTACGACGTCACGGGCCTCGCCCGCTCCGACGCCTCCGCGGCAGCCCTCGAGGCCAAGGGCGCCACCGTCCTGCGGGGCGACCTCGACGACCTGGCCGGCCTGCGTGCCGGCGCCGAGGCGGCCGACGCGGTCGTCCACCTCGCCAACAAGCACGACTTCGGCGACCCGGTCGAGACCAACCGCGCCGAGCGCGCCGCCGTCGAGACCCTCGGCGACACCCTCGCGGGCACCGGCAAGGCCATGCTCCTCGCCTCGGGAGTCGCCGGGCTCGCGCAGGGCCGGCCCGCCCTCGAGACCGACTCGTCGCCGGCCGTCGGCCCCGACGCACCCCGCGGCGGCACCGAGAACCTCGCCTTCGACTACGTCGAGAAGGGCGTGAAGTCGATCAGCCTCCGCTTCTCGCCGACCACGCACGGCATGCGCGACCACGGCTTCATGGCGATCATCACCGACGCCGCCAAGCGCAACGGCTACGCCGGCTATGTCGGCGACGGCTCCACCGGCTGGGCCGCGGTCCATGTGGCCGACGCCGCGCGCATGATCCGCCTCGGCCTCGAGAAGGCGCCCGCGGGCGCTGCTCTGCACGCCGTCGGCGAGGAGAGCGTCGCCAGCAGGGACATCGCCGCGGCGATCGCCCAGTCACTCGGCCTCGAGGCGCGCTCCTTCACATCAGAGGAGTCGCAGGCCAGCATGGGCGGCTTCATCGGCCTGTTCTGGGGCATGGACCTCGCCGCCAGCAGCGCGGCGACCCGCCAGCTCCTCGACTGGACGCCGACCGGCCCGACGCTCGTCGACGACATCCTGGCGGGTGCCTACACGGGGTGATCGCTAGAGGCCGGAGACCCAGGCCTCGACGCGCGCCGTGATCTGCCGATCGACCGCGGCGCGCGACAGCGTCGGCGTGTTGTCGCCCGGCTGCTTCCCGTACGCCCCGAAGCTGGCGTGGCTCGCACCCCGGATCGTCACCATCGACGCATCCGACGGCAGGAACTTCCTGGCGGCACCCACCTTCGCCGGAGTCGACAGCCCGTCACGGCTCCCCGCCAGGCTCAGCACGTCGAGCCCCGACGAGGCGAGGTCGTTGGCGCAGTAGCTGCCGAGCAGGAGGAGCCCTCTCGTGTCGCCGGTCTCGGCGAGCTGGCAGGCGCGGACCCCGCCGAGCGAGTGGCCGCCGACGGCCCAGGTCGTGACGCCGGGCGCGTGCGCCTCGAACGTCGACAGGGGCCGGGTGTCGAAGAACGCGAGGTTGAGCGTCGGCTTCGTGATGACGACGGTGGTGCCGGCGGCCACGACGTCGCGGAAGGTCACCATGTACGCGTAGGGGTCGACCTTGGCGCCGGGGATGAACACGACTCCGACCCCGTCGGACGCACCGGTCGGCGTCATCACGACGCTGTCGCCGGCGTCGCGCACGGCGACGCGGTCGTCGCGCCACACCGTGAGGGCGGCGCTGCGCTCCCCCGGCATGACCTGGTTCGCGTAGACCAGGAAGGCCGTCGCGAAGACGGCGAGGACGACCACCACGGTGACGCCGACGGTGAGGAGTCGAGTTCCTGCGCGCCGGGCCATTGCTCTACCCTACGGCGCTTCGGATCAGCGGGTCAGCGGATCAACGGGTCAGCGGATCAACGGGTCAGCGCTTCACCGCGTCGATCTTCAGCATCTTGGCGATGACGGTGTCGAGCTGGCTGTCGTCGAAGATCTTCTTCCAGTCGTCCTTGACGATCGACTCGCGGCCGTAGTCCATGGCGATGTGGCAGGCGTCCGAGAACGGGTTCGAGCCGCGGAGGCCGTTGGTGAGGGCGATCCAGGTGTGGCCGTAGAGCATCGCGCGGGCAGCCTCGTAGGGCACGCCGACGCCGTCGACGGTCTCTTCGAGGGCCTCTTTCAGGAAGGCGCCGATCATGCAGGCGATCGTCTCGACGAGGGTCGGCTCGAGCACGGCGAGCTGCTTGACCGTGACGTAGTGCACCGCGATGACGGGCGCGTAGATGGTCGAGATGACCTGGGTGGCCAGCTCGCGCACCGGGGAGTACTCGTCGACGCCCTCGAGAGCGGCGATGACCTCCTGCGGAGCCGCGACGCCGCCGAACGTGTCGGCCCACTCCTCCTTGGTGGTGCGCTCGAGGAAGACGCTCGGGTGGCAGGGGTGCGCCACGGCGTAGTGGATGTCCTCGCGGGCGAGCAGGAGTCCTGCGTAGGCGGCGGCCGGGTCGAGCGTCAGGATGATGGCGCCCGACTTCATCTGCGGAACGACCGACTCGGAGACGCGGCCGAGCACGACGTCCGGGACGGCGAGGATCACCACGTCGGCGTCTCTCACGGCGTCGTCGGTCGGCGTGACGGTGCGGCCCAGCGATTCGATGTGGGCGACGCCGTTCGGCGATGCCTCCGAGTACAGCGTCGTATACGAGCTCTTGGCGAGGTTGTTCGAGACGCGCTGGCCCATCTTGCCGCCGGCGCCGATGACCGCCACGGTGATGTCGGGCGCACCCTGGCCGTCGGCGTAGGTGACGGATGGGGTGGTGTCGAGGATGTCGGTCACGTGTTCTTCTCCTTCAGGAATTTCAGGTTGTGTTCGGTCCACTCGCGCTCGAGGCGAGTGGTGGTCTCTTCGTCGCCCTGCCACGGCAGCCAGTGCTCGACGACCTGGCTGATGCCGCGCGATCCGGGGTCGATGGCGGCGAGCATGCCGTCGTAGTCGAGGCGGCCCTCGCCGAGGGGCACGCCGACGAGGCTGAACCCGACCCAGCCCGCCTGGCGGGTGAAGTCGAAGTCCTTGACGTGCCAGTTCTTCACGTGCGGCAGGCAGCGCGCCGTGACGTCGGCGGGGTTCTCGAGGTTCGCGACGGTGTTCGCGGGGTCCAGGCAGATGCCGAGGTGCTCGCTGCCGACGGCCTCCACGAGCGCCACCAGCTCGGTCGACGACACCTGCTCGTAGGTCTCGAGCGCCAGCGTGACAGCGGCGGCCTCGTAGCGCGGCACGATCTGACGGAGCCGAGCGACGCTCTCGTCGAAGGTCGGCCGGTCGTCGCCCGAGGTCCACATGCTCCTGACGACGGTCGCGCCGAGGGCGACGGCGAGGTCGAGGTGGCGGTCGAGGTGCGCAGGAACTGTGCCGCGCGTCCCGACCTCCAGCGTCAGCCCGAGCCCGTCGGCCACCGCCCTGGTCGCCGCGAGCTGCGCGTCGTCGTACCCGGCCAGGGGTGCGTAGTCGCAGATCTGGAAGAGCTCCGCGCCGATCGCCGCCGCGTCGCGCAGCATGTCGTCGAGGCTCATCGGGTCGGCGACCCGCTCCGAGAACCGCCAGAAGTAGGCGTAGGTCGAGAGGCCGATCACGCGGAGGCCCCCTGATGCGCGAGCGCGACGACCTCGTCGAGGATCAGCTCGACCGCAGCGGGGTCGTGCGCGAAGCGGCCTAGGAAGAGGCCCTTCACGTCGCCGCCGAGGGAGGTCAGCAGGCCGGGGCCGGCGCTGCCGCCGTAGATGACCCGGCTGCCGTCGCGGCCCTCGAGCGCCTGGACGAACTGCTCGAGCTCCGCGACGACCGCGGCGATGTACTCGGGGGCGGCGGGCTTGGGCGCGCCGATGGCCCACTGCGGCTCGTACGCGACGATGATCGCGCCCGGACCGGCCTGCGCCAGCGCGGACTCGATCTGCTGGGTCACCTCGAGCGACGAGATGGCCGGCGAGGCGACCTCCTCCTCGCCGACGCAGAGGAGCGGAGTCAGGCCATTGCGGAGAGCGGCGGCGGTCTTCTGCGCGATGACCTCGTCGTCCTCGTGGAAGAGCGCGCGGCGCTCGGCGTGGCCGACCTCGGCGAGCGTGCAGCCGATCTCGGCCAGCTCGACGCCGGAGACCTCGCCGGTGAACGCGCCGGAGTCGGCCCACGCGATGTCCTGCGCGCCGAGGCGCACCGGAGCACCCGCGAGCGCGTCGCGGACGGGGACGATCGACGGGAAGGTCGGGACGACGAACAGCTCGACCAGGCCGTCCGCGACCGCGGGGTGGCGACGTGCGATGTCGCCGATGGCGGTGGCCCACTCCACCGTGCGGGCGTGGCCGAAGTACATCTTCAGGCTCACCCCCACGGTGAAGGGGGCTGCCGCCGAGTCGCTCAGCATGAGGCGGAGTCCACCGCCGCAGGGGCGCCGGTCGCGCTCGCGGCCTCGTAGTCGTTCATGATCTGGACCTTGTCGTTCGACGCGCTGGACGTGTCGAACCTGTAGGTCAGCCACTCGCGGACGTTGCGGCGGGCGAGCTCGATCCCGACGACACGCTGCCCCTGGCACAGGACGTGGGCGTCGTTCGACAGGATCGATCGCTCGACCGAGAACGAGTCGTGCGCGGTCACGGCACGGATGCCGGGGACCTTGTTCGCCGCGATCGCGACACCGAGGCCGGTGCCGCAGAACAGGACGGCACGGTCGGCCTCGCCGCGCGCGATCATCTCCGCCGCGGCGATGGCCACGGACGGGTACGGGGTGTGCGACGCCGCGTCGACTCCCACGTCGACGACGGAGGCGACGAGGGCGTTCCCCTCCAGGTCCTGCTTGACGATCTCCTTGTAGTCGAATCCGGCGTCGTCGGATCCGATGACGATTCGCAGCTGCTCAGCCATTGCGTTCTCCTTCAGGGTTACTTCGTTGAGGTCGCGAGGACTGTCGCGACGGACTGCACGATGAGGCCGAGAGACACGGCTCCGGCGTCGGGGGTGCCGAGGCTCTTCTCCGCGTGCGGACGGGCTCGCCCCATCTTGGGCAGGAGGTCCTTGGTGGCGGCTGCGGCGTCGGAGGCGATGTCAGC
Organism: Frondihabitans sp. GW821-FHT04F02; assembly: GCF_059420045.1. Classification (NCBI taxonomy): domain Bacteria; kingdom Bacillati; phylum Actinomycetota; class Actinomycetes; order Micrococcales; family Microbacteriaceae; genus Frondihabitans; species Frondihabitans sp. GW821-FHT04F02. The sequence goes on along the minus strand of NZ_JBWKSZ010000002.1, from coordinate 383,017 downwards.
CGAGGTCTTCCATGCGTCGGTCAGGTGCTCGCCGGCCTGCACGCGCTCGGTGAGCGCCGTCGAGAAGGGCACGAGCACGTCGACCATGGTCTTGTCGCCGACGACGGCGCCGAACTCGAGGATCTCGGTGGTCGCCTGCGCGACTCCGCGCGCCACGGCGTCGGCGTCCGCCGCGGCCGAGTCGGTGAGCGCGCCTCCGACGGCGCCGAGGGCCGACCCCCACAGGGCACCGGAGGTTCCGCCGGCGCGGTCCGACCAGGCGTCGCCCGCCCGGTCGAGGACGGTCTTGGCTCCGGCTCCCCCGTCGAGCGCGTCGTGGGCGGCCTCCACCGCGGCGGTGACGCCGCGCTGCATGCCGATGCCGTGGTCGCCGTCGCCGGCTACCGCGTCGATCCGGCCGAGCTCGTCGGCGTTCTCGTCGATGACGACCTTGATCGCATCCAGGGCGGTCACGACCAGGGCCGCGGCCTGTCGCGACTCCTCGGAGGACTCGGGGATCGGCTCGGCGAGCTCCTCCTCGTCGTGGATCTCGGCTGCGGCGGTCGAGGGGTCGACCGAGCCCTTCTTGTAGGCGGGCGCGTCGACCGGGGCGGCCCAGAGGCTCTCCAGCTCGTCGTCGAGCCAGAACAGGGTCAGCGAGGCGCCGGCCATGTCGAAGCTCGTGACGAGCTCGCCGACCTCCGGCTCGACGACCTCGACGCCCGCGGCGGTCAGCAGCTCGTCGATCTTCGCGTAGACGACGAAGAGCTCTTCGTACTTGACCGATCCGAGGCCGTTCAGGATGACCGCGACGCGCTGGCCCTCGGCCCGCTCGACGCCGTCGGGCAGCTCGGCGAGCAGGGTCGAGACGAGGAGCTCGGCGAGGCCGGCCGCCGTCGGGACATCCTGCTCGGAGATCCCGGGCTCGCCGTGGATGCCGAGCCCGATGGCCATCCGGCCCTCGGGGACGGTGAACAGCGGCTCGTCGGCCCCCGGCAGGGAGCACCCGGTGAACGCGACGCCGATCGACCGCGTGCGCTCGTTGGCCTTCTGCGCCACGCGGACGACCTCGTCGAGCGAGTACCCGGCTGCCGCTGCGGCACCCGCCGCCTTGAAGACGGTGAAGTCGCCGGCGATGCCGCGGCGCCTGTGCTTCTCGGCGGCGGAGGCGCTCGCGACGTCGTCGGTGATCGTCACCGTCTCGACGCGGATGCCCTCCTCGCGGAGCCTGGCCTGCGCGCGGTCGAAGTTCAGGACGTCGCCGGCGTAGTTGCCGTAGCTGAGCAGGACGCCGCCGCCGTTGTGGGCCGACTTCGAGACCGAGCGGACCTGCTGCCACGACGGCGAGGCGAACAGGTTGCCGAGGGCCGCGCCCGCGGCGAGGCCTGGTCCGACGAGGCCGCCGAACGCCGGGTAGTGGCCCGACCCGCCGCCGACGACGAGCGCCACCGATCCGGGTGCCGAGGCGGCCGTGCGGACGACGCCGCCGTGGACCTTGCGGACCCAGCGCCGGTTGGCTGCGACGAACCCGTCGACCGCCTCGTCGGCGAAGTCGGACGGCTCGTTGTAGAGGCGCGTCATCAGCCGAGCCCCGCGGCCGTGGCGGCAGCCGGCCTCTCGGCGGTGACGGTCGGTCCGACGCGGCGCTTGCGCGACAGCAGCGCCATCAGGAGGGCGGACAGGAGCATGAAGAATCCGACTATGAACATGGCTGCACGGTACCCGCCGGTGGCGTCGGTGACCGCCCCGGTGATGTACGGGGCCGCGAAGCCGGCCAGGTTGCCCATGGTGTTGATGAGCGCGATGCCGGCTGCGGCGGCGGTGCCGGTGAGGAACTGCGTGGGCAGCGTCCAGAAGTTCGGGAGAGCCGCGAAGATCGACATGGCCGTGAACGCGATGACGACGATCGTCGCCGCCGGCGAGTTCATGTAGAGCGCGACGGGGATGCTGACGCCGCCGACGATCGCCGGGATCACGATGTGCCAGGTCCTGAGGCCGCGCTTGGTGGCGTCCCGCGACCAGAAGTACAGGGCGAGAGCCGCCGGCACGTAGGGGATGGCCGTGATGAGCCCCTTCTCGAAGAGGTCGAACTCGGTGCCGAACTGCTCCTGGAAGGTGCCGATGATCGTCGGCAGGAAGAAGGCGAGAGCGTAGAGGCCGTAGATGAACCCGAAGTAGATGAACGCGAGCATCCAGACCCGGCCGCTCTTCAGGACGCGGCCGAGGCCGACGCCGTGGCCCCCGATGCCGGTGGCGCTGGTCTCGGTGCCGATCTTCTCCTCTTCGAGAGTGGTCTCGAGCCAGGTGCTCTCCTCCTCGGTCAGCCACTTGGCGTGCGAGGGCCTGTCCTTGAGGTAGAACCAGGCCACGACGCCGACGATGACGGCGGGGATCGAGACGCAGAGGAACATGAAGCGCCAGCCCTCGAGGCCGAGCACGCCGTCGTTCTGGAGCAGGAGTCCGGCCAGCGGGGCACCCACGACGCTCGTGAGCGGCTGGGCCAGGTAGAACAGGGCCAGGATCTTCGAGCGGTGCTTCGACGGCACCCAGAGGCTCAGGAACAGGATCGCGCCGGGGAAGAACCCGGCTTCGGCGACGCCCAGCAGGAAGCGGAGGCCCGCGAGCTGCTCGAAATTCTGGGCGAAGGTGAACAGGAACGCCACGATGCCCCAGGTCACCATGATGCGGGCGAGCCAGCGGCGGGCGCCGAAGCGCGCCAGGGCCAGGTTCGACGGCACCTCGAGAAGGATGTAGCCGATGAAGAAGACGCCCGAGGCGAAGCCGAACTGCGCGGCGCTCAGACCGAGGTCGGCCTCCATGCCGTTGGGGGCGGCGAAGCCGATGGCGGTGCGGTCGAGGTAGTTGATGAAGAACATCAGGGCCACGAACGGCACGAGCCGGATCGAGATCTTGCGGATGGCCGACCTCTCGACGCCGTTCGGCGCGGGGGTGGCTGTCAAGGGGGCGTCCACTGCGACTCCATTTCGTTCAACGACGTTGTCGGACGTGCACGAGAGGGTCGTCCCGCGTCACTGCAACCATGATGACTCCCGCAACATAATCTGTCAACCGGTTGACCAATTAAACTGCCGGTGTGCCCGCCCCCGAATTGGTTGACCAAAAGATAGGCTTCACGCCATGCCGGCCTATCCAGACGACGACCCCGCGACGCTGCGGCTCGAGATCGAAGCCGTGCCCCGGGGGACCGCCGTGGCCGAGGTCGTGAAGCAGCTCATCTCGCTGCTGACCGGCGGCGAGCTCACCCCCGGGTCGCGGCTCCCTCCAGAACGCCAGCTCGCCGAGGAGCTCGGGGTAGGGCGGTCCGCCGTCCGCGAGGCCCTGGCGGCGCTCGAGATCCTCGGGATCGTCAGCGTCCGTCCCGGCTCGGGCACCTACCTGCGCGACTCCACCTCCGAGCTCCTGCCGACGACTCTCAGCTGGGGGCTCATGCTCTCCGCGTCGCGCACCCGTGAGCTGATCGAGGTCCGCGGCGCGCTCGAGATCCAGGCGGCCGCGTTCGCCGCGAGCCGGATCACCGACGACGAGGTGGAGATGCTGGCGCGGCACATCGAGACCATGAAGGAGAGCCTCGACGACCTCGACCGCTTCGTCGAGGCCGACGTGCGCTTCCACCTGCAGATCGCGGCGAGCGCCGACAACGTCGTGCTGCGCGACCTCCTGCAGAGCGTCCGCTCCCTCCTGCGCCTCTGGGTCGAGCGCGGCCTCCGCGACCGCGACCAGGGCGCTGTCGCCCTGCGCGAGCACGTGGCCATCTACGAGGCCATCGCGGCGCACGACGCGGTGGCGGCCGAGGCGGCCATGCGCGTGCACATGACCACGGCGGGCGATCGCGTGGCGAGCCTCGACCTGGACTCCTAGGGGCGGGTCAGCGGTCCGTCAGCGGCGAGTCAGGCGCGCATCGGTGGTCGTCGTCGCGATGCGGTAGAGGCTCGTCGAGGCGGCGGCGAACAGCGTCGTGCCGTCCGGTCCGCCGAAGCAGAGGTTCGCCGTCAGCTCCGGCAGATCCACTGCACCCAGGAACTCGCCGTCCGGCGCGTAGACCTCGACGCCGGTCGCACACGACGTCCAGACATTCCCCGTCGCGTCGACGCGGAACCCGTCGGCCAGACCCGAGCCCACCGTCGCGAACACCCGTGAGTTCTTGCACCGGACGCCCTCGGTCACGTCGTACGCGCGGATGCAGCGGTTGCCGACACCCGCGGGCTGGCGCGCAGAAGACGTGTCGGCGACGTAGAGCACCGACTCGTCGGGCGAGAACGCCAGGCCGTTGGGCTCCTCGACGTCGAGCACCACGGGGCGCACGTCGCCCGTGACCGGATCAGCCCGGAACACCCAGTGGTCGCCGTACTCGCGGAAGCCGGGGTGACCTTCTCGGGCCTCGATGATCCCGTAGGGCGGGTCGGTGAACCAGACGGTGCCATCGCGCTTGACGACCACGTCGTTCGGGGAGTTGAACCGGTAGCCGTTCCACTGGTCGGCGATCACCTCGATGACTCCGTCGCGGTCGCGCTCGACCCGGCGACGACCGTGGGAGCACTGCACGATACTGCCGTCGTCGTCGATGACCCGGCCGTTCGTGAACTCGACGCCCGAGGCGTAGACGCTCATCTCGCCGGTATCCCACGACCACTGCAGGATGCGGTCGTTCGGGATGTCGCTCCAGCGCAGCGTGCGGCTCGCCGGGATCCAGCACGGCCCCTCCGACCAGATGGCGCCGGTGGCGAGGCGCTCGGGTGCGGCTCCGGCCGGGACGAGTCCCGCGTCGGCGAGGTCGGTGAGACGGGTCATGATTCTCCTTCGAATCGCGAGTGCGACGGCAGGCCGGACGCCCTACACTGTCGCTGGAACAGAACCGGTTGACCAATCGCGATCAGCCGCTCCACTTCACTGTCCTCTACTTCACTGCACCTATTCCACAGTGCTCCTACTCCACTGTGCTCCTCTACCACCGCGCTCCCTTCGCCGCGGTGGCACCACTCGCGACATCGACGGAGATGAGATGACCGGCTCCCCCGAACGGCTCCAGCTGCCCGAACGACTCCAGGTGACGGACGAGTGGACGGTCGTCGTGGCAGACGCGTCGTTCGATCACCTCGAGCACGCGGGGCGCGAGTTCCTGCGCGCGATCCGGGTCGTCGTGCGCGACCGCGACTGGCGCACGATCCCGGCGGCCTCGACGGCGCTCTCGCGGGGAGGCGACGGCTCGCTCACGCTGACGGCCGAGCTCGACGACCTCGGGGTGAAAGCGACCTGGACGGCGACGCTCCGCCCGGACGGCCCCGGCCTGCGGCTCGACGCCGAGATCGTCGCGCACAGCGACTTCGACAGCAACCGAGCCGGCCTCATCGTGCTGCACTCCCCCGCGCTCGCGGGCACGCCGCTCATAGTCGTGCATCCCGACGGGACGACCTCCGACACCGCGTTCCCCGTCGACGTGGCCCCGCACCAGCCGGCCCGCGACATCGCCGGCGTGCGGTTCGCGGGCGGCGAGCTCCGGTTCGAGGGCGACGTCTTCGAGATGGAGGACCAGCGGAACTGGACGGACGCGTCGTTCAAGACCTACAGCACGCCGCTGTCGCTGCCGTTCCCGGTCCGCGTCGCTGCCGGCGCCGTGATCAGGCAATCCGTCGTGCTCACGCCGACCGGCACGGCCCCGGCCCCTCCGGCTGCCGCATCTCCTGAGGCGCGCACCGCCGCCGTCTTCCCGCAGCTCGCCGTCGGAGCCGCCAGCGCCCCGGGTCGCCCCCGCCGCCTGCTCCCGTGGCTCGCGGGCGCCGGGATCCTCGTCGAGCTCGACCTGACCAGCGCCGCCTGGTCGCGAGTCCTGAGCCGGGCCCGCGCCGACTCCCCCGGCGCGCGGCTCGACGTGCGCCTGATCGCAGCCGACGCGGAGCAGCTCGTCGCCGCCGCCCACGCGCTCTGCGGGGTCCCAGTCGGCCGGCTGGCCGTCTACGACGCCGCGACACACTGCACGACGCCCGAGCTCTGGCGCCGTCTCGGCGAGCTCGCCGCGAGCGAGCCTCTGACCGGCACCTTGGTCGGCGGCACGCGCGCTCACTTCACCGAGCTCAACCGCACCTCGCAGTCCCTGCCCGACGACCTGGCCGGCGTGACGTTCTCGGTCACCGCGGGCATGCACGACTGGTCGACGACGCAGAAGGTCGAGTCGATCGCCCTTCAGCGCACCGTCGCCGAGCAGGCCGTGCGGATCGCCGCGGGCCGCCCCGTGCACGTCGGCCCGATCTCGCTCCGCGCGCGGTTCAACGCCGTCGCGACCTCGGCGCCGGCACCCGCGCCGGACGACCCGGAGCGCGACGGATCAGGAGCCGCGCTCACGTGGGGATCGTCCGACCCGCTGCAGCGCGAGCCGTTCTTCGCCGCCTGGCTGGTCGCCTCGGCCGCCGCACTGACCGTCGACGGCGTGGCGTCGCTGGCGTTCGCCGAGGCGTGGGGGCCGCGCGGCTTCGGCGATGCGGACGGCGCGCCCTACCCCGCCGCCGACGCGCTGCGGATCCTGAGCTCGTTCCAGGGGTGCGAGGTCGTCGAGGCCGGTCGGGTGGGGCCGGACACGTGGGCGATCGCGGTGCGCCGCCCGACCGGGGTCGAGGTCGTCGCTGCCAATCTGGGCGCCGACCCGGCCACCGTCACGGTCGCCGGCCGGACGCTGACCGTCGAGCCCCTGGCGGTGGCACACCGCGACGAGCGGCTCAGCTGACCGGCACCGTACCCAGCTCGTGCTGGATCTGGAGTGCGAGCTCGCGGAGCATCGACACGTCGACGTCCTCCGCCTCCCGAGGCTCGGAGTCGAAGACGCAGAGCGCGCCGATCCGGGTGCCGTCGGCAGTCTCGACCGGGTAGCCCGCGTAGAAGCGCATAGGCGCATCCTCCCCGGGAACCCGCGCGTCTGACCAGGCGTCCTGCACCACCAGCGGGGTGGAGTGCTCGATCGTCACGCGGCAGAACGACGTCTCGAGCGAAGCCGCAGGACCCGCGTCGATTCCGGCCACGGCCTTGTTCCACTGCCGGTCTCCGCCGATGACGGTGAAGGCGGCGCCCCTGGTTCCGAAGGCCTGGGCGGCGCGGGCGACGATCTCGTCGAAGCGCCTCTCGGAGGGGGAGCCGTCGAGGCCGGCATCCCAGATGGCCGCGAGCCGGCGGTCGCGCGACTGAGGACGGTCGCGCGCCGCGCGGGTCTCGCTCTCGGGCGCGGCCTGCACCTCGAGGTGCGGTGTCATGGCGTCGGCCATGGTGAGCGCCCACTGGCGGAAGCGCTCAGGCGACCGGTAGCGGTGCTCCTCGGAGGTGGATCCCTGCCTCGTAGTCGGCTGGGAGTTCTCGGGCGGGCTGACGAAGTGCGCTCGCGGGTGACCCTGGCAGATGGCGAAGGTGAGCTGGTTGAGGTGATCGGCCCACCGGTCGGTCTCGCCGCCCGGACGGGCCCTGTAGATCGGGATGCTCGACACCGGCTGGATGCCCATGACGAAGATCCTGGTGAGAGGCGCCGTGTGACGCTCGAACGCGTCGATGAGACGCACCAGACCCTCGGCCCACTTGCGGGGCGAGGTGAAGCGGTAGGCGTCGCTCGCCCCCATCACGATGACGATGGCGTCGTAGACCCCTAGCGAGTCGCCGGAGAGCACGCTCGCGGCCGACTCGACGTCCCACCGCATGTCGGCGAGGAGGTCGACGTCGGCCCCGCGCCCCGTGCGCTGGCTCAGAGCGCGGGCGAGCTGGCCGGGGATCGCGAGCTCGTGGGTGCCGACGCCCCAGCCCATCGCGATTCCGTTTCCGAAGACGAGCACGCGGTCGGGGTTCTCCCCGGGAGCATGCCCCTGGGGCGCATCGTGCGGTCGGGGGACGGACGAGGGTCCGTCGCCGACGAGTCGGTAGCGCTGGACCCGCGCGGGGCGCAGGAGGGCAGGGACGAGCTGGGACATGGGTTGCTCCGAGTGGTTGGTTCGGTTCGCCGGAGGTCGTCGTGTCGTCCTGATCCGTGGTGAACGACCGACCCCTTGTGGCTGGGTTGGGGCAACCGTACGTCTGTCGAATAGATGTGGCAAGCACCAGAAGTGGGGGCCGCCGACATCCGCCTCCGGTCCGAGGACTGTGCGAAGGCCCTCGTCGCGGCCCGCGCCGCTGGAGCTCGATGCCCTCCTAGAGCTCGATGCCCTCGGTGAAGGTGCGGAAGACCGGCGGCGCGGCCATGATCGATCCGAGGCGGTTGGCCCCCTCCGGGGTCTGCCTCCATTCGGCGTAGGCGGCGCGCGCCTCGACGGTCGCCCACGACTCCACGATCACGATCTTCGACGGGTCGTCGTCGTCGATCAGGATGTCGATGCCGGTGTTGCCCTCGCGGTCGCGCGTCTGAGTCAGGACCTCGCGGATGACCTCGGTCGCGCCGGCGACGTCGGTGTTGAGGGTCATCTCGAGGAGCACGGTCATCGTCATGGGTCGTTCCGTTCGTCGGGCCGCTCCGATCGGCGGCGTCGATCCATCATGCTCTCGCGTCGTCAGACCGGCAGCACCTGTCGGAGAACAGCCAGCTGCGCCTCGTCGTCGAAGACGTCGCCGCCCTCATGGCCGTTGTACGGCCAGACGGTGATCGCCTTCTCGCCGCCGTAGACGTTGAACGCGCCGAAGACGGTCGAGGGCGGGCAGATCGGGTCCATCAGCGCCGTCGTGAACCACGCGGGCGCGGTCGCACGGCGGGCGAAGTTGACGCCGTCGAAGTAGGCGAGCACGCCGTGCACGGCGTCGACCCGGTCGCGGTACACGGCCAGGTACCGGCCGATCTCCTTGTAGGGATCGGCATCGGTCATGACGGTCGCGCGCGGGAAGTCGCAGAGGAAGGGCACCCGCGGGAACGCTGCGGCCAGCCCGGGAACGAGACCGGCTACGGCGAGCGCGATGCCTCCGCCCTGGCTGCCGCCGAGCACGACCACCCGATCGGCATCGATCGCCGGCAGGGTGCGAGCCGCCTCGACCGCACGGACAGCGTCCGCGAACACTCGGCGGTAGTAGTACGTCTCGCGGCTGTCGATACCCCGGGTCAGGAAGCCCGGGAACTGGGGGCCGCCGCCATCGGGGTCGGCGGTCGCGCCCTCGCTCCACGCCGAGCCCTGCCCCCGGGTGTCCATCTGGAGGTGCGCGTAGCCGGCCGACGACCAGAAGAGATTCTCGACGGCACGCCCTCGGCCGCCGCCGTACCCGACGAATTGCACGACGGCCGGAAGCGGCGCCGACGCGCCGTGCGGCACGCGCAGCCACGCCCGGACCGGCTGCCCCTCGTACCCGGCGAACGTCACGTCGAACACGTCGACGGTGGCCAGGCCGGTGTCGACGGGCACCACGGCGAGGCCGAGATCGTGAGACCGGGTGCTGTCGAGGGTGGCCGCCCAGAACTCGTCGAAGTCGACGGGATCGACCTGGCTGCTGGTGTAGCGGCGGAGCTCTTCTTCGGGCATGTCGACGAACATGCCCACAGCCTAGCCAGCCGCCGCGACGCGAGCCGCAGGGCGAATCCGCGACGGGTGGCCGTTCTCCCGGGGAGAGTCGTACCCTGGAGGCATCGTCGACATCGGAGTCGGCGACTCGGAGCCCCAGGGCTCCCGGTAGGCGGCGCAGAGAGGCGACGAAGACCAATGGATCACGAGACACGACGGTTCGCCCGCGAAGCGAAGCGCGAGATCAAGCTGCTCATCGAGCAGTGCTCGTACATCGCTCCCACGCAAGAGCAATTGGCCGCACAGGACCCCGCCGAGGAGTTCGACCGCGAGACCGAGGTCATCATGCGGTCGAGCATGGGAGGCAGCGCCAATCTGGCGTTCTTCCTCCCCTACCTCTGGAAGCACCGGCACTAGACCGCTCGACGCGCTACGACCCGACCGCAGGCGAGATGGCCGCCCCGGTCGCACCCCGCAGGGAGTGACGACCGGGACGGCCATCTCGTGGCGGCCCGTCGACTAGGCCGGGAGCTCGAGCTTCTGGCCCGGGTAGATGAGGTCCGGGTCGGTGACCGTGGTCGTGTTGGCGCCGGCGAGTTCCTGCCATCCGCCGTCGAGGTCGAGGTGCGTGGCGATCGTCGCGAGCGTGTCGCCGGACTTCACGGCGTAGGTCTTGCCGCTGGTCTTGACCGGCGTGATCGCCGGTGCGGGCGCCGTGCTCGACTCGGTCGTCGTCGGTGTGCTCGTGGACGGCGCGGGTGCGGCCGGAGCAGCAGGCGTCTCGGGAGCGGCGGGTGCCGCGGGAGCCGCCGGTGCCGCCGCGGCCGCGCCGGAGGTGCCCGAGAGCCCGAGCTTCGCCGAGCACGCCGGCCAGGCGCCCCAGCCCTGCGAGGCGAGGACGTTCTCGGCGACCGAGATCTGCGTCGCACGACTGGCGGCGGCCGGCGAGCCGGTGCCGCCGTTGGCGGTCCACGTGCCCTGGGTGAACTGGAGTCCGCCGTAGTAGCCGTTGCCGGTGTTGATGGCCCAGTTGCCGCCGCTCTCGCACTGAGCGAGGGCGTCCCACGTGGAGGCGTCGGCCGCGTTGGCCGGGGCCGCCGCGAGGCCGACTCCGCCGGCGGTGAGCGCGACGAGCGCGGCCGATCCGAGGAGGACGCGGGGACGGCCGATCCTCTTCGATGCGGTGTTCTTCGATGCGGTGTTCTTCGATGCCATGAATGCTCCAGGGGGACGCCGAAGACCTCGAGGGTCGGCCGCCCACCCCTGCCGATAGAGGTCAGGTAGCGGCTGCTGCAGGCTGGGCGGCCCGACGGCGAGATGCAGCGCCGCGGCGAGGCCCCCGGTGACGAGGGCCGAACGACGCACCACGCTAGGCGAGGGCATCGTGCGGATCAAATCGTGCGCCTGGGAATCCCCTCCGCCTGGATTTTCAGGGAACTCTCACCGCAGAACGGATTTTTCTGACGGCAGGAGCCGTTGCCATCACCATGAGCACACTAGGAATCATCGGAGCAGGTCACATCGGCAGCCAGGTCGCCCGCGCGGCGATCGCGACCGGATACGACGTCGTCATCAGCAACTCCCGCGGGCCGGAGACCCTCGCCGACCTCGTCACGGAGCTCGGGCCGAAGGCGCGCGCCGCGACCGCGGCCGGGGCAGGGGAGGCCGGCGACGTCGTCGTCGTGACCGTTCCGCTCAAGGCCATCGAGCAGGTCCCCGTCGAGCCCCTCGCCGGCAAGATCGTCATCGACACGAACAACTACTACTTCGAGCGCGACGGCCACATCGCCGCTCTCGACGAAGGCACCGACACGGTCAGCGAGATGCTCCAGAGGCACCTCCCGACGAGCCGCGTCGCCAAGGCCTTCAACCACATCATGGCGAAGGACATCACCGAGGACGCCCTCCCGGCGGGCGACCCGAAGCGCCGCGCACTCGCGACCTCGAGCGACTTCGACGACGCGAGCACGTTCGTCGAGAAGCTCTACGACGAGTTCGGCTTCGACACCGTCAACGTCGGCCCGCTGGCCGACAGCTGGCGCGTCGAGCGCGACCGCCCGGCCTACGTCGTGCGCCAGTCGAAGGCCGAGCTCGTCGAGAACTTGGCCAAGGCCCCGCGCACGGTCTGACCGAGCGCGTCGGCGTCAGTCGTTGCGGTACAGCGTGGCGGCGGTCGCGGTACTGCGCGACTTGACGGCGAGCACGATCATCGTGACGAACAGTGCGATGAGGGCGACCGCCATGAGCCCGGCGACGATGGCGAGGAAGACTGCGAAGACCGACATGGTCCGAGCGTAGTCGACCTTCCTGTCGCCGGGCTTTCTCGTGCCCGCTCGCGGGTGCGGACGCTCAGGCTGCGAGGGCCGCGCGAGCCCGGCCGAAGAGCCGTGCGATCCACTCGCCGCGGCGGGGAAGATGCGCGTGCGTCTTCGTCCGCAGCTCGATGCGCTTGAGGCCGCGCGCGAGGTCGTGGAGGTTGTTGCGGCGCGTGCCGTCCCAGTTCACATAGAGGTAGCGGCCGTCGAGGAAAGGCAGCGAGCGGACTCGCGCCCGCTGGTACGAGTCGGGGCCGGCGAAGTAGTGCGCCTCGCCGCGGTGGATCTGCTGCGCCGCGAACTCGGCGTCGATGACGCCGGTCGGGGTGACGAGGGCGACGATGGCCCCGGTCGTGTCTCGCACGACGAACTCGATGGTGAGCTCGGACATCGCGGACCTCTCTCGGCGGTTCAGGCGCCGTTCGGCAAACGACGCGGGCGGACCGTGGGATCCGGAAGAGGGGCGAACGTGTCGAGGCGGCCTGTGCCGGAACCCTCGGTGCTTCCTGTGACGATCATACGAGCGAGCCGAGTCGATTTCCACCACCCGAGCGGGGGTTGACTACGCGGGCTTTCCCGTCGCCAGGCGCCACCAGGTCGGAGCGCCGGCGGCGATGGCGTGCACCGCGCCCTCGATGTCGTCCAGGTCGCCCATCTGCAGCCACACCTCGATCGCGCCGACTGTGCCCGATGCCGCATAGGCCGCGATCATCCGAGTGGTCTGGTCGTCCATCTGCTCTACCGGGAGCGGGGCGATCTGCGGATAGGCGGTCAGAGCGGTGACGATGTTGTCGGCCAGGAACGTCGACAGCGAGCGCCGCACGGGCGCTCCGTTCTGCCCGAGCAGGGCCGCGCGGTACGCGGGCCCGAAAGCGGCGATGTGCCGGAGGAGCCCGGCCTCCGCCGTCGCCAGCACACCCTGGAGCGCGCTGGACGCGGGCATGCCCTGACCGACGTAGCCGAGGAGGTACTCCTCGAGCTTCTCGTGAAGGGCGAGTGCCAGCAGGTCGACGACCGACGAGGAGTGCCGGTAGAACGTATCGCGCGTGACGCCGGCGTCTCGGGCGACCTCCGAGACGCTCACGTCGTCGATGCGACCTGCCGCGGCGAGGGCCAGTACGGCGGAGGTCAGCCGGTCGCGGCTTCGTCGTGCTCGCGGATCCATGGAGACAACGTAATCACGCACCTGTCGACCACTGCCAGGTTCTCAGCAAGTCGTCCCCCGCATGACAGCCGAAAGGCGGACAGACAGATCACCTCGTGTTGCCTCGAGCAGGAAGAGGCGAGGCCGATCGACCCAAACGACCGGCCCCGCCAGGCGATCGCGTGGATCGCCGTCGTCCACGACCCTGATCCGATGCCGTGGACTCCACCAAAGTATCAAACAAATGTCAGCGAGACCACGGTTCCTGCATATCGGACCTCGGTCCACGACCCTCGACCGCTACAGCGATGCCGCCCACTCCGACACGAAAGTCCAGTCGCCCTCGGGCCGCTGCTCCTCCACGAACCGGACCAGCGCCTCGGGCACCGGAGCACTGGCGGCCCCGCCGAGGCTCATGACCGAGAGCGACGCGCTCAGCCCCGCGAATCGCAGCTTCTGCTCGAGGGGCCAGTCGCGGCCGAGCACCACCATCAGGGCCGCTACGAAGACGTCGCCGGCTCCGGTCGGATCGACGGCAGGAACTGCCACCGCCGCCGTCTCGACCATCGTCCCGCTCCCGGCGTCGTACGCCACGACCCCGCGGGGCCCGCGCGTCACGACGGCGAGGGGCGTGTGCTCCCCGAGCGCCCTCGCCGCGAGGTGGGCGTCGTCGGTGCGCGTGTACCGCATCGCCTCGAGGTCGTTCGGCACGAAGACGTCGACGCCGTCGAGCCGGTCGAGCACCTCGCTCGACCACGAGCCCGTGGAGTCCCAGCCGACGCCGCCCACGACAGTCGTCCCGCCGGCGCGCAGCTCGGCGACCCAGCCGGGAACCGGCTCGGCGAGCTCGACGTGCACGACTCCGACCGCGCCGAGCCCGGCCGGAGGCGTCTTGCGGCGCTGGCACTCGGCGTCCGTGAGCGACTCCTCGTAGGTGATGAAGCTCCGGTCGTGCGCGCCGGTGAGAGCCACGGTCACCGGGCTCTGCCGGCCGGGCAGCGTGCGGACACGGCTGACGTCGAGGTTCGCCTCGATCTCCAGGAGGCTGCGGATGTGAGCCCCGAGCACGTCGTCGCCGAGCTCGGCGAGCAGCGCCGTCGAGGCGCCGAGGCGCGCCCCCGCCACGGCGCGGTTGGCCACTCCCCCGGGCGTGACGGAGAACGCCTTCGCGAACACCTCGGTGCCCGCCTCGGGCACAGCGACGCCCGAGAAGACGAGGTCGCAGTAGACGATCCCGCTGAAGAGCAAGTCGGTCCGTGATTCGGTCACGAGTCCATCATGACGGCTGGACGACCTCGAACACCGCCGGCCCGAGGGTCAGCTCGCCGTCGGTGAGCGGCTCGCACCGCATCCCGCCGCGGCCGCGGAGGGCCGCGAAGGCGCCGGGCGCGAGCTCGTGGTCCATCCAGGCGCACGGGTTGGCGGGGCGGTTGCCCCGGAAGAGCACGGCCCCTGCGCCCGAGTCGAGCAAGAACAGGGCTCCGCGGAGGGTGTCGACCGGCATGCCGCGGACGATCACGTTGCGACGGGTGCGGGCGGGATCGAAGGCGACCGCCCCGAGTTCCTGCGCCGCCGTCTCGAGCTGCCCGACGTCGAAGAAGGTCACCGACGCGCCGCGGTGCGCCGGCTTCGCGAAGTAGCGGTCGCCGACGATGCCGAGGCCGGCGCGGATCTCGACGCGGCCGGGCAGCTCGCTCTCGCGCTCCCCCTGGCCGAACGGCCGGGCGCCGTCGGCGGGGCGGCCGTCGTAGCGGTGCCGGGGCGAGGCGAGCAGCAGCTCGATGGTCACGTCGCGCCCGGTCACCCGGCCCACGATACGCGGCGCGACACTGGGGAATGGATCGGCGCTCCCGGAGCTTGGGCCGAGCATGACTCAGTCGCCTGAAAGGCGCGGATGGCTCGGCGTGATCTCGGTATCGCTCGGCTCGTTCGTGCTCGTCCTCTCCGAATTCCTCCCGATCGGCCTGCTGCCCAACATCGCCTCCGACCTCGGGATCGGCATCGGCACTGCAGGGCTCCTCATCGTCGCCACCGCCATCGCGGCCGCGATCGGCGCCCCCGTCATCACCGTCGTCAGCTCGCACATCGACCGCCGCTACGTGCTCTGGTCGCTGATGGTGCTGCTGATCATCGCCGACGTCGTCGGCGCCATGGCGAGCTCGTTCGCCCTGCTCCTGGTCGCGCGGGTGCTGCTCGGCGTCACCCTCGGCGCCTTCTGGGCCATCGGCGCCGGCATCGCGGGCCGCCTCGTCGCGGCACCTCAGGTCATCAAGGCCACCTCGATCATCACCGCTGGCGTCTCGGTCGCGACCGTGGTCAGCCTGCCGCTGGGGTCGCTCGTGGCGAACCTCGCGAGCTGGCGCCTCGCCTTCGTGATCGGCGCCGGCCTCGCGGTCGTCGCGCTCGTCGGCCAGCTGATCCTCCTGCCGTCGATCCCGTCCAGCTCGCGCGTGGCGTTCCGCACCTTCGGCGGGCTGTTCCGAGTGCAGCGCGCCCGCGTCGGCCTGATCGCGACGGCCTTCGTGTTCCTGGCGCAGTTCACCGCGTACACCTTCATCACGCCGTACCTCGAGGACCTCGTCAAGGTCGACACGTCCACCGTGACGCTGGCGCTGCTGGTCTTCGGCATCGCCGGGATCGCCGGCAACTTCGCGTTCAGCGTCGCCCTGTCGCGAAACCTGGTCGGCACGCTCCTGTTCGGCAAGATCCTGCTCGCGGTCGCGATCGTGCTTCTGCCGCTGCTCGCCTGGACCGTGCCCGGCGTGTTCGTGCTGCTCATCGTCTGGGGCTTCGTCTGGGGCGGCATGCCGCTCGGCATGCAGACGTGGATGTCCACCGCCGCTCCCGGCGTCGCCGAGGGCAGCCTGGCGATGTTCGTCACCACGATCCAGCTGGCGATCTCGGGCGGCTCGATCGTCGGGGCCGTCACCCTCGGCCTCGGCGGCTACGGTGCCACCTTCACGGTGTCGGCCGTCATCGCGGCGCTCGGGTTCGTGACGCTGCTGGTGCTGGGGCGGAGCGGGTCGTCTCGCGCGGCGTCGGCGCCGGCCGCGCCCGTGCCGGTCACGACCGGCGCCGTCGCGGTGCCCTGCCCCTAGCCCGTCCCGCCCGGACCTCCCCCACCGCACCACGATCGGGACTCCACACCACGCGTGCCTCCCACCGCACCACGATCGGGACTCCACACCACGCGATGTCGTGGTGTCGAGTCCCGATCGTGGGTTCGGGGTCCGGCCCGGACAGCGGTCGCTAGCGGCCGAGCTCCGCGACCGTCGGAGGGTTCGCCCCGGCGCGCGACACCGTGACGCGGGCGCTCGCCAGGGCCGTCGCTACGACGGAGGACAGCACGCCGGCCGGCAGCCCGCCAGCGCGCGCCGAGTCGGCGTGCCCGCCGTCGAGCAGCGCGAACAGCAGCCCCGACATGAAGGCGTCTCCGGCGCCGATGGTGTCGACGACCTCGACCGGAAGCGAGGGCAGCGCGACCCGGTCGGTCGACGTGGCCGCGACCGCACCGTCAGGGCCGCGAGTGATGGCCGCGAGCGTGACGCCCAGGCCGAGGTAGCGGTCGAGCACGGCGTCGAGGGGCAGGCCCGGGTGCAGCCAGGCGGCGTCCTCGTCGCTCATCTTCAGCACGTGCACCACCCGCGCCAGCGCGTCGACGGTGGCCAGTACGGCGTCGCGGTCGGGCGTGATGCTGGGCCGCACGTTCGGGTCGAAGCTCAGGAGCGCCCGGTCGCGCGAGGCCTCGAACAGGCGCCGCACGTCGTCGCTGCCCGGCGCGAGGGCGGTCGCGATCGAGCCGGTGTGGAGCAGCGCGACGTCGTCAGGAACGCTGATCGCCCCGGGTGCCCACTCGATGTCGAACTCGTATTCGGCGTGGCGATCCTCCTGAATCGTGGCGACCGCCGTCGAGGTCCAGTGCGAGGTCACCGTGGCCGGGTCGACGCTCACCCCCGCCGAGACGAGATGCGCCAGCAGGGCGTCGCCGCGTGCGTCGCGGCCGACCGAGGCGCGGAACGTGGTGCCGACTCCGAGCCGGGCCAGCCCGTAGGCGACGTTCATGGGGCTCCCGCCCGGGTGCTCGACCGTGGAGTCGCCGTCGACCACGATGTCGACGAGCGCCTCGCCGACGACGAATGCTGCGCTGCTCATGCTCGGAGCGTACCGGCAGTGTCGTCCCCTCAACCATCACCCCGGGGCGCAGGAACTGCGACTACGCCGCCACCGCCCGAGCCGCCGCGCGGAACCGCCCCGGCGCCGCACCCCGCGCCCGGCTGAACGCCCTCGAGAACGCATACACCGACGAGTACCCCACCGCCGCGGCGACGGCCTCCAGCGGCTCGTCGCCGTCGCGCAGCCGCACGGCGGCGAGGTCCATGCGCCAGCGCGTCAGGTACGCCGCCGGAGTCTCGCCCGCCACCGACTGGAAGCGCCGGGCGAGCGTCGCCTTCGAGACGTTCAGTCGCGCCGCGAGGGCGGTCGTGGTCCAGGGCGCGGCGGGGTCGGCGTGCACGAGAGTGAGCGCCTCGGTCATCAGCGGGTCGCCGAGGACCCCGAGCCACGACGGCTCCGACGGCGCAGGCCTCGTGGCGAGCCAGACGCGGAGAAGCTGCACGAGCAGGATGTCGACCAGGCTGTTCATCACTACGCTCGCTGCGATCTGCGGGTGGGCGAGCTCGCGGGCGAGGAGGCGCACGGTGTCGTCGAGGCAGGTGCCCCCGTTGTCGGCGCGGATGTGGACGACCTCCGGCAGCAGCTCCAGCACCTGGGTCGAGACCGCCGGGTCGTGGCGGTAGGCGGCCCCGAGGATGTGCGTCTGCACGTCGCCGTCGCCGAACCGGAGCACCCCGCCCGTGCGCCGGGCGTGGGCGGCCGTGCTCGAGTCGCAGAGCGGCGCGGGAGCGCCCGGGTGGCTCGTCAGAGTGTGGCCCACCCCTGTCGGGAGGAGGACCACGTCGCCGGGCATCAGCTGTCGGGGGTCGTGCCCGGGCACGCCGAGCCATGCGGTGCCCGAGGTGACGGCGTAGAAGGCGGCGCCCGGGTTGTCGGTCCACCAGACACCCCAGCTCGCGGTGGCCTCGATCCGGGCGCCGAGGGTGCCGCGGACGCCGGAGACCGCGAGTACGTCGGCAAGGAGGTCCATCCGCTCAGGATAGCCTCCGAGCATCTCTGCATCTGCGCACATGAGTCGATCGGCTATCGATCTGGTCTCTCCGGGCATCGACCTGCGCATGTCCTGATTCGTACGCTCGACGAGTGCCGAACGGACGGCACCGGAAAAGGAGCACCAATGAACATCGAAGGCCAGATCGTCCTCGTCACCGGATCGAACCGCGGCATCGGCCGGCAGTTCGTCGAAGAGCTGCTCGCGCGCGGCGCGGCGAAGGTCTACGCGACCGCCCGCCGCCCCGAGGGCGTCGACGCCGAGCTGTCCGGGCTGACCGGCGTCGCGATCCTGCCGCTCGACATCACCGACCAGGCGTCTGTCGACGCCGTGGCAGCGGCAGCTCAGGACGTCACCCTGCTGATCAACAACGCCGGCGTCTCGACCGGCGCCGACCTGGTCGCGGGCGACCTCGCCCTGATCCGCCGCGAGATGGACACCCACTTCTTCGGCACCCTGAGCATGGTGCGGGCGTTCGCACCGATCCTCCGGGCGAACGGCGGCGGCGGCATCGTGAACGTCCTGTCGGCGCTGTCGTGGTTCAACTGGATCGGCGCCGGCGCGTACGGCGCGGCCAAGGCGGCCGGCTGGGCGATGACGAACGGCGTGCGCCTCGAGCTCGCAGCGCAGGGGACCCTCGTCACGGGCGTCCACCTCGGAGCCGCCGACACCGAGATGATGGCCGGCTACGACGGTCCGCTGCTCGCACCCCGCGACGTCGTGATCGCGGTGCTCGACGGGGTCGAGGCGGGCTCGACGGAGGTCGTCGTCGACGAGTGGAGCGCCACGGCGAAGGCCTCGCTCGCGCTCGCGCCGTCGGCCAGCCCGTTCTACGACGGCACGCTCAACGCCTGAGGCCGCGCCACGACGCGCGAAGCCCCGCCGTTTCGGCAGATCCCCGCTGTCGCGCAGGAGGGATGGAGCCGAAACGGCGGGGCTAGGAGCCGGCGGGCCGGGCCGCTAGACGGCCGCCGCCACCAGCACGTCGGCCGTCAGGCCGCCGCCGGCCACCGCGAGCCGCACGGTCGACCCGGCGGCGAGGCGCCCGTCGACCATGAGCGTCGCGAGCCGGTCGTCGACCTCGCGCTGGATCAGCCGGCGCAGCGGGCGAGCGCCGTACTCGGGCTCGTACCCGTGCTCGGCCAGCCAGTCGACGGCCTCGGGCGAGGCGTCGAACCGGATGCCCTGCGCGGCGAGCCGGGCGCCGGTCTCGGTGAGCATGAGCGACACGATCGCTGCGAGCTGCGTGCGCTCGAGCTTGCGGAACAGCACGATCTCGTCGATGCGGTTGAGGAACTCCGGTCGCATGGCCTCGCGCAGCTTGCCCATCACGCGGTCGCGCAGCGCCTTGTCCGAGCCGAACCCGCTGTGCCTGTCAGAACCGCCGCCGTCGGCCGGCCCGCCGACGAAGCCCATCGCACCGCTCCGCGACGCCAAGAACTCCGACCCGAGGTTCGACGTCATGATGACCACCGTGTTGCGGAAGTCGACAGTGCGTCCCTGTCCGTCGGTCAGGCGCCCGTCGTCGAGCACCTGCAGCAGCAGGTTGAACACGTCGGGGTGCGCCTTCTCGATCTCGTCGAGCAGGATGACGGAGTACGGGTTCCGGCGCACGCGCTCGGTCAGCTGACCGGCCTCGTCGTAGCCGACGTAGCCGGGAGGGGCGCCGACGAGGCGCGAGACGGTGTGGCGCTCGCCGAACTCCGACATGTCGAAGCGCAGCATGGCGGTCTCGTCGCCGAACAGCGACGCGGCCAGGGCCTTCGCCAGCTCGGTCTTGCCCACGCCCGTCGGGCCGAGGAAGAGGAAGCTGCCGGTCGGGCGGCGCTGGTCGCCGAGCCCGGTGCGCGAGCGCCGGACGGCCTTGGCGATCGCCGCGACGGCGTCGTCCTGACCGACGACGCGCTCGTGCAGCTCCGTCTCGAGCAGCGCGAGCCGTGAGCGGTCGCCGTCGGTGAGGCGCGCGGCGGGGATCCCCGTGGCGCGCGAGATGAGCTCGGCGATGTCGTCGGCGGTGATGACCGCGTCGGCGTTCGCGGCGAGGTCCTCGGGCGCAGGAACGCCGGACGCCTCCGCCAGCCGGGCCTCGACGGCCGTCATCGCGTCGCGCAGCCCCGACGCCTCCTCGTACCGCTCGGCCGCCACCGCGCGGTTCTTCTCGGCCTCGAGCTCGGCGAGCTCGGCCTGGAGGGCGGCGGTGTCGACGACGAGCCCGAGGCGCAGGCGACGGCGCGCGCCGGCCTGGTCGATCAGGTCGATGGCCTTGTCGGGGAGGAAGCGGTCGCTGACGTAGCGGTGCGAGAGCTCCACTGCGGCCGCGAGGGCCTCGGGCGTGTAGGTCACCGAGTGGTGCTCCTCGTAGCGCGGGGCGAGCCCGCCGAGGATGGCCGTGGCATCGGCCACCGAGGGCTCGGGCACCTGGACGGGCTGGAAGCGCCTCTCGAGTGCGGCGTCCTTCTCGACGCGGCGGTACTCGGCCAGCGTGGTGGCGCCGACGACGTGGAGGTCGCCCCGGGCGAGACGCGGCTTCAGGATGTTGCCGGCGTCCATTCCGCCGTCGCTTCCGGCACCGGCGCCGACGACCGTGTGCAGCTCGTCGATGAAGACGATGAGCTCGTCGAAGTGCGCTGTGATCTCGTCCATCGCCTTGGTGAGGCGCTCCTCGAAGTCGCCGCGGTAGCGGGTGCCCGCCACCATGCCCGGCAGGTCGAGGGCGACCACGCGCTTGTCGCGGAGCACCGGAGGCACGTCGCCGGAGACGATGCGCAGGGCGAGACCCTCGACGATGGCGGTCTTGCCGACGCCAGGCTCGCCGATCAGGACGGGGTTGTTCTTGGTGCGGCGGAGCAGGATCTCGACGGTCGCCTCGATCTCATCGGCGCGGCCGATGACCGGGTCGATGAGGCCCTCGCGAGCTCGCGCGGTGAGATCCGTGCCGTACTGGTCGAGCGTCGGCGTCTCGGAAGCCGGCTCGGCGCCGGCCGCCGCCTGCGCGGGGCCGCCGGACTGCACGAAGCGCTGCATGGCCTCGGGAGTGATCCCCGCGGCGCCGAGCAGCTGGCCGGGCGCGGAGCCCTGATCGACGACGAGCGCGAAGACGACGTGCTCCGGGTCGACGTAGGTCGAGCCGAACGCGCGTGCCGCCTGAGCGGCCTCCAGCAGGATCCGCTGGGCCGCCGCGGTCAGGGCCGGACGCTGCGGGGCATCGGCGGACGCGCCGGGGAGGCGGCCGTCGACTGCCGCGGCCAGGGCGTCGCGGTCGGCTCCGACGTAGGCGACGAGGTCGCTGGCCGGGTGGAGGTCGAGCGCGGCCCGAAGGATGTGGAGAGCGTCGAGCTCCGCGTGACCGCGCGAGACGGCGATCTCGCGCGCCGCGGCCATGAGCTCGTGCGTGCGACGGCTGAGGAGTCGGCTGATGTCGACGTTGTCGGGCATGGAACCTCCAGGAGAAACTTGAGTGCCTTTGACTCAACTCAACGCAGGAGGACGCGAGACATTCCCACCCCGCTCACAAAGATGAGCGGGGTGGACTCAACCCTTACTTGTAGACAGCCTGAGTCAGCACCTGCGAGGCCCGGGCGGAGAACTCCCCGCGCACCAGCACCTCGTAGCGGCCGGCCTCCATGGTCTTGATCGACGAGAAGTCGCGGCGGCCGCGGGTCATGGCGTGCCCGGCGAATCCGAACAGGGCTCCCCACACGGCACCCGCCACGACGGCCGTGAGGAGCACCGCGACGAGGTTCGCATTGGCGAAGATCGCGAACAGGAAGCCGAGGAACAGGCCGAACCAGACGCCGCTGAGCGCACCGCGCCCGGCCGCCTTGCCGTTGGTGAGACGCCCCGACACGTTCTCGACCGTGCGGATGTCGTGGCCGACGATCGAGACGTTCTCGACGGGGAAGCCCTCGTCGCTCAGGCGGTCCACCGCGGCCTGGGCGTCCTCGTACTTCGTGTAGGTCGCGACGACCTGCGGGTAGCCGCCGCCGGCGAACGCGCCGAAGCCGCCGGCCTGCTCGGCCTGCGATCCCGTGGAGTCGGCGGCGGGCTGCGTCGTGACGGGCGGCGGGACAGCACCCGGAGGCGCGTACTCGCCGTACTGCGGGGCGGGGCCGGCCTGAGGGCGGTCGGCAGCGGGGTCTCCGGCAGAACCGGCACCAGACGGGTTGTCGTTCGACATCGAGTACTCCTTGTGAATTCAGGGACGGACCTCCACTCTGCCCTTGTCGCCTGGCGTTTTTCGGATAGTCCCCGGTCAGCGCCGGAGGTGTGCCTAACACTCGCCCATTACCAGGAAAAACACGGCCGCACCAGGGGATGACGCAAGCGTCACCCACGTGCGAGCATCCCCATCGATGAGCCAGCACCATGACAGCCCGGACGCCGAGCAGACGCCCGATACCGCCCAGATCAAGGCCGACCACCACGGACGCGACCTCGACGAGGCCTTCGCCCTGTACGCGGGCAACTACAACGGCTCCGGCTTCTACGCGGAGCAGACCGAGCTGCCGTTCGCGTACCGCTACACGATCGACGGCGACGACGACGTGACCCTGCGGTCGTCGAGGTTTCTCGGATCGATCCGCGGCACGGTGCAGCCCGAGGGCGAGTACATCGTGTCGTGGCTGACCGCCGGCCAGGGCCTGATGGACATCGGCGCGGACGAGCTGCGGATGGCGCGGGGACGACCGGCGATGTTCCCGACGGGTCGGCGGTACGCGTTCCACCTCAGCGACTTCCGGCAGAACCTCATCCACTTCGAGTCGGGCTACCTCGAACGGATCGCGGCCGAGCGAGCCGGCGCGGAGCCGAGCCGGCTCCACTTCGACCACACGGCGATTCCCGACACGGCAGCGCTCGTGGCGTGGAACGAGGCCGTCCAGGTGG
Source organism: Frondihabitans sp. GW821-FHT04F02 (assembly GCF_059420045.1). Lineage (NCBI taxonomy): Bacteria > Bacillati > Actinomycetota > Actinomycetes > Micrococcales > Microbacteriaceae > Frondihabitans > Frondihabitans sp. GW821-FHT04F02. The sequence continues at coordinate 360,067 of NZ_JBWKSZ010000002.1, read as the reverse complement.
CCGCGCGCGCCATCCTCGGCACGCCCTCGACCGAGCTGCAGCAGTCCGAGGCGAAGCGGCTGCTCGCCGGAGCCCTGCTCGACACGTTCGCGCACGAGGGCCCCGAGCGGCGAGGTCTGGCGGTCGCGCCCGGCAACGCGCGGCTCGTCGCAGCCCTGGAGTTCGTCCACGAGCACGCGGCCGAGCCGATCACGACCACGGCGATCGCCGACGCGGCCGGCCTCAGCCTGCGCGGGCTGCAGCACGCCTTCCACCAGCAGTTCGAGTCGACGCCGAGCGAGTACCTCCGGGGCGTCCGCCTCGACCGGGTGCGCGGCGAGCTGCTGGCCGCGGCCCCCTCCGAGACCACCGTGTCGATGATCGCCCTCCGCTGGGGCTTCGCGCACTCGGGCCGATTCTCGTCGGCCTACGTCAAGCGGTTCGGCGAGTACCCGGCTCAGACGCTGCGGCGCTGAGTCGTGCGGCGACCTCCATCGCGGTCGGGCACCGGCCCGTAGCCGTCGCGCGCGACGGCGACGACGACTAAGGCGACGGCGACGAGGCCAATCCCGGCGAAGACGAGCAGGGCGATTATTGACGGGTCCAATGAGGTCATGTCGAGATCCAATCCTGCTTTGGTGGCCGCAGAAAGGACCAATCCCGGTAAAGTGGCTCCGTGACCACGACGACCGCCCTCGGAACCCACGCGCTCCAGACCCTCCTCGGCGAATGGCGCCACGGCGGCGTCGCGCACATCGAGCTCGCCGAGAAGCTGAACGTGCTCCTGATCGACGGCCGCGTCCGCTCGTCCACCCGCCTCCCGGCCGAGCGCGAGATCGCCCGCGCGCTCGGCATCAGCCGCACCACCGTCGTGTCGGCGTACCGGCTCCTGCGCGAACGCGGCGTGCTGTCGAGCGTCCAGGGCTCGGGCAGCGTGCTCGAGCTCCCCGACGCGACGCGCCCCGCCGACGTCTCAGGCCCCGTCGACCTCGACCTGAGCAAGGCGACCCCCCAGGCGTGGCCCGAGGTGGCCGACTTCGCCGCCCGGGCCCTCGTTCGCCTGCCCGAGCACGTCGCGCGAGGCGGCATCGATTTTCTCGGGGCGCAGGAACTCCGCCAGGCCATCGCCGACCAGTACACCGCCAAGGGCGCCCCCACCACCGCCGACAACATCCTCGTGACGCTCGGCGCCCAGCACGCCATCGCGCTCATCGCCCGGACGCTCCTCGGCCGGGCCGACCGCGTCGTGGTCGAGACACCGAGCTACCCGCACGCCCTCGACGCCTTCCTGTCAGCCGGCGCGCGGCTCGTCGCCAGCCCGCTCCCCCTCGGCGGCACCGACGCGCCCGGCCTCGCCGAGACCCTCCGCGATGCGCGTCCTGCCCTCGCCTACCTGATCCCCGACTTCCACAACCCGACCGGCGCGAGCCTCCGCGACGACGACCGCGAGCTCCTGCTCACCACCGCGGCGCGCACCGGAACCCCGCTGCTCGTCGACGAGACCCCCGCCGACCTCGACATCGACCGGCCGTTCACCACCACCCCGTTCGCCGCGCTGCCGTCGCACGGCGCCACGGTCATCACCGTCGGCTCGATGAGCAAGCTGATCTGGAGCGGCCTGCGCATCGGCTGGATCCGTGCCGAACGCCACCTCATCGAGCGCTTCGCCCTCGCCCGGCCCGCCGGCGACATGGGCAACGGGGTTCTCGACCAGCTCGTCGCGGTGGAGGCCATGGCGCACCTGCCGCGCATCCGCGAGGCCCGGCGCATCGAGCTCGGTGCCGGGCGCGATACCGCGGTGCGCCTGCTCAGCGAGCTCCTGCCGGAGTGGGAGGTGCCGACGGTCAACGGCGGTCTGGCCCTGTGGATCGGCCTCGGCGCCCCCCTCAGCTCCGCCCTGTCGCTCGCGGCCCGCTCCCGGGGCGTCACCGTGACTGCGGGCTCGCGGTTCGGCATCGACGGCGCGTTCGAGCGCAACCTCCGAATCCCGATCACCGGCTCCACCGCAGCGCTCGAAGAGGGCATCTCGCGCCTCGCCGAGGTGTGGTCGACGCTCGGTCCGGGCTCGCGCTGGCGGAGCGCCGCCCACGAGACGGCGTTCGTCGTCTGAGTCGGGCTAGTTCTTGCCCTTGTCCGTCGGCGGCGTCGGCGCCTTGTCCGCACCCTTGTCGTTCTTCGAGTCACCCGACGGGTCGGACTTCGCCGGCGCCTTCTGCACGTAGCCGATCTCGGACTGCGGCGGGGCCGTGAAGCCCGTCGCCCCGGGGTAGGCGACGTTGAGGTCGTGGATTATCTGCTTGTCCATCGAGAACTTCAGGCCGTAGCCGTACTGCCCGTTGATGTACGTGTGATAGAAATTCGCCCCGCCCGAGATGTTGCCGACCCAGGTGGCCTGCGCGATCTTCGACGTCGAGGTGACGAGCCAGTTCTGGACGGCGCCGTCGGTGGTGCCCGTCTTGGCGATGATCGGGACGCCGTCGCCGGGGTTGGCCGACGCGGCGGTACCGCCCGGAGTGAGGACGGTCTGAAGGGCGTACTGGACGCCGTGCGCGACGTCCTCCGACATCCCCTGAGTGCACTTGGTCGGTGTGGCCGCGATCTTCTTGCCGTCGGCGCCGGTGATGCTCATGATGGCGACAGGGGAGCAGACGACGCCGTTGTTGGCGATGCCGGCGTACGCCGTGGCCATCGCGAGGGGGGCGACGTAGTTCGTGCCCAGGATCATCGACGGCACCGAGATGAACGGGTTCGCGTCGGGATCGGCCGGGTGGATCCCCATGCCGAAGGCGGCGTTCTGGATCGAGCAGAGGTCGAGCTTCTTGCCCATCTGCGCGTAGGCGGTGTTGATGGACTCCTCGGTCGCGAGCATGACCGACATCGAGCCCGGCACCGCCTCGGCGTTCGCCACGGGCCACGGATCGTTGCTGATGCCGTAGCAGCTGTTCGTGAACTCGCTTCCGGTGAAGTCGTGCTCGGAGGTCGTCACGGTCTCGTTGAGCGTGTGGCCCGCCTCGAGCCAGGCGGCGAGCGTGAAGGCCTTGAACGACGAGCCCGTCTGGAAGCCCTGCGAGCCGCCCCGGTCGTGGTCGGTGTTGTAGTTGACGCTGGTCGTGCCGGCCCCGCCGGTCGATGTCTCATTGAACGTCGTGTTCTGCACCATCGTGATGATGCGACCCGTGCCCGGCTCGACCGACACGTTCGAGGCGCCGACGTTGAGACCGGGGACGCTCGTGGGCATGTATGCGCTGACCGCGGTCTGAGCCTGCGCCTGCAGGTCGAGGTTGAGCGTGGTGTGGATAGCCAGGCCGCCCTCGGTGAGGGTCTCGATGCGCTTGTCGGCCGTCTTGCCGAACGCGGTGTCGTCGAGCAGCGACAGCTCGACGTACTTGCAGAAGTAGCCGGCGTCGTACTTCGCGGCCGTCGCACAGCCGTTCGACTGCTGCGTGATGTGCGGGGTGACGGGCTGCTTGATCGCCTTCGCGTACTGCGCCTTCGTGACGAACCCCTCGATCTCCATGCGGTGGATCACGTAGTTGCGGCGCTCGAGCGTCGCGGCGTAGTGGTTCGCCTTGCCGTTGGCCTTGTTGGCCGGCTGGTCGATCCGCAGGTTGGAGGGGTTGTTGATCATGGCGGCGAGCGTCGCCGCCTGGGCGAGCGTCAGGGCCTTGGCAGGGACGCCGAAGTAGTACTCCGCGGCGGCCTGGATGCCGTAGACCGTGCCGCCGAAGCCGACGATGTTGAGGTAGCTGCGGAGGATGTCGTCTTTGGAGTACTTCTTCTGCACGCCGATCGCGTAGCGGAGCTCCTTCAGCTTGCGCGCCGCGGACTGGGCGGTGACAGTGTCGTAGCACTTGGATGCCTTCGCCTTGTCCTCCTTCGTCGAGCCGTCGTACTCCTGCGCGCAGCGCTGCACGAGCACGTTCTTGACGTACTGCTGGGTGATCGACGAGCCTCCCTGCACGTCGTGGCCGAGGGTCGTCGCGAGCGCGCCGCGGACGGTGCCCTGCAGGTCGATCGCGCCCTCGGTGCGGAAGCGGGGGTCTTCGGTCGAGATCGTGGCCCGCGCGACCCACGGCGACATCTCGTCGAGCGCCACGTCGGTGCGGTTCTGCACGTAGAACGAGGCCAGCTTGACGTCTTTGCCGCCCTTCTTGGCGTAGATCGACGACGCCTGAGCCGGCTGCGTGATCTTCAGGTAGCTCGGGAGCGCGTTGAACGTGTCGGCGGCGGTGACCACGCCCTCGCCGGCCACCGCGAGGGTCGGCACGAACAGCATGGCGGCGAGCATGCCGGCCACCACGGACAGGCCGATGAAGCCGAAGAGGGCGCCGATGATTCGGGGGGCAGAACGTTGGGTCACGCGTCAACGGTAAACGGGGTACGGCGATTCCGCGAAGAGGGCTGAGCTATTCGTTGTGAAATCGTCCTCAAGGCGGACCCTGGGCTCTGCTCCCTCTCAGTCGGGCGTCTAGAGCCGGAGTGCCTCCTGAGGCTGGATCCGGCTCGCGCGGACTGCGGCGACCGTGCCGCCCAGCGCACCCACCACGATCCCGCCGATGATCGCGGCGGGAGCGAGCAGAAGATCGAAGACAGGGATCCACTGCCGAGCCACTGTGATGGTCAGGACCGCCGCCAGGCCGAGGAACAGGCCGACCACCCCGCCGATCGCGCCGATCAGGCTCGACTCGCAGAGGACGAGGGCGGAGATGTGGACCGGCCGCGCGCCGACTGCGCGCCGGAGCCCGAATTCCCGCCGCCGTTCCAGCACCGCCAATGCCATCGAGTTTCCGAGGCCGACGATCGCAGCCGCCAGAGACACCCCCGTGAGAGCGAGAAGCGTCGACTGGACATCGCCCTCGATCTCGCCTCGGAGAGTCCTCGGGTCGGCAGGAGCGTCGACGGTGAGGGTCTGCGGGGCCGCCGGGTCGATTGTGAGCGGCGCCTGACGAGCGACCTGCGGCGCGGCCCCCGAGGCCGTGCGGAACAGCGCGATGGTCCGGCTCGGATGCTCGACCGGGAGCGCGGGATCGAAGGCCGTCACGACCGAGCCGAGGAGGTCCGGCAGCCGGGGCGACCCCTCGACGATGCCCACGACCGTCGCGTCGGCGTCGCCGATGCTCACCCGCGGACCGGCGGCCAGGGGACCGAGAGCGACTTGACGAGCGAGGCTCCGTCCGAGCAGCACCTCGTCGGGGGCGAGGACCTCCGCATGCTGGGGCGCCCAGCGGATGCGGAGGCGCGCCGCCTCCTCCACACCGGCCGTCATCGACGCAACCGGCGCTTGGAGAAGGGGTCGGGTGTCCCCCGTGCGGAAGCGGGCGCTCCCGCGGTGCGAAAGGAGCCCGACCGAGTCGACACCCGCGAGCGAGGCCGCAGTGTCGAGCAGATCCGCAGTCCCCGCCCGGCCCGGACGAGGCACGGAGGCCCCCTGCTCCTCGGTGCGAGGGGCGTCCCACGAGACCGCCACGTCGCGATTGGCGTGGAGATCGAACCGGTCCGACACCTGCGCGCCCGCGGAGTGCGAGAGACCGATCGTCCCGACGGCCATCGCCACCGCGACCGCCACCGCTCCGGCCAGGCCCGCCGTGCGGCCCCTCTTCGAGACGACTCCGGCGAGGCCGTCGCGCACCACGTCTAGCACGCGAATGCGAGACGGGAGACCAGGAACTTGCAACTCGTCCGTGGGAGCCGGCGCCGCCGTGCGGAGCCGCTCGATCCGCTCGATCCTGCCGTCGCGGAGGTGCGCCACTCGGTCGGCGATCGAAGCGAGCGACGCGTCGTGCGTCACGATCACCACCGTGTGTCCACGATCGCGGAGCTCCAGCAACGCCTGCACGACCTTCTCGCCGTTGTCGGAGTCGAGGTTGCCGGTGGGCTCGTCCGCGACGATCACCGGGGGCGTGGCCGAGAGCGCGCGGGCGATCGCCACCCTCTGACGTTGGCCGCCCGAGAGCAGCGATGCCTTCTGGGAGGCGAACTCCGCCATGCCGACGTGATCCAGGGCCGCCAGCGCGCGGCAACGCCGATCGTCCCTGGACAGGCAGCGATAAAGGAGTCCGAGCTCGACACTGTCGACGACGGGCCGATCGTCGAGCAGATGGAAGCCCTGGAACACGAACCCGAAGGTGCTGGATCGGGCTTCCGCCAGGGCCCGAGTCGAACTCGCGGCGACGTCGACGCCGTCGAGGACGTACTGCCCTTCGTCGGGCCGGTCGAGCAGACCGATCACGTTGAGAAGCGTGGACTTGCCCCCACCGGACGGACCGACGATGACCAGGAGCTCACCCGCCTCGACCTCGAGCGCGACTTCCCGGAGTGCTCGGGTCTCGACGGCTCCGCGGAAGGTCCGGGCGATTCCGGTCAGCCGAATGAGGGGTGTCATCCGACTCGCACCCGGTCGGACTCGTGGAGTTCGTCGGCGTCCAGGGGCTCGACGGCGCTCAACCCATCCAGCTCACCCAGCTCCTGCACGGCGATCCGGTGAAACTCCCCCGTCCGCTTCCGAACCAGAAGGTGCGACCGGCCCGCGCCGCCCCCACCGGCTACCGCCACCGACGGCACGAGAAGCGCATCCTTCTCGACCACCTCGACTTCCAGGACCACGACGCCGCTCTGCCCGATCACCTCCTCAAGGCCGGTGGTCGCCGGTTTCAGTCGCACGCTCCTGTCCTCCGCTTCGGGCTCTCCGGTCACGGAAGTCACCGACACGGCCACCGGCTCTCCTCCCGCGATCACTACAGACCCGGTCGTGGCACTGGTGATCCCCTCGGACGCGAGCCGCGGGATACTGCCTCGGAGAATCGCCGCTCCGCGCCCGAGGACGATCCGGGACTCGTCCGTCACCTTCGCTCCCTCGGGCGGCGCCGTGACGACCGTGGCCGGGAGAGCTGAGGCGACGGTCAGCTCGGCAAAGGGTACGAGCACCCGTCGTGCCACACCGACGGATTCGGTGTCGACCGATGACGTCTCCGTCTCGCGTGGAGCGGCATCTTCTTCGGGGGCCGAGCCCGTACCCGGCGCCTCGGGCACCGAGTAGCCCGCCCGGTCGTAGAGGCCTCTGACCGCTCGCGCCGTGACATCCCCGAACACGCCGTCCGCTCCGGAGCCGAGGCCCGCTGCGGCGAGCCCGGCTTGGAGCTGGCGGACGTCGGGGCCGGTGTCGCCCTCGCCGAGATCCCGGTAGAAGGGGAAAAGGCCCGCGACTACGAAGACTGGGCGGCCGTTGACCTCGGCCACGACGGCACCCGCCCCGACTGCCTCCCCCGCGGACGACACGGATTTCGTGATGTAGGTCCGCGCCTCGTCGCGGGGTGCGAGCGCCACATCGAGCTTCTCGGCTCTCGCGACCTCGGCGGCGAACGACACGGTCCGTACGAGGTCTCCCCGCTCGACCGCTGCAGTCACAGGCCCCGGTGTCGGGGGTGCCGCCGCTGCCTCCCGCTGTGCGGGCGACTGGAAGGCGCTGGCGAGCCCCCACCCGCCCGCCACCAGACAGAGGGCGACCAGTGGCACGACGACGGCCGTGACTCTCCGTCGGGGGAAGCGGATCGGCCTCATCGTGTCGCGGAGTGCTCGGCCAGGATCTTCTTGGCCCGGTCGACCCGTTTGTCGGCCTCGACCTTGTAGCGTTCGAGCTCGTCGGCGTTGGCGGAGAGCGCCGCCGCCTGGGCGTCCCACTCGGCGTCATAGGCGGCGGCGTACCCCGAACTCACCTGGCACTTCGCATCCGCGACGGCGACCCGGCGCTCCTCCGGTGGCACGTTCGTCTCCTCGCCGGGAGCAATGACCACGTCGACGCCACTTGGACGGAGACCATCGATCGAAGGCGACGGCATCTCGTTCGGATTATCCGGCAGGTCGGGAACGCCGACGGCCTTCATGCACAGCTTCCACTCGTCTGCCGCGTGGCGCACCGGAACGCTCGCATACGCATCGTCGTAGGCAACGCCGGCCAGACTATGGGCGAGTTGATAGGGATCAGAGACCGAGCTTCCCTCGATGGCCGCCCTGCTCTTATCGAGGCAGGAATCGAAGAGCCCATCGGCAGCTGCTCCGACGCTCCTATCTATCTTCTCGTCAAGACTGCGCATTCGTGTGATCTCGGCGATCGTCAAGTCGTACTCGAACGAGTTGCCGTATCCGTACTTCGATGCAAGCGGCTCATTGAAGAGCTTTCGGTGGGCTGCATTCCACGATTCGCCCGGCCTTGTCGACTCATCGATGCGGCTGAATGAGAGGGAACGACCGTCCTGACGAAAGCAGTCCTCGATCAAGGTGTTCTCGGCCTGTTCCGCGACATTGACCAATGGCGAGCTATAGGCGTCCAAGGGCAGCCGCCAGGACGAATGGTGCTTTTCGGGCAACACCACTCCTGCCTGCGTGGAGCTGCACGCAGCTACAGAGGCGATGGCGACGACGCCAAGGCCGGATAGGAAAATGCGGCCCATCTCAGTAGCAGTAGGTCTCGAAGCAGGCGGAAGACACCTTGTCGTTCAAGCTGACGCTTCCCAGATTCGGAATTCCCGTCTGACGCGCGAGGGTCACCTTCGTCCCTTTGTAGCGAGAATCCTTGAACCACATCGCCCGCTTCACGTTTCCGTTGTTGTAGACCGACGAAGCAGCGTCGTTCGTCTTCGGGTGATACGAGGTCGCCCAGTACCCGATGGGCTCGTAGTCCTTGACATTGCGGCTGAAGTGGATGTAACCCCAGCCGTAGTTGGCGTCCTCGTAGGTGCAGCCGACGCCTTTCTCGCACGCGCGAGGCGCAGCAGATGCGGGTGCCGCGGCGGCGATGCCGACACCGGCAATGACCCCCGTGGAGGCCAGGACGGCTGTGATTGATCGAATAACGCGCATGAGAACTCCTTGACTTCACCCCATGAGTGAGAGACCGGAACGACAGATCTTTCTGTCATTTCAGTGTCACGTTATTCATTTACATTCGCGGGTGCAACGTGAAGGGATCTCAACCGACCGCCCGCAGTCGGGCCGTGAACTGCAGTGCGCGACCCTGCACTGGTCCGGCAGAAGCTCGCGCGCCGGAGGAAGAGTCCGCGTCATCCGGCACGGGAACCCCGCCGTGTCGGCGACTCTCCCCGATCTGGGCGTTCTCGCCGGCGAGAAGCCTCGATCTGGGCTGATGGCGCCGGCAACGACCGGCTCAGCCGATGTACGACATCACGTGCTTGATGCGCGTGTAGTCCTCGAAGCCGTACGACGACAGGTCTTTCCCGTATCCCGAGTGCTTGAAGCCGCCGTGCGGCATCTCGGCGACGATCGGGATGTGCGTGTTGATCCACACGCAGCCGAAGTCGAGGCGCTTGGCGCAGCGCAGGGCCCGCGCGTGGTCGCGGGTCCAGACGCTCGAGGCGAGGCCGTACTCGACGCCGTTGGCGAGCGCCAGGGCCTCGGCCTCGTCGGCGAAGCGCTGCACGGTGATGACGGGCCCGAAGATCTCCTGCTGCACGGCCTCGTCGCCCTGAAGGAGCCCCGAGACCACCGTCGCCTCGTGGAAGAACCCGACGTCGCCCTGACGGTGGCCCCCGGCCTCGACGACGGCGTGGTCCGGCAGGCGCGACAGGAACCCCTGCACCTGGGCGAGCTGGGCGGCGTTGTTCACGGGACCGAAGGCGGCCCCCGGGTCGGCCGGGGCGCCGACGTGGGCGTGGCTCCGGGTGCGGGCTGCGAGTTCCTGCGTGAACTCGTCGGCGATGCCCGCCTGCACGAGCACTCGCGTCGCGGCCGTGCAGTCCTGGCCGGCGTTGAAGAACCCCGCCGACACGATCCCCTCGACCGCCAGGGCCACGTCGGCGTCGTCGAACACGATCACGGGCGCCTTGCCGCCGAGCTCGAGGTGCACGCGCTTCAGGTCGTCGGCCGCCGAGCGCGCCACCGCCATGCCCGCCCGGACCGAGCCGGTGATCGACACGAGCTGCGGGGTGCGGTGCTCGATCATCGCCGCGCCCGTCGAGCGGTCGCCGGTGATGACGTTGAGAACGCCCGGGGGCAGGAACTCCGCGGCGACCTCGGCGAGCAGCAGCGTCGAGAGCGGCGTGGTGTCGCTCGGCTTCAGCACGGTGGTGTTGCCCGCGGCGAGCGCCGGGGCGAACTTCCACACCGCCATGTTGAGCGGGTAGTTCCAGGGCGTGACCTGGCCGACGACGCCGATCGGCTCGCGGCGGATGAACGACGTGTGGTCGGGCATGTACTCGCCCGCGCTCATGCCCTGGAGGTGGCGGGCCTCGCCGGCGAAGAAGCGGATCTGGTCGACCGACAGCAGGATCTCGTCGGCCACCAGGCTCGCGCGCGGCTTGCCGGTGTCGGTCGACTCGGCGTCGGCGAACTCGTCGGCCCGCGCCTCGATCGCGTCGGCGATGCGGAAGAGCGCCAGCTGCCGCTCGGCCGGGGTCGTCTCGCCCCAGGTCTCGAACGCGGTCGCGGCGGCGCGGTAGGCATGGTCGACGGTCTCGCGGTCGGACACCGGCGAGATGCCGTAGGTGTCTTCGGTCGCCGGGTCGATCAGGGCGAACGAGTCGGTGCCCGTGGCGTCGACGTACTCGCCGTCGATGAAGTTGCGGAGGGTGGCCATGGGCCGACCCTATCGATGCCCCACCCGAGAAATTCAAGGACTTTTCGGCACGCGCAGCGCCGGATCGCACTGAGGCCGTTGCGGCTGGCGAGAATCTCCTTGAATTTCAGGAAGCTCTAGGGGCGAGAGTGCCGGCGGCGAGGCCGATGCTCACCTCGAGCGAGCGGGTGAACAGCTCGACGCGCTCGTGCTCGTCGAGGTAGCCCACCAGCCCGTAGACGGTGGTGCTGTCGATCAGGGCGAAGAACTGGCGGGCGGCCAGCCCCGGGTTGGTGACCGAGAAGTCGCCTGACGCGGTGCCCGCGATCAGGAGGGCGACCAGGGTGTCCTGCCACTCGTGCAGCCGCTCGCGGAGTGCCGTCGCCACGAACTCGCTGTGGCGCCCCACGCTCCAGGCGTCGGCCCAGATCGTCTTGTCGAGGCTGTCGTCGGTCACGAGCACGGCCGAGACCAGAACCCGGAGGGCCGAGAGAGGGGTCGCCTCGGCGGCCATTGCCGTGGTGATGCCCACGAAGTCGGCGCGGGCCACGTCCGAGAAGGTCCGGGCGACGAGGGCGTGCATCGACGGCTCCTCGGCAGCCACGACACCCGGGGTCAGGCCGGTGACCGCGCAGAGGCGTCGGAGCGTGATCGTCGAGAGACCGGTCGAGAGAGCGATGTCGCGCGCCGCGTCGTCGATCGCCTTGCGAGTCTCGGTGAGAACGCTGGATGTCATCCTGACAGGCTAAGCGACCCGGCCGTTTTCGACAGTCCCCCAAGCGGGCGAGGTGCTCAGTCCCAGCGGATGAGATCGAACTCGGTCCGCAGCCGTGCTCCCCGGGCCGGATGCAGCTGCTCGACCCAGGCGATCCGCCCGAGCAGGTGCTCGCGGAACGCCGGGTGCCCGTCGCGGTTCTGCGACGCAGGTCCGTGCCGCACGCAGTTGTGCACGATGGCTTTCAGCCGGTCGTGCTCCGTCCTCCCCGGCGAGGTCGTCTGGTTCACCACGATGCCGGTCACGGTCTGGCGCACCCCGGCCCGCCGCACGCGCGTCTTCCTCGCGTTGACCGTGTGCCCCTCGTCGGCGACGATTCGCTCGACACCCCGGAGGAACGCAGGAACTCGCCCGCCCAGCTCCCCGTCGCCCGAGAACGACAGGTCGTCGGCGTACCGGGTGTACACGGCCTCCGACGCACGCGCCCAGCCGTCGAGCCTCCGGTCGAGGCCGGCGAGGCTCAGGTTCGCGAGCGCGGGAGACGACGGCGCGCCCTGCGGCAGATGCGGCGCCGCGAGCGCGCGCCGCAGCTCGAACCGCTCGGTCGAGGAGCCTCCGTCGGGCATCGCCGAGAGCACATGCACGGGGACAGCGTGCGTGCAGACGCCGGCCAGGACGTGCGCGACAGGTTCAGCGAGGCCGGCGCGGCGGAACAGCCCGTACACCTGGCGGGCGCTGACGACGGCGAAGAACGAGACCAGATCGAGGGCGAGCACGACCTCGCGCCCGGTGTGGAGTGCGGCGCCCGTGACGGCGCTCCTGCCCGGGACGAAGCCGTGCGCCGCGTCGTGCAGCGGCATCGGCGCCAGCAGCTCGTCGAGCACGGTGCGCTGCACGGTCTTCAGGAGGCCGAGCGGCACCTCGAGCAGCCGCGGCGTGCGCCCGGGGCGGCTGACCCACTCGTAGCGGTAGTGGTGAAGGGGGCCCGCGGGAGCGCGTCGGTTCCACCCCTTCGTGTCGGCGAACCACTCCAGGCGGCCGACCGTCACGCCGAGGAGGCGCGCGAGGTCGGCGACCGTGTCGACGCGTGGGCCGGGCCCGACAGCGGCGACGGGGACGACCTCGCGCGAGAGCACGACGACCGGCGCTCGTTCGGCGCTGCGCCGCACGGCCTCGACGAAGCCGGGCAGGGCCACGATGAGCCGTGCCGTCGTGCGCGGCGAGTCGAGGAGCGGCCGGGGCAGCGCCTGCAGGACGCCGAGGACCGCCAGCGGCACGAAGCGCCGGCCCGACCCGAACACCGCGGTGCCTGCCGCCGACAGGCTGCGGACGTCCCACCCGGGTGCGGCGGCGAAGGCATCGGCCAGCACCACGGCCACCTCGTACGGCGAGGCCCCGGAGGGCTGCCCGCCGCGAACGTGCAGGCGACCGCCGGACGACTCATCGACCGGTGCGGGAGGCAGGGTGCGCGAAGCGCGCTTCGCCTCTCGCGGTGTCATGTCGTGGTCAATCCTCGTCCCCCGGGGTAGCCCCGGAGAGAACCGCGCTCATCGAACGCGGTCTGCCTCGTCCGGTGGTCGCCGCACGACGCTCACGCTAAGCCGTGCCCCGGCCAGCCGCAACCCGCCGCCGCCCGATGTCACACTGGGCTCTCCCCAGACACCTCATGAGTGGAGGTGACCGTGAAGAGACCACGAGACGACACCGACGAGCATGAGCTCGTCCAGCTGGCCCAGCGGGGCGACGAGCAGGCGTTCGCGACGTTGTTCGACCGACACTCGCGCACCGTCTACCGGTACGCCTGGGGACTCGCCGACGTCCGGTCCGACGCCGACGACCTCGTTCAAGAGACGTTTCTCGTGGCCTGGCGGCGCCGCGCCATGATCAGGATCGTCGACAGCTCCGTCGTTCCGTGGCTGCTGACCACGTGCCGCAACGTGTCTCTCAACCTGAACCGACAGCGACGCCGGCTCCGCACGGACGAGCTCGCCGAGGCGTCTGTCGGCGACCCGACCTGGCACCGCCGGATCGACCAGGAGGCCGCCGCTGAGGAGCTGACCTGGGTTCGCGACGAGATCGCGGCCCTCTCGGAGATAGACCGCCGGCTCTGCCAGCTGTGCCTGATCGAGGGCCGCAGCTACGAGGACGCCTCGATGCTGCTCGGCCTGACCGCGGCCTCCGCCCGCAAGCGCATCCAGCGCACCCGCTCCCGACTCCGCGCCCTGCGCGCCGACTGACGCTTCTGAAAGGTCCATCATGATCTCCATCGCACCGCCCGACGGCGCCGCACTCGACGAGGCGCTCCGTCCCATCCGCTCCACCGTCATCGACGTCACCCGCACCCGGCGCCGCGTCCGCCGCGCGGGAGCGGCGACGGCCGGCGCCGTGCTCGTCCTGTCGGCCGTCCTGGTGGCAGCCAACGTGCTCGGCGTCAGCGTTCCGGGGACGGCAGGCCACGGCGCCTCGGCCGAGGCGGCCGGGGTGCTGCATCACGCGGCCGTCACAGCCATCGGCGAGAGCGACCCCGTCGTGAAGCCGGGCCAGTTCGTCAAGGTCGTCACCGTCGAGACGAGCGTCGGCCAGTACGGCGTCACCGACGACGGCCCGGCGAAGTACGGCGTCCAGATCATGGAGACCCGCACTCTCTACATCCCCGCCGACCCTGCATCCGACTGGGTCCTGGTCAGGAAGACCGAGGCTCCGACCACGTTCCTGCCCGCGGCCGATGCCGCCGCCGCGAAGGCCGAGTACGACAAGAACGGCACGCCTTATCCCGAGGGCACGTGGCACGCCAGAGACGGGGAGTTCTACGGCACCCCGTGGTCGGTCCAGGGACTCGACGCGATGCCCACCGAGCCTCACGCGCTCCTGACCTACTTCGACTCGCACTACACCGGCGGATCCGCCAGCCGCGAGGAGGACACGATGGTGCGTGCGACCGAGGTGCTGACGAGCGGGACCGCGACCGCGAAGCTCCGCTCGGCGATCTACGGCATGCTCGCACTGCTCCCGGGAGTCGAGGTGACCGATGACGCCGCCACCGTCGATGGCCGCACAGGCATCGCGATCGGGCGCTCCGAGCCCAACCGCGGGGGCGAGCACCAGGAGATCATCATCGACCCGGCGACCGGCCAGCTGATCGGTTCGCGTGTCATCGAGGCGCAAGCGTACGGCCCCCTGCCCGCGGGGACGGTCTGGGACTCCACCGCTGTGACGACGTCGGTCGCCGACACCGCACCCTGATTGGGCGAGAGGCCCCGATCTGGGCGATGGCAGCAGCCATCTGCCCAGATCGGGGCTTCTCGGCGACGAACCGAGGCGACGGGCGCAGGAACTCGCCGCCGGGCTCAGGCCCGCCCGAAGACCAGCCGCAGCGTCCGGGCCTCGGGCCGCAGCGCGAAGAGCGGCCACACGTCGACGCCGCACGCCCGCGAGCCCAGGCCGTTCTGCGCGGCGTCGACGTAGAGGTGGGTCGCGGTCGACGGCGGCAGCTCGTGCGGGTGACCGGCGACGGCGACCTGCTCGGCGGTGTGCCGCGCGAGGGTGAAGCCGGGCAGGCCGCGGTGGTCCGGCAGCGCGGTGATCCGCATGGCGCCGTCGAGGTCGAGCGTCCTGAACTCGGAGCGGTGTCCGGTCTCCTGCGGGCGGGCGTAGCCGGCCCCGAGCTCGTCGATCGGCGCCGAGTACCGCCCGACGAGGGCTGCGCGCCGGCTGTCCGGGTACGACTCGAGCGGGCCGGTGCCGAACCACGACGCCGTCTCGACCTCGGCCGGCAGGTCGAATCGCAGGCCGAGGCGGGGCAGCACGAGGTCCCAGCCGGCCGACGGCGCGATGTGCGCGGTCAGCAGGACGTCGTCGCCGTACGGCTCCCAGACCGTCTCGACGGTGATCGAGTGGCGCGATCCGGCGGGGGCCCAGCGGGTGCGGCGGGCGACGCGACTCGGGCCGGACTCCGAGCTCAGGATTCTCGGCGTCATGCGGTGGAGCCCGGCGGCCTCCCACTGCTCGGCGAGCGAGAACGCCTGAACTCCGCGCCCGAGGTTCGGCAGGACGCCGGCGATGTCGTAGCTGCCGCCGTGGCCGAGACTGTCGTTGTCCGTCGGCGCCCGGAACACCGAGAGCGTCGGGCCCGACGCCGCGAGCCCGGCCAGAGCGCCGAGGGCCCCGTCGGCGTCGAACGCGGCCGGCAGGAGGTCGCCGCCGGAGCGCGCGGGGCGACGCCGGGGCGCGGGCGGAGTGAGGTCGTGCTGCGCGGCTGCGAGCACGTGGCCCGCCGGCGCCCACGCCGTGTCGTCGCTCAGGACGGCTGACACGGTGAGCCACGTCTCGCCGCCCGGCGACGACGTCTCTCCTGAGACGGCGCCGGCCGGCAGGTCGACGCTCACCGACTCCCCCGCCGCGACGATCCCGGCGTCGAGGTCGCCGGACGCCGTGACGACGCCGTCGGCCTCGAGCCGCCAGGTGAGGCGGACGTCGGAGGAGTCGCTCGAGTGGCGGTGGTTCGAGACGGTGATGCGCGTTCCTGCGCTCTCGCTGTCAGCGAAGGCGAAGCGGAACGGCGCGACCACCGCGGCCCACTCGTGCAGGCCGGGCGTCGGCGTGTCGTCGCTCAGGATCATGCCGTCCATCACGAAGTTGCCGTCGTGCACGACCTCGCCGAAGTCGCCGCCGTATCCGAAGAACTCAGCGCCGTCGGCCGTGCGTGTGCGGATGCCGTGGTCGCGCCACTCCCACACGAAGCCGCCGTGCAGGCGCGGGTAGCGGTCGACGAGGTCTTCGTACTGGTCGATGGCGCCCGGGCCGTTGCCCATGGCGTGGACGTACTCGCAGAGCAGGAAGGGGCGGGTGCGCAGGCGGGCCGACTCGGCGGCGCTCGCGAGGTGGAGCAGCTCGGTGGAGTCCTGGCCGATCGACTCGGTCTCGGGGATCGACGAGTACATGCGCGAGTACACGTCGGTGTAGGCGCCCTGCAGGTCTCCTTCGTAGTGGACCGGCCGCTCGGGGTCGCGGTCGTGCACCCAGGCGCTCATGGCGGCGAGGTTGCGCCCGGTGCCCGCCTCGTTGCCGAGCGACCAGAGCACGATGCTCGCGTGGTTCTTGTCGCGCTCGACGGTGCGCTCGATGCGGTCGAGGTAGACGTCGCGCCAGCGCGGGTCGTCGCTCGGGTTGTCGACCCAGGCGTCGGCGGGCCGCGGGCCCCAGCCCTCGAGGCCGGTCTGCGAGCCGCCGCGCTCGAAGCCGTGCGTCTCGAGGTCGCACTCGAGCACGACCCAGAAGCCGAGCTCGTCGGCGAGGTCGAGCAGGCGCGGGTGCGGCGGGTAGTGGCTGGTCCGGATGGCGTTGACGTTGAAGCGCTTCATCCGCGCGAGGTCGGCGCGGGCGTGCTCCTCGTCGAAGACGCGGCCGCGGTCGGGGTGCGCCTCGTGGCGGTTCATGCCGTGGAAGACGAGGCGGCGGCCGTTGGCGAGCAGCCGGTCGCCGTCGATCAGGATGGTCCGGAACCCGATGCGCTGCGTGACCGTCTCGCCCCGCGCGGTGACGACGGCCTCGTACAGGCGCGGCGACTCGGCCGACCAGGGCTCGGCGCCGGGGACGGCGAACGGCGCGACGTCGGCGGCGGTGGCCCACTCGACGGCCACCCCGAGCTCCTGAATCGTGAGCGTCACCGGGAAGGCGTCGTCGGCCGCCCGCACCTCGGGATCGAGCGCGGCCCCGTCGGCAGCCGACCAGGCCGTGCGCAGCCAGACGTCGTCGATGCCGCCCGCGGGCCGGGCCTCGACGGTGACCTCGCGGAAGATGCCGGGCAGCCACCACTGGTCCTGGTCTTCGACGTACGACGCGGCCGACCACTGGTGCACGCGCACGGCGATGCGGTTGCCGCCCTCGCGCAGCAGCCCCGTCACGTCGAACTCGTGCGCGAGGCGGCTGCCGGCGGCGGTGCCGACCGGAGCCCCGTTGAGCCAGACCTTGAAGGTCGACTCGACTCCGTCGAAGCGCAGCGTCTGGGAGGCGGCGCGCAGGAACTCCGGCCCCACCTCGAAGTCCCTCACGTGATCGCCCGTCGGGTTGTCGTCGGGCACGAACGGCGGCTCGACCGGGAACGGGAACTGCACGTTGGTGTAGATCGGCGCACCGCGGTCCTCGCCCGCCGGTTCGGCGCCGTCGCCACCGAGCACCCAGTGCGACGGCACGGCGATGGTGCTCCAGCCCGAGACGTCGAAGCCGTCGGCGGCGAACGCGTCGTCACCGTCGGCGCGGGGCCGCAGCCGGAACGCCCACCGTCCTGAGAGATCGGCCCGGGGCGCGTCGCTGTGCAGCCACGACCGCGCCGGCACGGCACGGCCGCTCGGCGTGAGCACGCTGCCCGGGACGATGTCGGTCACGTAGGCCGGGGTGCTGCTCACGGGGGAATCTCCTTCGATCGGTGCGTGGTGCGACGCTAGCATGAAAGGAGAGTGGTTACACTCCTTTCATGCCCCCGCAGGAACTGCCGTGAGCCCCCGGTCCACCGGCGTCCGCGGCCCCTACGCCAAGAGCGCCGCCCGCCGCACGGCGATCCTCGACGCCGCGCGCGAGGTGTTCGCGGCTCAGGGGTACCGGGCCGGGAGCGTGCAGGATGTCGCCGACGCCGCCGGGGTCAGCCAGTCGGCCGTGCTCCACCACTTCCCCGCCAAAGAAGACCTGCTGCTCGCCGTCCTCGCCGACCGCGATGCGCGCGGCGACGACATCAAGGCCGGGCTCGGACTCGTCGACGGGGCCCGCGCGCAGGTCGCGCACAACACGGGCACCCCAGGCATCATCGAGCTCTACACGACCCTCTGCGCCGAGGCGACCGGACAGACGCACCCGGCGCACGACTACTTCGTCGAGCGGTTCCGGCGCACGCGCGGGCTGTTCGCCGGTCAGTTCCGCGACCTCGCCGAGCGCGGGCTCCTGCGCGACGGCGTCGACCCCGAGCTCGCCGGCGCCGGCTTCGTGGCGCTGTGGGACGGCATCCAGCTGCAGTGGACCATGGACCCCCGCCAGGTCGACGTATGGGCGGCGCTGCGGCACTACCTGTCGCTCGTGCTGCGCGACGACGTCGGGTGAGTTCCTGCGCCGAACCGGCACTGCAACGGCGCCCGAGTGACGAATCGGCCATGGGGCCCACGGTGACGGCCCGGCACGATGGTCGCCATGACGACCACCGACGCGGCGCCGACCACGACCGAGACGCCCTCGGCATTCACCCCGCTGGAGGCCGCCGGGCGCGACCACCTGTGGATGCACTTCTCGCGCATGGCCCCGTTCCAGGAGAAGCCGATGCGCGTCATCGACCACGCCGAGGGCGCCTACCTCTGGGACGACCGCGGCCACAGGATCCTCGACGGCCTGGCCGGCCTGTTCGTGGTCCAGGCCGGGCACGGGCGGCAGGAACTCGCGAGCGCCGCCGCCGACCAGGCCGCCAAGCTCGCGTACTTCCCGAACTGGGGCACCACCTCCCGTCCGGTCATCGAGCTCGCCGAGCGCCTCGCCCACTACGCCCCCGGCAGCCTCAACCGCGTCTTCTTCACGTCGGGCGGCGGCGAGGCCGTCGAGAGCGCGTGGAAGGTCGCCAAGCAGTACTTCAAGCTGACCGGCAAGCCGCAGAAGCACAAGGTCATCTCGCGCATGTCGGCCTACCACGGCACCACGCACGGAGCCCTCGCCATCACGGGCCTGCCCGCCATGAAGCAGGCGTTCGAGCCGCTGGCACCGGGCGGCTTCCGCGTTCCGAACACCGACTTCTACCGGGCCTCCGACGAGTGGGGCGGCGACGAGGCGGCCTTCGGGCTGTGGGCCGCGAACCGCATCGAGGAGGCGATCCTCTTCGAGGGAGCCGACACCGTCGCGGCCGTCGTGCTCGAGCCCGTGCAGAACTCCGGCGGCTGCTTCACCCCGCCGCCCGGGTACTTCGAGCGGGTGCGCGCGATCTGCGACCGATACGACGTGCTGCTCGTCAGCGACGAGGTCATCTGCGCGTTCGGCCGCCACGGCACCATGTTCGCCTGCGAGAAGTTCGGCTACGAGCCCGACATCATCACGTGCGCCAAGGGGATGTCGAGCGGCTACGGCCCCATCGGAGCCATGATCGCCAACGAGCGCGTGATGGAGCCGTTCTTGACGGGCACCGACTTCTTCCCGCACGGGTACACCTTCGGCGGTCACCCGGTGTCGGCCGCCGTGTCGCTGGCCAACCTCGACATCGTCGAGCGTGAAGGCCTGAATCAGCGCGTGCTCGACAACGAGGCGGCGTTCGGCGCGACGCTCTCGAAGCTGAAGGACCTCGACATCGTCGGAGACGTCCGCGGGGACGGCTACTTCTGGGCGATCGAGCTCGTTCGCGACAAGGGGTCGAAGGCGCTGTTCGACGCCGCCGAGCGCGAGCTCCTGATCAAGCAGTTCCTGCCCGGGGCGCTGATGGACAACGGCCTCTACTGCCGGCCCGACGACCGCGTGAACCCGGTGATCCAGCTGGCGCCGCCGCTCATCGCCGGCCAGGCGGAGTTCGACGAGATGGAGCAGATCCTGCGCGGAACACTGCAGCAGGCCCAGGCCCTGGTCTGATTCCCGGAGGCCGACGCCTGCCGCGTCACGTGCCCGGAACCCGGTAGCCGACCAGGGTCGACGAGTTCGGGCTCTGGAACACGGTGCCCGAGGCGACGGCGAGTGTCTGCGGGTAGTAGAAGTACGCGCTGTCGATGGGGAGCGCCGCGAGGGGGGCCGTGGCGGTGGCCGTCGTGGAGTAGGCGAGGAGGCGGTACTGGTCGCCGACGCACGTCCCGTTCTGGAACTCGCCGTACTCGTTGACGATCCAGACCACATCGCCGCCGCGCACCATGCCCTGGGCGAAGTCGCCGACTTCCGTCTGCCACTTCACCGTGCCGGTGGACGCCGACAGTCGGGCGATGTGTCCGGCGAACCGCGCTTCGCACTTCGCCGGGTCGGGTTCGTGAGACGTGCGGTACGTGATGAACAGGTTCGTCGAGTCGGCGCCCGCGATCCCGATGATGTCGGAGTCGTAGCTGTCGACCGCGGTCGACCAGAGGGGCTTGCAGAAGGCGGCGCCGCACCCCGCCGCCGGGAACGCGGCGACGGCGTCGGAGACGTTGACGAAGACGCGACCGCCTGCGAGCACCGGGGTTCCGTACGAGAATGCCGGGTCGCTGGTCCACTTCTTGCGGCCGGTGGTCGCGCTGTACGCGACGAGGCCTTCGCCGCCGCTGGTGTAGAAGGTTCCGCCGCCGACCGCGAAGCCGTAGACGAAGTCGATGCCGTCGTTGTTGTTCGGCGTGTACGAGTGCTTCCAGAGGAGCTTGCCGGACTTCACCGAGAACGCGAGCACGGGGTAGCCCGAGCCGAAGAGGAACACGCGGGTGCCGTCCGTCGTGGGAGTACCGGGATAGGTGCGGTCCGCGCCAGGGGTCGTCGCCTTCGGCAGGAAGGCCCGAGCGGTGATCGCGTGCTTCGCCACATCCACGACGAGGACCCCGCCTGCGGGCGAGGTTCCGAACGAGATCAGGACGGTCGATCCCGTTCCGGTCATGCCGTACCCGTAGGAGCTGACGGCGTAGGGCAGGGCCATGCTCCAGAGGGCCTTGCCAGTTCTGGGCGACGAAGCGTAGAAGCGCGGAGACGTGGTACCCCCGACGGTGTACACGACACCGCCGAGGACCACCGGCGGGTACGAGCCGCCGGTCCGGTTCGTGGCGGCGAAGGCCTGCGTGATCTTTCCCGCATTGCCGGCCGTCAGGACGTGCTCGCCGGTATTCGTCGAGCTGCTCCCGGCTGATCCGTACACGCCCGTCCACTGATCGGGAGGGGAGGCGGCCGCAGCCGGGCTCGCGACCCCGGGAGCGAGGGCGGCCGCGAGAGACACCGCGAGGGCGATGGTCAGGACGGCCCATCCGCGACGTGCTCTCGTCGGTCGGACGGACGGCTCAACTGGTGTGCGACGGTGCACGAGAACTCCTCATCTAAGACAATGAGGCGATCATATTCTCGGATTCGCTCCGGCGCCGCTCGGGTCGGTCGCGCCTATGCGGGATCGCCCGGCGCGAAGCCGTCGCCGAGCCGCCGGAGCAGCTCGATCAGCTGGGCGCGCTCGCTGCGGGAGAGCGGCCCGAGCTGCACTTCCTCTTCGGCGACGAGCGCCAGCATGGCCTCGTCGACCATCTCGCGGCCGACGGGCGTCATGCAGACGAGCACACCGCGGCCGTCTTCCGGGTTCTTGCGGCGCTCCACGAGAGCGCGCTCCTCGAGCAGATCGAGCCGGTTGGTCAGGGTGCCGCTGGTGACCATCGTGACCTTGACGAGCTGGGCGGGGCTGAGCTGGAACGGCTCGCCGGCGCGGCGCAGGGCCGCGAGCACGTCGAACTCCCAGATCGCGAGGCCGGCGCCCTTGAACGCCTGAGCCCGCAGGGTGTTGAGCCGCAACGAGACGCGCCGGAGCCTCGACATCACGTCGAGGGGGGAGAAGTCGGTCTCGGGAAGCTGACCGGCCCACGCATCGATCAGCAGGTCGACCTCGTCGCTGCTCGTGGTCATGCTCCGAGAATACTGCGGAGTGCCCGTGCACTGGCCGGGGGATGGCCCCAATCAGCGAACCCCCAGCGCAATCAGCCGTTACTCCGGCGTCACGACCGTGAAATGCGCCGCCCCTGTACTGGCTGATGGAGGGTCGTGGCACGGCGCCGCGCCCGGATGGAGACGCGAATGTTCCACATGGGATGGTTTCTGAACTACTCGGTCCCGAGCTGGGCCAAGGACTGGTCAGGCGAGGCGGCCCGCGACTGGGTCAAGCCCGACCTCTACATCGAGCTCGCGAAGGCGATGGAGCGCGCCCGCTTCGACTACATGATGCTCGAGGACGGCGCCTTCATCCCCGATGCGTTCGAGGGCACGAGCCGCTACTACCTCGAGAAGGCCAACCACGCGCCGAAGCTCGACCCGGCGACGCTGGTGCCGCTGCTGCTCGACGCGACCCGCCACCTCGGCGTCATCATGACGCTCGCAACTCCCTACTACCCGCCCTTCGCCGCCGCGCGCCTGATGTCGAGCCTCGCGCTGCAGTCGGACGGCCGCGCCGGCGTCAACCTGGTCACCGCGCACAACGTCCGCACGGCTCAGAACTTCGGCCGGGACGAGCACTACGAGCACGACTTCCGGTACGAGATGGCCGACGAGTGGATCGACCTCGTCGGCCGGCTCTGGGACTCCTGGGAGGACGACGCCGTCGTCGGCGACCACGAGTCGGGGGTCTTCGCCGACCACACCAAGGTGCACCCGGTGAACTTCGAGGGCCGCTTCTACAAGTCGCGCGGACCGCTCAACACCATCGCCCCGACCGGCGGCCATCCGATCGTCTGCCAGGCCGGCGGGTCGCCTGCGGGCCGCAGCCTCGCCGCGAAGTACGCCGACACGGTCGTCGCATCGGTACCGGGGATCGAGGCGATGAAGGAGTACCGCGCCGACATGGACGAGCGGCTGATCGCCGCGGGCCGCAAGCCCAGCGACGTCAAGATCCTGTTCACCATCTCGCCCGTGCTCGGCGAGACCCACGAGGAGGCCGTGGCGAAGAAAGCGCGCATCGACGCGACGACGATCGAGGACTCCCTCTCGCGTCTGTCGTGGTCGAGCGGCATCGACTTCTCGCAGTTCGACCTGGATTCCCCCCTGCCCGAGATCAAGACGAACGCCGCGTCGTCGTCGACCCTCGGCATGCTGCAGGGCTCGAACCCCGAGACGACGCTGCGGGAGATCGCCTCGCGGCCGGTCCGCCTCGGCTCGCTCGAGGTGAGCGGGACACCCGACGAGGTCGCCGCCGTCATGGGCGAGGCCATGGACGAGGTCGGCGGCGACGGCTTCCTGATCGCCGGCCAGCTCACCCGCCGCTACATCACCGAGGTGACCGACGGGCTCGCGCCGGCCCTGCGTCGCCGCGGGCTGATCCGCAGCGAGTACAGCGGCACGACCCTGCGCGAGAACCTGCAGGCCTTCTAGCCCGACCGTCAACACGGGGGCCCGCTGCCGTCCGGCCCGGCGGAGGGCTCCCGCCGTGGCTCGGCGCCGGCGCGCCCCCGTGCGTGCAGGGCCGCCCCGCGTCGGCGGGGGCTGGTAGGCGTCGGCGGGCGGGCGGAGACCCGCCGAACCCGACGCACGCCCGCCGACGCGGTGCCCGCCGTGGGGCGCCCGCCGGGAGGGGCTAGCGCGCCTCGGCAGCCGCCTCGGACGACGGAACCACGGGCGACGACGACGCCGCCGCGGCCGCCAGCTTCTTCGGCGCGATCCGACCGAACAGGGCGTGCGACGCGTTCGAGAAGGCCCAGACGGTGATCATCATCGCGATCGACGGGAACGCCGCCGACCACCAGCGCCCGGTGAGCGCGTCGTTCGTGGCCGACGAGATCATCGAGCCCCACTCCGGCGTCGGCGGGCGGAGTCCGACTCCGACGAAGCCGAGGGCGGCGGTGAGCAGGATGCTCGTGGCGAAGAGGAACGACATGTTCTCGAGCGCCACCCAGATCGAGTTCGGCAGGACATGGCGCGCCAGCAGCTTCAGCTCGTTCTGGCCGGCCATGCGGGCGGCGTCGAGGTAGGCCTCCTTGCGGACGCGGAGCACCTCGATGCGCACGAGCCGCATCTGGATCGGCGCGAGGATGATCGCCATGCCGACGGTCAGCGATATGACGCTGGCCCCGAAGAACGACACGATCACGAGGCCGAGCAGGATGGCCGGCACCGCCTGGAGGAGGTCGAACAGGCGCGTCGTGCCGCGCGCGACGAGGCCGGCCGCGCCGCGTGCCGACTCGAACCAGCCGATCCCGAGGCCGAAGACGACCCCGATGACCGTGCAGAGCAGCGTCGTGGCGACAGCGATGACGAGGTTGTAGCGCGCCGCCCCGATCACGCGGGAGAACACGTCGAGGCCGACGCTGTCGGTTCCGAACAGATGCGCCATCGACGGGGCCGACGACACCGCGCCTGAGATCGTGGTGGCGCTGTACGGCGTGAGGAAGGGCCCGACGATCGCGAGCAGCACGATCAGGAGCGACGGCAGCAGCAGCAGGAAGTCGATTCGGCGGCGCGGAAGCTTCGCGGAGTACTTGCGGCGCTCGGCGCGGGCCGCGGTGAGCGGCAGGGTGGCGGTGGTCATCAGTTGCTCCCTACTGAGCCCGGACGGCGCCGGGGGTCGACCGTCATGACCGCGAGGTCGACGATCATGTACACGATCAGGGTGATCCCGGCGACCACGAGCAGGAAGCCCTGGATCGCGGGGTAGTCGGTCGAGAGGACGGCCTTCACGGCGTACGAGCCGAGGCCGGCGAAGCCGAACAGCGACTCGAGCACGATGGTTCCTCCGACGAGGTAGCCGAACATCTGGCCGACGAGGGTGACGACGGCGGGGGCCGCGCGGCGGTAGACGCTGAGGACGGTGGCGCGTCGGCCGCTGCCGGTGGTGATGCGGAACGCGGTGGCGGGATCCTGGATCGCGCCCTGGAGGCTCGACACCAGCACCTTGATGACGACGGCGGACGACGCGATGGCCATGACCGCGATCGGCAGGACGAGGTGGGCCGCCATCGAAATCGCACCGGCCGTGTAGCCCTGGATCAGCGTGTCGAGGAAGGGGAACCCGGTGATCACGGTCTGCGTGGGCAGGTCGGTCGACAGGCGCCCGAGCGGAGCCGGCGCGACGTGCAGGACGGTGAAGAAGACGAACAGCGCCCACACCGCCAGCACGAACTCGGGCAGGGCGCCCGCGGCTCGCGAGTAGACCAGCACGATCCTCGCGAGCACCGTCTTGGGGTGGAACACGGCGACGTACGACAGCACCAGGCTGAGCAGCACCGTGAAGAAGAGGCCCTGGACGGCGAGCTCGAGGGTTCCCGGCAGGCGGGTGCCCATCTCGCTCATGACGGCCCGGCCGGTCTGGATCGAGCTGCCGAAGTCCAGGTGCAGGATCTCGACGATGTAGCGGCCCAGCTGCGACCAGACGCTGCCGTCGAGCCCCAGGGCCCTCTGCATCGTCAGGTACGCCGCCTGGGTGTAGTTCGGGCCGAGAACGCTCGCCACCGGGTCGCCGGGGACCAGGCGGAGCAGCAGGAACGTGATGATGGCGAACACGAAGAGGTGCAGGGGCAGGAGCAGTACGCGGGTGATCCACCAGCGCTGCCGCGACAGGAACTCAGGCAACTTCGGCCTCCAGGGTCTCGGGCACGGCGCGGTAGCCCGCGAGGAGCTTCTTCGTGTAGTCGGCCTCGGGCTCCGTGACGACGCGGCGCGTGGAGCCCGCCTCGACGAACTCGCCCTGGAACATGACCCGCAGCTCGCTCGAGATGAACGAGGTGGCGGGCAGACCGTGCGAGATGAAGATGATGCCGGCCTCGCGGTCGCGGTGGTACGTCTTCAGGAAGTTCAGGATGCCGCCCTGCACGGAGACGTCGAGGGCCGACACGACCTCATCGCAGACCAGGATGCGCGGCTCGACGATCAGGGCCCGCGCGATCGCGAAGCGCTGGCGCTGACCGCCCGAGACCCCCTCGGAGGGGCGATCGGCCATCTTCGGGCTGAGGCCGAGCAGCTCGACGACCTGGTCGGTCTTCTCGTAGGCCTCCTTGCGGCTGAGCCCGGTGAGGCTCATCGCCGGGTACATGATCGACTCGCGCAGCGAGTGGCGAGGATCAAACGATGACGTGGTGTCCTGCCCGATCAGCTGAACGTCGCGGCGGAACTGAATCAGCTTCGGCTTCGACGCGCGGATGTCGGCGATCTCCTCGCCGTTGAAGCGGATCGAGCCGCTCGTGGCGGTCTCGAGCGCGCAGAGCATGCGTCCGAGCGTCGACTTGCCCGAGCCGGACTCGCCGATGATGCCGACCGACTGGGTGTTCGAGAAGCGGTCGGTGAGGCCCTTGACGGCGACGTGGCCGCGGCGCTCGGAGCCGAAGCGCTTGGCGACGTCCTCGAGGACGAACTCGGCGGCGTTCATGCGGCGGCCCCCTGCTTGGCGGCGCTCGTCGACGCGGTGAGGAAGAGGTCGAGCGTCGGCAGCTCGTCGTCGTCGAGGTGCTCGAACGTCGGCACGCAGGCCAGCAGGCCCCGGGCATAGGGATGCGTCACCGTCTCGGTCAGGGTCGCCGATGCGCCCTGATCGACGAGGGCGCCGTGGTACATGACCAAGGTGCGATCCGAGAACTCGGTGCACATGGCGATGTCGTGGCTCACGATCAGGAGGGCCGTCCCGAGCTCGGTGGTGAGGCTCGTCATGAGCTCCATCGACAGACGCGACAGCGAGGCGTCGAGCGCGCTGGTCGGCTCGTCGGCGATCAGGAGGCGCGGGGCTGAGGCGAGAGCGAGGGCGAGCATCACGCGCTGGCGCATGCCGCCGGACAGCTCGTAGGGCTTGGCCTTCATGACGCGCTGGGTGTCAGCGAGGCCGACGCGGTCGAGCCAGTCGATGGCGCGCACGCGCGCCGCCTTCTTTGACATGCGCTCGACGTTGCGGAGGATCGCGACGAGCTGGTCCTCCACGCTCCACACCACGTCGAGCGACGTCGAGGCGTCCTGGAACATCATCGTGATGCCGGGGATGCGCTCGGGGAGGACCGCGCCGGCGTTCCGCTCGATGGGGGCGCCGTCGAAGGTCAGCGCCGTGCTCGTGACGTCGATGCGCTCGTCGGTCAGGAGTCCTGCGACTCCTCGGGCGAGCGTCGACTTGCCCGAGCCGGACTCGCCGACCAGGGCGACGACCTCGCCGCGGCCGATCTGGAAGGTGACCTCGT
Organism: Frondihabitans sp. GW821-FHT04F02; assembly: GCF_059420045.1. Taxonomy (NCBI): domain Bacteria; kingdom Bacillati; phylum Actinomycetota; class Actinomycetes; order Micrococcales; family Microbacteriaceae; genus Frondihabitans; species Frondihabitans sp. GW821-FHT04F02. The sequence goes on along the minus strand of NZ_JBWKSZ010000002.1, from coordinate 333,006 downwards.
CGACCGCTCGCGTTGGGGTGCCCGGGTACTGGATGCTCAGATTCCTGACGTCGAGGAGGGACTCTGCGCTCATCGGTGTGCTCTCATGCTCGATCGTGCCTTTCGTCGAGGGATCGGACCGGGGCCCGAGTCACTAGACGAGATCGTTCGGCGGGCCCCGCGAACGTGGGACAATTCTGGGCGACGGGTGTTTCGAATCGACCCGCGGATCATTACGGTGACATTTCGCCACCCTGGCGAAAAGTCCTGACCCGGGGCCGAAACAATCGCCGACTTTGCTTACGCCGCCCTAGCGAAATCAGACTGAAACGATTGGCGTCATCGGCTGAAACAGCCGACTTCGACACTTGCGGAGACCTCCCCCCTCACACACCTGGAGTACGCAGTGTTCAGTAGCAGTCGTTCTCGAAATACGCGGCCCTCGTACCGGCGGCTCTTAGCCGCCGCGGCGGCCGTGACCGCAACCGTCCTCGTCCTCACCGGCTGCAGCAACCTCGCGCCCAAGCAGACGACCGGCAAGACCGTCGTCGAGGTCCTCCCCGCCCTCGCCACCCAGCTGAGCTTCGACACCAGCTTCGCGCTGACCGCCGGCTACTTCGACACCGGCGACTACCTGTTCAACGACCTGATCACCCAGAAGTACGTCGCGGGCGACCAGAAGGACACCCAGGACCAGGACATCTACAACTTCACCGGCGTCCTCGCCAAGAGCTACACGAAGTCGGAGGACGGCCTGACCTACACGTTCAACCTCCGTCACGGAGTGAAGAGCCAGCGGGGCAACGAGCTCACGAGCGAAGACGTCCTCTGGTCGTTCGAGCGCAAGATGAAGGCCGCGACCAGCATCGTGCCCTACGTCATCACGCCGGCGCTCACGGACCTCAAGCAGATCACCGCGCCCGACAAGTACACGGTGAAGTTCACGGTCGCGAAGGCCGCCTACGGCTTCACGCTGCTGTCGAACCTCAGCGACATCGTCGGCCAGATCTACGACTCGACGTTCCTCAAGAAGCACGTCACCAAGGACGACCCCTACGCGACCAAGTTCTCGTCCGGCCGCTTCGACTTCGGCTTCGGCGCCTACAAGGTCGCCAGCGTCACCGAAGGCTCCGAGATGGTGCTCGAGGCGCGCACCGACACCGGGCTCGCCAACACCCCCACCATCACGAAGATCATCCAGCGCGTCGTCGCGGATGCCGGCAACCGGGCCACGGCTCTCAAGAACGGCGACGCCGACGTGGCTCTCGGGCTCCTGCCCGCCGACCAGGCGTCGCTGGAGAAGGACTCCGGCGTCCTGGTCCCGAAGAAGGCCCGCAACGGCTACGTCGCGATCCAGCTCAACGTGAAGACCGGCCCGTTCAAAGACATCGCGGTGCGCAAGGCGTTCACCACGGCGATCGACTACGGCCAGGTCATCGACGGGGTGCTCCAGGGCCGAGCGACCAAGAAGAACACCATGCTCGATTCGGGCGCTCCCGGCTACGACGGCTCGGGCCTGCCCGACTACAGCTACGACGCGGCCACGTCGAAGAAGGTGCTGAAGGCCGCCGGCTACACGACGAACATCCCGGTGACGCTGACGGTCGCGAACGACAACCAGGCGATGGTCGACACGGCCGTCGCGATCAAGAGCTCGGCCGAGGCCGCCGGATTCGACATCACCGTCGACTCCGTCCCCACGGCTCAGGCTCAGGAGCGCGGCACCAAGGGCCAGACCGAGGCCAGCCTGTTCACCGGTGAGGCGCTCGCGCTCTCGCAGGGCTACCAGCTCGGCCTGCAGACCACGCCCGGCTCGTCGTCGAACTACTCGCAGTACGACGACCCGACGTTCGCGAAGCTGCTCGCCACGGCGAACGACGTGCCCGACCCGCTGACCGACGAGGGCGGCAAGGCCTACAATGCCGCCGAGAAGCGCTGGCTCGGCGACCAGATCGCCGCGATCTACATCGCGCAGCCGGCCTCCGACTCGGCCGTCTCGTCCAAGCTCCACGGCTGGACCTGGCGTCTCGACCACGCGGTGGACCTCTCGGTCATGACCAAGGACTGACCCGCGCAGCAGAAGGCCCCCGTTGCACCAGCGGCGGGGGCCTTCTCGTGTTCCTCTCGCGCAGGAACTGCGGTCAGTCGGCGAGCAAGGCCACGCGGTCCGCCCTGAAGTGCGTGAAGCTCAGCTCCCGCACCACGCCGTCGTCGGCCGTCAGCACCATCTCGCGCAGGATCATCGGGCTGCCGACCGGCACTCGCAGCGACAGGGCCGTCCGCGCGTCGCTGCGCACGGCCTCGACGCTCGACTCGGTGCGGGCCAGCTCGCGCCCGAACAGCCGGCGGAACAGGTCGCCCATGGTGCCGACGTCGGCGCCGGGGACGTGCGCCCTCCAGGCGCGCGAGATCGGGTCGAGGTCGCTCGAGAGATGGTACGAGACGCGCACGAACAGGGGCTCGTCGTCGAGGGTGGCGTGCTGCTCGAGCATCGCCACGGTGTCCTGATCGGTGTGCATGCGCGCGCGGATCAGCGGCGACGACGAGACCAGGGCGTGCTCGATGACGCGGAGGCGCACCTCGGCCTCCTCGCCCGTGTCGAGGAGGAGCCGCTGGTGGTCGGTGTGAGCGCCGAACGGGATGACCACGAGGGGTTCGGGCTCGATCCTGCGCCCCGGTGTCGGGGTCTCGGGTGCGAGGTCGTCTCCGGTGTCGGCCGCGATGCGCGAGATCCACGCCTGGGCGCGGCGCTGCACGAGCTCGGACGGCGGGACGGGCTGGGCATCACTCGGCGTCATCGGTCTTCTCCGGCTCGGAGTGCAGGTGCGCCTGCGTCTTCGACAGGGTCGACCGGTCGCCGCGGAAGTGCGTGAAGCTGTACTCGCGGGCGCGACCCTGGATGTCGTAGCTGTACTGCTGGCGAAGGAGCAGCGGGGAGCCCTCCTCGACGCCGAGCAGGCGGGCGGTGCGTTCGTCGGCGCCGACCACCTCGACGCGGTTGCGCAGGAAGCCGAAGGCGCAGCCGTACAGCTTGCCGAACTCCTCCTTGAAGGTGCGGCGCATCGTGGCCGTCACCTCGAGCGCCTCGGCCGGATTGCTCATCTCGGGCATCGCCAGGGGGTGGTTGTTGGTCGCGGTCGTCTCGAACGACTCGACGCGGTCGACGAAGTTCTGCGGGTCTTCCAGCAGGGGCACGACGCCGGTGCGCAGGAAGATCGGCGAGTCGCCGTAGACACCGAGCTGGACGTAGCTGAGCGTGTAGTCGGCCGGCGCGCCCATCAGGTCGGCGACGATTGGGGGCGTCGGGATCACGCCGTCCTGCAGGGTCACGACGCCGAGGTCGTAGGCGTCGTCCTGCGGATGCGGTGTGAAGTCGCGCGGCAGCACCTGGTCGACCTGGAAGTCGACGATCCGGTTGGTCAGGAGGGTTCCGCGCCGCGGCGCCCGGCTGATCAGACCGTCGGCGACCAGCATCGACAGCGCCACCCGGACGGAGTTCCTGCTGGCCCCGAACTCCTTCGAGATGCTGAGCTCGTGGAAGCGGTTGTTCTCGGCGTCGGCGATGCCCGCGCGGATGCTCGCCCGGAGCTGCTCGTACGTGCGTCGCGAGGACGTGTGGAGAGGGGCCTGCTGGAGCTGGCGCTGCTTCTGGAACTGCGCCGCCCGCTGCTCGTTGAACGTGTAGGACATAGTCGGTCGCACCATCCCTATTTGCGTGAGTGGACCCACCGTACGGCCGGTTTCGCATCTGGGCGACACCTGACGTCAAATCGACTCGACAGCGTAATACGCGAGAAATACGCCCCGTTCGCGGCTGTAATACGCCGCCCCTTGACTGGTTCCACAGGCACGGGTCGTCTTCGGCTCCGGTCGCCGACGACTCCTGAACGAAAGGGCACGCAGATGTTTCACATGGGATGGTTCATGGGCACCGGGTTCGGCGTCTACAACTGGAATCAGCGCTGGTCGGGCAACGTCGGAAGCGACGTCGGCAACCCGCAGCTCTTCATCGACATGGCGACCTCGCTCGAGCGCGCCGGCTTCGACTACATGATGATGGAGGACTCCTCCGTCCTCCCCAACGTCCACGGCGGCACTTTCGAGTCGAGCGTGAAGAGCGGCGGCACGATCCGCTTCGACCCGATCCCGCTAGTGCCCCTGCTGACGAACGCGACCCGGCACATCGGCATCGTCGCGACGATCTCGACGTCGTTCTACCACCCGTTCATGGCGGCGCGCCTGTTCTCGACGCTCGACCACATCACCGAGGGCCGCGTCGGCATGAACCTGGTGACGTCGAGCAACAAGTCGGCCATGCAGAACTACGGCCTCAAAGACCTGATCCCCCACGACGAGCGCTACGACCGCGCCAACGAGTGGGTCGACGTCGTCAAGGCGCTGTGGGACTCGTGGGACGAAGACGCGGTGCTCATGGATGAGGCGCAGGGCGTCTTCGCCGACCACACGAAGGTGCACACGGTCGACTTCGAGGGCAAGTACTACCGCTCGCGCGGCCCGCTCAACACGATCCCCGGCCCGCAGCGCCACCCGGTCATCTGCCAGGCCGGCGGCTCGGACGTCGGCCGCCAGTTCGGCGCCCGCAACGCCGACACCATCATCGCCGCGGTCAAGGGCGTCGAGGAGATGAAGGCGTACCGCGACGACATCACGGCCCGCCGCGAGGCGCTGGGCCTCGACCCGAACGGCGTCAAGGTGCTCTACCTGGTGTCGCCGATCATGGCCGACTCGAAGGGCGAGGCCGAGGCGAAGGACCAGGCGATGAAAGACGCGACCGCCGCCAACATCGATGCGCAGGTCGCCGGCTTCTCGTACTTCACGAGCACCGACTGGTCGAAGTTCGACTACGACGCCCCCTTCCCCGACCTCTCGAAGAACGAGGGCCACCAGTCGACGATGAACGACTGGGCACGTTCGGGCGCCACCATCCGCGAGGCGGTCATGAACCACCGCACGCAGGAGTCGGTCCGTCTCGTCGGCACACCGGAGTCGGTGGCGCAGGAGATGGAGGAGCACATGGACTACGCGGGCGGCGACGGCTACCTGATCGCCATGCCGGTGACGCGCAAGAACATCACCGAGATCGCCGACGGCCTCGCCCCGGCCCTCCGCCAGCGCGGCGTGATCCGCCCGTCGTACGACAAGGCCACGTTCCGCGAGAACCTCCTGGCCTACTGACCCGCCTTCCGCCGACCCGAAAGGACACCCCCGTGTTCCACCTTGGATGGTTCCTCAGCTACTACCCGCAGGGCTGGAACGAAGGCCACAGCGACCGCGGCAACTACTTCCCGAACCCGGACGCCTACGTCGACTTCGCCAGGGCCCTTGAGCGCGCCGGCTTCGACTACATGATGATCGAGGACGGCAGCTTCATCCCCGACGCCTTCGGCTCGTCGATGGAGTACTCGCTGTCGACCACCTTCGCGGCGCCCAAGCACGACCCGATGGCCCTGGTGCCGCTGCTCGCGCAGGCGACGGAGCACATCGGCATCATCGCCACGATGACGACGACGTTCTACCCGCCGTTCCTCGCGGCTCGCCTCATGACGACGCTCGACCACCTGTCGCACGGCCGCGTCGGCTTCAACCTGGTCACCAGCCACAACGACCGCACCGCGCAGAACTACGGCCTCGACAAGCAGTACCCGCACGACGAGCGCTACGCGATCGCGACCGACTGGGCCAAGGCCGTCACGGCGCTGCTGACCTCGTGGGACGACGACGCCGTCCTGGACGACGTGGAGGCCGGCGTCTACGCCGACCACACGAAGATCCACCAGGTCGACTACGAGGGCACCTACTTCTCGACGCGCGGACCCCTCAACGCCCCGCCCGGCCCGCAGCGCCTCCCGGTCATCTGCCAGGCCGGCGGCTCCCCCGTCGGCCGCGAGTTCGCGTCGACCTACGCCGACACGATCGTCGCCCCCAGCGGCACCGTCGAGTGGATGACGGAGTACCGCACGGACATCCGCGCCCGCGTCGCGGCCCACGGCCGCAACCCCGACGACGTCAAGGTCATGTTCCTGACCGACTTCATCATCGGCGACACCCACGACGACGCCCTCGAGCTGCAGCGGCGCAAGCAGGCGGAAGCGGAGTCCGACGTCTCGAAGACCCTGGCCCGCATGTCGTTCGCCTCGGGCATCGACTTCGCCGCGTTCGACCTCGACCAGCCGGTCCCGGCGTTCGAGACGAACGCCGCCCGGACCACGACCGACGCGTTCTTCAAGGGTCGCGAGCACCTGACCCTCCGCGAGATCGCCACCCAGCTGCCGCCGAGCCTGACGATCGTCGGCTCGCCGGCGACCGCGGCCGACCAGATGGAGGCCGTGATGGAGGAGGTGGGCGGCGACGGATTCCTGATCGGGTCGTCGGTGACGCCGCGCGCCGTCGCCGACTTCGCGGGCGACCTCGCCCCCGAGCTCCGCCGCCGCGGCCTAATCCGCGACGGCTACGCCGACACCACGTTCAAAAACAACCTCCGAGCGTTCTGAGAGGCCGATCCGTGACCGACATGTTCCACCTGGGCTGGTTCACCAACTTCGCCCCGCCTCCGTGGGAGGGCCAATTCTCCGGCCACAACGGCGAGACCTGGGCGAACGGCAGGTTCTACCAGGACCTCGCCCGGGCCCTGGAGCGCGCTCGGTTCGACTACATCATGCTCGAGGACAGCTCGATGGTGTCCGACGCCTACGAGGGGTCGTCGCGCGCCGACCTGAAGCACCACCTGTACGCCCCGAAGCACGACCCCCTCGCTCTCGTCCCGCTGCTCGCCGCGGTGACGACGAGCCTCGGGATCGTGGCGACGGCGTCGACGAGCTTCTACCCGCCCTACCAGCTGGCCCGCACCATGACCACGCTCGACCACCTGAGCCGCGGCCGCGCCGGCTGGAACATCGTGACCTCCAGCGAGGACCGCGCAGCCCAGAACTACGGCCGCACCAAGCTGCAGGAGCACGACGGCCGCTACGACCGGGCCGACGAGTTCGTGCAGGTCGTCGACGCGCTCTGGAACTCCTGGGACGACGGCGCCATCATCCAGGACCGCGAGACGGGCAGGTACGTCGACCACACCAAGGTCCACACGATCGACCACTCCGGCGAGTACTACTCGGTGCGAGGCCCGCTCAACACGGTGCCCGGCCCGCAGCGCAGGCCGGTGATCTGCCAGGCCGGCGGAAGCCCGCGCGGCAAGCGCTTCGCGGCCGAGCACGCCGACACGATCATCGCCCAGTCGCGCGGCCCCGAGCGCATGAAGGAGTTCCGCGACGACATCCGCCGCCTGGCCACCGAGGCCGGGCGCGACCCCGACGACATCAAGGTGCTCTTCATCGTGAGCCCCCTCGTCGCTGCCAGCGATGCCGAGGCGCAGGAACTCCGGGCCTCCTCGAAGGCGCAGGCTGAGACGAACGTCGAGAAGGCCCTCGCTCACCTGAGCGCGCTCACCGAGGTGGACTTCTCTCAGTTCGACCTCGACGCGCCCGTGACGCAGGACATCACCACCAACGGCCACCGCACGACGCTCTCGGAGTTCCTAAAGCTCGGCGACGACGGCCGCACCCTCCGCGAGGTCGCCGCCGGCTGGAGCATCAGCGCCGTCGACCTCGTCGGCAGCGTCGAGTCGGTCGCCGACCGAATGGAGGAGGTCATGGGATACGTCGGAGGCGACGGCTTCCTGATGTCAGGGCCGATGACGCGCACCTACATCGGCGAGATCGTCGACGGCCTCGTTCCTGAGCTCCAGCGCCGCGGCCTGACCCGCAGCGACTACCTGCCCCAGGGCGCCACCTTCCGAGAGAATCTGAGGTCCTTCTGATGCCGAGCACGCCGACGACGCGGATGCGACTGGGCTGGTTCATCAACTTCCTGACCCCGGCGTGGAACCAGCCGTGGTCGGGTACCACCGGCGACGAGTGGATGAACGGCGACTTCTTCGTCGACATGGCGAGGTCGCTCGACCGCGCCGGCTTCGACTGCATGATGCTGGAGGACAGCACCTACATCTCGGACGTCTACGGCGGCTCGGCCGAGGCCGAGCTCAAGTTCACCGTCCGAGCGCCGAAGAGCGACCCGCTTCCCCTGATCCCGCTGCTGGCGGCGGCGACAGAGCACCTCGGCTTCGTCGCGACGATGTCGACGAGCTTCTACCAGCCGTTCCTGCTGGCGCGGCTGCTCACGACGCTCGACCACCTGACGGACGGCCGGGTCGGCTGGAACGTCGTGGTGTCGGGCGGCAAGCTCGCGGGCAGGAACTTCGGCATGGACGAGCTGCCCGCGCACGACACCCGGTACGAGATCGCCGAGGAGTTCGTCGAGGTCGTGCAGAAGCTCTGGACGTCGTGGGACGCCGACGCTGTGGTCATGGACCGCGCCACCGGCACCTACGTCGACTCGACCAAGGTGCACACGATCGATCACCACGGCCCGCACTTCGACGTCCGCGGACCGCTCAACGCCCTGCCGCCGCTGCAGGGCAGGCCGCCGATCTTCCAGGCCGGCGGGAGCTCGGTCGGGCGCTCGTTCGCCGCGAAGCACGCCGACACGATCGTGTCGAGCGCCAAGGGCGTCGACGAGATGCGCGACTACCGCGACGAGGTGCGGGCGAAGGCCGTCGAGTTCGGCCGCAACCCCGACGACGTGCGGATCCTGTACATGATCTCGCCCTTCGTCGAGGCGACCGATGAGCTCGCGCGGCGCCGACGCGAGGAGCGCTTCCAGATCACGGACGAGCGCGCGAGACGCCGCCTCCTGATGATGTCGGACGAGATCGACATGGCGCAGTTCCCGCTCGACGAGAAGTTCCCGGACATCGTGACGGACTCGAGCAAGAGCATCACCGATGCCTTCCGCAAGTGGGCGGGCGACCGCACCCTGCGCGAGGCCGCAGCGTCGGACGAGTTCGAGGCGGTGCCCCTCGCCGGCACACCGGCGACCGTCGCCGACGAGATGCAGCGGGTGTTCGAGGAGGTCGGCGGGGACGGGTTCCTCCTGTTCGCCGGCGGCGGCGGAATGCTGACCCGCCGCTACATCGACCAGATCTGCGACGGCCTCGTGCCCGAGCTGCAGCGGCGCGATCTGGTGCGGACGGTGCAGCCGTCCGGCACGTTCAAGCAGCGGCTCACGTCGGAGGCGTGAGCCCGAGGTCAGGCGCCGAAGGCGTCGCGGATGGTGACCGACGCCAGGCCCGCGGCGGTCAGCCTGGCCAGCACGTCGGGCAGGACCTCCTGCATGGCCTCGTAGTTGACGTGGCCGATGACGACGGCTCCCGGGGCGAACTCGGTGTCGACGGAGGCGAGGAGTTCCTGCGCCCCCTTCGCCGGCCCCTCCGCGAGGAGGCCGGACCACATCACCTGGCGGGTCCAGCCGGCGCTCGCTGCGGCGGCGTCGGTCCGCTCGTCGCGCGGGCCGTTCGGCGGACGGAAGTACGGCTTCGTCGACACGCCCCAGAGGCCGACGAAGTGCGCCTCGTTGCGCTCCAGCTCGTCGACGATCTGCTCGTCGGTGAGCGTCGTCAGCTCGGTGTGCGACCAGGTGTGGTTGCCGACCTGGATCTGGCCGGACTCGACGAGCGGCGCGAAGAGCTCGGCATGCTCGGTCCAGCCGGGGTAGCTGCCGACCGGGAAGATCGTCATCCGTGTCCCCGACTCCGCGGCGAACAGCGCGAGGCGGCGGATCGACTCCGCGTTCGTGCCGTCGTCGATGGTCCAGGCGACGCTCCCCGCGCGAGCGGCGTCGTCGGGCAGGGTGCGGATGAGTGTCGTCGTCTCGGTCATGCCCCGACGGTAGGGGCGGCGTATTGCGCGCCGATTGCGCCGCCCCTGCGAAATGAAGCGAGACGCGGGCGACTCGGAGGCGAAATACGCCCCGCATAGCGTCCAGGCATGCCCAAGAAACTGCACCTCGCCTGGTTTTTGAACTTCTCGTCGCCCTCGTGGCTCGGCCCGTTCGACGGGACCAACGGCGAGGACTGGATCGACGGCGACTTCTACGTCGACATCGTCCGCGCCATGGAGCGGGCGAAGTTCGACTACGTGATGTTCGAGGACTCCCTGATGGTGTCGGACGTCCACGGCGGCTCGATGGCGACCGACCTCAAGTACAACATGTACGCCCCGAAGCAGGATCCGCTGCCGCTCATGGCGAAGCTGGGCGAGCACACCGACCGGATCGGCCTGGTCGCGACCGCGTCGACGAGCTTCTACCCGCCGTTCATCCTGGCGCGTCTGTACGCCACCCTCGACAACCTCACGCACGGCCGGATCGGCTGGAACGTCGTCACCTCGAGCGAGGACCTCGCCGCCCAGAACTTCGGCCTCGACGAGCTCTACGAGCACGATCAGCGCTACGAGATGGCCGACGAGTACGTCGGCGTCGTGAAGAAGCTGTGGGACTCGTGGGACGAGGGCGCGCTCGTCCGCGATCGCGAGACCGGCGTCTTCGCCGACCACACGAAGGTGCACCCCATCCACCACGAGGGCGCCTTCTTCAAGGTGCGCGGTCCGCTCAACGCGATGCCCGGCCCGCAGCGTCAGCCCGCGCTCTGCCAGGCCGGCGGCAGCCCCCGGGGCCGCGCATTCGCCGCGAAGCACGCCAACACGATCATCTGCTCGGCCACCGGCGTGGCCGAGATGAAGCAGTACCGCGACGACATCCGCCAGAAGGCCGTCGAGGCGGGGCGGAACCCCGACGACATCAAGGTGCTCTACGTCGTCACGCCCGTGCTCGACGAGACCGACGAGCTCGCGCAGGCGAAGGCCGCTCGCCGCGCCGTGCCGAGCGATGCCGGCCTCGAGCTCGCGCTCGCCCATCTGAGCGCCCTCACCAACGTCGACTTCACGCAGTTCGCGCTCGACGAGGTGCCGCCCGCGATCACGACGAACGGGCACCGCACCACGCTCGAGGCGTTCCTGAAGAAGGGCAAGCCCGATGCGACCCTGCGCGAGCTCGCCTCGATGCCGTCGCTGAACGCCGTGCCGTTCGTCGGCTCGCCGGCGACCGTCGCGAGGCAGATGGAGGAGGTCATGGAGGAGGTCGGCGGCGACGGCTTCCTGTTCTCGGGCGCACTGAGCCGCCAGTCGGTCGCCGAGATCGTCGACGGCCTCGTACCCGAGATGCAGCGGCGCGGCCTCGCCCGCACCGAGTACGAGTTCGGCACCTTCAAGGAGAACCTGCTCGCCTTCTGACACTCGGCCGAGCCCGCAGCCCCCACCGCGCCGCCGCCGCCCCCTGGCTGGCAGCTCCCCCCAGGCTCGCGAATGTAATATACGGCGATGCCGTACACGCTCAGCCACGCGATCATCGCTCCCCTGCTCGCCCGGGCGCGGCTGCCCCTCGCAGCCGTGGCGTGCGGCGCCATGGCGCCCGATCTTCCACTGTTCGCGCGCTGGCTCGACTACGACATCACCCACTCCGCCCTCGGTGCGATCTGGGCGTCCCTCCCGATCGCCCTGGGGCTGCTCGTGATCTGGCGCCTCGTGCTGGTCCCGGTCCTGCCTCGACTGCTCCCCCGCCCTCTGGCGCGGCGCGTCCCCGGCCGGACGGCCGCCGCGCCTCCGGCGATCCTGGTCGCGGGCTGCGTGGCGGGCGTCGCGAGCCACCTCGCCTGGGACTCCTTCACGCACGCGTCCGGAGCGGCCGTCGTCGCCCTGCCGGCCCTCAGAGCGGAGGTCGTCGGACTCCCCGCTCACCAGTGGCTGCAGTACGCATCGTCACTCGCAGGTCTCGCCGGGCTCGGAGCTCTCGGCGCTCGATGGCTTCGCCGCGCGCCGACGACCACCGACGCACGGGGAGCCTCCTGGGCGTGGTGGACAGCGGGCATGGTCGCCTGCGTCGCCATCGGGGGCAGCACGACCGGGCTCGGCCTTCTGCTCTCCGTCGACATTCGGCCGGCCGTGGTCGGCGGCGTCACCATGGCGACGTCAGCCGCGGCGCTCCTGCTGGTCGGCGCCGCCCTGGTGACCCGCCTCGGCCGCGCGAGCAGCTGATCCGAGGCGCCGCATGCCCGCGTACGGGCCGCGTTGCCGGTGCGGCCAGTGCGGCCAGTGCGGCCAGTGCGGCCGGTGCGGCCGGTGCCAGGATGGGGCATGACCGAAGCCGCTGACACCGTCGCCCGCCTGCGCGCCACCTTCGACTCGCGTGTCACGGCACCCCTCGACTGGCGGCTCGCCCAGCTCCGAGCCCTCCGGCGCATGCTCGTCGACCGCGGCGCCGACTTCGAGCGCGCCCTGCACGACGACCTCCGCAAGCATCCCGACGAGGCGCGGCTCACCGAGATCGACGTCGTGGTCGCCGAGATCGATCACACCCTGAGGCACCTGCGGTCGTGGCTCAAGCCGAAGCGGCACCCCGTGCCGCTGCTGGTGGCCCCCGCCACGGCGACCGTGGTGAGGGAGCCGCTGGGAGTCGTCCTGATCATCGCGCCCTGGAACTACCCGGTGCAGCTCAGCCTCGACCCGCTGGTGGCGGCTCTGGCAGCCGGCAACACGGCGGTGCTGAAACCCAGCGAGCTGGCGCCGGCCACGGCGGCCGTGCTGCACTCGCTTCTGCCGGAGTTCCTGCCAGAGGCCGTCGCCGTGGTCACCGGCGGCGCCGACGAGACCACCGAGCTGCTGCGCGAGCGCTTCGACCACATCTTCTTCACCGGCGGCGAGCGCGTCGGCCGCATCGTCGCCCGGGCGGCGGCGGAGCACCTGACCCCGACGACGCTGGAGCTCGGCGGCAAGTCGCCGGTGTGGGTCGACGGCTCCACCGACCTGCGCGCGGCCGCGCGGCGGATCGCCTGGGGCAAGTTCATGAACGCCGGCCAGACCTGCGTCGCGCCCGACTACGTACTGACGACGCCCGACCTGACGAAGCGGCTCGGCGACTTCATCGGGCAGTCGGTGCGGCAGTTCTACGGCGCCGACCCGGCGCAGAGCGACAGCTACGGGAGGATCGTCTCCGACTCCCAGTTCGAACGGCTCGAAGGGCTGATGGGCGCAGGAACCGCGGCCGCCGTCGGCGAGCCCGACCGCTCGTCGCGCTTCTTCCCGCCGACCGTCCTCACCGGCATCCGCCCGACGGACCCGGTTATGCAGCAGGAGATCTTCGGCCCGATCCTCCCCGTCGTCGAGGTGCCCGACCTCGACGGGGCCATCGCCCACATCCGCGCGGGCGCGAAGCCCCTCGCCCTCTACGCGTTCACGGAATCGGCCGGCGCGCGCCGCCGGCTCCTCCGCGAGACCTCGTCGGGCGCGGTGTCGTTCGGGGCTCCGTCGGCTCATCTCGCCGTGCCCGGGCTGCCGTTCGGCGGGGTGGGCGCCAGCGGCATGGGCGCGTACCACGGCGAGCGCGGTCTGGTGACGTTCAGCCACGAGAAGGCCGTGCTGTCGAAGCCGCTGCACCCCGACACGCTGCGCGTGGCCTACCCGCCGTTCACAGCGCGCAAGGACGCGATCGTGCGGCGGGTGCTCGGTCGCCTCCGCTAGCCCCGTCACGGGATCGCGCGGGTCTCACCGGGGCCGCACTCGACGGCGTCCGCGAAGACGCCGAGCTGCACCTGCTCGAGCAGGCGGGCGTCGAGATCGCCGGTGCGGACCACTGCGGCCGACACGCGGCGGGCGGACGGCAGGTGCGGGGCGTCGGCGCAGAGGGCGACGACCGTCCAGGGCGCGGATCCGGCGGTGGCGGGTTCGGGCACGGTGAGCGCGCCGAGAAGGTCGCCGCGGTCGACGAGCCGCATCTGCTCCGGCCGAGCGACCGACTGGTCGACGGCGGCGAGCGGGGACCCGAGGTAGGCGCCGAGGGGACGCCCCGGGGTTCCTGCGCCCGTCGTGCACCCGGCGAGCAGGAGGACGAGGCCGAGCGCGGCGAAGGGGCGGAAGTACGGTTCCATGCACACAGAATGTCACACCTGGAACACGGCTTCTCGCGGCGTAACGGTCTGCCAAACTCTGGTAACTATTGAGGGTGACCACCCGACACCTCCGAAGGGATCTGCCATGACCACGTTCGAAGGTGCCCGTCGCCAGCCCGGCTCGAGCCGCGACGACATCCGCGAGGCCGTCGACGCCCATCTGCGCGAAGACGTCAGCTATCTCGGCAACCTGCTCGGCCGCGTGCTCCGCGAGTCGGGCGGCGAGGGTCTGTTCGCCGACGTCGAGCGCGTCCGCCTCGCGGTCATCGGCGCCTACGAGGGCCAGGAGGCCGTCGAGACCGCCCAGGGCTTCGTCGACGACCTCGACCAGGAGCGCGCGGAGCAGGTCGCCCGCGCCTTCACCTGCTACTTCCACCTGTCGAACCTCGCCGAGGAGCACCACCGCGTGCGCGTCCTCAAGCGCCGCGGCTCGGCGGCCGGCGACGCGTCGGACTCGCTGCCGGCGACGCTCGACCAGCTCACCGAGGAGGTCGGCGCGGAGGCCGCGGCCGACCGCCTGCAGAACCTCCGCTTCCAGCCGGTGCTGACCGCGCACCCGACCGAGGCCCGCCGCCGCGCCGTGGCGTCGGCCATCCGCCGCATCAGCGATCTGCTCGAGGCCCGCGACTCGAGTCAGAACGACATCGAGACCGGCGACATCGAGCGTCGCCTGCTCGAGGAGGTCGACACGCTCTGGCGCACGTCGCCCATCCGCACGACCCGCCCGACCCCGCTCGACGAGGTCCGCACGGCGATGAACGTGTTCGACCAGACCCTGTTCGAGATCGTGCCTCGCGTCTACCGCCTGCTCGACGACCGCCTCCAGGGCGACGCGGCCGGCTCGACCCCGCCGGTGGCCCCCGCCTTCCTGCGCCTCTCGAGCTGGATCGGCGGCGACCGCGACGGCAACCCGCACGTCACGGCCGACGTCACCCGGCAGGCCGCCGAGATCGCCTCGGAGCACGTCCTGCTGGGCCTCTCGCGGGCCGCTTCGCGCATCGGCTCGACCCTCACGCTCGACGAGGCCGACACCCCGCCCGACGCCGGGCTCCAGGCCCTGGCCGACTCGCAGCACGCCCTCGACGAGGCCCTCGCGAGCCGGATCGGCATCCGCTCCCCCGGCGAGACGCACCGCCGAGTGCTGCTCTTCATCGCCGCCCGCATCCGCGCCACCCGCAAGGGCGGCCCCCTGGCCTACGGCTCGCCCGAGGTCCTGCTCGACGAGATCCGCACGATCCAGGCGTCGCTCCGCGCGGCCGGCGCCCACCGCGCCGCGAACGGCGAGCTCCAGAACCTCGTCTGGCAGGTCGAGACGTTCGGCTTCCACCTGGCCGAGCTCGAGGTGCGCCAGCACTCGCAGGTGCACCGCACGGCCCTGGCCGAGATCCGCGCCGGCGGCGAGCTGAGCGAGATGACCCTCGAGGTGCTCGAGGTCTTCAAGACGATCAAGGGCCTGCAGGAGCGCTTCGGCCGCCGCGGAGCCGCCCGCTACATCGTGTCGTTCACGCAGTCGTCCGACGACCTCGAGAACGTCTTCTCGCTCGCCGAGGCGGCGCTCGGATCGAAGGAGGCCGCACCCGTCCTCGACGTCATCCCCCTGTTCGAGACGTTCGCCGACCTCGACAACAGCACGCGCATCCTCACCGAGATCCTCGAGTCGCCGTCGTACCGCGAGCGGCTCGACGCGACCGGCCGCACGGTCGAGGTCATGCTGGGCTACTCCGACTCGTCGAAAGACGTCGGGCCGGTCTCGGCGACGTTCGCGCTCTACGACGCGCAGGCCCGCATCTCGGACTGGGCCGCCGAGAACGACATCGAGCTGACCCTCTTCCACGGCCGCGGCGGTGCGATGGGCCGTGGCGGCGGGCCGGCCAACGAGGCCGTGATGGCGCAGCCGCCCGGATCGGTCGCCGGCCGCTTCAAGATCACCGAGCAGGGCGAGGTCATCTTCGCCCAGTACGGCAACAAGACCATCGCCGCCCGCCACATCGAGCAGATGGCGGCCGCGACCCTGATGGCGTCGAGCCCGTCGAACGAGAAGCTCAACGCCGACGCCGCCACGCGCTACGGCGCCCTGGCCGAGACGATGGACGCCGCCTCGCGCGAGCGCTTCTTCGGCCTGGTCAAGGCCGACGGCTTCGCGCAGTGGTTCGCCCAGGTCACCCCGATGGAGGAGATCGGCCTCCTCGCCCTCGGCTCCCGCCCGGCCCGCCGTGGCCTGTCGGTGTCGTCGCTCGAAGACCTCCGCGCCATCCCCTGGGTGTTCGCCTGGTCGCAGGCGCGGATCAACCTCGCCGGCTGGTACGGACTCGGCTCGGCGCTGGCCGCCGTCGGCGATGTCGAGATCCTGCGCGATGCCTTCGCGAACTGGCCGCTGTTCGCCGCGATGATCAAGAACGTCGAGATGTCGCTGGCCAAGACCGACGAGACCATCGCCCGCCAGTACCTCGCCCTCGCCGATCGCGACGACCTCACGGCTGCCGTCATGGACGAGATGGCGCTCACCCGCCAGTGGGTGCTCGCGACGAGCGGCTCCGACGACGTGCTCGGCGGCCGGCCCGTCCTGAGCCGCGCGGTGCGCCTTCGCAGCCCCTACGTCGACGCGCTGTCGCTGCTGCAGCTGCGCGCCCTCCGCGGAATCCGCCGCTCCGTCGAGAAAGACCCGGCCGACGCCGACCACCGCCTCCTGCTGCTCAGCGTCAACGGGATCGCCGCCGGCCTGCAGAACACGGGCTGATCGGGCCAGGCGCGAACAGAGAGCGGCCGGTCCGGGATCCGACTAACGTCGAACACCGGGCCGGCCGCTCTCGCGTCGGATACGGGCGCAGGAACTCGCGGTCAGCGCCGCCCGAGCCGACGCTCGCCGCCGCTGCCCGTGGCGTACGGCAGCTCGTAGTGCGCGAAGATCGCGGGCTCGTCAGAGGCCTGCAGCTCGCCGTCGGTGGCGATGAACGGGGCCTCCTTGATCAGCTTCTTGCCGAACTGCACCTTCAGGTGCTTGGGGGCGACGACCGCGCCGTCGAGCGGTACGAAGATCAGCTTCTTGCCGCCGAGCACGCCCGACTCGACCGTGGCGAATGCGGGCTTGTCGGTGGACGTGTCGAAGTAGACGCTCTCGAGCGTCCCGACTTTGTCGTCGCTCTGGTCGACGACCGCGAGGCCGATCCAATCGCGCAGGTTCTCGGCTTCGAACACGGTGCCTCCTCGTCGGGCCGGTGAATCCGGCTCCTGTAGACGACGGTAGTCGCTCGGACACCTCCCCGTCGCACCGTGTTCACGGCTCTGGCCCGCTTCATCCACCTCGCCCGCTACAGTCAGTGACGTGACCCCGATTGGCGCCGGCCGGTGAGCCGCGACGACAGCACCCGCCTCGGCGAGATCGTGACAGCCTGCGAGATCATCGCCGACTATCTGGCGCGCGACGGCGTCGACCCCGACCTCGCGTTCGACGCGATCCGCATGCGGCTGGTCGAGATCGGCGAGGCCGTCCACGGGCTCGAGTCGGCCACCCGCAAGCGCGAGCCGAGCGTGCCGTGGAAGGAGATCTCGCACATCCGATCCCGCGTGCTGCACCGGTACTCGGCGAAGTCGCGCGACGTCGTGCTCGAGACCGCGCGCACCGAGGTGCCCGTGCTGCGGGCCGCGGCGGAGCGGCTGCTGGGGTCGCTCTAGCTGCGTCGGTGCGGGGGCGTCGCGCGCGACTCGGCGAGATGGCCCCCGGCGTCGGGTCCGCGGGCCCGAGCCGACACCGACGGCCACCTCGCCGCGCTGGCCGGCGCGCAGCCCCCGCGCGCGACTCGGCGAGATGGCCCCCGGCGTCGGGTCCGCAGGCGCGAGCCGACACCGACGGCCACCTCGCAGGCCTGGCCGGCGGGAGCGCACGACGTGGTGCGGACTCGAGCCGCGCGCACGAGCAGCGCGAATGTCGGTGGGGCGCCGTAGGGTCGCGGCGTGAACGACGCAGCACTTCAGCAGAGCGGCCTCCGGTGGGCGGGTCAGCGCATCGATGCCAGCGCGCCCGGCGCCCTGCCCGGCCTGGAGCGCGTCAGCGGGCTCGTCCGGAGTGTCCGCACGCCCGAGTTCCAGGGCATCACGTTCCACGAGGTGCTCAGCAAGTCGGCGCTCAATCACGTGCCGATGACGGCCAAGGTGCTGCCCGGCGAGTGGACCATCAACCCGTACCGCGGCTGCTCCCACGCCTGCGTCTACTGCTACGCGCGCCCGACGCACGAGCACCTCGGCATGGGGCTCGGCGACGACTTCGACACGCAGATCGTCGTCAAGACAAACGTCGCCGAGGTGCTCCGCTCCGAGCTGGCGCGCAAGCGCGAGCTGCCCGAGCGGGTGGCCATGGGCACGAACACCGACCCCTACCAGCGGGCCGAGGGCCGGTACGCGCTCATGCCGGGCATCATCGACGCGCTCGCCGACGCCGGGGTCGACTTCTCGATCCTCACGAAGGGCTCCCTCATCCGTCGCGACCTCGACCGCCTCGTGAGAGCGTCCGAGCGCGTCGACGTGCAGCTGGGCATGTCCATCGCCGTTCTCGACGACGACCTGCAGTCCTCCATCGAGCCGGGCACACCGTCTGCCACGGCGAGACTCGCCACCGTCCGCGCGATCCGCGACGCCGGCCTCGACTGCACGGTCTTCGCAGCGCCCCTGCTGCCGGGGCTGACCGACTCCGCCGAGCAGGTCGACGACCTGATGGGCGCACTCGCCGACGCGGGCGCGACCAATGTGCTGCCGTCGCTGCTCTACCTGCAGCCGGGCGTGAAGGAGCTCTACCTGAGCTGGATCGAGCGCGAGCGCCCGCACCTCCTCGACGGCTACCGCAGGCTCTACTCGGGCGGCACGCACGCGTCGAAGGGGTACCAGGAACTCGTGTACGACCGAGCGCGAGCCTCACTGCGCCGACACGGGCTGCCCGTCCCGGGCCCGGCCACGCGCGATCTCTTCGGCTTGCACGGCCGTCGTCGCGCGCCCGCTCCCGCCGACCCTCCGGCCCCCACCCTCTTCTGACCCGACGCAGGCCCGCGCCCCCGGCACGAACGCGCCCTGCGCAGTCGGACCAGGAGGGCACAGACCCGCGCCGAAGGCGCCAGACAAGCACCAGTAGGCCCGCACCCCCGGCACCCCGCGCCCTGCACGGTCGGACCAGGAGGGCACGGACCCGCGCCGAAGGCGCCAGACAGGCACCAGCAGGCCCGCGCCCCCGGCACGAACGCGCTCTGCGCGGTCGTACCAGGAGGGCACGGACCTACCCGCGCGCGTCAGTGGTAGCCGGGATCTCCTCGACGCGGTCGCCGTGCTTGCGCACCGGGCGCACGTCGCCGACGATCGGCACGGCCTTCCGGTAGGCGAAGAAGGCGTAGCGCGAGATGAAGTGCGCCATCGTGGTGATGCGGTTGCTGTTGCCGAGCAGGCTGTAGATGTGGATGACGATCCACGTGTACCAGGCGAGCACGCCGGTGAGGGTGATCCCGCCGCGCAGCTGGGCGACAGCGGCGTGACGGCCGATCGTCGCCATGGTGCCGCGGTCGTGGTACTTGAAGCTCTTGGTGGGCTTGCCGGCGAGGATGCGCTGGATCTGCTCGGCGACGTGCACCCCGCCCTGCAGGGCCGGCTGGGCGAGCTGGTCGAGGGGCTTGGGCGTGAGCGCGATGTCGCCGACGGCGAAGATGCGGTCGTGGCCCTTCACGCGCAGGTCGGAGCCGACGACGATGCGCCCGCCGCTGCCCTGCTCGAGACCCCAGTCGTTGACCTCGCCGTGGGCCGTGACGCCGGTGGCCCAGATGACGAGCTCGGCGGGGATGAACTCGCCGTCGGCCGTCACGACGCCGTGCTTCTGCACCTCGGCGACGCCCGTGTTCAGGCGGAGCTCGACGCCGCGCTTGCGGAGGGACGACGCCGCGTACTTGCGCAGGCGCGCCGCGAACGGCTTGAGCAGCTCGCCGGAGCGGTGCACGAGCGTGATGGTGATGCTCTTGCGGTCGATCTCGGGGTAGGCGTGGATGAGCGCCTGGTCGCGCAGCTCGGCGAGCGCGCCGGCCATCTCGACGCCGGTGGAGCCGCCGCCGACGATCACGACGCGCACCTCGGAGGTGTCTTCGCGGAGCGCCGCCTTCTCGAGCTGCGTGAACAGCTCGTCGCGGATGCGGAGCGCCTGCGACCGCGAGTACATCGACTTCGCGTACTCCTTGGCGCCGGGCGTGCCGAAGTAGTTGGTGTTCACGCCGTTCGCGAGGACGAGAGCGTCGTAGGCGATGACCTCGCCGTCGGCCAGCGTGATCCTGCGAGCATCGTCGTCGATCTTGGCCAGCAGGCCGTGCTGGAAGTTGGCGTTGGGCTGCGACTTGCGCAGGCTCCGCAGGAAGTACGTCACGTCGCCGGCGTTGAGCCCGCCGGTCGCCACCTGGTACATGAGGGGCTGGAACATGTTGTAGATGTGGCGGTCGATCAGCGTCACGCGGACCGGGGCGTCCTTGAGTGCCTTCAAGGTGGCGATGCCGGCGAACCCGCCCCCGACGATTACGACGTGCGGCATCTCTGCCATGTGGTCCTCTTCCCTGCGACGAACGAGGAGGCCGCGAAGGCGCTGGTTCGTCGTCTTCGCTCGAATGCTCCTCCAACGGTAGTCCTCGCGGGGCCGCGCCGCGAACGAACGGCTCGTGACGCCACAATGGACGCATGACACCGCTGATCATCGGAGTGCTCGGCCTGCTGGCTGTCGCCGGTGCGACGGCGTTCGGGCCGCGCGTCGGAATCGCCACGCCGCTCCTGCTCGTCGTGCTCGGAATCGTCGTCGGGCTCATCCCCGCCGTGCCCGATCTCCCGATCGATCCCGAGTGGCTGCTGCTGGGCGTCCTGCCGCCGTTGCTGTACTCGTCGTCGGTGTCCATGCCGTCGATGAACTTCCGGCGCGAGTTCGGCGCGATCGGCGGGCTGTCGGTCGTGCTCGTGATCGCGTCCTCCCTCCTGCTCGGCCTGTTCTTCGCGTGGGCGATCCCCGACCTGCCGCTGGCCTGGGCGATCGCCCTCGGCGCGGTCGTGAGCCCCACCGACGCCGTGGCCACGTCGATCATCAAGAAGCTGGGCGTCTCGCCGCGCGTGGTCTCGATCCTCGAGGGCGAGAGCCTCCTCAACGACGCCACGGCCCTGGTGACCCTGCGGTCGGCCGTCGCCGCCGTCGCCCTGTCGTTCTCGGCGATCGGCGCCCTCGGGTCGTTCGCCTACGCGGTCCTGGTCGCCGTCGCCATCGGCTTCGCTGTGGGCAAGGTCAACCTGCTCGTGCGCAAGCGGGTTCAGGACGCCACGGTCAACACGGTGATCGGCTTCGCCGTGCCGTTCATCGCCGCACTGCCGACCGAGGCGCTGGGAGCGTCCGGACTCGTCGCAGCGGTGGTGGCCGGGCTGGTGACGGGGCGGGGTGCGCCGCGCGTCCTCAGCCCGCAGCATCGCCTGTCGGACGCACAGAACTGGAGGACGGTCGAGCTCGTCCTCGAAGGCGCGCTGTTCCTGACGATGGGGCTCCAGCTCTCCCGCATCCTGAGCGACGTGCACGAGGACAGCGTCGGCGTCCCGCTGGCGCTGCTGATCGCGGCCGGCGCGTTCGTCATCACGCTCGGCGTGCGAGCGCTCTACCTGAGCCTGCTGCTGAACGGCCTGAAGAAGCGGGCCGCGCGGATGGCGAAGTCGAAAGACCGCTTCACGACCATGCAGGGCCAGATCGACAGCGGTGAGCCTCTGGCGATCACCGACGGATCGCGACGCGGAGCGAGCCGCGCCGGTCAGGAGCGCTTCGAGAAGGCGAGACAGGACCCCACGCGCCTCGGCATGATGCGCACGCGACTGGTGCGGGCTCTGGCCGACATCGAGTACTACCTGCAGGCGCCGCTCGGCTGGAAGGAGGGCACGATCCTCGTCTGGGCGGGCATGCGCGGCGCCATCACCGTCGCGGCGGCCCAGACGCTCCCGGAGGACGCCCCTCACCGCAACCTCCTGGTGTTCATCGCCTTCGCCGTCGCAACGGGGTCGCTGCTCCTCCAGGGCGGCAGCATCGGCTGGCTCGTGAAGCGACTGGCGCCCGCGACGACGAACCCGGCCGACGAGACGGCGGAGCGCACCAAGATCATGACGCTGATGCAGGAGGCGTCGGCGCCGCTGATGACGGGCTACCAGCGCGGCGACTTCGTCGACAAGGAGACGCGGCTCGCCGTCCTGCAGGCGCAGCGGAACGCACTGCTCGACGCCCGCGACGACGGCACATTCGACGCCGAGATCCTGCAGAGCTCCCTGGTCGTGCTCGACGCGGATCAGATCAGCATCGACCTGCGCGGCGGCCCGAACGGCTGAGCCGACGCGGGTCGCTTGACTCACGCGGCACAGCCAGCGAGCGCCTAGGCGTGCGCGAGCCGGCGCGCCGGCCGCAGGCTGACGCGGTACGAGCGCGGCACGGTGGCACCGGCTGCGAGCAGCGTGCGGCCGTCGCGCGGGTCGCGCAGAGGCAGATCGCCCGACAGCAGCGGGACGGTCGTGTACCCCGCCTCGGCCTCGCGCGCGGCCACCCGGGGCAGCGCGATCCGGCACAGCGGCAGGCCGGTGAGGCCCAGCGCGAGGACGACGACGGGCGCCACCGTGACGCTGAGGTCGGGCTGACCGGTGGTGGCGACGGACAGCAGGGCGCCCACGAGGGAGACGAGACCGAGCACCGTCATCGCTCCGGCGAGCACGAAGGCCAGAGACCACGTGTACGCAGGAACTCCGCGAACCAGTCCGTTGCTGCCGTCCATGCGCGACCCCTCTCCCGTGAGGGTCGGCGTTCCGCCCTCGCGGCAAGGCTAGGGTCGCGGGCGCCTCTCCCGCGCCTCCACGTTCTGGTGCCACCCGACCGGGTGATAGCCCCGGCGGCACCCGGGAGCAGACCCGTCGCTACAGGAGATCGAGCTGCTGCAGGATCCCCAGGACGTCCGTCGAGCCCCAGCGGTCGCGGGCCTTGCCGTCGGCGAACCCGATCACCTGCACGTTGCGCACGGTGAAGCGCTTGCCGGTCGCAGCGTGCCCCATGAAGTCGCCGGTGTGGGTGCCAGACAGGTCGGTGATGGTGATGAACTTCGTGGGCGTCGCGATCGTCTCGACGACGTCGTGATCGATGTCCGAGAACGACTTCCCGAACGTCTCCCAGAACCAGGCGATGCCGCCGCCGCCGGCAGGCTGCCCCTCGGCCGGGTCGTGGTCGGCGAAGTCGACGTCGAACCTCTCGCCGAGCTCCAGCGACTGGTCGCGCATGCGCCCGATCGCTGCGAGGGTGGCCTCGCCGCCTTCCGTGATCTCCGTTGCCATGCCGGTTCTCCTCTCCGGCGCGCCCGGACGGCGCGCACCCCGCCAGTCAACGCCCGGGGTACGCGCGCGCCACTCGGCTAGGCGGGGGTCACCACCACGCGGACGTCCCAGGCGCCGAGCGACAGGGCCGCGCCGGCCTCGAGCGCGTCGCCGGAGTGGAGGTCGGCCGCCGCGAAGGGCAGCTCGACCGAGGCGGGCGTCCACGACCAGTTCTGCACGACGTGGAGGCGCTCCCCGGCCTCGTTGACGGCCGAGTGCACGCGCACGGAGCCGGCGGCGGGACGCCACGGCCGGGCGGAGCCGATCTCGCCCGCCCAGGCGAAGAGGCCTTGCGCGAACGGAGGGTTCGGCAGTGCGCCGACGGTGGTGACTCGGCCCGAGCCGAGCTCCTTGGTGGTGACGGCGGCGTAGCTGCCGTGGTGCGGGTGGTCGTAGCGGGCGAGGACGGTGGCGTCGGTGGCCTCGTACGCCTCGATCCACTCGACCGCCGCGGCGTCGTCGGGCAGCTCGAGCCACGAACCGGCGACTGCGACGACAGGAACCGGCGCCTCGACGTTGGTGTACTCGTCGTACCAGGCCCCCGCGACGTCGGCGAGCCCGCCCGGTGCGACCTCGAGCCGGGCGCGGGCCTCGAGGTCGGCGTACCCGGTGCGGGGTCCGACGATCAGGTGGCCGCCGGCGGCTGCGTAGTCGCGCAGCCACGCCAGCACGGCGTCGTCGGCCACGTAGTAGGCGGTCGCCACGAACACCGGGATCTCGGCGGCGATGACCGCGGGGTCGAAGTCGAGGATGACCGACGTGTGGAAGAGCCGGGTCTGCAGCCCCGCGTCGAAGGCGCCTCGCTCGAACGCCTCGACGAGCGGCGAGTAGGAGTCGTTGATGGGCCAGCCGCCGGGGCCGGCCAGAGGTCCAAACTTCTCGAAGGCCCACTTGGAGGCGTGGTCGTAGAGGAGGCCGACGTGCGCGTCGGGGGTGAGGCCGACGATGCGGTCGCCGAGTTCCTGCAGCTCCGAGCCGAGCGCAGCGATCTCGCGGTACGTGCGCCCCGGCTTCTCGCTGTGCGGGAGGACGCCGCCCCAGTAGGTCTCCGGGCCGAAGTGGAGCGTGTGCCAGTGCCAGTACTCGATCATCTGCGCGCCGCGGCTGATGAGCGCCCAGGCGCTCTGGCGGCGCTGGCCGGGGTAGGCGGGGTGGTTCATCGACGAGAAGCCGATCGAGCCCGCGCCGACCTCGGTGACGAGGAACGGCTCGTGGCGGGTGCCGTACATCCAGTCGGCCGAGTGGTAGAGACCCCAGGTGCCCTGGGTCCACCACGTCTGCGGCTTGATCTCGGAGTCGGGGAGGGTCAGGGCGTCCTGCGCCTTGAAGTACGGGTTGCCCGCCGTGACCGTCATCATCTCCCCGATGGCGTCGTCGCGGATCGTCGGGCGCGTGTACGACATGCAGGTCATGACGAAGCGGTCGCCCGCGTACTCGTCGACGATCGCGGTCTGCCAGGCCATGTACTCGGTCAGGAGGTCGGCCTGGAAGAGCCGCCACGCGAGGTCGTACTGCGGGAGGAAGTTGCTGTCGGGGCGCCAGAGGTCGCTCCAGTCGGTGAGCCGGTGCGACCAGTACGTCAGGCCCCAGGTCTCGTTCAGCGTCTCGACGGTGCCGTACTTCTTGCGGAGATGGTCGCGGAAGCGCTCGAACGCGTCGTGGTTGTGGATGACCCAGGCGCCGGGCTCGTTGTCGACCTGGAAGCCGATGATCGCCTCGTGCGACGCGTGGCGCTCGAGGATCTTCCGGACGACGCGCTCCACATGGAACCGGAACGCGGCGTGCGTGACATCGATCTCCTGGCGCATGCCCCAGCCGAACGGCTTGCCCGTGGCGATCTCGACGTTCAGCTCGGGGTAGCGGCGCTGCAGCCACGGCGGGATCGCGTAGGTCGGCGTCCCGAGGATCACGCCGATGCCGTACTCGGCGGCGGCGTCGAGCACGGGGGTGATCCACTCGAGGTCGAAGACGCCGTCTTCGGGCTCCCACGTCGACCAGACCGACTCGCCGATGCGGATGACGCTGAAGCCCGCCGCCTTCATCTCGTCGAAGTCCTGCTTCAGTCGCGGCGTCGGCTGGTACTCGTGGTAATACGCCGCGCCGAACAGGACCTGCTTCGGGGTGTAAGACATCGTGCTCTCATTCGTCGTCGAACTGCGCGCGCGCAGAGGCTGCACTCGCGCACTTGCTTTCCATGTGCGAAACTGTTTCAATAAGTTTCGCTGGCAGATCGAGGCTACGAGCACGATCGATCCCCGTCAAGCATCGACTGTCGTCGTGAGGGGCATTCCATGGCACGCACACCGGACTCCCGGCCGACCCTCGATGCCGTGGCAGCGCTCGCCGGCGTCTCGAAGGCGACCGCCTCGAAGGTCCTGAACGGGCGGCCAGGCTCTTCCGAGGCCACCCGCGAGCGGGTCGAACGGGCGATGGCCGAGGTCGGCTACACGCCGCTCTCGCGCGAACGACCCGGGCGCGGTCCCGTCCACGTCGTCTTCGACACCCTGGTCAACCTCTACTCGATGAAGGTGCTCGAGGGGCTCGTGGCGGCGAGCCGCGGCGCCGGCGTCGATCTCGTCACCACCGTGCTGCGCGTGCCCGGCGACGGTCAGGAGCCCCTCGTGCTCGACCGAGCGTGGGTGCAGTCGATCACCTCACGCGGCCATCAGGGCGTCGTGCTCGTGACGACCCGCGTCGAGCCCTGGCTCGTCGCCGCGTGCCGCGAGTCCGGGCTGGCCCTCGTCGCGGTCGACCCGCCGAGCGGGCCGAACGCCTCGGCCGCGAGCCTCGACGCATCGTTCGCGAGCATCGGCTCCAACCACTTCGCCGGCGGCCTCCAGGCCACCGAGCACCTCATCGCGCTCGGGCACCGCCGCATCGGCTTCGTGAGCGGCCACCCGGCCGGCGCTGACGAGCGCGAGCGATTCGGCGGCTACCGCGACGCGCTGGCCGCGGCGGGCATCGTCGACGACTCCGAGCTGATCGGCGAACCCCTCGGGGCGTGGCCCGTCGACGCCGCTCCCTCGAGCCTGGATGCCGCCGAGCAGGAGACCGCGCGGCTGCTCGCCCTCGCCGACCCGCCGACGGCCGTGTTCGCCACGAACGACGGCGCCGCGTTCGGCGCCATCCGGGCCGTCGTCGCCCGAGGGCTCCGGGTTCCCGACGACGTCAGCGTCATCGGCTACGACGACACCTACTCGGCGATGCCCATGCCGACGACGCTCTCGACGATCCGCACCCCCATGCGCGAGATCGGCCGCCTCGCCGTCGAGACCGTGCTGCGGCTGGCGTCGGGCACGGCGCCGTCCTCGTACCACGTGAAGCTCGCGACGTCGCTGGTGGCGCGGGAGTCGACGGCGCCGCGCCGCCCCTGACGGCCCGCCGCGCTGACGACGGCGCGATCCTGCGACCAGAGACGGCCCCCGCGCGGCTGCACGGGGCCCTTCTCAGGAGCGAACCGACTACTCGACCTTGGCGACAGCCGCCTTGATCATGTCGACGTAGCGGTCGAGCGCGTACGGCAGGCTCAGGCTGGTGATGACCGTCGAGGCCATCGCGAGCTGCTGGTTCGTGTTGGCGACGTAGGAGCCGCGCTTCACGGCGGGGATCTGCGCGTACAGCGGCTGCTTCTCGATCTCGGCCTGGTTGGCCTTGTCGTTGAACCAGGTGAAGACGATGTCGGTCTTGTCGAGCTCGTCGGCCTTCTCGAGTCCGATGGTCGAGACGAAGGTGCCGGCCGTCTTCGGAAGGGCCGCCGCGGTCTTCTCCGGCGTCAGTCCGAGACCGGAGATGATGTCGACTCGCGGGTCGCCCTTCTGGTAGATCGACAGCGCACCCGGCTCGGCGGCGTAGATGTAGGTGAAGTCGTACTTGGCGAACTCGGGGTTGGCGGCGGCGGTGTCGGCCAGGGTCTTCTTGATGCTCGTCACCTGGTCGTCGGCCTTCGCCGTCTCGCCGAGCGCCTTGCCGATGATCGAGATCTCGTCGCTCCACGAGGTGCCCCACGCCTCGCCGGGGTAGGCGACGGTCGGTGCGAGAGCGCTGAGCGTCTTGTACTGCTTGGCAGTGATGCCCGACTGCGGCGCGATGATCACATCGGGGTTCAGCTCGGCCAGCGCCGTCATGTCGATGTCGGGGTAGACGGCGAACGTCTTCGGCAGCGCGTCGCCGCGCTTCTGGATCGCCTCGGTCACCCACGGGTAGTCCTTCTCAGAGTCGCCTCCCCAGGTGACCTCCTCGATGCCGACGGGGGTGGTGCCGAGCGAGACGACGGTGTCGGCCGCGCCCCAGCCGATGGTGACGACGCGCTGAGGCTTCGACTCGATGGTCGCGGAGCCGAGTGCCGACTTGATCGTGACCGGGAACGCGTCGGCGGACGAGCTCGACGTGTCGGTCGAGCCGGCGTCGCTCGAGGTCGAGCAGGCGGCCAGCGAGAGGGCCAGGGCAGCGGCGGCCGCGATCGCGGCGGACTTGCGCAAGAGGGAGGATGACAAGGGCGGTGCCTTTCGGGTGGGGTCGCATCGACCTTATTAGGTCATCCTTAGTTAGGCAAACCTTGCCTAATCTGCAACGGCCATCGTCGAGCGCTCACGCGGGTCCGGCTAGAGGGCGGCCTCGCGCTCGAGCAACGGGCCCAGCCGCATCGGCAGCACCTCGGTCAGCGCGATGGTCGTGTTGGTGCGGACCACGCCGCGGATCCGCAGGATCGCCCCCGTCACCCGCCGCAGATCCTCTGTCGTGGCGGCGACGACCCGCGCCAGCATGTCGCTCTCGCCTGTGATGGCGTGCAGCTCGATCACCTCGGGCAGCGCGGCGAGGCCGGCGACGGCATGCTCCTCGTCGGCCTGGCTCAGCGCTATCGAGACGAACGCGGTGAGCGGCCTGCCGAGCGCCGCCGGATGCACGCGCCGGCTCTGCGCGCCGAGCGTGCCGCCGTCGACCATGCGCTTGAGGCGGGCGTGCACGGTGTTGCGCGAGACGCCGAGCTTCGCGGCGAGCGCGACCACGGTGGCGTCAGGGTCGGCGTCGAGGGCGAGGATCAGGCGGGCATCGAGAGGATCGACGGTCATGTGAGCATTCTGCCCGGAATCGATGGCTGGCGTGGGCGTGTGCACGTTCCTGCGCCCGATGCTTGCGCGTCGGCCCACGCGCACCGACGATGGGGCCGTGACCCAGACACTGCCTGCCGCCGCTGCCACGACCGCGCCGGCCCCCTCCCCGACCCGCCACTCGATGATCGAGGACGCCCTCGGCATCGCGACGGGCACGCTCGTCGCGTCGCTCGGCCTCTTCCTGCTGAAGTCGGCCGGCGTCGTCACCGGTGGCACCGCGGGGCTCTCGCTGCTGATCAGCTACGCCACCCCGGTCCCTTTCGGCGTGCTCTTCTTCGCCGTCAACGCGCCGTTCTTCGCCCTCGCCCTCTGGAAGAAGGGCTGGGTCTTCACGCTCAAGACCGCCCTGTCGGTGGCCCTCGTCTCAGGACTCTCATCGGTCCACGTCGCCGCCCTCGGCGTCTCGCACCTGTCGCCGGTCTACGCAGTGGTCGTCGGCAACGTGCTCGCCGGACTCGGGGTGATCGTGCTGTTCCGCCACGGCGCGAGCCTCGGCGGCTTCAACATCGTCGCGCTGATCGCCCAGGAGCGCCTCGGCTGGCGCGCTGGCTACGTGCAGATGGGCTTCGACGTCGCCGTCGTGCTCGCCGCCTTCGCCGTCGTGCCCGCCTGGCTCGTGCTGCTGTCGGCCGGCGGTGCGGTCGTCATCAACCTCATGATCGCGCTCAACCACCGCCCCGGCCGCTACGCCGGGGTGCCGCGCTGGCTCTGACGCGCGGCCACGCCACCCGATCACGACCCCGCGGGCCCGGGGTTTCCATTGGGGAGACTTTCCCTGGGCGTGAATTCACGCTCAGGGAAAGCGGCTCCAGGAGAAACCCCGGCCCCGTTGCGCCGTCGCTCTGGCAGCGCGCACGCGGCCTGTCACCGGCCCGCGCTACCGTGAGCGCATGAGCGATACGTTCGACATCCTGCACCTGAGCGACACCCACCTCTTCGCCGGCGACGGCCGCCATTACGGCACCGTCGACACGCGCGCGAACCTCGAGCGAGTCCTGGCCCGGGCCTCGGCGATCGAGCGTCTCGACCTCGTGGCGTGCACCGGCGATCTGTCTGACGACGGAACCCCCGAGTCGTACCGCACCCTGCGCGACCTCGTCGAGCCGTGGGCCGCTGCGCGGGGCGCCCGCGTCGCCTACGCCATGGGCAACCACGACCTGCACGACGGGTTCCGCGAAGTCCTCGGCGAGACGACCCCGGTGTTCTCGGTCGCGCAGACCCGCGTCGTCGTCCTCGACACCGCGGTCCCCGGCGCCGGCTACGGCCGTCTCGGCGCCGAGCAGCTCGACCTCCTCGCGCACGAGCTCGCGACGCCCAGCCCCCGCGGCACCGTCGTGCTGCTGCACCACCCGCCGATCCCCGCCGCAACGCCGCTCCTCGCCGCTCTCGAGCTGCAGGATCCCGGGGCCTTCGTCGAGGTGATCCGCGGCACCGACGTCCGCGTCGTCCTCGCCGGCCACTACCATCTGTCGCTCGTCGACGCGGTGGCCGGCATCCCCGTCGTGGTCAGCGGCGGCGTCGCGAACCAGTCCGACCTGTTCGCGCCCGCCGGCCACGAGGGCGCCGTGCGCGGGGCCGCCGGAACGATCGTGAGGCTCGACGCCGACGGCGGAGTCCGCGTGCTGCCCTTCACGGCCGCCGCGCCCGACGACGGCGGGATCGTCTTCGCGCTCGATGCCGACGAGGTGGCGCGGATCGCGGCGGAGGCCGGGCCGCCCGCGGCGTGACGAAGGACGCAGGAACCGGGGTTCCTGCGCCCTTCCGGCCCTGCTAGAGCGTCGCGGCCGACGGGTCGAAGTCGACCGGGAGCGGCTCGGGCTTCGTGACGGAGCTGGCGATCGTGACGGTCGAGCGCGTCTCGGCGGCCTCGGTGATGCCCAGGAGCACGTCGAGCACGTGGCCCGCGATCGCGCCGGTGGCACGCTCGGGGACGCCCGCGCGGATGGAGCGTGCCAGGTCGACGATTCCGGTGCCGCGGCCCCAGGTCGAGCCCTCGACGGGGATGGTGGTCGGTTCGCCCTTGCCGAAGGCCCACAGGGTGGAGTCGCCCTCGAAGGTGTTCGGGTCGGGGAGCACGAGAGTGCCCTCGGTGCCGGTGATCTCGACGAAGCCCATGCGCGGCAGCGCCTGCTGGAAGCTCAGCGTCGTGGCAGCCGACTGGCCGGCCTCGAACGAGAGGAGCGCCGAGTAGTGGGTGGGCACCTCGACCGGGAACTCGGTGCCGGCCTTGGGGCCCGAGCCGATGGTGCGCGTCTCGTGCGACTTCGACGAGACGGCCTGCGCCGTCGCGACCGAGCCGAACGCGTGGACGAGCGTGGTCACGTAGTACGGGCCCATGTCGAACAGCGGGCCGGCGCCCTTGGCGAACAGGAACTCGGGGCCGGGGTGCCACGACTCGGGCCCGGGCACCTGGAACAGCGTGGTCGCGGTGAGCGGCTCGCCGATGTCGCCGCGGGCGATGGCGCGCATGGCGGTCTGGATGCCGCCGCCGAGGACGGTGTCGGGGGCGCACGCGACGCGCAGCCCCGCTGCGGCCGCCGCCTCGAGAAGACGGGTGCCGCTGGCGGCGTCGAGAGCGAGCGGCTTCTCGCTCCAGACGTTCTTGCCGGCGGCGAGGATGCGCTCGCCGACCTCGGCGTGCGTCGCCGGAAGGGTCAGGTTGACGACGATCTCGATCTCGTCGATCGCGAGGAGCTCGTCGACGGTGCCGAAGCGCGCGATGCCGTACTTCGAGGCCTGCGCCTCGGCTGCGGCGAGGTTGATGTCGGCGATGAAGACGACCTCGACGTCTGCGAACTTCGTCAGGTTGTCGAAGTACTGGGTCGAGATGTTGCCGGCTCCGATGAAGCCGATCTTTACGGAATTGGTCACTTGTCTGCTCCTACAGTGTCGTGCTCGGTGAGCCAGGCGAACGACTCGGCGATGCCTTCGAAGACGTCGCCAGCGTAGACGTCGAACTCGATGACGCGTCGCGCCTGGGGTGCTGCGGCGAGGATGGCGGGGATCGGCATCTCGCCCTGACCGGCGGGAGCCTGGAGCTCCTTGCCGCCGGTCCGGGGTCCGTCCTTCACGTGGATCAGCTGGACGCGGTCGCCGAGCCGCGTCAGGAGGGCGGCGGCGTCGACGCCGCCGATCTCCGCCCAGTAGGTGTCGACCTCGAGGACGACCTCGGGCGCCAGCTGCGAGGCGAACAGCTCGAGAGCGGTCTGACCGTCGAAGGTCTTCTCCAGCTCCCAGTTGTGGTTGTGATAGCCGAAGCGGAGCCCATGCGCGGCAGCCGTGGCAGACAGCGAGTTGACGCGCTCGGCGAGGGCCGCGACCGCGTCGGTCGAGGCCCAGCTCGGGTCGGGTGCGTGCGGGTCGATGACGGTCTCGATGCCGACCTCGACGGCTGCGGCGAAGATCGCGTCGGGGTCGTCGGAGGCGATCACGGCCGCATGGCCGGACGGCGCGGCGAGGCCGGCGGACTTCAGTGCCGCGGCGAATTCGGCGGGGCGCTCGGCGAAGCCGTAGGGCTCGACATCGGTGAACCCGATGGCCGCGAGACGGTCGACTGCCGCCTGCAGGTTCTCGGCCACGGCGTCACGGACGCTGTAGAGCTGGACGGAGAGAGGCGTTGTCATCAGTGACTCCTGGAAACTCGTGGTGACTTCTGTCGATCTTCGATCAAAAGTCGATCATTTCATGGCCGAACTCAGCGTAGCCCGGTGATCAGGCGGCTCACAAGGTCCGCGAAACAGTTGCACAGGCACAGGCAAACCGACTACTGTCGCGTTGCCGACCTGTGGTTGGTTTTTGTTTGTGACTCAAGGAGGCGTCATGTCGACACCCGAAGCAACGAAGATTCCGGATCCCCTCACCCAGGCCGTCAGCACCGTGGCCGTGTCGAAGCTCTACCTCTGGGGCCTCGGCCTCGCCCAGTTCGGCATCTTCGTGGCGCTCCTGTCGCCGGTGTACGTCAGCATGCAGCTCAAGGCGCAGGAACTCGCGCCCACCGAAGCGGCGGCCACCGCCATGATCGCGTCGGTGCTGCCGATCGGGGCCCTCGGCGCCCTGTTCGCCAACCCGCTCGCCGGCGCGCTAAGCGACCGCACCCGCACCCGCTGGGGCCGTCGCCGTCCGTGGCTGCTCGGCGGCTCGATCGTCTTCATCGCCGGCCTCGCGATCGTCGCCTACGCGCAGGGCACCGGCCAGCTGATCGTCGGCTGGCTGATCTGCCAGGTCGCCGCGAACGCCACCTACTCCACGCTCACGGCGAGCTTCGCCGACAACGTGCCGCAGTTCCAGCGCGGCCGCGCCTCCAGCATCATCTCGCTCGCGCAGAACGGCGCCGTGCTCTTCGGCACCTACCTCGCTGTCTTCTTCGCATTCAACCTGCCGGTGCTGTTCATCGCCCCCGGCTTCCTCGCGCTCGCCCTCGTCATCGTCTACGCCTTCGTCGCCCGCGACGAGCTGCCGACCGCGCCGATCAAGAAGTTCACCTTCTTGAACATCATCTCGTCGTTCTGGACGAACCCGATCAAGAACCCCGACTTCGCCTTCGCCTGGTGGTCGCGCTTCCTGATCATCTTCGCGACCTTCATGTTCAC
The DNA here is from genome assembly GCF_059420045.1 of Frondihabitans sp. GW821-FHT04F02. NCBI lineage: Bacteria > Bacillati > Actinomycetota > Actinomycetes > Micrococcales > Microbacteriaceae > Frondihabitans > Frondihabitans sp. GW821-FHT04F02. Next base: position 300,034 of record NZ_JBWKSZ010000002.1, on the reverse strand, counting down.
GACCTACCGCCTGTTCTACATGCAGCACCAGATCGGCCTGGGCAAGCAGCAGGCCGTCGAGGCCGTCGCCTTCGGCGTGCTGCTCTACACGATCGCGCTCATCGCCTCGACCGCCGTCTCGGGCTGGCTCTCGGACAAGCTCGGCCGTCGCAAGATCTTCGTCGGAGGCTCGACCGCGCTGTTCGCCGTCGGCCTGATCATCCTCGCCCACACCTCGACGCTCGGCGCGTTCTACCTGGCGGAGGTCATCATGGGCTTCGCGTACGGCATCTACGCCTCGATCGACACCGCGCTCGTCGTCGACGTCCTGCCCAACGCCGACAAGCCCGGCAAGGACCTCGGCGTCATCAACATCGCGAACGCGCTGCCGCAGTCGCTGGCCCCGGCCTTCGCGGGCCTCCTGCTCGGCATCGGCAGCGCCGCCGGTCAGAACTACACGCTCATGCTCTGGGGAGCGGGCATCATCGGCGTCGTCGGCGCTCTGGCCGTGATCCCGATCAAGCGGGTCCGCTAGGCCACGCCCAGCAGCTGCGCCAGCAGCACTCGCGCACTCTCCGAAGGGGCGCTCGTCACGACGAGCGTCCCTTCGCCGTCGACGGGCGCCGTGCGGCCGCGCTCGGGGCCGTCGCTCTGGTCGACACGGATGGCGGTCGCTCGCGTGAGGTCCGGGACCACGTCGCCCGTCGCGATCATCGACGCCAGCGGATCGTGCAGCAGGCACATCCGCTCGCCCAGCACCGTCTCGTAGAAGTCGAAGTAGGTCGTGAGCATCTCGCCGAGCGCTGACGTCATCGGCGTTCCCGCGGCCAGCAGGGCGGCGCGATCCGATTCGTCGAACCGGTGCTGCCGGGTGACGTCGAGCGGCACGAGGGTGATCGGCCAGTCGGCGGCGAAGACGAGCGCGGCGGCCTCGGGGTCGCCGGCGATGTTCGCCTCGGCGAACGGCGTGCGGTTGCCGGCGTCCCAGACCGCTCCGCCCATGATCGTGAGGCTCTGGATGAGACCGGGGAGCTCCGGCTCCTGATCGAGGGCGAGCGCGAGATTGGTGAGCGGCGCGATCGCCACGACGCGGAGCCGGCCGGGGTGCGCCCTGGCGGCCGCGATCAGGAGGTCGGCGGCGCTGCCTTCGACCGTGGTGACGGCAGGGGCCGCGAGATCGAGCCCGCCGATGCCGTTCGCCCCGTGCACGTGGGGGGCTCCGCCGTCGAAGGGGTGGACGCGGTGGTCTTCGCCGCCGACGGCGACCGGGATATCGGTGCGTCCGGCCAGTTCCAGCAGGGCGAGGGTGTTGGCCGCCGCCTGCGCCGCCGTGACGTTTCCACTCGCCGCCCCGATGCCGACCAGGTCGACGTCGTCGCGCGAGAGCAGGTGCGCCAGGGCGAGGGCGTCGTCGATTCCGGTGTCGCAGTCGAGGAAGACGGGGATGGTTTCGCTCATCCCCCGACGGTAGTGCTTGCGCTTCACGCGTCGTCGGTCTAACGTGCAACCAAATGGTTGTAGAAAAACTGACACAGGATGAGATCGACCGGATCTTTCACGCACTGGCCGACGCCACCCGGCGCGACATCGTGCAGCGAGTGATCCGCGCCGAGCAGTCCGTGTCGACCCTCGCCGACCGCTACGAGATGAGCTTCGCGGCGGTCCAGAAGCACGTCGCGGTCCTCGAGAGGGCCTCGCTCGTGCACAAGGCCCGGCGCGGGCGCGAGCAGATCGTGTCGGGCGACATCGGCACCATCCAGCGAGCGGAGCAGCTCCTGAGAAGCTACGAGGACATCTGGAAGCAGCGCTTCCAGCGCATGAACGCCCTCCTCGCCGAAGACGGACCAGCCACGGACCTGCCGGCACCCGCATCATCCACCGACGCACCATCGAAAGGAACGGACACATGACATTCGCCATCGATGCAACTCACGACACCGAGAACCTCACCATGACCGTAGTCGCCCAGCTCGACGCGACCCCGGAGCGCGTCTGGCAGCTCTGGGCCGACCCGCGCCAGCTCGAGCGCTGGTGGGGCCCGCCGACGTACCCGGCCACGTTCACCCAGCACGACCTCGTTGTCGGCTCGACGACGGCGTACCACATGACCTCTCCCGAGGGCGACACGATGCCCGGGTGGTGGGTCATCACGGTCGTCGACGAGCCGCGCCGCCTCGAGCTTCGCGACGGCTTCGCCGAGGGCGACGGCACGCCCGACGAGACGATGCCGATCACGAGCATGCGCATGACTCTCGAGCCCGCCGACGGCGGAACCCGTATGACGCTGGTGTCGCACTTCGACTCGCTCGAGGGCATGGAGAAGCTGATCGCCATGGGCATGAAGGAGGGCATGACCCTCGCCATGGGCCAGATCGAGGCCATCCTCGCGAACTAGGCGGGGTCTCGCCGATCGAGCGGGGCCGCGGCTCGCTGCGCCGCGCCGTCGACGCATTAGTGTTGCCGGGACGGCGGGCGAAGGAGCTGCGTGATGAGAGGACCGTTCTGGGCGCGAAGCGTCCGACGACGGCCTGCGGCTTTCCTGTCCCTGTTCGTCCTGTCACTGATCGCCGTCGTGCTCTCCGCCCTCGCTCCCGTGATGCTCCGCTCTCTCGAGCAGCAGACGCTGGCGGATGCGACCGGCCCTGTCGGCGGGAGCCGGACGACGCTCGTCGCCTCTGCGGACTCCGGGCCCGGCGATGTCAGTTCCGGCTACGAAGCCGCCGTCGATGCTCTCACCCGCTCTTCTGCCTCCCTGTGGTCTGACCCCGTCACCGTGTCGGCCGCGACCTCTGCGTCGTCCTGGGAAAAGGCCGCATCTCCGAGCGAGAGCGGCACCCTGCCGACGGTGGGCCTGGTCGGCGGCGGCACGGACTGCGCTGGCGCGCCCCTCCTCGAGGGCAGGTGCCCGGACGCGGTCGGGGAGGTCGCCGTCAGTCGGGAAGCGGCCCAGGCCGCGAACAGGGACACGAGGGGAAGTCAGGCTGGCCTGGTGCTGGGGACCAGGCTCTCCCTTTTCATCGTGAACGATCAGGTGCCGGTGACGGTCGTGGGAATCTACGACGACCGACCGCTCAATGGCCGTTTCCTGTCGGACCCGGCGTCCTTCTTCGGCGTCGCGGGGGTATCCGACGCGCCCTCGTTCGTCGTCGCGGACGCGCAGTTCGACGCTCAGAAACTCGAAGCCACCGGCTACGCCCTCCGCGGGCTCCGGCATGTTCTGCGCCTGGACGACGTGCCGCGGGCGCTGCGCGACGTGTCGGCAGCGCACCGGGCGACGCTCGACGGCATCGCTGCGATCTCCGATACCGACACCGCGAGTCCGCTCCCTCGAATAATCGCGCGACTGGGACCCCAGCACCGGGCTGCGGAGGCGCTCCTGGCCATCGTCGTCGTCGAGGCCCTCGCTCTGTCGTGGTTCGCCATCGCGTTGGCGGTGCAGCGGATCGGGCGAGTCCGCGCCAAGGAGTGGGGCCTCGCGCGGCTCCGCGGTCTTCCGGTGGGGCGGCGGATCGGCATGATCCTTCTGGAACCGGGCATCGCCCTCGTCGCCGGAGCCGTCGCGGGCTTCGGCCTCGCCGTCCTCTCGGCCCGAGAGGCCGTCCACCTCGTCATCGGCCCTGGAGCGCCGGTGGAGCCGATACGCCCGCTCGTCCTCGCCGCCGCGGGCCTCGCCCTCCTCGGTGCGCTCGCGGCCCTGGCTGCTGCGAGCATCCGGTCGGCACGCCTGCCGCTGACCTCCGTCCTCCGCGAGTCGACCGAACCGCGCACCATCAGCCGCACAGCGCTGGTCGCGCAGTCGGGGGCCGTGCTCCTGACAGCCGCAGTCGTCTACTCACTGCTCGGGCTGAAGACCATCAGCGGCGTGCAGCTCGCATCGCTGACGCCGAGCCTGATAGCGGTGGTCACCGGCATCCTCGCTGTCCAGATCGCCATAGTCGTGCTCCGAAGGATGTCCCGTCGGTCACCGCGATCCCTCGGCGGCATCGTGGTCGGTCGTCAACTCGGGCGCACCCCGTCCGTCCTGCTGGCCGCGGTGATGGTGTCGCTCGGGTTGTCAGTCGCGACGTACTCGGCGCAGGTGGCCGTGGTCGCCGTGCATCTGCAGCAGAACCGGGCTGCCGCATCGCTCGGGGCGGACACCGTCCTGACAGTCGAGGTGCCTCGCACCGTGTCCCTCCTCGAGGCCGTCCGCCGCGCAGATCCCTCCGGGCAGGTCGCGATGGCCGCCGAGGTCTCCACGACGGGCAACGGCGTCGGGCGGTTCATCGCCGTCGACACCTCACGATTCGCGGCTGTCTCCCGCGTTCGTCCGGCCTGGCTCGGGCTCTCGTCCGAGGCCTTCCGAGATCTGCTCGTCCCGAAGCGAACGGCACCTCTCACCGCCCACGGGACATCTCTCCGCCTTCGCATCGCCGGCGCGGGCGTCACGGCGCAGAAGACGGATCCGTCGACGCTCCACCTGATCGCCGTCGTCCAGGCCGCCGACGGCTGGCACACCGTGGTCTTCGGCACCCCTCGCAACGGCACTCTCGTGAGTCCGGCGGGCTCGTTCCCCTGTTCCGCAGGCTGCCGGGTCGCGTGGATCGGCATCGAGAGCGCTCTGGCCGACCCGCTGCCGTTCGGGTACGAACTCACCGTCACCGGCGTCTCCACCGACCGGCAGAACGTCTCCGAGCTCGCCAGGTGGCTCGTCCCCTCGCAGTGGCGCAATCGCATCGGCGACCGCACCGACAGCCAGCAGCAGGCCTCCGTCCGGATCTCCCAGGGCAGAGACGGGCCGGCGGCGGTGACCGGACTCCGGCTGCAGTTCTCCGACTTCGACGGCGGAAACACGGTCAGCGCGATGCCTCGGGACGCCCCGGATCCCCTTCCCGCTCTCCTCGGCGGCAGAACCCGCGTCCAGGACTACCCGGGCGTCCCCGACGGAGTCCAGGGGGTCGCCCCCGACCTCAGCCCTCGCGTGCTGACAGTCATCGGCCGGGCCCGAGCCCTTCCACGCCTCTTGGACACCGGCGCCCTGATCGATCTGGAGACGGCCAGCAGGATCTCCGACTCCGGTTCGCGGGTCGGCCACGACGAGGTGTGGCTGTCTCCCGGTCAGCACCCCGCGGTGCTGACTGCGCTCCGTTCCGAGGGCATCCGCGTCACCTCCGTCACGCACCTCTCTGACGTTGTCACGGCAGACGTCCGGGAAGCTCACCCGCGGGCAGCCCTCGCGGGCCTCCCGATCGGCGCGGCGGCACTTCTGCTGACGCTCGTAGCGGCGGCGGCCCTCCGCATCATCGGAAGCGCCGGCCGACGCTCGGACTGGCAGTCGCTTCTCGACGCCGGCATCTCCCCGCAGAAGCTGAGAGGCCTTCTCCTGCTCGAGGCATTGACTCCCGTGGCCGGCGGGATCGTCCTCGGCACGGTGAGCGGCCTCGCCGCCTTTGCCCTGACGATCTCGCGGCTGCCGCTCCTCGCCGGAGACGGTGCCACGCCGCCACCCGACTTCTCGCCGGCTGTCCTGCCCCTCATCGCGCTTGTCGCCGGAACCCTGCTCCTCGCAGCGGGTGGCTCCGCAGTCGGCGCCCGGCTCGAGGTCGGCGCCGTGGGGCGGTCGTCGCGATGACTGAGACCCTCCGCCGAACCGCCCCCGCCGCCCTCCGTTGCGAGGGCCTCGTGCACGTCTACCGCGAGGCCGACACCGACGTCGCGGCCCTCCGAGGCATCGACCTGGTCGTCGAGGAGGGGCAGCGGATCGCCCTCCTCGGGCCGTCCGGGTCGGGCAAGTCGACGCTCATGGCCATCGTCGCCGGAATCCTCCGACCGTCGGCCGGTCGCGTCGTGGTGTTCGGCGCCGACATCGGGAGGGCGAAGGAACGCGAGCTGGCGCACGTGCGCCGGTCGACCCTCGGGCTGATGCTCCAGGGCGCGTCCACGAACCTGCTCCTGCACGAAGACTCGGACGCGAACCTCGCGTGGGCCCTGCGCGGCGCCGAACGCGGAGACGTGCGTCTCGGCCGACGGGTGCTGCGGTCGAGCGACCTGCATCGCGACCGTCGACCGGTCTCTGCGATGAGCCCGTCGGAGCAGCAGATCGTCGCGCTCGCGGTCGCGATGGCGGGTCGGCCGCGCCTGCTCGTCGCCGACGAGCCCACGAGCCAGCTCGACGACGCCTCCCGCGATCACCTCCTGGACGTGCTCGTCGAGACCGCGAGCGCCGAGGGCACCGCCACGCTCATCGTCACGCACGACGAGCAGGTCGCTGCCCGGATGCAGCGCATGATCCACCTCCGCGACGGCCGGATCGGCGAGGAGGCCTCTGATCGCGGGCGCTTTGCCGTGGTCGGCGTCGACGGCTCGGTCCAGCTGCCCGCCGAGCTCCGCGACCGCTGGCCGGCCGGCTCGTTCGTCTCGGTGGCCGAGACGGCCCCCGGCGAACTCGTGCTGAACCTGCAGCGCGACGAGGTGACCCCGTGAGCCCTGTCACCCTCCGTCTCGACGCGGTCGAGATCGTGCTGGGGCCGTCGCGACGCATCGGCCCGGTGACGCTCGAAGCGGGTTCCGGCGATCTCGTCGTCGTCACGGGCGGCGCCGGCAGCGGCAAGTCCACCCTGCTCGAGGTCCTGACGGGCTCCCGGATGCCCTCGGCGGGACGCGCCTTCATCGACGGTTCTCCGCCCCGCCTCGGCGAGGCCGGGATTCTCGCGCAGCGTCACGAGCTCCTCGGAGGCCTGACGGCCGTGGAGAACGTCGCAGTCCGGCTCTTCGCATCCGCTGACGGGCATCGCACGGCCAGGGGTCGATCGCATTCGACGCCTCCTGTCGTCACAGACGTCGAGCGGCTTCTCGCGTCACTCGGCCTGCCGCCGGCGAGCTGGCACAACCTCGTCGAGCAGCTCTCGGGAGGACAGCAGCAGCGAGTGGCCCTGGCCCGTGCCCTCATCGGGACCCCTCGCGTGATCGTCGTGGACGATCCGACCAGCGAGCTCGACGAGGCCACGGCGGAACTCGTCTGGACCGCCATCGAGACAGCGGCGGCGGCAGGTGCTCTGGTCATCATCGCCACGGACGATCCGCTTCCTCGAGAACGCGCCAGCGCGGTCGTCACCCTGTCTCTCGGCCTCGCCGGGCACGGCGAATGAGCTCGGCAGCACACGTGCGGCCGGAAGGATACGCCTGATGTCCGCGTAGCGGCCATCCCCTCACGAAATCGGGCGCTGGGCCGTTCCTGAGTGTTTCGTTGATGAGTCGCTACTTCCCGAGCGGCCCCCAAGCCCCCACAAGGAGAACACCATGCTCGGCCTCATCATCAGCCTCATCGTCATCGGCCTCATCGCCGGCGCGGTCGCACGTCTCGTCGTCCCGGGCAAGCAGAACATCTCGATCCCGATGACGATCCTCCTCGGCATCATCGGATCGTTCGTCGGGGGCTTCATCGGCTACCTGATCTTCCACAAGGACGCCTCGGACGGCTTCTTCCAGCCCGCCGGCATCGTCGGCTCCATCATCGGCGCGATCATCGTGCTCGTGATCTACCTGCGCGTCAGCGGACGCCGCAGCGTCTCGCGCTAGTCGCCAGCCGACTCTTCACCCAGATCGCAGCAGTGGTCGCCTCCGGGCGCCGCTGCTGCGATCTCGTCGATTAACCCCCGACACGGCGGACGACGGCGCCGGCTAGCGCGACCTCGACGAGCTCCCCCACGAGACGCGCGTAGCTCCAGCCCGCCGCCTCGAACATCTGGGGCACCTGCGACTGCGCGGTAAACCCCGGCATCGTGTTGACCTCGTTCAGCACGATGCCCGAATCGGTCACGAAGAAGTCGAAGCGCGCGACGCCGCGGCAGCCGAGCGCCCGGAACAGCGTCCGTGCCGCGCTCTCCATCTCGACGCGCACCGAGTCGCTCACGGGCGCAGGAACGGCGAACCGCGCCGTCCCCCCGTACTTCCGCTCGGTCCCGAAGACGTCCTCGCCCCCCAGGTCGATCTCGAGCGGAGGGCTGACCGTGAGGGCGCCGTCAGCCCGCTCGATCACGGCGATGTCGACCTCGCGGCCGACGACGGCCTTCTCGACGAGCACCCGGTCGTCGTGCTCCAGGGCGGCGACCACGGCCAGGTCGATCAGGGCGGCGTCGGCGACGAACGTGACCCCGTGGCTCGAGCCGGCGGCGACGGGCTTCACCACGACCGGGACGGCGGGCAGGGCGGAGGAGGGTCGGGTTCCTGCGCGGACGAGCACACCCGGGGCGGTCGCGACACCGACAGCCTCGGCGATCAGCTTGGTGACCCACTTGTCCATTCCCAGGACGCCGGCCGGCATGTCGGAGCCGACGTACGGCACGCCGATCGCCGTCAGGAAGGCGGCGAGCAGGCCGTCCTCGCCGTTGACGCCGTGGAGCGCGGGGAAGGCGACGTCGCAGGAGCGCAGGATCCGGACGGCGTCCTCGACGCCGATGGGAGCGCCCGCCGCCGTCGCCCAGGTGCCGTCGCGGCCGATCGTCAGGCCGACGACGGTGAAGCCGCACTCGATCGCCGCCGACGCGACACCGGCCGCCGACGCGAGCGACACGTCGTGCTCGGAGTTCTCGCCACCGCCGATGACCGCGAGTCGGAGCAGCCCGCCCGCGCGGCTCACGCCCTCTGCCCGGCTCACGCCGAGACCTCCGCCAGGCCGACGGTTCGACGGGTGACTCGCGCGCCGATGCCGACCACGATCGCGTGGTCGATGGTGCCCGACCAGTCCGCCCATTCGCGCACGGTCGGCTCGCCGTGGTCGCCGGGGCCGAACACCGTCGCAGTCTCACCCGCCATCACGGGATCGTCGCCCACGTCGACGACCACCTGGTCCATCGAGAAGAGGCCCACCACCGGACGACGCCGACCGCGGACCTGCACCCAGGCTCGGCCCGACGCCGTGCGAGGGAGGCCGTCGCCGTAGCCGACCGGCAGGAGCGCGAGCGAGGTCGGACGGGAGGTCGACCAGGTGTGCGCGTAGCCGACCCCGGCACCCGCACCCACGCGCTTGACCGAGACGATCGGCGCGGTGAGCGTCAGCGCGGGGTGCAAACTCGTGGTCCGCGACGGATCGATGCCGTAGAGGCCGGCGCCCACGCGGCTGAGATCGTACAGCGCCTCCGGCTGGGTGAGGGTCGCCGCACTGGCGGCCAGATGCCGGACGACCGGTCGCAGCCCCCTCGCCCGCGCGACGCGCACCGCGTTGTCGAAGAGCATCCGCTCGCGCGCGTTCTCGGGTGAGCTGGGAGCGTCGGCGGACGACAGGTGGCCCATGATGCCGACGACGCGCACCCGGCCGGAAGTGCGCTCGTGCAGCGCGGCCAGCTCGCAGAGGGTGGCCCAGTCGGAGCGCGCGGCCCCGTCGCGGTTGATGCCGAGGTCGATGTGGAGGTGGATCCGCGCGATGCCGCCTGCAGCGGCCGCCGCCCGCGACACAGCGTGCAGGTGCTCGGCCGTGGGGACCGCCACGTCGATCCCCGCCACCACCGCCCCGCCCCAGTCGGCATCGACGGGGTTGAGCCAGCTCAGGATCGGCGTGCCCGGGGCCCGCTCGCGGAGGTCGTGCGCGTCGGCGAGCGACGTCGTGCCCAGCCAGCTCGCGCCGTTGTCGGTTGCGACGCGGGCCAGGTCGCCGTGGCCGAACGCGTCGGCCTTGAGGACGGCCATCAGGTGGCCGTGGGCGCGCTCGGCGAAGAGGCGCGTGTTGCGGGCGACTGCGTCAGCGTCGACCGTGAGTTCTGCGGCGGTGCTCATCGGAAACCCCTCGTGATCGTGGCCCGCGAGTGGAGCCGTCCACCACAGTACGATATGTCACATGGGGGTCAATCGGCCGGGAGGACGAATCCTCACGACCCATCTCCGCCTGCCGGACTAAGCCCGGCGTTCTCGAATCCGCGAGGATGGAGTGTCCGTGCGGTCGCGCGCGGACGAACCGGAGAGGACCGCATGGAGACGTCGATCGCCGACCGGTTCCGTTCGCGCGCCTTCTACACCGACCTCACCGTCGGAGCCGTCCTCTTCGTGCTGAGCCTCGTGAACTTCGGGATCCAGCTCAACAGCCCCACTGCCGGCACCGCCCTGCTCGCCGTGGCCGCCGTCGCCCTGCGCCGCGTCTTTCCGGGCTGGGCTCTGATCCTGATCTGGGTCATGGCGGCCTTCCAGGTCTACGGCAACGAGCGGCCGAACGTCACGACCGTGGCTCTCGTGCTCGTCATCTACGCGGCGGCGAGTCGCGGCAGCCGAGCCGTGCTGCTCGCCTCGTTCATCTCGGCCGTGGTCGGCGGCAGCATCGCCTCGGTCTACCTGTCGCGCACCGGCACCCGCTTCACGCTCTTCCTCGACGGCTCGCCGTGGCAGGCGATCGCGGCCCTGCTCGCCCCGATCGGCGTCCTCGGCTTCGCCTGGCTCGCCGGACTCACCGTCCGCGCGTTCCGCTCGCGGAGCTCGGAGTCCGATCTCCGCCTCCAGGCCCAGACCCAGGCGGCCAAGGCGCAGACCGAGGCCGTGCTGGCCCAGACCGAGGCCGTCGAGGCTCAGGGCGTCGCACAGGCCGAGCGGGTCCGCGCCGCGATGGCGCGCGACGTGCACGACATCGTCGGCCACTCGCTCGCCGTCATCATCGCGCAGGCCGACTCCGTTCAGTTCATCGACGACACCGCCCGCATCCGCACCGTCACGGCGACGATCGCCGACACCGCCCGCCGCTCGCTCGGCGAGGTGCGCGAGGTGCTGAGCGGCACGGCCAGCAGCGGCGGGGGCGCCGACGAGCCGCACGACCTCGCCGCTCTGCTCGAGCAGGTGCGCGCCGCCGGCGTCACCGTCGAGCACACCGTGCGCGGCGCCGTGCGCCAGCCCGACCCCGCCCGCGCGCTCGTCGTGCGCCGCGTCGCCCAGGAGATGCTCGCCAACGCCCTCCGCCACGGCACCCCCGGTCGCCCGATCGCGTTCGCCGAGACGTGGCGGCAGAGCGACGTCGTCCTGCAGGTCGACAACGAGGTGCTCGACGAGCCGCCCACCACCCCGGGCGGAGGGCTGCGCGTCGACGCGGCCGCCGCGACCGGCGTCCCGAGCACGGGGCTCAAGGGCATGCAGGCCCGGGTCTCCGCCGTCGGGGGCAGCCTCGAGGCCGAGGCGGTCGACGGAACGTTCACCGCGCGAGCGCGGATCCCCCTTCCCCACCCCACCGAGGAGTCCCCATGATCCGCATCGTCCTCGTCGACGACCAGGAGCTGTTCCGCGGCGGCGTCCGCGTCGCGCTCGACGCGCAAGACGACATGGAGGTGGTGGGCGAGGCCGGCAACGGCCGCGAGGGCCTCGACGTCATCGCCGCGACGCAGCCCGACATCCTGCTTCTCGACATGCGCATGCCCGTGATGGACGGCGTCGAGACCGTCGGCGCCCTGTTCGGCCCCGGCGGACCGCAGCGGCCGCCGCGCGTGATCGTGCTGACGACGTTCGCGCTCGATGCCGCGGCCGCGACCGCGATCCGGCGCGGCGCCAGCGGCTTCCTGCTGAAGGACAGCACGCCGGCATTCCTGACGGCGGCGATCCGGGCGGTGAATGCCGGCAGCGCTGTCCTCGCGCCCGATGAGCTCGGCCAGCTGTTCAGCGCCGACGTCGAGGCGGCGCAGACCCCGGCGAAGGGGCCCAGCCCCGTCGAGTTCCTGCACCTGACCGCGCGCGAGCGCGTCGTGTTCACGCTCGCCGCCCGCGGGCTCTCGAACTCGGAGATCGCGACCCACGAGTACGTGAGCGAGTCGACGGTCAAGTCGCACGTGTCGGCCGTGCTGGGCAAGCTCGGGCTGCGCGATCGCGTGCAGCTCGTCGTCTACGCGCACGACAACGGCCTGCTCGACTAGCGCTCGCGGCACTCGCTCTCGGATATGATGTTCAGAATGAGTATTCTCGGAAGGGCTGCCGCGTTGATGGGGACCACGGTCGGCGCGGTGATCGTCGCCGCGCAGTTCATGCCCGGCGTGCTGCCCGGCGCTCTCGCACCGAGCGTGGTGATGGCCGCCGGCGCCAGCGTGGTGATGGCCGCCGGCGCCAGCGTGGTGATGGCGCGGAAGCGACGCCGCGCCGGCCGCCGCTGAGCTACTCCGGGCGGCGAGCGTCCGCCAGCGGCGGGGTGGCGGGGCGGGAGACAGCCGCGATTGGACGTTCGCCGCGCGAGGCCGCGCCCGACGGCTGGCGCATCGCCACCACGAACGCCGCCAGACCGCCCACCAGACCCGAGAGCACGACGACCGTCACGATCGCGGCGAGCAGGTAGACGAGGTGTTCCATACCTCGAACCTACGGGGCCGACCGGGGTGGTGGACAGAGGCACTTCGACCCCCGCGCGACAGTACAGTGGAGCCATGTCGGCGAGCGGCGATCCTCTGAGCGCGACCCCGCCGGGCAAGGCCACGATCCGCGACGTCGCGCGGCTGGCCGGCGTCTCGCACTCGGCCGTGTCGAAGGTCATCCGCAACGCCTACGGGGTCAGCCCCGGCATGCGCGAGCGGGTCACGGCCGCGATCGACGCCCTCGATTACCGGCCGAGCGCCACCGCCCGGGCCATGCGCGGCTCGGGCTTCACGATCGGCCTCGAGATGCCGAGCGACAGCAACCCGTTCTTCAACGTCCTGATCGGCGGGGCGATGGCCGCCCTCGCCGACTCCCCGTACCAGCTGGTCGTCGCTCCCGCCATGTCGGCCGACGCTCTCGAGTTCCGCGCCCTCGAGGCCCTTGCCGACCGCCAGGTCGACGGCCTCGTCGCCATCTCGCCGCTCGTCGGCACCGCGTGGCTGGCCCGCCTGTCGCGCCAGATGCCGATCGTCATGCTGGGTCGACACGACGAGACGGCCGCGTACGACACCCTCGCGAGCGACGACGCACTCGGAACCCGGCTCGTCATGGAGCACCTCCGGGACCTCGGCCACCGTCGGATAGCCCACCTCACCCACGGCGCGGCCGTCACCGCGGCGGGTTCGCTCACCCCCCACGCGGTCCGCTACGAGGCCTATCACGCGGCCATGGCGGCGGCCGGTCTCGACCGCTCCGCACGGGTGATCCGCACCGGGGCCAACGACGACGAGGCGTACGCGACCACCATGACGCTGCTCCGCGATGCCCGGCAGAGCGGCGACGAGCTCCCGACCGCGATCTTCGCCGGCAACGACTCCATCGCCCTCGGCGTGCAGCGCGCCATCCTCGACGCCGGGCTCACGCACGACGACATCTCGCTCGCCTCGTACGACGGGATCCCGATGACGGCCCACCCCGCCGTCTCGCTCACGACCGTCGACCAGCGCGGCCACGAGATGGGCGCGACCGCCGTCACCCTCCTGCTGGAGCGCCTCGCCGGCCGCACCGAGTCGAAGCAGCTGCTGATCGAGCCGCGCCTCCGGGTCGGCACGTCGACCCGCCCGCCCCGCTCGTAGCTCCTCGACCGGCACGCCACGCCGAGACCCCGGCATCCGCCAGGTGCGGCGGATACCGGGGTCTCAGAAGCCGAGCCTCAGACAGACACCGGCGCAGGAACGTCGGCCGTCACCACGTCATGCCCCTCGACGACGGGCCGGTCGGCGGCGCCCGGCAGCCGCAGCGTGCCGGACACGCCCGCGGGCACGTCCGTCTCCACCGTCAGCGTCTCGCCGTCCAGGGTCCACGACACCGCGATCCGGCCGTGCGGAGTCACCAGCGACGTCGCCGCCGAGGTCAGCCCGCCGCCGGGCTGCGGCGCGATCAGCACCTCCGAGTAGCCGGGGGCTGTCGCCGAGAGACCGCCGACGACGCGGTGCATCCAGTCGGCGACGGCGCCGAGCGCGTAGTGGTTGAACGAAGTCATCTCGCCGGGGTTGATGCTGCCGTCGGGGAGCATGGAGTCCCAGCGCTCCCAGATGGTGGTCGCGCCCATGGTGACGGGGTAGAGCCACGACGGGCAGGCCTTCTGCAGCAGCAGGCGGTAGGCGTCGTCGAGGTGGCCGGTCTGGGTGAGGGCGTCGGTGATGAACGGCGTGCCGGCGAAGCCCGTCGAGATCGTGTAGCCGCTCTCGGCCGCGAGCTCGGAGAGCCGGTTGCCGGCGAACTCGAGCAGCTCCCCCTCGACGATCCCGAAGACGATGGCGAGGCTGTACACGGTGGTGCAGTCGCTCAGGATCACCCCGCTCTCGTCGATGTAGGCCGCGTGGAAGGCCGCCAGCAGGTCGTCCGCCATCGCGCGGAACTCGGCCTCCTCGGCGGTCAGCCCGAGGATCGCGGCCGACTCGGCGACGAGCGTCGCGGTGCGGTACGCGCAGGCGGTCGCGACGACGCCGGTGTCGGCCTTGGCGGCGGCCGGGTTCTCCGGCGGCGCGTCGGGGTCGAGCCAGTCGCCGAACTGGAACACGGTGTCCCAGACGCCGGCCGGCGACAGCAGGGACTTGACCCGACGGGCGTGCGACGCCATCGAGCTCCACTGCGTGCGCAGGACCATTTCGTCGCCATAGGCCTGGTACAGGGTCCACGGCACCCAGACGCCCGCGTCGCTCCAGACGGCGGTGGAGTCGGGATCGGGGAACGCGCCGATCTTCGGCATGTACTTGATCACGTCGGGCACGACGAACGGGATGATCCCGTCGTGGTGCTCCTGCTCGCGCTCGAGGTCGACGAGCCAGTCGCCGAGGAAGGCACCCACGTCGTAGAGGAAGGACGCCGTCGGAGCGAACGCGGCGATGTCGCCGGTCCAGCCGAGACGCTCGTCGCGCTGCGGGCAGTCGGTCGGCACGTCGACGAAGTTGCCGCGCATGCCCCAGACGACGTTCTCGTGGAACTGGTTCAGATCGGCGTCGCTGGTGGTGAACTCGCCGATGCGGACGAGCTCCGAGCCGATGACGACGGCGGTGATGGCCGCCGGGTCGAGCTCGCCGGGCCAGCCGTCGACCTCGGCGTAGCGGAAGCCGTGCAGGGTGAACGTCGGCTCGAAGACGTCGGCGCCGCCCGAGAGGGTGAAACGGTCGGTCGCCTTCGCCGTTCGGAGCGGGCGCACGCCGAGCTCGCCGTTCTCGAGCACCTCGGCGTGCCGCAGAGTGACGACGGTGCCGGCAGGGCCGGTGACGTTGACGCGGAGCCAGCCGACGAGGTTCTGGCCGAAGTCGAGGACGGTGGCGCCGCTCGGGGTCGTGATGACCTCGGTGACGGCGAGTTCCTGCGTCGGGCGCACCGAGGGCCCGATGTAGGGCTCGAGCTTGCCGAGGTCGAACTCGACGGCGTGCGTGCCCGCGAAGCCCGATCCGTCGAAGCCCACCTCGAGCCAGTCGGTGCGGGCGAGGCGCGCGTCGATGTCCTGACCGTCGTAGAGGTCGTTGTGGGTGGTCGTCGAGGCGCCGGCCGTCCAGGTGTCGTCGGTGACGACGAGCTGCACGTGGCCGTCCTCGAACTCGATCTCGAGCTCGGCGAACGCCGCGGCCTCGTCGCCGTACCAGCCGCCGTCGCCCGACCAGCCGAGGCGGCCGCGGTACCAGCCGTTGCCGAGGGCGAGACCGAGGACGGTCGTCTCGCGGATCTGCGCGGCGACGTCGTAGGTCTGGTAGCGCACGCGCCACTCGTAGCTCGACCAGCCGGGCGTCAGCAGGTCGGGCGAGACGGGCTCGCCGCCGAGGAACGCCTCGACGATGCCGAGCGCCGACAGGCGGAGCTCGGCGCGAGTCACGGCGCCGTGCCCCTCGTCGAGCGTGAACTCCGTGCGGAGCAGCGGTGCCCCGCGGAGGTCGGCGTCGGGCGCGATCATCTGCGCCGTCCAGGAGGCGGATGCGTTCGAGGTCATGCTGTCCTTTTCTGTGTGCGTGGTCGGTTCTGTCTGAGGGGTCACGGGTCAGCCCTTCACTGCGCCGGAGGTCATGCCGGCGACGATCTGGCGGTTGAAGAAGATGTAGAGGATGAGCGGCGGGATGGTGATCAGCAGCACGTCCATGAAGAGGAGGTTGTACTGGCTCAGAGTCTGGCTCTGGAAGTTGTAGAGCGTCAGCTGGACCGTCGAATTGTCAGCTCCCGGCAGGAAGTACAGGGGGCCCGCGAAGTCGTTGAACACCGCGACCGACTGCACCAGGATCACCGTGATGACGACCGGCTTGAGCAGCGGCAGCACGACCGAGAAGAACAGCCGGATCGGCCCGGAGCCGTCGAGCACGGCCGCCTCGTCGAGCTCGCGCGGGATCGTCGCGACGAAGGCCCGGAACAGCAGGATGCAGAACGAGAGCCCGAATGTCGCCTCGATCAGGATCATGCCGGGCAGCGTCTTGAAGATGCCGAGGCCCTGCATCACCCAGATGGTCGGGACGACCGCGGGCGGCACGATGAGGCCGGCCAGCACGAAGAAGTTGATGACGCCGTTCATCCGCGACGGCTTGCGCTGCAGGACGTAGCCCACCATCGCGGCGACGACGACCATGAGCGCGACGCTGAACACGGTGAGGATGCCGCTGTTGATGAACGAGCGCACGACGACGCCGTCGTTCGACTGCAGCACAGCGGTGAGGTTCTGCCAGATCTGCCAGTTCGTCGGCAGCGAGAACGACAGGTCGGCGGCCTCGGCGGGGTCTTTCGCCGCCTGGAGCACCACGAAGGCGAACGGCACGAGGAAGACCACGAACGACACGACGATCGCGATGGTTCCGACCGTCCACTTCTGGATGCGTGCGCGTCTCATGACTCCTTCTCCCCTCGGTTCAGCAGCCGCGACACCGGGATCATGATCGCCGTCACGACCACGAAGAGCACGACGTTGCCCGCTGTCGACAGCCCGTAGAACCCGGACTGGTACTGCTTGTAGATGACCGACGCGATGACGTCGGAGGTGAAGCCGGGACCACCGCCGGTCATGGCCCAGATCAGGTCGAACGACCGCAGGCCGCCGATCAGCGACAGGATGATGACCGTGCCCATCGCCGGGCGCGACAGCGGCAGCGTGACCGACTTGAACACCTGCCAGGCGCTGGCGCCGTCGACCTTCGCGGCCTCGACGTACTCCTGGGGGATCGCCACGATTCCGGCGATGAAGATCAGGGTGGCGATGCCGACGCCCTTCCAGACGTCGACCGCGGCGACCGACCAGAGCGCGAGGGCCGGGTCGGTGAGCCAGCCGGGCTGGGGCAGGCCCAGGGTGCCGAGCACGCTGTTGACGATGCCGTGGAACGGGTCGAGCAGCGCCTTGAACGTGATGCCGATGCCGATGGTCGACACGAGCACCGGGAAGAACACGACGGCCCGGAGGTAGCCGCGGCCGAGCACCGGGGAGGTGAGCAGGAGCGCTAGTGCCAGCCCGATCACGACCTTGGCGGCGCTGGTGACGAAGCCGTACTCGAACGTGTGGATGAAGCCCTGGGTCAGCTGGGGGTCCTGGAAGAACTGCACGAAGTTCTGGAACCCGATGAACGTGATGTCGAACAGGGTCCAGCGCGTGAGGGCGAAGTAGAACGACGCGAACGTCGGGACGGCGAACAGCACCACGTAGAGGGCCGTCGCCGGGATGTAGAACCACGAGGGGTACGTGCGGCCCGTGCTGAGGCCCCGCTTCCGCCCGCGGGGCGGGCGCGTGGTCGTCGGTGTCGGCGGCGCAGCCGGCGTGGTCAGTGTTGCGGTCATCAGCGCTCCTTTGCGGTGGTGCACAAGCGGGGGTGCGCGGGCGGCGGGGTCGCCGCCGCCCGCGCGGGGTCGGTTCTCTAGCGGCGGGTCACCAGCCGGGCTCGCCCAGCTGCTGCGCCTGCTGCTTCACGTCGGCGTCGTACAGCTTGGCGCCGGTCGCCGCCGAGCTGATGCCGGAGCCGACCTGGACCGTGATCTTCTCGAGGTTCGGTCCTTTGATGGGGCTCAGGAACTCGAGAGCGAGGGCCACCTTCTTGTCATCCACGTACTTCTGGAGGTCGGTGATGACGGGCGCCACGTCGCTCGGGAGCGTGCAGGCGCTGGTCGCGTAGGGCCCTGACGGTGCGATCGTCGTGTTCTGGATCTCGCAGCCGGCCGACGAGTTCATGAACGCCACGAACTTCTTCGCGGCGGCGAGCTTGCCGCCCTCCGTCGTCTTCGGGATGTAGGCCCCGCCCGGCTCCCAGATGGTCATCTTGGTGTCGGAGGCGTTCTGCGCCGGCAGCGCGAAGACGCCGATGTCGTTCACGTCGTCCGGGTTGTTCTGCTGGATCGTCGCGATGGCGTTGGTCAGCATCGGGTACTGGGCGCCCTCGCCGGTGGCGAGCATCTTGAGTCCGGCGACCTGGGTGGCCGAGGCGAAGTCCTTGTTCAGGTAGCCCTTGTCGTAGACCTCCTGCTGGTGCTGGAACGACGCGAACGCCGGCTGGTCGACGTAGCGCTCCTTGTTCTTCGTGTACTGGCTGGCCCAGTCCTCCTGCTGCGAGGTCACGTTGGCGAAGTCGCCGAGCACGAACAGCTGGCTGGTCCAGGTGTCGCCGTAGGTCTGGATGATCGGGGTGATGCCGGCGGCCTTGATCTTGTCGCTGTTGCTCATGAACGTCGCCCAGTCCTGCGGGACGTCGAGGCCGAGCTTCTTGTACACGGCCTTGTTGTACATGACCGCGCCGCCGAACGAGGTGCCGAAGGGGGCGCCGTACGTGGCCTTGGACGTGCTGACCGTCGTCTTGAACTCGGGCGTGAGGTCTTTCACCCAGCTCTGGTCCGAGAGGTCGGCGAGCGTGTTGTCGGGGTGCAGCGCCTGGAAGAGCGAGCCGGAGTTGTAGGTGAAGACGTCGGCCATCTCGCCGGTCGACAGGCGCGTCTTGATGAGGTTGTCGCCGTCGGTGCCCTGCGGGCGCGAGTCGAGCTTGACCGTGATCTTCGGGTTGTCCTTCTCGAAGGCCTTGATGAGCGCCTGGCCCGACGTGCTGCTGGCGGGAGCGTTGTCGGTGAGGAACGTGATGGTGACCGGGCCATCGCTCGATCCGCCGCCGCCGCCGGCCGAGCACGCGGTGAGCGAGAGCAGGAGGACGGCGGCGCCGCCCAGTCCTGCTGCCTTCACCGCTCGGGAAGCGACTCGGGGAGCCGCGCCCTTCTGGGTACGTCGAAACATTCTTACCTCCTTGTAAGAGGCTCGCCGGCGGGATGCGACGAGCGGAGAGACACGTTTTGAAACGAATCAATTTTGGTGCGTGTCGATAGTCGCATCGCACTCACAGGCCCGTCAATGGTTTTGTGTAACGATTTACGAAAGCGATGTGCGACCGCGTCGCCCGGTTAAACGCACGATCGGGACTCCCCACCACAGAAGCCTGTGGTGGCGAGTCCCGATCGTGGGTGGCGGAGGCTAGACCCCGGTGCGGCGCGGCCCCGGAGCCGGGCGGCGGAGGCGACGAGCCGCGATCAGGCCGAGGCCCAGCAGCATCGCGGCGGCTCCCACCGTCAGGGTGAGTCCGGTGCCGGTCGAGCCGGTGAAGGCGAGCGACGAGGCGACGGCTCCGGCCGAGCCGCTGATCGCCGCGGCGACGACCGTCGGGTAGGTCACGCGGATGACGGCCGAGACGTAGACGCCGTCGGAGTCGGCGACGCGGTAGCGGATCTGCGCCTCGCCGTGGAAGTTGTGCTCCGGCGCGAAGGTGACCGTGCTGTCGACCACCCGGAAGGTGCCCTTGCCGGCGATCTCGATCGACTGGACGACGTGGCCGGTGGCCGGGTCGAGAAGGCCGATCGACGACGGGTCGAAGGTCGCCCCCGAGGTCGGGTTGTCGTTCGCCAGCAGGTTCACCGTGACCGCGTGGTTCGGCTTGCCGGTGATCGCGTCATCCGCTGCGCTGGCACCGGGGGCGACGGTGATGGTCGCCGTGGCCGTCGTCGAGTGGCCGCTGGCGTCGGTCGCCGTGTACGTGAACGTGTCGACGCCGGTGAAGCCCGCCTTCGGCACGTACGTGTACGAGCCATCGGGGCGAACGGCGACCGTGCCGTGGTGCGGCGCCGACTTCAGGGCGGCGGTGAGGCCGGTCCCGAGGTCGTCCGACAGCAGCCCCACGGCCGCGGTGACGGCGAGCCTGCGGCCCATCGTCGTCGCACCCGAGTCGGCGGCGGCGTTCGGCAGGACGGTGACCGTGACGGTCGTCGTGGCCGTCTGGCCGGACGTGTCGGTGACCGTGTAGTCGAACGTCTCGGTGCCCGAGAACCCGGTGGCCGGCGTGTAGGTCAGGACGCCCGCGCCGCTGATGACGGCGGTTCCGCCGTGCGACGGGGTGGTGACTCCGGTCACGACCAGGCCGGAGCCCGAGTCGTTGCCGAGGATTCCCCTGCTGCCGCCGACGACCAGCTGCCTGCCGGCCTTCGTCTTCTCGGAGTTCGGGGCGGCGAGGGGCGTGACGGTGATGGTCACGACGCCCGTCCGGACCTGGCCGGAGTCGTCCGTCACCGTGTAGGTGAAGGAGTCGGTGCCCGAGAAGCCCCGGGCGGGGACGTAGACGTACGCGCCGTCGGGGTCGACCGTGACGGTGCCGTGCGTCGGCGCCTGGTCGAGCGTGGCGACGAGCTTCGTGCCCGAGTCGTCTTTCAGCAGGCCGTTCTGGGCGCTCTTCTTCACCGAGGTGCCGGCGTCTGTGCCCGTGGCGTAGTCGGCTGCGCGGACGCCCACGAGGATGCGAGCCGTCGCCGTCGCCGCCTGGCCCGACGAGTCGGTCACCGTGTAGGTGAAGGAGTCGGTGCCTGAGAAGCCGTCGGCAGGCGTGTAGGTGAAGCCGCTCGTCGCCGGGACCAGGGTGCCGTGCTTCGGAGTCCCGGTGGCGGTGACGGCCAGGTGGGTGCCGAGGTCGTCGCCGGTGAGGTCGGTCGCGCCGATGGCCAGCGGAGTTCCTGCGCCCGTCTCGAATGCGTCGTCGACGGCGACCGGAGTCACCGTGACCACCACGTTCGCGGCGACGGTCTGGTGCGAGCCGTCGGTGATCGCGTAGGGGAAGGTGTCGGCTCCCGAGAACCCGGCGGCCGGCGTGTAGTCGAACGTGCCGTCGGCCTTGATGGTGACGGTGCCGCCCGCGGGGGTGGTCACGACCGAGCCGGCGGAGGTCGTCGTGGCGACGCCGGTGACGGTCAGGGTCGATCCGATGTCGTTGGCGAGGACGCCCTTCGCGTCGCGGTGGACCGGTACTCCGGCAGCGGTCGTGTAGGCGTCGGCGACCGCCTTCGGGGTGACCGTGACCTTGACGGTCGCCGTGCGGATCGTGCCCGAGGAGTCCGTCGCCGAGTAGGTGAAGGAGTCGGTACCCGAGAACGAGCCGGTCGGCTGGTAGGTCCAGCTGCCGTCGGAGGCGACGGCGGCCGTGCCGTGCGCGGCGGACGTGGCCAGCGCGGCGGTGAGACCCGCGCCGGAGTCGTTCGCGAGGAGGCCGTCGGCCTTGGCGACCGTCAGCTTCGTGCCGGCCGGCGTGGTGCCCGAGTCGGCCTTGGCCACGGGGGCGACCTGGACCGTGACGGTGGCCGTCGCGGTTCCGCCGGTGGGGTCGGAGACGGTGTAGGTGAAGGTGGTCGTGCCCGAGAAGGTCGGGTCGGCCGTGAAGGTGAGCGCGCCGTCGCCAGTGTCGACGACGGCGCCTCCGGTCGGCTGCGTGACGCCGGTGACCTTCAGATCGGTGCCCTTGTCGTTGCCGGTTAGCGACGCGGTCGTGATGGTGGTGTCGACGCCCGAGAGAGCGGTCGCCGTGTCGTCGACGGCCTTGGGGAGCACCGTGACGGTCACCGTTCCGGTGGTCGACGTGCCGCTTCCGTCGGTCACCGTGTAGGTGAACGAGTCGGGGCCCGAGTAGCCGGGGGCCGGCACGTACGTGTAGCCGCCGTCGGTGCCGACGAGCGTGACCGTGCCGTTGTCGGGCTGGCTGGCGATCGCCACCGAGAGTCCGGAGCCGTCGGCCTGCGACAGGAGGCCGTCGTCGGCTGCGACCGTGTCGGTGGTCCCGGCCGTCGGGGTCGCCGTCAGCGGCCCGGCCGACGGGGCGACGGTGATGGTCGCCGTCGCGGTCGACTTCTGGCCGGAGCCGTCGGTCACCGTGTAGTCGAACGTGTAGATGCCGGAAAACCCGGGGGTCGGCGAGTAGACGACGTCGCCGTCGGAGTCCAGCGAGACGGAGCCGAGCGACGGGTTCTGGACGCTGGTGATGGTGAGGCCGGTGCCCTTGTCGTTCGTGGTGAGGTCGGCCGCGGGGATCACCGAGTCGGTGCCGACCGTGGCGTTCGGCACCGTGTCGTCGACGGCGACCGGCGTCGTGGCGATGGTCACGGTGGCGGGTTCCGAGACGGTGGAGCCGTCGGTGAGCGTGTAGGTGAACGTGTCGGTGCCCGACCAGCCGGTGTGGGGGCGGTACGAGACGGTGCCGTCGCTGTTCAGCGTCACGCGGCCGTGCTGGCCCTGCGTGATCCCGGCGACCGTCAGGGTCGAGCCGGAGTCGTTGCCGGTCAGGTCGGCGGCCGCGATCCTCTCCGTGACGCCCGCGTCGGTCGGCGTGACAGTGTCGTCCTTCGCCGACGGCACGACCGTGATGGTCACGGTGCCCGTCGTGGTGCCGTTCGAGCTGTCCGTCACCGTGTAGGTGAAGGTGTCCGTGCCCGAGAACGCAGGATCGGACGTGTACGTGTACGACCCGTCCGTGTTCAGGGTCAGGTCGCCGTGCCGCGGCCCGGTCTCGAGGGACGCCTGGAGACCGCTGCCGGACGAGTCGGAGAGCACCCCGTCTTCTTTGGAGACGCTGAGCTCCTGGCCCGAGACGGCGGTCATGGCGTTCGCGCCGACCTCGGGCTCGACGGTCAGGCGGCCGACGGCGGTCGCCGTTCCGCCGGAGGAGTCGGTGACCTCGTAGGTGAACTGGGCCGGGCCCGAGAACCCGTCGGCGGGAGTGAAGACGACCTCGGTGCCGTCCGTCGACAGGGCGACGGTGCCGTTGGAGGCCGAGCTCACGCCGGTGACGCTGAGGCCGGTGCCGCGGTCGTTGCCGAGCAGGGTGGCGCTCGTGATGGTCTCGGGTGCGCCGGCCGGGGTCGACGGCAGCGTGTCGTCGGCCGCGGTCGGGGCGATGCGGATGGTCTCGGTCGCCGTGCTGGTCGTGCCCGAGGCGTCGGTGACCGTGTAGGTGAAGGTGTCGATTCCGGAGGTGCGGGGCTTCGGCACGTAGGTGATGCTCGAGCCGTCCGACGAGAGCGAGACGGTTCCGGTCGCGGCCGGGCCGACGGCGGTGATCGTCAGTCCGGTACCGCGGTCGTTGCCCGTGAGGGTCGAGGCCGGGATCTCGGCGGTCTGGTTGATCGTCGTCGAGGGGAGGGTGTCGGCGACGGCCTTCGGGGTGACGGTGATGGTGACCGTGCCGGTCGCCGAGTCGGTGCCGGAGTCGGTGACCGTGTAGGTGAAGGAGTCCTGACCCGAGAAGTTCGCGGTCGGCTCGTACGTGTACGAGCCGTCGGGGTTCACGGTGACAGAGCCGTGGCTCGGATCCGAGGCCTTGACCGCGGTGAGGCCGGTGCCCTTGTCGTTCGCGAGCACGCCGTGGTCGGAGTCGACGGCGAGGGTGTCGTCAGCCCCGATCGTGGCCGAGTCGTCGACGGCGGTGGGTCCGACGACGATCGTGACGGTGGCCGTCGAGGCCGTGCCCGAGGAGTCCGTGTCGGTGTAGGTGAACGTGTCGGTACCCGCGAAGCCGTCGGCGGGCACGTACGTGAAGGCGCCGGTCGCCGTGTCGAAGGTCAGGCTGCCGTTCGAGGGCTGCGACGAGACCGCGACGGTGTTGCCGGTGCCGACGGTGTCGTTGGCGAGCACGCCGGCGGCCGGGACGGTCAGGGTCGTGCCGGTGGGCGTGTGGAAGCTGTCGGCGACGGCCACGGAGTGGACGGCCTTGAGCGTGTTGGTGAAGACGCACGAGACGTCGGCGTCGGCCGAGTTCGCGGCGAGGGTGATCGACGCGGAGGTGCCCTGGGTGGGCTGGGTCTGCGTGGTGGTGCCGTCGACGGTCTTGGTCGTGCAGACGTAGCTCGTGTCGTAGTTCGCGAGATCGGTCGTGCCCTTGGCCGTCTCCTTCGCCGTGTAGGTCTGGCCGGCGACGACGAGCGAGGCGCCGGCGATGGCCTTCTGGAGGCCGGTGGCGGTGCCGGAGGTCGTCGCGGTGTTGCCGTAGAGCAGGCCGTCGCCGTCGACCTCGAGGCCGAACTGGTCGGTCGACTGCCAGCGCTCGTTCACGGACGCCTTCGCCGAGACGCTGTCGGCGTAGTTGCACGACGCGAGGTCGCTGGGCTGGATGTTGCCCGCGATGGCGACGGTGCCCATGTTGGCGCCGGAGCTCGGGTCGATCTTGAGGAGGCTCGTACCGCTCGCGACGTACAGGTACCCGCTGGTCGAGAAGGCGATGCCCGGGCTGTTCGTGCCCGACGGGAGCGCGGTGACCTGGCTGGTGGCGAGGGAGACGTTGCCGGCGGTCGTGGGGATGGCCGTGTCGACCCGGAGCACCTGCGCTCCAGCCGCGAGGTACAGCTGTCCGGTGGTCGAGAACGCGAAGTCGCCGTTGCCTGCGGTCACCGCGGGCAGGTGGCCCACGAGCCCGATGGGGGTCTTGTTGATGGTGTCGTAGGCGTAGACGGCAGGGTCCGAGACGCCGCCCTGCGCGTAGTAGTAGTAGCTGTTCAGCGGGTTGATCGCTCCGCGGAAGGTGTTGCCGGGGATGCTGACGGGCGATTCTGTCGTGACGTTCCCCGTGGCCGCGTCGTACTTGGTGATGGCCCCGGCGGTATTAGCGGCGGCCTGATTGACAGTCGCATAGGCGGCCGTGCCGTTCGGGGCGATAGCGAGGGCGTTGTTCGCCGTGCCGAAGCTCGGCAGGGCGGTCGTCGAGCCGTTCGACACGTTGATCCCCTGCACGGTGCCGTTCGAGCCCGTGATCGCGTAGACGGTGTTCTGATCGCAGGAGAGCAGGGCGGCGGCCTTGGCGGCGCTGGTCTGCCCCTCGGTCATGCCGAGAGCGCCGAGCAGGATGACAGCGGCGATCGCGGCGGGCTTCAGCAGCCGCTTCGAGAGGGGGAGGCGGGCGGCGTGTTCGGGCATTCGGAGTCCTCGAGACGTGGGATGGCAGATCGTTCGCGGTGGTGGGGACCGCTTCTCCGATCGCGGCGGCTGATCCTCGACGCGAGCGGGGCTGTGACGATCCTCCGGTGCCTGTACCCCAGTGCATATCCCCTAAAGCGGGTGCCCCCGGCGGGGGTGCCACCCGTCGGCCACCCCCTGTTCGACACCTGCCGCATTGTGGTACCGGTTCCATTTTTGTACCATCGACAGGTGATCAAGCCCGCCACCATCCGCGACGTCGCCCGCGACGCCGGCGTCTCCGTCTCGGTCGTCTCCCGCGTCCTGAACGGCGGGCCCGTCGCCCCCGAGACCCGGCAGCGGGTCGTAGACGCAATGGAGGCGCTGTCGTACCGCCCGCGGGCCGCCGCCCGCGACCTGAACCGCTCCCTCGCCTCGTCGGTCGCGCTCCTCGTGCCCGACCTGACGAACCCGTTCTTCGCCCGGCTCGCCGACCGCATCGCCACCGAGGCCCGCGCGCACGACATCCAGGTCGTCCTGATGACGACCCAGGAAGACCCCTACCTCGAGGCCGATCTGCTGACCTCCCTCCTCGACCGCTCCGTCGGCGGCGTCATCGCGGCCCCCACCGGCGAGAACCCCGAGCAGTGGCGCAAGCTCGCCGACCGCGGCATCGAGCTCGTCTTCGTCAGTCGCACCGTCGACGAGGTCGACGGCGCCGACAGCGTCAGCATCCGCAACGCCGAGGCCGCGGCGACCGCCACCCGCCGGCTCCTCGACCTCGGTCACCGGCGCATCGGCATGATCTCGGGCCCCGGGCACACGTCCGCCGGCCGCCAGCGGCAGGACGGCCACGTCGACGCACTCCGCGCCGCCGGCGTCCCGGTCGACGCCGAGCTGCTGCGGCATGTGCCCTACCGCGGCACGGGAGGAGCGGATGCCGTCAGCGATCTGCTCGGCCTGGACGCCCCACCCACAGCCCTCATCGTGGCGAACACCGCGCAGGTGCAGAGTGCGCTGCTGCGGCTGAGGCAGCTGCGCACTCGAGTTCCTGCCGACCTCTCTGTCATCGCGTTCGACGACAATCCGTGGCTGGAACTGCTCGACCCCCCGCTGTCCACCGTGCGCCAGCCGCTCGACCAGCTCGCGTTCCACTCGGTCGAGCTCGTCGTCGGCCGCCTCCGCGGCACGGCTCCCACGGCCCCGCGCGTCGTCGACCTGCCCGCCGAGTTCATCGACCGCGGCAGCTGCCGCGCCCTCGTCTCCGCGGAGGCCGCGCTGTGAGCACCTCGACCACGCCGATCCCCGTCGTCGGCGGCGTCTCGGGCACGTTCGAGATCGGCGCCGCCCGGCGCACCGTCGCACTCGTCGGCCTCCTGCTCTCGATGCTGATGGCCAACATCGACGCGTCGATCGTGAACGTCGCCCTGCCGCAGCTCGCCGGCGATCTGCACGTCACCGCCGGCGACGCCGTGTGGGTGGCCACGGCGTTCCTGCTCGCCGTCGCCTGCTGCCTGCCGCTCGCGATCGGCCTCGCCGACCAGCTCGGCCGCAAGCGCCTGTTCCTGATCGGCACGCCGGTCTTCACCCTGGCGTCGCTCTTCTGCGCGCTGTCGCCGTCGCTGGAGGCGCTCGTGGCGAGCCGCGTGCTGCAGGGCGCGGCCGCGTCGCTCCTGTTCGCCGTGGTGATCCCCACCTACCGCCAGCTCTTTCCGCCGGCGCGGCTGGGGTCGATCCTGGGCCTGAACGCGATGATCGTCGCGCTCGGCATCTCGGCGGGCCCCGCGCTCGGCGGCGTGATCCTGGCCAACCTGTCGTGGCCGTGGCTGTTCTTGATCAACGTGCCCATCGGCGCCCTGGCGAGCGTGCTCGTGCTCGTGGCCCTGCCGCACACGCCGCCTGCCCGCAGCGCGTTCGACCTCGTCGGCGCCCTGACCGGCGGCTCCGCCATCGCGTGCTTCCTGCTCGGCGTCCACCAGCTCGCCGACGACTCCACCGTCTGGCTCGCCGGCGTCCTGCTCGCCGGATGCGCTGGTTTCGCGACGCTCTTCCTGCGGCACGAGAAGCGCGCCGTCGCCCCGGTGCTGCCGCCCTCGATGTTCTCGGGCCGCTTCGTGCTCGCGGTCCTCGCCGCCTTCTGGTCGTTCTTCGGCCAGGGCGTCGCGTTCGTGGCCCTGCCCTTCCTCTTCCAGACGGCGTACCACGCGACCCCGCTCGAATCGGCGCTGCTGTTCACGCCGTGGCCGCTCGTGATCGTGATCGTCGCGCCCATCGCCGGCCGCGTGGCCGACTCCTTCTCGCCCACGCTGATGGCCACCATCGGGCTCGCGCTCTTCACCCTCGGGCTGCTCTCGCTGGCGCTGCTCGGCGACCACCCGCCGATCTGGCAGGTGCTGCTCTGCACGGCCTTCACCGGCTTCGGGTTCGCCGTGTTCCAGGCGCCGAACAACCGCGACATGATGGACGCCGCCACGCCCCGGATGTCGGGCCCGGCCGCGGGGATGCTCAACATCAATCGCACGATCGCGCAGTCGGCGGGCGCCGGGGCGGTCAGCATGGCGCTGGTGCTGACCGGCGCCACGTCGCTCGCCGATCAGGCGTCGGCGTCGAGCGGCGTGCTCTGGGTCGCCGTCATCGGGGCCGGGCTCGCGGCCGTGCTGGCGTTCTGGCGGCTGCGCCGGGCGCCCGCCGCGCGCTGGGTACACCGCGCTCGGTGACACCGCTTTGGCGCGCGGACACCGACGATCGCCGGAGTCCGCCGGCGAAACCGGTGTCAGGAGGCAGGCTCGACGGCCGCGACGGCGCGGGCTGCGACGTCTTCGGACGCGGCCCACGACTCGAGGAGCCGGAGGCGGTCGGCCGACACGGTGTCGGGCTCGGCCGTGTAGGTGAGGAGGGTGAGGCCGGGATCCTGCCGCAGCTCCATGGCCTCGTACGTCAGCTCCATCTCGCCGACGACGGGGTGGTTCATCCGCTTGATGCCGGCTCGGTGCTGGTGCACGTCGTGAGCCGCCCAGCGCACGCGGAACTCCTCGCTGCGCGTCGACAGCTCGCCGATGAGGTCGGTGAGCCCCTTGTCGAACGGGTTGCGCCCGGCCTCCTGACGCAGCGTGGCGACGCTGTCGCTCGCGATGCGGTCCCAGTCGGGCCAGAAGTCGACGGCGCGCGGGTCGAGGAAGGCGAAGCGGGTCGAGTTGGCCTGCCGCGCGGGGTCGAAGAAGATCTGCGAGTAGAGCGCCCGGCCCATCACGTTCGACGCCAGGAAGTCGGTGCGGTTGTTGCGCACCCAGGCCGGCGCGCCGATCGCGTCGAGCAGCCGCTGCACGCTCGGCCGGATGCGGTTCGACGTCGCAGGTCGCCGGGTTCCGACGGAGGCGTTCGCCGTGCGGGCGAGGTCGAACAGGTGCATGCGCTCGACGTCGTCGAGCTGCAGGGCGCGCGAGAGCGCCTCGAGCACGCCCTCCGAGACGCCGCTGAGGTGGCCGCGCTCCAGCCGCACGTAGTAGTCGACGCTGACGCCCGCGAGCATCGCGACCTCTTCGCGGCGCAGGCCCGGCACTCGGCGGTGGCCCTGGAACACGGGCAGCCCCGCCTGCTCGGGTGTGATGCGCGCCCGGCGGGTGACCAGGAACTCGCGGATCTCCGTCGTGATGTCCATGCATCGACGGTACGGCGCTTTGCGCTCCGATGGGAGGCTCTGGCGGTACCCTCTGCGTTGTCTCGGCGACGACAGAGATATCGGGCACCCGCGCGAGAGTCCGGTTACCGTCTCAGCCACGCTGGTTGAGGGTCTCTCCCGGCGGGAGTTGTACCCCACGGTCCGACTCCAGGCGGGGCGGCATTGATTCGGGTCAAAGCCACCCCGCCCCCTCGCCCACCTCGCCGCCCTGGCCAAAGACACGTTCGGGGTCCGCCTGACCCGCTGCCCTGCCTCAATCAAGGGCCGTGACTGATGGTCGAGCTCGCTACCGTCCGGTGTGCTCTCAGCCGGTTCTCGCAGAGACGCCTCTGGTGGTTATCCCCAAACCGAGGGGGGCCGGTATTCCGATTCCCTTAGATCATCTAGCTGGAGCGGGGTTCGAATGACCACGGCCCCCACTCGGGGTGTGACCGTTCGGAGCCTGCCAGGAGATGCTGGCTTACCGGGTCACACCCGCTTCGCCCCGAAGCCCCGACGCTTCGACGCTTCGACGCTTCGACGCTTCGACGCTTCGACGCTTCGAAGCCTCACCCAGAGAAAGTTGTTCGTGATGTCGTCAACGCTGACCTCAGCATCCGCGCCAGGCCTCCCGCCTCTGGACAAGTCACGCGGCCGGGTGTTCCTCGTGGACAGCGACGCGAGTACCCGGCGGGACGCCATCCAGGCGCTGCTGCCGTACGGGTTCGAGGTGATGGTGGGAGACGGCCCCTTCGAAGCCACCACTGCCATCGTGAAGGCGCAACCGGACCTCGTCGTCCTGGGCCACTCCATGACCCACCCGTTCGGGCTCGCACTGGTCGGACGACTGTTCTCCTTGCCCGACACCGCCGACATCCCTGTCTTCGTCATCGCCAACACTCCCGCAGCCGCAGTCGCCGCCGACCGGGCCGGCGCAACCCGGGTCGTCACCGGACCGGTGACGGACGTCATGTTGCGAAACGCCGTCAGTACTCAGCTGGGGTTGACGAGGGGTTCTCTGACCGGAGCCCCCAATTCGGTGCTGGGCGACAGCGAGCGGCTCGCCGCGGTCGCATCGCTCCGCCGGGACACGGCCGGCAACGTCGACCTGGACCGATTCACGAAGCTGACCTCGGACATGCTCGGCGCCCCGGTGTCCATGGTGACCCTGATCGAGAACGACAGGCAGGTCTACGCCAGTCAGATCGGCGTCCCCGAGCCCTGGGCCGCGCAAGGACACGCACCCCTGCAGCACTCCTACTGCCAGTACGCCATCACCTCCCGGCAGCCCCTCGTCATCGACGACGCCGCAAGACACCCTCTCGTTCAGAGCAGCCCCTCGGTCTCGGAGAGCAACTGGGCGGCCTACGCCGGGATACCTCTCATCACCACGGAAGGGCACGCGGTGGGAGCGCTCTGCGCCATCGATCACGAACCCCGCCACTGGAGCGACCAGGAGGTCGAGATCTTGCAAGGCCTGGCCGACATCTTGACCACGCAGTTGAACGCGACGCTGAAGGAGTCCCGCACCGGACGCCACCTCTAGCCCAGCACGGAGAAAGCTGACCCGAGACCGAGGCCCTGACCGGCGTCAGCGGAACACGCTCGCGCCGAGCTGGCGCAGGATCGCGTCGCCGCCGAGGTCGGCCTGACACGACCCCGAAACATGCGGTGGCTACGCTCGCGCCATGCCCATCGAATCCGAGTTCACCCTCGCCCTGCCGCACTGGATCGACGACGCCGTGGCCGACGTACCCGAGTTCCTGCCGTCGCCCGAGGAGCGGATGGGCCTCGTCAACGCGCTCGCGGACGAGAACTGGAGGCGCGGCAACGGCGGGCCGTTCGCAGCGATCGTGGTGGAGCGCGAATCGGGTCGGCTGGTGTCGGTGGGCGTCAACGTCGTGCTGGCGAGCGGCATCAGCTCGGCGCACGCGGAGGGAATGGCGCTCGGCCTCGCGCAGAAGGCGCTCGGGTCGTGGGATCTCGGCGGCTCCGGCCTCCCCGAGCACGAGCTGGTCGTCAACTGGCGCCCGTGCATCCAGTGCTACGGCTCGGCCATGTGGTCGGGCATCACGTCGCTGTTCGTCGCCGGATCCGGCCCCGAGCTCGAGGAGATCTCGACGTTCGACGAGGGCCCCCTGACCGCCGACTGGGCCGAGGAGTTCGAGTCGCGGGGCATCACGGTGACGCAGAACGTGCTCCGCGACGAGGCGCTGGCGGTGTTCCGGGCGTACCGGGAGGCCGTCGACGCAGGCGGCGTGCTCGTCTACAACGCCCGGGGTCAGAGCGACGAAGGCTAGAGGTTTCCGCCCGATCCGGTGACAATGGAGGTCACGGCCCGCGCCTCACCAGCGCACGGCCACGGATCAGGAGTCGGCGATGTCCGAAAGCACGCGACACCGGGGGCGCCCAGCGGGCGTGCGCCTGGCCATCGTCGCGCTCGCCCTCGGAGTCGCGGTGACGCTCGGCGTGACGGGCCACGGCCTGGTCGACACGCAGGCCGCCTTCAGCGACTCCGGGGCCGCGACCGGCACCTTCAGCACCGCCACCGCGACTGCCGCCACGGGTGTCACCTGCACGAACAACGCCGACGGCAGCACGGTCACCATCTCGTGGACGTACAGCGGCGCGACGCCGACGGGCTTCGACGTGCTCGTGGGCGCAGGAACCACCACCGTCCCCGGAGCCACCCGCACGGTCGTCCTCGCCGGCGGCGGCCTCCTCGCCCTCGGTCTGAACCAGCCGATCCGCGTGCGCACGAACCTGTCGTCGAACTGGACCGCCACCAGCGCCGCCGTCACCGTCAACGTGCTCTCGCTGGCCGGCCTCGCCGCCGTGCGCTGCGCGTAGACCGGCTGGCGCCGTCGGCCTCGATCTCGCACGCGCGAGAGTCCCCGATCGGGGGAGACCGGCGGCGCGTTCGCCCAGATGTGGGCAACTCGCGACGGTCTAGCGCCAGGCGAGCGTCTCGGCGAGATGGCCGGGGCTGGCAAGGCGCGCGTGACGCAGCGACGCCTCCCCCGGACGCACGGCGAGCGCCGTGACCGACAGCGACTCGTAGACGTGCCCTTCGGCCTCGTCGCGGCGGAAGAGCGCCTCGTCGTCGGTCGGCGCGAGCACGGCGCTGGCCCGCAGCACGTCGAGCCACGGCTCCCACGTCGGCTCGGCGGCGGGTCCGTCGGGGCGGGCAGCGGCGCGGAACTCCGGCAGCCACCGGTGCTCGCGGGCCACCGACGGCACATCCGGGCCCTCGTGCGTGATCATGTGCACGCCGGGCCCGAGGTCGTGCCGTTCGACGCGGGCGCCGTCCCACCGGGTGAAGGAGACGGAGTCGGGGGCGAGATCGACGAGGTTGAAGGCGCGCGTCGTGGGGAGGTCGGCGTCGGGGTCGCGGAGTTCCTGCGCCCCCGTGGTCACCGACTCGAGCGGCAGCACGCCGCGCGAGACGTAGCCGCCGAACGGGACGGGCACCGGCTCGTGCCGGTTCAGCACCACGGATGCGCGCGAGGTCGACTCGTTGACGGCAAGCCAGGCGCCGCCCGCCTCGCGGTCGTGGACGCCGACGATCCCGTCGCCGAGGTGCGGCCACCAGGGGCCGGGAGGATCCCACGCGCGAGACGCCTCTTCATCGCGAAGCCCCAGCAGCACGACCGGCCAGGCGGCCGCGGGATCGAACCCGATGACGACGGTGCACACTCGGACAGGATAGAGGTGTGCGCTTCGACGAAGGTGAGACGGTCATGACCGACAGCAAGACCATCGTGGTGGGGATCACCGGAGGCATCGCCGCCTACAAGGCCGTCGGCGTCGTGCGCCTGCTCGTCAAGGCCGGCCACGACGTGCACGTCGTCCCGACCGAGGCGGCGCTGCGCTTCGTCGGGCTTCCGACCTGGGAGGCGATCAGCAGGAACTCGGTCACCGCCTCGCTCTACGACGACGTCGCCGCTGTCCGCCACGTCGCGCTCGGCCAGGCCGCCGACCTGATCGTCGTCGCCCCTGCGACCGCGAACTCCCTGGCCAAGCTCGCCGCCGGCCTCGCCGACGACCTCCTCGGCACGACCGTGCTGGCCTCGCGGGCGCCGCTCGTCGTGGCGCCGGCCATGCACACCGAGATGTGGTCGAATCCGGCGACCAGGGCCAACGTGGCGACACTGCGCGAGCGGGGCGTCGTCGTGGTGGGGCCCGGGAGCGGCGCTCTGACCGGCACCGACGTCGGCGAGGGCCGCATGAGCGAGCCGGACGAGATCGTCGCGGCGGCGCTGGGGGTGCTCGAGGCATCCGCTGCGCCGGCGGTACCGGCCCGCGACCTCGACGGCCTGCGCGTCGTCGTCTCGGCCGGGGGCACGCGCGAGCCGCTCGACCCGGTGCGGTTTCTCGGGAACCGGTCGAGCGGCAAGCAGGGCGTGGCCTTCGCCCGGGCCGCCCTCGCGCGCGGCGCCCAGGTGACGCTCGTCGCCGCGCACCTGGCGGGCGAGGTCGACGTCGCGGGCCTTGTTGTGATCGACGTGACCACCGCCTCCGAGATGGCTCTCGCCGTCGAGAGCGCGGCCGAGATCGCCGACGTCGTGGTGATGGCCGCGGCCGTCGCCGACTACCGCCCGGCAAGCGTGTCGGAGACGAAGATCAAGAAGGACGCCGAGGGCGACGACCTCACCCTTCGCCTCGTGAAGAACCCCGACATCCTGGCCGGGCTCGCCGCGGCACGCCGTCCGGGGCAGACCGTCGTCGGATTCGCGGCCGAGACCGCCCCCACCCGCGACGAGCTGCTCGAGCTCGGCCGCACGAAGGCGACCCGCAAGGGCGCCGACCTGCTGGTGGTCAACCTCGTCGGATGGGCGGCCGGCTTCGGGTCGGACGACAACACCGTCGTCGTGCTCGACGGCGCGGGCTCGGTCGTGGCCGAGTCGGCGGGGTCGAAGCGCGCGGTCGCGGACGCGGTGCTCGACGAGGTGGTGCGGGTGCGGGGTGGCGGCGGGGCCGGGGTCGGCGGGGCCGGGGAGCCCTCGCCGTCGGCCTAGACGCCGGCTCGCGGCGTGGCGCCCGTGCCGTTTCGGCGGGCCCGAGCCGTTCCGGCGGGCGTTGGCACAACCCCGCCGATTCGGCACAATCCCGCCGACACAACGGCGGGCACGACCCGATCCGGCGGGCCCACCACCCCGACACCGCGGGCACACGCCGGCCCGGCGGGGCCAGGCCGATCCTGCGGGCGCCTCCCACGCCCCGCCGGTTCGGCACAACCCCGCCGACACAACGGCGGGCACGACCCGATCCGGCGGGGCCACCACCCCGACACTGCGGGCACACGGTGGCCCCGCGCGCCGCGGCAGACGCGGCGCGGCGCCGCCTAGACCCGCAGGTCGGCCATCGCCGCCGCCATGTCGGCGACCGCATCGACGCCCGGGTCGACGAGCGCCTGGAGCTGCAGGCCGTCCGAGACGGCGATCAGCGTCCGCGCCGTGCGGTCGGGGTCGAGCGCGGCCCGGAGGGTGCCGACGACCTGTCCGTCGGCGATCGCGGCGCTGAGCTCCGCCCGCGTCCTCTCGAACCGGTCGATGAAGTACTGGTGGGCGGGGTGGGCCGGGTCGACGGCCTCCGCGGCGAACGTGAGGTAGGTGTGCACGATCCCCGGGATCCCGACGTTGCGCCGTACGGCCTCCGCGAACCCGTCGAGGGCGTCGAGCGACTCATGGGCGCGTCGGGAGTCGGCGTCCCACCGCTCGATCACCTCGCGCAGCAGCTCCTCGCGGCTGCCGAAGTAGTACAGGATGTGCGCGGGCTCCATCCCGAGGCTTCGCGCGATCGACCGCAGCGACGAGTTGCGGTACCCCTCCCTGGCGAGCACCGCGTGTGCCGCCTCCAGGATCTCCAGCCGCTTCGCCGCCCCCTTGGCGTACGTGCCCGGCCGGCTCACGCGGCCACCCGGCTCACGCGGCCACCCGACTCACAGCGATCCGGCGCACAGCGGTCCGACTCACAGCACGAGCCCCCTCACGAGACCGCGAGCTCGGGCTCCCGGGGCGAGACCCAGCCGCCCGCCATCTGCTCGATGCTCCGCAGCGACGTTGCGAAGATGGTGAGCACGGGGTTCACGCCGCCGTTCGTCACGTGAACCGAGCCGTCGACGACGCGGAGGTTGTCGTGGCCCCACACGCGCCCGAACGGATCGACGACGCTCGTCGCCGGGTCGTCTCCCATGCGGGCGGTACCGGCCTGGTGCTGGCCGACGCTCGGCCCGTCGATCGGCGACCGGAGCTCGACCACCGACGTCGCGCCCGCTCCGCGCAGCCACTCGCCGCTCATGCCGCTCGTGAAGTCGCGGGCGCGGACGTCTTCGGCGTGCACGCTGCCGCTGATCCGCGCCACCGGGACGCCGTGGCGGTCGACGACCGACGGGTCGACACGCACGCGCGCCTCCGCCGACGTGACCTCCTGGATCGGACCCATCAGCCGCATGGTGCGCCGGTAGAGGTCGCGCATGCCGCGCTTGCTCTCGATTCCGGCGCGGGCGAGCAGACCCGCTCCGGTGAGGTACCGGTACGTGTTCGAGGGCGTCGCGACGAACTCGTTGGCGATGATGCCGCCGCCGATGCGGCCGTCTCCGGTGTCGTGCCGGAAGTCGGTCGTCGCGATCGACGGACCGGGCCCGAGAGCGTCCTCGACCGGCTCGTCGAAGATGCCGAACGCGCCGCCGTAGACGTGGCCCTGCAGGTGGCGGCCGACCTGGTCGCGGTTGTTGCCGATCCCGTTCGGCTCGTGCTCGTGCGCGCTGTTCAGCAGGAGGCGGGCCGACTCCGTGGCGCCGGCCGAGACGACGACCTCGGCGGCGTCGACGTCGCGCGTCCAGTCCACGCCGTCGGAGGTGCCGACGAGGGTGACTCCTACGACGTGGCCGGCCGCGTCGGTGCGGATCCTGCTCGCCCGTGTCTCAAGCACGATCGCGGCGTTGCCGGTCGCGAAGGCGCGGGTGAGCATCGTGTTCTGACTGCCGTTCTTGGCATCGACCGGGCACGAGAAGCCGACGCAGAGGCCGCACTGCTCGCAGGCGCGGCGGCCGAGGTACTCGCGCGTGTTGATCAGGAGGGGCACGTGGACGGTCGAGAAGCCGAGTGTCTGGGCGGTCTCCGCGAGGCGTGCGCGGGCGGGCCCCGACCCGACCGGGCCCATCGGCAGCGGGGTGCTGCGCGGCCCCGCCCAGGGTCCGTCGACGTCGCCGCCCGAGACGCCGACCTCGCGCTCGGCGCGCCCGTAGTACGGCTCGAGGTCGTCGTAGCCGATCGGCCAGTCCGCGAGCGAGCTGCCCTCCGGGACGCCGTACGTCGAGGCCATCGTGAAGTCGCGGGGCCCGAACCGCCAGGCCTGAGCCCCGTAGACGCGGGTGCCGCCGCCCGCGGTGAACGCGTTGTTGCCCCAGGCGGGATCCGACGGGCGCAGGAGGTCGCCGCGGTTGCCGATCCGGGGGTTGCCAGAGTCGGACGGACCCGACAGCGGCGCGAGGCCCCAGTCGGAGCGCGGGTTGCGGATGTGGTCCGCGGCGAGCTCGGCGATCCCGGGCCACGCCCCCGCCTCGACGACCAGCACGCGCCGGCCGGCCTCGGCCAGCCCACACGCGGCGACGCCTCCCCCGGCGCCCGAGCCGATCACGATCGCGTCGAAGCGGTCGTCGAGATCGCGGGGCTGCACCACCGTCTTCGGCGCCTCGGCCACCGGCACCGCCGTGCTCCAGCCGCCGATCGGGTCGGGGCTCCAGCCGACCATCTGCCACGAGCGCCCGCCGTCGTTGCCGCCGTTGTCGGGATCGGCGTAGTAGCCGCCCGACACGAGCTCGGCGAACCAGTCCCAGTCGGCAGAGGCCTCGCCCTCGGCGAGCACCCCCTCGACGCGCGCGACCCACTCCGGCCTCTCGGCGAGCACCCGGCGCAGGAACTCTCGGCCTCCGGCCTCGGCTCCGGACGGAAAGTCGTCGGAGGGCACCACCGCGTCGATCAGCTCGTCGAGCCGGGCGGCGTGGGCCTCTGCGAATGCGGTGATGTCGGTCATGGGAGCCTCTCCGTCGAGTTCCTGCGTGCCGTTAATTTATCACCATTAAAAATTAGCGCAAGGGGTCTCCGCCGCCCGAGCTGCGCTGCTCTCGGCGGCCGTCGTCCGGCGGGCTGGCGCCGATTCAGCGGGTGCGCGCCGGCCCCCGCCGGTCAGACCCGGCGCGTGAACACGACGTGCGTCACGCCGCTCGGCGAGCTGACGCTCTCGACGTCGAAGCGCCCCTCGAGCCCCTCGAGGTCGTCCCAGACGCGCTCGCCCCGGCCCAGCACGATGGGCACGATCACGAGATGCAGGTAGTCGACGAGATCCGCGCGCAGGAACTCGCGGACCGTCTCCACGCCGCCGCCGATGCGCACGTCCAGGCCGTCCGCCGCCTCCGTCGCCTGGGCCAGAGCCTCGGCCGGTGTCGCGTCGACGAAGTGGAACGTCGTGCCGCCCTCCATCACCAACGGCTCGCGCGGGTGGTGGGTGAGCACGAGCACCGGCGTGTGGAACGGCGGTTCGTCGCCCCACCAGCCCGTCCACTCGTCGTCGGTCCAGGGTCCGCGCTGGGGGCCGAACTTGTTGCGGCCCATGATCTCGGCGCCGATCCCGGTGCCCCACGCCGATGCGAACGCGTCGTCGATGCCGGCAGTCCCGCCCTCGGCGCCCTGCATGGCCCGGAACGTCCGGGTTCCCGTGAACCAGCCCATCAGGCGGCCGTCGGCGTGGCCGAACGGGGCCTCGAGGCTCTGGTCGGCTCCAGCGCCGAACCCGTCGAGCGAGACGGCGAAATTGTGGATGCGGACGGCGCTCATGGGACTCCCTCGGTCGGCTCGGTGCCAGCGTAGCTCCGCCGCCCGCGCCGCCGACTCCGTCGCGCCGATCCGTCGGGCGGACTGAACCTTCTCGCGCGCTGTCTCGTTGTCGGGATAGGCCACCCGGCCGCGTCACCGCGACGCCCGTTCGACGAGAAGAGATAGCGATGTCCCTCCCCCGCTCCCGCACCGCCCTCCTGGCCTTCACAGGCCTGTCCGCCCTCGGCGTCCTGACCGGCTGCTCGGCCGGCGCCGCCTCGACCGGCGGCGGGTCGTCCGCCGACGCCGGCGCGACGAAGGCGCCTGCGAGCTCCGACAGCGGCTCGACCTCCGGCAGCTCGGCCCCCTCCGATGCCGGCTCCGGCACCTACAAGGACGGCGCCTACACCGAGCAGGGAACCTACTCGTCGCCCGGCGGCCAGGAGGTCATCAGCGTCACCCTGACGATCGCGAGCGACGCGGTGAAGGCCGTCGACGTCAAGACGGTCAAGGCCGACCCGACGGCGACGCAGTACGAGGCGAAGTTCATCGGCGGCATCTCGGACGCCATCGTCGGCACGAAGATCGACGACCTCAATGTGACCAACGTCGCCGGCTCGTCGCTGACCAGCCAGGGCTTCGACGACGCGCTGTCGAAGATCAAGTCCGATGCCACGGCCTGACGCAGCGCTCGCGCCGGCCCGGATCGAGTTCGACGCGATCGGCACGCGCTGGAGCATCACCACACTCGAGGCCCTGCCTGCTGACGCGTGCCGAGCCGTCGACGCCCGGATCGAGGCATTCGACCTCGCCTGGTCGCGGTTCCGCCCCGACTCTCTGGTCAGCCGCATCGCGCGGAAGGCGGGGCGCTACGAGCTGCCCGGCGAGGCGGGGCCGCTGCTCGACCTCTACTCGGTGCTCGGCGCCGCGACCGATGGCGCCGTCAACCCGCTCGTGGGCCGGCGCCTCGAGCACCTCGGCTACGGCGCCGACTACGCGTTCCACGCGACGCCCGACCCCGCGGCCGTGCCGCGGTGGGGCGACGCCGCCACCTGGAACGGCACGCACC
The DNA here is from genome assembly GCF_059420045.1 of Frondihabitans sp. GW821-FHT04F02. Classification (NCBI taxonomy): domain Bacteria; kingdom Bacillati; phylum Actinomycetota; class Actinomycetes; order Micrococcales; family Microbacteriaceae; genus Frondihabitans; species Frondihabitans sp. GW821-FHT04F02. Next base: position 261,521 of record NZ_JBWKSZ010000002.1, on the reverse strand, counting down.
TCGTCACGCTCGAGCCGGTGCTGATCGACGTGGGCGCGGCGGGCAAGGGCTACCTGGTCGACCTGGTGGCCCACGTCCTCGCCGACGCCGGCATCGACGACTTCACCATCGACGCCGGCGGCGACATCCGCCAGGCGGGCGAGGTCCCTGCCCGGGTCGCCCTCGAGCACCCGCTCGATCCGACGCTCGCCATCGGCGTCGTCGAGCTGCGCGACTCGGCCCTGTGCGCGTCGGCTGTGAACCGCCGCGCCTGGGGCGACGACCTCCACCACGTGCTCGACGGACGGACGGGTGCGCCCACGCGGGATGTCCTCGCGACCTGGGCCCTCGCCCCCACCGCCCTCGAGGCCGACGGCCTGGCGAGCGCGCTGTTCTTCACCACGCACGCCGAGCTCGCCGAGCGGGGTGTCGGCATCGCGTTCGAGTCGCTCCGCCTCCTGCGCGACGGCTCGGTCGAGGCGACCGCCGCCTTCGACGAGGTGCTCTTCCGATGAGCGCTCCGGCTGCCGCCCTCGGCCGCACCACCCGACCGCGCTCGGTCTCGGCCTGGTTCGACGGGGTCACCGGCCGCGTCACCATGTACCGGCTCGTGCTCCTGGCGCTTCTGGCCCTGCTCGTCTGGTCGCTGATCGCCGCGGCGCTGGGGCTCATCGCCTACAGCCCCCTGGCCATCGTCGTCGGCGCCCTCGTGGCCTGCGTCGCCACCGTCGTCAGCACGCGGCTGCTCGCCCTGGCGTTCCGAGCGAAGGCCCACACGGAGTCGTCGTTCGTGACGGCGCTGATCCTCGTCTTCCTCTTCCAGCCGAGCCTCACGGGCACCGGCATCGCCGCCCTCGCGATCGCGGGTGCCGTCGCCTCGGCCTCGAAGTACCTCCTCGCGATCCGCGGACGCCACGTCGCGAACCCCGCCGCCATCGCGGCCGTCGTCATGAGCGTCGCGATCCCCGCGGCTTTCCCGGGCTGGTGGATCGGGTCTCCGGCGATGCTCCCGGTCGTCCTGGTCGCCTCCCTCGCGATCCTGCGGCGCACGCGAAACCTCACGATGGGCCTCGTCTTCGCGGTCGTGGCGGTCGCCGGCGTGACCCTCGCGTCGATGTCGTTCGGCACCGCACTGCCCGCCGCGCTCTCGAACGCCGTGCTGTCGTCGCCGGTCGTCTTCTTCGCGGGGTTCATGCTGAGCGAGCCGCTCACCCTCCCGCCGCGGCGCTGGCAGCAGCTGGCCCTGGCCGTGATCGTCGGCGTGCTGTTCGCCCTGCCGTTCCACGTCGGGCCCCTCTACGGCACCTACGAGCTGGCGCTCGTCATCGGCAACGTGCTCGCGTTCGCGGTCGGGCAGCGCCGACGCGTCGCCCTCGATTTCGTCGAGCGCCGGAGGCTGACGCCGACCGCGTGGGAGGTGGCGTTCCGCCCGCGGCGGCCGGTCGCGTTCAGGGCGGGGCAGTTCCTGGAGCTGAGCATTCCGCACGCGGGGGCCGACGTGCGCGGGCAACGGCGCGTCTTCAGCATCGTGTCGGCGCCGTCCGAGCCCGACGTGATCCGCATCGGCATCAAGGCCGCCGACCCGTCGTCGACGTTCAAGAGCCGGCTGCTGGCGCTGGGTGACGGCGAGACCGTGAGCGCGACCGTGGTCGGGGGCGACTTCACGCTGCCCGCCGATGCCTCAGTGCCGCTGCTGCTGGTGGCCGGCGGCATCGGCGTCACCCCGTTCGTCAGCCAGCTGGCCGAGGCCGCCGCCCGCGACGAGCTCCGCGACGTCGTGGTCGTGCTCTCGGCATCCACCCCCGACGAGCTCGCGTACCTGGGCGAGCTGCGGCTCGGCGCGGGTCGTGGCATCGTCCTGACGCAGGAACTCCCGGCCCACCTCCCACCGGGCTGGACGTACGCCGGCCGCGGGCCTCTCACCGTCGAGCACCTCCGCGACCTCGTGCCCGACGCGCACCGCCGGCGAGCCTACGTCTCGGGCTCCCCGCGTCTGGTCGCCGGGGTGAAGGCCGTCCTGAAGCGGGCCGGCGTGCGCCGTGCCACCACCGATGCGTTCACGGGGTACTGACCGGTGCACGCTGGCCCACGCACGGCTGGCCCGCGAACCCTGTCCCGTGACCCTCGGCGACATCTGATGGAGACTTGCCCCGAGGAGGGACGCCATGCGCGGTGACCACAGCGAGCTGCTGTCGGCGATCCACGACACGCACGCGCCCGCGCTCCAGCGGTACGTGTCGCGGCTGACGAACGACCCCGCCCTCGCGGAGGACATCGTGCAGGAGTCGCTGCTGCGGCTCTGGAAGAACACCCGCCTGCTCGAGGGCGACGACCTCTCGGCGCGGCGCTGGCTGTTCACCGTGGCGCGCAACCTGGTCGTCGACGACGCCCGGAGCGCCCATCACCGCCACGAGTTCCCGACCGACCTGCTGCCCGAGCGCGCGACCGCCGACGAGACCGACGCCAGCCTGAGCAAGTGGCTGCTGCAGGACGCCATGAAGTCGCTGACCCGCGAGCACCGCCAGGTGATCGTCGGCGCCTACCACCTCGGCATGTCCATCGCCGACCTGGCCGACCAGGCCGGGGTCCCGCCCGGCACCATCAAGTCGCGACTGCACTACGCGCTGCGGGCCCTGCGGCTCGCGCTTCAAGAGAGGGGGGTCACCCAGTGACCCACGACACCCCGCCGCCGACCTCGGGAGACGAGCCCCGCGACTGGGACGCCGCCTACGTGCTCGGCTCGCTCACGCCCGAGGAGCGCCTCGAGTACGAGGGCTACCTGCGCGACCGCCCCGACGCGCGCGCCGAGATGGCCGAGATCGCCGGGCTGCCCGCGCTGCTCCGCTCGCTGAGCGTCCAGGAGGCCCTCGAGCTGCTCGACGACGAGGCGACGACGCCCGTGCCGTCGAGCACGGTGCAGTCGATCGCCGGCCGGATCGCATCCCGCCGTCGGCGCCGCCGCGTCGGCCTGGTGCTCGTCGCCGCCGTCTCGGCCGTGCTCCTGATCGCCGGGGGCTTCACCGTCGGCGCCCTGCGTCCCGACCCGTCCGCCCCGCTCGCGGCCATGACCCCCGCCGCCGGAAGCCCCGTCGAGGCCGACATCGGCCTGACCGCCAAAGACTGGGGAACCCGCGTCGACTGGCACTGCTCGTACGGCACCGACTGGGCTACCGACAGCGGCTCGTACGACCTGGTCGTGATCGACGACGCCGGAACTCGCACGACCGTCGCCACCTGGAAGGCCATCGGCGGCACGGCGTCCGACCTCTCCGCCGCCACCGACATCGCCGCCGGGTCGATCCGCGCCGTCTCCATCACCCCCGCCGGCTCCGACGTGGCGCTCGCGACGCGGCACTACTGACCGCGCCCGCCGCGCCCCGCTCGGACACCCTACGGGACGATGACCGCGCGGCCGCGGATGGAGCTGCTCGCCAGGTCGGCGTAGGCCTTCGGGCCGTCGTCGAGCGAGTATTGCTGGACCTCGACGTCGATCTTGCCGGCACGGGCCAGATCGAGCACCTCGATCAGCTCGTTGCGGTAGCCCCAGTACGGAATCCGCACGGCGACGTCGTACTTGATCGTGCCGAAGCCGAACTCGACGGCGCCGCCGCCGATCCCGACGATCGTGACGTCGGCCTCCGACGCGGCGACGGCGATGGCGAGCGGGATGGTGGGCTTGGCGCCGACGAAGTCGAACACCGCGTCGACTCCCTTGCCGTCGGTCAGCTCGAGGATCTTCGCCGCGGCGTCGCCGTCGCTGATCATCGTGATGTCGGCGCCGACGTGCTTCGCGAGCTCGAGCTTCTCGTCGTTGACGTCGAGCACGATCACCGTCGCACCCGAGAGCGCCTTGAGGATCTGGATGCCGACGTGGCCGAGGCCGCCCGAGCCGATGACGACGGCGTGGGTGCCGGCGCCGAGCTTCGGCAGGGAGCGCTTGATCGCGTGGTAGGGCGTGAGGCCGGCGTCAGTGAGCGAGACGTTCTTGACCGGGTCGAGGTCGCCCAGCGGCACCAGGTGGCGCGGGTCGTCGACGATCATGTACTCGGCCATCGAGCCGTCGGTGCCGAGACCGGGAGGCGTGATGCCGAGCTCTGCCGCGTTCGTGCAGTAGTTCTCGTGGCCCATCGAGCAGTTGCGGCAGTAGCCGCAGCCCCAGGGGCCGTAGACGGCGACGGCGTCGCCGACCTTCACCGTCGACACGCCCTCGCCGAGCTCGTGGACGATTCCCGCGCCCTCGTGGCCGAGCGTCATCGGGAGCGGGTAGCCGGCGGCGGCGTACTCCTCCGCCGACAGCCCCATCACGTAGTCGTCGGAGTGGCAGACGCCGCCGGCGGTCACCTTGAGCAGCACCTGCCCGGGGCCCGGCTTCGGGGTCGGGATCTCGACGACCTCGGGGGCCGCGCCGACCGTGACGTAGCGGAGTGCCTTCATTGCTGTTCCTCTCGTGCGGCAGCGCTGTCCGGGGAACTCGTTTCGACGACAGGTGTCGCGCTAGTGTCCCTTCATTATGCGCCCGAAGACTCAGAGCGCGTCGCAGAGACCGGTCCGACGCGAGGAGCTAGCGATCTTCGCCGGGGCGGACGGGGGCGGCCGAGCGCGAGCCGGCCACGGCGTCCCGGGGGACGGCGTCGGCCAGTTCCTGCCGCTCGGCCTCCGTGAGCGAGACGGCAGCGGCTCCCGCGTTCTCGTCGAGCCGCTCGCGGTGGCGGGTGCCCGGGATCGGAACGACGCCCTGGCCGATCAGCCAGGCCAGGGCGACCTGCGCCACGGTGGCCTCATGGGTCCGGGCGATCGCCTCGACGCGCTCGACCAGCCGGAGGTTGGCTGCGAAGGCGTCGGGCTGGAACCGCGGCAGGTGGCGTCGGGCGTCGTCGGAGGCGAGCTCGTCGAGACTGCGGATGCCGCTGGTCAGGATGCCCCGGCCCAGCGGTGAGAACGCGACGAGCCCGATGCCGAGCTCGTCCATGACCGCCTTCTCGTCGTTGTGCAGGACGTCGCGCGCGAACAGCGAGAACTCCGACTGGACCGCGGCCAGCGGGTGCACGGCGTGGGCCCGGCGGATCGTGGATGCCGCGGCTTCCGAGAGGCCGATGTGCCGCACCTTGCCCTCGGCGACCAGCTCGGCCATCGCGCCGACGCTCTCCTCGATCGGGACGGCCGGGTCGACCCGGTGCAGGTAGTAGAGGTCGATCACGTCGGTGCCGAGGTGCTTCAGCGACCGCTCGGCAGCGTGCCTGATGTAGGCGGGCGTGCCGTTGCGGCCGTGCACCGTCCCGTCGTCGTCGGTCTCGGTCGACGCCTTCGTGGCCAGGGTCACCTCGTCTCGCCGGTCGCCGAGGGCCCGCGCGATGAGCTTCTCGTTCTCGAACGGCCCGTAGGCCTCGGCCGTGTCGATGAAGGTGACCCCGATGTCGATCGCGTGCCGGAGCGTGGCGATCGACTCCTTCTCGTCGCTCGCCCCGTAGAAGGCGCTCATCCCCATGGCGCCCAGGCCGATGCCCGAGACGTCGAGGCCGTCGCCGATCCGAGTGGTGCTGATGCTCATTCGCTGTCTCCTGCGTGTCTGTCGTCGGCGACCGCGGACGCGGCCTCCCGGTAGGCGGCGATCTTGCGATCGATGGCGGCGAGGTGCCGCCGGGTGCGCTCGAGGTCGGCGACGACCCGGGTGCGGTGCTCCTCGAAGGCGACGAGCCGCTCGCGCTCGGTCCCGGGGCGCCGGCTGATCGCCGCGATGCGGTGCATGTCCGCGATCGACATCCCGGTCTCGCGCAGCATGACGAGACCGGCGATCCAGTTGAGGTCGCGCTGGCCGTAGCGGCGCTTCCCGCCGGAGTTCCGGGGCGCAGGATCCAGCAGCAGCCCGGCGCGCTCGTAGTACCTCAGGGTCTCGACGCCGAGCCCCGTGACCCGCGCCGCCTCGCCGATCGGCAGCCCGCCGTCGGGCACGTCGACCTCGACCTCGGGGAGAAGGAGTTCGCTCATGTGCCCATCGTCACACCTGGAGCGCGCTCCAGGTCAAGTGCGGGTGTCCGTCGCGCGCGCGACGGCTCAGCCGGCGGGGCCGAACCGGCGCGCGTAGGCCCGGCGGCTCGTCTTGCCCGCGTCGTTGCGGACGGGGTCGTCCACGACGTGGATCCGCGCGGGGCGGCGAGCGCCATCGAGTCGACCGGCCGCCCAGGCGAGCACGTCGCCGGCCTCGACCGCGGCGCCCGCGACGTCGACGACGGCCTCGATGCGCTGCCCGAGGTCGTCATCCGGCACGCCGAAGGCCACGGCGCTCCGCACGGCGAGGTGAGCCTCGAGCACGCGCTCGATCTCGGCGGGGTGCACGTTGACCCCTCCTCGCAGGATCAGGTCGTCCGCACGGTCGACGACGTAGAGGTACCCGTCGTCGTCCACCCGCCCGAGGTCGCCGATGGTGTCCCACCCGTCCGGGGTCCGCGACGAGGAGCCGCCGAGATAGCGGTAGGTCGGCTCGCCCTCCCGGTGCAGCCAGATCCGGCCGACCTCGTTCGCCGGGAGCTCCGCGCCGTCGGCGGAGCGGATCGCGACCGTCGTGCCGCCGATCGCGCGGCCGACGCTGCCGGGGTGGGCCAGCCACTCGTCGCCGCGGATCATGACGAGCCCGTTCGACTCGCTGCCCGCGTAGACCTCGACGACGCGCTCCGGACCGATCCAGTCCAGGAAGCGGCGCTTGAGGTCGGGCGGGCACGGCGCCCCCAGGTGCAGGACCGTGAGGAGGCTCGAGAGGTCCGCGGCCGCGCGCTCGGACTCCGGTAGGCGGAGGAGCCGGTGCATCATTGTCGGGACGAGCAGCGCCCACGTGACCCGGTGGGTCCCGATCGCGGCGAGCGCCCGCGTCTCGTCGAAGCGCGGGAGGATGACGAGGGCGTGGCCGGTCATCAGGCCGCGGAACGCGTAGGTGAACGTGGCGGAGTGGGTCAGCGGCCCGGTGACGAGCTGAACCTGCTCGCGCGGCAGGTAGGGCGCGACGGCGAGGTCGGGATCCATGAGGGCCGGCCCGGCCGCCAGGACGACCTTGGGGCGCCCGGTCGAGCCCGACGACGTGGGCGCCTTCCAGCTCGCGGCCCAGGCGTCCGGCAGCGCGGCGTCCGAGACCGAGGCGTCGGGAGTCCAGCCGACGGGAACCCATTGCACGTCGCGTTCAGCCTCGAAGCCGACCACCAGGGCCGGCGACACCAGCTCGACGAGCTCGTCGCGCTCCGCCAGCGAGAGCCCCGTCGAGATCGGCTGGGGCGTGGCGCCGCACTTCCAGACCGCGACGCAGACGATCACGATCTCGACGGTGTTCGGCAGCGAGACCGTCACCAGCGAGTCTGTCGTCACACCGAGCGCGAGGTAGGCGCGCGCGAGGCGGTTGGAGGCCTGGTCGAGCTCGACGGCCGTCAGCGCCCCCGCGTCGTCGATCGCGACGACGCGGTGGGGATCCTGCTCAGCGAGCGCCGTGAAGATCCGGGAGATCGACTGCCTGGCCATGGTCGCCCTCCTGACCGACCGCTTCGTAGAACGACTCGTGGAGGCGTGCGACGTCGTCCCAGTCGTGGGCGGCCGCCAGCGCGCGACCGCCATCGGCCGTCGGCCCGTCGCCGCCGATCGCCGACGAGAGCGCGGCGGCGATCGACGTCGCCTCGGTGGCGTACGACACGGTCGAGCCGAACACCTCGCGCAGGACAGGGAGGTCGCGCGCGACGACGGGGACTCCGGCGGCCAGGGCCTCCATCGCCGCTAGGCCGAAGCCCTCCTTGGTCGACACGAACGCCAGGGCCGCGGCGCCGGCGACCAGAGGGGCCAGCTCGGGCTCGTCGATCACGCCGAGGATCGTCGGCGCGATTCCGAGCACGGCGGCCCGCGCATCGAAGACCTCGCGGTACGGGCGGTAGTCGAAGAGCGTCTCGCCGCCGCCGAATACCAGCCGCAGGTCGGGGCGCTGAGAGCGCAGGAGGGCGAACGCATCGAGGAGGTCGATGCTCCCCTTGCGCGGCTCGATCCCGCCGAGTGCGAGCACGTAGGGCCCGAGCTCCGTGCGCCAGCGATCGCGGCCCGCCTTCCCGGCCGGGCCGGCGGCGGCCGCGAATCGCTCCGCGTCCACGCCGTTCGGGATCACCGTCGGCGCGAGCCCCCAGCCGTCCGCGACGTCGGAGGCGACCGCCGCCGACACGCACAGCCGGGCGATCGGCTCCCGGATGGCCGCGTCGTGGCAGGCGATCAGCTGCGGGGTCGTGAACTCGTCGAGGTGGTGGATCGTGCGGATGCAGGGGCCGACCGCGTTGGCCGAGATGCAGTCCTGCGCGTGGACGGCGTCGAACTCGGACGACGACTCGGCGAACGCCCTCCGCATCGTCTCGATCGACCTCTGGATCCGGTGCCCCACGGCTTCTCCGTCGATCGGCTCGAACGGGACCACCCGGATGGTCACCGCGGGGTCGACCGAGCGGAAGAAGGCCTGGTCGCCGCCGCGCCCGAGGGTCCAGACCGTGACGTCGTGGCCGCGACGGGCCAGCGCCTCCGAGAGGGCGAGCGTGTGGACCACGCCGCCGCGCGGCTTGGTCGAGTAGGTCACCTGGGCGATACGCACGCGACCTCCAAGGTCAGTCGAGATCGGTCAGTCGCGGGCCGCGGCCACCGTGGGGCCGTAGGCCTCGGGGGCGCGGTCGCGGAGATGGAACATGGTTCGCCGAGCCCGGGCGACATCGGTGGCGACATCGGCCGTGGCGACGGCGAGGCCCCCCTTGGCCCAGGTCTTGGCGATGATCTCGCCGGCCGGGTCGACCACCTTGGCCTGCCCCAGGAAGCGCAGCCCGCCGAGGACGCCGGTCTGATTGGACGACACGAGGTAGACCTGGTTCTCGGCGGCGCGAGCGCAGTCGTAGAGGTCGAACAGGTGGGCCTGACGGTCGTTGCGGAGTCGGTCCGAGCGGTCGGTGACGCTGGCGGGCCAGGCGCTGAGGCAGGCGAGGATCTCGGCGCCGTCGAGAGCCAGCGTCCGCGACGACTCCGGGAAGGTCTTGTCGAAGTCGATCAGCATGCCCAGGCGCCCCACGGGGGTGTCGAACGAGCGGAAGCCGGATCCTGCGCGATAGGCCTCGGACTCGCCCAGCGGCAGGTGCACCTTGCGGTGCGTGCCGAGGACCCTGCCGCCCTGGACGCAGACGGCGCTGTTGTACCGGACGTCCTCGCCGCCCTCGAGCGCCCTCTCGGCCACGCCGAAGCACAGCGTGAGGTCGCCTGCCATGTCGGCGATGGCCTGGACCTCCGGTCCGTCGAGCTCGACGGCCGGCGGCAGCGCCTCCGGGCCGGGGTGCACCATGTCGAGCAGGTAGCCCCCGACGGTGGCGTCGGGCAGGACGAGCAGGTCGATGCCGCGCTCGCGCGCCTGGTCGATCATGCCCGGCAGCTTGGCGAGGGTCCGCTCGATGTCGCGCCCGAAGTGGGCGGCGACCGCGCCCATCGTGATCTCGGCCATGTCGGACAGGCTAATGCCCGCTACCCCGGCACAGCGGCCTCCGCGGGGTGTCGCGCGCGGTCGCCGATGGCCGACGAGAGGTGCTCCGAATCGCGGGCGATCGCCGCGAAGCGCCCCGACCCCCAGGTGTGGAGCCACGGCAGGCCCAGGAAGTACAGCCCCGGAGCGGCCGTGACACCGCGCTGGTGCGTGGGGTGCCCGGCGCCGTCGAAGACGCCGACCTGCACCCAGGAGTAGTCGGATCGGAACCCCGCCGACCAGATGATGCTGGTGATCCCGGCCTCGTCGAGGTCGAGGGACGTCACCTCCTCGTCGGGCCGCCACACCGGCACGTAGCGGTCTTCGCGGGGCGCGTCGATCCCGGCACGGTCGATGTACCGGTCGATGTCTGTCTTGATCGACTCCATCACCGAGTCGGCGTGGTCGAGCGACGCCTCGGCCGTCGGGCTGAAGGCGAGCGACGTGCCCTCGCCGCCGATCAGACGGCCGTAGAGGCGCATGCCGCCGAGGGCGAACGACCGCAGGTCGATGTCACGGCCGCCGTCGCGACCGGTCATGTAGTGGTTCGTCGACTCGCGCTTGGTGAGTCCGCCGACCTGGGCCTGGACGGGGATGTCGTAGACGCCCATGTCGTCGAGCCAGGCGATGCAGTCGCGGCCGCGGTAGAAGCGAGCGCAGCGAGGCGCCGACCCGAGAGCCAGGTGGACCTCGCGCCCGGCGAGGAACAGGTCTTCGGCGATCTGCGCGCCCGACTGGCCGGAGCCGACGACGAGCACTCCCCCCTGGGGCAGCACGTCGGCAGACCGGTAGTCGGCGGAGTGCACCTGCACGATCGAGCCGCTGATCCGGCCGGCCGCTGCCGGCAGGACGGGCCGGTGGTAGCCGCCGGTCGCGACGACCACCTGGTCGGCCGTGATGGTGCCCTGGTCGGTGACGACCTCGAAGCCGCCCGCCGCCCCCTCACGCACTCGAGTGACGAGCACGCCCTCCACGACCGGCGCACCGAACGACTCGGCGTAGCGGCGGATCCAGGCGAGCACCTCGTCGCGCTTCATGAAGCCGTCCGGATCGGCGCCGTCGTACGGATACCCGGGCAGAGCGCACTGCCAGTTCGGCGTGACCAGCGTGAAGTTGTCCCAGCGGCGGTCGGCCCAGTCGTGGGCGACCGTGTCTCGCTCGAGCACGAGGTGGCCGATGCCCCGCTGCGTGAGCTGCCAGCTCATGGACAGCCCGGCCTGGCCGCCCCCGACGACGGCGACCTCGACATGCGAGCCGTCGGTGATCCGCGCGCTCACGAGGGCAGCCCCGGTTCCATGCGCAGGATCTCGACGGTGCCGGTATCGAAGCCGGCTGCGGTCGCGACGATCTCGCTCTTCTGCTGGATCGCCGACGTGCAGCTGAAGCCGTACGTGGCGAGCACCCGCTCGCTGGCGAGGTCGAGCGCCGCCGACGACCGCCTCACGAACTCGTCCACCGAGTACGTCGCTCCGCGGTCGAGGTAGTCGTGCATCACGAGGCTGGGCGAGTAGCAGGACACCTCGGAGCCGTCCGGCCAGCGCACCTCGAAGGTCATCTCAGGCATCGATCAACGCCCCCTCGCCGGTCCGGTACACGTCGGGGCGACGGTCTCGCAGGTGGAACATGCCGCCGCGCATGGCTGCGAAGGTGCCCTCGACGTCGATCTCGGCGATCGCCATGCCCGAGTCGAGCAGAGTCGTCGCGAGGATGTTGCCACCCGGGTCGACGACCTTCGCGTTGCCCACGTAGCGGAGCGAGCCGAAGGTGCCGGCCTGGTTCGAGGCGATCCAGAACACCTGGTTGTCGAGGGCCCTCGACATGTCGAACAGGTTGAACCGGTAGGTCCAGCGGTCCTCCTGCAGGTTCTCGGCGGTCGCGGTGCGCGCAGCCGGCCAGGCGGACATGCTCACGATGATCTCGGCGCCGTCCATCGCGAGCGAACGGGCCGCCTCCGGGAACGCCTTGTCGTAGCAGATCTGCATCCCGACGCGACCCACGGGGGTGTCGAACGCCTCGTAGACGTCTCCGGCCGAGTACGACATGTTCTCGCCGAGCGGCTGATGCACCTTGCGGTACGAGCCGTAGATCGTCGTCCCGTCGAGGCACACGGCCGCGTTGTACCGGGTCTCGCCGTCGTCGGCCAGCTCGCAGAAGCCGATGCAGACGACCAGGTCGCCCACGATGCTCTGGACCCGGCGGATCTCGGGGCCGTCGAGGGAGATCGCCGGCGGCAGGGAGCGCGTCGTGTTCTTCAGGGTGTCGCCGTGGTTGCCGAGCGACGAGAGGTACCCGCCGATCGCGGCCTCCGGCAGGACGAGGAGCCGCACGTCGTTCTCCCGTGCCTCGGCGACCAGGGATTCGATGAGCGCGTAGTTCTGCTCGAGGACTCGTGTGAAATTCGCCGAGACGGCTGCGACGGTGGTGGCCATCGGGTCTCCTTGCGGTGAGTGGAGCGGGACGCGCAGGATCCTGCGGTGCACCTAGTCAACGACGGCACGTGTTTCTGAATGGTTACGGCAGGAATAAGAGCTCATTTCGGCGGAAACATGCAATCTCGCCGAAACCAGTCCGCAACAAACACGGCAAAGACTCGATCTCGTACGGCTCCCGATCCAGACACGCATGCATCTCGACCCGCTAGGAGACACACATGAGCGACATCGACTACGACCAGCAGATCCTCGACAACATCGAGACCTCTCGCACCGAGATCCCTCACCCCTCGATCCCCAAGGGCTCGAACATCTACGGATCGACGAAGATCTTCCCCGACTACACGGCCACGAAAGACGAGTACTACTTCCAGCTCGTCCACGGCATCGCCCACGAGTCCTCCGTCAGCTTCGTCGCGACGCTGCAGGCGATCCGCGCCCTCCGCAAGGGATTCACGAGCGTCCTGTACTTCTACGGCCCGGGCTCGATGAACTGCATCGCCAACCGCGGCTTCCCGACGACCGGGGCCGACGGGTTCCCGGGCGAGAACAACATCAACAACGCCCTGGAGACCTTCATCAAGGAGGGCGGCACCGTCTTCTGCTGCCGCTTCGGCCTGGCGCTCCACGGCAACCGCGAGGAGGACCTCATCGAGGGCGTCATCCCCTGCCACCCGCTCGACGTCCAGGACGCCGTCATCCACTACGCCCGCAAGGGCGCGATCATCAACAGCACCTACATGGTCTGACCGTGACCATCACCAACGGCGGGGCGCTGTCGACCCGGGTCGACGTCGCGATCCGCGGCATCCGCGTCGCGGCCCCCGTGCATCGCGAGGGCGGCGCCGGGCCGAGCGACGACGGGCACGTGCTGTTCCAGGGGATGCAGTCGGCCATCCCGGTCAACCAGGACAGCCCCTACCTCGTCGACGACGGCCGGCTCCTGCTCGACGGGGAGGACACCGGAATCGAGGTGTCCCCCGTCGATCGGCCGAGGTTCTACGACCTCGCCACCGCCGACGGCGTCCCGTACGAGCAGATCGCGCGCCTGCACGGCGCGAAGGTGCTCGCCACGACGGTCGTGCAGACCTGCATCCGCTACGACCCGGCGGAGCGCTGCCGCTTCTGCTCCATCGAGGAGTCGCTGAAGTCGGGGAGCACCGTAGCCGTCAAGACGCCGGCGATGATCGCCGAGGTGGCGGAGGCGGCCTGGCGACTCGACGGGGTCGAGCAGATGGTCATGACGACCGGCACCTCGAACGGGCGCGACCGCGGGGCCACTCACCTGGCCCGCTGCGTCCGCGCGATCAAGAAGGCCGTCCCCGACCTGATGATCCAGGTCCAGTGCGAGCCGCCCGCCGACCTGACGACGATCACCGACCTGTACGAAGCCGGCGCCCGCTCGATCGGCATCCACGTCGAGTCGATGGACGACGCGGTCCGGCGCCGGTGGATGCCGGGCAAGTCGCGCGTCTCGCTGGACGAGTACCGGGCCGCCTGGCGGGAGGCCGTGCGGGTCTTCGGCCGCAACCAGGTCTCGACCTACCTCCTCGTCGGAATGGGCGAGGACCCCGACGAGATGGTCGCCGGAGCGCAGGAGCTGATCGACATGGGCGTCTACCCGTTCGTCGTCCCGTTCCGCCCGCTCCGCGGCACCCTCGCGACCGACGTCGACAAGGTGCCTGCACCCCACCGCGGCGTCCTCCACGACATCACGTCCCGGGTGTCGCAGGCGCTGATCGCTGCCGGGATGCGCGGCTCCGACCAGAAGGCGGGCTGCGCGGCGTGCGGCGCGTGCTCCGCTTTGCAGACGGCGGGGGGCTAGGGGTGGCCCTGCTGGATGTGCCGGCCCTCATGGGGCCGAGTGTCGTCGCGCGTCCCGCCGAGTTCCTGGTCGCCATCGCCGAAGGCACGGAGGTCGACGCCTACCGCAGGCTCCGGCAGGCGGCCTTCGTCGATGAGCAGGGGCTCTTCGCGGGCACCGACCGCGACGACCTGGACGACGACCCGCGCACCGTCGTGCTCGTGGCGCGGGCCGGCACGACGGTCGTCGGCGGCGTGCGGATCTCACCCGTCGGCGCCCGCGACATCGGCTGGTGGACGGGCTCGCGCCTGGTCGTGGCCCCCGAGGCCCGCAGTGCGCTCGGAATCGGCTCCGCGCTCGTGCGGGCGGCGAGCGCCCTGGCGGAGCAGCTCGGGGTGATCCGCTTCGACGCGACCGTGCAGACCCGGAGCTCGGTCCTCTTCCGTCGCCTCGGCTGGCAGACGACGGGCAGCACCGTCATCGGCGGCGTCGACCATCTCGCCATGCGCTGGCCGATCGACCGGTACCAGCGACTCGTCGACGCCACGAAGTCGCACCTCGCCGCCCTGCTCGAGCCCCACTCGGCGTGGGCCGACGCCCCGGCGACCTCGCTCGGCGGCCCCGGCTGGGTCGGCGACGACGGCGCTCCCGTGCCCGGAAGCGACGTGATCGCCGCGTGCGACGCGATCCTGCCCTCCATGGTCGAGCGCGATCCGGAGTGGGCCGGCTGGTGCGGCGTGCTCGTCAACGTCAACGACCTGAGCGCGATGGGCGCCGCGCCGGTCGGGCTTCTCGACGCCGTGGCCGGGCGCGACACGGAGTTCGTCCGCCGCGTGATGACAGGCATCCGTCGCGGCGCTGCGGCCTGGGGCATCCCCATCTTGGGCGGGCACACGCAGGTCGGGGTGCCGGCCGCGCTCTCCGTGACCGCTCTCGGACGCACGGCCCACTCGGTTCCGGGCGGGGGCGGTCGCTACGGCGACGCACTCAGCCTCACCATCGACGTCAGCGGCTCCTGGCGCGAAGGACACCGCGGAGCGCAGTGGAACTCGACGGAGGGACGCCGCTCCGACGAGCTCCGCGACCTCGCCGCGACCGTGGCCCGCGCGCGGCCGGCCGCCGCGAAGGACGTCAGCATGGCCGGGATCGTCGGCACGGCGGGCATGCTCGCCGAGGCCAGCGGCTACGGCGCGGTACTCGACGTCGAGGCCGTCCCGACGCCGCACGCCTCGGCAGACGTCGCGCTGGGCGACTGGCTCGGATGCTTCCCGGGCTTCGGGATGATCACGGCCGACCGCCCGGGCGAATCGCGCATGGACTCTCCGTTCGCATCGACGGCCGAGGTCGGCTCGCTGACGCTGGAGCGCGGCGTCGTCCTGCGGTGGCCCGACGGCGAGATCACGCGAGCGGTCACCGGAGGGGTGACCGGCCTCGGCCCCGCCTGAGCGCGGCTGCCTTCGCGCGGTCCGACCGCGTCAGCGCGCCGGCTCGGGTCGGATCTCGCGGACGCCGGCGATCTCGGCGTTCATCCCGGCAGGCTACCCGCGAGCAGACCGAGGCCCCGCACCTCTCGGCGCGGGGCCTCGCCTTCAGCGGGCGCTCCTAGCGAGGAGTGACCGTGATGGAGTCGAGCTCCGCATAGCCCGAGCCCCCGGCGTAGTTCGGCGATCCCTTCGCCAGCCGGATGACATTCGACCCGGCCTTCAGCGTGACCGGCGTCGTGACGGAGTTCGCGAACGAACCCCAGCTGCCCGTCACCGGGTAGGAGACCGTCGAGAACGCGCCTCCGTTGTAGGCCAGGCCCTGGGTCGATGTGGCGGTGCCCCCGTTGGCGTAGCGGACAGCGAGGTTGTAGCTGCCGGCCGTGGGAACGGTGACGAGGAAGTCCACGAAGCTGTCGCTGCGCATGTCGGACGACCCGTCGATTCGCCCGACGTAGCCGCCGTTGGAGGCGGTCGACGAACTGAGCCTCGACGCATTGACGACCGTGGCGTTCTCAGCCTCGTAGGTCTGTTGGTATGCCGTGGTCGGTCCGGCGACCGGAGTGACGGTGAGCTGGTAGGCGCCGTTGTAGTCGGCGTTGGCCGAGACAGGGACGCTGACCGAGCCGTTGGTGACGGGGAGCGTCTGCGAGCCGAGGGACGTCGGCGCGGCGACGTTGGTCTGCCGTCCCGATCCCGGCGTGTACGACAGCGTCGCCTTCACCTGCGTGCCGAAACCGGAGAGCCCGTCGACGCGCACCGTGGTGGTGCCGGCCTGGCCGCCGAAGACGACGTCGACCTTCTTGCGCGTCGAGTCGAGGGAGGCGATGCCGTCGAGGTAGTTGGACGCGGTGACGGGCAGCATGCTTCCTGCCATGTCGCCGTACCACTTGTACATCCAGTAGCTCGCGGTCGGAGCCCCGTTGTAGAGGAGTCCGTTGACGGTCCCGGACTCGAACCAGTACGCGCGCTCTGCGTCGCGGACGCCGGCCCGCTCGAACTGGGCGACGTAGTGGAGGGCGGCGCTGGGCACGTCGACCTGGTCGGGCGCCGCGTACTCGTTGATCGAGATGGGGCGGGGCGAGATGCCCAGGGAGGTCTCGACGGCGCGGTAGTCGGCGACGTCGGAGGTGATCCGCGCCCAGCCGTTCTGACCGCTGTCGAGTTCGTGCCAGCTGGTCACGTCGGGGATGGTGCCGGTGTTCTTGGCGTTGGTCAGGAACGCGACCATGGTGGCGTGGTTGTACTGGCTGTAGCTGGGCCCGACGATGGGGGTGACCGTGTCGAGCGAGCGGACCTCGCGGTAGATCTGGACCCAGGCGTCGTTGAACGGGCCGGCCTTGGCGGTGTCCCAGTTGCCGTCGGGCTCGTTCCAGAGCTCCCAGCCGTTGATGTTCGTGGTCGACGTCGCGGCGAGGCGGGCCTTGACCATGGTGTCGACCTTGCTCAGGTAGTCCGACATCGAGACCCACTTGTACGGGAAGTCCGGGTAGATGTCGGGCATGCGGACCGTCGTCTGGGCGCCGGCGCCGATCGCGCTGGGCGCGACCTTGAGCGCGTCGCCGGTCGGCGTCGTCGCACCGTTGCCGAGCTGAGTGACACCGGGCGCCGGCTGCGTGAGCTGGCTCAGGTGGAGGGCCGGGAGGAGCGCAGGATCCGGGGTGGTCGTCGTCGCCAGCGCGTAGAGGCCCCCCGAGGCGGCGTGGGTGACCGGCCGCAGCGTCGCGCCGGCATTGACGACGAGGGTGTTCGTCTCCGCCTGCGCGGCGCCGGCGAAGGCGAAGACGCTGGTGGCCACCAGGGCCGACGCCGCTATCGCTGACGTGATGGTTCTCTTCTTCATTCCATGCTCCTTTGCGTGGTCTGCTGATGTTTCTTTCCGTCCGCCCGGACAGGCTGCCCCGGCGAAGCCTGTCGGCGCGCTACCCCCTCGGGAGCCACACCCGCATCGTCGAGGGCCCGTCGTTCGCCCAGGTGGCGTAGGGGACGAGCATCGCGTGGCGCCCTGGCCCTTCGGCCGGGACGGCGTCGCCGTAGGGCCACGCCGGATCGACAGTGGAGATGTCGCGGACGGTCACCCCGGCGCCGCGGTCTGTCGTCCACAGTGGCTCGTCCGTGTCCACGACGACGTCGTTGACCGAGCCCCCGGTCTCTTCGAGGCAGAGGACGAGGGGACCTCGCTCGACGGCCACGGTGCCGCGGATCGCGTCGATCCGAGGGTCCGGGGTGGTCCACCGCGCCTCCATGGGCAGGTCGAGCTGGACGGTGTCGCCCGCTTCGAAAGCCCGCGAGACGATGGCGTGGTCGGCGTCGACGCTGCGTGGCTGCTCGCCGACGAGGCTCAGGACGGCGCCTGCACCCCAGGCCGGGATTCGGAGTCGCAGGTCGACCGAGCGGCCGGTGCTCCGGCGCCAGGTGACCGTGACGCGGCCGTCGAACGGGTAGCCGCTCGTGACGGAGAACTCGATCGGCGTGCCGTCGGCGAGTGTCGTGTGCACGTCGTAGTCGCCGTACTGGTGCAGCTGGATGCCGTCGTCGGTCTTGGTGGCGAAGTACAGCTCGACGCTGGCGAGCGTGCGCGCGACGTTGGTCGGGCAGCACGACACCTCGAACCATGGCGCTCGGAGGCTCGACAGAGCCCGGGCGTTGATGTCGACCTCGGAGGGCACCGTGCCGGGAACACGCTGGTGGAGAGTGTTGGTGTAGAAGAAGGCTCGGCCGTCTTCCCGCGGGGACGCCATGACGTTGTTCAGCAGCGTGCGCTCGATGAGGTCTGCATACGCCGAGTCGCCGTTCTGCAGGAGCAGGCGCCACGACAGCATCGTGGAGGCGATGCCGGCGCAGGTCTCCGAGTAGGCGCGGTCCGGCGGGAGCTCGTGGTCGGCGCCGAACGCCTCGTCCTGGTGGTGCGATCCCATGCCGCCGGTGACGTAGGTGCGGGTGGCCACCGTGTGCCGCCACTGCTGCTCGACGGCGTGGGCGAGTTCCTGATCCCCTGTCTCCACTGCGACGTCGAGCGCGCCTGAGGCCAGGTACAGGGCGCGTACCGCATGGCCTCGGAGGGTCGTCGCCTCGCGGACGGCCACGTCGTCCTGGAAGTACTCCTGGCCGTACTCGATCGACTTCAGGAGCCCGTGCCCGCGGCGCTCGACGAACAGACCGGCGAGCTCGATGTAGCGGGGCTCGTCGAGGGCTCGTCCGAGCTCGACCAGTGCGGGCTCTATCTCGGGGTGGCCGCAGACGGCGACCCGCCCGTCGGGCCCGAAGGTCTCGTAGAGGTGGTCGGCGAGGCGGACGGCGACATCGATGAGCTCGCCGTGGCCGACAGTGCGGATGCGGGCGACGGCGGCCTGGATCAGGTGGCCGAACGAGTACAGCTCGTGACCCCACTCGAGGTCCGAGTAGCGTGGGCGCTGCCAGGAACGGCCGAAGGACGTGTGGAGATAGCCGTCGGGGTCCTGCGCCGCTGCCACGCGCGAGACCAGCGAGTCGTAGCGGGCGTTCAGCTCGGGGTCGCCACCGCGGCCGAGCTCCCAGGCCATGCCCTCGAGGAGCTTGTAGATCTCGGAGTCGACGAACTCGATGCCCGAGTGCTGCCAGCCGGTCTCGCCGGAGGCGGCACGGTCGAAGTTCGAGGTCCAGCCGATGCGCTCCATCCAGGTCTCGCAGTGAGACAGGACGACCTCAGCGTTGGTCCGTTGCCAATCGCGCCAGTAGCCCTTGGTCAGATGGATCTCGCTGGAGTCGAGCGGGGTGAGGAGCGAGGTCGACGGCGACACGGGACCGCCGCGTCGATTGGTCGAGCGACCTTCTGTGCCGGGGGCCGCGAGGGAGATGGTGTCGGTCATGGTCAGTCCTTCACGGCGCCCGCGGTGACACCGGCGGCGACGTAGCGCTGGGCGACGATCAGCAGGATGGTCGCGGGGATGGAGGCGACGACGGCGGTCGCCATGATGGAGTTCCAGTCCTGGTTGTTGTTGCCGATGTAGCGGTAGATGCCGAGGGTGATCGTCTGGGCGTCCCCGCCGGAGTTGAGAGTCGAGGAGAAGACGAAGTCGGACCACGCCCACAGGAACGCGAAGAGGCTCACGGTCACGATCGAGTTGCGGCTCACGGGCAGGACGACGCTCAGGAACGTGCGCATGGTGCCGGCGCCGTCGAGTTTCGCGGCGGACATCAGCTCGTCGGGGATCCCGCTCATGAAGGCGGTGAAGATCAGCACGCCGAAGGGCACGGCGAGGGTGGAGTCGGCGATGATGAGGCCAGCGGGCTGGTTGAGGATGCCGAGGTTGAGGTAGATGGCGTAGAAGCCCATGGCCACGATCACCTGCGGGATCATCTGCGCGACCAGCAGGACGAACGAGAGCGCGCCCCCGCCCTTCGGCCGCAGCTTGGCCAGCGAGTAGGCCGCAGGAGCGGCGACGACGACCGTGAGCAGGACGGTGCCGAGGCCGATCACGAGGCTGGTGCCGAGGTAGGGGAGCTGCTGCTGGATCACGGCGATGTAGCCGTCGAAGGTCGGTGCGAACGGAAACCAGGATGGCGGCGAGCTCCGCATCCGGTCGGCCGGCGTCAGCGAGACGTTCACCATCCAGTAGATGGGGAACAGCATGATCGCCGTGAAGACGAGGCCGAGGAGGGTCTTGTGCCAGGTGCGGCGGCCGCGCCGCCTGCTTCCGGGAGCGACGTTCGAGAGTCGAGTGGTGATGCTGGACATCAGGCGTCCTGCCTTTTCTGCACGCGGAGGTAGAGGAACCCGAAGATGAGGGCGATGACGATGAGGAGGTTGCCGACGGCGGCGGCCGGGCTGAAGTCCGGCAGAGTGCTGCCGAAGCCGAGCTGATACGACCAGATGGCGAAGGTGGTGGACGAATCGCCCGGGCCGCCCTTGGTCATGATCCAGATGATGTCGAAGACCTTGAGCGTGTAGACGAGGCCGAGAAGGATCGTGATCGCCGACACCGGCTTGAGCAGAGGGAACGTGATCCGCCAGAACTTCTGCCACGCGTTGGCGCCGTCGAGCGAAGCCGCCTCGTAGATGTCCGTCGAGATGTTCTGCAGGCCGCTGTAGAGGATCACCAGGTTGAACGGGATGCCGATCCAGATGTTCGCGATGATCACTGCGACGAGTGCCCAGTGCGGGGAGGTCAGCCAGTTGATGCTGGTGCCGCCGAAGCTCTGGATAACGGAGTTGATGACGCCGGAGTCGCTGTTCATCATCCACGACCAGGTCGAGGCGCTGACGATGAGCGGCAGGAGCCAGGGCACCAGGAACAGGGCCCGCAGGGTCGAGGAGAGCCGGAAGTTCTGGAAGAAGAACACAGCCAGGGCCATGCCGATCGTGAACTGGAATGCGATCGAGATGCCGGTGAACAGCAGCGTGTGAACGAGTGCCGGTCCGAACGTCGGGTTCTGGAAGATCGCGGTGAAGTTGGCGAATCCGACGAACGGGGCGTTGCCGTCGATGAACGACCGGACCGTGTAGTCGCGCACGGAGAGGTCGACGTTCTTGAAGAGCGGGTACGCGTAGAAGATGACGAGGTAGGCGACGACCGGGGCGATGAACCCCCAGGCGGTGAGCTGGTCGGCGCGAAATCGCTTCTTCAGAGAGGGTCGGGGCGGGAGGCCGGCGTTCTTCGCCGACCTCCCGTCGGGCACGGCGGCCTCAGGGCGTTCGATGATGGTGCTGCTCATGGGGATGCTCCTGCGGGCTGCCGTGTCGGGGGTGGGGGATTACTTGATTGCCGCGGCCGCGGCGGTCTGCGCCTGCTTCAGGGCGGCGTCGGGCGTCTGCGAGCCGCTGAGGCTGTTCTGCACGGCCTTCCAGAGCTGCTCGGAGATCTTGGGGTACTTCGTGCCGAGGTTGTCGCTGGTGCGACCCTTGGCGTCGCCGACCGCGGTGACCCAGGGCTCGAGGTCCGGGTCGGCCGCGACCTGCTTCTCCTGCGCGGCCTTGGTGGGGGCGACGTACGAGAGGGTGGTGTCGGTCGAGACGTAGTTGGCCGTCGAGGTAAGGCACGACTGAATCTTCTTCGAGACTGCGTAGCGAGCAGAGTCCTTCTGGACCGGGATGGTCAGGAACTCGCCGCCCGTCGGCGCGGGAGCCGCTCCGCCGGCTTTCGCCGGGATCGAGATGATGCCGTAGTCGATCTTCGACGCCTTGACGCCGGCGAGCTGCCAGGTGCCGTTCTCACTGAAGGCGAAGTCGCCGGTGAGGAACTCCTGCCAGGAGGTCGTCTGCGTGTTGTTGATGACCGAGTTGGGGGCGTAGCCCTTGTCGACCCAGTCGGTCCAGAGCGAGAGAGCCGATGCCGCGTCCGACGAGTCGAGCTTCGTCAGGTCGGCTCCCGACCCCCAGTACCAGGGCAGGAACTGGAAGCTGCCCTCTTCGGTGCCGATGGCCGAGAAGGTGATGCCCTTCTTCCCGTCCGCCTTCACCTTTGCGAGGGCCGCGGTCAGGGAGTCCCACGTCGTGATCTTCGAGGCGTCGACGCCGGCCGCGCTCAGGATCTTCTTGTTGTAGTAGAGCGCGAGCGTGTTCGCGCCGATCGGAACTCCGTACGTCTTGCCGTCGACCTGGCCGGCCGCGAGGATGTTCGCCTCGATGTCGGAGGTGCTGGTCTTGGTCTCCGAGGTGTCCGTCAGCAGGCCCGCATCGGCGAGAGTGGAGACGACGGGGTTGTCGACGAGCAGGAGATCGGGCGAGTTGCCCTGCTGGCCGGAGAGAAGCGCCTTGCTGGTGAGATCCGACGTGTCGTAGCCGGTGCGCTTGATCGTGACGCCGGCTTTCGTGCCGCACTTCTCAACCAGTTTCGTCCAGGCGGACGACGCGTCGAACTGCGGATACGGGTCCCAGAACGTGTAGGTGCCCTTGGCGGCGGAGCTGCCGCCACCGGATCCGGTGGAGCAGCCGGTGAGCGCGACGGTGGCGACGGCGAGACCGGCGAGCGCGGTCAATGCGCGCTTGCGGCGGAAGAACGAGATCACAGTGATTCCTCTCTGAATGCAGCGTGTCTGCAGGATGCGGGACGGAGAGGTCCGCTGTGGGGACTCGATCTCTCCGTTGAAACCAAAACCGAAACCGGTTTCGGAAGGACCATATTTTGTCGACCGCTTGCTTGTCAACCCAGTCCTGAACTAATTTCGGATCATGTCCATCACCGGCGGCTCGCCCCGCGAAGCCTCCGGCAAGGTCACCCTGACGGATGTCGCACGCGCCGCGGGCGTCTCTGTCGCGACAGCCTCGAAGGCGCTCAACAAGCGCACCCACGTCAAGGAGGCCACCCGGCTCCGGGTCGAGGCCGCCGCCGCATCGCTGGACTTCACGCCGAACTACTTCGCCCAAGCCCTCAACTCGTCGCGCACGAACACCATCGGCATGATCACGAGCGACCTCGACAACCGCTTCGTCCTGCCGATCCTGCTCGGCGCGGAGGATGCATTCGGGTCGGGCTCCCTCTCGGTCCTGCTGGCCGACGCCCGCGACGATGTCCTGCGAGAGCAGCTGCACATCCAGACCCTCATGGCACGGAAGGTCGACGGCCTGCTGATCGTGGGACGCACGACGAATCCGCGACCGCCCGCGACCTTCGCCTCGGACATCCCCGTGGTCTACGTCTACGCGCCGTCGACCGATGACGCCGACTCGTCGGTCACGCCGGACAACCATCTGGCTGGTCGACTGGCCGTCCGCCACCTCGTCGAGTCGGGCCGGCGCGGCATCGCTCTCGTGAACGGCGAGGCCTCGTATGCGGCCGCCCAGGATCGCGCGGCGGGCGTGATCGCCGAGCTCGCCGACCACGGACTGGAGCTGGCCGGCGGGCGGGCGCTGTTCGGCCAGTGGGGAGAAGCCTGGGGGCGTGACTGCGCTCGACTGCTCGTGAACGGCGATCCGAGCATCGATGCGATCATCGCCGGCAGCGACCACATCGCTCGCGGGGTGCTCGACACCCTCCATGACCTCGGCAGGCGAGTGCCGCACGACATCGCAGTCGTCGGGTTCGACAACTGGGATCTGCTCGTCACGGAGTCACGACCGCCCCTGACGAGCGTCGACATGAACCTGCAGCATCTCGGCCGTGTCGCGGCCCAGCGGCTCGTCGACGCCATAGCCGGCGTCGGCCAT
This sequence comes from Frondihabitans sp. GW821-FHT04F02, assembly GCF_059420045.1. Lineage (NCBI taxonomy): Bacteria > Bacillati > Actinomycetota > Actinomycetes > Micrococcales > Microbacteriaceae > Frondihabitans > Frondihabitans sp. GW821-FHT04F02. Next base: position 238,195 of record NZ_JBWKSZ010000002.1, on the reverse strand, counting down.
CCCGGCCGGTCGTATGAAGCCGTGCACGTCGTCGGACGCGAGTCGGCCTGACGCAGGGCAAAGCAAAGCCCCGCACTCGTTGGAGTGCGGGGCCTCGCCTTACTGCTGTCTCAACTCAGTTCTCTTGCTCTGCTCCACGACTTCTTCGCTGTCGTGTGACTTCTTCAGTGTCGTGTAGCAAGCACGTGCGCTCGAAGGGACTCGAACCCCCAACCTTCTGATCCGTAGTCAGATGCTCTATCCGTTGAGCTACGAGCGCGCAGGTTGTTTCTGGCCGAATGGCCAGAGGAAACATTACACGAGGGCGGGGGTGGGCGCGAATCGAGGTCTCCATCTCGAGTTCCTGCGCCCTGATCCGAGGGCGGGGTGTGCGCCTCCTCACCGCTCTTTGGCGGTCGGGACAGAGGCTCCTGTCAGGCGCCGTGCGGTTGGATTACGGGGTGAACGCCACCACTCTCCCGACCCGGACGGCCGTGCGTCGTCATGTGCCGGCCCGGTGGATGCTGACGAGCGTCGGCTCGGTGATCACTCTGGGCGGCGTGTACACGGCGGCGGTGCTGACCAAGCAGGGCCAGATGATCGAGGACTCGATCCTGCGATCGGTCGACGGCGAGACCCTGCTGAAGTCGGGGCGGGCCCTCGACGCGATCACGATCCCGGCGGTGCTGGCCGCGGTCGGCGTGGTCGTGGTGATCGCGTTCGTGCGGCGGCGGCCGGGTGCGGCACTGCAGGGAGCGGCCCTGATCGTGGGCGCGATCGCGACGGCGCAGGTCGTGAAGGCGATCGCGCCGCGACCTGAGCTCACCTCGCTGACCCTCAGCAACAGCTTCCCGAGCGGGCACGTGACCATCGCGGTCGCGGGCGTGCTGGCGCTCGGCACCGCGTTCGGGCGCCACCTCCGGCCGCTCATCATGATCGTCGGCACGCTCTTCGCCGCCTGGGTCGCCGAGCAGACGGTGGCCTTCGGCTGGCATCGCGTCAGCGACGTCGTCGGGGCCTGCGCGGTCAGCATGCTGTGGCTCGCGATCGTGCGGAGCGCCGCGGCCGTCTGGTCGAACGACGCCCGCGACACGGTGGGACGCAAGGCGCACGGCTTCACGTCGGGGCTGCTGGGCCTCGCGATGGTGGCGACGCTCGCGGCCGCCGGGGCGATCTTCGCGATCGGCGTCGGCGAGGACATGACTCTGACCATGTCGACAGGTCCGGGTGTGCTGGTCGGCGCGCGGCTGCTCTCGTCGGGCGTGGTCATCGCGACGGCGTGGCTGGCGTGGAAGCTCGACCGCTCGATCTGACCCGCACCGCTCCCGTCTTCTCCCCGCCGCCTGCCCCTGCCCTGCCCTGCCCTGCCCCCGCTCGTCGCCGAAAATTCAAGGAAATTTTTGCCGCGACGACCGCCTATCGGCATGAGGTCGGCTGCGTCCGCGCTTTTCTCCTTGAATTTCGAGGAGACCGGGACGCCCGAGGCAGGAGCGGGGCGCGGCGCGGCGAGCGGACCCAGACGGCCGGGTCACGCCCCGAAAGCCAGCCCCAGTGCGTAGGTGACGGCGGCGGCCCCGTACCCGATGGCGAGCTGGCGCAGGGCCCGGCGCAGAGGCGAGGTACCCGACAGGAGGCCGACGACGGCCCCCGTGCCGAGCAGGGCGAGCCCGACGAGCACGGCGGCGACCACGACGGCCGTCAGCCCGGTGGCTCCGAAGAACAGCGGGATCAGGGGGATGACGGCGCCCGACGCGAAGAACAGGAAGCTCGAGACGGCGGCACCGAGGCCCGACCCGATGGCCTCGTGCGCGTCGGCGGAGGCCGAGTCGGCACCCCCGGCGGGGAAGGCGGGCGCGGGGAGCGCGGCGAGGGCGTCGCGGGCGCGGGTGTCCGCGAGTTCCTGCGACATGCCCCGGGCGCGGTACACGAGCGACAGCTCGTTGGCGTCGACGTCGAGGTGGCGGAGCGCGTTCTGCGCGTCGGGATCGGGCGTCGACGCCGCGAGGAGCTCGCGCTGCGACGAGACGGAGACGTACTCCCCGGCGCCCATCGAGAGCGCACCGGCGAGCAGCCCCGAGAGGCCCGTCACGAGCACCACCGCGTGCGAGGCCCCTGTCGCACTCACGCCCAGGATCAGCGCGAGGTTCGACACCAGACCGTCGTTCGCGCCGAACACCGCCGCCCGGAACGTCCCCGACAGCCGCGATCGCCCGCGTTCGGCGAGCCCGCGCACGACCTCGCCGTGGATCCGCTCATCGGCCGCCATGGCGTCCGTCGCGTCGGCGTCGGCGTCGTACGGCGAGCGGCCCTCGGCGCTCTGCACGAGGGCCAGCACGAAGATCGAGCCGAAGCGGCGGGCGAGCAGGCCGAGGATCCGGGTGCGGAGGTCGGTGCCGGCGGGCTTGCCCACGCGGTCGCCCAGCAGATCGAGCCAGTGCTGCGCGTGGCGCCCCTCGGCGTCGGCGAGGGCGAGCAGGATGTCGCGCTCCTCCCCCGCGCGCCGCGCGGCCAGGTCGCGGTAGACGGCCGCCTCCGCTCGCTCGTCGGCGAGGTAGCGGCGCCACCGTCTCAGGTCGGCCGGGGTGGGCGTGCGGGTGGGCGCCAGGTCGCTCATGCCGCAAGGGTAGTCCGCGCGCCGGACTCGGAGCCGCCGCGACTACCGTGGGCTCGTGCTCCTGATCGGCGTCGACCTCGCGTGGGGCGAGGGGTCTCCCGCCAGGCCGGCGTCGGCGACCGGGCCGGCGACCCGGGCGAGGCTCGCGAACGAGACCGGCGTCTGCGCGATGCGGCCCGACGGCACGATCGTCGACGCGGGCTGGACCCGCGGGGTCGACGCGACCGCCGAGTGGATCCTGCGCCACACCGGCGAGGGAGCGGTCATCGCCGTCGACGCGCCCCTCGTCGTGCCGAACGCGACGGGCATGCGCGAGTCCGAGAAGCAGGTCGGGCGCGCCTACGGCCGCTGGAAGGTCTCGTGCAATGCCACCAACCAGGCCCTCCCCTGGCTCGCCGGCCTCCGTCTGCGCGATCTCCTCCACGAGCACGGCGTGACCGTGGTCGCAGGAACATCGCCACCCGCCGCCGGGGCCCGAGTCGCCTTCGAGTGCTACCCGTTCACCACCCTCGTCGGGATGTCCGAGCTGGGCTACGACGTCGAGCGGCCGCGGTACAAGCGGCTCGACCGGGCGCTCCCGCCCGCCGAGGCTCGGCTGGCCCGGCGCGCGGCGACCGACGACCTGATCGGGCGGCTGGCCCGGCTCGACGCCGCCGACCCTCCCGTCGACCTCCGGTCGCACCCGCTCACAGCCGACCTGCTGGAGTCGCCCACGCCGCTCGACGGCCCGGGGCACAAGCATCGCGAAGACCTGATCGACGCCGTGCTCTGCGCCTGGACGGCGTCGGTGTGGCTGCGGCACGGGCTCGACCGCACGCAGGTGCTGGGGCGCGACGAGCCGCTCGACGAGGCGGGCCGCCCGGCGACGATCGTCACGCCGTGCCGGCCGACGCAGCGCCTGCTCTGACCCGCTAGAGCTGTTTGCGCATCTCGACCTCGTGCCCGCCGGGCTCGAGCTCGTAGGCGAGGCGGCGGCCGGTGTCGACGAACCCACGCTTCTCGTAGAACCGGATGGCACGCCGGTTGTCCTCGTGGACGTGCAGGAACAGCTCCTCGCCGTACCCGTCCGCCCAGGCCTCGACGGCGTCGAGCAGGAGGTCGGCCACGCCCGCCGCCGCCCCGCGGAAGTCGGGCGCCACGTAGACGCCGACGAGCAGCGGCTCGCCGCCCGTCGGAAGGTAGCCGCCCATCGTGCCGATCCAGCGCCCGGAGGCGACCTCGATGGCGGCGAACGAGGCGGAGCTGCGGTCGGTGCCGCGGCGGCCGCGCAGGCGCCACTCGGGCTCCTGGTGGCGCAGAGCCGTCTCGAGCGTCTCGCCGTACGCGATGGGGGTGTCGGCCAGCATCTCGAGGCGGAGCGACCGCACCTGGCGCCAGTCGTCCTCGCTGACGGAGCGGACGGTGAAGCTGGAGTGCATGGAGAGACCTTATCCATCCCGGTGAGGGGGCGCTGGTTGCTCAGGTGGGCCTGCCCGCCGAGCAACCAGCGACCCCTCACGCCGGGGCATGTGAACAATCAGGCGCGTGAGCGGACCACCGTGAAGGAGGCGTCGCGGACGATCAGCGTCGAGACCGGAGCGGCCACCTGCTGCTCGCTGTCGCTGGAGATCGCCAGCTCCCACTCCCCGGAGGGCGCCTCGGGCAGCGTGAACTCGACGCCGTTGTGGGCGGCGTTCATCAGCACGGCCAGGGTGTCGGCGCCCTCGTGCGCGAGAACGAACATGACGGCGCGGTTCTCGGGATCCTGCCAGTCGTGCTCCTCGAACGGACGGGCATCGGCGCGGAGGATCTCGACGGTCGAGGCCGAGTCGCCGGGGGCGGTGCGGAACCACTCCGGGCGCAGGGCCTTCGACGACTTCCGGAGCGAGACGAGCGCGGTGGTGAAGTCGAGGAGCTCCTGGTCGACGTTCTCCCAGTCGAACCACGAGATCTCGTTGTCCTGGCAGTAGGCGTTGTTGTTGCCGCCCTGCGTGCGCCCGAGCTCGTCGCCGCCGAGCAGCATCGGCACGCCGGCCGACAGCAGGAGGGTGCCCAGCAGGTTCCGCTGCTGGCGGCCCCGCCACTCGAGCACCCCGGCGTCGTCGGTGTCGCCCTCGACTCCGCCGTTGAACGAGGCGTTGTTGCTCTCGCCGTCGTTGTTGTCCTCGCCGTTCGCCTCGTTGTGCTTCTCGGCGTACGAGGTGAGGTCGCGCAGGGTGAAGCCGTCGTGCGCGGTCACGAAGTTGACGCTCGAGACCGGCGCGCGGCGGTCGCCCTCGTACACGTCGGGGCTGCCGAGCACGCGCTGGGTGAAGGTGCCGAGCACATCGCCCGAGCCCCAGTACTCGCGGGTGTCGTCGCGGAACTTGCCGTTCCACTCCGACCAGTCGGCCGGGAATCCGCCGACCTGGTAGCCCGCGGTGTCCCACGGCTCCGCGATGAGCTTGACCGGCGCGAGCACCGGGTCCTGGTGGCAGAGGTCGAGGAACGCGCTGTGCTTCTCGGCGTCGCCGTCCTGACGGGTGAGCGTGGTCGCGAGGTCGAAGCGGAAGCCGTCGACGTGCATCTCGGTCACCCAGTACCGCAGCGAGTCCATGATGAGGCGCAGGGCGGCCGGGTGCCCGACGTTGAGGCTGTTGCCGGTGCCGGTGGTGTCGAAGTAGCTGCGGCGGTCGTCGTCGACCAGCCGGTAGTACGACGCGTTGTCGATGCCCTTGAACGACAGCGTCGGCCCCTGGTGGTTGCCCTCGGCGGTGTGGTTGAACACCACGTCGAGGATCACCTCGAGCCCCGCCGCGTGGAACGCCTTCACCATCGACTTGAATTCGGCGACCTGCTGGCCGGCCTGGCCCGACGACGAGTACTCGTTGTGCGGCGCGAAGAACCCGATCGAGTTGTAGCCCCAGTAGTTGCGGAGTCCCTTGTCGGCGAGGGTGTCGTCCTGCACGAACTGGTGCACGGGCAGCAGCTCCACGCTGGTCACGCCGAGCTTCGTGAAGTGCTCGATGACCGCAGGAACTGCGAGACCCGCGTAGGTGCCCTGCGTGTCCGCCGCGACCCCCGGGTGCCTCTTCGTGAACCCCTTGACGTGCACCTCGTACAGCACCGTCTCGGCCAGCGGCACCTGCGGCGGTGCGTCGTCGCCCCAGTCGAACGAGTCGTCGGTCACGACGCACTTCGGCATGGACGCCGCCGAGTCCTCGTCGTTGCGCGCGAACGGGTCGTCGAACTCGTGCGAGAACAGGGCCTGGCCCCACTCGAAGCCGCCGTCGATGGCGCGGGCGTGCGGGTCGAGGAGGAGCTTCGCGACGTCGTGGCGGAGGCCGTTGGCGGGGTCCCATGCGCCGTCGACCCGCAGACCGTAGTGCGTGCCCGGAGTGATGCCGGGAACGAAGCCGTGGAAGACGTACCCGGTTCGCGTGTCGAGTTCCTGCCGGGTCTCGGCGCCGTCGGCGTCGAAGCTGCAGAAGTAGACGGCCGTGGCGGTCTCGGAGTAGACGGCGACACGGACGCCGCCGTCGACGACGGAGACACCGAGCGGGTACGGGTAGGAGGAGGTCATGGCTCAGTGATACCGGTCGGCGGCTGAGATCGTCCGGCCGCGACGTACCCCGGCCGGGCCGATACGCTGGGACGATGCCCTCGACCCCTCTCCGGATCGCCCTGGTGTGCCTGCACACGTCACCCGCGTCCGATCCCGGGATCGGCGACGCGGGCGGCATGAACGTCGTCGTCCGGAACCAGGCGGTGGCCCTCGGGGCGCTCGGCCACGAGGTCGAGGTGCTCACCCGCCGATCGTCGCCCGACCAGCCGGAGTCGACGTCGCTGGGTGACGGCGTCGTGCTGAGGTTCCTCGACGCGGGCCCCGCCGAGCCCCTGGCGAAGGGCATGCACGAGCTCTACATGGCCGACTTCGGCGCCGCCCTGGAGGCCTTCGGGCCGTACGACATCGTGCACTCCCACCACTGGTTCTCGGGCATCGCGGCGATGCCCTACGCCCGCGAGCGCGGGCTGCCGCACCTGCAGAGCTTCCACTCGATCGCCGCCGATCCGGCGAGCCCGCTGTCAGACGGTGAGAGGCCCGAGTCGCCCGGGCGCCTCGCCGGCGAGGCCCGGCTGGCCGTCGAGTCCGACGCCGTGGTCGCCATCTCGGCCGCCGAGGCGGAGACCGTCGTGCACCGCCTCGGCGGCGACCCCGACCGCGTGCACGTCGTGCCGCCGGGGGTCGACTCGGTGATGTTCCGGCCGGGTGCGCGCTCGGAGACGCGTTTCGTCGTCGCGGCCGGCCGCCTGGACCCGCTCAAGGGGTTCGACCTGGCGATCGAGGCCGTCGCCGCGATCCCCGCCGATGTGCGCCCCGACCTCGTCATCGCCGGCGAGGAGTCGGTCGACTACCGCAGCTACCCCGGCGAGCTCCGCGCCCTGGCCGACGGGCTCGGCATCGGCGACCGGGTGCGGTTCGTCGGTCCGCAGTCGCGCGCCGACCTCGCCGCGCTGCTCCGCGAGGCCGCCGTGGCCGTCGTCCCGTCGCACTCCGAGACCTACGGCCTGGTGGCCCTCGAGGCTGCTGCCAGCGGCACGCCCGTCGTCGCTGCGGCCGCGGGCGGCCTCCGCGAGGCCGTCGTGGACGGCGTGACGGGCGTCGTGCTGCGGTCGCGCGCCCCCGAGGTCTGGGGGTCGACGATCGAGCGCATCCTCCGCGACGGGGGCTTCGCTGCGTCGCTCGCGACCGCGGCGCGCGTCCGTGCCGCCGGGTTGAGCTGGGCCCACTCCGCCGACGGGCTCGTCGCCGCCTACCGGCAGGTCACCTCGGTGCGCTAGCTTCTGCCCTATGAGTCGCATCGTCGCAGTCGAGTACGTCACCCTCGACGGGGTCTTCGAAGAGCCGGGCTGGTCGGCGCCCTACTTCGCCGAAGAGCTCCAGGCGTTCCAGTACAACAACCTCATCGAGGCCGACGCCCTGCTGCTCGGCCGCGTCACCTACGAGGGCTTCTCGCAGGCGTGGCCTCAGATGGAGGCCGAGACCGGCGAGTTCGGCGTGAAGATGAACTCGATGCCGAAGTTCGTCGCGACGTCGACGCCCGACGCGCTGACGTGGAACGCGTCTCCGCTGGCGACCGACGTCGTCGAGGCCGTGCGCGCCCTCAAGGACGACGCGTCGACCGGCACACTCCTGATCAACGGCAGCGCGCAGCTGCTGGGCGCCCTGGTCGCCGCGGGCCTGGTCGACGAGATCCGCCTCATGGTGTTTCCCGTCGTCGTCGGCACCGGCCGCCCGCTCTGGGCGCCGGGCGCGAGCCCCGTGCCGCTCACGCTCGCTGAGGCGCGCACGACGGCCACCGGCGTCGCGATCCTGACGTACACGCCCGGCGCGCTGGCGCCCTGACGCCCCGCCGGCGTCCCTTCGCTAACCGTTTCACGCACCGCTGACCGTCGCCTCGGCGAGTCGTGCGTCAGACGGTTAGCCGTCCACCGGGCGCCGCCTAGTCGAGGGCGGCGGCCCACACGTTGGGCGCGATCCGGGTGGCGCCCTCGACATCGTCGGTGGAGACCTTGCCGTCGGTGACCAGCTGCGTGGTGACGCCGCCGTTGCCGAAGCCCGACACGAAGACGCCCCGGCCCGTCTCGCGGTCGTCGTCGCACCCGAGCCCCAGTGAGTCGTCCTGCCCCTTCGAGATCAAGCACACCTCGCCCACGGTGTTGACGGCGACCCAGGCCTCGGCGCCCTCGTACTCGCCGGCGTAGTGGACCGTCGTCTGGTCGATCGAGTCGAGGAACCCGCCGGAGTCCTTGGTGAAGATCGCCGGGAGCTTCGCCAGGGGCACGGGCTCCTGCCGGAGGATGGCGTACGTCGAGTACGGGTAGGTGAGAGGGAAGGACTGCGCGTCGGGGCCTGCCGACGGCGCCCGAAGCCCTGTCAGGCGCGACGGGTGCTTCACCCCGTCGAGCCAGACGTTGTACGCGATCCGCCGGCCGGTCGGGGCGTCCTCGCCCGTCCGCTTGACGGCGCCGTCGGCGTAGATGTGAAGCTCGTAGTCGCCGGCACCGGCGCCGAGGGTCAGCGTCCCGGGCGCGACGACGTGATCCGGGGGCGAGGCGCACGCCGTCGTGGCGCCGCCGACGCCGTCTTCGAGAAACAGGAGGCAGAGATCCTGCGCCCCGTCGACCACGAGCCAGAGCTGCTGGTGTCCGTCGGTGGCGAGGTGCCGCGCCGAAGCCCGGATGATCGTCTCGTCGTCGGCGGTGAAAGAGGCGGGGAGAACGTCGGTCGACAGGCGCTGCTGCCGCAGCACCGCGAGCTGCGAATAGGGCCAGGTGCTCGGGATGGCGGGGCCGGCGATGGGATGCGGCGTCGAGCCTCCGAGGGCGGTCGGCTCGTGACGGGGCCCGAAGACCAGGATCGCGACGACGGCGAGCACGCCGACAGTCATGGCGGCGATAAGTGCGCGTGGAATGGTCATGTCTGCTCCCCCTGGTCGGTCCCGACGGGACGGCTCTACTGCACCGCCGCCGTCAGCCGGCATACGTTGTCGAGGATCCGCGACAGCAGCGGCCGGTCGAGCCACTCGGTCAGCGACAGCTCGCGCGACTCGGCCCGGTAGTCGTCTTGCACCTTCGCGAGCTCGGAGACGAACCTGCGGCCGCGGATCATGACCGAGACCTCGAAGTCCAGGCTGAACGACCGCATGTCCATGTTGCTCGACCCGACGACGGCGACGTCGGAGTCGACCGTGAAGTGCTTCGCGTGCAGCACGATCGGCTTGCGGTACAGGAAGATGCGCACGCCAGCGCGCAGAAGCGTCTCGTAGTACGAGCGCTGAGCGTGATAGACCATGAACTGGTCGCCGACCTCGCAGGCGAACAGCTGCACCTCGACGCCGCGCTGGGCCGCGGTCGTGATCGCGTAGAGCATGGAGTCGTCGGGAACGAAGTAGGGGCTGACGATGATCAGCTTCTCCTGGGCGCCGTAGACGAGCGCGTTGAAGAGGCGGAGGTTGTTCTCGCCCTCGAACCCCGGCCCAGAGGGCACGATCTGGCAGTCGAGCGTGTCGGGCTCGACGACGTCGTGGATGGGGTCGGCCTCGCGCTGCAGGAGCTCTTCGGTCTCGGCGAACCAGTCGGTGATGAAGATGGCGTTCACACCGGCGACGACCGGACCCTCGAGCTGGAGCATCAGGTCTTTCCAGCGCAGGTGCCGACGCCGGTTGGAGGCCTTGTTGTAGTCGGGATCAACGAGGTTCTGCGAGCCCATGAAGCCGATGGTGCCGTCGATCACGACGACCTTGCGGTGATTGCGCAGGTCGGGGCGGCGCCGCAGCAGCGTTCGCGCGTTCACGGGCAGCATGGCGCGGTTCGGGATCCCGGTGCGCTCGAGCCACGCCAGAGTGTCTCTGGAGGCGGGGTTTCGCATGGTCGTCCAGTGGTCGTAGAGCACCCGGACGGTGACGCCCCTCCGGTGCGCGTCTTCGAGGGCCCGGCAGAACTCGACCGTCGCCCTGTCGTAGGCGAAGAGGTAGAACTCGACGTGCACGTAGCGCTCGGCCTTGCCGATCGCGTCGGTCATGGCGCGCATCGTGCCCGCGAAGTCGGCGAGAATGTGCGCGTCGTTGCCACCCACGAGCGGCATGGCGCCGAGCTTGCGGTTCAGGTCGACGACCGAGCCGAACCAGCGCGGCCAGCTCTCCTCTTTCGTGACGAGGTCGAGGCCCGACGTCGTCTCGAGGATGAACCCGTTGATCTCGGCCTGCTTCTCACGGCGCCCCTTCGGGAGAAGGGTCGAGCCGAACAGGTTCAACGCCATCACGCCGGGGATCGGCGCGGCGAAGATCGCCAGCAGCCAGGCCAGGGCGGTCGTCGGGCGCCGGTTGCGGGGCACCGCCATCACCGAGGTGACCCGAAGGAAGAAGTTGATGCCGACGACGATCTTGGCCACGGTCGCCGTGATGGACTTCCAGCTCATGGTCAGAGGCTAGTGCCTGCCTCTGACGCTCGTGAACGCCGCCACACGGGTCAGAGCTCGGTCACCCGCCCCGCCTCGACCCGCCACTGCCGGTCGAGCCGCACGGTCTCGAGCATCCGCCGGTCGTGCGTGACGAGCAGCAGGGTCCCGTCGTACGACTCGAGGGCCTGCTCGAGCTGCTCGATGGCGGCGAGGTCGAGGTGGTTGGTGGGCTCGTCGAGCACGAGCACGTTCACGCCGCGCGCCTGGAGCAGGGCGAGCCCGGCACGGGTGCGCTCACCCGGTGACAGCTCGTCGACGGCGCGGCCGGTGTGGTCGGCCTTGAGCGCGAACTTCGCGAGGAGCGTGCGGACCTCGGCCTGCGTCAGCTCGGGCACGAGGGCCTCGAAGACGTCGGCGAGCGCGCGGCGGCCGGTGAAGACGCTGCGGGCCTGGTCGACCTCGCCGACGGCCACCGTGGCGCCGAGGGAGGCGGAGCCGGCGGCGAGTTCCTGCCGCCCGAGAAGAGCGCGGAGCAGCGTCGACTTGCCAGCGCCGTTCGGGCCGGTGATGCCGATGCGGTCGCCGCCGTTCACCTGCAGCGACACGGGCCCGAGGGCGAAATCGCCCTGCTCGACGACGGCTTCCGAGAGGGTCGCCACGACGGACGACGAGCGCGGCGCCTGGCCGATGGTGAACTCGAGCTGCCACTCCTTGCGCGGCTCGTCGACCTCGTCGAGGCGGCTGATCCGCGACTCCATCTGCCGCACCTTCTGCGCCTGCTTCTCGCTCGACTCGGCGGCGGCCTTGCGGCGGATCTTGTCGTTGTCGGGCGATTTCTTCATCGCGTTGCGGACGCCCTGGCTCGACCACTCGCGCTGCGTGCGGGCCCGCCCGACGAGGTCGGCCTTGGTCGCGGCGAACTCGTCGTAGGCGTCGCGCTTCTGCTGGCGGGCGATCTGGCGCTCATCGAGGTACGAGTCGTACCCGCCGCCGAAGAGCCGGTGCGTCGACTGGGGCAGGTCGAGCTCGAGCACGGCGGTGACCGATCGACGCAGGAACTCGCGGTCGTGACTGACGAGCACCGCGCCGCCGCGCAGACCGCTGACGAACTCCTCCAGCCTCGCGAGCCCGTCGAGGTCGAGGTCGTTCGTGGGCTCGTCGAGCAGCACGATGTCGAAGCGGCTGAGGAGCAGCGCCGCCAGCCCGACCCGGGCGGCCTGCCCGCCCGAGAGCGCCGTCATCTCGCTGTCGATCCCGACGGCGTCGTCGAGCCCGAGGTCGGCCAGCACGACGGGCACCCGCTCGTCGAGGTCGGCCGCGCCCGAGGCGAGCCATCGGTCGAGCGCCGTCGAGTAGGCGTCGGCCGCCGAGTCGCCCCCGTCGGGGTCGGCGAGAGCAGCTGCGGCGGCGTCCATCTCGAGCGTCGCCGTCGCGCACCCCGTCCGGCGGCCGATGTACGCGCCGACGGTCTCGCCGGCGATCCTCTCGTGCTCCTGCGGCAGCCACCCGACGAACGCGTCCCTCGGCGAGAGCGACACCGTCCCCGCGAGGGGCTGGTCGACGCCGGCGAGGAGGCGCAGCAGCGTGGACTTGCCCGCGCCGTTGACGCCGACGAGGCCGATGACGTCGCCGGGGGCGACGGTCAGGTCGAGAGAGTCGAACAGCGTGCGAGCGGCGTATCCGCCGGCGAGCCCCTTGGCGACGAGCGTGGCGGTCATGCCCCCATCGTCCCATCCCGGCGCGCCCCCCGCCCCGCGCCCCCCGCCCAGCCCCGCCCCAGGCCGGTGAGGAGTCGCTGGTTGCTCGCCGCCAGGGCGGTTTAGAGCAACGAGCGACTCCTCACCGGCCTGCCGGGCCTGCCGGCGGCGGGGCGGCGGCGCTGGGGCGCCGGGGCGCCGGGGCGCCGGCGCGCTAGCGCCGCACGTGCAGGGGGATGCCGGCGGCCACGTCGCGCGCGTCGGCCTCGGGGTCGCGCCCGACGCCCAGGATCGGCTCGACGATGCTCTCGATGGCGCGCGCGACGAAGGCCTCGTCGAGCGGCAGCTCGCGCTGGGCGGCGTGCTCGACGGCGAGCGAGTGCACGGCGCGGGTGACGAATGCGGCGTCGTACCGCAGGGGCTCTGCCTCGCCGCGCGACACGGCGCGCCTCACGATGACGGTCAGCGAGCGGGTGCGCTCGGCGTGGGTGGCGGCGTCGAAGGCGCGCCAGATGTCGGGGTCTCGAGAGATCGCCGCGATGACGTGGCGGAACTCCGCGGGCGGATAGCCGATCGGGCTCACCCAGGTGCGGATCAGGGTCTCCAGGTCGGTGCGGAGCGCCCCCGTGTTCGGGATCGTGGTGTCGACGTCGAAGGCGGCGACCGCGTCGCGCACGAGCGACCGCTTGTCGTCCCAGCGCCGGAAGAGCGTCGCCTTGCTCGCCCCGGCCCGCTCGGCGACGCGGTTCATCGTCAGCGCGTCGAGCCCGATCTCGGCGATCAGCTCCTGCGTGACGCGCAGGAGGCGCTCCTCGACCAGCGGATCGCGGGGTCGGCCGACCTTGCGCGTTCCGGGGCTGTCCACGCCCGAAAGCCTAGACCGCAGGAACTCGGCCGCCTCCCCGATCGTTCCTGAGCGCGTGAACGCCCAGACAACGCCAAGCGGCCTCGGACGCAATGGTCGCGCCGGGGGCCGGGGCGGCAGTTCCTGCGCCCGCATCGCCTCGGGGGTGGCGCCACGCCGCCGCACCTGGCATCCTGGTCGGCTGCCCTCCCGGGCGGCACCGACCGAGGGGGAGCCATGCCTGCCGAGCACACCGACACCAACCGCGCGAACTGGGACGACCGCGTCGAACCGCACCTGGAGGGGTACCGCGTCGACCGATTCGCGGCGTCGCCCGACTACCTCTCCGACGTCGTGCGGGAGGACGTGCCGCTGATGGCCCCGTTCCTGCCCGGCGGCACCGTCGACGGCCTCGCGCTCGCGCACCTGCAGTGCCACATCGGCACCGACACGCTCAGCTGGGCGCGGCTCGGCGCCACGGTCACCGGCATCGACTTCTCGCCTGCGTCGATCGCGGCCGCGCGCGACCTGGCCACCGCGTCGGGCCTCGACGACCGCGCGACGTTCGTCGAGTCGACCGTCGACGACGCTCCCGGGCACGTCCACGAGACCTTCGACGTCGTCTACACCAGCATCGGCGTGCTCTGCTGGCTCGAAGACCTGGGCGCCTGGGCACGCACGATCGACGCCCTGCTGAAGCCCGGCGGCCTCTTCTACGTGCGCGACGCCCATCCGATCCTGAACGCGATGGACGACGAGCGCGACGACGGGCTGCTGGTCGTCGGGCGCCGCTACTTCCCAGGGCCTGAGCCGCTGCGGTACGACGACGAGCAGACCTACATCGGCGATCCTGCCGCCACGATCGCGCACCGCACGACGTACGAGTGGCCCCATTCGCTCGCCGAGATCGTCGGCGCGCTGCTCGGCGCGGGCCTCGAGCTGATCGACCTGCGGGAGCACCGCACTCTCCCCTGGGCCGCCCTGCCGCACATGGTCGAGGAGGGCAGCGACTACGTGCTCCCCGAGCACGCCGACCGGCTGCCGCTCGCGTTCTCGATCGCCGCGCGCAAACGCTCCTAGCGACCCAGGGGTCTCGTCCTCGCGGCGGACTCCGCGGGCCGGTGCCGCTCAGTAGCCTCGCGACGTGACCACCTCCCGACGATCACTGCTCTCCCGACGATCACTGCTCTGGGGCGCAGGAACTGCCGCCACCGCCGCCGCCCTCACCGCCGCAGGCGGCGCCGCCGTCGAGCAGGGGCTCCTGCCGGGCCGCACGACCCTCCACCGCCTGCTGCACCTCGACGGCGCACCCGGCGTCGTGCCCTCCGCCGGCGGGGGCAGCCTCGTGAGCGGCTCGTTCGCCTCGAAGGCCCGCCTCGGGGCCGACGTGGGCTGGTCGATCGCGTACCCGCCCGGCTCAGCGCCCGGCGATCCCCTCCCCGTGGCCGTCGTGCTCCACGGCTACGGCGGCACCCACGCCTCCGCCTTCGGCGGCGCGCACCTGGGCCTCGACCGGTTCCTCGCCGCGCACGCCCAGGCCGGCGGGCCGCCGTTCGCGCTCGCCTCGATCGACGGAGGCAACACCTACTGGCACCGGCGGGTGACCGGTGAGGACGCCGGTGCGATGGTGGTGGGCGAGTTCCTGCCGCTGCTTCGGAAGAGGGGGCTCGACGTCGCGCGGATCGGCTTTCTGGGCTGGTCGATGGGCGCCTTCGGCGCGCTGGCCCTCGCGTCGCAGCTCGGCTCGTCGCGCGTGGCCGCGGTCGCTGCGGAGAGCCCGGCCATCTGGCACACGGCCGCCGAGGCTGCGTCGATCGCGTTCGACTCGCCCGCCGACTTCGCCGCGCACACGGTGTTCGGGCGGCAGTCGACCCTCGACGGGATCGCCGTGAGGGTCGACTGCGGGACCGGTGACGGGTTCTACCCGGCCGCGCGCGACTACGTGGCGGGTTTTGCCACGGCGCCCGCGGGCGGGTTCGAGCCGGGTGCGCACGACGTCGGCTACTGGCGGCGGATGGTGCCGGCCCAGCTCGCGCACCTGGGCCGGCACCTCACCTGATCGGACGGACTACCGGGGCAGCTTGAGCTCGATGTTCACGACGCGCGTGACCTGCTTGGCTCCGAAGTTGTCGTCGGAGATCAGGCTGACGCCGACCCTCCTGCCGGCGCCATGGCCCCGCAGCCCGGAGCTGCCGCTGGTGAGCGCCATCCCCTCGAAGTTGTCCAGCAGCGGGTTCGCCTGAGACTCGAGCGCCGTGGCGCCGAGCGTCGGGCCCTTCACGAGATCGGCGACCAGCGTCTTCGACAGGATCGATCGGGCCGGCGCCGCCGACAGGTTCGCGACCTTCGAGACGTTGACCGCCTTCGACAGCCCGCTGACCTCGTAGAGCGTCACGGCGTTGCCCGTATCGGAGGCGAACGATGCCTCTTCGACGAGGAGGCGGTCGTCGTCGACAGCCGCGACCTCGGGTACCCGCATGCCGGTCTCGGTGCGGTACCCCACCTGCTTCGTGAGCGAGTACGTGCCCCTCTTGCCAGCCGTGTAGACGAGGAACCGGTGCGACGTGGCGTCGCCGCTCGACGAGACGTCGCCCGAGAGCGCCCCCTCCATTGCCGCCACGATGGTGCGGCCGGACGGCGAGATGGTCAGCCCTTCGAGAGTGGCGTTCGAGGCGGCCTCACCGACCTCCGACGAGCCGGCCAGGGTCGTACCGGTGACCGCGAAGCGACCGGGGACGGCGAGCTGCGACTTCTCGACGCCGTCGCGCCCGAAGACGCGGATCGACGGCTCGGTCTCGCTCGAGATCAGGTAGTCGCCGTTCGGCAGGACCGCGAAGCCCTCGTTGTCGGCCGTGGGCCCGGTGTAGGGCGTTCCGTCGGACTTCTTCAGCACCAGCGGCGACCGGGTCACGGTCGGGTTCTGCAGCGAGCGGCCGATGAACCAGAGGCGCGATGGGTCGTCGGCGTGGTTGTCGACGGCCGAGATCCACGATCGGGCGCGCTTGTCGTACGCGAGCGACGACAGGCCGCCGACCTCCGCTCCCTTGTACTCGAGCTTGTTCAGCGCGTCGCTGTAGCCGACGGCTGTGCCGAACGGCGCGATCGACAGGTCGGGCTTCTCCGCCTTGCCGAACAGCCGGACGACCTGCGGGTCGTGGTCGCTGATCTGGTTCGCGTACTCGGCGTTGGTGTGGACGACCTCGTACTCGGGAGTGCCGACGCCCTTCGTGACCAGGATGTGGTCGAGCACCTCGCTCACGCCCTGGTAGTCGTAGGTGTACTGCTGGTTCGCTGGCAGCGTGGTGATCAGGTCGGTCAGGATCGGCTTCCCCGCGGCCTTGCCGGTGAGCACCTTCATCGCCGGGCTGAACTGGTAGTCGTTCAGGTCGCCCGCGACGACGACAGCCGCCCTGGAGTCGTGCTTCAGGATGCTGCCCACGAACTGGTTGACCTCGGTCGCCTGCTTCGCGCGCTGGACGGCGCTCGACTGCGCGGGGTACTGGAAGCGGCCGTCCTGGCTCTGGTCGCCGCCCTTCGAGGCGAAGTGGTTGCCGACGACGAACACCGTCTTGCCGCGGAACGTGAACTGGCCCACCAGCGGCTTGCGGCTGGACGCCCAAGCGTCGCTGGTCGGGTCGATGCGGCCGGGCGAGAGTGTCAGCGACGTGGCGCCCCTGCGCGAGATCGCTGCGGTGGCGGTCGTTGCGCGGTCGACGCCGGCATCGCCCGTGTCGACGAAGCTGACGCGCTGGGCGTTGTAGAGGAACACGATGCGGATGTTGCCGCCGGGCTGGCCGCCGTCCTGGTCGTCGACCGGGTCGATCGAGCGCGACGAGTACGTCGGGCCGCCGGCCGCGGAGATGGCGTCCGTCAGCTTCGCGAGCGTCCGGTCGGAGGCGACGGTCCCGTCGTCGGTGGCGCCGCTGTCGTCTTGCACCTCCTCGACGGTGAGGATGTCGGGCGACGACAGGTTCGTCACGATGCCCTCGGCGAGGGCGGCGTACTTCGCGGCCGAGTCGGTGGGCTGGAGGTTCTCGACGTTGTAGGTCGCGACCGAGAGCTGCTTGCGGTCGGCCTTCTCGGCGACGGTCGGCGCGAGGTTCTTCGAGGCGACGGAGCCGAGCGTGGTCGCGGCGATCAGGTAGCCGCCGAACTGCGAGTAGTCGACCGGACCGACCGTGGCGCCGCTGAACACGTCGCCGACGCTGACGCCGGGGTTGCCGCCGTCGACGGGGACGACCTCGAGGCGGCCCGACGGGGTCGCGTTCTCGGCGGTGAGCAGGGCGCCGCCGCGGGCGCTGGCGAGCTGGTCGGGCTTCGTCGTGATGTACTGCTCGCCGTACTGGTCGCTCGGGCCGATGACCCGTGCGTCGTCGACCTCGACGCGCATGCCCTCGACCGATTCGTAGTAGTCGAGCGCCGAGCGCGTCGGCGTGAGCGCCGTCGACTCGATGTTCGCGCCCGCGAGATCGGGGGCGTAGACCGCGGGCACGGTCGTCGGGCTGATGACGACCGGGGCGGGCAGGGCGTTGTCGTGCGAGAGCACCGACACCGTCGGCGAGGTCAGCTCGGTGACCGAGAGGTACGAGGTCGTCGCGAGAGTGGTGCCCGACGCGATGGCGCGGTAGTCCTTGACGCTCGCCGAGACCAGCACGGAGTCGCCCACGGCCACGGTCGGCGCAGTGCCCGTGTAGACGAACACGCCCTCGCTGGTGGCGGGGTCGGAGTCGGCCTGGGGATCCTGGATCCAGTAGCCGCGGCTCGAGCCGCTGGCGCGGACCGCGGTGACGATGCCGGGCACGTTCGCGACCTTCTGGCCGTCGAGCGGCGAGATCCACGCGGCGCCCTGGATGTCGTGGATGCGCACGGCGCCGGACGACGGAGCGGCCGAAGCCGGAACCGCCACCAGCACCCCGCCGAGAAGGGCCGCGGCCCCGATTGCGGCGCCGATGGCGCGCACGTGTGATCGTTGCATGGCTTGTCTCCCCTGAGCTGGAACCCGCGAGCGGTGTGACCCGCGACCTCTGCCATGTAAGCCGAGTTCTCGAGTTCCTGCGACGGTTCTCCACAGGGTTCGCGCGATCGTCGCCGAACGGTCACCCTGTGGAGAGGAAGACGCGGGTCGCTACTCGCCGGCCTTGTCGTCGAGCTCGGACTGCAGCCTCTTGAGCTTCGCCTGCTTCTCGTAGAACTCGATCTCGCGGTCGAGCTCGGCGAGCTGCTGCTCGGTCGTCGAGACGCGTTGCGCCCGCACGTCGACCGTCTCGGCGGCCGCCGAGTGCCGGCGCGGATCGCCGTAGCGGACGAACTCCGGCTGCGGCCGGTAGTCGCGGCCGACCGCGAACCAGAGGATGCTGCCGATCACCGGGATGATGATCACGAGAAAGACCCACATCAGCTTCGGCAGGTGCTGCACCTGCGACTCGTCGCGCGTGATGATGTCGACGAGCGCCGCGATGACCAGCAGGAAGTAGAACGCCGACAGCACCAGATACATGCGGTCGATTCTATTGATCGCCTGAGAAACGGCTATCCCCCGACAGGGTGAGATCAGTCTCCTGGCGCAGGAACGTGCAGCGGTCGAAGCAGCCCGAGCAGTTCGCGCAGCTCATGGATCGCCTCACCCGACCAGCCGGGGTCGGCGGCTCCCCCGTCGTTGCCGGGGTGGTCGAGCCAGATCGCCCGCATTCCGAGCGCCGCGGCGCCGGGAAGCTCGGTGCTGCCGCCGTCGCCGACGTAGACGCACTCCTCGGGCTCGACCCCGAGCACGTCGGTCGCAGCCCGGTACAGACGGGCGTCGGGCTTCTTGACCCCGTGGACCGACGAGAAGGCTGCTGTCTGGAAGTGCTCCGCGAGCGCCGTGGTGGGCCAGACGACGGCCGTCTCGACGGAGCAGTCGCTGACCAGCGCGAGCGCGTAGCCGCGGTCGCGGAGCTCGTCGAGCACCTCAAGGGCCCAGGTCTGCTCGAGCAGCGAGGCGGTCATCGCCAGACGTCGACCGACGGCGCGCTCGACGGCGGCGTCGTCGGGTGAGCCGCCGAGGCGGCCGGCGAGGGTGCGGAGGGTCTCCTCGAGCGAGCCGAGGCGGCCGAGCGTGCGGTCCAGGAACGTGTCGCGGACGAGGTCGCAGAACGCCGTCGGGTCGACGCCGAGGTCGTCAGCGACCTGGAGCGACACCGCGTCGCGCGTCGCCCTCGTGCCACCCGGCGCGAGGGTGCCGTAGAGGTCGAAGAGGACGGCGCTGTATCCCATGCCCCCATGATGCCCGATCCTCCTCACGGCCCGGTCGCGAATCGGTGATTCGGCCTCACTACGCTGGTGCCACCCCGTCCCGGTCGAGAGAGGCCTCCGTGAGATCGCTCTTCATCGGCGTGGTGGTCCTCAGCATCGGGGCGCAGGAACTGCCGTGGTTCAGAACGCTGAGGGCAGCGGCCCTCGATCCGGGTTCGGTCGCCAACGAGATGGTGCACACCGTCGGCCCCGCCTTCGCCGTGGCGGACTGGCTCCCCGCTGGTACGTGTACGCGTTCCTGATCCCCGGCCCCGCGACCCTCGCCACCGCAGGCCACCGACCGAAGCGAGCTAGGCCCTGTCGTGGTCCCGCACCACCGCAGGCCACCGAGCGAAGCGAGGTAGGCCTTGTCGTGGTCCCGCACCACCGCCGGCCACCGAGCGAAGCGAGGTAGGCCACAGCGTCGAGCGAGCGCCAGCGAGCAAGACGCGTGCGAGCGAGAGCGAGCCGAAGGCGCTAGCACTGGCGTTGGTGAGCCGCGCCAGCGGCGAACAGGCAGAATCCAGTGGGGGCGTTTACGAAACTCCCCGATGCCCCTAATTCCGGGCCTCTCTGAAGCTTCGATTTGGGGCCTATCCTCTGAACGAGGTTCAACTATCCAGGACGCATTCCTGCTTGGCGCCTGATCTGGGATTTCTTTGAATCGAAGTGAAGGCACCCGATTTTGCCTAGTCGACGTGGGGGATGTGGCGACTCGCCTTCAGACCCACGGTTCTCGCTCTGGCCACTGGAGCTTCTAGTCGTCCCCGGTAACCGTGGCCATGCCCTGCCATCCAGTGACGACCCGGTCTATGTGTTGGACCAGCGCTTCACGTCCCGATGCATCTCCCCAGACGCGCATGAAGTCCGGGTCGTTGCTGCGCGGCGGATCGACGATGTCCCGAATTCGAACGGCGGCAGGCACCCCGGTACTGACACCCGTTACGAGAGCATGTTGCTGGGCAAGTCCCGGTAGCTGGTCTAGGAGCGCCCTCGAACTGAGAGCTGTGGCATGCCTCAAAAGATTCTGGTCCGCTTCATGGGTTAGTCGATGAGCGATCACTGTTCCGCACTGTGCCACCACTGTTTCGCTGAGCTCGCTCGGCCGCTGCGAAGCGAGCAGAAGCGAGAGTCCGAACTTGCGTCCCTCTTTTGCGATCCGTTCGAAGACCGCAGTTGAGCGGCTGGCCAAGCCGTTGGGGTCCCTTCGTGCTGGAACAAACCGGTGGGCTTCTTCGAGGACGAGCAGCAGAGGGTGCGCGGCGCGGGGGTCGCTGCGAACGGCGAAGTCGAACAGGATGCGGCCGAGAAGCGCTGTCACGTTTTCCAACACGTCGCTGGCTACAAGGCTCAAATCGAAGATCGTGACAGATGGGCCGTGCGTGTGACTTTTCGCTTGTTCTAGGTAGTGGGGCGCCGCGGGCCAGTCGGAGTCCGAGGCGCCCTTGAGAGGATCGGCACCCATGAGGAGTCGAAGGTAAGTACCGAGTGGGTCATCGTGATTTTCTACCCGCGTCATGAAGTCATAGCGGCCGTCAGCGAGGAGGCGACTCATGCGCATTTGGAGCGTCGCAACGTAAGCGGCAATCCGGTTGTCGTTGCCTTGTTCTTGTTTGACTCGCGCGGGAAGAAAGAAGTCGCACAGTTGCTGAAGCGAGTAATAAATGGGTGCGTCGAAGTCTGGCAAGACTGAGTCGCTGCCGAGCCTCAAGGCGCCGAAGGCTGACGCCACCTCGGTTCTCATGCTCTCGAGCAGCTCTGTTAGCACTGCGATTTGAGGGGCGGTCATCGCGCGCCACTCCTGACTCCCGAGCTGAGCCTCCTGACCCGCGGAAGTCACGCGAAGGAGCATTCCGGCCCATTGCGCCGAGCACGGGCCTTCTCGAGCGGCTTGGTTTTGAACGAGGTCATGAAGTGCTCGAAGTTGTTCGAGAGCCCGAGCCTGACCACTTCTATCGCCGAAGAGTCCTTCGATATTTCTGAGCGCCCCCTCCACAGCTTGCAGGCGGTTGAAATCTACTCTTGACGTAGCTGCGCTCGCACGAGCGTCGGCGATCGACCGTTGTAGTACCGGGGCTTGGACACCTTCGCCGGCCCGATAGAGCGCGAGACTCTCCTCGTTATTCATGAACCAATGCGGGAGGATCAGCCCGTCGCTGGGACCCGGGGTTGGCCCGAGAACGACAGTGCGGGTGGAGTCTCCCCGGGCTGTTCCTGGCGCGAACGACTGGGCATACTCTCCGTTTACGTCAAAAATAACGATGTGCCCGTTCTCGACGGGGTGGTCCAGGACAGCGTCGATAATCGCCATGACCGTGCAAGATTTTCCCGAGCCAGTCGAACCGACGACGGCGCAGTGATGGCCGAGTAGAAGGTTGGCGTCCAGGTGCACGTCCTGGTCGGCCGCAACTGTTGATGATCCGAGTCGCAGGGCGGGGACATCATTCGGCAGGAAGATGCTCTTCACCTCGGTAGGCGTGGCGGTCCGAACTGCGGCGTGCAGCGGCGGGTATCCCGTCAGCCCCGATCGGAATATCGGTCCTTCGAATCGTCCTACGACCGACGCCTCAAGTTCGTAGGAGCTCTGGTCATCCTCTGAAAGAATGGTCTTTGAGTCAGCCCGGTCGAGCCGTCGGGCAATGTACACGCCCGTGACGATTGCCACCACTTGGTGCGCACCAGCGGGCACCGTGATGTAGGAATTGACGACGCCGACAGTGTGCAGGCCGTCGGGACCCACTTTTGTGAAGCCCTTGGTCCCCACGTCAAGAGCGACCCGCAGGGTCGTGCTCGATACGGAAGTGACCCTTCCAATCATCCCGACGTCAGGCATCACTAGCCGTTCCGTCGGAGACTCTCTGTCCGGGCTGGTTGCGAATCACGGTCAGCGACTCGATCAGATCCGCCACTATCTGAGGAGAGCCGTCTGTTCCAGCCGCACCAGAATCGGGAAGCAAGTCCACGAAGCTCGTAAATCTACCGGCGTCGCCCGTCAGCACCGCCAGGCGCGCATCCCGCGCCTGCGCGAGCGATGCCACCGCGGTGTCACGAAGCGTGGGTGACACATCTGTGAGTGATTTCCCGACAGGCTCAGGCGATGTCAGGGCAGAGGCCATGGCCTCTGGGCTCAGAACAGCGTACGGGTCCGCGACTAGGACGTTGAGCGCAGGATTGACGGCCAAGCTGCGAAGCAGGATTCGATTGATGTGCGCATCGCCGAAACCGTAGCCGACGGAGATGATGGCCGTGTCATCCAGCTGAACGGCGTCGCCCAGCTGCCGCATGAGATCCGAGTACGGGAAGGCCAACGTGTCGCCCTCTTTGGCGGTCGTAGGGTAAATCAGGACGCGATCCTCGGCAGTCTCGGCGTCTTCTGCCACCTGATGCACTTCGAGGGATCCAACGCCCGTTACGGAGTCGGGCTCCTGACGCGCGCGCCAGTTCAGGCTGCCGTGAATCTTGTGCAGGTAAAAGGCGCTGTCGGCTCGGGCGAGGACTTGCTGAGAGCTACTGTCCACGCGGTGAAAATCCAGCCCGTAAAACGCGAGATTTAGTCGACGGTCAACTGTCCCGCTAAAGCCGTCGATGTATGGGTAGCCCAGTTGGTCCAACGACCGCTCTAAGACGAGGTCGTAGTTTGTGGTGAAGATGCGCGGTCGAGGGAGGTTCGATCTGCGAGCTCGCACAATCTTCGAAAGGAAGGACCGATGGGCCCGAAACGGGTCGGCGTGATAGGCAGAATCGATGCGTGCAGGGTCTCCAGGAAGTCTGCAAGCCTCGACTAACGCGGAACCGATCTTTCGCCGAAAGGACTCAAGGGCGGCCGCCCCGAATGCTTCAGCAGTCTCGCCTGAACCTAACGTAATGGCGGATTCCGTCGTGAGGTCAGCCAACGTTGCTGCTAGCTGAAGGGAAGTCAGGAGCTTTTCCAGGTCGGAATCATCATTTGGATTAAGTGCGAAAAGAAGGGCCTCGTCCTCGACAGTCAGCTGTTCGCCAGCCCTCCGAAGGAGCACGTCGATCGCTTCCGCATTCAGGTTGCGCGTCTGCGGTGACCCCAAATGAAAAGAAGCACCCGAACCGACGAGGATGACTAAGTTCTGCACTTGCAGAAGCATGGCGAGATGGTCTTGCACTACGCGGCGGTTTGCATCGCTAAGTGTGGACTTCACAACTCCGCCAACAATGAAAAGGCCCTTTGCCCACTCCGCCGCGGCATCTGTTGTCATGCTGCCACTTTCTCACGCGCGGGCGAGACCTTATGTCGTCTCACCGTGCGCGTCGGACTGCCGTTGGCGCGAGTTATCCGCGTTACAGCTCAACCGCCCGGGCAGCCAGCAGGGAATTTCCGTCAGCGCCATGCCAAACGAGGGAGCCGCAGCGCAGCGGACAAGTGAACCCGTTCGGTCATGGTCTGTTATCCATGGCAGAGGTGGAGCTGAACCTTCCAGGCGGGTTAGTTCCACCAGGTCGGCCAATCGGGCAGAGACGGAGCCTGGCGTCTGGTCGTCGTCCGATTGACGTGCCCACAGTCGGGGCAGTGGTGGCCGGCGAGGTGGTTGATGGGGCGCTGCTCGAAACGTCCGTGGATGCGGCACGTAATTTTGATGGGCGTTCGCTGGTCGATGAAAGTGATGCCGTCGTAGTCGTAGGCGTCACCGTGCACCTTGCGGGCGCTGTCGATGAAACGCGATGTCCGAGACCTCACGCTCGCTCCGCGCCGGTACGAGCAAGATGGGCAGGCCGCACCCTGCTTGTGCTCATTGGGGGTTTGCGTGAATGTCCCGTGCTCGTCACACCCAATTCTCACCTTCGCGTGTGCATTGATGTACTCAAATGTCACTCGGCTGTAGTCGTACTTGCCGTTGTGCTTCTCGGAAGCGGCGGTAATGAAGGCTTCGGCCCTGGCAGCGAGGTTTCGGTTAGTCATGCCGCTTCTATGCGTCGGCGTTTGAGGGGCTGGAGGCGTTCTGACGCACATCCCGAACTTGCCGGGGACGACCGCTTGGCGATTTCCTCGCCGAGGGCGATCAGCCCCTACCCGGCGTCCGGTGAGCTCTCAGCGACAAGTCCCGTACATGCGTCAATGAGGGAACCCGTCCGGTCATCAAGCAACGAGGGACTCGACGGGTTCTCTCCAGAATCGGAACTCTTCGAAAGGATCTGACGCCTCGGTCATCGGGTCCAATCCGCGATATCCGGTCGACCTCTCGGGAAAAGCTGATTATTATCAGCACATGGTCGAACACGGTTTTCTTTACACATCAAGGTGCAGGGCGGCTCCTCACCTCCGTACGCGCTCTGCCGCTACGGCGAGGAAGTCCTTGGACTGGACGCAGCCAGGCCCGGCAATGTCGCCGGAACCGTCTCTAGCCCCCGTCAAGGCATCAGCACCTACGCGGAGGCGACAGCTTCCTGCACGGGGCGAAGAACACAGCAATGGCCCTGCTTCTCCTTTGGCCACCAACTCGAACCGATTGGAATCACCGGCATGACCGACGCCGACGAGCCGTCCGACGACGCCTTCCTCGCCAGCCACGGCATAAAGAGGCAGTACACCACCATCAATAAGGATCAGCTGCTCCTGCAGCTCCCGGTCCCGCCGTGGGGTTTGAAGCTGCCGAAGTGGAACCCAGCGCTGGACGTTCCCGGGTGGACGTTGACCGGTGCAGAGGTCGAGATGCACCGGGCAAGCCTCGTCTTCGGCTCGCTCATCTTCGAACGCGACTCCGATCAGCGCCGCGTCCTCGTGGGTGTGCGGTGGGACCCCGAAATCGCCTGCGTCGAGGCGCAGTGCCTGGAATGGGACGAACCTGTCCCGCTTCGCGACCGGGACGCTGTGGACGCGGACGCTTTGGAGCGGTCGACGATTCGTCGCGCCGCGAAGCTCATCGAGGTCAACTCGTTCATCGGTGCCGCCGTCTCCGACTACCAGGCGGAAACCACCATCTTGGAGAGTGCCGGATTGGGACTCGAGCGGCTGCCGCCTCTTCCGCCTGAAGAGGTCAGGGACCCGCATGTCGCCGGTTGACCCCGTGGGCGGCAACGTCGACCCCTTCGATGTCCCGGAGCTTTCGGACGAGGAGGCGGCACTGCTTGCCGCCGTGTGGGAGGCAGACGGCAGGCGGCGACATCTCGAACACACGGTCACCCCGGCTGAGGCGGCCGCCATGCTCCGAGTCGAACCGCGCCACATCGAGGACGACATCAAAGCGGGACGCCTTTGGGCCACGAGTCGTAGCGGTGAACAGCGTGTTCCGCGCTGGCAGTTCGTCTTCACCGGCCAACCGGACCGGCGTGACGCCTGGCAGCTTCTCCCGCATCTGACGGAAGTTCTTGGTGCCATGCCAGTGAGCCTCAGCCGTAAGTACGGGGAGATGATGCACGCGTTCATGACCACACCGCAGGACGAGACCCTCGTCGACGGCGAGCCGGTATCCGCCGTCGACTGGCTTGCCGATGGCCGGGACCCGAACCCGGTCATCGAAGCGCTTACCGATTACGACTGCCGGTGGTGACCCCTATGGCGACAAGGTCACAGGGATTAAGCCGGGAGCCCTCGCGCCCAACCGGCTGCATCACCGACCGGCTGAACGAAACGGGTGCGCTGTGAAGCCTCGTCTTATCTCGATGCAACTTGGCAGGGACAGCCTCCACATGCTCGGCATGTTCTTCTTCCACGACCCTGGTAGCTACGAGCCCAGGCAGGTCAACATCGAAGACGCTGACGCGGAATTCGGATACCGGGTGACGGCGGCCGGCAGCCAGGCGCACCTGCCCAACACCGATGTCTACGTGGAGGAAGCGGACCGGCTCGTCCGAGTCCTTCTCACGGCTCTGGATGACCGTGACAATGCCGGATGAGGACGACTTTCCGCACGTTCAGAAGCCCCGGACCTTTTCGCCGATGTCGTTTACGACCTCATGTGTGATGCCGCCCGGCGGGTCGCAGGGGAGCTCATCGTGCGCCTTGATACCGATGAGGACGCGATGAGCCGCCTCATCGCCCTCCGGGAGGCGGTCCACAATGTGCCCCTTGATGACGTTGCGGCGTGGAAGAACGCACGGGCCCGGTGGAACGCGGAATGGATGCGCCTGCGAGACGAACGAGAGAACCAGAAATGAGCGACGACACGGATGCCGGGGAGCTGCCGGCGATGCCGCAAACAGGGGTCTACCTCGTGGTCACGTTGACGGGGTCGCACTACAGGATCGACTTCGACCAGAAGACGGCTACCCGTTTCCCGGACCCGGATGACGCGGACCCGGCGAAAAACCTCCGCCAGGACGAGAACGAGCGGCCCCTGCTGAGAATGGGGGCCCTTGAAATCGGTCACGACCTGGTGATGGTCCTCGACATTAGGGGAGACGGGATACCGACCGTCCGGCGCACCACACCGGTCGTCTCATGGGTGCGAATCGCATGACCACCTCCCGCGATGCCCGCACATTCGAGCCCGCACACGTCATGGCCGTGCTGCGGGACCACATCCTGCGGATCCGCCCACGACAGAGGCAGCCGTGATGAACGGGCCTCCCTTTGACGCGTCCGATGGAGAGCCGCGCCTGGAGGAAGGCGCGTGGTTCCTTGCCCCGCCCCGGTTCGGCGGCGCCCGAGACCTGACCCCGGTGATCGCCCTCCTCGCCTCAGCCGGCATACCGGTCTTCGCAGTGTCTTCGACGGAAGTCCTCGGCCCCGACTTGCTGCCTATCCTCGTCCGGTGGCTCGACCACGAGACGTGGCGCAACAGCGTCGAGGAGACCATGAAAAGCGCCGGCCCCAGCACGGTCGTGTTGTTCATCGCGGACGACCCGTCCGGAGAGACCATCCGCGCCGTCACCGGGAACACCCGCACCCTCCTCGCGTCCGTTGCCTTGGGACGGGTGTGGGCGCATGGTTCGGAGGTGCCGCGGTTCGGTCGCCGGCGCCAGATCACTGAGACCCCCCGTCGGGAGACGTTCATCGCGTTCGCCATTGCCCGCACCCTCCTCCACAGCGCCGAGGCTCCGACAAAGGACGACCTGCACCACCGATTCCACGTCCCGCACAGCACGATCTCTGTCGCCCTCCAGGTTCTCCGCGAGTACGTCGACGTCACCCGCGAGCACGTCCGCATCCGCAACCGGCGTGGCCTGCTGCACTACGCGCTCGACACGTATCCCGGTGCGCACGGCATGACGACCCGGTGGATCCACCCCGCGCCCCTCGACGAGCAAGCACACCTCATCCGCCGCACCGGATTCAGCCTGCTGTCGACCCCGAGGGCAAGCACCCCGCCGGCACGCGAAGGTGCCTTCGACCGGGTCATCGCGTACTGCTACCCGATGCGCCACGTCCACGAAGACAACCTCAACCTCTGGGAGGCAGGCTTCACACCGGCCACCGCCGACGACTGCACACTTGAGCTCACGTTCCCCCAGGACAAGACGTTGCCTCTGACCTCTCCTCGCCCGGGCTGGACGGACGAGGTTATTACCGCGTTCGACATCGAACGAACAGCCACGACAACACAGCAGTTCCAGGCCGCCACAGCCTTCCGGAACAACATCCTCGAGAGGCCATCCACCGCCCGTGACGACGAGCGCCGTGGGCCCTGAATTCGTCTGGCAAATTGTTGGGCGGTTGCATGCCCAAGGGTGTCCGACGCACCGAATTCTCTCGAGAATGAGGAATCTGGAACGGGCCTGGTACACGAAATGATGCGAGTTAGGACGGGTCGTCACTGACAAAAAGTGCACCCGTCTGACAAGAAGCCTTGCTGCTCGACAGGTCGATGACGACCGGCGACAAGGTGGTCGGACATTTCCTACGTCGAACATGTTGGATCCCGCATAGGCGGGGAGTGACTGACAAATTCAACCTCACCCCGCCCACGCCCGCCTCCAGCAAGAAGGCCGGGTTCACCCACGAAGCCCCCACCGGCAAGTCCGACGAATGGTTCACCCCGCCGTCCATCTTCACGAGCATCGGGCTGACCTTCGACCTCGACCCCTGCTCGCCCGGCGCCGACCGGTCCTACGTCCCGGCCCGCCACCACTACACCATCCACGACGACGGACTCACCTCCTCGTGGTTCGGCACGGTGTTCATCAATCCGCCGTACTCGGACGTGAAAACGTGGATGCTGAAGCTCGCCGACCATGGCGACGGCATCGGACTCGTCTTCAACCGCACCGACACGGTGTGGTTCCAGGCCGCCCTCGCGAAGGCCACCCTCGTCTGCTTCATGGCCCGCCGCATTCCCTTCATCGAAGGACGGACGGGCAAGGTCAAAGGCAACCCCGGCACCGGTTCGGCGCTCTTCGCTTACGGCGAGACCGCCGCGCAGGCGCTGCTTCAGTCCGGACTCGGCCACTGCGTTCGCCCCGTCAAAAACTGATAATCCAAGCGCGCTGGGCCGATTTCACCCGCATTCCACGAATCTGCCCGGCCGTGACTATGTCAAGGTATTTGGGACCCACCATGGCAATCTAAGCCGGACCCACTTGCGGCTTTTACGAACGCTCGTGAGCTAAGAAAGTCCTCGGCTAGCTGGAGGTGGCGTCTTCCTCGAGGTGTCGGTAGATGGTGCCGCGCGAGACGCCGAAGGTGTCGGCAATTTGCTGCACCGTGTAGGTCTTCTCGTCGTACATCGCTCGGGCCTGTTTCGCCTTCGTGGCGGTCATCTTGGAGCGCCCGCCGCCTTTTCGGCCGCGGGCTCGGGCGGCGGCGAGTCCGTCCCTTGTGCGTTCGACGATGAGGTCGTGCTCGAACTCCGCGATGGCAGCGAGCATGTGGAAGAACAGGCGGCCGCCGGGGGTGGTCGTGTCGATGCCCTGCGATAGGGCTTTGAGGCCAACGCCTCGGCGTTCGAGTCCGTCGGCGATTTCTTTCAGGTTGCGGACGGAGCGGCCGAGGCGGTCGAGTTTCGTGACGACGAGGGTGTCGCCTTTGCGGAGGTAATCGAGCGCGTCATCGAGGGCGGGCCGTTTCGCGAGGACCCCGGAGGCGTGCTCGACGAACACCTTGTCGCAGTGCGCCGCTGCGAGGGCGTCGGTTTGCGCGTCGAGGTTCTGCTCTTGGGTGGAGACGCGGGCGTAGCCGACGGATGCCATGGCAGAACTGTACCTCGGACGTACCTGGCAGCACATAGGTCTCGGACACGGGCCATGGAACACGACGCGCCGATTCTCGACCCGGTGGGCTCGACTGTCTCGTGGACGGTCGTCCATGGACACTCGCTAGAGACGCTTGGGGACCTCGAAGTCGCATGCCGCGTTTCGTAACCGCCGCGCGGGCATGCAAAATGCGGGGCAAGCAGAGGTCTCAATAAACTTGGAGAGAAGTCGGGTAAATGTCACGCCCACCGGCCAGGCCGATCCTTCAATAATCAAGAGGTAGGAGAACTGGACATTGGATGCTCGGGATCGTTTTCGCGACATGCTTCGCCTCGATGTAGCCCCAGCGCTGCGTGAATTGGGCTTCACCGGATCGGGTCTCAACTGGCGCAAACGAAATGCGCACGGTGATTGGGCGATCATTAACGTCCAAAAATCCGCCTGGGGCGACGGCGGATCGGTTGATGCGTACGTCAATTTGTCGATCGTTCCGGAAGCCGTCCGCAAATTCAACGCCTGGTATGACGCCCGCCCGCTGCCAAAGCAACCCTCAGAGGCTTCGGGCCTCTGGCGCGCCCGACTCAAGCCTGAAAACGTAGACCGCCGCTGGGGCACCGATTGGTCGTTTGGGGACGGCTCTGCCGCCGGCGAATATGCAGCAGCCCTCGTGTCCCAGCTTCGCTCGCAGGGCGTACCAATTGTCGACAAGCTCCTCGACCGCAAGGTTCTGCTCGAGCATCTCTCCAAACAACATCGACAGGTCGAAACCGGTTGGCTGCTGACTTGGAGCACCACGGCCATGTCAGCACTCATCCTCAGCGACGACGCATCCCCGGGCAGTCTCCCGGCTCTCCTTGCCACTCTTCGAGAGCAGGCGGCGGAGGAAGAGAGCAGCGCCCGCTCCAACCAGATTCGGGCTGTGGTGACGTGGGTCGAGTCGAGGCTGGCCGGGAACGAGCTCCAATTTCGAATCTGAACTTACAGACCCGAGGGTCCCTGCGGGTGTGCCGAGCGACCTAGGGGTCGGTCATTCATCTCTGCGATAACTGGGCCACAATCCGCGGCGCCTCACACATCACTTCCCTTCGGGCCTGGCTCGTTGTAGCGGAATCGAAGGGATATGGGACGACGTTGCTGACATAGATAGAGCCGCCGCCTGGGACGCGGCCACTGGTTGTCGCTACGCTTCAAAAATGCGAGCCGAAGTCGCTATCGCCAACCCCAGGTTGAACGATGGAACCGTCGTTGATCTCCCTGACCGCGGGGTGGTCCTGATCGTCGGTCCCAACAACGCCGGCAAGAGTCAGTTCCTGCGAGACGTGGCCAAACTTGTCTCGAGCCCTGCGGAGACCGCAGTAGTGGTTGTTGGCGCCTGAATACAGCGAATTGGAGCCGCTGAAGACTTGAGGGCGACCCTCGAAGACGATCACTCGGTCATCCATGCCCAGGGTGGCGAGGCCTCTGTCGATCGGAGAACATCGACTTGGGGTCCCCGTTCTCCCGCTCCCGGGTGAGGGAATCTCCTCGCTCCAGCAACAGTATTTCTCTCGCCGGTCTTCGCTAACTCCCGCCTTAGTTCCGCCGCCGATGTCGATCACGTCGTAGTGGTCACTTGCGGGAGCTGTCGTCACTTGTCATGCGGGTCCCTGTCGCTCAGGTGCGGTGCAGAAACGTCCTAACGCGGTGCTGCGGTGGACGGACGTTTTGGTTTTCAGGTGAAGAGTCTGCTGTCGATGACAGTTCGCGGTTTCAGGTGCGGTCCCGGGTAGCAGAGGATGAGGCGGATCTGGTCCGGGTCGTGCCCTTCGACGAAGGTGACCCCGTCGGTGACGTGACGATCGACGAAGTTGCCTCCCTGGGCGTTCCCACGAAGGAGTTGTTCGAACTGATCGAGGGAGTCAGCCGTGTCCGCGGCCCACATGAGGTGGTGCGTGCCGACTCCGAGACTGGCATGCCGGGCCCGGTGGCCGGCACTGATGAGAAAAAGTTGAAACCCCATCGGCGACGCCAACAAAATGGCGTCAGCTTCTCGGACGGTGACCTTCCACCCCATGAGATCCCTGTAGAACTGCGCAGACCGTTCTACATTCCCCACGAAGAGAACACAGGAGGCGATTTCTGCGCGAGGGGTCATTTCTGGGGCTGTCCAATCCGTGTCCGAGATGCAGGGTCGTTTCTTTATCTGTTGTTGCCGGTGCCCGCTCCAGGGCGTGCGGAGAGCGGCCGAGAGGGAGTTCAGTGCTGGTAGTGGCCGCGGTAGTTTTCGAATACCCACCCGACAAGGGTGACGGCGACGACGGCGCCGCCGATGAAGCAGATCCAGACGCCGACGGCGAGGCCGAGGAAGCAGAGGGTACAGCCGGCCGCGAGAGCGATGGGCCACCAGCTGTAGGGGTTGAAGAATCCGATTTCAGGGTCGCCGTCGTCGATCTCAGCGTCCAGTCGGTCTTCGGAGAGTTCCCCGGTTTGGGCAGCATGGGACCGGTTGAGATAGAAAGCCAGAAAGACGGCCATGATCGTAGCAAGGCCTAGAAATACTGTCCCGGCCCATTCCACCTGTCCGGTGGAGATGAGGTTCCACGCGGTGTATGCGGCGGTGACGACGGCCAAGAATATGCCGATGATGGTGAAAATATTGGCGTTGATTTTCATGCGTCTGCTGCTTTCAAATGTTCTTCGGAATCGGGGACGTCTTTGATCGGTCCGATGCCTTTTTGGGGTCCGGCTTCGGGGTGGTTGAGGTCGAAGGCGGGGGACTCGGAGCGGATGCGGGGGATCGTGGTGAAGTTGTGCCGCGGCGGCGGGCAGGAGGTTGCCCACTCGAGCGAGCGGCCGTAGCCCCAGGGGTCGTTCACGGCAACCTTGGGTGCGGAGCGGGCGGTGATGTAGACGTTGTACAGGAACGGCAGCATCGAGATGCCAAGCAGCATGGACCCGGTCGTGGACAGCTGGTTCAACCAAGTGAACCCATCGGAGGGTTGATAGGTGGCGTACCGACGGGGCATCCCTTCGACGCCGAGCCAGTGCTGGATCAGGAACGTGGTGTGGAAGCCGATGAACAGAAGCCAGAAGTGGATCTTGCCGAGCCGCTCGTTCAGCATCCGGCCGGTCCATTTTGGCCACCAGAGGTAGAAGCCGGCGAACATCGCGAACACGACGGTGCCGAAGACGACGTAGTGGAAGTGCGCCACGACGAAGTAGGAGTCGGAGACGTGGAAATCCAGAGGTGGAGAGGACAAGATCACGCCGGTCAACCCGCCGAAGGTGAAAGTGATGAGGAACCCGACGGCCCACAGCATCGGCGTCTCGAAGGTGATGGATCCCTTCCACATCGTGCCGACCCAGTTGAAGATCTTCACCCCGGTCGGCACGGCAATGAGCATCGTCATCAGCGAGAAGAACGGAAGGAGGACGGACCCCGTGACGTACATGTGGTGCGCCCACACCGTGACGGACAAAGCGGCGATGGCGATGGTCGCATAAACCAGGGTCTTGTACCCGAAGATCGGTTTGCGGCTGAAGATCGGGAGGGTCTCGGAGATGATCCCGAAAAACGGGAGGGCAATGATGTAGACCTCGGGGTGGCCGAAGAACCAGAACATGTGTTGCCAGAGAAGGGCGCCCCCGTTGGCGGGGTTGAACACGTTCGCGTCGAACACCCGGTCAAAGCCCAACCCGAAAAGGCCCGCGGCGAGGACCGGGAACGCCATCAGGATCAGGATCGAGGTGATCAGGGTGGTCCAGGTGAATTGCGACATCCGGAACATGGTCATCCCGGGGGCGCGCATGGTGATGATGGTGGTGATGAAGTTCACCGCGCCGAGGATGGTGGAAAATCCGGTGAGCGCAAGGCCGAAGACCCACAGGTTCCCGCCGAGCCCTGGAGTGAATGTCGTGTCGGATAACGGTGCGTAGGCAAACCAACCGAAGGAGGCGGCTCCTTGCGGGGTGAGGAAGCCACTCAGGACGACGATCGCGCCGAACAGGTACAGCCAGTACGCGAAACCATTCAGCCGAGGGAACGCAACGTCGGGGGCCCCGATCTGCAACGGCATCAACGCGTTGGCGAACCCGGAGAAGAGAGGGGTGGCGAACAGCAGCAGCATGATCGTGCCGTGCATGGTGAACAGCTGGTTGTACTGCTCCTTCGTCGCCACCACCGACAGGCCCGGTTCGAATAGTTGGGCGCGGATGACGAGGGCCATGACCCCGCCGATGAGGAACATCAGGAACGAGGTGATCAAATAGAGAGCACCGATCGTCTTATGGTCGGTGGTCGTCACCCAACGAACGACTACGTTCCCCTTCCGACCGACTCGCGTCGTGACGAAACGCTTCTCTGTCGTGCCTGTGCTCGGCCGTGTCGCTTCGGTGGTCATGGTGTCAGCAATCGCAGGTGAGGTGTGGGGTGTGGCACGGCAGCTGCCCTTCGTGGGTGACGTGGCTGGTGGGACGGATGCAGGCTCGGATGCGACTCCGAGAAAACGCTACGGCCACGACAGGAAAGGGGCAAACAACTGCTCCTTGTCGGCGGTTAGGCGAGGATGGTCCAGGGGTTCTCGATGAGACCGGTGAGGGTGGCGAGGAACGAGGCGGCGAGGGCGCCGTCGATGACGCGGTGGTCGGCGGAGAGCGTGTAGCGAAGATGATGCCGGGCCGCGATCACACCGTCGTGTACGGACGGTTCTAGGATGGCGCTTCCGACGGCGAGGATGGCTGCCTCGGGCGGGTTGATGACGGCGGTGAAGTGTTCCACCCCGAACATTCCCAAGTTGCTGATGGTGAACGTGCCGCCGCTCATCTGCTGGAGAGTGAGCTGTTTGTTGTGGGCGAGGGACACGAGTTGTCGAGTCTCGGAAGCGAGCTGCGTGACGGTTTTCTGATCGGCGTCAGGGATGACTGGGACGACGAGTCCTCCGGTCGCAGCCACGGCGACACCGATATTGATGCGGTGGTGGACAAGCATGCTGGCGGAGTCATCGCCTATGGACACGTTGACATCCGGGTGCTGATGGAGGGCGAGCGCGACGGCCCGGATCAGGAAGTCGTTGAGACTGACCTTCGACCTTCCCGCGTCCAGGAGACGCGCGTTCACGTCGCTTCGGAGTTGCACGAGGAGTTCGGCGTCGGCGACGGCCGTGACGTAGAAGTGCGGGATGGTTTGCGCACTGTCGCTGAGGCGTTTCGCGATGACGCGCCGTGTGGAAGACAGGGGTACTCGTTGGGACTGGCGAATGTCGGCGGTAGGGGGGACGGCGAGGGCTCGTTGAGCAGTACCCGAGGCGCCTGCGTCTGCCGTTTTTTCCCTGGCCGAAATTTCCGGCAGGGGCTTGTGCTCGAGCAGGGGTTCGAGGTCGTGCCGGATGATTCTCCCGCCCGGTCCCGTGCCGGTGACGTCCGTGAGGTCGAGGTGATGGTCGCGGGCGAGTTTCCTCGCGAGCGGCGACGCGAAGGAACGTGGCCCTGTCGGGGCGGCCTCGGCTAACGGGGTGGGGGTAGGCGTTCGGGTGGCGTCCTCCTGCGGCGAATACGGCGCTGCGGTGTCTTCCTCGGCGGGCCCGCTGGTTACGGTGGGGTCGATGTCGGGATCCCCCTGGCCGTCGTCGAGAACGGCGATGGGGGTGCCGATCGCGACGAGATCGCCTTCGGTGACGAGGATCTGCTTGAGGGTGCCGCTGTCGTAGGCCTCGTATTCCATCGTGGCTTTGTCGGTTTCGATCTCCACGAGGATGTCGCCCGCGTCGACGTGGTCGCCGGGGTGCTTGTGCCAGGTGGCAATCGCACCCTCTTCCATGGTGTCCGAGAGGCGGGGCATGGTGATCTGGATCATGACATCTCTTTCTGCGGGCGCCGGTAGCCGACGGCATCGAGTGTCTGGTGGATGGCGCCGATGATGTCGTCAACCGATGGGAGGGCGGCGGATTCCAACGATTTCGCGTAGGGCAAGGGCACTTCGGCCATCGCGACCCGCCGGACGGGGGCGTCGAGATAGTCGAAGGCGCCATCGGAGATGCTCGCCGCGACCTCCGCTCCGATCCCGTAGGTCAACCAGTCGTCTTCGACGATGACTGCGGCATGCGTTTTCTTGACCGATGCGATGACGGTGTCCCGGTCCAGGGGGCGGAGGCTTCGGAGGTCGATGACTTCAATATCGAGCCCTTCCCGGTCGGCGAGGTCGGAGGCGACCTCGGCTGCGACGTGTGCCATGCGGGAATATCCGATGAGAGTAATGTCGCTGCCTTCCCGAGTCACTGCCGCCTGTCCGATCTGGGCTGGCTCGTTGGTATCGGGGACGTCACCTTGCGTGTTGTAGAGGGCAAGGTTTTCTAGGAACAGCACGGGGTCGTCGTCCCGGATTGCCGCCAAAAGCAATGCTTTTGCGTCAGCGGGTGTGCTGGGTGCGACGACTTTCATCCCGGGAACGAATGCGTAGTACAGCTCGACGTTCTGGGAGTGAGTGGCTCCGAGTTGCTGTCCCCCGCCTCCTGGGGTTCGGATGACGAGGGGGACACGGGCCTGGCCGCCGAACATGCCGTAGATCTTGGCGGCGTGGTTGACGATTTGGTCGAGGGCTAGGAGTGAGAAGTTGATGGTCATGATCTCCACGACCGGGCGGAGGCCAAGCATGGCAGCTCCGATGGCGGCGCCGGTGAAGCCTTCTTCAGCAATCGGGGTGTCTCGGACTCGTTTTTCGCCGAATTCTTGCAGAAGACCAGCCGTGATCTTGTAGGAACCTTCGAAGATCCCGATTTCTTCTCCGAGGAGGAGGACATCTTTGTCTCGGAGCATTTCGTTGCGCAGGGTGTCGTGCAGTGCCTGCCGGTAGGTCATGAGTGTCACTTAGTCGCTCCTGATGTCAAGAACGGCTCTGCGGGAAAAAGGGGTTCCCCCGGGAGTCGGCGAGAGTCGTTGGGTACCGGGGTGGCGAAGGTGTAGTCGAACAACGTCGAGATATCTGGGGCGGGACTTTGTTCGGCAAATTCGACCGCATCGACGACGCGCTTCACGGCGTCGGAGTCAATCTGTTCCAGTGCTGACTGGTCGATATTCCCTTCCGCAAGCAGTCGGGCGGCGAAGGTGTGCACGGGGTCGTTCTCCGCCAATAGGGCGACTTCATCTGCGGATCGGTAGTTGGCGGGGTCGACGACGGAGTGGCCGCGGAGTCGCTCCGTGACGACCTCAAGAAGGTACGGGTGGCCCCGCCGAGCGGTGTCGACGGCTCGTTTCGCGGCTTCGAAGACGGCTAGGGGATCTAGGCCATCGACCCGCTCCGCGGCCATTCTGTAGGCCGCGGCCCGTTTATACAGCTCTGGTTCCGAGGACGATTTCTGTACGGTGGTCCCCATGCCGAGCCCGTTGTTGATGATGACGTAGACGATCGGGAGTTTCCACAGCGCGGCGATATTCAACGACTCGTGGAACGCTCCGATGTTGGTGGTTCCGTCACCCATCGTGCACAACACCACTTCGGTGCCGCTGCGATAGTCGATAGCGAGGGCCGCACCTGTGGCCAGGGGGATTTGGCCACCCACGATGCCGTATCCGCCGAGAAGTCGTTGCGTGACGTCGAACATGTGCATGGATCCGCCCCAGCCTTTGGAGACTCCATCGACTCGCCCGAACAGTTCGGCCATCACTCGTCGCGGTTCGATACCCCGAGTGATGGCGTAACCGTGCTCGCGATAATTCGTGAACAGGTAATCGCTGGGTTTGAGGGCTGCGAGGAGACCGACGACGGCGGCTTCTTCGCCAAGGTTCAGATGGCAGTAACCGCCGATCAACGCTTGGGTATACCCGCGAGCGGCCCGCTCCTCGAAGCGGCGGATCAAGACCATCTGCCGGTAGAACGCCAGCTCCCGATCGACCCCATCGGCCAAGTCAGCCTCGCGCAGCACTGGCGGTATCAATGGCACGGGCCGCTTGCGCGAAGGCCTGGATTTTTCAGTCATGAGTCGTCCCTCTGTGCGTCGGTCGCTTTTGTGGCGGAGGTCAAGCGATTGCCTGAGGCGGTGCGAGGAGGGTGCCGCGGATGACGCTGCCGTGGAAGGTGCGGATGGCGACGGTGATCCACGCGGCGACGAGGCCGGCGTAGAAGACGCACGCGAGGACCTGGACGGCGATGAGGCCGGTGTGGAGGGCCAGTCCGCTGAAACCGGTGACGCAGGTTCCGACGGGGAACGTGAAGGACCACCAGGTGAGTGAGAACGGGAGTTTCTCCCGGGCGGTGCGGATCGTGATGAGAAGCGCGAGAGCGGTCCACATGAGGGCGAAGCCGAGCATCGGGACGCCGTAGATCATCCCGAAGGTGAGCAGCACATCCGCGATCGCGGGGCTGACGGCGAGGTGGGCGTTACCACCGAGGAGGTTCACGGCCGTGATCGACTGCCCGACGGGTCCGAGGACGATCCACAGGGTCGGGACCATGGCGGCGGGTCCGACTTTGTGTTGGGTGAGACGGGACCAGATGAGGGTGATCACGACGAGGGACGACACCAGCGCCAACCCGAACATGGCGTAGCACGCCCACAGCAGGGTTTCTCGGGGCTGACCGGCGGAAACGTAGGGGATCAGGAGGGCGCCGGTGGAGGCGGACACCATCGGGGGGACGATCGGCATCAGCCACCCCCCGAACGCACTGTCAGGTTTGGTTTCGTGCCGGGTGAAGGTCAGGTAGGGGACGGCGATCGCGGTAACGAGGCCCATCGCCGTCCCGAGCGACCACAGCACCCAGTCGATTCCGATGGCCGCCGGGAGGCCAATGACGTCTTTGCCGAGGAGGAGAGTGCCGGCGCCGACGGTGAGGAACGCCATCGCGGGGGCGCCATAGAAGTGGGAGATGACGGGATTCAGGTGGTGCTTTTTCGCGGTGTCGCGGTAAAACACCCAGTGCAGGACGGTCGCGACGGTGAGGGCCACCAGGACGACGCTGGCGATGGCCCAGACAACAGTGCCGAAAACCCGCAGGCCCGGGAACTGCAAGGGCAGGCTCGCGGCCGCGTTGGCAACGATGCCGGTGCCCATGATCGAGGCGAACCAGTTCGGGGTCAGGTTCGACACGATATGCCCGGGTCGTTCAAGTTCCCGGAAAAGCCGCCGTCCGGGGTGAGAGGTGGCGTGTGCGGCGGAGCGGCCTGCGGTGGTGGTCATGAATGAAGCGTCCTCCCCTGGGAACCTCTTCCGCTACACCCACCTGGTTGTCAAATGACAACAAATGGTTGTGTCTAGTCGCGGAGGATAGCAAAGAACACCTCGGCCGCAGGCGGTAGCGGGGTTCCTGAGCGCCACAGGGCGGTAAAGGGACGATGCAGGGTGAGGCCCTCGATGGGGACCCGGCGGAGGATACCTCGCATGATGTCGTCTTGCACGGTCGTGGCACTGAGGACGGCGGGGCCGAGACCGCTGGCGACGGCTGCGCGGATAGCGCTGGTGGTGGCAAGGATCGCTGCCGGCTCCGAAAGGGCGATCTCCGGGCGGGCGGTGCCGATGGCGGCCTCGAGGGTCCGCCGGGTCCCGGAACCGGCCTCTCGCGTCACGAGAGCTTCACTGGCAAGTTCCTCTGGTGTCAGTGGGCGCGCACGCCGAGCCCACGGGTGCGAGGGGGCGACCACGATCACGAGCTCATCGATGCGGATCGTCGCGGACGCGAGATCGGCGGGGATGTCCGGGGTTTCAATGAGCCCGACGGCGCTGTGGCCCTCCCGGATCTGGTCAATGACGAACGCACTGTTCCCGGACGTGAGGCGCAGGGACGCGTCGCCGCCCGTACGGTGGCGGAACGCGGCCATCCACTGCGGAATGAATTGCTCCGAGATCGTCTGGCTCGCAGCGACGGTCAGCATGTTTGCGGCTTCCGGCCGGAGTGTTTTCACCGACAGCGCGAATTGGTGCATGGCGGCGAGGTACCCGGCTGACCATTCAGCGATCAACTGCCCACGACTGGAGAGGGTTGACCCTTTCCGCGTGCGGTCCACGAGAGAGAATCCGAGGGCTTCCTCTGCGGCACGGATGCGGGACGACGCGGCCTGCTGAGACATGCCAACCGTCGCTGCCGCTTTTTTGAACGTTCCGGTCTCACCGATGGCCTGGATGATCTGCAACGTCACCAGATCTGGAATCTCCTCACGCATCGCACGCTCCCGTTCTCTTCGCTTCCGGCTGACAAGCCGAAGTTGTCAGTCCACAACGAGATGAGCGTAGCGAGATTCACAGAGCTCCAGTCACACTTGCAACCGTCCGGCCCCTCGACGAAACGGAACCGTTCTATGACCAAGCGCGCGCTCATCACCGGTGTCACCGGGCAAGACGGCATGTACCTCAGCCGGCTCCTGCTGTCGAAGGGGTACGACGTCTACGGGCTCATCCGAGGGCAAAACAATCCCAAACGGGAAATCATCGAGGCATGGGCGCCCGAGGTGAAGATCCTCACCGGCGATCTGCTAGACCAGTCAAGCCTGCTTCGGGCGCTGAATGCGTCCAAACCTGACGAGGTCTACAACCTCGCCGCGATCTCCTTCGTGGCCTACTCGTGGGAAAACGCTCGCGTCACCAGCGAAGTCACCGGACTCGGCGTCCTGAATCTTCTGGAGGCCATTCGCCTTTATTCGGGCGCGGACATGACGAAGGTTCGGTACTACCAGGCATCGTCCTCGGAGATGTTCGGCCGCGTGCAGGAGGTCCCGCAGAAAGAGACCACCCTTCTCTGGCCGCGCTCCCCCTACGGTGTCTCGAAGGTCTTCGGCCACTACATGACGATTAACTACCGCGAGTCCTACGGCCTGCACGCCTCCTCCGGAATCCTCTTCAACCACGAGTCCCCGCTGCGCGGACCGGAATTCGTAACCCGAAAAATCTCCATCGCGGTGGCCCGGATCGCTCTCGGTCTTCAGGACCGGCTGAGCCTGGGCAATCTCGATGCGAAACGCGACTGGGGGTACGCCGGCGACTACGTCGAGCTGATGTGGCGCATGCTGCAACAAGACCTTGCTGACGACTATGTCGTCTCCACGGGGGAAACCCACTCGATCCGCGAGTTCTTGGATATCGCCTTCGGTCATGTCGGCATCGACGACTGGGGCAAGCATGTGTACCAGGACCCGCAGTTCTTCCGCCCTGCCGAGGTCGACCTCCTCATCGGAGACTCGGCCAAAGCCCGACGTGTCCTCGGGTGGACCCCGACGGTGGGTTTCCGTCAGTTGGTCACCGACATGGTCGACGCCGACCTCGCCCGAGAACAAGCAGGGCAGCCCGTCGATACGGTCCCGGCAGGTATGTGACCTGCCCGGACAGGGCGCTCACAGGGCGGCAGCGTGTCGGAGGGCGTTCACTGCGCGCCGGTGCTTCTCCGCGACCCTGGTGGCGTTTGCAGGCGATGGGTGCGGCACCGCGAGGACGGGGACCACCCGTACGTCGTCCGCCAAGGTGAAGTACCGCATGACGCCCGTCAACGCAGGAGTTCCGAACGTGACGATCACCCGCAGCTCCGGGAGGGCCTCGAGCAACTGCCCGAGAGCGGGACGTGCCTGGTCAAGGTCGACCACACCCGGGGAGTGCGGTATCGCCCACGGGATCACGTTCCACCGGAGGTAATGATCCCGCCGAAGCCCCGATTCGACACGGGCAGCACGAAACGCCCTCGCCGTCGGACCCGGGTTGTCTTCACTGCTGATCGCCGCCGCACCCTGCGCGATGGTCGAAGGCCCTGGGCTCTCCATCAACACCAAGACCCGGGACAGGTCCCCGCCAGAGTCCGTATCAAACCCCGGTACGAACCGTTCCGAGCCATCCGCCGGGTGGCGCCACTGCTCCGCCAGAAGGGACAACGACTGCAACCTGGGGGGAATCATGAAGAGAGTCTGCCCAGACATGCACCCCTCGGACCGAATGGTGGCGCAACACGGCTACGAGCCAACAACGACAAGCAAAGGGAGGACATTCTGATGAGCACTGAATTCTGGGACGATTTCGCACGCGAAGCCTTGGTCGCGACCCCGACCGACGGCGGCAGGATCGGCATCAGCGGGACCGCATCACTACAGGTCGTTGCCGACCATCTTGCAAAGGCCTTCCGTCGGATTGGAGTGATGCGCGTAAGTCAGAGCCCCGCCAACCAGGACAGCAGCACGCTGTCCGGGGGAATCAGCATCGTGTTCGGCACCGGGGTTCTTGAACCGGCCTCGAGGGCACGGTTCCACTGGACGCTGTGGGTGGAAACCACCACCGAGCGCAGGCGCGACCGGAATGCCGGCACCAGCGAGGAGGCGCAGCACTACCGGGATATCGATGAACCCAAAAGTGCCGCGTCAGCGATCGTCGACATCCACGACCCGATCCGCCCGGTACGGGACTGGAACGACGCCTGTTCCGTGTAACCCAACCAGGGCTGGCGTTGGCTCGGCGGAATCCGCCCGCACTTGCCCAGCGCCTTGTGGGTCATGTCCGGCTGGCGGGCAGTTGTGCTGGCGTGGTGTCCTCGGCGATGTCGAGATTGTCCGAAGCGGGATCGTTCACGAGTCGCTGTCGGCGGCGGCTGACCAGGATCAGGAGCAGGCCGAGGATGGCCGCGAGGATGGCGACGTCCTCGTTGATCTTGAGTCCGGCGACATACAGTTCGGTCGGATCGTCGCGCATGTATTCCAGGATGGCTCGGGCGAAACCGTACCAGAGGAAGTAGAACCCGGTTGCTTGACCGCGATGCAACGACAGTCTGCGTTCGAGAACGAAGATCAGAAGGAGCGCGCCACCGATGTTCCAGATCATCTCGTAGAGGAACAGGGGTTGGAAGAGTGTGCCGTCTGGCACGCCTGGCGGGTAGGCAGGGCTCGCCGAACTGATCTGCAGACCCCAGGGCAGCGTCGTCGGGTTTCCGTACAGCTCCTGGTTGAAGTAGTTCCCGAACCGGCCGAAGGCTTGAGCAAGAAGCATCCCGGGTGCGAGGGCGTCGGCGAAGGTCAGAAAACGGACGCCGGAGCGCCGGCAGCCGAGGTAGGCGCCGAGAGTGCCGAAGAGGATGGACCCGAAGATCGCCAATCCGCCTTGCCACACGGCCGGGATGCTCCAGAGGTTATCGCCCGGGGCGAAGTAGTCGGTGGGGTGGGTGACGACGTGGTAGAGCCGCCCGCCGACGATCGCGATCGGGATTGCCCAGATGGCGATGTCGATGACTTTTCCCGAAGCGACACCGCGCCGCACGAGGCGTCTGTTCGTGACGAGAACGGCGATGACCATTCCGACAAGGAGGCAGAGGGCGTAGAAGTGCACGGTCAGCGGCCCCAGTTGGATGTAGCTGATCGGCGGTGACGGGATCCCTGCTGCGGTCACCATCTGGACCGCTGCCCTCGTTGCAGCAATCGATGCCCGGGCCTGATTGTCGTCTTTTCTCTCACGGGTGTGCCTGGAACGCCTCGACCAGAGCCGGGACGGTGGGAAGGCCCGACAAACCTTGATCGGAGGAAAAGACGCGGCATGCGATCTGCGTCGTTCGCCCACCCGTGGGGAACGCGTCGACCCCGCCGATGAGGATGGTGGGCGATCCGGCGAACGGAACTGCGGCCGCCTCGGCGCTGGTGCGTAGGAGCCGTGCTGTCATGGACGCGTCGGCGCGCTGGAGCATAGCTGACGCCTGGTGGACGCGGGTCTCAGCGTCGACCCAGTTCGGGCACTGCTCTATGTGGAGGATCTCAACGCGCATGCTTCAGTATCCCTCCGCCAAGGCCCCACCCCGGATTCGCGGCTGCGGGCCGCAGGGCACCTGGTTCGTCGCGGGCGGCCGCTGCGGACAGTCAGGGGCGTGTGGAGGCGAGCAGCAGATCGGTTTTCGCGTCCCGGATTTCGACTCGGCTGATTTGATCGAGGGGAATCCCTGTGGCGGCAGTGATCCCTTTGGCGGTGGATCCTGCTGCGGTCCACGTAGCCGCTGTGGTCTTCGTGCCATTTTTCGCGGTCACGACGAGGTCAAAAGTTTTCGCCGGCGACGCCCATCGCGGCGAATAGGAGCAGTTCACATCGAGGCTGGTACCCCAGGGTTTGCCTGAAGCCACGAGGTCGGCGGTGATCGTGTGTGCGCGTGCGGACGTCATGGACGTGGGAGTCGCGGGCGCCGAGGTGACGCCGGCGCTGGGGAATGCTGTGGGATGGGGGCTGGCGATGAGGACACCGACCAGCAGCGCTGCCGCCGCGACGCCGGAGACTGTTGCAGCGAAACCGGCCCGGAGCAGTCGTCGCCGCTTCCTCATCGCCCGCGCAAGTCCCGGTCCGGGACCGCTACCGGCGGAGGGTGACTCGGAAGGTTCCGTGAGCGCGATCGCCGATGCGAGAGGGAGTCTTTTCAGTAACCCGGGAATACCGGCGATGTCGGACACGTCGGCTGCCCGTTCGGGGTGGTCGGCCAAGTACGTTTCATAAGCGAGCCGATCTTCGGGAGTGAGCGCGCCGAGCACGTACGCGGCGTCCCAGTGGCGAAGATCCTCGTCATCGGGGTTCATGGTGTGACTCCTCGTTCTTGAAGGGCGAGACGTAGTGCCCGCACCGCGTAATGAAGCCTGGATTTGATGGTGCCTTCGGGCACGCCGTATCGCGCGGCGAGTTCCTTGGTGGTCAGGCCAAGGTGATACGCGCCGATCAGTGTGAATCGGTGCTCGTCGGTGAGGGTCTGGATTGCGTCTTCGAGTAGCCAATTCGTCAGGGCTTGTTCCGTGGTGTCACTGACGGCGACGTCCGGGAGGTCTGAGGTGAGTTGCTCATGTCGGGCCCGGGAACTGCGGTGATCGTCCGCAACCAGATTCCGGGCCACGGTGAACAACCATCTCCGCGCCGGGAGGTCTCCTTGCTCAAGTACTTCCGGGTGTCGCCAGAGCCGGAAGAGGGCGTCCTGGACGATGTCCTCTGCAGTGGCGTTGTTCCCGGTGAGCCGGAGGACATAACGGTGCAGCGGCGCCGCATGGACGTCGAGAACGAACCGCAGCACGGCGTCGTGTTCATCGGTCATACCCGCCTCCTCTCTCTGATAACGCTGCGCACCCACCCGGAGTTCATTCGACGCAGACGGTTCTCCTCGACGGTGTTTGCTTTGCGGTGAACCTTCGTCGCTGCCGCGGAGTTGTGGAAGTGGAGGCCTTTCCTTTTTGGCCTCGAACGCCCCCACCGACCGAAGGACCATCCCCATGAGAACCGCAACTCGCCGCATCGTCGCAGCAAGCGTCACCACCGCCGCCCTCGTGACCCTCACCTTGGGTGGCGCCGCAGCCGCCCAAGCATCCAACCCCGGTCACAGCTGGCGCCACCACGACCACGACAGCAGCCCGGTGAGCGTCCGAATCCTCAGCCCGCACCAGGGCGACAGTGCGGGCATCGCCGGCGCCGGGTGGGTCGTTGACCTGTCCCTCACCTACAAGGCAGGCCTGAAAGCGGCCGGGTTCACCGGCCCGCAACTCACCGGACCGGCAGGCCACAACAACATCGCCCCGTTCCCCGGCACCTTCTCTCCTGGAAAGGACGACAAGCTTCCCGGCCTTGTCGTGCTGTCCTCCACCACCACGTCCACCGCCACCGGCTTCTCCGGC
Organism: Frondihabitans sp. GW821-FHT04F02; assembly: GCF_059420045.1. NCBI lineage: Bacteria > Bacillati > Actinomycetota > Actinomycetes > Micrococcales > Microbacteriaceae > Frondihabitans > Frondihabitans sp. GW821-FHT04F02. Next base: position 193,215 of record NZ_JBWKSZ010000002.1, on the reverse strand, counting down.
CCCGGTACGAACCTTGCCAACCTGTTCAACCTCACCGGTGTCACTAACCGACACGGAACTTCAGCAACCATCCAAGATGACTGGATCGTGGGCGCCCCCATCGCGGGAACCTCGACCACCACCTTGACTGTCGCCGTCGTCAAGGACATCAACAAAGACGGTGTCTACAACGACGCGCCCGCCGTCATCACCGACGCCAACCACGACGGCCAGGTCAATGCCGCCGACCTCACCGCACTCGGCCTTGCATCCCACATCGAGACGGTCACCTTCACCATCAACGGTGCCAGCTCCTGACAGCTGCGCCACACTCACCAGATGCCGACGCCACACCTTCACCGGCTGACACCGCTGGCGGACGCGTGGCGGCACCCCATCACGAGCCCAGGTGAATGGTTCGTCCCCGGATTCGATCCCTGGTCCGGGGGCGAACTTTCTCCCGTGCTCGTTCTGATGCAATCACCGGGACCGGCCACCCTCGCGCAAGGCGCTCACGCGATCTGCAGCGAAGACAACGCCGGCACCGACGCGAAAGCGTTCCGCGCCGCCCGCATCCAATCGGGGCTCCCCCGGCAGAGCTACCTGCGCTGGAACAGCGTCCCCTCGGCACTGCCCCACCATCGACGACCACTGACCTGGAACAACCACGCCCCGCGCTTGTGCAACTGCTGGAAGAGCTCACCGGGCTCCGAGCGATCGTGACATTCGGCGGCCCCGCCTGGACCGGGGTCGGCCAGCAGTGCGAAGGTATCTGCTTTTTCATGACGTCATCTTCAGTCGTGTGGTTCTACCTCAGAAGCGCGCCGCAGCCAGGCGAGAACGGAACCTGCGCAAGCATGCCTTCGCGTCTCGGCAAGACAGCTTCCAGGGTCTGGGTTAGCGGGCGGTGATGATGATTCTTTTCCAGGAGTTGTTCACGTACCCCTTCGGGTTCCAGACATCTTCCGGGTCCGAGGGCTGGAGCGCCCCGGTGGAGTCCCAGGCGCGGACCACTACCTCGTGTGTGCCGGCAGTCAAGTACACGTCGGCGTGCCAGAACTGCCAGGTCCACTCGTTAGTCGGCTCTTCCAGCTGCGTCGACGTCCAGGTGGCTCCTGAGTCGATCGACACGTCGACCCGGCTGACCGCGCGGTCATCGCCCGCATACGCATACCCGTCCAGCCGGAACGTGCCGACGGGCACGTCAACAGTGTCGGGAAGGAAGAACGCAGAGTTGAGGGCGACGGAAGCGAGGGAGAGCCCATCGCCTGGGCCAGCCTTTTTCGGGTCGAATCCCGGTGGAAGGAGCCGATAGGCGGTCGCTTGGAAGTAGTTCGTCGAAGGCTCCGCCTCCAGGTGAATGCGGGTCACCCACTTGACGCTCCGAGCCCCGATGAACCCGGGCACCACAACCCGGACGGGTGCGCCGTGAATCGGAAGGAGCGGTTCGTTGTTCATCTCCCACGCCAAAAGCACCTCCCCGGAAAGGGCTTTGTGCAGCGGAATCGAACTGCCGTAGGACTGCGGTTCATCCGGAATTTGCGACACATCCGGCGCTTCGAAGACGACGTGGCGTGCCTCGGGGAGAACCTCCACGGAGGCGAGGACGTCGGCCAGGCGAACCCCGGTCCAAACGGCGGAGGACGTCGCTCCGGCACCCCACGGAGCTTCGCCTGGGATTTCAGCGACGGAGAACAGTCCCGACCGCAGATTCCCGGCGCACTGCAAGGTCGCGTCAATCGTCACGTGCTCGAAGCGGGACTGGAGGTCCGAAAGGCGGAGCACGATAGGTTGCCCGACCAGGCCGTCGATGGGAAGTTCCCACCCGACGGGATCAATAGTCGGGATCGGGCCATGGTTCCGGGAGTAGAACCGTGTCGTATCCGTGACCCGATCCACCCCGAGCTGGCGCGGGTCAGGTTCGGCGTTAAAAGGGTCGTGCTCGTGCACGATCTGATCCAACCGCTTCGACCACTCCACGATGGTGTCCCCTTCGCTGCTCGACCAGATCTTCGGGCAACTATGTCGTCGAACCCGGATGAGTCAGACGGTACTCCGACGCGGTCCCACGCCGTCGGCAAGCGACCGCCACGAGGAAACCCAGTCGATGTTGAACGCCGTGCGTTCTCCGGGTGCATACTGAGGGAGTCGTCAGACCCGGCAGTGGGGCTTGCCGGACCCAACCTCGACAGTCGTCGACAACAGTCCCTATCTCATACGGCAGCGCTCACGCGCGCCTGAGGTAGGGAACGTGATGACCACACCAACGCACTCGAGCGTGATCGTTGTCGGGCTGCAACCTGGATTCGCGCCCGGCATCATCCAGACAGCGGCCGAATTCGCGCAGCGCTTCGACGCGGCCCTCCTGTGCGTCACGGTCGACGGATCTCTGCTGTCTCTGGGAACCCGTTCGGATGGTTCCGAGATGATCGAGGCGCTGGACCCAGACGCGGGTGACAGCACGCCCCGGGGCCTGTCCGCCGACGAGTCGGCCGCCGTCCGGAACGTTGCCGACACGCACCAGGTTCCGGTGGAGTTCCTTCTCCGGGCAGGGATGCCCGCCCGAGTGTTGGCGGCGGTCGCCGAGGACCGCGACGCAGCCCTGATCGTCGTCGGCACCCACTCCGGCCGGCAACGGATCACGGAGTTCTTCAACGGCTCGGTCGCCGCCCGGCTGGCCCACCAACAACACCGTCCCGTCGTCGTGGTCCCTACGAATCCGGTCGGACTGGACGACCCGCTGCCCTGGGATGCTTCATGACCGGTCAGTTGGTCCTCCTCCGTCACGGAGAGAGCACCGCAAACGCCGAGGGCACTTTCACAGGCCTGCTCGACGTCCAGCTCACCCCGGAGGGCGAGCGGCAAGCCGCCCGGGCAGCGGCACTGCTCCGCGCGAACGGCATCACGCCGACCATCGTCGTCACCTCGACCCTGCAACGTGCGGTCCGAACGGCCGACCTCGTCACCCAGGAGCTCCAGTCGCGCCCGAGGGCGACGAAGCGGTGGGAGCTAAACGAACGCAACTACGGGGCTCTTACCGGGCAGAGCAAAGCGACCGCTCGAGCAGCGCTGGGCGAGGTGGAGTTCACCCGCGTGCGCCGTTCCTTGACCGGGCGGCCACCGAAGATGACGCGCCGGAACTGGTGGGCTCTTCGCCACACACCGGCCCTCCGTGGGCTCCCGCGAAGCGCTGTTCGACGGACGGAGTCACTTGCCGACGTCGTGAGACGGGTCCGCCCGCTCTACGAGACCGACCTGCTGCCGGCGGTGCTGGGTGGGGCGACGGTGTTAGTCGTCGCGCACGGCAACTCCCTCCGGGCGTTGTGCGCCTGCATCGATGACCTCACCGAGAACGAGGTGGGGGCTTTGAATCTGCCGACCGGGCAACCGTTGCGCTACCGGGTCGGTGACGGCGACACGCTGCGCCCGCGGGGTGGCGAGTTCCTGGACCCGACAGCAGACGACGCCGCGGCCCTGGTCGCGGCAGAAGGCGGAACATGACTTCCCGAACGGACACCACGATGCCCGAGAACCAATTTCCCGACGATCCGGATATCGACGTCGGTGACCCGCAGAAGACCATGCGACCGGTGCATCTGCGCTGGCGGTACCTCGGTGTCGTCGCGGTCGGCGGCGCCGTCGGCACGGCAGCCCGCGACCTCCTCAGCTCCGCGTACCCGGCACGCGACGGGGTCAGCTGGTCGATCTTCTGGATCAACGTCGGAGGCGCCCTCCTGCTCGGGGTGCTCCTGGAAGCGCTCGCGCACCGAGGCCCCGACGAAGGCCGCCGCCGCATCCTGCGGCTGCTGCTTGGGACCGGTGTCCTTGGCGGGTTCACCACCTACAGCACCCTCGCCACCACGACCGCCGGCCTGTTCCTGGCCGACCGGGGACTCGCCGCCGCCGGGTACGCCCTCCTGACCGTCCTCACCGGTGCGATCGCGACCGCGGTCGGTCTCACCATCGCCGGCTGGCTCAGGCCTCGCCCCACCTCAGGGAGCGCCTCGTGAGCGCGCTGGCTGTTCTCGCCGTCGCCGCCGGGGGCGGGATCGGTGCCGCGCTGCGGTTCCTGCTGGATGGGAGCATCAACGCCGGCCGACAGTTCCGGCTCCCGGTCGGCACCCTGACGATCAACATCACCGGCTCCCTCCTCCTCGGGCTCATCACCGGCGCTTCCCTGCACCTTGGCGAGTTTACCGTGGCGGTCCTCGGGACCGGGGTCATGGGCGGATACACCACCTTCAGCACCGCCAGCTTCGAGACGATCCGCCTCGCCCGCGGCGGGCGCATCACCGCCGCAGCCGTCAACGGCCTCGGGATGCTCGTCGTCTCCGTCGCCGCGGCGACCGCCGGCATCCTCCTCGGCACCCACCTTTGACCTACGACAGGACCCCGACCATGCACTTCGACGTCACCATCGAGATCCCCCGCGGCAGCGGCAACAAATACGAAGTCGACCACACCACCGGCCGCATCCGGTTGGACCGGGCCGTGTTCACCAGCATGGTGTTCCCCCAGGACTACGGCTCGATCGACGACACCCTCGGCGAAGACGGCGACCCCCTTGACGCCCTCGTGCTCCTGCCGCGCCCGACATTCCCCGGAGTCGTCATCGACGTCCGCCCGATCGGGATGCTCCGCATGGTCGACGAGAACGGCGGCGACGACAAGATCCTCACCGTCCCGAACGGCGACCCCCGCTTCGACCACCTCCGCGACATCATCGACGTCCCCGACGCGACGTTGACGGAGATCGAGCACTTCTTCTCCCACTACAAGGAGATCGAACACGGCAAGCACGTCACCACCAACGGGTGGGCCTCACGCGCCGACGCCGAAGAAGTCATCCGCACGGCACAACAGCAGGCCACCCTGCACACGTAACCGTCACCCCACCGCCCCACACCCGCGGGGCTTCTTGCACTACTTCTCGAACGGATTCCGGCCATGAACGACTACATCAGCAATCTGCACCACTCCCACCGTCAAGGTGAATACGTCACCCTCACCTCCCACCCGGCCTCGATCGCCCAGGTGCGGGGCAGCCGCATCCTGGACTCCCGCGGCTACCCGACGATCCGCGTGCACCTGGAACTGACCGACGGCACACAGGTCACCGGTGACGCCCCCGCGGGCGCCTCGACCGGAGCGCACGAAGCCCGAGAACTCCGAGACGGCGGCGCCCCCTACGGCGGCCGCGACGTCACCCACGCCCTGAACCTCCTCGACACGGAGATCCGGCCCCTGCTCACCGGTAAGTCCTGGGACTCGATCAGCCACGTCGACAACGCCCTGGCAGAGCTGGACGGCACTACCGGGTACGGGCGGCTCGGCGCGAACACGGTCGTCGCGACGTCCATCGCGATGGCTCGGGCATTCGCCTCCGCCGCGCAGCTGCCGCTGTGGCGGTGGATGGCAGAGGCCACCGGCAGCACCCCGCGGCTTCCCGTGCCGCACTTCAACGTCCTCAACGGTGGCGCGCACGCCGCGAACGCGTTGGACTTCCAGGAGTTCATGATCGTCCCCGTGAATGCCGCCACCATCACCGACGCCGTCCGCATCGGAACAGACATCTATCACGCCCTCGCGGCACTTGTCCGGGACCGGTTCGGGTCGCTCGGCCTCGGCGACGAAGGCGGCTTCGCCCCCTCGATCTCAGCTCCCGAAGAAGCCCTCGACCTGCTCGTCACCGCCATTCAGCACGCCGGCTACGAACCCGGCGCTGAAACGGTCGCGATCGCTCTCGACCCGGCTGCGAATGAATTCGCCGCCGGTGGCGGTAGCTACCGGATCGCAGACCGCACCCTCGACCGGGTAGGGACGGTCGCGTACTACGAAGGCCTCGTCAGCTCGTATCCGATTCGGAGCATCGAGGACGGCTTCTCCGAAGACGACCACGACGGGTGGAAAGCGATGTTCACCAGCCTTAGCGACACCATCCAGATCGTCGGCGACGACCTCTACGTCACCGACCCAGCCCGCATCCGAGCCGGCGGCGAAGACGGACTCTCCAACGCGGCGCTCATCAAGCCCAACCAGATCGGCACCGTCTCCCAGACGTTCGACGCCATCGCTGCCGCCCGCACCGCGGGCATGCAGAGCATGGTGTCGCACCGGTCCGGCGAGACCACCGACACCTTCATCGCCGACCTCGTCGTCGGTACCGGAACCGGCCAGATCAAATCCGGCGCGCCCGCCCGCGGAGAACGCGTCGCCAAGTACAACCGGCTCACCGAGATCAGCGACCTCCACCCCGACCTGCCCTACGGCCTGGTCGGCTGAGCCCACAGACGTTCCGGGCGGTTTTGAGCGACCAACCCGGACCGGCACACGCCCAGCGTGCGCAGCAAAGCGGCCAGTTTCCTTAGTCGGCTGGCCGGACGGACGGGTGCCAACCCTTCCATAAGAGTTGGCACCCGTTCCACCCACTTACACTTGCAAGCCGATCTGCACGAGCAGTGGCGGAAATTTCGGCGGGGTCGCGTGGTTACGAATCCCCGATCCTAGGCATCAGCTGCCGCTGTGGCGCCTCCTGGCTTCAGGAGAGGAGGTCCGCATGAACGCGGGCAGCGACGGCGTCCCGGAGGGGGCGGACGGAGTCCACGTCCCAGTTCTCCGGGTTCGGGAAAGACCACTCGAGCACACGGCCTCTGGGCGTACTTGGGAGGTTCAGGCCGGGCTTCATCAGAACGACGACGTCGGCCTCGTCGAGATCCAACGCCGTCACGACGCGCGGTGTCCGTCGACTGATATCCATCCCCAACTCCCCGATACTCGCCGCGACCGCCGGGTTCACTGCCGTGTCGGGTGAGACTCCGGCGGAGGTGACGGTGTAGTCGTCTCCGGCGAGGTGCTCAAGAAGGGCAGCTCCAAGTTGGGAGCGTCCGGCGTTGTGCTGGCAGATGAACAGCACGGTGGGCTTGTTACTCATGCGGTGACCGCCTGACGGTGCTCGCGGGACCACGCCTGGGTCGCGACCTGCACGGCATCCCACGGGGAACCGAGCGGGGGCGTGTAGGAGAGGTCAAGTTCACTCACCTGCTCAACGGTCAAGCCGGCGTGCAGGGCGACGGCGTAGGTGTCGACTCGTTTGGCGGTCTCGGTGCCGAGGCGGCCGACGAGCTGCGCGCCAAGGAGACGCCCGTCGCGGCTGTCTCCGGTGACACGGATCGAGATCGGCTGCGCCCCCGGGTAGTACCGCTTGTGGTCATCCGCGATCGCGGTTGTGCTGACAGGGGCGAACCCGGCCGCTGCGGCTTCGTGCTCGCGGAGCCCGGTGCGGGACGCGACGAGGTCGAACACTTTCACGACCTGCGTGCCGACGGATCCTGCGAACCGGGCAGAACCGCCGAGGGCGTTCTCCCCGGCGACGCGGCCCTGCTTGTGGGCGGTCGTGCCGAGGGGCAGGTAGGTGGTGCCGAGGAGGCGGTGGTGGGTGGTGACCCCGTCGCCGGCCGCAAACACGTCAGGCAGGCCGGTCCGCATGGTGTCGTCGACTTCGATGGCCCGGCCGGCACCGAGGCGGGCGCCGGCGCGCTCGAGGAGATCGGTATTCGGTCGGACGCCGATGACGACGAGGACGACGTCGGCGGTGTGCGTCACCGGTTCGTCGAGATGGGTGGCGGTGACGGTGAGCGTGTCGGCGGTCTTGTCGATTCGGCTGACGGTGGTGTCGGTCAGGACAGTGACGCCGTGGTCGGTCAGTTCGGTGTGGACGAGGGCGCCGAGTTCCGGGTCGAGGGTGGAGAGCACTTCGGGGCCGCGCTGAATCTGCGTGGTGCGTATGCCGCGGACGGTGAACGCTTCGGCCATTTCGAGGCCGACGTAGCCGGCGCCGACGATGATTGCGGTTTCCGGGTTGCGGGTTTCGAGGAACCGGTCGAGGGCGAAGGTGTCGCCCATGGAGTGGATGACGTGCAGTCCGTCGTCGGGCCCCAACGCATCGAGGCCTTCGATGCCGGCGTGGGAGGGGAGGGCGCCGGTGCCCACCATGAGGGCGTCGTAGTCGATGGTGGATTCCGTGCCGTCGAGGGCGCGGACGGCGAGGCGGTGATCTGCGACGTCGATCGACGTCGCGAAGGTCTCCAGCCGGAGATTCATGCCGGTGGCTTCGAGGTCGGCGTGGGTGCGGTGCGCGAGGGACTGCCAGGGCTGCACTTCGCGGGAGAAGAAGTACGGGATGCCGCAGATGGAGAAGTTCGGGTAGGCGTCCGCGACGACGACGGTCACGTCGACGGAGGGGTCGAGTTCGCGGGCGCGGAGGGCGGCGGAGATGCCGGCGTCCGATCCGCCGATGGCAACAAGATGCATGGTAGGGCCTTTCGGGCGGGTCAGGCGGAAGCCTGGTCGAGGTGCGGGACCACGACATCGTCGGCGGACCGAGCGACGTCGGGGTAGAGAACGAGAAGAAGCGCGCAGCCGACAGCGGCGCCGAGCAGCTGCATGCCGATGAAGGCGGGGGCGGAGGCAGGAGCGATGCCGGCGAAGGTGTCGGTGAAGATGCGACCGATGGTCACGGCGGGATTCGCGAACGAGGTAGAGCTGGTGAACCAGTACGCCGCCCCGATGTACGCACCCACTGCCGGAGCAGCCAGCGCCCCGCGACCGGTGCGGGCGAGGGCGATGATCACCAGGATCAGGCCCGCCGTCGCGACGACCTCTCCCAGCAGATGACCACCCGTGGCTCGGTGGGTAGTGGAGATAGCGGTGCGAGTGCCAAACATGGTGTTCGCCAGGACCGCCCCGAGGATCGCCCCGACGACCTGCGCGACGACGTAGGGAAGGACCATCGCTGAGCGGAGCCCGTTGCCGGTTCGACGGCCAAGAGCCCAGTCAGCCAGGGTGACCACCGGATTGAAGTGCGCCCCGGAGATCGGACCGAGCATCAAGATCAGAACTGTCAGGCCGAAGGCAGTGGCGAGGCTGTTTTCCAGCAGTTGCAGCCCGACGTCGTGCGGGCTGAGCTGCTGGGCCATGATCCCAGACCCGACGACAACCGTCACCAGCAGACCCGTCCCGAGCAGCTCCGCCAGCAGGCGGCGGAGGAGGTCGGCTCGGGGAGTGGGGGTCGAGGAGGGCACGTCCACATCTTGACGGCAACTGGGTGCCTCAGTCAAGATTGAGGTAATGAACGCTGAGCTAACAGAGACGATCGAGGCTCGGGCCGCGAAGCATGCCGCTCTGGCCGATCCGGCACGCCTGCGAATCGTCGACCTGCTGACCCTCGGGGACGTCTCCCCGACCGATATGGGCCAGCAGCTCGGGATGCCCTCGAACCTGGTGGCGCATCACCTCAAGGTGCTGGAAGGCGTGGGCATTCTGGTTCGGGTCCGGTCCGAGGGTGACCGCCGGCGCAGCTACCTCCACCTCGCCCCGGGCGCCCTGACCGGGCTGACCCCGACGGCATCGGTGGCCGCGCACCGGGTGGTGTTCGTCTGTACTGAGAACTCGGCCCGGTCCCAGCTCGCCGCAGCCCTGTGGGCGAGTGCGAGCAGCATCCCTGCCACATCGGGGGGAACTAACCCCGCCGCGCGGGTCGAACTCGGTGCCATTCGGGCAGCGAAACGACACGACCTAGGCCTGCACGAAGCCACCCCGCAGCTGCTCGCTGACGTTCTTGGGCCGGATGATTTCGTGGTCACGGTCTGCGACAACGCTCACGAAGAACTGACCGTCCCCTCCGGGCTGCACTGGTCGATCCCCGACCCTGTCAGGACCGGAACGGATGCGGCATTCGAGGCCGCTTTTACGGACCTCGAACACCGCATTCAGGAACTCGCCCCCCGCCTCACCAAGGCCTAGCTGGGCCTTAGGTTCAGGCATTGACGGGTGCGCGGCCGATCTGCAGAAGTGTCGGTGCGGGGGCGCAGCAGGCGCCACCCTTGGCGCCGGTCGGGTCATCGAACAGCCCCGCACCTCCACACACGCCGGTGTCCGGGAGGACGAGGTCAATGCGGGCGGCGGCCTCGTGGTCGCCGGCGAGTTCCGCGGCGACGCTGCGGACCTGCTCATACCCCGTCATCGCCAGGAACGTCGGCGCACGCCCGTACGACTTCGCACCGACGAGGTAGAAGTCCTTCTCAGGCTGCGCGAGGTCAGCCGCTCCCGTGGCGCGGACGGACCCGCAGCTGTGCACGTTCGGGTCCACCTCCGCCGCGATCCGGACCGGCGCCTGCAACGTGGCGTCCAGCTCGAGGCGCACCTCGGACAGGAACGACAGGTCGGGACGGAACCCCGTCAGAGCGACCACCAGGTCTGCCTCGGGCAGGGCGCGTCCGTCCTCGGAGATAAGGACGGCGCCGGTCTCTGAGGTGTCGATGCGTTCGACCCGGAACCCGGTGACGAGATCGACGATCCCCGCTTCGACGGACTTCTGGGCGCGGGCACCGAGTGCGCCACGCTCGGGCAGCTCATCGGCGGTACCGCCGCCGAACGTGTTCCCCACGTTCCCTCGACGAAGCACCCACGTGATCCGAGTCTCCGGGTGCTGTTTCGCGACGCGGGTCAGCTCGTTGATCGCGGTCGCGGCGGAATGCCCGCTCCCGACGACGACCGTGTGCTTCCCAGCGAACCGGGCAGCGTCATGAAAGTCAGGAATCCGGTACGACACGAAGCCGGCCGCTGCTTTCTCGCCAAGCGCAGGGAGACCATCGGCGCCCAGCGGGTTCGGGGTCGACCAGGTACCGGAAGCGTCGATGACGGCACGCGCGTCGATGCGCTGCTCGCTGCCGTCGACAGTGACATGGACCGTGAAGGGCTGCTCGCCGCGGCCCGCATCCACCAGGCGGTCGCGGCCCTTCCGGCCCACCCCGGTCACGGTCGTGCCGTATCGCACCCGATCGCCGAGGGCTTCGGCGAGGGGCGCGAGGTAGCGGCTGATCCACTGCGACCCGATCGGATACCCAGTCGCTGGGGCAACCCACCCCGTCCCGGCCAGGAGACGGCCGGCCGCCGCATCCACCAGCTCGGGCCACGCAGAGAACAAGCGAACGTGACCCCACTCCCCCACCGCTGCCGCCGGACCGGCGCCCACCTCGAAGACGAGCGGCTCGATCCCACGCTCGAGAAGGTGAGCGGCAGCAGCGAGGCCCTGAGGGCCGGCACCGATGACAACGACAGGAAGATCAGACACGGGAAGACTCCTCGGATCGAGAACGGTCAATACATCGACTGTGCTCGATACATCGACAGATGTCAATGCGACTGGCAGACTGAACCCATGACCACCAGCGCCGCACTCCTTCTCCAGCCCGTCGACGCCTGCTGCGCACCAGCCAGCGAAGACGCGCTCGACGCGTCGCAAGCTGAGGACGTGGCGAAGGTCTTCAAGGCCCTGGGAGATCCGACCCGGGTCCGGCTCCTATCCCTCATCGCAGCGAGCCCCACCGGGGAGGCGTGCATTTGCGACCTCACCGCTCCGGTCGGGTTGTCGCAGCCGACCGTGTCCCATCACATGAAGCAGCTCGTCGACGCTGGCCTTGCCGTCCGCGAGCAGCGCGGCAAGTGGGCGTACTACCGCGCCAACTTCACCGCCCTCACAGCCAGCAGTCGGGCGCTCAACCCGGCATGACCGAGGTGACGATCCGCGTCATGGAGGCGGGCGATTGGCCGGCCGTAGAGCGGATCTATGCCGAGGGCATCGCGACGGGGAACGCGACCTTCCAGGACACGACCCCGTCCTGGGAAGAGTTCGACGGCGGGAAGATCCGGGATCTCCGCCTCGTCGCTGTGGACGCGCAGGGCGACGTCGTTGGGTGGGCGGCCGCGTCGACGGTGTCGTCTCGGCCGGTGTATCGGGGTGTCATCGAGCACTCCATCTACGTCGCCGAGACCGCCCGCGGTGCCGGGGTCGGCCACCTGCTCCTGGCGGAATTTATCACCGTGTCGGAACTGGCCGGGGTGTGGATGATTCAGTCCGCGATCTTCCCCGAGAACCAGGGCAGCCTTGCCCTTCATGCCGCGCACGGATTCCGGGAGGTCGGCATCCGCGAACGCATCGGGCGGATGAGCTTTGGTCCGTGGGCCGGGCAATGGCGGGACAACGTCTTCCTCGAACGCCGCAGCACCGTCACTGGAACCGACTAGGAAGCCCGCCCGGTCAGGCGGTTTGCTGCTGGCGGGTGTGGGCGAGCCGGTAGGACGCGGTGCCGGTTTCGATGATGGTGCCGTTGAACGTCAGCCGGTCAACGATCGCCGCGCACAGCCTCGGGTCGGTGAAGGTCTTCGTCCAGCCGGAGAACGACTCGTTGGAGGCGATCGCGATGGAGTTGTTTTCCTCTCGCTCCGTGAGCACTTGAAAGAGGAGTTCGGCGCCCCGGCGGTCGAGTTCCATGTAGCCGAGTTCGTCGATCATCAGGAGGTCGACCCGCCCGTAGCGGGCGATGGTGCGGGCCAGGTTCTTCTCGTCGGCGGCTTCGACAAGTTCGTTCACGAGCCGGGTCGCGAGCGTGTACTTGACTCGGAACCCCTTCTCGGCTGCCGCTGTGCCGAGGCCGATGAGGAGGTGGCTTTTGCCGGTGCCGGAGTCGCCAATGAGGCAGAGCGGCTGTCCGCGTCGGACCCAGTCGCCGGTGGCGAGGGTGTTGATGGTGGCGGGGTTGATGTTCGGGTTCGCCTCGAAGTCGAAATCCCCAAGCCACTTGTCCCTCGGGAACCTTGACCCGGCTACCGAGTCCACTCCGTTCAAGGCGCTCTTGAGCTGCCTAAGAGGTGAGATAAGACATATTGCCTGGTCCGCGCGCTTCGAGTAGCGGACGTTGACTCGGCGAGGTGTCGCCCATTCGCGACATCGGCTCCTAGCCTTGAGACATGGCAAGAACGGCGCGATCTACCCCGGCGGAGTTAGCGCCGATGCCATGGCCCGAGGTCGCTTCGTCCGATATCTACGGAGAAATCGCTCGGCAATTCGTCATCCGGTTGCGCGATGAGATGAGGGGTCGGCCGCTGAGGTCCGTCGCCGCGCAGACGAATATCCATCACGTAACTCTCCTTCGGATCCTGAATGGGCACGCTTGGCCAGATCTGGCCACTATTTCTCGGCTCGAGGTTGGTCTAAATGCCGACCTTTACTCGTCTCGGAGCGCTCGGAACCTCTAGCCGTCACCGTGCATGTCTGCCCTCAAATCAGGCGACAAGGGCCACCGTACTGAACCGTAGGGAATGTACTCGGCTCCAGTAAGACTGGCCATGTCCTGAAGTGTCATTTCGCGATTGAGTGGTTCGTCCCCTGCACCGGCTTGGAGCTGCCGGGACTTAAGCATCAGAAGCGCGAAAGCGACAAGTGGCGACTCAGGATTGCCGTTCGACTTGACTACCCTCGCACCAGTGACCATGTCCCCCACCACGCTTACCTCCTCGTCCCGTCGTGTCATCACGACGTCAACGCGTCGGCCGAAATCGACGAACTCGACTTCCGTGAACGCGGGGAGCGTGATGCCGGTTAGCCAGCCGAGGTCTGTCGATACGCCTCCGATTCTGGTGACTCGGATTGATGCCGGAAGTGAACTCACGTTGATTACTATAAACGAATGATGATGAATTGTCCCAGCGCAGGCAATGACCACTACGACTACACGCCCGCCATGCCTACCGAGCTTTGGACCAGAATTGCTCCGTTCGTCCGCGAGATGGTGCGCGCGGCTGCACCGGGCACGCCTTACAGTCAAAAACAGCTGTATCCGGTCATGGCGATGATGGCTCGCTGGGCAGTCGAAACTGCCGGGTACCCCCTCAAGGTCAAGATGATCTTCCACCCGTCCACGGTGGATCGCTTTAGCAGGCAGGGCCTCAGCCATTACACGACTGCTGGTCGCGCCACCATGCGGTCCAAGCTGCGGAGCATGTCGACGGCGCTCCTCGGCGAAGACCGTGAACCGGACAGAGATATCGGCATCCAGCGCTCCGACCCCCAGGCCCCCTATGCGGAGCCAGAGCTGGCGGCGCTGCTGTCGTGGTGTTCGGTTCAACATTCGCCGGAGCGACGCAGTTCTGCGAAAGCGTTGCTCGCGCTCGGCCTGGGCGCCGGACTTACAGGTCGAGAAATCTGCTCAATTGCAGCGGCCAACGTCGAGGTCGATGGCGACGGGATCCTCATTTATGTGCCTCAACCGACATCTCGCCGTGTGCCCGTCATCCGCGAGTGGGAGGGGTTCCTGCGCGAGCGACTCGAGTACATAGGTCACGAGGGATGGGTCTTCCGCTCAGGCCAGGCCGGCAGCAACGCGAACCTCATCACCGACTTCGTTACCCGTTCGAATCAGCGAGTTCCTCTTCGAGCGAGGCGGATGCGTGCTACTTGGCTGGTGCGGCACTTGTCGGCCGGAACGCCCCTTCCGGCCTTACTCGAGGCCGCGGGCCTCAAATCAGGAGAGGCTCTCGACCGGCTGTTGCCCTTCGTAAAGCCAGCCGACGACGAGTTGACGACGTTGTGGCTGCGGGAGGTATAGAGAACGCCCCGCTCCCGGCTTGAGCCGGGACACCTCAGAGCACTACGACGACTCGATGGGTTTGCGCCCCCTTCTGCGGCCCGTGCCGGTGGTCGCTGCGGGCTGAACCGGCTTCGCCGCCGCTGCCCGCTTCTCTTTGAGCGTCATCCCCCGGCGCCTCTTGGGCTTCGTGTAGAAGCGGTGATAGTTGGAGTAGCCCTGCTTGTCGCGGTTGCGGTCGCGGTCCTCTGTCACAACGCCGGCGGCGCGGTCGTGGAGGAATTTGTTGATGCGGGCGAAGTTTGCAGCGGTTAGAACCATAGTGAGGATGAAGCTCTGGGCGGCGAGGCCTCGCATCATGCGCCGGTCGGCGTCTTCCAGGCCGTGAATCCGCTTCAGATAGGCGTTCATGCCCTCCATCGACTGACGGTCATGGGAGTACACCGTCAGCCATTCTCGACTGGCGTACGTGAGCTCCTGCTTGGTGGCCAGCCCCTCGTTCCACTCGACCATGACAGACTCCTTGGTGCAGAAGAGGTCTGGGTGGACGGGAATGAGGTCCTCGTCGATGTGGGGGCGGTGCACGTTGGGGCTCGCCTTGGCGTGGAGCTCCACCAGGGGGCAGGTCACTGTGGCACTCTGCCTCCGAGCGGGGCAGTAGTAGCGTGCGCCTCCCTGTGCGTCTGGTTGTGAGAGTGGGCGGGCTCGGTATTTCTTGCGCTCCTCGATTTTGATGAAGTACTCCTTCGGCGCGATGCTTCCGTCCCTTGCGTCGAGGGAAAGCGTCCGAAGGTCCAGGGGCGTGGCGGGGCAAAGCAAGTCACCTTCAACTTCGAGGGCACCGTGGATAGTCTCCTTCTGAGGTCCCAGCTGGTGCCGCTTGTAGTCAACGACGAGGCCGATTCCACGCTGAGCGAGCGGGATGTGGAACGCGTCCATCTCGATGCCGGCGTTGTACCCCCGGTCCACTGACAGTCGGCGGACGTTCCACCCGCGGCCGATGAGCGAGTCGACGTTCGACATCGTGTGTTCGCCGATGGAGCGCCCGAACTGGTGAAGGCTCGCGGCCGCTATGAGCTGCGGGTGAGCGTCAGGGGTCTCGGGGTCGTTGACCGTCATCATCAGATTTGCCGCGTACGACATCTGGAAGTCGGGAATGGGCCCGTTAAAGTCTTTGTCCTGCCGCCCCTTGTCCCTCGGGTAGGGCGTCGCGTCGATTTCCATGACGGGCTTCTTCGCTTCCTCCCAGACCATCTTGCCGTCGCGCTCAACCTCGATTTCGTCGAACACTTCGGGGCTCCCCGGCTTTTCGTGGTCTCTACGCCACGGCATCGCCTGACTCGGTGCGGCGATGGCGCTCTGGTCCGCAGACAGCGCGCCCTTCCACGCTTCCTGGTACTCGAGTGGCAGAGCGCGCAGGCTCATCTCGAGCATGGTGTTGGTGAATTCCCGTGCACGAGGCTCCTTGAGAGCCACCATCGCAGCGGGGCGGTTCCCTTCGGATTTCGCTTTCTCGCGGTCCTTCCGCTCGAGCAGACGGCGCGGCGCGGGCCACGCGTCGAAGGTGCCGATGGTGCCGTAGAGCATACGTGCCACGCGCATGTACCACCTTTGGTAGTCGCGCTTAGGGTCGCCGGTGTCGATGAGGTGGTCGACGCCGAGTACGACCCGAGCCTTCTTCGTGAGACGTGTGTGGAAAGCATTTGCGTACTCGCTGATGAGCAACGGAGTTCGCTCGTCGGCCAACGTCAGAGCCATGATGAGCACCTGGCGTCTCGTGAGAAGTGGATTGCGGCCACCGGCGTGCTTGCCAGATGCCTCGCGGTCGTAACGGAACCATCCGTCGACCAGGGGGTCGATGCCCGCGGCGTCGATGCGTGCGGCGATGATGGAAATCTTCTTGGCCTTTATAGGGGTGGTCTTGTTGCCCGCTGCCTTGACCTCGTCGACGTCAAGCAGTCCGCTTGCCGCAATTGTGTCGTAGATGGCGTGGGCCGCGTCATCGAGGATGCCGCCCATGATTTCTGCTTCGGAGAGGGTCACGCGGCACCTCCGACGGTCTTCGGGTCGCGGAGGACCTCAGCGAGTTCGGCGGGGTCCGGGATGGTGAAGTACTCGGCGTATGGGTCGAGGGAGGAGAGGTTCTTGTAGCCGGCGACGTAGAGGAGCTCGCCGGCCGTAAGCACGGGGCACATCCCGGCAATCCAGGTCGACCGAAGTCGGGCGGCATCGGGAACGCGACCACCGGGTCTCGTCCCGAAGGGCCGAGCGTTGTCTTCACGACGCACTCGTTTCATCGGGCCTGGCCGGGAGAGAGACTCACCGCTGGCTGCCCCCTTAAGCGCTCGTCGGATGTACTCCTCGTACTCGCGTAGGACGACGACGGAACGAGGGAACCCTTCCCGCACGTGAAGAACGAAGCCACTTCCAACTGTTTCGACGTCGTCGACGACTACGTCCAGCAGCTCATGTCGGCGGAGTCCTGCACCCCCGCAGCCTCCCATGATGGCGAAGCCGAGACGACGCTGGGCGGGCTCGCGAAGGCTTGTGACGAAGGTAGACATCGCGGCGATATCCTCCCGCGCGAGGGGTTTGACCGTCATAGCCTGGGGCGTGCCGAGCCGACGAGCCTGCCGCTCACCGCCGAGGGCTTCGGAGACGAGGAGGAGCCGCCGTTCATATTCGCGACGCTTCAACGCCGTCGGCTGGCTTGCCGCGAATCGCTGGATGACCGATGCGCGGAGGAGGGTCTCAGTGCGAAGCGGAAGCCCAGCGACCTCCAGTGCCCACACCGCCAAGCGAACGAGCGGCAGCATGACCTCGCGGACGTACTTCGCCGTCGCAAACTCGACCCGAAGGACGGTCCCGAGCACGAACGGCCGCGCGGCATCCCACTGGTGGGCGGGAAGGTGGGGGACGTAGCCCATGATGGCGTCCTGAACGTCGACGGCGTGTCGGTGCTGATTAGTATTAGCAAAGTGTGCTACATCGTCGAGCCTGGCGGAAGAGGGGGCGGGAATCTGAAGGGTGGGATCTTGGATCATGCCGCCTCTATTCCGCGAGGGTCGAACCGGCTGGGACTTTTTCTGGACCGCCGTACCCGCGGGGCTGAAAACGTGGCCTGGTCGCGCCAAACGGCGCCATGGCTGAGGGCGCGGAAGCTACGCCTAGCGCCACCCACCCACCTGTGCGAAACGCTGCTGGAAGGGGAGCGATAACTGTCAACATGACTATGGGGCGCAGACGCGGCAGGCGACATCCGTAAGCTCCGGTGTTGAAGAGGACCGCTCCATCGACATCGGCTGCGAGTCGGTCCAACCCTTCTCGAATCAAACAGTTTCCGGCAGCGTTCGCCCCGACGCCATTACGGGCCTCGAGAAGACAAAGTCAAGACTCACATCTGCCGCGACGCCAGCTGCTCGTCCCGAGGACTAAACCAGTCGGGCGCCATGGCGCAAGGGGCGGTGTGCTCCTGCGCGAGCTCGAAGTAGCGGTACCTATCTGTCGGCCCCGGCATCTAGTCCATCTGCCAACATGGACAGGTCTGTCATTCATGAAGGATCGGGACCCCAGCGCAATGGCCACAAAATGGACCGGCAACTACTTCAACGCAAACGCCATAAACGAGCAGTACGGGATGGATTCCGAGAAAACGAATGCCGATGGTGTCGAGCGGTTGATCGATCGCGACCTGCTCGACAAGAAGGACCCGCTCTGGGGCGCATTCCCGCGTGACCACAGTATTTGCTTCTGGCCGTCGAGTAAGAAGGTCGCCGGCGGCGTCCTCTGGATCACGACACCTTATGCCGAGGACACCGCCGAGCTTCGCGCTGGCGTGGAAGCGTTCGCCGACCGATTCCGTCTAAGTTCGCGAGTGAACAATCCCGCGGACAAGGTCTACGCCCCGGAAGATACTCTCCCGCCGCACCCGTTGTCCATCGCGTTCTGGCGAGCGGATCGTATCGATCTCTCCGAATAGGACACCCAGCGTCGGGCCCGTCCGGGGTTGGTCACACGCCCCGCTCTTGCGGAGCCAAAGGGGGACCGTCTTGTTGGGGGCTCGCCTTCACCGCGACGCGACGTTGTCGACGCATGCTTGCCCTTATGGTGAGACCGATACTGATCGCCGTACTGGACACCGCGCCTCTGGTTCGTTTATCGAAGGAGACAAGGTAGCCTGCAATCGTGGCTCAAGTGCCGATCAACCCGTCAATCCTGTCTTGGGTCATGCAGGACGCCGACATCGATGCTGAATCTGTCGCGACCGTCACGGGCAGATCACCCGAGCTGGTTCATTCCTGGCTGGACGGCACTGCGAAGCCCACCAAGGGCGACGTTCAGTTACTCGCAAAACATGTGGGCCGCTCGGTTCAATTCTTTTTCTTGAGTCAGGCACCCCTTTCCTCAGGCGTAGGTCCGAAGTTTCGGGCCGCAGTCGGAGGCAACAGCCACAACCCGATCGCAGAACTAACGGCTGTAAGAACGACGTCGCGACTGCAACGAATCGCTCATGCTGCGGCCCAAGAGGCCCAGGCTGAACCAGTCTCGTTGCCCAAACCATCAGCTTCAGCGTCGGAATACGCCGACATCATGCGTCACCATCTGAGCTGGACGACTCAACTTCAGACCAAGGCCACAAGCAAGTCAGCTTTATTCCGCGAAGCTCGTCGGCGAGTGGAGCAACTGGGAATCGCGGTGATGTACCGCGACCTCGGTGAACAAAATTGCAGGGGTTTTTCGCTCACGGATCCACTTGCACCCGTAATCGCGATCAACTCGTTCTACAAGCAACCCGCGCTAAGAACATTCACTCTGCTTCATGAGCTGGGCCACCTCGCCAACGGCACTGCCTCGATGTGTCACTTCGAGGATTCTGCCGACGAGCGATGGTGCGATGCGTTCGCGGCCGCCTTCCTACTGCCCGAGCAAGATCTGCGAACTTATTTCGAGCGTAAGAACTGGTCTTCCGTGTCTCTCGGCCAGATGGACGAGCGGATCAAGCTCACTTCAAATCGCTATAAAGCCAGCTGGCAGGCCGTGGCCATCCGCCTCCGTGACCTCGGCTTGACTAACGAGGAGGTTGTTGCCCGCGCCTTTGCCACTAACGGCGATGCGAATGATCCTCCTGGTTTTCTGCCTGGTGGCGGACGAACCACACCCGTTATCCGCCTGGACGAATACGGCTCGACATTCACGAAAGCCGTGCTTGCCCTTAGAACCGCGAATCGACTTAGCGAGCTCGATGCTCGGCGCTATCTTCATGTAAACGGTTCAGAGCTCAGTAGCCTTCGCGAGCTCGCCGGCGGTGTCGGCTGAAGTGAGGATCTTCGTGCTTGACGCGACGGCACTCGTCGCTTTAGAGACTGCGGCGCCCATCTGCGGTATCACATTCCCCGATCTTCTCAATGAGCTGACGACTCTGGCGGAGGATGGTGAACTCATTTGCCCACCTCTGGTCATTAAGGACTGCAAGCAACTCGGCGAGACAGATTTGGTGACGAGTTGGGTTCGAATGGCTCAAGCGAGTTTCCACGACGCCAGTCCCCCATGGGACCTAACGGAGGAAGCGCTGTCGATGTGCGACGTGCTGTTCGATCCCGACGACACGGACGAGAACGCTCAAATCGAGGTTGTGGCCCTCGCATTGCAACGCTCACGAGCGGGACACGAAGTCGTCGTCGTTACCGACCAGTGGGTGGCGCTGCCAGACGGTAGGGGACCGTTAGGTCCCACATTCAATTCCGTAAAGGTTGCTCAAGCTGAAGCATGGGATGTAGCAAGCTTCATCCTCGAAGTCATGCCTTGACGGGCAGGACTATTTGGCGTGCGATCTCTGGAAGGTAGGAATCGAGCCAGCCGCTCTCGGCATGAGTTCGGGAAGCAATTCCAGCCGACAGGGCCTGCGCAAAGATGAGCAATGCGCGCCCTGGCTCGAAGACGTAGCGAGTCCCATTGTTCACAAGGCGCGACACGGGATACGAGTGACTACCCCGCACTTCCCAAGAACCAGAACCGGCGGCCTCAACCCAGCTCAGGTCCATACGCTTTCCGTCAGCCCCGACGACGTGCAGCGGAACCAATCCCAAACCACCCGAGGCTGCTGTCCCAGCCAGGCCAGGATTCAGCACGCATGAAATGTCGGGCTCCTCCATTTCGCCCAGGTCATTCACTTCCTGAGCACGAGAGGACGGACTACCTGAAGCCGAATACCCAAAGAATCCCGTGAGCGGCACCTGGCGTCCGCCTTTTGGCGTGAGCTGTTTGACACTGGCGAACTTTGCACCTGCATCCGCTACGGCGGCCGCATCCACTGTCGTTTTTACCTCCAGAGCGGCGACGACCGTCTCTACGGGAAATAGCAGTTGAGTGGATTGGGCCATGACCTGGGGTTGCGAGACACGCTCATAGACAATGACGTCGATCTGCTTAGACCGAGCGCCCGAGCTGTCGATGATAATTCCGGTACCGACCTCGACCGTTGACGGCAGAAGGCGGGTGGCCAGTTGAGCCAGCGCCAGTTCATTGGCCCTCCCCATCTCCCCGTTATGCCCTACGAGACGATTGAAAACCTCGGCTTCGACCTGGAGTTGGCTCGCGACTCCGGTCCAGTACTGTTCGACGATTCCGGGCTGATTCAACTTAGGGTCCCATCTCTTATCGACCAAGTTGATCACAAAACGTCTCGGTCGCCGACCTAGATTTTCGGGTTTCCAAGAGTGCCTTGACGCACGTCAATCCGACGCGTCGAACTAATACCCAACTCGGAAAGCCACGGTGGTTTTGCTCGCCCGCAGATCCCCTAATTAGGAGAAGAGTGCCGTGCACCGGAGATGGTTGAAACAGATCCCTCTAATTCCTAGGCCGCGCCACTGCTAACGCAAGCGCCGAAGGGGGACGGGGGCGTGCCGCCCCCAAGAGGGAAGAAGACCCTCGAGGTTACTCGAGGGCCTTCTGACCGGGGGTTTTAGATTCGTAAACAATCTTGCCGAGTTTCGTAAACGCCCCCCAGTGCGGAGCCGGTGGGATTTGAACCCACGGTGCCCAAAAAGGGCACTCCACCTTAGCAGGGTGGTGCACTAGGCCGAACTATGCGACAGCTCCTCGGCGCCCGACTTGCGAGCGCACGGCCTCCACTATAGCGGAGGCCGGGCGAGATCCTGCGCCATGAGGTCGCTGACCCC
This sequence comes from Frondihabitans sp. GW821-FHT04F02, assembly GCF_059420045.1. NCBI lineage: Bacteria > Bacillati > Actinomycetota > Actinomycetes > Micrococcales > Microbacteriaceae > Frondihabitans > Frondihabitans sp. GW821-FHT04F02. Next base: position 171,632 of record NZ_JBWKSZ010000002.1, on the reverse strand, counting down.
GTGTCCGCATTAACGCGGACGTTTTTGCCCCCCGATCTGGGTGGGAATGTCCCCTTGTCCTCATTTGTGCGGACACCTAGAGTTCTATTCACCAGCCCGTTCCACCCCGAGGCGCTCCCCAGTCTCGACGGCCCGAATCCGTCGAGTCGCGCCTGGAACGGATGTTCCGCCGTGCAGAGATGCCCGGACACGCAGCGCCCTGCGAGGCCGAACACCCCTGATCCCGGCCTCGCAGGGTCTCACTCCCGCTCATCCCCTGAGCGGTCGAGTGACTGAGGCCGCCCCGCGAGATGGTTACTCGCGGGGCGGACCTTTCTCTCAGGGAGCACCTAGAACTTGTAGGCCACCGAGCAGGTCTTGTCGGCTGCCGTCTGACCGGTGAGGCCGCTGATCTGCGTCGTCTGAGACGGCGACGTCGTCGACGACGTCGCAGGAGCAGTCGGCGTCCCGGCGGCCCCGGACGACGGCGCCGCAGGCGTGGTGGCGGGAGACGTGGCGGTCGATCCGGAGGTGTCCTCCGAGCCGATGCCGGTCGACCCCTCCGGGATCGTGAACTGCTTGTCGGCCTTGATCGCGTCGAAGAGGAGCCCTGCTGTGACCGTGTCGGGCTGGACCTTGCCCGAGTAGACGCCGGTGCCGGCGGTCGAGCCGGGGTACTGCACGAAGTTCACGTTGGCGAGCGGCAGGTCTTTGAGGGCGACGCCGATCTCGATCATGCGGCTGACGTTGTTGAGGCTGTTCGAGAGCGTCATGTTCTCGGTCGCCGCCTGCGCCAGCTTCAGGAGCTTGGCCGGGTTGCCCAGCACGCCCTTCGACTTGATCGTGCGGAGCATCGACGAGAGGTACACCTGCTGGCTCGAGATGCGGCCGAGGTCGGAGCCGTCGCCGATGCTGTGGCGCGAGCGCAGGAAGGCGAGGGCGTCCTGCCCCTGCAGCGTGGTCGTGCCCGCCGGGATGTCGAGGCCCGTGTAGGTGTCGTGGATCGGCTTGTTGGCGCAGACCGGGACTCCGCCGATGGCGTTGGTCATCTCGATGACGCCGTTGAACGAGATCAGGCCGGCGAACGGGATGTCGAGGCCGGTGAGGCCCTTCACCGTCTGGACGACGCAGTTGAGGCCCCCGTACGAGTACGCGGTGTTGATCGGCTGCGCCGACATCGCGCTGGACGAGCCGGAGCCGTCCTCCTTCTTGCAGGACGGGATCGGAACGACGAGGTCGCGCGGGATGCTGACGGCCGTGGCATTAGTGTGGTCGGCCGACACGTGAAGCAGGATGTTGACGTCGTTGAGCGTCGCGTCCCGCTCGCCGAACTCGGTCGTGCTCTGCTTCGCGTCGTTGTCGGTGCCGACGATGAGGATGTTGAAGCCGCCCTGGTAGGCGCCGATGCCGGTGCCCTGGAGCGCCTTCTCGGTCTCCTCGCCCTGGAGGGCGACTCCGCTGCCCAGATTGTCTTTCAGCTGCTTGATGGCGATCGCTCCCACGGAGACGCCGCTGACCAGCACGACGGCCGCGGCGATGGCGACGGACTTCAGCACGAACGCGCCGGATCCGCGGTGGCCGAGACGGCCGTGCCGGGCGAGGCCGGAGTCGGCGGGCGACGGGGTCGCAGGGGCCTCGGCGGCCTCCCGGGCTCGGCGTGCGGCACGGCGGGGGCTCTCGGAGCGGTGGTTGTCGCTCACGCGTGTCCTTTCCTCAGGCGGCGGCGCACACGTCGAAAGGCACCCGGGCCCGAATCGCCCGGTACGACGCCGCGCCGCGCGGGGGCGGCAAGGCTCACGATTCTAGCCAGCAGCCATTGACCGCCGCCGGGATTCGGAGGCGATCTGCAGAATGCCGCGGACTGCGGATTGGAGCTGTCCGCCGCGTGGAATCCCCGCCAGGATGGGGCGATGACGCCGACCGACCGCCTCCGCGCCGCCCTCGTCGCGATCGTCTGGGGCGTCAACTTCCCGGCCACGGCGCTGGCGCTCGAGCACTTCCCGCCGTTTTTGACCGTGGCTCTCCGTTTCGGGATCCTCGCGATACCGACCGTCCTGTTCGTGCCGAGGCCGGCGATCCCGGTGCGGTGGCTCCTCGCCGTCGGCACCTGTCTCGGCATCCTGCAGTTCGGCTTCCTCTACCTCGCCATGGACGCCGGCCTCGAGAGCGGTCTCGCATCCATCGTGGTCCAGGCGTCGGCACCGTTCACCGTGCTGATCGCCGGCGTGCTGCTCCGGGAGCGGATCACCCGCCGCCAGGCCATCGGGATCGGGGTGGCGGTGGTGGGGCTCGCCTCGATCGCGGTGCACCGGGCGCAGGTGGCGGAGTTCCTGCCCCTGGCCCTGGGTCTGTGCGGTGCTCTCGGCTGGGCGCTCGGCAACGTGGCGTCGCGCAGGGCGGCGGCCCCGAACGCCCTGCACCTGACGCTGTGGATGTCGGTCGTTCCGCCTCTGCCGATGCTGGCGCTGTCCCTGCTGTTCGAGGGGCCGGGCAGGATCGGGCGGTCGCTGTCGACGGCCTTGACGCTCGACGCGCTCCCGGCGGTGCTCGGGCTGCTGTACGTGATCCTGTTCGCGACGGTGCTCGGCTACGGGCTCTGGAACGGCCTGCTCGCGAAGTACCCGTCGTCGCAGGTCGCGCCGTTCTCGATGCTGGTGCCGGTGATCGGCGTGCTGGCGTCGTGGCTCGCCTTCGGGCAGGTGCCCGACCTCGCCGAGCTGATCGGCGGCGCCTTCGTGGTGGGCGGGGTGCTGTTCGCCTCGCTCTCGCGCGCCCGGCGAAAGTCCATGCGAGGGAATGGAAAACCGGCGACTACGGTTTGACCCTGGCGACCCTCCGGGAGGAATCATGAGCGCCATCCACTGGCTCTTCGACGCGCAGTTCACGGTCGGCAACCAGGCCGTGCTCTGGCGCGAGGTGATCGGCAACCTCTTCGGCCTGATCAGCGCGCTCGGCGGCATGCGCCGCAAGGTGTGGGCCTGGCCCATCGGAATCCTGGGCAACGCCCTGCTCTTCACGGTGTTCATGGGCGCCGTGTTCGACACGCCCCACCCGGTGAACCTGCTGGGGCAGGCCGGCCGCCAGATCATGTTCATCATCGTCTCCGTCTACGGCTGGTACCGCTGGCAGGGGCGCAGGAACTCCGGCGCCACCGCCGTCGAGCCCCGCTGGGCCGGGGCCCGCTCCCGCGTCCTCCTCCTCGTCGCGCTCGTCGGGGGCACCGCCGTGCTCACGCCGATCTTCACCGCCCTCGGCTCGTACGCTCCTGTCTGGGCCGACGCGTGGATCTTCACGGGGTCCCTGCTCGCCACCTACGGCATGGCCAAGGGGTGGGTCGAGTTCTGGCTGATCTGGGTCGCCGTCGACATCGTCGGCGTCCCGCTGCTGCTGAGCGCGGGGCTCTGGGCGTCGGGGCTCATGTACATCGTCTACGGCGTCTTCACCCTGACCGGCTTCTTCGTCTGGCGGCGCACCCGCCGGCTGGCCGACCTGCCGGTCATGCCCGACCCGGCGCCCGTCGCGCGCTGACAGGTCGGCCCGCAGCGCGAGGGCGGGTCTACTGTTGGGATCGACCAAGAATCATGTCCGTGGGGGGCGAGATGCTTCGCGAGCCCCGGCACCCGTCCCGTGAAGGCACTCCCGTGAAGATCAGCCGTACCGCCCGCCTCTTCGTCCTCGTCGCCTCGGCCGCCATCGCCGCGGCCGGGCTCACCTCGTGCTCGTCGCCGTCGACGCCGAGTGCGGGCGACTCCTCAGCCCCGGCAAGCACGCCGACCCCGACCGCCGACGCGAAGACCTACACGTCCGACGACCTGACTGCGCTGATGACGGCCGTCAAGCCGAAAGTCGGCTCCAGCGCCAAGCTCTACGACAACGCCGCTCTCAAGGCGGCCAACACCTCGGCCGCCGGCAGCTCGCCGCTCTCGACCCTCCTCGACCAGAGCGGCGTCACGATCGCGCCCGAGTCGTGCAAGACCAAGCTCAAGGCCGGCCTCGGCATCACGGCCCCGGCCGACAGCGTGGGAGCCGCCCTCGTCGACGGCACCAGCACCGTCTCCGTCGCCACGGTCGCAGGCAAGGCGCTGCCCAGCGCGATCACGAGCGGCGACACCGAGTCGAAGGTGGACGACCTGATCTCGGCGTGCGGCAAGATCACCCTCACCGTCCAGGGGCAGTCGATCACCATCGCGCTGAAGAAGGGCACGGCCTCGACCGACGCCGACCGCACGATCGACCTCGAGGAGACCATCACGCTCCCGTCGTCGGCCGGCGCCGCGGCGGGTGACGCGACCTTCAGCGCCATCACCGCGGTCCAGGGCAACCTGCTCATCTCGTCGACGGGAATCACGAAGTCGACGATCTCGAGCTTCCCGAAGCCGGCCGCCGACGCGCTGACCCCGGCCGACGCCGTCGACGCCGTCGTCGCCGAGGCCGCGAAGTAGGGCTCGATGCGGAGGGCGCACAGCATCGTGTGACGCCGACGACACACAGCGGGCGTACCGTTGCGCGAGTGACCCGTCCAACTGAGGCAACGGTCGGCGAGCTCCGCGCAGCGGGGCACGTCCAGAAGACCCTTCGTGCCGAAATCCGTGACAACCTGCTCGCCGCTCTCCGTGAAGGCCGTGACCCCTGGCCCGGCCTCCACGGCTTCGAATCCACCGTCATCCCGCAGCTCGAGCGTGCTCTGATCGCCGGGCACGACATCGTGCTCCTCGGCGAGCGCGGCCAGGGCAAGACGCGGATCCTCCGCACCATGGCCGGCCTGCTCGACGAGTGGTCGCCCGTGATCGCCGGCTCCGAGCTCGGCGAGCACCCGTACGAGCCGATCACGTCCGAGAGCATCCGACGCGCCGCCGAGCTCGCCGACCTGCTGCCGGTCGAGTGGCGGAGCCGCTCGGAGCGGTACGTCGAGAAGCTCGCAACCCCCGACACGAGCGTCGCCGACCTCATCGGCGATGTCGATCCCATGAAGGTGGCCGAGGGCCGAAGCCTTGGCGACCCCGAAACGATCCACTTCGGGCTCATCCCCCGCAGTCACCGCGGCATCGTCGCCATCAACGAGCTGCCCGACCTGGCCGAGCGCATCCAGGTCGCCATGCTCAACGTCATGGAGGAGCGCGACATCCAGATCCGCGGCTACGTCCTGCGGCTCCCGCTCGACGTGCTGGTGATGGCGAGCGCGAACCCCGAGGACTACACGAACCGCGGCCGCATCATCACGCCGCTGAAAGACCGGTTCGGCGCCGAGATCCGCACGCACTACCCGACCGAGCTCGACGACGAGATCGCGGTGATCCTGCAGGAGGCCGATCTGGTGGCCGAAGTTCCTGCGTACCTGATCGAGATCCTGGCCCGGTTCACCCGGGCCCTGCGGGAGTCGAGCGCCGTCGACCAGCGCAGTGGCGTCAGCGCCCGATTCGCGATCGCCGGGGCCGAGACCATCGCGGCGGCGGCGCTGCACCGCGCCAGCCGCCAGGGCGAGCCCGAGGCGGTGGCCAGGCCGATCGACCTCGAGACGGCGGTCGATGTGCTCGGCGGCAAGATCGAGTTCGAGTCGGGCGAGGAGGGGCGTGAAGACGAGATCCTCGACCACCTCCTGCGGACGGCCACGGCCGAGGCAGTGCGCGCGCACTTCCGCGGCATCGATTTCGGGATGCTCGTCGACGCGCTCGAGGCCGGGACGATGGTGACCACCGGCGAGCAGGTGACGGCGCGCGACTTCCTGGCGGGCCTGCCGTCGCTGGGCGAGTCCGAGATCTACGACGACGTCTGCGAACGGCTCGACGCGAAGACCGACGGCGAGAAGGCCGGCGCGATCGAGCTGGCCCTCGAGGGGCTCTACCTCGCGCGCCGCGTGAGCAAGGAGACCGGCGGAGGCGAGGCCATCTATGGCTAGGGGCAACCGCCGCCTGTCGCGCGACTCGCGCTACGGCAAGTACGCGGGCGGCCCCGACCCGCTGGCCCCGCCGGTCGACCTCACCGAGGCGCTCGACGCCATCGGGCAGGAGGTCATGGCGGGCTACTCGCCCGAGCACGCGATGCGCGAGTTCCTGCGCCGCGGCGGACGCGACCAGGCCGGGCTCGACGACCTGTCACGCCGGGTCGCCGAGCGGCGCCGCGAGCTCGCCCAGAAGCACAACCTCGACGGCACTCTCCGCGAGATCAAGGAGCTGCTCGACAAGGCCGTCCTCGCCGAGCGCGGCCAGCTCGCGCGGGACACCGAGATGGACGACGGCGACCGCGCCCTCTCGGAGCTCCAGCTCGACAGCCTCCCGGTCTCGCCCGCGGCCGCCGTCACCGAGCTGAACGACTACCAGTGGAAGAGCCGCGAAGCCCGCCAGGACTTCGAGAAGATCAAGGACCTCCTCGGCCGCGAGATGCTCGACCAGCGCTTCGCCGGCATGAAGGAGGCGCTCGAGAGCGCCACCGACGCCGACCGGGCGGCCATCCAGGACATGCTCGGCGACCTGAACGAGCTGCTGGCCGCGCACGCCCGCGGCGAGGACACCCCCGAGCAGTTCGACGACTTCATGGCCAAGCACGGCGAGTTCTTCCCCGAGAACCCGCAGAACGTCGACGACCTGATCGACGCGATGGCGGCCCGCGCCGCCGCCGCCCAGCGCATGCGCAACTCGATGACGCAGGAGCAGCGCGACGAGCTCGACGCCCTGGCCCAGCAGGCCTTCGGCTCACCCGATCTGATGGACTCCCTGGCTCAGCTCGACGAGAACCTCCAGGCGCTCCGCCCCGGCGAGAACTGGGGCGGCTCCGAGCAGATGGACGGCGAGCAGGGCCTCGGCCTGGGCGACGGCACCGGCGTCTTCCAAGACCTCGCCGACCTCGACCAGCTGGCCGAGCAGCTCGCGCAGTCGCACAACGGCTCCCAGCTCGACGACCTCGACCTCGACACGCTCGCCAAGCAGCTCGGCAACGAGGCCGCGGTCGACGCCCGGGCCCTGCAGCAGCTCGAGAAGGCCCTGCACGACTCCGCCGCCGTCAAGCGCGGCACCGACGGCTCGCTCAAGCTGACCCCCAAGGCCATGCGACAGCTCGGCAAGGCGCTGCTGCGCGACATCGCCGACCGCATGTCGGGCCGTCAGGGAGCCCGCGACATGCGCAAGGCCGGCGCCGCGGGCGAACGCTCCGGAGCCACCCGCGAATGGGAGTTCGGCGACACCGAGCCCTGGGACGTCACGCGCACCATCACGAACGCGATCACCCGCCAGGCAGGCGAGGGCGCAGGAACTCCCCTCCGAATCGAGATCGGCGACGTCGAGGTGCAGGAGACCGAGGCCCGCACCCAGGCCTGCGTCGCCCTGCTCGTCGACACCTCGTTCTCGATGGCGATGGACAACCGCTGGGTGCCGATGAAGCGCACCGCGCTCGCCCTCCATACGCTGATCACCTCGCGCTTCCGCGGAGACGAGCTCCAGCTCATCGCGTTCGGCCGCCAGGCCGAGGTGATGGACATCGAGCAGCTCGTGGGCCTGGAAGCGATGTGGGACAAGGGCACGAACCTCCACCACGCGCTCCTCCTGGCCAACCGGCACTTCCGCAAGCACCCCAACGCGCAGCCGGTGCTGCTGATCGTCACCGACGGCGAGCCGACATCGCACCTCGAGCCGAACGGCGAGGTCTACTTCAACTACCCGCCCGACCCGCTGACCATCGCGTACGCCGTGCGCGAGCTCGACAACTCGATGCGGCTGGGCGCCCACACCACGTTCTTCCGCCTCGGGGACGACCCCGGCCTCGCCCGCTTCATCGACTCGATGGCCAAGCGCGTCGGCGGGAGCGTCACGGCGCCGGAGGCAGACGACCTCGGTGCCGCGGTGGTGGGCTCGTACCTCGGGTCGCGGGGGGCCGGCGGCTTCGGCGGCGGCGGGCTCGGCGGTCCGGCCGGGTTCGACGACATGTTCGGGCGCGGCTGGGGGTCGTGGTCGGCGTAGGGCCGAGTTCCTGCGCCCTCGTGGCTCGGGTCGGCACGGCCCCGGGGTTTCTTTCTGGAGGGCTTTCCCTGGGCGTGAATTCACCGCCAGGGAAAGCCACTCCGGACGAAAACCCCTCGGCGCGCATCCACGCACGGGGGAAGCCCGGCAGCGTCGCTTCAGGACGGCGTGAGTTCTCGCCGACCTGGCACGAGCCCCGAACCGTCAGAAGAGGGGCCAAGGCACCGCGGGCATGTGGCCGCGCGGCGCGGGGAAGATCGGGTTGGCCCGCAGGCGCTCGACGCGGGCGGTGAACGCGGCGATCTCCCGCTGCTGCAGGAGGTCGCGGAGCGTGTCGGCCAGCCCGCCGGACGTGAGGCCTGCCAGCACCCGATCGAGGCCGGCGACCTCGTCGTCGCGGAGCCCCTCGCCGAGCCAGCCCCAGAGGACGGTGCGGAGCTTGTGCTCCTCGTGGAAGGTGAGGCCGTGGTCGACCCCGTGCCGGTGGCCGCCCGGCATCTCGAGGATGTGCGCGCCCTTGCGGTCGGCGTTGTTGACGACGACGTCGAAGACGGCCATGCGGCGCAGCGCGGTCGAATCCTCGTGGATCAGAGCGACCGACCTGTCGAACTCGTCGCTTCCGTCGAAGACGTGGCGCCACCCCTCGTCGGGCACGAGCGCGGAGTCGACGAGGTCGACGGCGTCCTGGTCGGGGTCGATGTCTTGCCACAGCTGCACCATGCCGAGGCCGAGCGGGCCCTCGCGCAGCCAGGTGCGGGGCACGATGTTCCAGCCGAAGGCCTCCGAGACGACGTACGCGGCCACCTCGCGGTGGGCGAGGTCGCCGTCGGGGAAGTCCCAGAGCGGCTTCTCACCGGCGATCGGCTTGTAGACGACCTCGGTCTCGCCGATCGTGCCGAGGAACGTGGCATTCGACGCGGTGGGGATGCGACCGGTGATCTCGAGCGCGCCGTGGTCGAGGTCGGCCACCGGCTGCATCAGAAGTCGCCGGGCTCGACGCAGACGTGCCCCTCGGGGTCCATGGGCTGGCCGCACAGCGGACACAGCGGACGGCCTGCGCCCACGATCTCGAGGGTCCGCTTGGCGAACGCCCGGGCCGTGCCGACGGGGATCCGCACCTGCATCATCTCGGCCGGCTCGGTCTCAGCGTCGATCTCATCGACATCGTCGTCGCTGTCGTCGACCGGGTAGGCCTCGATGACGACCTGCGATGTCGTGACGTCCCACCCCAGGGTCATCGCCCCGGTGCGGAACTGCGAGTCGACGGGCTGCTCGAGCGGTTCGTTGTCGACGAGCTCGACGGGGGTGCCGGTCGGGACGCTGAACGGGTTGCCCTCATGGGCCATCAGGTCGTCGAGGATCTCGTCCATCTTCTCGGCGAGGACCGCGGACTGCTCCTTCTCGAGAGCGACGCTGACGACGCGGCGGCCGTCCTTCGCCTGGAGGTAGAACGAACGCGAACCGGGGTGGCCCACCGTCCCGACGATCAGTCGGTCTGGCCAGTCGAACCCGTGGACGATGGTAGGCATGCGCTCATTCTACGAGCGTCGGGCGGGGTCTTCCCGGGTGTTTGCGAGGCTGGCGCTGCGTGCGTCGGACGCCGCCGTCGCCGGGTGCGGGCCCGCCGTTTCGGCACGGCCGCGCCGTCGCGCGGTGCGAACCCCGCCGGATCGGCACGGCCCCGCCGTCGCGTCAGAGGGACTTTGCCGAAACGGCGGGGATGCCGCGTCTCCCAACCCAGCGCAGAAGCCGAACGCGAGGGTTCAGGCGCCGCCGCCGACCGCCGCATCGGCCGCAGGCGCCGCCGTCTTCGCCAGCCACGACAGGTCGCCCGAATCGGTGTTCGTCGCGATGACGTCGGGCCGGTTCGCGCCGTAGCGGATGATCGACACCGACGCCGGGCCGACGTTGATGCGCTGAAAGAGGTCGAGGTGCATGCCCAGCGCATCGGCCAGGATCGACTTGATGATGTCGCCGTGACTGATCGCCGCCCACACCGCACCCGGCCCGAACTCGGCCTCGAACGCGGCGTCGTGCTTCCGGATCGCCGCCACCGCACGCGCCTGCATCGTCGGCAGCGACTCGCCGCCCGGGAAGACCGCGGCCGACGGCTGCGACTGGACGACCTTCCAGAGGTCCTCCTTGGCGAGCTCCGCGAGCGTGCGCCCCTGCCAGTCGCCGTAGTCGCACTCCGTGATCGCGCGTTCGATGAGCGCGGGAGGGCTGCCCTCCTGGGCATCGCGCAGGAACTTGGTCGTCTGACGGCACCGCTCCAGCGGACTCGACACCGTCGCCACCAGCGGAACCGCCGCCAGCCTCTCGGCCGTGCGCGCGGCCTGACGCCGCCCGGTGTCGTCGAGCCGGACGCCGGCGGTGCGCCCGGCCAGCACCCCCGACGCGTTCGCGGACGTGCGTCCATGCCGGACGAGTATCACTGTGGCCATGCGGAGGGCGTGGGATTCGAACTCTCCCCGGTGCCCTTTCACCTCCTATGACGCCAAGCCTAACCGCTCCATTTCGGGGATTTTCGGTTTCCTAGCGTGGCTCGGAGCAACTGGTTGTTTGCCCGGTTGTGGGCAAAATGTGGGCAGAGCGCCCGCGAGCGCTCGACGAATCGGGGACCTAGAGTCCAAGGAGGGGTCTAAGCCTGTCGCGCACTTCGGAAAGCACCGAATCGGGTACCTTCCCCACGACGCCCGCAACGTCCCGCGTTTGGGCCGTCCACAGCCGGGTTGCCCGGACCACGCTCGGCAATGGGAGTCCGCACTTGTCGTGCTCCGGGATAGGAACGTCTTCCGGATGCGGTCGGTTCACCCGCCTCGGATTCGAGGTGACCATCGTGACAAGGACTGCCTCGTCCTCGCCAGAACCGTACGTCCCCACGACGAGCACGGGTCTCCGCTTGTACGGAGTTGGTTCAATGTGGCTAAAGGGGAACCAGACCGTAACGATCTGGCCTGCCTGAATCACGCGTCGTAGACAGCGTCTTCAGGTGAGTTCCAATCCTCGGCCCAAAGTCGACTGACGTAGTCGCGTGCGTCGGATTCGGCGACGTTCGGCATGGGCATGTCGTCTCCGCTGATCATTCCCACCGGGCTCGACGCAACAAGATGCTCAGTCCCGTGAAAGTGAGCGTCCCTTGTCGGGGACGGCGCCGCAACCTCGACCCATTGGTCGTCGGAGGATTGGAAGCGGGTGGTCGGGGCGAGGGGTGCGGAACTCACAGCCCATCTCCTATCTTGCTCAGGGTATCTGTTGCCAGTTGTTGGCAAACGTACTCACTTATGCCTGTAACGGTCTGGACGGCCGAATTCATTCCGGCGGCATCGGCAATCGCCGTTGATTCGGTTGGGTGGAAGTGCGAGTCCAGGAAGACCGAAGACGCAGGCAGATCGGCCAGCAGTTCAGGGCTGAGGCTAGCATGCGAGCGCTGAGCTGAGAGACGCCCCATCTGGGGGGTCTCCACACGTTCTCTCAGTTCGGGCGCACTCACAATGCCCCACTCGATCTGTCCAGTAAATCCTTCAGTCTCAACGTCGAGCAGCATGCTGGTGTCGATGGCGTTGAAAATCGAGCCGGCCTTTGCGAGGCCCGAAATGCTGTTTCCCAGCGCCCCGCGCGCCCGGTCGTAGGACATGTCCTCGAGGTCGTTGGACCACGCGACGGAAGCGGACCGCAAAATGACACCCTTGGGCTCGAGAACCTCAAAGAGGCCGGCTAGCGCCGGGCTTAGGCTCTCGACCCCTGAACCTTTAGCACTTGCGTCCTCCAGCTGAGCACCGTCTCTTGACACGGTGATTCGAACGCGGGGATCCCCGAGAGCCAATCCAACATGGTCACCAGTCGGGCTATCGAAGAAGGCCGAAGGTTCTAAATGAGCCTCTACCCACTCGAGAAGTCGAAGTCTGCGGGTGCCAAACGTGATGATCGGGGTCCAACCAAACTGGTAAACCGAGGTCCAACGTCGCATGGCCCGAGCATAGTGGTGTCACCTCCGGTGAAGGTTGCCTCAGGGGGACACACAGGTGCGGGGTGACAACCCGGGCAGCACATGACATGACGGACACCCCGGCTCAGGGCTAGCCCGATCGTCGCGACTCAGGGTCGCGTAGGGGTACCCGTTTTCCGGGTAGCCGCTCTCAGGCCTCGAGCTGCTCGTCGAGGTCGTCGATGATCATGTCGGCGACGAGCGGCGAGCGGGCGGTCCGGAGCCAGGCAAGGAGAAACGCGCCCCGGTGCGCGATGAGGAGGGGCGGGGCCTCGTCTCTCAGCCACGCGTAGACGCTGTCAAGGGCCTGCCGGATGACCATCTCCGAGTAGTCCTGGGCGAGGTCCTGGCCGCCGCGGACTTCGAGGATCGCGAGGATGCCCGTGTGGGCGTCCGGAGCGGCCAGGAGCGCCCCGGTGAGCTCGTGGACGCGTTCCTCGTGTCCTGCGGGCAGGAGCGCCTTGGGGAGGCCGTCAGCGCCCTGGGTGAATAGGAAGTCGTCCTCGGCCATTAGCGGGCTCCTAGCTGCAGCCGTCGGTACTCGAACATGACGTCGCTGGCATCCTTCCTCACGTCTCCCGAGGAGACGAACGTAGGGGCGAAGGTGGTGCTGGTGCCGCCGCCGCCCTGCACGACGATCGTCGAGGCCGGCGCCGGAGCATACCGGGTCGGGGCGACGGGGCCACCCGCGGCAAGGCCCTGCACCGATGCTGCGGCCATGAGCTGCTGCTTCGAGACGCGACCCTGGTTGATCGCGTGCATGAGCGGCTCGCCGTACTGGCGCACAGCGGCCGTCCGCATCATGAACTCACCGTTGGACGCCCAGATCGGGACATCGTCGGATGTACCAGTGCCGGGGCCCGTGATGCGTCCGCCGGTCGCGTAAGTGCCCATGCGCCCGTTGCCGGAGGCGCTGCCGTTGACGTCGGACAGTTCCGAGCGGGCCATCCGGATCTTGGTCAGCAGACTGTCGATCTGGCTGCTGTCGGTTGTCGCGACCACTGAGATCAGCTTGAAGACGGGTACCTCGGCGAGCTTGCTCTTGATACGCGCGATCTTCGCCTCAGCGTCGTCGATCTTTGCCTGGATCTCGGACTTCTTCGCGGAGGGGACGCTCGCCAGCTTCTTCTTCAGATCGGCAATGTCTCGTTCGGCCTTTTCCTTCTCGGCGATCAGCTGCGTCGTCGTCTTCTTCGGGATGGCGGCGATGGTGTTGCCGTAAGCGTCGACCCCGGTCGTCGCGCTCGTGGTGTCGGCAGTGAACGCGGTCGCCCAGTCCTTTGGGGTGCCGATGATCGTGTCCGCGTACGCCTGCGCAGCCTCCCCGGTCAGCCCGTACGCGCCGAGGGCCGAGATGAGTCCCTTGCGGCCCTCGGCGAGCTCGTGGGTGGCCTGCTTCTGGTTGTGGGTCTGGTTGAACACGGCGCTGGCCGCGCTCTGCGCGGAGGCGGAGATCTGGTCGAGCGCGGCACTGTTCTTCCGGCCCTCCTCGGTGTTGATGTCGAGGGAGGTGCCGGCGTCCTTGTACGCGTCCTTGTTCTGCTTGATGGTGTCGGAGACCGCGTCGAGGGCGGCCTGGAGGTCGCGCTGTGCCGACCGGGCGTCAAGGGTCGGCGACGTCAGCCCCTTGAGGGCCTGCGCGGTCGTATCGATGGCCTTCGCGGTCTCCTGCGCCGAGGTCTCCATCTCGTTGAGGGCGGCCGTATTCTCCTTGGTCGGGTTCTTGGCCTCCTTCGACGCTTCCGTGTACTTACCCGTGGCCAGGAGCAGGAGGTTCTGCTTCGAGTCAGTGATGCCCAGAGCGGATGCCTGCTTGACCAGCTCGTCCCGGTAGGGGCCCATGTTGCTGATGAGGTCTTTTATCTCACCGTTGTTGAGGCGGTAGGCCTTCGTGATCTTGGTGAACTGCGCCGCGGCGGCGCTCGGATCGGCCGCAGAAACCTCGGCAAGAGCGCTACCCAGATCGGTCAGGGACTTGGACTCCTCCTTGAGGGTGGCGATCATGGCGTACCGCTTGCCGCTGCCGAAGGTGGCGCTGACGTTGTCGCCCATGTTGCGCAGGACGGTGCCGACTGTGAAGCCCTCGTCGCCGAGGTCGTGCAGAACACCCTTGAGGTCCTGCAGGTTCTTGGTCTGGTCGCCGGCGACAGCCTTCGAGAAGCCGCTGCGCTCGCCCGCGGTCGCGAGGGTCTTGTAGGCGCTTGCGGAGGTGGTGATGGCGTTGACGAGTTCCGCCTGCGAGGCCGCTCCCGCGTCGATCGCGACGTTGAACCCGGCCACGGCGGCCGCGCCGGCGCCGAGGGCGATACCCCACGGGCCGGTGAGGAATGAACCGGTTGCGGCGAGGGCCTTGCCCATGCCGGCGGACGCCCGGACGACGGTCCGGCTCGCGGTCGACAGCCCCGCGGTACGGACGGTGGCGCCAGTCATCCCGGAGCTGAAAGCCGAAAGACCGCGGAGGGCCGTGGCGGACGCTGCGGAGGCGATCGGGATGCGCGAGAGGGCGAGCACTTTGAGGGCTTCGCCGAACGCGACGACCTTCGGGATACCAACCAGCAGGGCGGCGGAGCTGAGCCCGACCCCGGCGGTCAGAGCACCGATCCCAAGAACGACGCCCTGCACTGCACCAGGTGCGCGCGAGTAGGTGTCGATCATGTCGGTGACGACCTCGACTGCCGCCCGCAGAGGACCGTCTGCCGCCTCACCAGTGACGATGGCGGCGGTCTGGAACGAGGCCTTGAGCTTCGTCAGATCGCCGTTGAGGTTGTCCATCTTGCCGACGGCCTGCTCGGTTGCGAAGCCCTGCTCGTCAACAGACTTGGTCCACTTGTCGACCTCCTTCGCGCCGCCCTTCATGAGGATCGTCGCGGTGGTGATCTGCGCGTTGCCGAAGATAGTTCCGAGAGCAGCGTTGCGCTGCGCGTCATCGAGCGTGCCGAGCTTGGTCTTCAGCTGCTCGGCGACACCGTTGAACCCGATGAACTTGCCGTGCGCGTTGTAGACGGAAATCCCGTACTTCTCCATCGTCTTGCTGGCAAGTTCCGATGGTGCAGTCAGAGACAAGAGCATGCCGCGCAGGCCCGTGCCGGCCTGCTCGCCCAGGATTCCGTTCTGGGCGAGGAGCGCAAGGGAGCCCACGGTCTGCTCGAGCGAGACGTTCGAGGATGCGGCCACGGGGCCGATGTACTTCAGGCCCTCGCCCAGGTCGGAGACACCACCGAGGGCCTTGTCGGCACCTGCGGCAAGCAGATCGGCGATGTGCGTGACGTCTTTGCCCTTGAGACCGAACTGGGTCAGCGTCGAGGCGGCAATGGAGGTCGCGTCAGCGACATCGATCTGCCCGGCCGCGGCGAGCTTCAGAGAGCCTGCGAGGGCGCCGCCGTAGATGTCGGCAGCGGAGGTACCCGCCTTGACCAACTCGATCTCGGCGTCCGCGGCCTCGGTCGCAGAGAACCCGATGGCGGTGCCGGTGGTGAGCGCAGCCTGCTTGAGCTGGTTCATCTCGTCGGTCGTCGCGTGCGAGAGCGACTTGACCGACGACATCTTCTCGTCGAAATCGGCGTAGGCCTTGATGGCATAGCCGATACCGAGCGCCGCGACGGTGCCGATGGCGGCGAGCGGCTTTGCGAGGGACTCGGCCGCCTCTTTCTGTTTGTTGAGCGCCTGGGTGCCTGTACGCGCCGACGACTGAACGTTGCGGGAGAACTCTCGGGCCGCGGCCGAGCCGCGGCCGAGTGCGCCGACCATCCCATCGATGGTCGCGCCGACCCTCAGGCTTACGCTGCGGTTGCTCCCGACGGCCATTAGCGGTGACCGCCTTGGCAGAGGAGCACGGTGGGCCAGCTAGGCGGGCACGAGGTGGAAGAGAGGCGACGCGGCATGGAGGGACTCTTCTGAGTCAGCACCAGGGAGTCGCAGGCTAAGTCCTCCAGCGCCCCAGTCCAGGGCACCCACCGGAAAGTTCCTTCCGTGCCTCGATTTTAACAGGGGCTACCGTCATTGAGCGCGAATGTCAGCGTTCGTCTGCGCATTGCCGAGAGCATTTCCTATCGAGCCAAAGAGGTATCGCTCTTACCCAAAGCGGATAGGGCATTTATGCCTTTGATGTACCCCTTCTGGGAACTTTTCAGGTCTGTGGACTGCGAGAAACCTCCCCGGCGGTCCTGTAGATCGGGGCTCGGAGGGGCAGCCCCCCACCCCGTGAGCGTTGCTGTGGCCTGTTCTGACGGCCTTTCGGGCTGGTCGTGGGCACTGGTGTGTGGTGCTTGGCCTGGGGGGCTGAGGTCAGCGGCAAGGGAGTGCGAGACTTGCAACCCCTTGCCGCTGAACAGGTCTCACTTGGCTGGAACGCCGCCTTTGCCCCTGAGACCGGCGAGGTAGTCTGCTGCTTCCCGATGTGATCGGTTGGATTCCTGGATGTCGCGGATCTGGTCGACGGAGAGATTTGCCCGTGCAATGTTCCGTACTCGGCTGGTGGCGGACTGCTTGTAGTACGGCAGGCGCTTCGGGTCGGGCAGGGTGTGCTCGATGCTGAGGATGTCGAGCAGGTCTGTTCGGTCTGTCTCAACCTGAGCCACGTTCGGCTGTGACGGACGCTGAGTGACGGTGAGGAGCAGGTCGTCGACGGCGTGCCACTGGCTGATCGTGGGCACCCATGGCCGGTGCTGGGTCACCGCGAGCACGAGGCGCCGCTCGGGTGCCATCGTCCCGTTCAGCACGTCGGAGTCGCGCAGCCCGGTCCGCATCCATTGCAGGTAGTCACGTACAGCCTGGGGAAGAGGGCCCGTCCCTGATTCGGTGCCGGTTCGTTCGGCCCGGGGGCGTGTCCACTCTGGGTGCCAGTCCAGAGCGTCGGCGAAGAGGGCGCTGCGTTCGAACTCCTGCGACCGGAACTTGTGTGAGGACTCCTTCAAGGCGGCGACGTAGAGCGTCTGCTGCACGCGGCGCACTTCGGCATACTTGCCGGCGAGCTCGGTCAGGATGCGCCACTCGTTGATCGTGTCGGTCTTGATTGCCTCCTCGGCGGAGCTCACGGTCGCGGCCGCGGGCATGAGGAGCATCGTCTCGGCGGTGATCTCGTCCAGCTGCTCTCGGAGGTAGTCGAGGGCACGGTCGATCGAGTTGGGTGCCAGGGTTTCCTTGCTCGCCCTGTTGACGACGTCGCTCATCAGGTTGCTTCGCAGCTGTCCGAGGGCGTCGGCGGCTCGGGCATCGATGATGGGTTGGGCGATGTCGTCAGGGACAGTCTCACCGGCGCGGAGGAGCTTGCGGATGGTCGAGTGCACCTGGTTGGTGGCGGCAGGTTCCTTCTCCTGGTATCGCACCAGGATGTCCCCGTAGCGCCTGGAGGTGGCGCCGACGGCCTGGCGGATGCGTTGCAGGTCGTCGTGTCCGGGGACGTGGGACCATGCTTCTGTCTCGATGGTCATGCGGTGGCCTCTGTTCCTTTTCCGCCGGTCTGCACCTCGGGGAGGCGGCCGGTCCTTTTCAGCTCGCGGCCGGCGGCGACTTTCGTCGTGACGGGCTGCGGGTCCTTCTCGGTGTCTTTCTTGCCGTGGGCCTTGTCGAACGCTTCCCGGCCCTCTTTGACGCTCACTGGCCGGCCTCCGCTCGGATGGCTGCAACCTGACGGTCGAGGTACTCCTGACGGCGGGTGTCCGCCATCGGCTCGTCCTTCGCGTCATTCCAGGGGACGCCGACGACGCTCGCGGCAGCGGAGCGAGCGATCTTTCGGAGCTCCGTCTGCTCCTGGGGGGTGAATGCACTGGCCATGGTGTGTTTCCTTTCGGGGGTTGCCCGCGGGACGGGATGCCGGCGGGGTCTCGGGGTGGTTGTGGCGCCTACAGGCGGAGCCCGTGGCTCTTCTCGCGGGCGTCGATGAGCTGCAGCTGTTCGCGTTCCGCGCGGAGGCTGGTGACCCTTCCCCGCCACTGGTCGAACGTGGCGAGTGTCAGGGGTTGTCCTGCGGCCGCGGTGGCTCGGACGGTCTTGGCACGGAGGGCGTCGAACGCATCGACGTCCAGGTCAGCGACCATCAAGGGCTCCTCGTTCGGGCTGACGGTCAGCAGCTCGGTGACGCCGCCGAGGGCTGTCCATGCTCGGGCGATGAGGTCGACCCGGTCGATGGCCTCCATCGCGTCTATCCACATCCCGATGTGGTGCTGCTCGAGGCCGGCGGGGGTGGCGCCGTTGAGATCGATACCGGGGATGTCACGGCGGGTCTTCGCGATGGTGGCTGAGGCCCAGCCGACGGCGGCGGCCCAGGCTGTCTGGATCGCCGGGGTATGGCGCACGAGCCCATCGAGCTTCGCCTCAGCGTCCACGGCGTCGAGTCCCTTCTCGAGGGTGGCGGGCAGGGGCACTCGGATGAGGTGGGCTGTCTGCTTCAGGGTCTCGATGGCGGTGTCGACGTCGAGCGTCTCGGGTGCGTCCATGAGAGGTCTCCTAATCGGAAGAGTCGAGGCTCGGGTCGATGAGGACCGCGGCGAGGATCCCGATCACGGCTCGCCCGGAGTCGTAGGGGGTGGACTCGGGGTCGTCGAGGATCGAGTCGATCGCCCGATCGAACGCGACCCCGTCCTCAGCCGCGATGGCTGTCATGACCTCCTTCGCGCGTTCGTAGTCGACGGGTCGGGCCTTGAGCTCGAAAGTGCTCTGCTGGGTCACGTGGTGCTCCTGTTCGGTACATGCTTCGGCGGGTCTAGAGGACGACGCTTTTCGTCCCCCTCGATTGAAGGAATGAAAGTTATCCACAGGCCGGGCGCTTGTTTCGTTGAGCGGAGCGCCTGGTACTTGTCACTGGTCTCATCACTGGTACATCACTGGTAGTAGGCAGAATCTGCCGGTGGTTTTGGCAGAATCTGCCGGTGGTATTGGCAGAATCTGCCGGTGGCTCGACGTAATTTGCCGGTGGAACGGTGAACTACCGGCAGATAGTGCCGCTGGCAGAATCTGCCGCTGGGTCGGCCGGTCTACCCCGCCTGTCTTCGGGCTCGCAGCCACTCCTGGTCCGTGGCCCGGAAGGTCTCGGGGACCTTAAGGAAGTAGCGGCTCTGGGCCCAGGTCTTGTGAGCGGGACGGGTCTTCTCGATGCGCACGGGACCATCGGCTCGCCCGAGAGTTACGAGCTGCTCGCGGACGGCTCGGGGGCTCAGTCCGGTCTTGTGCGCAATGTCTTCCTGCGAGGGGAACGCGTATCCGTAGACGGCGTTTTCCATCTCTGCCAGGTACAGCAGCACGACCTTCTGGCCGGACTTGAGCTCGAGCGTCCAGGCCCAGTTGCGAGCAGATACGGTCACGCGTCGCGCCCCTCTCGGTGGTGTCGGAAGTGTGGGCAGGAGCGCGCACACCCGAGGGTCCGCTACTTGGCTTGGTCAAGGATCTCGTTGGCCACGGCGAGGGCGCGGTCGACGAGCTCGGCAGGCGTCTCAGCTGCAGAAGCTCTGGATGCTCGGACCTGGGCGGCTGTGTCGATGATCTCGTGAGCGAGGCGGAGAGCTTCTGCCGCGGACATGAACTTGATAGCCCGACCGTCACTGTCATCAACAACATGCAATGCGACTGTGGGCACTCCCCCGCTCCAGCCGATCGCAGCGTAGGTGTGGTCGTCTTCCGTCAGGTCGGCAACGGAGACGGTGCTATTGAGGAACTGCCCCGACTTCTGTGCGCCTTCGATCGTCTCGCTGAGGAGGCGGTACTTGCCGACGTACGTGAAGACGAATTCACGCTCCATGTCGTCATCTTCGATGTCCTTGTTCGACCACTGATAACCGGGGGTGGTCATCCTGTCTCGAACTCTTGTCGGCAAGTGGTTCCACGCGTCGATGGGCATTGCCTTGGGACCGGGCGTGTATCCGGGCGTCAGCGGCCGCTCTTCCCAGATGATGTGCCAGAGCCCGCTCGACTTGTCACCTATGAATCCCTCGCTATTGAAGCCAGAAATGGAGATGAAGTCAGTGGCGAGTTCCGCCACCCGCTCTGGGGTCTTGTCGACGGTCGGGGAGGCTGAGATGATAATCATGTTCTTGTCCTTCGTTTACTTAGCGGTTTCGATGGGCTGGGCCCCTGTTGACGCAGGGGCCTTTTTCGTAGGTCGCGTTTGAGACGCGGGATGGTTTGCGGGCGTCACGCTTGGCCCTTCTCTCGAGCGAGCGAGTCGATCGCGACGTGAATCCGGCTAACGATCTGGGTCGTCGTCATCAGCTGGCCATCCTCGATGTAGGAGAGCGTGCGGTCGCCCATCGTGGCCCGGGCCGCGGTCTCGTTGCGGCCGAGCCCGTGATACTCACGGTGCGCTTTGGTGCCGCCCTGGAACACGCAGTTAGTCACGAGGCTTCCCTCGAGCTCTTCCGCGCCTGAGCCTCGAGCCACTCCCTAAGTCGCCGCTCCGTGTAGACGATCGTGCGCTTGGTCGGGGCCAGGTACTCGGGTCCCGTGCCCTTGAAACGGAGCATCTTCAAGCGCCCTTCGGTCATGCCGGGGACTAGTTCGCAGACGTCTGCCGGCGACAGGTACTTCTCGACTGCCGGCTCGACGGGACGAAGATCGGTCTGCATCATTTCCTCCTTCGGTTACGGAAATCCGTACACCTGAGGATTGAAGCAGTAGAGCCATGTATTGTCAAGTAGCCGAATGTTCGGATAATCTCGGTTTCATGACGAACTCCGACGACCCTGGGCATAGCGATGTCGTCCCCCTCAATCGCGCCGTGGGGCAGAACGTACGGCGCCTCAGATCTGCCGCCAATGTGACGCTGGATCAGCTGGCGAGCGCCGTACGTGTCTACGGGCTGAAGTGGACGACGTCGCGAGTCGTTGAGTTTGAGAAGGGGCAGATACCAGCCACGCTTCCGACGATCATGATTGTCGCCGACGCGCTCGGAAACCTCACTGGCAACCGTGTCCGTCTCGCGCAGCTGTTCGAGTTCGACGGTTGGATCGAGATGACGTCCGGGACTTCCCTTCGAGCCGAGGTGTTCCAGGTCGTGTTGAGCGGCGATCGTGTCAACTTTTTTGACGATCTCCCCTTCGAACAGCAAAGTGTCGAACGCGCCCGCAACACTGAAGCCGCGGACAGCGAGCCTCGCGTCCCCCGCGGCGTCTCAGTGCTGAATCTCAAGCGAATGCGGAGCAACGCCGGTATTGCCGATGCTCGGGCCGCAAAAAGACTTGCCATGGATCCCGATGAGTTCCTCGGCTATTGCTGGCTTCTCTGGAAGCAGACGCTGAGCGAGCGAGCATGGGCCGCAGCTGGAGTCGACGCTTCTCCCCAGAAGATCGGCCACTTCACCCGCCAATTCACGCGTGACCTCGCGGCCTTCGCGAACAGCTCCCCAAAGGATTCGAATGGCTAGCGTCACGCCGTATGAGACCGCCAAAGGCCGACGCTATCGGGTCCGATTCCGAGATCCCGAGCGCAGGCAGACCGATCGCCGAGGCTTCAAGACGAAACGTGAGGCCGAGCTCTTTCTCGCTACGGTCGAGGTCGCCAAGGATCGCGGGCAGTTCATCTCGCACTCGGATTCACAAACCACCATCGACGCCCTTGGCCCTACCTGGCTGGCAAACCAGACGCACCTCAAGCCGTCATCCGCGCGCCCACTCGAGATCGCCTGGCGCCTGTACGTGCAGCCCCGGTGGGGCTCTAGGAAACTGGCTGACATCAGGCACAGTGCTGTTCAGTCCTGGATCTCCGAGATGAGCAAGGACCGCAGTGCTACGACGGTTCTACGCGCTTACGGCGTGCTGGCCGCGATCCTCGACACCGCAGTCAAGGATCGTCAGTTGGGGAGCAACCCGGCCCGCGGAATGAACCTCCCACGAAAGGGGCGAAAGGAGCACGTCTACCTGTCGCCCGACCAAGTGTCGGCTCTCGCCGTTCAGTCAGGCGATTTCGGCCCTCTGGTCTTGCTCTTGGCTTACACAGGCCTCAGGTGGGGCGAGGCGGTGGGCTTGCGCGTGAAAGATCTCGACATGCTTAGGCGCCGGGTGAACGTGACAGTGAATGCCGTGGAAGTCGGCGGCGTCATCGAGGTCGGCACCCCGAAGACGCACAAGCGCCGTTCAGTCCCATTCCCTGCCGGACTCTCGGTCCCTCTAGCGCTCCAGTGTGATGGGAAGACGCGCGAATCGCTCGTGTTCGGGACGCAGCTGGGGACCCACCTTCGCCGTTCCCACAATGAGCACGGGTGGTTTCCCTCTGCCGTGAAGGCGGCCGGCCTTCCGGACATGACCGCGCACGATCTCAGGCACACCGCTGCCAGTCTGGCCGTGAGCTCTGGAGCGAACGTGAAGGCCGTGCAGCGGATGCTTGGCCACGCCTCCGCGTCGATGACGCTTGACGTCTACGCCGACCTGTTCGATGACGACCTGGATGCAGTAGCAGCACGACTCGACGAGAAACTGGCACTTACGGTTGTGGGCAAAATGTGGGCAGATAACGCCGTGAACGAGAGAAAGACCCGCTAGATCCCTGAGTCAACCAGGGATCTGGCGGGTCTTCCTAGGCGGAGGGCGTGGGATTCGAACCCACGAGACATTTCTGCCCACTTGTTTTCAAGACAAGCTCCATCGGCCGCTCGGACAGCCCTCCCGGCGTGCGAACACGCGGGTTCGCAGCCTCTGCGAGTGTATCGGACGCGTGATGTGGCGCGTCCTCTGGCAAGGACGACGTGTGCGTGACGAAGGATTCGACGGCGAATCTGCGACGCCCACTAGGAGAACGCCGCCGGGGTGCGACGCTGACGAGGACGTCTACCCCAGGCGTCCTTAGGAAGCGGCGCGACGCGGCGCGACGAGCACGCTCGCGACGCGACGCGAGGCGCACGCTCGCGCGGCGGACAAGCGCTACAGCGTCGCCAGCACCGCGGCGAGCCCGTCCTCCACGTCCGAGCCGGTCCGCTCGGACGCCGCCTCGAGCACGTCGTCGGGCGCCTGCCCCATCGCGACACCGCGGCCGCCGCGCGCGGCCCATGCGAGCATGTCGATGTCGTTGCGCCCGTCGCCCACGGCCATGACGCGCTCGGCCGGGATGTCGAGCCAGGTGCGGACGCGCTCCAGTGCCGTGGCCTTGGTCACGCCGAAGGGCGCGATGTCGAGCCAGGCCGTCCAGCCGACGTTGTAGCTGACCTTGTGCAGGCCCATGCTCTCGACGATCTCGAGGAACTCGTCGAGGCTGTGCGACGGCGACATGACGACGACGCGGGTCGCCTGGACACCGCAGAGCTCGTCGAAGCTCGCCTCGCGGCTCGTCGGAGTGAGGGCGATCTCGGGGAACGCCCCGAGGTAGAGCATGTTGCCGTGGGCATCCTCGACGGCGTAGCCGGCGCCCTCGAGGCGGCCGTTGATCGTCGTGAGGACGTCGGTGGGGTCGAACTCCTCGACGAAGACCGTCGAGTAACCACTGTCGGCAGTGTCATCGCGCCCGAGCGTCATCGCACCGTTCGACGAGACCACGTAGTCGGACTCCAGGCCGAGCCGCTCCATGACGGGCAGCGTCATCGCGACCGAGCGGCCCGTGGCGATCATGACCTCGTGGCCCTCGCCGCGCAGGCGGCGGATCTCGCCGGCGACCGCATCGCTGATCTGGCCGCCCTCGGTCATGATCGTGCCGTCGACGTCGAGCGCGACGAGCCAGGCGTCGTCCCGGCGCGGAGCAGCGGACCGCGTCACGGCGGGGGTGGAGGAGGTCACGCGACGGGCTCCATCACTTCGAGGCCGCCGAGGTAGGGCCGGAGGGCCTCGGGCACGACAACCGAGCCGTCGGCCTGCTGGTGCGTCTCGAGGATAGCGACGAGCCAGCGCGTGGTGGCCAGCGTGCCGTTCAGCGTGGCGACCGGCGCCGTCTTGCCCGACTCGGTGCGGTAGCGGGTGTCGAGGCGGCGGGCCTGGAACGTCGTGCAGTTCGAGGTCGACGACAGCTCGCGGTAGGTGCCCTGCGTCGGAACCCAGGCCTCGATGTCGAACTTGCGGGCCGCGCTCGAGCCGAGGTCGCCGGCAGCCACGTCGATGACGCGGTAGCTGAGCTCGCACGCCTGGATCATGGCCTCCTGGTACGACACGAGCTTGTCGTGCTCGGCCTCGGCCTGATCGGGGTGCACGTAGGTGAACATCTCGAGCTTGTTGAACTGGTGCACGCGCAGGATGCCGCGGTTGTCCTTGCCGGCGGCACCGGCCTCGCGGCGGTAGCAGGTCGACCAGCCGGCGTAGCGGATCGGGCCCTCCGACACGTCGACGATCTCGTCGGCGTGGTAGCCAGCGAGCGCGACCTCGCTCGTGCCGGTGAGGTAGAGGTCGTCGGCCGGGAGGTAGTAGATCTCGTCGGAGTGGGCGCCGAGAAATCCGGTGCCGGCCATGATCTCGGGGCGGACCAGCGTCGGCGTGATGAGCGGCGTGAAGTCTTCGGCCATGGCCTTGTCGAGCGCCATGTTCATGAGCCCGAGCTCGAGGCGGGCGCCGACGCCGCGCAGGAAGTAGAAGCGCGAGCCCGACACCTTCGTGCCGCGCTTGATGTCGATGGCGCGGAGCTTCTCGCCGAGGTCGGCGTGGTCGAGCGGCTCGAAGTCGAACTCGCGGGGCTCGCCGTGCGTGCGCAGGGTGACGAAGTTCTCCTCGCCGCCAGCGGGCACCCCGTCGATGATCGGGTTGGCGATGGCGCGGATCGCTGTGTCGAAGGACTCATCGGCGACGGTCGACGCGGCCTGCGCCTCTTTCACCCTGGCGGCGAGCAGCTGAGCCTGGGCGACGAGCTGCTTCTTCTCGTCTTTAGGCGCCTTGGCCACGGTCTTGCCGAAGGCGTTCTGCTCGGCGCGGAGGTCTTCGTACGACGCGATCGCGGCCCGGCGGCTGACGTCGGCCGCGACTGCGACGTCGACGACCTCGGTGGAGTCGCCGCGCGCCGCCTGGCTCGTCTTGATGAGGTCGGGGGCGTCGCGGAGCAGCTGGGGATCGATCACCCCGCCAGTCTAAGGAATACCGGCCGCGAGTCGCCTCCGCCCGTCAGGCCTGTGGAGAACGCCGCTCGACGACTGCGTTAACACGCCCGCCATACACGCGCGGTCCGCGTCGAATACGGTTGGCCCATGAGCACCCCGTCCTCCCCGCCCGCCGAGAGGGATGCCCCCGAGGCCGCCGCCACGGCTCCCAAGACGGCGGCCGTCGTCTACAACCCGATCAAGGTGTCGCTCGCCGACATCAAGAAGTCGGTCCGCCGTCACCAGAACAAGGCGGGCTGGAACGAGACGCTCTACTACGCCACCAGCATCGAAGACCCGGGCGGCGGCGTCACCCGCCAGGCCGTCGAGGCCGGGGCCGACGTGGTCATCGCCGCCGGCGGCGACGGCACCGTGCGCAACGTCGCCGAGGCGCTGCGGGGTTCCACGACGGCGCTCGGCCTCCTGCCGTCGGGCACCGGCAACCTGCTCGCCCGCAACCTCAAGCTCAGCCTCGACCACCTCGACAACGCGATCTCGACCGTCTTCCACGGCGTCGAGCGCAAGATCGACCTCGGCGTCGTCGACATCGAGAACCCCGACGGCACGCGCGACCGCAGCGTCTTCGTGGTGATGGCCGGGCTCGGGCTCGACGCCCAGATGCTCGCCAACACGAACGACACCCTCAAGAAGCGCATCGGCTGGCTCGCCTACGTCGACGCCATCGCCCGGAGCCTCCGCGACAACAACAGCATGAACATCCGCTACGACCTCGACCACTCGGGCCGCAAGTCGATGAAGACCCACACGATCATCCTGGGCAACTGCGGGCTGCTCCCCGGCAACCTGATGCTGCTGCCCGACGCGGCAATCGACGACGGGGTGTTCGACATCGTCGCCCTCCGCCCCGAACGCAAGATCGACTGGGTCGGCATCTGGCTCAAGATCGTGTGGGAGAACGGCATCCTCCGCCGCAGCCGAGCGGGCCGCCAGGTCATGAGGCTCGCGCCCGACCTCAAGACCGTCCGCTACATGAAGGGCTCCGAGATCGTCGTCCGCCTCGAATCCCCCCAGGACTTCGAGCTCGACGGCGACTCGCACGGCATGGCGGTCGCCATCCGAGCCTGGGTCGACCCGCTGGCCCTCCGAGTGCGCGTCCCCGCCTAGAACCCCGCAGGCGCAGGAACTGCCGCCGGGCTCGCCCGCCGCCCGCCTGCCCTGCGCCGCCCGCCTGCGCCCACCCGTCGCCGGGCTCGCCGTCCTGCGCCTACCCGTCGCCGGGCTCGCCCGCGACCAACCCGCGAAGCCAGTCGCGCGCCTCGACGAAAGCGGCGTTGTCGTAGCGCGGCGTCACCGTGACCGCCTTGTGGTCGGCCCGCGGGTACGACCCGAGGAACATCACGCTCGGGCTGAACCGCTTGAGGCCGAGCAGGGCGTCGGCGACCCGCTCGTCGAGGATGTGGCCGTCGAGGTCGATCACGAAGCGGTACCGGCCGAGCGCGTCGCCGATGGGTCGCGACTGGAGCAGGCTCATGTTGATGCCGCGCGTCGCGAACTGCTCCAGCATGTCGAGCAGCCCTCCGGCGCGGTCGTCGGGCAGCTCGGCGATGATCGTCGTCTTGTCGGACCCGGTCGCCGCCGGCACCGCCGAGGCCCGGCCGACGAGCACGAAGCGCGTGACGGCGTTGGAGTTGTCGCCGATGTTCCGCGCGAGCACCTCGAGCGGGTAGTGCTCGGTGATGCCGAGGGGCGCGACGGCCGCGTCGGCGAGAACCCCGACGATCGCCTCACCCGGCGCCGGCGGGAGGAGGGCAGCGGCCGCAGCCACGTTGGAGGTGGCCGGGAGGTGGCCGTGCTCGGGCAGCGTGCTGTCGAGCCACCGGCGCGACTGGGCGTACGCGACCGGGTGGGCGTTGACGACCTTGACCTCGGCGAGGGACGTACCCGGCCGCGCGACGAGCTCGAAGTCGACCTTGACGAGGTACTCGCCGAGGATCCGCAGGCCGGGCACGTTCGCCAGGGCGTCCTGCGTCGCGCTCACGCCTCCGTCGACGGAGTTCTCGATCGCGATCATCGCGGCGACGCTGCGCCCGGCGACGACGTCGGCCAGGGCCTCGCCCACGTTGTTGACGCTGCGCCAGGTCTTCCCGGCGGCCTCCGGCACCTGCTTGAGCGCCGCCTCGGTGAAGGTGCCCGCCGGGCCGAGATAGCTGTACGTGGTCTCGGGGCGGGCGCCGGCGTGCTCTGACATGGCTCAGAGCCTAGGGCAGGCGCACCCTCCTCCCCGCTGGCCCGGCTCGCCTGTGGACAACTTCGACGCGGTTCTCCGCCAGGTGCCACTATGAGTCTCATGACCGATCGCGCCGGCACCTACGCCACCCCCGCTGACCTCATCGACCCCGAGGCAGTCACATCCGCCTACTACTCGCTGACCCCCGACGTCACCGACCCGTCGCAGAAGGTCGTGTTCGGCACGTCCGGCCACCGCGGCTCGTCGCTCGACTCGGCCTTCAACGAGGCGCACATCGCGGCGATCACGCAGGCCATCGTCGAGTACCGCACCGGTCAGGGCATCACAGGCCCGCTGTTCATCGGCCGCGACACCCACATCCTCTCGGGCCCTGCCGAGCGCACCGCCCTCGAGGTCCTCGCGGGCAACGGCGTGAAGGTCCTCGCCGACGCCGAGAACGGCTACGTGCCCACCCCCGTGGTGAGCCACGCGATCCTCGTCTACAACAACGATCCCGCCCACACCGAGCAGGCCGACGGCATCGTGGTGACGCCCAGCCACAATCCCCCTCGTGACGGCGGCTTCAAGTACAACCCCCCGCACGGCGGTCCGGCTGACAGCGACGCCACGTCGTGGATCGCCAACCGCGCCAACGAGATCATCGCCGGCGGCAACGTCGAGGTGAAGACGAGCGACGTCAGCCCCGGCCGCTACGACTTCCTGCGCCGCTACGTGCTCGACCTCGCCAACGTGATCGACTTCGACGCCATCAAGAAGGCCGGCATCAAGATCGGTGCCGACCCGCTGGGCGGCGCGAGCGTCGAGTACTGGGCCGCCATCCGCGACGCCTACGGCCTCGACCTCACGGTCATGAACCCCGGCGTCGACCCGACCTGGCGCTTCATGACGCTCGACTGGGACGAAAAGATCCGGATGGACCCTTCGAGCGCCTCCGTCATGGCGAGCGTCGTCGAGCGCAAGGGCGAGTTCGACATCGTCACGGGCAACGACGCCGACGCCGACCGCCACGGCATCGTGACCCCCGACGGCGGCCTCATGAACCCGAACCACTACCTCGCCGTCGCCATCGACTACCTCTACAGCCACCGCCCCGAGTGGCGCTCCGACGCCGCCATCGGCAAGACGCTGGTGTCGTCGTCGATCATCGACAAGGTCGCCGACTCGCTGGGCCGTCGCCTCTGGGAGGTCCCGGTGGGGTTCAAGTGGTTCGTACCCGGGCTGGTCGACGGCAGCGTCGCCTTCGGCGGTGAGGAGTCGGCCGGCGCGTCGTTCCTGCGTCGCGACGGATCCGTCTGGACCACCGATAAAGACGGCATCATCCTCGCCCTCCTCGCCAGCGAGATCCTCGCCGTCACAGGCAAGTCTCCGTCGGTGCTGTACGCCGAGCTGACCGAGAGGTTCGGCGCTCCGGTCTACCAGCGCATCGACGCCGCCGCCTCGAAAGAGCAGAAGGCACGACTCGGCAAGCTCAGCGGCGACGACATCGCGGCCACCGAGCTCGCCGGCGACCCGATCGTCGCGAAGCTCAGCGAGGCCCCCGGCAACGGCGCCGCGGTCGGCGGCGTGAAAGTCGTCACCGAGAAGGCGTGGTTCGCCGCCCGCCCGTCGGGCACCGAAGACGTCTACAAGATCTACGCCGAATCGTTCGAGGGCCCAGAGCACCTGAAGCGCGTCCAGGAGGAGGCGAAGACGATCGTCGACGCCGCGCTCGGCGCCTAGCTGTCCGAGCACCGCACGGTTCAGTGCAGACGGCCCCACTCGCCGCGGCCTGTGGGGCCGTCTGCGTGCGGGGCCGTCGGCATGCGGCGCGAGCGGCGGTTCAGGGCTGCGCCGCCCACCACTCCGTGATCGTGGCGGCGACGCCGCGGGCCTGCTGCTCGCGCATGGCCAGGCCGTAGTCGGTGCTCATCGCGCCGGCGATCTTCACGGCGAGGGCGGTGTCGCGGACGCCGTGGCCGAGCTCGATGAGGATCGGCCGCACCAGGTCGTCGTACTCGCCGTCGTCGGTGCGGCCGGGGGCGACCCCGACAGGGTCCCAGGCCCACAGGATGGCAGCCAGCTCGAGCTCGAGGGCGGTGAAGCGGCTGCGGTCGGAGTTGGACGGGCTGGCGGTGCGCATCCGGACAGTCTGCCGTACGGGGTGGCGCAGTTCCTGCGCCCGGAGACACGGCGAGCCCCTTCGAATCGGCTCACCCCCGCCGTTCACACGGAGGGAGCGAGCCGATCTGGCGGGGCTGGCGCGGCGGGTGAGCCGATGTGACGGGGCTGGCCCACCGGCCCGGGGCCAGCACGCGCCCCGCCCCTACTTGCCGGTGATCTTGCCCGGGTTGAAGTTGCGCTTCGGGTCGGCGGTGTCGAGCATTCCCTGCATCAGCGCGAGGCCGGGTGCCGAGACGTCGGCGGCCATCCACGGGGCGTGCTCGAGGCCGACTCCGTGGTGGTGCGAGACGGTGCCGCCCTCGGCGATGAACGCGTCTTGGATTGCCTTCTTGACGACGTCGTACTGCTCGAGCGGCTGGTCGCCGTGCTCGAACGCGAACGTGAAGTACAGGCAGGCGCCCGAGTGGTACGAGTGCGACAGGTGCGCCATGATCAGGCCCTGCACGCCGATCTTCTCGAAGGCGCGGTTCGCCGACGCGTACACGCCGTTGTAGAGCGGAAGCAGCTTCGACCAGGGGGCGCTCGTCTCCGAGACGTCGGCTGCGCCGCCGTGGTCGAGGAAGAAGTCGCGCAGGTAGGGAGTGTCGAACTTCTTCTGGTCGTAGAGGACGCCCGGGCCCTTGCCGACGCCGAAGCCGCCGTGCTTCCGGACGATCTTCGAGACGAGCTTCTCGTTGATGGCGACGTGCTCCTCGGAGCCCTCATAGCCGATGAACGACAGGCAGATCTTCGAGAGGTCCCAGCCCTTGAGCTTCATGAACCGCTGCACGCCCTGGTTGAGGAGGGAGGAGATGCCCTTGCTCGCCTTCGACGTGGCCAGCGACATCTCGGTCTCGAACTCGTTCGAGACGCGGGTGATCGACGGGTTGGCGTCGCTCTCCGAGATGGCCTGCATGGCCGCGAGGCCGGCCTCCCAGGTCGGGAAGAAGTAGGCGAGGATCTCGCGCTTCTCGGGGAGGCGGTGCACCTGGACGGTGACCTCGGTGATGACGCCGAGACGGCCCTCGGAGCCGATGATCATCTCGCGGAGCGACGGGCCGGTCGAGGCCGACGGCACGGCGCGGATGACGACGACGCCGTCGGGGCGAACCAGGCGGAGGCCCTTGGTCAGGTCGGCGATGTCGCCGAACTTGTCGGACTGCATGCCCGATGAGCGAGTCGCGACCCAGCCGCCGAGGGTGGAGTGCGTGAAGCTGTCGGGGAAGTGCCCCATCGTCCAGCCCTTGGCGTTGAGCTGCTCCTCGATGTCGGGCCCCTGGGCACCGGCCTGGATGCGAGCCAGGCGGCCGTCCTCGTCGATGTCGAGCACACGGTCGAGGCGCCCCATGTCGAGCGAGAGAACGATGCGGTCCTCGCCGGGCATCGGCTCCAGCGCGCCGACGATGTTGCTGCCGCCGCCGAAGGGGATGAGCACGAGGTCGTGCTCGACGCAGAGCTGGACGATCTTGGCGATCTCGGACTCGGTGGCCGGGTAGACGACCGCGTCGGGCACGCGCGGGAAGATGCCGTTGCGGATCTTGATCAGGTCGCGGATGCTCTTGCCGTACGTGTGCACGACGCGCTCCATGTCGCCCAGCACGACGTGGCCTTCGCCGACGATGAGCGACAGGGCCGACGAGACCTCGGCGGTGATCTTCGAGCCGGGGATGTCGAGCTCGTCGAACGACGGGGCGGCGGTGACGGCGGCCGAGTTGAGGTCGACGCCGACCATCTTCTTCACGAACGGCGCGAACGCGGGCTTGTCTTCGTGGTGGAAGGCGACGCCGTCGACGCCCCAGCCCCACCACTTCATGTGCTTGACGTCGGGACCGTCTTCGGCGGCCGAGGCCTGTCGGGGCTTGAGGTCGGTCACGGGCGGGCTCCTTTGGACGGCGAGAGGGTGCGGCCCAGGATATCGGCCGAGTACTGGTTTCTGATGCGCAGGATCTCCTCGCGGAGCCGATTCGAGAACGCGATCGCGGTCTCGTCGGGCTCCGGCCGCATCGGGTCGCCGAACGCGACGCCGACGGGAAGCCGGCCCGGGCGAGGCCAGTGGGCCCCACGCGGGTGCGCGATGTTGGCGCCGATCAGGGCGAGCGGGACGATCGGGACGTCGCAGGCCGCTGCGAGGCGGGCGGCTCCGGGCTTGAACGGGCCCATCTCGCCGTCTTTCGACCGCGTGCCCTCGGGGAACACCAGGACGGGGAACCCGCGGCTGAGCAGCGAGGCGGCGCTGACGGCCGCGTCGGCGTGCTTCGACGGCTTCGCACCGGCTCGGCGTCCGCGCTGGATCGGGAACGCGTTGAAGAACAGGGAGGTGAGGCCGCGACGCCACCAGACGTCGAAGAAGTAGTCGGCCGCGGCTCCGGTCGCGAGGTAGCGCGACAGCTTGCGCGGCAGGGCGCCGACGATGAGCGGCGCGTCCAGGTGGCTGGAGTGGTTGGCGATGAGCACGAAGCCGCCCTCGAGGCCCTTGAGCCGCTCGCGCCCGATCACGGTCACGTCGGTGATCGACCAGATGGTCGGCTTCATGAGCCAGCGCTGGGCCACGTAGCGCGCGGACGCGTGCCTCCGGCTGTTGAAGCGGTCGCGCACGTCGGCCGCGCCCTCGCCCAGGCGCACCTTGACATCGGCGGCGCCCTCGCTGACCCGGACCTTGACGTCGGCGGCGCTCTCGCTCACTCGGCCGGCGACGTCAGCCGCGACGGCGCCCAGCTTCGACGCAGCGTCGTCGTGCTTGTCGGCCTTCTCGACCTTGTCGCTCTTCGGTTCGTCCACGATCACGCCTCCACGGATTTCTTCCTGCTGGACGAGATGGCTCCCGACACCTTGCGGACTGCGCTCTTGGGTGCGTGACGCAGCAACCCGACCAGCACTCGGTACCGAACGGTGGGTATGGAGATCACTCTGCCCCTGTCGACGTCGCGCAAGCACGCGGTGACCAGTTGTTCGGCGTCGAGCCAGAGGGAGTTTGGAATGCTGGTCGTCCGGATAGCGGCTCGCTGATGGAACTCCGTGCGAACCCAGCCGGGCAGGACGGCTGTGACGGTCACGCCGGTTCCGTCCAGCTCGACGGCGAGGCCCTCGGAGAACGACGTCACCCACGCCTTGATCGCGGAGTAGGCGCCCATCGCGAGCAGGCCGGCCGTCGACGACACGTTGATGATGCGGCCCGTTCCGCGACCGCGCATGGACCGTGCCGCAGCACCCGAGAGCACCAGCACCGCACGGCACATCACCTCGAAGCCGAGGTCGAGTCCGGCGACGTCGCGCGACGTCAACGGGATGTGCATGCCGAAGCCGGCATTGTTCACGAGCACGTCGACGGGACGGTCGTCGTCTTCGAGTCGCGAAGCCACCCTGTCGACGTCGTCGCGGTTCGCGAGGTCGGCGGGGAAGACCTCGACGGAGCGGCCGATGCCGCGGATTTCCGTCGCCATGGAGGCGAGCCTCACCTCGTCTCGAGCGACGAGAACGAGGTCGTATCCCTTGTGTGCGAGCTGGCGGGCGAATTCGGCTCCGATGCCGGACGTGCCCCCGGTCACGAGCGCTACAGCCATGCCGCTTACGATACGGTGCCTACGGGCAACTTCGTGCATCGACCATTGCTCAGTACCGCTCCGGAGGCAAACGCTCATGACCACGAGTCCTGACCCGCAGGTCGCACGGCCGTTCGACATCCGCGAGTTCACGCGCACGGCTCAGGGCAACTTCCGGTCCGAGCTCGACCTGGCCTCGTACGAGTCCGAGCCCCTCTCAGCGCAGGAACTCGAGTTCCTGCGCTACGCCGCCAGGCTCGAAGCCGCCACGATGGAGCACCTCCGCAACCTCCTCGTGACAGCGACCCACAAGGACGCCCGGGTCACCGCGTTCCTCGTCACCTGGGCCTTCGAGAAGTTCTGGATGGCCGACGCCCTGGACGCCGTCCTGGAGGCTCACGGCCTCCCCCGCACCCGGACCGTTCCCGAGGGGGCACCCCGCAGGAGCGCCGACGAGGCGATCCAGCGTTCCGGCCCCATCCGCCGAGCCCTCGCGGCCGTCGGGCTCGGGACTCCGATCGTGGCCGTC
Source organism: Frondihabitans sp. GW821-FHT04F02 (assembly GCF_059420045.1). NCBI lineage: Bacteria > Bacillati > Actinomycetota > Actinomycetes > Micrococcales > Microbacteriaceae > Frondihabitans > Frondihabitans sp. GW821-FHT04F02. The sequence continues at coordinate 138,330 of NZ_JBWKSZ010000002.1, read as the reverse complement.
CACATGACGGTCGGCCTGATCGACGAGTGGATACTCCGAGCGGCATACGACCACCTGCGCGAGACGACGACGTCGTCCGCGCTGCGCGACACGATCGACAGGATCCAGATCATCAAGACCAGGCACGAGGCGTTCTTCGCCGACGAGACCGACTGGCGGCTCCGCGACTCCAAGGCGGCCGTCCGGCGCGCCAGGGCCGCCCTCCTCACGGCCGCCTGGCCGATCGGCGGCGTCGAGCGAGCCGCCGTCGACCGCGACATGTTCGAGGCGCTCGTCTTCGGCGGGACCGGGGGCCGCGCCCGCGCGGAGTCGATCGGCACGCGCGTCGCGGCCCTGCCCGGCATGGACGCCCGCATGGGCTCCGTCACGGCGAAGAAGCTCCTGCCGTGAGCGCCGCCGTCACCGCCTTCCCCGAGCTTCAGACCGACCTCGGCGACGCCCACGTCTTCCTGACGGGCGGGACGGGCTTCGTCGGCCAGGCCATCCTCGAGCGGCTGCTCGCCTCGCACCCGGAGACGACCGTCTCGCTGCTGATCCGGACCAAGGGCAGCACGTCCGGCGTCGACCGTCTGCGGCACATGCTCCGGAAGCCCGTCTTCAAGTCGTGGCGCGACTCGGTCGGCGAGGCCGAGGTCGAGCGTGCCGTCACCGAGCGGCTCCGCGTGCTCGAGGGCGGGCTCGACTCCGTCCCGGCTCTGCCGAAGGACATCGACCTCGTCATCCACAGCGCGTCGAGCGTGTCGTTCGACCCGCCCATCGACCAGGCGTTCGAGACCAACGTCGGCGGCGCGGTCGGCCTCTACGAGGCACTGCTCGCGGCCGAGATCGACCCGCACGTCGTGCACGTCTCCACCGCGTACGTCGGCGGCCTCCGCAAGGGCATCTTCCCCGAGGCGTCGCTGACGCACGACGTCGACTGGCGCGCCGAGTTCGACGCCGCACGCGGCGCCCGCTCGCGCGTCGAGCTCGCCTCGCGCCAGCCCGAGGTGCTCCGCCGGTTCATGGCGGAGGCCCGGGCCAAGCACGGCAAGGAAGGCCCTCTGGCCGTCTCCCGTGAGGCGGAGTCGCGCCGCGTCGACTGGGTGAAGGCGAAGCTGGTCGACCACGGCCGCACACGTGCCGAGAGCCTGGGCTGGACCGACGTCTACACGCTGACGAAGGCCTTCGCCGAGCGCGCCGCCGAGCAGATGTGGGCGGCTGCGGGCCACCGGCTCTCGTTCGTGCGCCCCGCCATCGTCGAGAGCGCTCTCCGCCACCCGTACCCGGGCTGGATCGACGGCTTCAAGGTCGCCGACCCGCTGATCATGGCCTACGGCCGAGGCATGCTCCCCGAGTTCCCGGGCGTCCCCGACTCCGTCCTCGACGTCGTGCCCGTCGACTTCGTCGTCAACGTGATCGTCCTGGTGGCCGCGAACCCGGCCCCGGCGGGCGAACCGCAGTTCTTCCACGTGTCGTCGGGGGCCAGCAACCCGCTCCCGATCCACCGCATGTTCACCAACCTCAGAATGTTCTTCACGGCGCATCCGGTGCCGACGCCCGACAGCGGCGACATCGCGGCGGCCACCTGGCGCTTCCCCGGCGGCCGCAAGGTCGAGCGGGCCGTGCGCCTTCGGGCCCGGATCAACGACGCGCGCGAGTCGCTCTTCATCCGGATGCCCTCGACGACGCGCACCCGAGAAGCGCTGGCCTCGGTCGACCGCCGTCGCAGCGACCTCGAGTCGCTGCAGAGCCTGACCGACCTCTACCGCCACTACATCCAGTCCGAGATCATCTTCGACGACACCCGCACCAAGGCTCTCCAGGCCGCGATCGTAGCGACCCAGACGCCCGAGAAGGCGCTCGACATCGGCTTCGACATGACCGACATCCAGTGGGAGGACTACTTCCAGGGCGTCCACTTCCCCGCCGTCACCACGATGACGCGCGCGTTCAGCGTGCGACCTGCCACCTCGGCGCCGGCAGCCGAGCCGGTGCTGCCGCAGCGGAGCGACGTCGTCGCCGTGTTCGACCTCGAGGGCACGGTCGTCGACTCGAACCTCGTCGAGCAGTACCTCTGGGTGCGCGGCAGCGGGTTCGGCAAGGCGGCCTGGCCGGGCGAGGTGGCGAGCCTGCTGGCGGCGCTGCCGGGGTACCTGCGGGCAGAGCAGCGGGATCGCGCCGAGTTCATCCGCGCGTTCCTGCGCCGCTATGAGGGCATGCCCGTCAGCCGCCTCGAGGAGGTCGTCGCCAAGAGCTTCGGTCAGACGCTCCTGAAGAGCACGATGCCCGCCGCGATCGAGCGGATCGCCGCCCACCGCGCTGCCGGCCACCGCACGGTGCTCGTCACCGGATCGATCGGGACTCTCGTCGAGCCCCTCGCGAACCTGTTCGACGAGGTCGTCGCAGGCACCATGCATGCCCGCGACGGCATATTCACCGGGTACCTCGCGAAGCCCCCGGTGGTGGGTGAGGCCAGGGCCGCCTGGCTGCGTCAGTACGCCGCTCTGAACGGCCTCGACCTGAGTGCCTCCTATGGATACGGTGACAGCCATTCCGACCTCGTCTGGCTCGAGATGGTCGGAAATCCCAGTGCCGTCAACCCCGATGCCAATCTCTCGCGGGAGGCGCTCCGAAGAAGGTGGAGAATCCGCGATTGGAAGCGCGGGCCGATCGAGCTAATCTCTAAGGACGCGTAGAACTCTGCGCGCGCCGTCGAGACGGCAGACCCGAAGGGAGTGGGAGAGGCTATATGCCTCTTCCGACATGTAATGGCATTCGATATCGACAAGTACGCTGCCGGCTCTGAGCGCCTGGGCTGGGACGACCTCGATCTCGAGCACTTCCGCCAGAACCCCCTCTCTCCCGAGACGCTCCGCACTCTGCGCTACATGGCCGACGTCGAGTACCACACCGTCTGCTACACCCGAGACCTCCTCACCACGCCGTCGCACAAGGACGGCGACATCTCGACGTTCATGACGATGTGGAACCGCGAGGAGTTCTGGCATGGCGAGGCCCTGGGCGCCGTCCTCGAGGTCCACGGCATCACGGTCGACTACGACGCTCTCCGCGCCTCCCGCCTCAAGCTGGGCTGGCGCGACCGCCTCGACCCGATCAAGCAGTCCATGCTCGGCAAGATCGTCGGCAGCGACTTCGTGGCCGTCCACATGTCGTGGGGCGCCGCCAACGAGTGGTCCGCCGTCAGCGCGTACAAGCGGATGGCCGACCTCGAGACCGATCCCGTGCTCGGCGAGCTGCTGCGCCGTATCGCCAAGCAGGAGACCCGCCACGTCGCGTTCTACGTGTCGCAGGCCCGCGAGCGCCTGCAGAAGAGCAAGCGCGCCCAGAAGCTCACGCGCCTCCTCCTCTCGAAGTTCTGGGCCCCCGTCGGCTCGAGCATCATGGAGCGCGACGACGTGCAGTTCGTGTTCGGCCAGATCATGAGCGGCGTCGAAGGCCGCAAAGAGATGAAGAAGCTCGACAACAACATCGCCAGCCTCCCCGGCATGCAGGGGCTCACCATCTTCGAGAAGGCGCTCGACGGCCTCGGCGTCGCCGCGTAGCGAGTTATCCCCAGGCGCGCACCGTCCCGGTTCCGGCCGCGATGCGTCCGGTAGCGTCGAGGCATGAGCGAGGGCGATTCGCGGCAGGAACCCGACGTGGCTGAGCCACGCCGCCGCTTCCGCCTGCCCGTGGCAGGCCTCGTCGCCGGCGGCCTCGCGCTGCTCATCGCACTCGGGAGCGCCCTCGGCAGCGCCCTCGTCTTCACCGGCCCGCGCCGCACGTTCGGCGTGCTGCCCAGCCCGAAGCCGCTCGTCCAGACCCCGCCGCCGGCCGCCGTGGCGACGGGCACTCCGCCGCCGATCGCGACGGGCGGCCGCCCCGACCTCGGCTGGATCGTCATCCTCGTGCTGTGCCTGGTGGGAGCGTTCCTGGTCTTCGTGGTCGTCCGGTACGTGCTGCAGCGCCTGCGCGATCGCCAGCGCGGCGGCCCGGGCGGTCTCGGCGATGAGGCGCTCGACCTCCTCGGCGACGACCCGTCGGTCGAGACGAGCGCCCCGTACCTCCGGCGGGGGCTCCGACGCGCGCTCGACGTGCTCGACGGAGACCGGGAGCCCGGCGACGCGATCGTGCAGGCCTGGCTCGGCCTGCAGGAGGCCGCGGAGGACGCCGGGTACCGCCGGCTGGAGTCCGAGACCCCGACCGAGTTCACGAGCCGCATCCTGGAACGGACGGGAGTCGACGGGTCCGCCCTCGCCACCCTCCGACGCCTGTACCTGGCCGTCCGGTTCGGCGACGCCGTCTCGACGGCGCGGGACGTGGCCGCGGCGCGCGCGGCCCTGCAGACCCTCGACGCCCAGTGGGCCGCCGCCGACGCGGAGGCCGCGCCGTGAGGGCGCTGCTCCGTCCGCCGCTGCGGGTGCCGGCGATCCTGGTCGCCGTCGCCGCGCTCGTCGTCGGCGGGATCGTCTGGTTCTTCGGCGTCGAACCGCTGCCGGCGTCGCTGGTGAGCCTGGCCGTGTTCGCCGTCGGCGTGACCTGGATCTCGGTCCAGGAGGGCGACAGGGCCGAGTGGCCGCGCCCGGTCGTCCGGCGCACGCCCGGTGCCCGGCGCGACCTCGAGCGCCTCGGCTGGGCGATGAAATCGCACGGCGGCATCCACGAGAAGACGCTGTCCCGAGTCCGCGAGGCGGCCCGGCATCGCCTGCTGTTCCTCTACGGGCTCGACCTGTACGACCCCGACGACCGGGCTCAGATCGAGGCGATCCTCGCACCGCCCGTCGTCCGCACGCTGATGACGCCGCGGAGGTCGCACCTCGACCTCGTGTCGTTCACCCGGCTGATGAATGCCGTCGAGGCGCTCGGCAGGGCACCCGCTTCGGGCCCGGCAGCCGCTCCCAGCAGCGCACCCGATCCAGGCGGCGCACCCGCGTCCGACCCCGCACCCACCGAGAGGCACCCGTGACCACGACTTCCCCCGACGCGCAGCTCTCCATCGCCGAGGTCGCCGACCTCAGCCGACGAATCCTCGACGAGGTCGGCCGCCTCGTCGTCGGCATGCGCGACCCGCTCGAGCTCGCCCTCGCGAGCATCCTGGCCGGCGGTCACGTCCTGTTCGAAGACGTCCCAGGCCTCGGCAAGACGCTCGCGGCGCGCAGCATCGCGCAGGCCACCGGGCTCGACTTCCGGCGTCTCCAGTGCACGCCCGACCTGCTGCCCGCCGACATCACCGGCTCGTTCCTCTACGCGCCCAAGACCTCGGAGTTCGTCTTCCGCCCCGGGCCGGTCTTCACGGGCCTCTTCCTGGCCGACGAGATCAACCGCACCTCGCCCAAGACCCAGTCGGCGCTTCTCGAGGCGATGGCCGAGGGCCAGGTGACCGTCGAGGGCCAGAGCTTCCCGCTGCCGAAGCCGTTCCACGTCATCGCGACCTCGAACCCCATCGAGTACGAGGGCACGTACGCGCTGCCCGAGGCGCAGCTCGACCGCTTCATGGTGCGCCTCTCGGTCGGCTACCCCACGCGGCAGGGCGAGCAGGCCGTGCTGCTCAACCGCGTCGACCGCCGCCGCGAGGTCGGCTCCGTCGAGGCCGTGATCAGCCCCGAGACGCTGCTCGCGATGCAGAACACCATCGAGACCGTGCACGTCGACCCCGACATCGCCCTCTACTGCGTCGACCTCGTCACTGCCACTCGCGGCCACCGCGACATCCAGGTCGGCGCTTCGCCCCGCGGCGCCCAGGGCCTCATGCTCGTCGGTCGCGCCCGCGCCGTCATGGACGGCCGCGACTTCGTCGCCCCCGAGGACATCAAGGCGGCCGCGGTCCCCGTGCTCGCCCACCGCGTCTCGCTGACCCCGCAGGCCTGGGCCAACGGCGTCGACTCGGCCGGCGTGATCCGGGGAATCGTCGGACAGGTCGCGGGCCCGCCCGCCGTCGGCGAGGGCGCGCCGGCGGTCGCCGCGCGCCCGTGACCGGGGCCGAGCCTCTGTCGGGGGCGACCTCGCCGACCGGCGCGCAGTCCTCCGGCGGAGTCGGCACGCCGGCGAGAGGCGAGCGTGATCCGGGTGCGGGAGGGGCGGTCGACCAGACCTCGGCGGCGCCGCGCTGGGCGGTGACCCCGCCCGTGCTCTTCGGCGCCGGGGCCGCCGTGCTGCTGGCGGCCCTCGGACTCGTCACCACGCACGCCGAGTTCGCCCTGCTGGCGCTCCCGCTGTTCGTGGCGGTGGCGCTCGGGGCTGACGCGCGGCCGCGGCGCGGGGCCGCGGTGACGGTCCGCACGTTCCTGCGCCCTGATGCCGACTCGTCGGGGGTGGCCTACCGCATCGGCTTCGATCTGCCCGAGGGGGCCGAGAGCGTCGCCGTGCTGCTGGAGGCCGCCGACGACACGACGCACCGCTTCGCCGTCGACCGCGACACCGCCGCGCGGCTGATCGGCACGATCCCTGTCGCCCACTCCGGCCCGCAGGAGATCGTGCGCATGCACTACTCGGTGCTGGGTGCCCGCGGCACGGCCGTCTCGTCGCCGGAGCCCGGGCCCGTGAGCTCGCGCGTCGTACCGCCGCCGCGCCTCCGGATGGAGAACCTGCCGCTGCCCCTCCGCGTCGTCGGCATCACCGGCGCCCACGGGTCGGCGACGCCGGGAGACGGCGGGGAGTTCCGCGACGTCGCCCTGTTCACGCCCGGCGATCGGCTGCGGCGCATCGACTGGAAGGCCACGGCTCGCCGCGCAACCCTCGAGGGCGAGCTCTACGTGCGCCGCACCTTCTCGACCGCCGACGCCATCGTGATGCTCGTCGTCGACGACCGCGACGACGTCGGCGCCGACATCACCCGCTGGTCGGGCGCGCGCGGCACGGTCGCCACGGCGACGTCGCTCGACCTGGCCCGGGAGGCCGCGTTCTCGCTCGCGACCGCCTACCTGGCCGCCGGCGACCGGGTCGGCCTGCGCGACCTCGCCGGCACCGCCCGCTCGGTCGAGCCGGGCGGCGGCACGCGGCACCTGGAACGCCTGCAGAAGACCATCGCGACGGCGGCCCCCACGGGCGAGCCGGTCCGGTCCGTGCGCACGCCGCTCGTGCCGGCCTCGTCGCTGGTCGTCGTGCTGTCGACCTTCCTCGACGAGCAGGCCGCGACCATGGCGATCACCTGGGCCTCCACCGGCCACCGGGTGCTCGCCGTCGACGTGCTGCCCGCCGCCGACATCTCCCGCACCACCCGCGAGGAGCGCACCGCCCACCAGCTGCTCATGCTCGAGCGCACCTACCGGCTCGACAGCATGGCCGCATCGGGCGTGGAGCTGGTGCGGTGGGGCGAGCAGCCCGGCGTGCCCGTTCCGGCCGTGCAGCTGCGCATGCTCAGCCGCCCCCGGAGGATGCGATGACCCCCGGCTTCCCTGCGGTCGGCCGCACCGTCCCGGCCGCGGCCGTCACCGCCCTGGTCGGCGTCGTCGGAGCCCTCGCGTCGCTCGTCGTGATCGGCGTCAGCGGCTGGCTCGTCGTCGCGCTCCTCCTCACGGTCGGAGCCGCCGCCCTGCCGCGCACGCCCTTCGCCGCCATCCTCAGCGTGATGCTGGGCCTCGCGCTCGTCATCGACGGCGACCTCGGCTACACGCCCGCGTTCGTCGTGCTCCTCGCAGCGATCCACCTCCTGCTCGTCGCCGGGCAGCTCGCCGCCTGGCTGCCGCTCCGTGCGCGCGTGCAGGTCGCCGTGCTCCGGCCGCCCCTCGTGCGCTACGTGCTCGTCCAGGTGGCGGCACAGGTCGTGGCGTTCGTCGTGCTCACCTTCGCACGCCCTGTGCCGGGCTCCGCCCCGGGCGCGGGCGCCCTCTGGCTCGGCCTCGTCGGGGGTGTCGCCGCCGTGCTCCTCGCCGTCGCGGTGCTCATCCCCCTCCTCCTCCGCCCCACGCGCTGAGCGCGAGCGCGCGCTGACGCGCACGCGCACGCGCGCACGCCGGCGAGGAGTCGCTGCTTGTCCTCAAACGCCCCGCCGACAGCAACGAGCGACCCCTCACCGGCCTGCAGGGGAAGTATCTGCAGCAGCTAGGACGTGCTTGCGCACTCGCGCGACGACCTGGCTCGACGACGTGCGCAGTGCGCCTCCGGTGACGCGGATGGTGCGCCACCGCGCGTCGGCGAACCGCTCTCGGCGGTCGATGTCGGACTCGAACTGCTTCCTGTCGACGCGGTGCCCGTCGCCTTCGTACTCCACGACGACTCGAGCGTCGCGGAACACGAGGTCGCCGATGCCGAGCCAGCGATCGTCGTCATCACGCACCTCGACGTTGAGCTCGGGCTCCGGCAGTCCGCCCCGCACGAGGAGGAGGCGGAGGCGCGTCTCGCCGGGTGAGCGAACGTTCGACCGTGCCAGATCGAGCGCCTCCCGGAGCGCGACGACACCGCGGGATCCCGCACGCGAGGCCGCGGCGCGTTCGAGCAGCTCGCGCTCCACGAGTCGCGCCCGGGGTCGTGTCGACCACTCCCCGAGGAGGCCGTCGGCCATCGCGACGAGATCGTCGACCCGGAGCTGCTCCGAGCACTGCGCCCACGCCGTGACCGGATCGACGACCGGCAGCCCGTCGAGAAGGAGCCGAGCTACGGGCGTGATCCGGTGGCCGATGACTCCCGGACGACGCATCGCCCGACTCCCCGTCGTCGAGACGTGCAGCTCCACCGGACGATCCGCGTACCGGGAAGGAAGCGGAAGACCCCAGAGGGCCGCCGCCGTGAGGTGGCTGAAGCACTGGTCCGCCCCGAGCACGAGGGCTGCCTCGCGACATCGACCGGCCAGGTCTGCTGCCGGGCTGACCGCCCGGACGCCCAGGAACGGCACGGCGAGGTCTGCCGCGCGAAGGCGGCCCACGCCGACTCCGGCGCGGTACGCATCGGCGACCGCGAACGGCGCCTCAGCCAGCGGATCAGGAAGGGGCGACGAGGACACGCACCCAGCGTGGCGGCCCGGCCACCCCGAGTTCCTGCGCCAGGTCCCTTCTGTGGAGAAGCGCCCCCTGTGGACGACGGTGAGGGGTCGCTCGTTGTCGGCGACCGGGGTCGAGCAGGACAACGAGCGACTCCTCACCCGCCGGCGCCGCAGGCGCAGCCGCAGGCGCTGCTACAGAGACGCTGGGACCTTGTAGAACCAGACGTCGGCACCGGGGTGGTCCTTGGTGATGGCGGTGTCGAGGTCGCGGTAGTCGTAGTCGAGGTTGTGGCCGACGAGCGAGATCTTGCTGCCCGCGATCGCGCTGACGATCATGACGTGGTCGGGCACGCCGTTGTCGTTCCAGTCGAAGTACGCCAGGTCGCCGATGGCGAGCTTCGAGCGCTCGGTCGCGGCCAGGCGGGTGAAGCCGAGCGACGGCGTCGTCGCGAGGTACGTGTCGAACGACGGAGCGTAGCCCCAGGACTCGCTGTGGCCGGTCGAGTTGTAGTACCAGGAGTCGTTCTGGGCGAGGCCGCGCGCGGCGAGGGCCTGGCTCACGAAGTTCTGGCAGTCGCCGCCGACGGCGTTGAAGTTGGCGAACGACGCGTTGTACGCCTTCGCCGACCAGTGCTGGAACGCGTACTGCATCTCTCTGTCGACACCGTCGGTCACCTTGTAGTCGTACGAGAGCCCCGACGACGAGGCGCCGGTGACTGTGACATCGACCGTCGACGGCTGGTAGTCGACGGCGTGCGGCACGACGGCGGTGACCGAGGTGGCGGTAGCCTTGACCGAGGTGGCGGCGACGGTGCCGAACTTCACGGCGCTGACGTCGGCGAGCGACGTGCCCGAGATGGTGACGGTCGAGCCGCCGACGAGACCGCCGGAGGTCGCCGACAGCGATGACGCGGTGGGAGCCGCCGGGGTCGACGATTTCAGGGGCGTCTGCTCTCCGAGCGTCGCGGGAGGCATGACGCCGGACGTGCCGGAGGTGCATCCTGCTAGCAGGGCGGTCGCGACCACGGCCGAGGTCAGAACAGGGACGAACCTTTTACGCATGCACCAAAACCATTCGAGTCAGACCGGGCGGCGGCCACACTAACACTGCGACCTCGGCAGCTCGGGAGAACGGCTTAGGCAAATTCGTGACACTCGTGTAATTTTGCATCGATTGCAAACAATCGCGCGCGGTCAGTGCGCGCGGTACGCAATGAGACGGAAAGAGACAGATGTCCCGGGCAGAAGCAGCCGCACCAGAGACGGCACCCGTCGAGCAGCAGGGGTTGATGACGCACAGGCAGATCCTGTTCGTCATCTTCGGCCTGATGGCAGGTATGTTCCTGTCGTCGCTCGACCAGACGATCGTCGGCACGGCGATCCGCACCATCGGCGACGACCTCCACGGTCTCGACCACCAGGCCTGGGTCACGACGGCCTACCTGATCTGCTCCACCATCGCGACGCCGATCTACGGCAAGCTGTCCGACCTCTTCGGCCGCCGCCCGCTGTTCATCATCGCGATCGCCATCTTCATCATCGGGTCGGCCGCCGCGTCGTTCTCGGACTCGATGTACATGCTCGCCGCCTTCCGCGGCCTGCAGGGCCTCGGCGCCGGTGGCCTCATGGCTCTCCCGCTCGCGATCATGGGCGACATCCTCGCTCCCCGCCAGCGCGCCAAGTACCAGGGCTACTTCCTCGCCGTCTTCGGCATCTCGTCGGTCATCGGCCCGCTGATCGGCGGCCTCTTCGCCGGTGCGGACTCGATCCTGTTCATCACCGGATGGCGCTGGGTCTTCCTGCTCAACGTGCCGATCGGAATCGTCGCCCTCATCATCGTCGGCCGCTTCCTCCACATCCCCGGCCAGAGCCGCAAAGACAACATCCGCATCGACTGGTGGGGCGCCTCGCTCGTCATCGTGTCGGCCGCTCCGCTCCTCCTCGTAGCCGAGCAGGGCCGCGAGTGGGGCTGGGGCTCGCTCAGCGCCTGGGCCTGCTACGTCATCGGCGGTCTCGGCATCATCGGCTTCATCGTGGCCGAGCGCATGATGGGCGACGCCGCGCTCATCCCGCTCAAGCTGTTCAAGAGCCGCACCTTCTCGATGGCGACCGTCCTCGGCGTACTGGTCGGCTTCGGCATGTTCGGCGCGCTCCTGACGGTGCCGCTCTACCTGCAGCTCGTCAACGGCTCCACGCCCACCGAGTCGGGCTTCCAGATGCTCCCGATGATCCTGGGCCTGATGATCTCGTCGATCGTCTCGGGCCAAATCATCTCCCGCACCGGCAAGTACAAGATGTTCCCGCCGATCGGCACGGCGTTCATGATCCTGGGCTTCGCCTGGTTCAGCCAGCTCACCTACGACAAGCCGTGGTACTTCCTCTCCATCGGCATGGTGTTCGTGGGCCTCGGCCTCGGCCAGCTCATGCAGACGCTGACCCTCGCCTCGCAGAACTCCGTCGGCCCGGCCGACATCGGCGTCGCGACCTCGTCGTCGACGTTCTTCCGCCAGATCGGCGGCACGGCCGGCACGGCGATCCTGTTCTCGGTGCTGTTCTCGCGCCTCGGCACGACGATCCCGGACGGCTTCAAAGACAAGACGCTCGCGGCGAACCTGAAGTCGGCGCTGGCCGACACGACGGTGACGTCGAACCCGAACAACGCCGGGATCCTCGACCTGCTCAAGCAGGTCCAGACGGGCAACACCGCCGCTCTCGGAAACGCACTGAACGGCGACACCTCGTTCTTGAACAAGGCGACCGAAGCCCTCAAGGCGCCGTTCCTCTACGGCTTCGCGCACGCGTCGGTCTCGGTCTTCACGATCGCGCTCGTCGTCGTCTCGGTGGCGTTCGTCCTGAGCTTCTTCCTCCGCCCGGCGCCGCTCCGCACGCGCTCCGCAATGGACGAGCAGGCCCACCAGAACGCCGAGGCGGCCTCCGCCAAGGCGCAGGTCGATGCCGACGCCGAGGAGACCGACCGCGCCGCACTCGCCGCGCAGTCCGCCGCCAACACGATGGGCTCCCCGGTGTCGCCCGACACCGGCAGCATCCGCATCCCCAGCCGCGACTAGGTCGGCGGATTCGCGTCCGGGCAGAGCCCAGGGCGCAGGAACTCGAGGTGGTCACCTCGGCAGAAGGCCCGGAACTCCCGCAGTTCCGGGCCTTCCGCCGCCACGGCCAGGCCTCCGACGAAATACGGCGACTTTTTTCACGGCGGCGAAATCTAGATTCAACAATCGAGTGTCACGATGGAACCACAACACCGACGAAGGACCCGATCATGGCTCTCACCCCGTACTCCCCCGACTCGCAGCTCCTGCGCACGACGTTCTCGTACTTCCCGTCCGGGGTGGTCGCGCTGGCCGCCGAGGTCGACGGCGAGCGCGAAGGCCTCGTGGCCTCGTCGTTCACCGTGGGCATCTCGATGGACCCGCCGCTCGTGGGCTTCTCGGTGCAGAACACGTCGACGACCTGGCCCACGCTGAAGAAGGCCGAGCGCATCGGCATCTCGGTGCTCGGCGAGACGCACGGCCAGACCGCGCGCCAGATCGCCGCGAAAGACAAGGCGACGCGCTTCGAGAACCTCGAGCTGGAGACCAGCGACGACGGAGCCCTCTTCGTGCACGGCTCGCCCGTGTGGCTCGAGACGAAGGCGTACGCGGAGTACCCCGCGGGCGACCACACGATGATCCTGCTCGAGGTCACCGGCCTCTACACCGACGCGTCGCTGGAACCCCTCGTGTTCCACGGCAGCGCCTTCAAACAGCTGCTCAAGACGGCCTGAACCCTCCCGTGGCGGCCTAGGCCGTCACGAAGTGGCGGCCTAGGAGCCGTGAGATGCAAGGCGGAGGCGGCCCGGTAATAGCGGAGCTATGCCGGGCCACCGACAACGCAGCAGATTGCGGCCCCTAGGCCGTCACGAAGTCGGCGTCGGGGAGGCGTCGGCGCATCACGGCGACGGCCTCCGTGTTGCTGTCGACGAGCACGAAGTGGCGGCCCAGCTCGGCCGCTGCCGCACCCGTCGTGCCGGATCCTGCGAAGAAGTCCAGCACCCAGTCGCCCTCGCGAGTCGAGGCCTGGATGATGCGCCGCAGGATGCCCAGCGGCTTCTGCGTCGGGTAGCCGGTCTTCTCCTTGCCGGTCGGCGACACGATCGTGTGCCACCAGACATCGGTGGGTAGCTTGCCCCGCGCGGCCTTCTCGGGCGTGACCAGGCCCGGCGCCATGTACGGCTCGCGGTCGACGGCGCTCGAGTCGAAGTGGTACTTCGCCGGGTCTTTCACGTAGACGAGGATCGTGTCGTGCTTGGTCGGCCAGTGCGACTTGCTCTTGGCGCCGTAGTCGTAGGCCCAGATGATCTCGTTCAGGAAGGACGCGCGGCCGAACAGAGCGTCGAGCAGCACCTTCGCGTAGTGCGCCTCGCGGTAGTCGAGGTGGAGGTAGAGGGTGCCGTCGTCCGCGAGCAGCCGCCATGCTTCGGCGAGCCGCGGCTCGAGGAACGACCAGTAGTCGTCGAACCGGTCGTCGTACTTCATCAGGTCGCCGCGGATCCGCTCGTACTGCACGCCCTTGAAGCCGGCCACGGCTCCGGTGCGCGAGCCCCGCACCGAGTGCGTCTCGTGCCGGGTCTGGCTGCGGCCGGTGTTGAACGGCGGGTCGAGGTAGACGACTGTGAACGCCCCGTCGGGGAGGGTCGGCAGGAACTCGAGGTTGTCGCCGTGGACGACACGGTCACGCGACTCCGTGGTCCAGTCTGCGGGCATCCTCCCATTGTGGTCGTCCTGACAGCGCCGCCCGACCACCGCGGCGTATCGTTTCGGCCATGACCGTCGAAGTCCGCAGAGATGACGCCCAGAGCCAGTACACGATCCTCAAGGACGGACGGACGATCGGCTTCGCCGCCTTCCAGGAGTCCGACAGCGAGATCGCGTTCACGCACACGGAGGTCGACCCCGCCGAGCAGGGCAACGGCTATGCCGCAGTGCTCGTGCAGCACGCCCTGGACGACGTGAAGGCGACGAGCGACAAGCGTGTCGTGCCCGCCTGCTCGTATGTCGCGAAGTACGTCGAGAAGAACCCGCAGTACGAGGAGCTCGTGCGGCGCTGAGTCATTGAAATATCTCATGTAGAGTCCTCTGCATGACTTCTGACCGGAGCCCCTCTCCCCATGGCCGTCGCGGCTTCCTCGCCGCGGCGGCCCTCACCACCGCCGCCGGCATCACGGCCGTCGCCGCCTCGCCGGCATCGGCAGCACCCGCACCGGGAAAGAGCGGGCAGAAGGTCACAGCGTCGATGTTCGACGTCACCGACTTCGGGGCGGTCGGCGACCGCGTCACCGACGACACCGCCGCCTTTCAGGCGGCCATCCAGGCGGCGCACGCGAAACTCGGCGTCGTGCTCATCCCGAGCGGCCACTACATCATCGACAGCCTCACCATCCCGACCCTGGTCAAGATCATCGGGGAGGGTGCCGACAGCAGCCGATTCACGCCGTCGGCCCGCGGCGGCGTCAACCTGCACCACCGCGAGCGGAGCGTCGACCCGCTGCTGGTGATCGACGGCGGCGCCATCACCGTCGAGTTCATCACGCTCCACGGCAATGGCAGCCGGGCTCCCCTCATCCGCGTCGACAACGGCTTCGAGTCGCGCATCAACCGCGTCCGGCTGTTCGATGTGCCCGGTACGGCGATCCAGATCAACCGGGTCAACAACAACACCTGGACCGACCTGTTCATCGACAACTGCGGAAGCCGCGACGCCGCGGCGATGGTCGTCACCACGCCCGACGACCCGACGAAGCAGACCAACACGTTCACCTGCTACAACCTCACCATCGAACGGGCAGCCAACGTCGCCCTCGACATCGCCTGGGACGGCCACGGCGGCAATGTCGTGGAGTTCGTGCGCCTGCCGTTCCTCCACGTCGAGTCGCCGGCCGACGAGCACTCGGCGTTCCCCGGCAACGTCGATCCGCTGATCCGCCTCGGCAACGTCCGCCAGCTCGAGCTGACCGACGCCTTCGTCTACGGCGGCCCCGCACCGCTCCTCGTCCACCGCCAGAACCTCACTCTCACCGAGCCGCTCTCAGGCGGCATCCGCCTCATCGGCGGCGCCTTCCTGGGCGCTGACGCCAGGAAGACGGGCAGGCCGTCCGAGACCCTCATCCAGCTCGAGCGGGGCGACGACTTCGCCGTCGGCGGCACCCGCTTCGCGCGGTTCGAGCGCGCGGCGGTCACGGCGGGAGACGCCTACGGCGCTCGAGTCCTGATCGACCCCACGAGCACCGCCCCCTACTCGAAGACCCTCCTGGCCGATGACCGCGATTCCGCCGACCGTCCGACGTGGATCTGGCCCGGTCGCATCCGCGCGAGCGAGGACGTCATCCTCGGGAGACATCTTCGGTCAGACCGCGCATTGTCGAAGCCTCAGCTGACGCCCTTGCCCGGGGCTGGGACCGCTCCGCCCTCACCAACCTTGAACGGCACGGACACGTCGGGATTCCTCTACTTCGGCACGGGCACCCTGACCGCGCGAGGCGGCCTGGTGCGGGTCACCTACGACAAGCCGTTCGACGCGACGCCCGCGGTCGTCATCACCCCGACCGGGTCGGGTGCGGCCACGCGACCGTTCTACGTGTCGCCGACGCGCACCCACTTCGACATAGGCCTGGCGGAGGTCCCGCCCCAGGGCGTCACGAAGACGGGATTCGGCTTCACCTACCAGGTCATCGGCTAGAGCCGACATGGGTTTGAACACTAATTCTGGATGACTACCCAGAGTTAATACGCCTCTCCAGGCGCCCGACCGCTTCACCCAACGGGGCGCACTAGCCGCCGGCGGCGCCGCGGTCGCGCTCGCCTGGCGACGGCCGACAGCGGCACGGATCGCGCACGACGTCTCAGTCGGCGGGCACGTCCTCGGCGACCGGGCCGACCCGCCGACCGTCCAGCTGCTTCCGGCGAACGGAACGGGCGGGCAGCCCGCCGTCGTGTCGGGCTCGGACACCGGCGGCTGGATCGTCTTCGGCACGGGTGCCCGCGCCACCAGCGGCCCGCAGGTGCGCGTGGTGTTCGCCCAGCCCTTCGAGGTCGCCCCGGCCGTCGTCGCTGACCGGCGGGCGCTTCGGCTACCACTACGTCGTCGTCGGCTGACCGGCCCGCGTTCGGGTCGCACCCCTTTGCGGACTTATGCGTGGAGTGCGCTTCCAGGAAACTCAGAGGGTGACACTCGCCCAGCAGCTGACCCGATTCGAGAGCCTTCTCAGTGGAATCGACTCGGCCCTCCTCGCCTCCCTCGCCCCCGGTCTCGACGATTCCGGTGTCGAGGCGCTCCGTCGCGCCCTTGCGCCGACCGAGCTGAGCGCCCAGGTCGAGGTGCTGTACCGGTGGCGCAGCGGCGGGCCCCTGCCGCTGTTCTTCGGGCGGGCGATGGCCACGCCGAAGCGGCTGGCGGGCGCGACGGCCGCCGCGGAAGAGGGGGCGGGCCTCGTCGACGGGATTCCCGTGTTCGTCGGGGGTGACGGCGGGGCGGTTGCCGATCTCGAGTTCCTGCTCTCCGATCTCTGCGACGCGGCCGAGGCCGCCGGCGACTCGCCGTATGAGCGGCGCGCAGCCCTGACCGGCGCCGCGCCTGCGCGGCCCTGCACGACGACCGCCGCCGACACCGCCGAGACCCGCACGATCGCCGACCTCGTCGAGCAGAGCCACGAGGCAGAGGCCGTCGGCACCGTCGGCGGCCGCATCGTCGACGCGTGGGATTCTGCGGGATACGTGGAGTTCCGGCTGGCCGACGCCTCGCACACGCTCGTGCTCGGCATCCGCGACCCCGATCACGAGTCGCTGCCCGCGCTCGGCCAGGAGCTGCTGGTGACCGTGCGCATCCGCAAGGGCGCGACGGCCATCACGGAGCCGATCGACCCGAGGCGGCCGTCGGTGCTCGGCGCTGTGCCCGCGGACTACCTCTCGCACTCGGCTTTCTAGGGGACGCGGGCCAGCCACTCCGGCGTCGCGAACTTGGTGCGCACCAGCTCTTCGGCCTGCGCCAGCTCGTCGTCGGTCACGTGACCGACGGTCGCGCCGTAGAGGCCCGTGAACGTGCGCTTGAGGCTGTCGATCACCTCGGCGCGCGGCAGTCCCGTCTGCGAGCGCAGCGGGTCGACCCGCTTGGCCGCCGAGGTCGTGCCCTTGTCGCTCATCTTCTCGCGGCCGATGCGGAGCACCTGCACCATCGTGTCGCCGTCCATGTCGTAGCTCATGGTGGCGTGGTGCAGGAGGGCGCCGTTGCCGAGCCGCTTCTGCGCGGCGCCGCCGATCTTGCCCTTGGCGCTCGTGATGTCGTTGAGCGGCTGGTAGAACGCGTCGATGCCCATCGACTTGAGCCCCTGGATCACCCATTCGTCGAGGTAGGCGTACGAGTCGGCGAAGCTCATGCCCTGCACGAGGTCGCCCGGGGCGTACAGCGAGTAGGTCACGATCGAGTCGGCGTCCATGAACATGGCACCGCCGCCCGAGATGCGGCGCACGACCTGGAAGCCGTGCTTCTCGGCGTTCTCAGCGTCGACCTCGTTCTTGAGCGACTGGAAGCTGCCGATCACGACGGCGGGCTCGTTCCACTCCCAGAAGCGCAGCGTGGGCCCGCGGCGGCCGGCCCCCACCTCTTCGGTGAGCACCTGGTCGAGCGCGAGGTGCACGTTGGGCGAGACGGGCCCGTCGTGGATGATCTGCCAGTCGTAGTCGCGCCAGTCGGTCGCGCGGCTCAGCGACCGGCGGATCGCGACGGCGATCGCCTCGGGCGAGACGCCGAGCATCGTGGTGCCCTCGGGGAGTCCCGCCCGGATCGCGGCCGAGATGTCGGCGGAGTCGGCGGCGGCGTCGAGACCGTTGACGGCGCGGTCGATCGCCTCGAGGGCGTCGTCGGGCTCGAGAAAGAAGTCGCCCGCGAGCCGGAACCCCGACAGCCTCCCGTCGACGACGTCGAGGTCGACGACTACGAGTTTTCCGCCTGGGACCTTGTACTCACCGTGCATAGAAGCGAGCCTACGCAGGAACTGCGGAACGAGCGTCGAGCCACCCGATCAGGTCGACCGTGACCTCGTCCCTGTTGGTCTCGTTGAACACCTCGTGCCGCGCCCCGTCGTAGACGATGAGCTCGACGTCGGTGAAGCCCGACCGGTCTCGGTAGGCCGCCACGAGCTTCTCGGCGCTGGTACGGCCGCCGAGCGGGTCGTCGTCGCCGACCATCACGAGCAGCGGCAGGTCTCGCTTCGGGTGCCGGGTCGGGCGGCCGTAGAGGCGGAGCGCGTCGCGGAGGCCGAAGAGCTTCAGGAGGGTGGCCGGTATGGCCAGCGGGTCGACGGCCATCGCGGCGGCGACGGCGGGGTCGCGGCTCAGCCACTCGAACCCCGTGGTGCCGAGGTGCGCGTGGCGCTTGTTGAGGTCGCCGCCGTTCATCGTCAGGGGCGTGCGATACGCGGTGCCGGTGAGGACGGCGCCGTCGTAGTCGTCGGCGTGCGCGTCGACGATGATCTGAGCCATCAGCGAGCCCCACGAGTGCCCGAGCAGAACGAGCGGGAGCCCGGGGGCGTCGGCGCGGGCCGTCCGGGTCACATCGCGCACGGCCTCGACGGTGGCGGGAAGGCCGCCGGGCCCGAGGTGGCCGAGCATCGGGCTGCCCTCGCCCCACTGGCCGATGCCCGTGCGGCCGTGTCCGCGGTGGTCGTCGGCGTAGACGGTGTAGCCGGCGGCGGCCAGTGCCTCGGCGAGCCGCTCGTACCGGAGCGCGTATTCGCCGACGCCGTGCGCGAGCTGGACGATGCCGCGCGGCGCGGAGGCCGCCCACACGTAGTAGTGGATGACGACGCCGTGGGCGTCCGTGAGCGTGCGGTCGTCGCGAGCCATGCCGCCAGTCTGGCACTGGGTGGCGGCGAGGCCGCGGCCCGCGCGCGAAAGTGCACTCGTTGTCGCACCAGGGGGTCCTGGGCGACAACGAGTGCACTCTCGGCGGTGACGGCGGCGCCAGCCGCCCAGACGATCAGTCGTCAGAGCCGTGTCCGCCGTGGTCGTCACCGGCGTCGTGGCCGGAGCCGTCGTCCGAGCCGCCGTGCTTGCCGCTGCTCGATCCGTCGCGGTCTCCACCGTGGTCGTCGCCCGCGTCGTGCGAGGGGCCGTCATCGCTGACGGCGGCGACCGGGGTGGGAGCCGTCGAGGCGACCGGGGCCGGCGCAGTGGCGTGGTGGCCGGAGTCGTCGGCGGCCGGCGCGGTCGTCGGGGCCGGCGTGGTGGAGGCGACGGGCGCAGGAACTGCGACGACGTCATCGGCCCCACGCCCGTGGCGCACGTGGCCCGGAGCGTCGTCGGCCCCGCGTCCGTGGCGCGCGTGACCGGCGGCGTCATCGGCGCCGTGGCCGTGGCGCGCGTGCGGCTTCGCGGTGGGCGTGGTGCTCGGCGACCCGGTCGGCGTGGCCGATGCCGTGGGGGCGGCGGGGCTGGCGGTGGTCGTGGCGACCGGCGTGGCGGTGTCGTCGGCGCCCTGCGAGGCGAAGGCGATGCCGGCGGATCCGAGCACGAGCGCCGCGGCGGCGGTGCCGGTGATGACGAGCTTCTTGGTGCGGTTCATGATGTCCTCCGTGGTGGGTGGGCCGCCTGTGCGGCTGACATGACTTTCCCAAGGGGGTGCTGAACCGGGTCTGAAGCGTCCTGAACGAACGTTCAGGTGCGAACGGGCTCGGTCGTCGAAGACCGTCAGTCGTCGAGCAGCGGAAGCGACACCTCGAAGCGGGCACCGCCCAGGGCGGAGTCGGCGACGCGCACCTCGCCGTCGTGGACGCCGACGAGGCTGCGCACGATGGCGAGCCCCAGCCCCGACCCTCCGGCCTCCCGGGCCCGGGCCTCGTCCAGCCTGACGAACCGTGAGAACACCCGATCGCGGTCAGCCGCGGGCACACCCGCCCCGTCGTCGTCGACCGCGAGCAGCACTCGCCCGTCGGCGACCTCGAGCGAGAGGGCGACCGCGCCTGCTGCGTGCCGGGCGGCGTTGTCGGCGAGGTTCCTGACCACCTGCGCCAGCATCCCCCGATCGCCCCGCACCCGGGCCGCTGTGACGTTCGTGGCGTCGACCGTCACCGCCCCCGCCGAGCGGAGGCGTGCCGCCTCGCCGAGGACGATGTCGTCGACGTCGACGGCCTGCATCGCAGGCTCGAGTCCGCCCTCGTCGGCCCGCGCGAGGATCAGCATGCCCTGCACCAGGTCGGCCAGGCGCTGTCCCTCGGTGAGCACGGTGTCGGCGAGCAGCTCGGGCTCGATGCGGCCGGGGTAGGCGCGCTGCACCTCGGCGAGCTGCCGCATGACGGCGAGGGGCGACCGCAGCTCGTGCGAGGCGTCGGAGACGAAGCGACGCTGCGACTTGGCGGAGTCGTCGAGCCGGTCGAGCATCTCGTTGAGGGTGGTGGCGAGCCGGGCGATCTCGTCCGAGCCGCCCTGGCCCGGGATCCGATTCGAGAGCCGTGCGGCGGTGATGCCCTCGACCTCGAGCCGCATCTGCTCGACGGGCCGGAGCGACCGGCCGACGACCAGCCACGTCGTCGCCGCCATGACCAGCAGCAGGATCGGGATCACGACGCCGAGCGTGGTGAGCGTGGCGCGCTCGGTCACGGCGTTGGCGGCGAGCGAGCGAGCCGCGGCCACGACGTAGTCGGTCGACGGGTCGGGCCGCGCGGCGGCGAGGTGGATCACGGGGCCGGGCGTTCTCACGGAGGCCGATCCCGCGTCGGGCGCGGGGGCGCCGGGAGCGGGCGCGCCGACGTCGTCGGAGCCACCGCCGCCGGAGCCACCGCCGCCGCCCTTGCCCGACTGGCGCCCGCTGCCGGAGCCGGAGCCGCCGGAGTCGTCCGACCCGCCGGAGGTTCCGCCGGAGCCTGCGCCCGAGCCGCCCGAGTCGTCGGTGGTGCCGGTGGTGGTGCCGGTTCCTGCGCCCGAGGTCGGCTCGGAGCTCGGCGACGGGGAGGTCTTGCCCGAGTCGTCCTGGGCCGGGACGGTGACGGTCGGCACCGGCGTCGGCGTGAACGTGCCCGACGACGTCTCGAACGCGTACCGCTCGCCCGACAGCGACACCGTGCCGGTCTTCACCGGCGACGCGAGCGCGAGGTAGGCGCGGACCGCGGAGGGATCGCCCCACGACGCGAGCACCTTCGACCCGTCGGCCGACAGCACCACGGCGACCGACCCGTCGGGCGTGCCCGTGCCCCGGACCGCCGTCGCGGGCGCCGTTCCGGCCTCGAGGCGCGACAGCACCCGGTCGGCGTCGCTCGTCGCGGTCGACCGCACGCCCTGCTCGAGCACGGCCCGCTGCACGACGGAGTACACGACCGAGGCCCCCACGAGCGTCACGCCCACGATCGCGACGGCCGCGACGGTGATCCGCAGGCGGAGAGAACCTCGTCGCCGACGCTCAGCCACCGTTGCCCGCCAGACGGTACCCGGCGCCGCGCACGGTCTCGATGGACTCGCGGTCGAACGGCCGGTCGATCTTGTTGCGCAGATGCCGCACGTAGACCTCGACGATGTTGTTGTCGCCCTCGAAGTCGTCGTCCCAGATGCCGTCGAGCATCTGCCGCTTCGTGACGACCTCGCCCGCGTGCCGCATCAGGAACTCCAGCACGGCGTACTCGCGCGTCGTCAGCTCGATCTGCTCGTCGCCGCGAAAGACCTTTCGGGACGCAGGATCGAGGCGCAGGTCGCCGGCCTCGAGCACCGTCGGCCGCTCGCGAGCGCCCCGCCGCACGAGCGCGCGCATCCGGGCGAGCAGGACCGAGAACGAGAACGGCTTCGTCAGGTAGTCGTCGGCTCCCGTGTCGAGCCCCTCGATCTCGTCCCACTCGCCGTCCTTGGCCGTGAGCATGATGACCGGGGTCCAGTCGCCCTCGTCGCGCATGGTGCGGCAGATGGCGTAGCCGCTCATGCCGGGCAGCATGATGTCGAGCACGACCACGTCGTACTCGTTCTCGCGGGCGCGCCAGAGGCCGTCGGTGCCGGTCGCGGCGTGGTCGACGGCGATCCCCTCGGCCTCGAGCCCGAGCCGGAGGCCGTGCGCGAGCCCCGCGTTGTCTTCGACGACGAGCACGCGCATACGGCCTCCCCAACTGTGTCGGGCCCATCTTGACGGCAGTTTGCTGAAGCGGCGCTGAAGCGCGCACTCCCGCGACGACGAAAGTGCGCTCTTTGTCGTTTTCCGGGGCGGAAACGACAACGAGCGCACTCTCGGCCTCAGGCGGCCCAGCCGCCCCCTTTGCGGTCTAGTGGGCCGAGTAGCCACCGTCGACGAGGTGGTACGAGCCCGTGATGAACGACGCGTCGTCGCTGAGCAGGAAGAGCGTCAGCGCGGCGACCTCGGCGTCCGTGCCCAGGCGGCCGGTGGCGTGCTGCGCCTCGAGGCCGGTCAGCGCCTCGGGGCTGAGCGACGAGCGGACCAGCGGGGTGTCGATGAAGCCCGGGCCGACGGCGTTGGTGCGGACGCCCTGCGCCGAGTACTCGAGGGCGGCGACCTTGGTGAGGCCGATGAGGGCGTGCTTCGAGGCGACGTAGGCGGCGTTCTGGGCGATGCCGACCGAGCCGAGCACGCTGCTCATGTTGACGACGGCGCCGCCGCCGGCCGCGACGATGGCGGGCAGCTGCGAGCGGAGGCCGTAGAACACGCCGTTCAGGTCGACGTTCACGACGCGGTCCCATGCGGCGACCTCGTAGTCGCCGATGTTCGCAGCGGGCGCGCCGATGCCGGCGTTGTTGACGGCGAGGTGGAGGGCGCCGTAGGTGTCCTGCGCGAACTTCACGGTCTTCTCGCTGTCTTCGGCGATGCCGGTGTTGGCCGAGAAGGCCGCGGCGGTGCCGCCGGCGGCCACGATCTCGTCGACGACGCGCTGCGCGGCCTCGATCGTGATGTCGGTGACGACGACCTTCGCACCCTCGGCGGCGAGCGCCTTCGAGATGCCTTCGCCGATGCCGCTGCCGCCGCCGGTGACGATCGCGACCCTGCTGTCGAACCTTGCCATGTTCTTCTGTCCTTCGTGACATTTAGTAAACGGTTGTTGCTTATCTCGAATCCTACGCCGGTGCCATTTATTTAGCAAAGCTAATTTGTTAGGCTAACCATCGATGACCGACCCCAGTCCCAGCACCGGCGCCCTGCGCACGGTGCCCCATTCCCAGCTGGCGACCGACGTGCGCCAGGGCGTCCTCCGCCTCTCGCGCCGCCTCCGTCAGCAAAAGGCCGACACGCACGTCACCGACGCGCAGATGGCGGCCCTCGGCTTCCTGCTCCAGAACGAGCCCCTCACGATCGGCGCGCTCAGCGAGCACGAGGGCGTGACTCCCCCGTCGATGAACAGGACGGTCGGCGCCCTCGTCGAGCTCGGCTTCGTCGAGCGCGGCACCGACGACGACGACCGGCGCAAGGTCGTGCTCCGCACCACGCTCGACGGCGCGACGTTCGTCCTCGAGACGCGGCGCCGGCGCGACGAGTGGCTGGTGCCGCGGCTGGCCAGGCTCACCGCCGACGAGCGCCGATCGCTTGCCGAGGCCACGCGGATCCTGCGAGAGCTGGCTCGCGAGTGAGCGCGATGTTCAGCTCGCTCAGCCTGCACAACTACCGGCTGTGGTTCGGCGGGGCGCTCGTGTCGAACACCGGCACGTGGATGCAGTCGACCGCGCAGGACTGGGTCGTGCTCACCGAGCTCACCGACCACAACGCCACGGCGCTGGGCGTCACGATGGCGTTGCAGTTCCTGCCGCCGATTCTGATGATCCCGATCACCGGGCTCATCGCCGACCGCTACGACCGCCGCAGGATGCTGATGTTCACGCAGGCGGCCCTCGGCACGCTCGGGCTGGCGCTCGGCCTGCTCGTCGTCACGCACGTCGTCCAGCTCTGGATGGTGTGGGGCTTCGCGCTGCTGCTCGGCATCGTGCAGGCCATTGACGCGCCGATCCGCCAGAGCTTCGTCTCCGAGCTGGTGCCACCCGAGAAGCTGTCGAACGCGGTGTCGCTCAACTCGGCGTCGTTCAACGGCGCCCGGCTGATCGGCCCCGCCGTCGCCGGCGTGCTCATCGCGACCGTCGGCTCGGGCTGGGTCTTCCTGATCAACGCGGCGTCGTTCCTGGCGGTCCTGTCGTCGCTCCGCTTCATCCGCGTGCGCGAGCTCGAGTTCAAGCCGAAGGTCTCGCGGGCGAAGGGCCAGATCAAAGAGGGGTTCCGATACGTCCGCGGTCGCCCCGACCTGGTCGTCGTGTTCGTGATGATCTTCATCATCGGCACGTTCGGCATGAACTTCCCGATCTTCACCTCGACGATGGCCACGCAGGCGTTCGGCGTCGGAGCCGACGGATTCGGCCTGCTCACCTCGGCCGTCGCGGTGGGATCCCTCGCCGGTGCCCTGCTGTCGGCGCGGCGCGAGCGGCCCCGCATGCGGATCCTCGTGCTCGCCGCCGTCTCGTTCGGCGTCACCTGCACCGTGGCCGCTCTGATGCCCACCTACTGGAGCTTCGCCGCCGTGCTCGTCGCGGTCGGCCTGTCGTCGATCACCCTCATGACCACCGCCAACGGCACCGTCCAGCTCGGCGCGGCACCCGAGATGCGCGGCCGCGTCATGGCCCTCTACATGGCGATCTTCACGGGCGGAACCCCCATCGGCGCCCCGATCGTCGGCTGGGTCGCCAACACCTACGGCCCGCGCGCGGCCATCGGCGTGGGCGCGGGGGCCGGGTTCGCGGCGGCAGCCGTCGCGATCATCTGGCTCGTCCGGCGCCAGCACCTGCGCCTGCGGCACGACTCGGGCCTGCACTTCCGGGTGCGGCACGACGGCGACGGGCTGCCCCCGACCGGCCTGATCACGCTGCCGGGCCAGGCGGTGCGCGACGGCGTCCGAACGGAGCTGGCGGCCGACGAGACGGTCGCGCGGCGGTAGCGGGGGCGCAGGAACTCGGCGAACGGCGGCGGGCCGCCAGTTCCTGCGCGCCTGCCCGATCGGGGGCCTGCCTCGTGGCGTCGGCGCCACCTAGGCTGGGGCGCATGCTCCGCGCCCGCCTCGCTCTCGCCGCGGCCGCCGTCGTCGCAGCCCTCGTCGTCACCACGGCCGGAGGGTGCTCGGCCTCGGTCGCCGACCCGCCCGCGACGGTCGTACTCCCGCCCGTGCACGGCGCCGCCGACTACCAGCTCGGCGGCTCGTACACGCCGCCCGACGGGGTCACGGTCGTCACCCGCGACAGCACGTCGAAGCCGGCCAAGGGCATCTACTCGATCTGCTACGTCAACGGGTTCCAGACCCAGCCTGGCGTGAAGTGGCCGAGCTCGCTCATCGTGCACACCAAGTCGGGCAAGCCGCTGGTCGACCCGGGCTGGCCCGACGAGCACATCATCGACATCTCGACGCGCGCGAAGCGGGTCAAGGCGGCGACGATCGTCGGCAGGTCGACGACGTCGTGCGCGACCAAGGGCTTCGAGGCCGTCGAGTTCGACAACCTCGACTCGTACTCCCGATCGAAGGGCGCGCTGACGCTGGCCAAGGCGATCGCGTTCGCGAAGCTGCTCGTGAAGCAGGCCCATGCCGACGGCCTCGCGGCCGGGCAGAAGAACACCGCGCAGCTCGGATCGCGCGGCAAGACGCAGATCGGCTACGACTTCGCGGTCTCGGAGGAGTGCGACACCTACGACGAGTGCGGCACCTTCACGAAGGTGTACGGCTCGAACGTGCTCGACGTCGAGTACACCGACGACCTCCGGGGCACGTTCGCCGAGGTCTGCGCCCGCTCGGCCACGCCGCCGATGACGATCCTGCGCGATCGCGACCTGACGACGCCGAAGTCGGCCGACTACGTCTACGAGGCCTGCTGACCGTCGGCGCCCCGCGGTGCCGAGCCACCGAGCCGCCGAGCCACCGAGACTCCAGACGTGGCCCCTTTTCGATACCGAATCGGGGCCACGTCTGGAGTCTCGGCTGCTTCGGGGGGCGACTTCGGGGGCGGGGACGGGCGCCGAGGGCGGGGCCGACGCGGAGGCCGCGGACTACGCCTCGCGGGTGATGTCGACGGTGACGAAGAGCTTCGACGTCCGCGATCCCCCGTACACCCCGCGCAACGGCGGCACGTCGTTGTAGTCGCGGCCGTGGCCGACGACGACATGCCGCTCGCCGATGTCGATGAGATTCGTCGGGTCGTAGCCCGACCAGCCGCCGCAGAAGTACTCGACCCACGCGTGCGACTCGCCGACGATCGTCTCGTGGAGCGGCGCGGCCGGCTTCGGGTGCAGGTACCCCGAGACGTACCGGGCCGGGATGCCCGCCGAGCGGAGCGCGCCGAGTGTGATGTGGGCGATGTCCTGGCAGACGCCGGCTCCCGCGGCCCAGGCGTCGGCCGCGGTCGACTTCACGTTCGTGACGCCCCGGAGGTACTTGACCCGGTCGCCGATCTCCTCGCCGATGCGCAGCGCGGCCTCGCAGGGCGTCGCCGTGTCGGCGACCGCCGCGGCGGCCAGCTCGACGACCTCGGGCGGCGGCGCCGTGAGGGGCGTCTGCTCGAGCTGCTCGACGAACTCCGAGCGGCGGGTGGCGGCGTCGTGGAGGTCGTCCCACGACAGGTCGTGCGGCAGGTGGGGCGAGGGGCGCACCTCGATGAGCGACGTCGCCGTCAGCGACAGCTGGCGGTGCGGCTGGAGCACCTCGAACGACGAGACGCGCGAGCCCCAGTAGTCGAGGTACTCGTGGGCGCCCGAGTTCGGCTCGATGCGGAGGTTCGACGAGAGCACGAACTGGTTCTCGGTCGACGCCGGCAGCATGCGCGCCTCGTTGTAGCTGGCCTTGGCCTCGCCCTCGTACTGGAACCCCGTGACGTGCTTGATGCGAAGTCGGCTCACGAGCGCTCACCGACCCAGGTCGGCGCGGCGGAGGTCGGGAAGTAGCGCTGGCGGATCGCCTCCGATGCGGCCGACGTCGCGGCCTGCACGGCGTCCATGTGCGTCGGCAGGTCGTCGAGGATCTCGGCGATCGGCTTGTACTCGAGCTCGGAGCGCATCTGTCCGAGGATACGGACCCCGGCATCCGACGAGGCCGTCCGCGCCGTGTTGGGCTCGACCTCGCGCAGGCACGCTTCCGCCCGCGAGATCGCGAACAGCACGCTCCGCGGGAAGAGGCGATCCAGAAGCAGGAACTCCGCCGCGTTGCGTGCGCTCGGCACCCCGCGGTACGTGCGGAGGTACGCCTCGTACGCCCCGACCGACCGCAGGATCGTGGTCCACGACGGGCCCGACGCCTCGGTCAGCGTGCGCGTCGCCAGCAGGCGGGCAGTCATGTCGGCGCGCTCGATCGACCGGCCGAGGGTGAAGAACTGCCAGACCTCGTCGCGGCTCGTCGCCGACTCGATGATGCCGACGGCCAGCGCCGAGCGCTCGCGCACCCAGGCGAAGAACTCGTGCACCTTGTCGCTCGACACCTTGCGCGGCATCCGGGCACGGGTCGTGTTGAGGCACTCCCAGAGCTCGGTCGACACGATCTCGCGGGCCCGCCGGGCGTTCTCGCGCGCCGCTCCGAGCGAGTAGGCGATCGAGGCCGGGTTGTGGCGGTCGACGGCGAGCATCGACAGCACGTCGGCCCGAGTGATCTCGACGCCCTCGGGCGCCTCCGACCCCATGACCGAGAGGAGCGACCGGCAGGCGGCGTCCTCCTCGATCCAGGGGTCTTCGAGGAGCAGCTGGAGGTGCACGTCGAGGATGCGGGCGGTGCCGTCAGCCCTCTCGATGTACCGGCCGATCCAGAAGAGGCTCTCGGCGATCCGGCTCAGCATGACGTGCCTTCCTGTTGCTGCTGCTGTTCCTGGGTGACGTTGTGGGGTCCGGGAACCTGCGCTTGCTGCTGCTGCGACTGCTGGTCGCGCTTGGGGTCGTCTTCGGGCGAGTGGTCGGGCACGTGGTCGGCCGCGATGATCGGGATCGACGACGTGGGCGTCGCCTGCTCGCCGACCAGCTCGGAGACGCTGTGCCCCGCCACCCAGGTGCCGGCGTCGACGCCGACCACCCAGGTGTCCTTCGATCCGCCGCCCTGGCTCGAGTTGACGACGAGCTGCCCCTCGGGGAGCGCGACGCGCGTGAGGCCGCCGGGCAGCACCCAGACGTCGTCGCCGTCGTTGACCGCGAAGGGGCGGAGGTCGACGTGGCGGGGCCGGAGGCCGTCGTCGACGAGCGTCGGGATCGTCGACAGCTGGACGACCGGCTGCGCGATCCAGCCCCGCGGGTCGTCGATGAGTCGAGCTCGGAGCTCGTCGAGCTCCGGCTTGGACGCGGCCGGTCCGACCACCAGGCCCTTGCCGCCCGAGCCGTCGACGGGCTTGACGACGAGCTCGTCGAGCCGGTCGAGCACCTCCTCGAGCGCGCCCGGGTCTTCGAGGCGCCAGGTGTCGACGTTCGGCAGGATCGCCTCCTCGCCGAGGTAGTAGCGGATCAGGTCGGGCAGGTACGTGTAGACGAGCTTGTCGTCGGCGACGCCGTTGCCGACCGCGTTGGCGATGGTGACGGTGCCGAGGCGCGCCGCCATCAGGAGGCCCGGCGAGCCGAGCACCGAGTCGGCGCGGAACTGCAGGGGGTCGAGGAACTCGTCGTCGACACGGCGGTAGATCACGTCGACGCGCTGCGGGCCGGCGGTGGTGCGCATCCAGACGCGGCCGCCCGAGCAGT
Organism: Frondihabitans sp. GW821-FHT04F02; assembly: GCF_059420045.1. Classification (NCBI taxonomy): domain Bacteria; kingdom Bacillati; phylum Actinomycetota; class Actinomycetes; order Micrococcales; family Microbacteriaceae; genus Frondihabitans; species Frondihabitans sp. GW821-FHT04F02. Next base: position 109,730 of record NZ_JBWKSZ010000002.1, on the reverse strand, counting down.
AGAGGTCGCGGCCCTCGACGAGCTCGACGCCCATCAGGCGGGCCAGCAGCGTGTGCTCGTAGTACGCCGAGTTGAAGACGCCGGGCGTGAGCACGACCACGGTGGGGTCCTCGACGCCGACCGGGGCGCTCTTGCGCAGCGCGTGGAGCAGCTTGTTCGGGTAGTCGCCGACCGGCCGCACCCGCATGGAGACGAACAGCTCGGGCAGGGTCTGCGCCATGACCCGGCGGTTCGAGATGACGTAGCTGACCCCCGAGGGCACTCGCACGTTGTCCTCGAGCACGCGCCAGGCGCCTGCCTCGTCGCGGATCAGGTCGATTCCCGACACCTGGATCCGCACGCCGTTGGCGGGGTCGATGCCGGCGGCCTGCCGGTGGAAGTGGCTCGACGACGTGATCAGCGACGCCGGAATGACGCCGTCCGCCACAGCGCGCTGCGGGCCGTAGACGTCGGCGAGGAACGCCTCGAGCGCCTTGACCCGCTGCTTGACGCCCTTCTCGACGTCCACCCACTCGGCCTGCTCGATGACGCGCGGCACCGCGTCGAGCGGAAACGGCCGCTCCTCGCCGGCGAAGTCGAATGTGACGCCCTGGGCGAGGTACGAGTCGGCGAGGGCGGCCGTGCGGCCCCGCAGCTCGTCCTGCGTCATGCTCTCGAGCGCGGCATGGATCTCGCGGTACATGGCGCGTGGACCGCCGGCGCGCAGGAACATCTCGTCCCATGCGCCCGTGGCCGCGCCGCCGGCCCTGCCGTGGCTGACGCCGGCATAGCCGTCGAAGAGGTCTCCCATGTGACGAACCTAGGCCGACGGTGTTGCGGGAGTGTTTCGGGCGCGGGGCGGGGGTGTGACGGCGTCCGGGCCGGCCCGGCGAGCGGCGCAGGAACTCGCGGCTCGCCGGCGGGCTGCCCGTTCCTGCGCCCCCTCCGTTCGGCCCACGCACTCGCGATCGGCCCGGGTGCCACGCGGCGGACTGGTGTGACGGCCGGATCAGGAGGCCTAGCCGCTACGCCGGACGCGGCGCCATCTCGACGCGGAGCATCTCGAAGGGATCGGCGAGCTCGGGCGCGTCGGCCGGATCGAGCGACATCGCGTGCACCATCAGCGGGGGGAAGTCGGGGATCGCGAACTCCCCGTCGCGACTGGCGGACATGTAGCCGTCGATGTCGACGACGTCGAGCGCGGTCCCCGGGCCGAGCAGGAGGGCGTGGGAGGCGATGTCGCCGTTCTCCTCCAGCACCGGGACCTCCACCACCACGGCCACGCCGCGCCCGGCGACGTGGACCGCGTAGTCGAGCAGAGCGTCGGCCACGACGGCCGCGGTGACGAGCGAGCGGCCGCCGTAGGTGATTCGCTTCATCGTTCAGTTCTACGCGTTCAGGACTGGCGCACAAGGGGTTGCGCGTACCCCTCGACCCGTCTACCGCGTGAGGTCGAGCGACACCGCCCAGAGGCGCTCGGCGGACGACGGGTCGACCGCGTACGCGGCGACGCCCGAGCGCGGGCCGTCGGGGTCGTGGGGCAGGGCCTCGTTGGCGTCTTCGAAGTAGCGGCCCGAGATGCCGTCCACCAGGGGCGATGCCGCGACGAGCACCGACGTCGACGCGCCCTGCTCCGTGGTCTTGAAGGCGGGATTCGGGGTGCCGTCTTCGGCGACCCAGCCGGCCTTCCTGGCGAAGTCGGGGTCGAGGTGCCGCTGCAGGTTCGTCATGATGCCGCCGGGGTGGACGGCGTTCGCGGTGATCCCGTCGTCGGCCCACTTCTGTGAGACGCCGACGGCGAAGAGCACGTTCGCGGTCTTCGACTGGCCGTAGCCGAGCCAGGGGTCGTACTCGCGGCGCTCGAAGGCGAGGTCGTCGAAGACCACGTCGGAGGCCAGATGCCCGGTGGAGCTGAGCGACACGATGCGGGCCCCGTCGCGGGCCGAGGCCAGCGCGTCGTGCAGGGCGACGGCGAGGGCGAAGTGGCCGAGGTGGTTGTTCGCGAACTGCAGCTCGTTTCCGTCGGGAGTGCGCTCGAGCGGCGTCGCCATGATGCCGGCGTTGTTGACGAGGATGTCGAGCGGGCCGTCCCAGGCGTCGGCGAACGCGGCGAGCGTCTCGCGCTTCTGCAGGTCGAGGTAGCGGCTCGCGACCGTCGTGGACCCCGTGGTCGACGCGATGTCGGCCGCCGCCTCGGCCCCGGCGACCTCGTTGCGGACGGCCAGCGTGACGTCGGCTCCGGCGCCGGCGAGCGCCCGCGCGGTCTCGATGCCGATGCCGGAGGCCCCGCCGGTGACGACCGCGCGCTTCCCGGTGAGGTCGATCCCCTCGAGCACTTCGGCGGCGGTGGACTTGGCCCCGAAGGGCGTCGTGAGGCGTGTCATGCCTGAAGGCTATGCCTGCCGGGTTCGAGGTGCCCTGTGGTCGCTTCGAGAGCGCGACTCCGGCCGCAGGAACTGCGCAGGCGCCGCTCACCCCAGCCGCAGCGCCGCGCGCGGGCACAGCGCGACCGCCTGGCGGGCTGCCCGGGCGAGCTCGGCGGGCACGGCGACGTCCGATCCCGACCCGGCGCGCGCGAGCGGGTAGCCCCACTCGTCGCGGTCGAGCAGCTCCGGCAGGAGCTCGGTGCAGAGCCCGCGGCCGTCGCAGCGCGTCCAGTCGATGTGGAGCGTGCCGTCGCCCGCCGCGCGGGGCGCGGCGTCGACATCGGCCGGACGCGCGCCGCGCGCACCGACGGCCCGCCGCCCGAACGGCACGTCGACGCGGGTCACGACGTCACCACGCAGCGTCCGGCGAGGTGCTCGCGCACGTCGTCGGCGAAGACGGTGAGCGCGCTCAGGACCATGCGCGACGTTCCGTCGGGGTGGTGGCACGAGCCGCGCCCGGCGACCAACCGCGCCAGCCGGTCGACCTCGCCGGGGAGCCACTCGGCCCGGTCGCGGGCAGCGAGGCGCCGCAGCACGTCGGCGAGCCGCGGCAGGCCGTTGGCGCACGGGCCGCACTGGCGGGCGGACTGGCCGGCCAGGTACGCCGCGATCTCTGCGGCGGCGTCGAGGCCGCATCGGTGCGTGCCGAGGGCCATGAGGATTCCGGCGCCGGGGGTTGCGCCGAAGGGCGCGAGTTCCTGCGTCGACAACCGGGTGGAGAGCGCCGACGCCGGAACCCAGGCGCCGTGGTAGCCGCCGACCAGCACGGCTCGGAGGCCGTCGACGGAGGCTCCCGCGGCGCCCAGCGCGTCGGCGAGCGGCACGCCGCCGGGCACCTCGAAGACGGCCGGCACCGGGAGGTCGCCGCTGAGCGAGACGAGGCGCGTGCCGGGGTCGTCGGGGGTTCCCGCCTGGCGGAACCAGGTGGCCCCGAACCGGGCGAGCAGCGCCACGTGGGCGAGGGTCTCGACGTTCTGCACGAGGGTCGGGGCTCCGCGCAGGCCCGCCTCGGTCATCCGGGTGGGGTGGTCGCGCGGGATCGCGGGCCCGCCGCCGACCGCGCTGACCACGGCCGACGCCTCGCCTGATAGGAACGTGTCACGGGCGGCGACCAGACGCACACGGCCCGCATCGGGACGCTCGGCGATGGCCCGCGCCACCGGCTCGAGCGACGAGGCCGGTGCGTAGAGCACGACGTCGCCGGCGCGGATCGTGGCCGCTGCCAGGAGGAGCCCGTCGAGCACGAGGTGCGGGGCGCTGCGCAGGAGAGCGGCGTCCTTCCTGCTGAGCGGCTCGCCCTCGGCGCCGTTGGCGATGACGACCGCGGGTCCGCGCTTGGACGGCACCGACTCGGCCGCGGCGATGAGCTTGCGCCAGGTCGGGAACCCGGCGCCGCCCCGCCCCGTCAGGCCTGAGTCGTCGAGCTCGGCGATCAGATGGCCCTCGTCGAAGGCGGCGGGCATCGGGCCGAATGCGGCGAGGTGCGACGCGAGGTCGGGTGCCGATGCCGCGAACAGGCGGCGCACCCCGGTGGGGCCGGCGACGCTGGTACGGATGGGCTGGGTCATGGTCATGAGATCTCTCCGAGTCGAACTCCGCGGAACTCGACGTAGCGCGACGACAGCCGCCAGCCGAGGGCGACCAGCACGGCGAGCACCGAGGCCCCGGCGAGCGCGAGGAACCAGCCGTCGGTGCCGTTCGTGCCGTTGCCGATGGCGTGCGCCAGCGCGATCGGCCAGAGCGCGTAGGCCGACCAGTGCAGGGCCTTGAAGACGCGGGGCCCGAGCCGGTTGCGGAGGAGGCTCGTCACGACGATCACGCCGACGAGGTCGAACGCGACCGTGCCGAGGCCCTGCCAGAACGGCCGGTACTCGCCGAAGAACGGCACCACCAGGTCGAGCAGGTTCAGCTGCGCGTACGGGTCGAAGAACAGCGTGCCCATGTGCACGAGCAAGAAGAGGGTGGCCGCGAGCGACACGTTGCGGTGCACGAGCGTCACCGAGAAGCGCGGGAGTCCCGGCAGCGGCCGGCCCGACCGGGTGATGATGCCGAGCACGATCGACCCCGTGAACAGCACGAGCGCGGCGATGCCGGTGCCTCGGCCGATGGCCCAGAGGGCGTCGTCCACGTCAGCTCGCCCAGCGGTCGGCGTGGCGGTGCGGAGCGGTCTCGTCGTCGGGCCAGCCGTTCAGGTGCACGACGTCGCCGTGCGTGTCGACGAGTCGGGCCGGCATGCCGCGGCGGGTCAGCCAGTCGATCGCGCGGCGCCCCTTGACGATCGCGGCCGTCGAGAGGGTGTTCGCGTGGAAGCAGTCGGGCGCCGCGACCGTGACGCTCCGCCAGACCGGTGGCACCGGCAGGCCGAGCCGCGGGTCGAGGATGTGGTGCACCTGGCGGCCGTCATGCACCCACCGGCGCTTCTGCGTGCTGGAGGTGGCGACCGCGAAGCCGTCGGAGACGGTGATGCGCGACACCGGGTCGTCCGCGAGATCCTGCACCGTCACCTGCCAGCCGTCGCCCAGCGCCCGCCCGGCCGTGGCGATGTCGCCGCCGAGGCTGACGAGCACGCCGCAGTGCAGCTCGGAGGCGATCGCCGTCGCGCAGAGGTCGGCGGCGACGGCCTTCGCCGTGGCGCCGAGGTCGAGCCGGAGGGGCGCAGGAACTGTCAGCACCCGCCCGTCCAGCCGCACGCGCGACCAGCCGGGCTCGCGCGGCACCGCCACCGAGATCGAGAACGACGCCTCGTCGCCGTGCTGGGCGCGGGGCAGCATCCTGACGTCGCGGTCGTAGCCGAGGCCGTCGAGCACCCCGCCGAGCGTGGGGTCGACGTCGCCGTCGGTGACGCGGGCGGCGAGCAGCGCCTGGTGCACGAGCGCCGCCAGCATGTCGCTGACCTCGACGCCCTCCCCGGCGCGGTCCTGGATCCGCCGGACCTCCGAGTCGGCGCGGAACCGGCTCGCCGCCATCTCGACGTCGGCCAGGATCCGGTCGGCGATCTGCCGGGCGCGGGTCAGCGCCACGGCGTCCGTGACGACGATGCGCGCCGTCGTGCTCCACAGCGGCCACTCGGTCGCGGCCGTGAGGGTCGTGGCCGCCTGCGGGGAGTGCTGGGTCATGGCTGGTCCTTCCGTCGGGACCTCCACTGTCGCGGCCGCACCTTTCGGCCTGCCCTGTCGTCGCCCTGCGGTTCTTATGAGGACCCGGAATGCGCCCTGGGCGCCAGTGGCCTACTGTTGCACGCACCATCACGAACAAGGGGGATCACATGAGCGACGCACGGACACCGGACGACGACGGCAAGCCGGCCTACCAGAGCGGGCCTCCGGCAGGCGGAGGACAGCCGCCGGCATACGGACAGGGCTCCGGCCAGCCGCAGGGCTACGGGTCTCCGCAGCCGTACGACGGGCAGCAGGGCTACAACCCGGGTGCCGTGCGCCAGGGCACCTCGCCGATGGCCATCGTCGGGTTCATCCTCGCCTTCCTCGGCGTGCTCAGCGTCGTCGGGCTCATCCTGTCCATCATCGCGTTCCGCACCGCGCCCCGCGACGGCCGGCCGCGTGGCCTCGCCACGGCCGGCATCATCATCGCGAGCGTCGTGCTCGCGCTCACGATCATCGGCGGGATCATCGGCGGCATCGCCATCGCGGGCGTCGCCGCCAAGTGCGCCGACCTCGGTCCGGGCACGCACCAGGTCAACGGCGTGACCTACACCTGCTCGTAGCCAGCCTTCTGCGGGTGGCGAGACTCCAGATTTGGCCCTTGATCGGCCCCGCCGAGGGGCCAACGCTGGAGTCTCGCCGTGCCCGCAGACGGCCTTGGGCTAGGAGCCGGACGACGTCGCGTCGGAGGAGCCCGACGACGTGCCGCTGCTGATGCCGGACGACGAGCTCTCGGACGACGAGGTGTCCGACGGCTCAGCGGAGGCCGACGCCGACGCCGACGCCGACGCCGACGACGACGAGCTCGACGGCTCTTCGGTGGCCGAGTCGGTCGCAGTCGACGAGGTCGACGAGCCCGGCGTGGTGGCGGCATCGGCCGACGCGTCGGCGCTCTGGTTGAAGACGGCGATACCGCTGACGGCAGCGATGACGACGCCGACGGCCCCGACGGCGGCGGTCACGGCGCGGGCGTTGCGGATCCCTCTGGCGCGGATGTTCATGCGGCCCTCTCGGTTCGTGGCTTCCTGACGTGTCAACCATCGGGGCCGCGGCTTTCGACGGGCTGGACGCCGGCGATGCGATTGCCCTGCGCCCGCACAGACGACCGGGCCCCCGCAAGAGCGGAGACCCGGCCGACCGTACTGACCTGTGCCCTACTCGACGGCCTTGACGACCTTCGCCACGCCACCGGTCGAGAGCACCTTCACGGTGCCGTTCTTGGTGACCTGGACGATGGCGCTGGTCGCCTTCGCGAGGTTGAGCCGCTCCCACGAGCCGGTCGCCTTGCGGGTCTGATCGAGCGGGAAGCCCGAGGCGATCTCGGTCTGCGCGAGCACCGAGGTGCGCTGGGCGTCCGTGAGCGTCGGGTAGGCCGTGAGGAGCAGGCTGCTCGCGCCCGCCGGCACGGACGCCGCTGCACCGGTAGCGCCCGTCTTCGGGAAGGCGTACGTCAGGCGGTCGGTGTAGACGTTGACGGCCGAGCGGCGGTCGGTGACGATCTGCGCGGTTCCGCCGGGCATCTTCTTGCCGCCGTAGGGATTGTCGGCGTACGACTTCTGGGTCTTCAGCGTCTTGGCGAGAGTGGTGTGCGTCTGCGACTTGATGTACGCGACGAGCTCCGCGCGGGCGGGAGCGATGACGCCCTTCACGTAGGCGGCGTCCGACATGCGGGTCGCGAGAGCGGCCTCGCCCGAGATGCGGCCTCCGACGATGTCGAGCGGGTAGTGCACGCCGAGCACGATGCGGTTGTTGCCGGCCTCGGAGGTGCGGGCGAGGATCTCGGGGGCGAGCTCGGGCAGGAGCTCGGCCAGCGAGAGTCCGGCCTGGTAGGCCGTCGTGGTGTGACCCGACGGGTACGAGCCGCCGGTGCAGATGCCCACGGTGCCGTAGCCGGCCGACAGGGCGACGTCGCTGTTCGAGAACTCGTGCGTCGCGTCGACCGTGTCGGCGACGCGCTTGATCTTCAGGTTTCCGGCCGCGTCGGCGTAGCTCTTTCCGGTGCGGTTGCTCTGCACTGACGACGCGTTCACCGTCGCGGGGGCGCAGCCGGCGGCGTCGCCCGACACGGCGGGCGAGCTCGCGTCGCTGGGGAGGAAGGGCCGCGGGTAGCTGAAGGCGGCCTTCGGCACGCTGGTGCCGACGTAGGCGCCCGAGGTGCCCGTCGACGAGTTGACCAGCGCGGTGGTCAGCGGCAGGTCGCCGCTGACGGTGCCCTTGACGTAGAGCTTGGAGATGACCGAGCCGAGGCCGTCGGCGATCGAGACCGACTGGTCGTAGGCGGTGCCGTCGCTGGTCTGGTACTCCGAATTCTGCAGGGCGCGGAACTGCTGCTTCGCCGTGGCGTTGTTGTTGATCCAGACGGCGAGCCTGTCGTTGAGGGCGAGTGTCGCGTTGTCCTCGACCGAGCCATGGAGGTCGTTCTTGCCGTCGGAGGTCCAGAACTGGTTGTAGCCGGTCAGCAGCGGGGTGAGCGCCGGTGCCGTGGTGTCGCTGGGGTACGTGGTCGCGGCGGTGGCGGCGATCGGGGTCGCGACGAGGGCGACGGCGGCCAGTGCTGCGACGGCGGCCGTGCCGACGGCTCGGCGGGTGGGGCGAGTGCGCATGTTCTTCTCTCTGATCTCGGCGGAGGGTGCCGAGAGAAACCTACGAAGCCCGGATAACGAACAGGGGTCACGAAGGTGAACAACCTGCGCAGCCTGCAAAAAGACAGAGGGCGCAGGAACTGCCGCCGCCCCTCCCGAACCGACAGGCTACGCCGCGTCGACCCGCCCCGCCGCCCGCGACCGCTGCCAGAGGCCGAGCATGCCCCGCGCGTTGTGAGTCATCGCCATGTAGTGGCCGATGATGCCGAGCAGGAAGAGCACGAATCCGACGCCCACGAACACGCGGTACACCGACGGCACCGCCATTCCGACCAGCATCAGGAACAGCCCGACGAACAGCAGGGTGGTGCGGACCTTGCCGATGAACGAGACCTTCACGTCGGGGGCGCCGTTGAAGGCGGCCACCGCCCAGATCCCCATCAGGACGTCGGGGATCAGAAGGATCACGACCGTCTGCCACGGGACGATCTGCGCGGCGACGAACGAGACGCCGACGATCAGAACGGTGAGGCGGTCGGCGACGGGGTCGAGCCACGCGCCGAGGACGCTGGTCATGTGGAAGCGTCGGGCGACGAACCCGTCGACGAAGTCGCTGAGGAAGACCACGAGGAGCACGACGATGGACGCCCAGTAGTGCTCGAGCACGAGCAGGATTCCGAACACCGGCAGCAGGAGGATCCGCACCGCCGACACGGCGTTCGGGATCGTCCGCCATTCGTCCTGCTGGAACAGCCGGTACCGCAGCGAGCCGATGACGCCCTTGGCCGGCGGCATGGTGCCGGCTTCGGCGCCGTTGCCGATCACCGCGCGCTGATCGTCGGCGGGCGCGCGCTTCTGCACGATGCGCACGATGATGACGATCACCGCGACGACGAGGACCGCCCCCAGCACCAGCCAGCCGGCCGAGCCCAGGTACTTCTGGATCACGTCGAGCGACGACCGCACGAGGTAGCCGATGCCGACGTAGAGGGTCGACCAGGTCAGGGCGCCGAGGAGCGAGGCCGGGAGGAAGGCGAGGTAGGGCACCTGGGCGACGCCGGCCGCGGCAGGAGTGAGAGTCCGGACGACCGGAACGAGCCGCGTCAGGAAGACCGCGAGGGCGCCGCGCTTCTCGAGCACCCCGACGGCGCGGTCCCAGTTCTTCGTGCCGAGCTTCTGGATCAGCTTCGTCTCGCGCATGCGGGGGCCGATCCGGCGGCCGATCGTGTAGCCGACATGGTCGCCCAGCGATCCGCCGACGGCCACGACGACGAGCATCACGAGGACGGCGGGGACCGACTCGAACGTCGCCGCCAGAATTGTCACGACGGTCTCGCCCGGAACGAAGAAGCCGAGGCCGAGCCCCGACTCGAGGAAGGCGAACGCGAATCCGAGGCCCCAGACGAGCGTCGTCGGCAGCTGGCTGGCCGAGTCGGTCAGCCACTGGATGAAGTCGCCGAAATCCTGCATGCGACCTATGGTACCGATCGTCGCGGGCGCATCCGGTCCACCGCGACGGAGGCCGCCGGCGGCACCTGGTCGAGGTGACGACTCCGGATTCCGACGATTGTCGGCCACCCGGCTGTCGCACTCGCCGTACCTTTGAACGACGGCCACGAGAGGACCCAACATCGAACACGTCGACACGCTGATCGTCGGGGGCGGCGCGATGGGCTCCGCCACAGCCTGGGCCCTCGCCCGACGCGGCCGCGAGGTGCTCCTCGCGGAGCGCTTCGAGCCCGGCCACGCGATGGGCGCCTCGCACGGCGAGTTCCGCAACTTCAACGTCGCCTACTCCGAGCCCGACTACGTGGCCATGCTCGTCGAGGCACGACGCCTGTGGGAGGAGCTCGAGGCCGCCTCGGGCGCCGAGCTGCTCGACCTCGTCGGCCTGGTGAACCACGGCGAGGGCCCGCGCAACGGCGACGGCCAATCACGGGCCTCGTTCGACGCGGTGCGCGCGGCGCTGGCCGGGACGGGCGTGCGCTCCGAGTTCCTGCGCCCGGAAGAGGCGCACGAGCGGTGGCCCGGAATGCGGTTCGATACGCGCGTGCTGTTCTCGCCCGACTCCGGCCGCGTGCGCGCCGATGCCTCGGTCGCGGCGCTGCAGCGGGTGGCGACGTCGCTCGGCGCCGAGGTCAGGCACGCGACGCGCGCCGTCGACATCCGAGTGGCCGACGACCACGCCGACGTCGACCTCGAGACCGACGGGCGGGTCGTCACCGTGCGAGCCCGGTCGCTCGTCGTCACGGCCGGCGCCTGGACCGAGAAGCTGCTCGGCGACCGGATCCGGCTGCCGCGACTCGTCGTCACGCAGGAGCAGCCCGCCCACTTCGCCCTCAGACCCGCGCTCGGGGGCGACGCCTGGCCCTCGTTCAACCACCTGCACGACCGCTCGAGCGAGTCGGGCGACTACTGGTACTCCGACGTCTACGGCATGCTCACGCCCGGCGAGGGCGTCAAGGTCGGCTGGCACGGCACCGGACTGGTGACAGACCCCGATGCCCGCACCTTCGAGTCGGAGCCCGTGCAGCTCGACGCCCTCCGGCGGTACGCGGCGGACTGGCTTCCGGGCGTCGACCCCGACGACTTCGCCGAGATCAGCTGCACCTACACGTCGACTGACACGACCGACTTCGTGCTCGACCGCGTCGGCCCGGTCACGGTCGGCGCCGGCTTCTCAGGGCACGGCTTCAAGTTCACGCCGACCGTGGGCCGGATTCTCGCCGACCTCGCGACGGCGGGCGATCGCCCGCCGTCGCGCTTCGCGCTGGCGCGCTAGCTACTTCCGGCCGAGCACTCCGAAGCGGAACCGGTTCGACGCGTCGAGCGTCGAGTCGATGCCGGTGATGTCGGTCCCCGAGACCGCGACGAGCTTGCCCTGCAGCAGCGGCAGCGTCGACAGCACCTCGGCGGCGCGGGTCTGGGCCTCCTCGATCAGGGTGGTCCGCTCGGCGGCGTCGGCCTCGACCTTCTCGCCGGCGATCAGCTCGTTGAGCTTCGCGTCGCGCGCCCCGTTGTTGATGAAGGCGGGCGACGAGGCCGGGTCGTAGATCACGTTGAAGTAGTTGTCGGAGTCGGGGTAGTCGGCCGACCAGCCGAGCTGGAACTGGGGGTACTCGGCCGCCGCGATGTCTTTCAGGTACTGCTCCCACAGGGTCGACTGCGTGGTGGCGGTGAACAGGCCGGAGGCGTTGAGCTGATCGGCCAGCTCGGAGTACTCGTCCGACGACGAAGCACCGTAGTGGTCGGTGTTGAACTGCAGCTTGACCGGGACCTTCGCCGTGATGCCGGCGGCCTTCAGCACGGCCTCGGCCTTCGCGACGTCCGGGCCGCCCTCACCGTCGCCGTAGGCGGTCTTGTAGGCGTCGGTCGCTCCGGCGAGGCCCGCCGGGATCACCGAGTAGAGCGGCGAGAAGGTGCCTTTGTAGACGTCCTTCGCGATCGCGGCCCGGTCGACGACGTCGGCGATGGCCTGGCGGACGGCGAGGGCCTTGGCCTTGTCGGGGTCGGATGACTTCGTGCCGAATGCCATCGTGTCGAAGTTGAAGACGACGAAGCGCATGTCCGAGCCGGGCCCCGTGTGGATCGCGACCTTGGAGTTCTTCTGGAGCGACACGATGTCGGTCGGCGAGAGGGCGCGCGAGGCGATGTCGACCTTGCCGTCGGCGACGTCGAGCCTGAGGTCGGTGGCGCTCGTGTAGTACGTGACGAGGATGTTCTTCGTCTTCGGCGAGCCGAGGACGCCGTCGTAGTTCGTGTTGGCGACGTAGTCGGCGATCTGCGACGGGGTGTACTGCTTGAGGCGGTACTGCGCCGAGAAGGGGTTCCCGGCGACGATCGTCGCGTCGGCGGTCAGCTTCGTCGCCGAGAAGACGTCCTCGTCGACGATGAAGCCGGCGGGCGAGGCGAGCACCTGCGGGAAGAGCTGGTCGTCGCCCTGCTTGAGCGTGAAGACGACCGTCGTGTCGTCGGGAGCGGCGACGCTCTCGACGTTCGACAGCAGGGACGACGGGCCGTTCGCGTCTGCGATCGAGATCATGCGGTCGAACGAGAACTTGACGTCGGACGACGTCAGCGCGTGCCCGTTCGAGAACTTCTCGCCCGAGCGGAGCTTCACCGTGTAGGTCGTCGGGGTCGTGAACTCGGCCGACTCGGCCAGGTCGGGAACCGGCGTCGTCGTGCCCGGCTTGAAGTTGAGGAGCTCGCCGTAGACGTTGGTCTGGATGGCGAACGACCCGGTATCCCACGAGCCGGCGGGGTCGAGGGCGGTCACCTTGTCGGTGGTCCCGAGGGTGATGGTGTCAGACGAGCTGTCGTCGACGGAGTCGGAGGAGACGCTGACGCAGCCGGAGAGGACGGCGAGAAGCGCTGCTCCGACGAGGGGGACGGCGAGCCGGGACTTCAGTCGCATGAAAGGGCCTATCGATCGGTGGTGGGGAGGTGTGCCTGCTGTGGCGAGGTGGATCAATCGGTGAACGCGTGCGCGACGCGGTCGCCCTCGGACGCGATGAAGGCCTCGATGGACTCCTCGGTCGGGAAGTCGGCCTGCGGGAGGCGGTCCAGACGGAAGGCCGCGACATCGGCGATCGGGTCGTCGGCGCCGGTGACGATGTCGGCGAGGAGCCGGCCCATCCCGGGTCCGTTCATGACGCCGCTCTCGTTGTCTCCGCCGAGCGCCCACAGGCCGTCGACACCCGGGACCTCGCCGACGTAGCCGCGGCCGTCGGCGGTCCAGACGGGCTGACCCTGGATGACGGTGACGACCTCGACATCGGCGAGCGCCGGGAACACGTGCTCCATCACGGGCTGGTGCACCCGGAGGGCGTCGACGAGCACGTCGGCACGGGGGCGTCCGACGGCGACTCCGGTGTCGACCCCCGAGGCGCGGACCAGTCGCGAGCTCCGATAGCCGGGGCCGGCACCCCACGAGAACGACCCGTGCAGGTTGCGGAGCCACATCGGCCCGAGGTCCCGGCTCTGGATCGTCGGCATATCGGCGGCGAGCCCGGCATCCGCCGTGACGAACCGCGTGGCCACCATCGGCAGCAGCGGGAGCCGGGTGCCGAGGGGTTCGAGCAGAGCGTTCAGCCACGCTCCACCTGCGAGGACGACAGCCTCGACGGGGAGGTCGCCGACGGACGTGCTCAGGAGGGAGACACGCCCGTCGGCCGTCTGGAGGGCGGTGACGCGGGCACCGTAGACGATCTGCACGCCTTCCGCCTCGAGCAGCGCGGTCAGGACCTCGACGACGCGAGAAGTGGTCACCTGGCCGGCTCTGGGCATGAAGACGCCGCCCGTGATCGCGGCGCCGTCCACCGCGCCTCCGGTGAGGCTCACGACGTCGGCGGCGCTCAGCACCCGGGTGCCGGGATCGGCCAGGGGATGACCGGCGATTCCGGCCGCCGACTCCGCGAGGAAGGACTCGGTGGTCGCCATGACGATGTTGCCGTGCTCGCCGAACTCGATGTCGTGGCCGTCGGAGTGGAGCCGACGGTAGAAGTCGAGCGAGTAGTGCGAGATCGGCACCGCGAACGTGCCGCCCCGGCGGCTCTCGTCGGCGGCGGCAGGAAGCACGAACCCGGCGCCCGCCGGCGTCGTGCCGTGGAGGGCGGGCCCGGCATCGACGACGGTGATCTCGCGATAGCCCGCGAGATGGAGGTGCCAGGCGGCCGAGAGGCCGAGGATGCCCGCGCCCACGACGTGCACAGAGCCACGAGCCGCGGCGGCAGGGTTCGGTTGATCGATGGGCATGCTCGATGCTATTCGGCGGCCGGAGCCCAGTCGGTCGGCACCTGTCGCGGATGTGCGGTCGCCACCTCGACACGTGTCGCGACCGGTCGCGGTCAGCGCCTCCGCGAGTACTGCGTCAGCAGCATGCCGTCGGCGTTCAGCACGTGGTCGAGCGTCATCGCCCGCAGGTCGATCGGCGCGGCGCCGGCGGCGCGGTGCGTGATCCGGGGGCCGGAGCCGCCCTCGAGCGCCGGGCTGATCGTGAGGCAGAGCGCGTCGAGCACGTCGGACTCGATCAGGGCGCCGAGCAGCGACGGCCCGCCCTCGCAGTGGATCTGCGTCAGGCCGCGCGCGACGAGCACCTCGACGAGACGCCGCGGCTCGACCGTGTCGTCGCCGCAGTCGACCACGTCGGCCACCTCGGCGAGCGCCGCACGCCGATCCGCGTCGGCCGAGGCGGCGGTCAGCACGAGCGGTCGCACCGGCGCCTTCGCGAACACGTCGGAGTACGGGTCGAGGTCGAGGCGCCCCGTCACGATGGCGAAGGCGGGCTGGGGCGCGAGTTCCTGCGCCCGCCTCCACTGCTCGGCCGACGCCGGCAGGCGCATCGCCCCGTACCCCTCCGAGCGGATCGTGCCCGCAGCCACCACGACGACGTCGCAGAGCTGCCGCAGCAGGTCGAACACGCGCTTGTCGGCCGGGCCGCCGAGCGCGCCGGAGAGCCCGGACGCGGTCGCCGACCCGTCGACGCTCGCCACGAAGTTCGCCCGCAGCTGCGGCACAGAGCGGTCGGCCGGCGCGTACAGCGCCAGCAGGTCGTCGTCGCTCAGGTCGTTCCCCGGTGTCGGGAACAGCGCGTCGATCACAGGTTGTGCACCGGGTTCGCCGGCTCGCGCCAGCCCAGCACGGCCTCGACCATGCGCATGGCGTCGACGGACTCGGGCACGGCGTGCATCCGCACGATCCGGGCTCCGAGCATCGCGCAGACGGTCGCCGCGGCGATCGAGCCGGCCAGCCGCTCGGGCTTCTCACGCTCGAGCGACTCGCCGATGAAGTCCTTGTTCGACACGGCGGCCAGCACCGGCAGGCCCAGCGTCGTGAACTCCGCCAGCCGGCGCGTCAGCTCGAGGGTCTGCACCGTGCTCTTGTTGAGGTCGTGCCCGGGGTCGACGATCAGGCGCTCCTCGGGGATCCCCCGCTCGAGAGCGAAGTCGACACGCCCGCGCAGGAACTCCGCCACCTCTCCGCCGATGTCGTCGTAGTGCGGGCGGGGCACCGGCTGCCGCGGCGCCGCCAGCGAGTGCGTGACGACGAGGGTGGCGTCGCTGGTCGCGACCACGTCGGCGAGGCGCGGGTCGGCGAGGCCGGTGGTGTCGTTGATGACGCTGGCGCCCGCCGCGATCGCCGCCTCGGCGACCTCCGGTCGGAACGTGTCGACCGAGATCACGACATCCGACTGCTGTGCGAGCGCCTCCACCACCGGCACGACGCGCCCCGCCTCCTCGACTGCTGAGAGCTCGGGCCCCGGAGCGAACTTGACGCCGCCGATGTCGACCCAGTCGGCGCCGGCCGAGGCGGCGGCGACCGCCGCCTCGACGGCACGGTCGAGCGCGAATGTGGCGCCCTGGTCGTAGAACGAGTCGGGCGTGCGGTTGACGATGGCCATGACGGCGATCTGGCGGTCGAAGTCGAAGGTACGGCGGCCGATGCGGCGGACCGGGGTCGAGATCGCCGGCAGCCGGAACCCGGGCGCGGCCTCGAGCGAGGTCACTCGACCCCCTGGCCGATGAGGGCGATGGCCTCCGCACGACCGGCGGGGTCGCCGAGCACGCCGCGGCTCGCCACCGTGACCGTCGAGCTCTGCGTCTGCCGCGAGCCGCGGGTCGTCACGCAGCCGTGGACCGCGTCGAGAACCACGAGGACGCCTGCCGCGTCGACGGACGACGTCAGCGCGTCGGCGATCTCCTCGCCCAGGCGCTCCTGCAGCGTGGGGCGGGACGCGAGCGTGTCGACCAGCCCGGGGATCTTGCCGAGCCCGACGATCTGCGTGCCGGGCACGTAGGCGACGTGCGCGACGCCCAGGAACGGCAGCAGGTGGTGCTCGCACACCGCCCGGAACCGGATGTCGCGCACGATGACGAGCTCGCCGAGCTCGCCGGCGTCGGCGGGGACGACACTGGCGCCCATCAGGGCGCTCACGTCGACCCCGAGCCCGGAGAAGAACTCCTCGTAGGCGTCGGCGACGCGGCGGGGAGTATCGGCGAGGCCGGGCCGGGCGGGATCGTCGCCGATCGCGCTCAGGATCTCGGCAACCGCCGCCTCGATTCTCGGCCGATCGAACTGTCGCGTCATCTCTACGCTGTACCCCTCCGCGTACCCCGGTGCTTCGGGGTGCTCGGGCGGAACTTTACCGCGCGGTGCCGACAGCGACCGGAGCGTCCCCTCACGACTCGAATCGGTCGAGCGTCAGCCACAGGTGCAGCGCCAGTCGGTCCCTGCCGCGGTCGAGGCTGAGACCGGTGGCCTGCTCGAAGCGCGCGACGCGGTAGTAGAGCGTCGACCGGTGCAGATTGAGCTGGTTCGCCGTGACCGATGCGCTCCCCGCGTTGTCGAGGTAGGCGAGGAGCAGGGCGCGGGTGTCGCCACTCTGCTCTGCCAGCAACGTCGCGAACGGCTCCGGAAGGACCTCGAGGTCGATCCCGCCTGGCGTGATGGCCGCGACGAGCGCGCTCGCGCCGAGGCGGGACCACAGCCGGAGCGGCTCGGCGTCCGCGCGTGCGGCCCGAACGGCCACGGCGGCCTGCCGAGCGGAGAGGTGCGCCTCGTCGAGCGCGGTCACCGCTCCGCCGACGCCGACGGTCGACCCCTCGGCCACGTCCGGGTCGGTCCGGGCCAGGGCGTCGCGGACCCGCGCGCCCACGATCTCGGCGTCGCCATCGGCGGGGACGGCCGACCAGCCGATGAGGGCGGCGGCTTCCCGCTCGCCGACGGCGACGGCGTAGGTGCCCGGCGGACGCGTCGCGAGCCCGGCTCGGAGGCCTCGCGACAGGGAGGCCGATAGCGCCTGCCTCGCCGCCGACGGATCCGGACCCGGCTCGACCGCGATCCGCACGACGCTCAGCGCCGGGAGGGTGTCGATGCGGCTCAGGTCGCCGCCGTCTCCGGCTCGGACCGCGTCGAGGGCGGCGGACCGCTCGGATGCCGACGGCGAGACGAGAGCGCGGACGAGCCTCTGCAGGTGGCGATCGACGCCGGCCCTGGTCTCGGCGTCGCGCGACAGGCGGGCCTCGAAGCGCGCCGCCCCGTCGGCGATGAGCGACAGCTGGTCGTCGGTGAGGTCGCCGTCGTCGATGACCCACAGGAATCCGAGCAGCTCGAGACCGGTGCGCAGCGGCACGCACCAGCGGGTCGCGAACGGGTCGTCCGGGGTGCCGGCCACGTGACCCGGGGTCCGCCACGACGGGACGCCGAGGCGGTGCAGGTGCGAGGCGACGCCGTCCGGCACGCGCCGGTCGACCAGCGATTTGAGCCGGAGGTCGTCCTCGTCGCCGAAGTGGGCGCTCGACCGGACGAGGCGCAGCTGAGCGTCGTCGACCGCCACGGACCGCTGGATGCTCAGCGCGAGGGAGTCGACCATCGCCTGCAGGTCGTCGTCCACGCGTCAAGGCTAACCAGCGGCCGTCGAGCCGCCGCCCGTGTGACGCCGCCTTACGCCGAAGCCGGGCTCAGCCCCCGAGCCGCGCTCAGCGCCCGAGGACCAGCTCGTCGAGGAACCCGCCCGAGAACTTGCCGTCGGGGTCGTGCTTCGCGACGAGCGCGCGGAACTCCCCGAGCCGCGGGTAGCGCTCTTCGAGCTCGGACGCCGACACCGTGTTCACCTTGCCCCAGTGCGGGCGCGGGGTGAACGGCCGCAGGACCTCCTCGATCTGCGGGATCAGCTCGGCGACTTCGTCGACGTGCTTCGCCCAGGTGAAGTGGATGCAGAGCGAGTCCTGCCCCTGCGTCTCGCTCAGCCAGAAGTCGTCGCCGGCGACGGCGCGCAGCTCGGTCACGAGCAGGTGCGGCTGGATCTTCGCGGCCAACGTGCGCACCGCCTGGATTGCGGCGGCGCCCTCGTCGAGCGACACGAAGTACTCCGTCTGGATCTCCTCGCCGTTCGAGGGGTTCCGGTCGATGCGGAAGTGCGGCAGCCGGTCGACCCAGGGGCCGACGGAGCCGTCCATCGGAGTCGTGTTGTCGTCCTCCGACACGAAGGCGACGCGGTTGTCGTTGTGCTTGCCGCCGAACAGCTCGTCGGGCATCTCGACGTCGTCGACGCCCTCGGGGATCCTGGTCTTCACCCACATCTGGGTGATGTCGTCGCCGTAGACGGTGAACAGGCTGACGCTGTACGCGCAGCTCATGATCTCGCGCAGTCCCGCACCCTCGAGCGACGACCACGGCACGCCGAGGTAGACGTCCTGGCGCACGCGGTAGCTCGGCTCGACGTCGAGCGTGACGCGGCTCACGATGCCGAGCGCGCCGAGGTGGATGACGCTGCCGGCGAAGTCGGCGTCGCCGCGGGTGACCGTGCGGACCGACCCGTCGGCCGTGACGAACTCCAGGGCGCGCACGGAGGTCGCGAGCGACCCGTTCGCCGCGCCTGACCCGTGGGTTCCCGTCGCCGTCGCCCCGCCGACGGAGATGTGCGGGAGCGAGCCCATGTTGTGCAGAGCGAGGCCCTGCCGCTCGAGCTCGGTGGCGACGACGGCGTAGCGGGTTCCTGCGCCCACTGCGACCGAGGTGCGGTCGTCGCTGACGACGATGTCGGCGGGGATGTCGATCGGCGACACCAGAACGCCGGGCCCGTCGGCGACCGCGTTGAACGAATGGCGTGTGCCCAGTGCTCGCACACGGGGCTCGGCGGCCACGATCGTGCGCAGCTCGTCGACGGATGTGGGATTCAGGATGCGCGAGGCACCGTACACGTGAGTGCCGGCCCAGTTCTGCTCGCGTTCGGCGGTGAACGTCATGCGGAGACTCTAGCGGGAGTGAGCGCTCACATCACCAATTTGTTCTAACTCGCAACAATTGGTCAGCCCCGAGGGGTGAACGCCGCGTAGACGCTCGCGATGTCGTCGCCGCCGTGGCCGTCGCCCGACGCCGCCGCGTACGTCGCGGCGAGGGCATCGAGCACGCGCGGCTCGACTCCGGAGCCCCGTGCCGCCTCGCCGATCAGGCTGAGGTCTTTGCGCAGGCCGTCGAGTGCGAACGACGGCGGGAACTCCCCCGACAGCATCGACTCGCCCTTGACGTGGGCGTACGGCGTGTCGGTCGCACCGCCCTCGATCGCGCGCAGGAACTGCCCGCCGTCGAGACCCAGGGCCTCCGCCAGGGCGATCGACTGCGCGATCCCCGCCGTGACCGTCGCGACCCAGGCGTTGGCGGCGAGCTTCAGCGCCGTGCCGTTGCCGACCCGGTCGCCGGCCACGACCGTCTTCGCACCCATGGCGTCGAGCACCGGCTGCACCCTCTCGAGCAGCGCCACGTCGCCCGCCGCCAGCATCACGAGCTTGCCCGTCTCGGCCGGCTGCTTCGTGCCGAGCATCATGGCCTCGACGAGCGACACGCCCGCGTCGTCGGCCGCGGCGACCACTCGGTTCGTGCCGTCGAGGCCGATCGTCGACGCCTGCACCCAGACGGCGTCGTCCGGGACCGCGCCGGACGCCTGAGCGAGCACGCTCAGCACGCTGTCCGCATCGAACAGGATCGACAGGATCACGTCGGCGCTCGCCACGGCCTCCTCCGGGGACGCCGCCACGGTCGCGCCCTCATCGGCCAGCGGCGCCGCCTTCTCGGCCGACCGGTTCCAGACGGTGACGTCGAACCCCTCTCTCAGGAGCGTGCGAGCGACGCCGAGACCCATGATGCCGAGACCGAGAACAGTAACCTTCATGCACTCGACGCTACGCGCCAGGGCTGGCCAGAACCTTGCGGAACCTCAGGTAGCTGATCTGCTCGTAGTCGCCGTCGAGGTCGAACAGCGGCTCGTAGCCGAGGCGCAGGTAGAGGCCGAGCGCCTCCGGCTGACGCGCACCCGTCGTGAGCTGCGCGGTCGTGTAGCCGCGGGCCAGCGCCTCGGCCTCCAGCACGGCCATCACCCGGCGGGCGAGGCCGCGGCGGCGGTGGTCGGGGTGGGTCCAGACGCGCTTCATCTCGACGGTGTCGCCGTCGACGCGGATGAAGGCGCCGCCGGCGACGGCGGTGGCGGGGGTGGTCGTGGGGGCGGCGGGGGTGGTCGTGGCGGCGGCGTCCGCGGCGGTGTCGGGCGCGGCGGTGTCGGGCGCGGCGTCGCCAAGGGCAGGGTCGGCCGGCGCGACCTCGGTCAGGATCAGGAACGCGCCGCCGTGCTCGGGCGTGAACAGCTCGACGGGGTAGCGCGTCAGCTCCGCCGACGACGGGATGCCGTCGTTGGGCTCGTAGCGCGCGTCGTAGTCGCGGGCGAGGTCGTCGACGAGGGGGCGGGCGAGGGGCGCGTCCGCGGTCGTCCACACCACGGCGAAGGCGTCGGGGCGCGGGGCGTCAGGCGTCGGGGCGGCGGGCGCGGGCATGCCGCGACGGTAGCCGCGGGGCCCGTGCGCGGTCAATTCGTGTTGCGCTCCGTGCCGCCCGCCGTCCGCGCCGCCGCCCGCGCCGCCCGCCGCCACTAACAAAGGACGCCCTGCGCGCTCACAAGGACTCCGCCGTCCAGCTGCACGCCCCACAAGGCAAACCGCCGCAATCCGCCCGCCCCACAAGGACGTCTACCCAACACTTCCTTGCGAGCACGCGCAGGAACTCGCACCCCAGCGCCCGCCCGCCGTCCGCGCCGCCGCCCGCGCCGCCCGCCGCCACTAACAAAGGACGCCTTGCGCGCTCACAAGGACTCCGCCGTCCAGCTGCACGCCCCACAAGGCAAACCGCCGCAATCCGCCCGCCCCACAAGGA